>UBZM01000021.1 GCA_900470095.1 Hyphomicrobiales bacterium
GCCGGCCTCGAGGCCGGCGAGATCAGCCATGAGCGCACCGGAATCATCATGGGCTCGGGCGGTCCCTCGACCCGCGCCCTGATCGACGCCTATGACAAGGCCCGCGAAAGCGGATCGTCCAAGAAGGTCGGCCCGTTTGCGGTGCCCAAGGGCATGTCCTCGACCGCGTCTGCTACGCTTGCGACCTGGTTCAAGATCAAGGGGGTGAACTACTCGATCTCCTCGGCCTGCGCGACGTCGAACCACTGCATCGGCAACGCCTATGAGCTGATCCAGTGGGGCAAGCAGGATGTGATCTTCGCTGGCGGCTGCGAGGAGCTGGACTGGACGCTCTCCGTCCTGTTTGACGCCATGGGCGCCATGTCAACTGATTTCAACGAGACGCCGTCACGGGCGTCGCGCGCTTATGACGTCAGGCGGGACGGTTTCGTCATCGCCGGCGGCGCCGGCGTCGTCGTGCTCGAGGAACTGGAACATGCCAAGGCGCGCGGCGCGCGCATCTATGGCGAGATCGTCGGCTATGGCGCGACTTCGGACGGTTACGACATGGTAGCTCCCTCCGGTGAGGGCGCGGTGCGCTGCATGAGGATGGCTCTGCAGGGCGTGAAGGCCAAGGTCGACTACATCAACCCTCATGGCACCTCGACCCCGGTCGGCGATGCCAAGGAGATCGAGGCGATCCGCGAGGTTTTCGGCGCCGGCGAGAAGAGCCCGCCGATCTCGGCGACAAAGTCGCTGACCGGCCACTCGCTGGGTGCGACCGGCGTTCAGGAGGCGATCTACTCGCTCCTGATGCTCAATAACGATTTCATTTGCGAGAGCGCCCATATCGAGGAACTCGATCCCGCCTTTGCCGACATGCCGATCGTGCGCAAGCGCATCGACAATGCCGGCCTTGGTTGCGTGCTCTCGAATTCCTTCGGCTTCGGCGGAACGAATGCGACCATCGTGATGAAGCGGCTGGAGGTCTGAGCCTCCATGCTGTTCATGGTCATCGAGCATTTCGACCAGGCGCGGGTGAAGGACATCTATCGTCGCTTCCACGAGCGTGGCCGCATGATGCCCGATGGCCTGCACTATGTGGACAGCTGGATCCAGGCGGATTTGGCGCGTTGCTTCCAGGTGATGGAATGCGACGATGTCGGAGTGCTGCAGGAATGGGTGCTGGAATGGAGCGATCTCGCCCGCTTCGAGATCGTGCCGCTGGCATCATCCAAGGCGACGGCCGCAGCCATCGCCAAACATCTGTAGCAAGAGCCAAGCGTACCCGCCTGATCCAGTCTTACTTCCTGTTGCTTAAGCACCCTTCCAAGACCCGAATAGAGTCATCCCATGCTCCCCTTGATGCATAACAAGCGCGGCCTCGTCATGGGCGTCGCCAACCAGAACTCCATCGCCTGGGGCATTGCGCGGACCCTCCACGCCCATGGCGCCGAGATGGCCTTCACCTATCAGGGCGAAGCGCTCGGCAAGCGCGTGAAGCCGCTGGCGGAGAGCATCGGATCGAAGCTGGTCCTGCCTTGCGATGTCGAGGATATCGCAAGCGTCGATGGCGCCTTCGCTGCGATCGACGAGGCCTGGGGCGGGGATCCCGAGCGCAACACGCTCGATTTCATCGTTCACGCCATCGGCTTCTCCGACAAGAACGAGCTCAAGGGCCTCTATGCCGACACCAGCCGCGAGAATTTCTCGCGCACCATGGTGATCTCCTGCTTCTCCTTCACGGAAGCCGCCAAGCGCGCCGCCGAGCGCATGCCCAGAGGCGGCAGCATGATCACGCTGACCTATGGCGGATCAACGCGGGTGATGCCGAACTACAATGTGATGGGTGTGGCCAAGGCGGCTCTCGAGGCGAGCATGCGCTATCTCGCCGCCGATTTCGGTCCGCGCGGCATCCGCGTCAACGCGCTCTCGCCCGGACCGGTGCGCACGCTCGCCGGCGCCGGCATTTCGGATGCGCGCGCCATGTATTCATGGCAGCGGGCCAATTCGCCCTTGCGCAAGTCGGTGACGCTCGAGGAGATCGGTGGCTCTGCGTTGTACTACCTCTCGGATCTGTCGGGCGGCGTGACCGGCGACGTTCATCACGTCGATGCCGGCTATCACGTCACCTCGATGCCGGTGCTCGAAGGTTTGCGCGCGGCTGATAGCGGTAACGGCGAGTAGCCGAAGCCGATTTGGGTCTTCATCATCGGGCCGGCTCGGACTATCTTCGAGGCGGTGGAACCCGAGGGGCGTCCGGCGGTTCCGCTTGTGATCCTCGGAGGACGGCCATGGTCATGGTGAAGTACGAGATCGTCGAGCACGATGGCGGCTGGGCCTACAAGGTCGGCGGTGCGCTATCCGAGACCTTCCGGTCGCATGACGCCGCACTCAAGGCGGCCAACAAGGCCGCTGCCCGCCAGAAGCGACCCGGCGTCACCGACGGGATCGTCTACCAGGATGCGCGGGGTGATTGGCACGAGGAACTCGCGCAGGGCAGCGACCGGCCTCATACCTGGATCGTCGACAAGCCGTGACGAAGCTCAGTCACCCCATCTGCGCGGCGTAGCTGCGCCGGCGCGATTGCCTTTGGGAGCAGCTGGATCAAGACGTCCCGAGCGTGACATTTGCGTTTTGACTCCGGCCTGCAATGCACCGGCAATCCGCAGGTCGACCTTGAGCCTGAGCCGCCAGCCTTCGGCGCGGCATAGGATAGCCAAGGTCCCGAATGACTGTTTCAGTGATCCCGCCGATCGATGCTGTGGCGCAGGCGGTGCCGGCGGCCAGCGAGTTTCGCGAGCCGCCACGCGAAGCCTGGTACTGCGCCAAGAGCAAGGGACGGCTCGCTCCCGGCGCCCGCGAGAGCGTGACGATCCTTGGCGAACAGATCGTGATTGGTCGCAAGCGCAGCGGGGAAGTCTTCGCCTTGCGTGATCGCTGCCCGCATCGGGGCGCGCCGCTATCGCAAGGGCAGTTCGACGGGGTCGCTCTCACATGTCCCTTCCATGGCTGGCGCTTCGGCGCGGACGGCCAGTGCCTGGCCATGCCGACCCTGGTTCATGATGATGCGACGGATCCCGGGCAGGTCAGGGTCCAGGGCTTTCCGGTGCGAGAGGCGGACGGCATCATCTGGGTCTATCTGGGCTCGCAGCCGGCCGAGGCCCCGCCGGTTCCCGAACTGATGCCGCAGCGGGCACCGCGTTGCCGCGTTGCCGTTTCCGTGCTGGTCGAGGCCTCCTACGATCTGTGCGTGCTCAGCCTGATCGATCCTGGCCATGTCGGCTATGTCCATAATTCCTGGTGGTGGCGGCCAACCGCCACGGCGCGGGAGAAGACCAAGGACTTCGCCCCCCTGCCATTCGGCTTCCGGATGACAGCCCATACGGCTGCGGCGAATTCCAGGGGCTATCGGTTGCTCGGCCGGCCGCAGACCGAAGTGGATTTCCTGTTGCCGGGACAACGGATCGAGCGGATCACCGTGGGCAACCGCACCATCGTCAACGCGACCTTCGCGACACCGATCGATGCGAAGCGGACGCTGCTGACGAATGTGCTGCTCTCCGACCTGCCGCAACTGGCGCCGCTGGCCCTGCCGATGCGCTGGGCGGCCCGGGCCTTTCTGCGTCAGGACCAGGATATCCTGGAACTCGCCCAGCAGGGTCTCGAGCGCAAGCCGACGATGCTGCTGATGGGCCAGGCCGATCGGCTGGCGCAATGGTATTTCCGGCTGAAGCGTGATTATGCCGCGGCCCGGCGCACGGGCGTGGCATTCCAGAACACGCTGGCACCTGAGCGTTTGCGCTGGCGCACCTGACGCTGCAAGGCTGGTTGATCAGGGCCGGGAAGCTCGGCCCGGCCGCTGACTGATCCCGATTATCGGCATCTTGCTCTGATCGGGTTCAGGCAGCCTGACCGTTTCGCGCGCGACCGAGCCGTTCTTCTTCATCCCGCGGTCCCGTCCGCGCTGCAGCGGTGAGTGCCGCAGCGCGTGAGGAACAGGCCCGATCAGAGACCGAGCTTCTTCTTGCGCTGGCCGAGTGTCCGCAGGCGCAGCGCGTTCAGGCGGATGAAGCCCGCCGCGTCGCGGTGGTCATAGGCGACTGCGCCTTCCTCGAAGGTCACCAGATCCTGGTCGTAGAGCGAATAGGGGCTGGAGCGGCCGACGACGTGGACGCCGCCCTTGTACAGCTTCAGGCGAACCTGGCCGGCGACGAATTCCTGGCTCTTGTCGATCAGCGCCTGCAGCATCTCGCGCTCGGGCGAGAACCAGAAGCCGTTATAGATCAGCTCGGCATATTTCGGCATGATCTCGTCCTTGAGATGGGCCGCGCCGCGGTCGAGCGTGATCGACTCGATGGCGCGGTGCGCCGCATGCAGGATCGTGCCGCCGGGCGTCTCGTACATGCCGCGCGACTTCATGCCGACGAAGCGGTTCTCGACGAGGTCGAGGCGGCCGATGCCGTTGTCCCGGCCGAGGTCGTTCAATTTCGCCAGGAGCGTGGCGGGGGAAAGCGAGACGCCGTCGATGGCGACCGCATCACCCTTGGCGAAGTCGATGGTGATATAAGTCGGCTTGTCCGGCGCATCCTCGGGCGAGATCGTGCGCGAGTAGACGTAGTCCGGCACTTCCTGCGCCGGGTCCTCCAGCACCTTTCCTTCCGAGGAGGCGTGCAGCAGGTTGGCGTCGACCGAGAAGGGCGCTTCGCCGCGCTTGTCCTTGGCGATCGGGATCTGGTGCTGTTCGGCGAAGGCGATGAGCTGCTCGCGCGAACGCAGATCCCATTCGCGCCAGGGCGCGATCACCACGACATCGGGCTTCAGCGCATAGGCGGTAAGTTCGAAACGGACCTGGTCGTTGCCCTTGCCGGTCGCGCCATGGGAGATGGCGTCGGCGCCGACCCTCTCGGCGATCTCGATCAGCTTCTTGCCGATCAGCGGGCGAGCGATCGATGTACCGAGCAGGTAGACGCCTTCATAGGCGGCATTGGCCCGGAACATCGGGAAGACGTAGTCGCGGACGAATTCCTCGCGCAGGTCCTCGATATGGATGTTCTCGGGCTTGATGCCGAGCAGCAACGCCTTCTGGCGGGCGGGCTCCAGCTCCTCGCCCTGGCCGAGATCGGCGGTGAAGGTCACCACCTCGCATTCATAGGTGGTTTGCAGCCATTTCAGGATGATCGAGGTGTCAAGGCCGCCGGAATAGGCGAGCACGACCTTCTTCACGCGCTTGTCGGACATCGATGATCTTCCTGCTCTGACGGCATGTTTCCATGCCGGGGGACGCTTCGACTGTGGATGGCCCTGTTTTCGGCTCAATGGCGCACTATCGCAGCCCTCGGGACGACGCAATCGGAACCTTCTGATCGATCAAACGTCATCCCGTGATGGGTCGGTATCAACGATGCCGATTGTGCAACACGCGTCCTGCGTGCTTGCAGTCGCGCCGCGACAGGTCGAAGCTTCCCGAGCGCGACTCAAACCGATGACCGACCTGGAGGCTGAATGCCGAATCGTCCCGTCCTCGACTTCTGGTACGAGTTCGCGTCACCCTATTCCTTCCTGAGTGCCTTGCGGGCTGAAGCCGTGGCAGACGAAGCGGGGGTCGCCCTGCGTTGGCGGCCCTTCCTGCTTGGGCCGATCTTTGCCGGCCAGGGCTGGACCACGTCACCCTTCAACCTGTTCCCGAACAAGGGCCGCTATATGTGGCGCGATCTCGAGCGCCAGACGGCCCGTGCCGGCATCAAGCTAGTCCGGCCCAACCCGTTTCCGCAGAATTCCCTCGTCGCGGCGCGCGTCGCACTCGCAGGGCGCGAGGCAGGCTGGATGCCCGCCTTCTCGAAGGCACTGTTCAGGGCCGCGTTCTGCGAGGGACGAAACATTGCCGAGGAGGCCGTACTGGTCGCCGCCCTGAAGGAGGCTGGCGCGGATCCCGGGTCCGCGTTCCTGGCTTCGCGCAGCGAGGAGGTCAAAGGCAGGTTGAAGGCCGAGACCGAACTCGCGAAATCGCTCGGGATCTTCGGCGCTCCGGCCTTCGTCACTGGCGATGGCGAATTGTTCTGGGGAGATGATAGGCTGGGAGAGGCCCTCCGCTGGGCCCGGGACGGGCGTTAGATCATGGGACCGGATCTTGTAGCCGGTGAGATGATCTAACCTTCTGCGCTTGCATTCCCCGAGAACCGCAATCCACTTTTCGGGCTGATGCCTTGAGCACGAGGGGCCGTGGGTCAGTCCTGCGGCCTGGCGCCCCATGGACCGCGCGCCGTCCCGACCATGGTCGGAAGATCCCGACGCTGTGCCATTCTGGGCGGATGCGGCGGCATCGCCGGCATCCGGCCGCCTGCCGTCTCGACGAGTGCCTGCACGCGTTTGGTGATCGAGGGATGCGTCGAGAACAGGTCGGCGAAATCGTCGGGGTCGTTCTCGAAGCACATGTCCATGACGCCCGACGGCACCCCGTCGATATCGGCGCGCCCGGCAATCTTGAGCAGCGCGGAGATCATCGCATCCGGATTCTTGGTCAGCTCGACCGCCCCGGCATCGGCCAGATACTCGCGCGAACGCGACAGGGAGAGGCGGATCACCACGGCGAGCAGCCAGGAGATTGCGATGATTGCGACGCCGAGCAGGATGGCGACGCCGCTGCCCTTCTTGTCATCGTTGGACGAGACCCGCACGCGCCCCACGCTGCGGAAAATGATCTCGCCGATGAGCGAGATCACGCCTGCGATCACCACAGCGATGATCATCATCCGGACGTCGCCATTGCGGATATGGGTCAGCTCATGCGCAAGAACGGCCTCGATCTCATCATCTGTGAGCGTCTGTATCAGGCCGGTCGTGACCGTGACGGTGAACTGCTTGTCGTTGACTCCGCTGGCGAAGGCATTGAGGGCTTCGCTTTCGACGATCGAGAGCTTGGGCACGGTGAGCCCGCGCGAGATGCAGAGGTTCTCCAGCATCCGGTAGAGCTTGGGATTCTGTTCCCGCGTCACGCCTTTGGCGCCGGTGACCGCGCCGATCAGTCCGACATTGACCTTGAAGCCGATGAAGACCCAGGCCGCGGCTGCTAGCGTGATGAACGGGAACCAGGACCAGAACAGGTGGATCGTCTCTGAATAGACGCTTTGTCCGCGCGCGACCCCACCGTAGCCATATGCGATCAGGATCAGGCCGTAGCTTGTCAGATAGACCAGCAGGAACAGCCCGGCGATCAGGAAACCCGACCTGATCCGGTTGTTGCGCATATGGGTATAGAGCCCGAAGGCCTGACCCGGCATGGCGCCGCTCCGTTGCCGCTCTTGAGCCGGTCAGAATTTCACATTGGGGGCGACATCGAGCTGCGCGCGTGCCTGCTCGCCGACATCGAAGAATTCCCGCGGGGTGAAACCCATCTGCGGCGCGAAGAACACGGCAGGAAAAGCCTGGATCGCAGCGTTGAACTCGCCGACGGCATTGTTGAAGAAGCGCCGCGCCGCCGCGAGCTTGTCCTCGACATTGCTGAGTTCGCTCTGGAGCTGCTGGAAATTGGCGCTTGCCTTGAGGTCGGGATAGGCCTCGGACAAAGCGAGCAGGCGGCCCAGCGCGCCGGAGAGCTGCTGTTCCGCGGCTGCCTGCGCTTGCGGGCCCTGGGCCGAGAGGGCTTCGTTGCGTGCCTTGACGACCGCGTCGAAGGTCTCGCGCTCATGCGAGGCGTAACCCTTCACGGTCTCGACAAGGTTCGGGATCAGGTCATGGCGCTGCTTCAGCTGGACGTCGATATCAGCGAAGGCCTGGTTGACCCGCTGCCGCATCGCAACGAGCCCGTTATAGGTCATGACAAGATAGATGGCGGCGGCCGCAAGGAGCCCGAGAACGATCCAGCCCATGAATTTCTCCTCAGCGCCGGACAGCGCGGCGCGCAAGGTGGCATGAAGAGCAACTCTGGGAAAGCGGGGCCGGGCGCCGATTCGTAGGGACCTAGGGAGTGTCGACGTCCCGTTTCGTTTCCTGCACGTGCCACCATCCGGGCCGCCCGTCGCGATAGCTGTGAGAGGTCGGCATCAGCTCCGCCGAGAGCGGCTTGTCGAAACTGCCAAGGAGCAGCGCAATGACGGGATCGTCATCGACTGCGCCGATGCTGCTGCCACAGGCCGGGCAGAAGGCCCGGCTCGAATAGTCCGACGAACGGAAGAGCGACGGCGCCCCGCCGGGGCCGGTCCAGGCGATTGCGCCCCTGGCGAACTCGACCCAGGCGACTGTCAGTGCTCCCGTATGGCGCTGGCATAGGGTGCAGGAGCAGGTATGCGGCTTCTCGGCCCGGCCCTTGGCCTCGAAGCGGATCGAGCCGCAAAGGCATCCGCCGGTATAGTGCGTCGGCCTGGCCGTTCGCCCGGTCGTCATGATTCACTGCCCCAATTCCGGATTCACTGCCCCAATTCCGGCGGTGTCCCTACCGCCGGTTCGCCCTATCCCGTCGCCGGGTGGACTGGAACCCCCATTGGAGTATGTCCAACGCGATTGCCGAGTGCTGTGGAGCGATGAATGACCGGATGTGACATGCCCGAAATCACCATCCGCCTCGCCGTGCCGCAGGATGCCTGCCGCCTTCCGGCGATCGAGCGTTCCGCCGGCCAGATCTTCCGAACGGTGCCTGGCCTGGCCTGGATCGCGGACGATGCCGTGATGTCGGCCGAGGCCCATCTTGCCAGCATCGTCGCTGGCACGAGTTGGGTTGCCTTTGACGTGACGGGCGAGGTCGTCGGCTTCCTCAGTGCCGAGCGGATCGACACCGAATTGCATGTCTGGGAGCTCGCGGTCCGTGCGGAGCGCCAAGGCCGGGGCATCGGCACTCGCCTGGTTGGCGCAGCCGCCGGCCATGCCAGGGCAAGCGGGCTGCGGGCCCTCACACTCACCACCTTCCGCGCTCTTGCCTGGAATGAACGCTTCTATGCCCGGCTCGGCTTCGTGACGCTCGAGGACGGCGCGATCGAGGGAAGGCTCCGCGCTGTCCTGGAGCGTGAAGGGATACACGGGCTTCCCCTCGAGCGCCGCTGCGCCATGCGCTTCGACCTGATTGCGAGCAGCTGACGGGCAAAACTCTTGCCGTGCGTCGCTTGATCGACTACATCCGCCTCGTCCGAAGGGCCGTGATCGATCACAGCCGGGGGCGGCCTTTGAGGCTGGCTCCCGTTTGGTGTTGGGAGCGAGCTCGTCGGATACGGATCATGTTCGACGGCTCAGCGCCGCCAGCCTCCCTGCGAGGCAGCCTCCATGAGGCGCCGTCGGAGACGGTCCGGACCGCAGCACCAACCCAAACGGCGCTTGCCGGCTATCGCGGGATACGCGACCGGCGTCAGGAGAATGCATGTCAGCCGTAGAAAGCTATCACGCGGGTCGCGAGGATTTCGCCGCCCTGCTCGAGGAATCCTTCGCCCGTAACGACGCGCTTGAAGGTTCCGTTATCAAGGGCATCGTCGTCGCCATCGAGAAGGATATGGCGATCATCGATGTCGGCCTGAAGACTGAAGGCCGCGTCGCCCTCAAGGAATTCACCGGCCCCGGCCGCGACCAGGACATCAAGGTCGGCGACGAGGTCGAGGTCTATCTCGACCGGGTCGAGAACGCCCTCGGCGAAGCCGTGATCTCGCGCGACAAGGCTCGCCGCGAAGAAAGCTGGGTCAAGCTCGAGAAGGCCTATGAGGCTCGCGAGAAGGTCACCGGCATGATCTTCAACACGGTCAAGGGTGGCTACACCGTTGACCTCGACGGCGCCGTCGCCTTCCTGCCGCGTTCGCAGGTCGACATCCGTCCGATCCGCGACGTCGGCCCGCTGATGGGCCAGCCGCAGCCGTTCGAGATCCTCAAGATGGATCGTCGTCGCGGCAACATCGTCGTTTCGCGCCGCACGGTTCTCGAAGAGACCCGCGCCGAGGCCCGCTCCGAGCTGGTCGCCAGCCTCGAAGAGGGGCAGGTCATCGACGGCGTCGTCAAGAACATCACCGAATATGGTGCGTTCGTTGACCTCGGCGGCATCGACGGCCTGCTGCACGTGACCGACATGGCCTGGCGCCGCGTCAACCATCCGTCCGAGGTCGTAACCATCGGTCAGACGGTCAAGGTCAAGATCATCAAGATCAACCAGGAGACGCACCGCATCTCGCTTGGCATCAAGCAGCTGCTGGCCGATCCGTGGGATGGCATCGCCGCCCGTTATCCGGTCGGTGCGCGCCTCAAGGGCCGCGTCACCAACATCACGGACTACGGCGCGTTCGTCGAAGTGGAGCCGGGCATCGAAGGCCTCATCCACGTCTCCGAGATGTCCTGGACCAAGAAGAACGTCCACCCCGGCAAGATCGTCTCGACCTCGCAGGAAGTCGACGTTGCGATCCTCGAGGTCGATCAGGTCAAGCGCCGCATCTCGCTCGGTCTCAAGCAGACCCTGCGCAATCCGTGGGAGGTCTTCGCCGAGACCCACCCGTCGGGTTCGGTGGTCGAGGGCGAGGTCAAGAACAAGACCGAGTTCGGTCTCTTCCTGGGTCTCGAAGGCGACATCGACGGCATGATCCATCTCTCCGATCTCGACTGGAACCGTCCGGGCGAGCAGGTCATCGAGGAATACAAGAAGGGCGACATGCTTCAGGCTGTCGTTCTCGATGTGGACGTCGAGAAGGAGCGTATCTCGCTCGGCCTGAAGCAGCTTGGCGGCGATCCCTTCGTGGATGCCGGCGAGTTCAAGAAGGGCCAGGTCGTCACCTGTGAGGTGATCGAGGTCAAGGAAGCCGGTCTCGACGTCAAGATCACCGGCACCGACATGACCACCTTCATCAAGCGCGCCGAAATCGCCCGCGAGCGCTCCGAGCAGCGCCCCGAGCGTTTCGCGGCTGGCGAGAAGGTCGATGCCCGCGTCATCCTGTTCGACAAGAAGGCTCGCAAGATCCAGGTGTCGATCAAGGCGCTGGAAATGGCCGAAGAGAAGGAAGCGATCGCTCAGTTCGGTTCGTCCGACTCCGGCGCCTCGCTTGGCGACATCCTCGGCGCGGCCCTCAAGAAGGCCAGCACCGAGAAGAAGTGATCTTCGGGCCGCGTCTCGCGGCCTGACACATCCATCAGCCCGCGCGGAGAAATCCGCGCGGGCTTTTGTTTCGGCAAAGGGAAGCGGCATGAACGACATCGCGATCGGCATCGATTTCGGCACCACCAACAGCGTGGTCGCCCTGGCGCGGCCGGATGGTTCGGTCTCGACCCGCAGCTTTGCGACGAAGCAGGGCGCCGTCGACGCCTATCGCTCGGCGCTGATGTTCTGGCGCGAGGGGCGGCCGCCGCAGGCCCGCGTCGTTCATGTCAGCGGACCTGACGCCCTCGACATGGCGCTGGGCATGACGACCGAGCATCGCTTTCTGCAATCGCTGAAGACACATCTGTCCAGTCGTGCCTTCCAGGAGACGCGCCTGTTCGGAAAGCTGTATCGGCTCGAGGACCTGATCGGCGTCTTCCTCGCCGATCTCAGTGCGGGGCTCGATGACCTTTCGGAGACGCCCCTGATCTCGGGGCGCCCCGTGGTCTTCGCCGGCGAGCGTCCGGACGAGGAACTGGCCGTGAAACGCCTGTCGGCCTCCTATGCGAAGGCTGGCATGCCCAAGGTCGATTTCGCCTATGAGCCGCTCGGCGCGGCCTACTGGTATGCACGCGACCTGAAGATGCCCCAGACCATGCTGGTCGCCGATTTCGGCGGCGGCACGAGCGACTTCTCCGTGATGCGCTTCGAGCCTGGCGGGGCAGGGCGGCTGGAAGCGATCCCGCTCTCGCATGCCGGTGTCGGCGTCGCCGGTGACACCTTCGACTATCGCATCATCGAACATGCCGTCTCGCCACGGCTCGGCAAGGGCTCGCAGTATCGCTCGTTCGAGAAGCTGCTGCCGATCCCCGCCCATTACCACGCAGCCTTCGCGCAATGGCACCGGCTCTCGCTGATGAAGAGCCGCGAGACCATGGCCGAGCTCAAGGCACTGATCCGTGACGCGGTCGAGCCCGGCAAGCTCGAGGATCTGCTGACCGTGATCGAATACGATCTTGGCTACGAACTCTATCGCGCCGTCTCGGCGGCCAAGGTCGCGCTGTCGTCGCAGGACGAGACCGTGCTGAACTTCCGCCAGATGGATGTCAGCATCGAGGGGACGATCCGCCGTTCGGATTTCGAAAGCTGGATCGCCGAAGACGTCGCGTCGATCGAGGCGGCGCTCGATCGCGCCCTCGTCGAAGCCAAGGTCGAAGCCGGTGCGATCGAGGCCGTCTTCATGACCGGCGGAACATCGCATGTGCCGGCCGTGCGCGCCCTGTTCGACCGCCGTTTCGGCTCGCAACGTGTTCACATCGGTGACGCCTTCCGGTCTGTCGCAAGCGGCCTTGCGCTGTTGGCGCTCGATCGGCAAAGAGCGGTGCTCGACGCCTGAGGCCGAGCGTCGCCTTGCCCCGCCGCTGCGGCGAGGCTACATCACGGGCCCAGCCGGCGTCCGTGACCACAGGAGCGTTTACCCATGTCGTCCGATGCAGACCTGCTCGCCGACCGCCGCAACCTGCGGCGCAAACTGACGCTCTGGCGCCTGCTCGCCGTTCTTGGCGTCATCGCGGCGGCTATCGTCGCGGGGCTGGCCTGGAGCGGCAACGCGCCCGGTTCGACCTCCCGCGCGCATATTGCCCGGGTCACCATTTCTGGTTTCATCTCCGGCGACAGGCGCACGCTCGATCTGATCAAGTCGCTCGAGGACAGCCGGGCGTCCGCCGTTGTGCTCCGGATCGACAGCCCCGGCGGCACCACCAGCGGTTCCGAGGCCTTGCACATCGCGCTGCGCAGTCTGGCGGCCAAGAAGCCGATGGTGGCGGTTGTTGACGGGCTCGCCGCCTCGGGCGGCTATATCGCGGCCATGGGGGCGGACCGCATCGTGGCGCGCCAGACCTCGCTCGTCGGCTCGATCGGCGTGCTCTTCCAGATCCCCAATGTCGGCCAGCTGCTCGACACCGTCGGGGTCAAGGTCGAGGAAATCAAATCGAGCCCGCTGAAGGCGGCGCCGAACGGCTTTGAGCCGACCTCGCCTGAGGCGCGCGCCGCGCTGCAGCGCGTTGTCGAGGACAATTACGATTGGTTCAAGCGCCTTGTCGGCGATCGCCGCAAGCTCGGCGAGACGGAGATCGCCGCCGTATCGGATGGCCGCGTCTATTCCGGCCGGCAGGCGGCCGGCCTCAAGCTGGTCGACGAGATTGGCGGCGAGCCGGAGGCGATCGCCTGGCTCGAGCGCAAGAGGAATGTCGCGAAGGATTTGCCGGTGCGCGACTGGCGCCGCCGCAACGAGTCGTCCTCGTTCGGCCTGTGGAGCGCCGGCGAGGCGATGGCCCGCGCGGCTGGTCTTGAATCGCTGGCCGTAATCATCGCGCGGGCTGCCGATCAGCCGGTTGGCCTGCGGCTTGACGCGCCCTTGGCGCTCTGGCAGCCTGTCGCCGAAAAGTGATGTTGATACAATCGGTTATATTGGACACATGATAAAATCTGAACTCGTTCAACGCATCGCCGAGCGCAACACTCACCTCTACCAGCGCGATATCGAGAACATCGTCACGGCTATCCTTGACGAGGTCGTCAAGGCGCTGGGGCGTGGGGACCGTGTCGAACTGCGCGGCTTTGGTGCATTCTCACGCAAGGCCCGCGCCGCAAGGGTCGGCCGCAATCCTCGCACCGGTGATGCGGTCGAGGTCGAAGAGAAGTTCGTGCCCGTCTTCAAGACGGGCAAGGAGCTTCGCCAGAGGCTGAACGGCAAGCACTGACGTCCGGTCGGAGGTCAGGCTCGCTCGTGCGGCACGCCAGGAAAAACCCATGAAAGCTTTCTTCAAGGCGCTGATCCTCGTGCCGGTCGCCTTGGCGATCGTCCTCTTCTCGATCGCGAACCGGGGCCCCGTGCGCGTCTCGCTCGATCCGTTCAGCCGTGACGCACCGACACTCGCCTTCGATCTGCCGCTCTTCGCCGTGGTTCTGGCCGCGATTGCCGCGGGCGTCCTGATCGGCGGCCTCGCCTCATGGATCGCGCAGGGCAAGCATCGCAAGGCGGCGCGACGCAATCGTCGCGAGGCCGAGGCTCTGCGCAGCGAGGCGCAGTCATTGCGGGCCGCTGTGCCCGATTCCGCCCTGCCGGCTTTGACCAGCCGCAACAGCTGATTGACGAAAGACAGATGCGCGTTATCTCCGCGGCGGAAATCGACCGCCTTCTCACTTTCCCCGCCTTGATCGATGCGCTGGACGGAGCCTTTCGCGGCGACATCGTCACGCCTGTCCGCCATCACCACGAGATCGAACGGCCGGCCGATCACGCCACGCTTCTGCTGATGCCGGCTTGGACCGGGCCGGCTGCGCCGGAGGCTTTCCTCGGCACCAAGGTCGTCACGGTTTATCCGTCGAACGGCTCGCTGAGCCTGCCGAGCGTGATGGGTACATACCTGCTGATGAACGGCTCGACGGGTGCGCCGCTCGCTGCGCTCGATGGCGCGCGCCTCACGGCCTGGCGGACGGCAGCTGCCTCCGCGCTTGCCGCGCGCAAGCTCGGGCATCCCCATGGCAAGCGCATGCTGATGGTCGGGTCGGGCGCCCTGGCGCCCTTCCTGATCAAGGCGCACAGCGCCGTGCGCGATTTCGAGGATATTGCCATATGGGGGCGCCGCCGTGAGGGGAGCGAGGCGGTGGCGGAAGCCCTGGCGGCAGAGGGTATCACCGTGCGCGTCAGCGACGACCTCGAGGGCGACGCGCGGCAGGCGGACCTGATTTCCTGTGCGACGCTTTCACGCGAGCCCATTGTCATGGGCCGCTGGTTGAAGCGCGACGCCCATCTCGACCTCGTCGGCGCGTTCAATCTGGCGATGCGCGAGGCCGATGACGAGGCTTTGCACCGTGCCCGTGTCTTCGTCGACACCGAAGCCGCCCTGAAGGAGGGCGGCGATGTGGCGGTGGCGATCAAGGCCGGTGCCTACGAGGCGGACAAAGTCGCCGGCACGCTGGCTCAGCTGTGCCGCGGCGAAGTCGCCGGGGCCAACGAGGATGGTGAGATCACCCTGTTCAAGTCAGTCGGCACCGCGATCGAGGATCTGGCCGCGGCCATGCTGGTCTGGCACCTCGCCAACCCCAGCTGACGCCCGTCAGACACGGACGGGCACGCCTCCGATCGCACCAAGCAGCCAAAGCACCAGCACGACCATCAAAACGAGACCGACGACACCGCCGAGGCCGGCTGTGCCATAGCTGCGATGACCATAATATCCGCCGCCGCCGAGCAGCAGGATCACAAGCAGAACGATAACGAGTGTCGACATGACGTGCCCCTCTCCCTGTCGCATCGCGCTGCCGCGATGCGACAGGATGCGACAGGGAAACGTCCGGGGTGTACCGAGAGTTCCCCTAGCTGTGCCGCTCACTCCACCTTGACGCCGACCTCGCGGATCAACTCGCCCCATTTCTTCATTTCCGCCTGCAGAAAGGCTGCGAGTTCGGCCGGCGTGTTGCCGACGGGCTCCGCCGCCAGCAGATCCATCTTGCCGCGGAGCGCCGGGTCCGCGAGTCCGGTCTTGGTGTCGGCATGAATCCTGTCGATGATCGCCTGCGGCGTCTTCGCCGGTGCGAACAGCGCGAACCATGAAGACACGTCGAAGCCAGGTACGACATCGGCGATCGGCGCGAATTCCGGTGCGGTCGGCGAGCGTTTGGCCGTGGTGATACCGAGACCACGGATCGAGCCTGAACGGACATGCGGCAACGCCTGGGTGATGTTGTCGAAGATCAGGTCGACCCGCCCGCCGATCAGGTCCTGTGTTGCCTGCGCGGTTCCGCGATAAGGCACGTGGACCATCTTGGTGCCGGTCAGCTTCTGGAACAATTCGCCGGAGAGATGGACGGAGGTGCCGACGCCGGACGAGGCATAGGTCAGCTTGCCAGGATTGGCTTTCGCGTAGGCGACGAGTTCGGCCGTATCCTTGACCGGGAGATCCTTGTTCACGACCAGCAGGTTCGGCACCAGCGCGACCATGGTGATCGGCGCGAGATCCTTGGCCGGATCATAGTTCAGCCTGGCGTAGAGGTACTGGTTCGTCGCCATGCCGACCGAGACGATGAGGAAGGTGTCGCCGTTCGGTTCGGCCTTCGCCACCGCATCGGTTCCTATATTGCCGCCGGCGCCCGGCTTGTTCTCGACGACGATATTGGTGCCCCAGGTCTGGCCGAGCCTCTCGGCGACGAGGCGCCCGAGTACGTCCGTCGCCCCCGCGGGCGGGAAGGGTACGACGAGTTTCAGCGTCCTCCCCTGCGGCCAGGAGCCCTGTGCGAAGCTCACCTTGCCGGGCAAGGCCAGGCTTGCGCCAAGCCCTCCAAGCAGCGCGCGGCGGTCGATTCTGGCGTCCGTCATCAGCGTTATCTCCTCCCGTGGGCGCGATCTTCTTCTGGGCGAAGGCGCCCGATCGCCGCGCAGCCAAGGCTGCAACCCTGCGTAGGCGTTGTCCATGCCTGGTACGTGTGACGTTTCTCGTGCTTGACCTGATCTTCAAAACCCGGCGTTCTCGGGCGATGCAGAGCACGAATCGCCCGCTCCTGGCCCTGTCCGCCTTGCTCCTGGCCGCGCTGACGGCGCCGGTCGTGCATGCGCAATCGACTGCGGAGGAGGAAGCGAAGCGTCGGGCGGCCAATATCGCAGCCTTTCCGGACGCGGCGCGCGCCTTGTTTGGGCAGAAGACGACGCCTGCCAGCATGGCGGCTCGTGCCATCGGCTCCTATGCGAGGGGGTGTCTCGCCGGTGGGACGGCAATGCCGGTCGACGGAGAGAGCTGGCAGGTGATGCGGCTGGCCCGGAACCGCAATTGGGGCCACCCCGCGCTGATTTCCTATCTGGAGACGCTTGCCCGCAACGTGCCCAGGATCAACGGTTGGCCCGGCCTGCTGGTTGGCGACATCTCCCAGCCGCGCGGCGGTCCGATGCTGACCGGCCATGCTTCGCACCAGATCGGCCTCGATGCCGATGTCTGGCTCACGCCGATGCCGAAGCAGCGCCTCGGCGGCGACGCACGCGAGAACATGTCGGCGGTGAACATGGCGCGCGCCGATTGGCGCGATGTCGACCCGAAGAACTGGACGCCGGCCCATACCAAGCTGATCAAGTCCGTGGCCGCCGAACCGCGCGTCGAGCGCATCTTCGTCAATCCCGCGCTCAAGGTTGCATTGTGCCGCGAGGCCGGTGCGGATCGCTCATGGCTTGAGAAGGTCAGGCCGATGTGGGGCCATAACTACCATTTCCATATCCGGCTGAGCTGTCCGGCGGGAATGGAGGGCTGCTCCGGCCAGGAACCGCCGAATTTCGGCGACGGCTGCGGCGCAGAACTGACCGGCTGGGTCGAGCGGCAATACAAGGCGATCTTCAACCCGCCCAAGCCGCGCCCGGGGCCGAAGCCCAAACCGAAGCCGCCGATGTCCGTCGATGCACTGCCGGCTGAATGCCGGCAGGTGCTGGTCTCACGCTGACCCTGCTCTCAGTAGCGCCGGCCGCCGCCGGTCTGGGCCCGGCCATAGGCAAAGGGGTCGTTGCTTGGCGAAATCTGCGGCTGTGCCTGTTCCTCGCCCTGCATGTCCATGACGCCATTGCCCTCGTCATCGCCGACGATCAACTCTTCGGTCGGAGGGACGGAGCCCGGCAGCATCAACGGGCCTTGCGCGGCGCTCGGTGGTGTCTCCGGGCGGTAGCGCGGCGGGTTGAGCGGCTGCTCGTCGAGATAACGCCGCTGGGCATCGAGGCTCTGGCCGCCCCGATGGTTTGCGACGGGATAGCCACTGTAGACTGCGCCGGGAGGACGCAAGCCGTCGCTGGGTTGTCGCAACATGCTGCCCGAGGCGCCTGCCACCACGGTTGGGAGATTGTCGCGCATCGACTTCTGCGCGGTCGTGTAGGTGCGTGCCGGGTCCGGCGGCGGCAGGTTGTAGTTCGGGGTGTATTTGATCACCGGCTTGCAGATCTGCCGGCCCTTGGCGTGCCGCGCCAGATCAATGTGGAAGTGATCGTAGTGGAACATGTCCGCACCCGGCCCGAGCACAGTCGAAAACTGCTGGCAGGCGCCGACGAAAACCTCGCGCAGGAAGGCCTGCTCTTCCGGCGAGCCGTGCCAGCCGTCCTTGACGGTGATGTTGCGCCCGTCATTCAGCCGGAAGGAGAACACATCCACGGCGTTGCCGAAGGCATGCTCGGACGTCCGGCTGGTGCCGGTGCCGTTGTTCATCGCCCGGCAGGAATAGGAGCCAGCTCTGAGCTCGATCACCTGGGCGCCGAGTACGTTCTGCGCCGCTGGTTGCACCACTTCGGCCAGCCACTTGTCGGTGGTGGCGACGATGGGGCAACCGAGCGTGGCATTGCTGGTGAGGTGAACCGAGCCACCCGAGAAGGCGGAGACACGGAGCGGCCTGGTCATGCCGCAGGTGCCCGGCCCGTCGATCGGCTTCTCGCGCAGGCTGACATAGGACGAGAGCGGGACCTGACGGGAGGCCATACAGGCGGCTTCCGCCTGGTCGCGCCAGGCGGCACGCTGTGCTTTCTGGAACTTGCCGCAGCCGGCAAGACCAGTGGCGCCGATGGCGCCGAGCGCGAAGAGGGCGAGATGAACGCGTCGCATGACCGATCAAATGCGACCCGTTTGGTGAACGGTTTCTCAACCCAGTGAGCCCTGTACGCCACAGGCGGATTAACTTTGGAGCGGCGGTTAACGAGTGGTTAGCGGGCCAGTCCTGCCTGACCTAAGGCGATCCGGCGCATCGACGCCATGCGCCAAGGGGGATGTCCGGCGGTATCGCAGTGCGCTGAAATCATGCCAGCATCTGCTCTCAGCATCGGCCCCTAAAAGTGGAATGCAGTTTTCGGGAAGGCCGATGCAGACACAGGTGGTTGGATCATCGATCCGATGATCCAACCAAAGCCAGCCCTTCAAGGATCTTGCATGCTGTCCGCTCGCGCCATTGCCCATCAGGTTTCCAGCGGCGCTGTGAGCGCGGCTGATGCGCTGGCCGATTGCGCCATCCGCATTGCCGCTAGGGAGCCGGACATTCGTGCCTTCGCCAGTCGGTCCGAACGGCTGGAGCCCGGCTCCGGCCCGCTCGCGGGCGTCGCATGCGGCGTCAAGGACATCATCGACACTGCCGATCTGCCGACCGGCATGGGCTCCTCTATCTATGATGGCTGGCAACCGCGCGCCGACGCGCCGATCGTGATGGCGCTCAAGGCCGCCGGGGCGACAATCGCGGGCAAGACCCACACCACCGCCTTTGCCTTCCTCGACCCGGCGCCGACGCGCAATCCGCATGACCTCACGGCGAGTCCGGGAGGGTCGTCGGCGGGTTCGGCGGCGGCGGTCGCAGCCGGCATGATCCCCTTGGCGATCGGCACGCAGACCGGTGGCTCGGTCATTCGCCCCGCGTCCTATTGCGGTGTCGCAGGCATCAAGCCCTCCTATGCGTTGTTGCCGACAGTCGGCATCAAACCCTTCTCCTGGTCGCTCGATACCGCCGGGCTGATGGCAGCGAGCGCCGACGATCTGGGTTTTGCACTGGCGGCCCTGACGGGACGGCCTGAATTGGACGCTGACGCGGCGAGGTTGGAGGGCTTGCGGATCGGCGTGACGCGCCAGCCCTTTGCCGGGGAGCCGGAGGCGGGTTCGGAAGCCGCGCTGACTGCGGCTCTCGCTCTTGTCGCGAAGGCGGGAGCGACCGTGGTCGAGCTCGCGGCGCCGCAGGCCCTGGTTGAAGCCTTCCACGCCCATGGCCCGCTGCAGGATTTCGAGGCCGCGCAGGCGCTCTCCTGGGAGTATCGCAACCATCGCGGCGTGATCCCGCCCAAGCTCTCGGCCTATCTCGATGCGGCGGGAGCCGTTTCGCCGGTGCAGTATGACGAAGCGCGTGCGCTATCGCGGCGCGGGCGCGATGCCTGCCGTGACCTCTTCGCCGGAGTCGACGTCGTCGTGAGCTATGCCGCGCCGGGCGAAGCGCCGGATACGCTGGGCTCGACCGGCGATTCCCGCTTCAACCGATTGTGGACTTTGCTCGGCACGCCATGCCTGACGATTCCAGTGACGACGGGGCCTCGCGGATTGCCGGTGGGGGTTCAGATTATTGGTCGTTTCGGGGGGGATGATCGCGTTATCGCGGTGGCGAAGGCTTTGGAAAGACTTGTCGTCTCAGGGAGATGATCTTCTTTATCCACAAATCAAATCAATGATTTAATGATGTGTTAGGGATACAATAGGCTCTGCCACGCCGCCGTCATGGCACAGCCCCCTTGCGGCCATCGTCAGTTCTGCTAGCTTCCGTGACAGGTCAATGACAAAGGAGGATGCGATGAGCCTCACGCTGAGTCTCGACCGGTTGGCGATGGGCGCGGCCTTTGTGTTCATGATCGCCATCGTGTTGGGGGCGTTCTGACTGCCGTCAGTCTTAAGTCGAATGGACCACAAGAGCGTTTGAAAAAGACGCCGTCGAACAAGGGTTCGGCGGCGTTTTTCTTGTGCCGGAATGGGCCGATCAACTCTCGGGGCAGGGATTTTCCGTGACCCGCCAGGACATCATGTTGATGACCCGGCCGCATTCGGCGAGCCGCCGGCCTTGGTTCGTCTTGATGCAGGCCGTCGCCCCTTCAGCAATCTTTCGGCCATCGCTCCAGCAGAAGCAGAGCGGCTCGGGCGCCTGGGCGAGGCGCGGCGGATCGAGGGCTACAGCCGGTTCCCCCGCTCTCGATGTTGCGAATGGGACAAGCGTCAGTAGCGTGGCAAGGGTGAGGCAGCGCAGCGCGTGCGATGCATTCTGGCGCGGCCTCCGTGACATCCGGATCATGGCACACTCCTTCGCCGGCCCGCGCACGGGCGATGGGGGCGAATAAGCCAGTTTAGCACGGCTCCGGGGCCCGCATGAAATATTGATTATTATTTTGGCTCACGCGCTTGGCCGCCCGACCTTGCGCAAGGGCAGGGCGCGCGCCATATTTCGCGGCAGCGAGCCCAAAGGGGGCTCCGGGAGGAACCATGTCACTGATTTCACTTGCTCGGCGTGGCCGGGTCGTCGCCGTGGTCGCTGGTGCGCTTTTGCTCGTTCCCGTGCTGGCCGAGGCTCGTCCTGGTGGCGGCAAGGGTTTCGGCAGCCGCGGCACGCGTACCTATTCGGCTCCGGCCCCGACGAATACCGCGCCGACGGGCGCACAGCCTTTCCAGCGTAGCGCTGCTCCGACGCCGTCTCCGTCGATGGCTGGTCCGGCCGCTGGTGCGGCGGGTGCTGCCGCACAGGCGGCGCGTCCGTCCATGGCACGTAACCTGATGATGGGCGTCGGCGCCGGCCTGCTCGGTGCTGGCCTGTTCGGGATGCTTTCGGGCTCGGGCTTCTTCAGCGGTCTGGCTTCACTGGCCGGCATCTTCGGCTTCCTGCTGCAGATCGCGCTGATCGGCGGCCTGATCTTCCTCGCGATGCGCTTCTTCCGTCGCAGGTCCGAGCCGCAGCTCGCCACCGCTGGCGGACCGATGTCGCGTGAGGCTGCCCAGCCTCAGCCGAATCCGCGCATGTCTGCGATGGGCGGCCTCGGTGGCGGCGCACCGCGCGCGCCGTCCAAGCCGGTCGAGATCACGCTCGCGGGCGAGGATTTCAGCAGCTTCGAGCGGCTGCTCGGCGAAGTGAACACGGCCTATTCGAATGAGAACCAGCAGGTCCTCCGCGAGAAGCTGACGCCCGAAATGGCCGGCTATTTCGCTGACGATATCGCCGAGAACGCCGCCAAGGGGCTGGTTGACCGGGTCTCCGACGTCAAGCTGCTGCAGGGCGATCTCTCGGAAGCTTGGCGCGAAGACGATTTCGAGTACGCAACCGTTGCGATGCGCTTCAGCCTGATCAACGCGCTGACCGAGCGCGCTACCGGGCGCATTGTCGAAGGCAACGCGACCGTCCCGCAGGAGGTCACGGAACACTGGACCTTCGTGCGCTCGCGCGGCGGTGACTGGAAGCTCTCGGGCATCCAGCAGGCTGCCTGACGCGACAGCCATCAAAGCAAGTATCAGCGGCCGGGGAACTTCCCCGGCCGTTTTTCGTTTTGCCGTCTAGCGGGGCCGACCTTGTCGGCTTGTTCGACCATTCTCCCGGGAGGGGCCTCGGGCGGCCCGTCGAACGCAGAGTGGTTTCGCGCGATGCGGCGATGCTCTATAGCCGCTGCGTCATCGTCCCCGACTGGTCAGGAGCTTCCCCTCATGAGCGACATGCGTCTCGTCGTTGTCGGCGCCGCCGGGCGCATGGGGCGAATGCTGATCAAAGCGATCACCGAGGCCGAGGGTTGCACCGTTTCCGCCGCGATCGAGCGTCCCGGTTCCACCGCACTGGGCCAGGATGCCGGTGTTCTGGCCGGGTTGCCTGCGCTGGGCGTGCCAGTGACCGATGACGCACTGCCAGCCTTCGTCGAGGCCGAGGGAGTGCTGGATTTCACAGCGCCTGACGCCTCCGTCGCCTTCGCAGCCCTCGCCGCGCAGGCCCGTATCGTCCATGTCGTCGGCACCACGGGCATGGAGCCGGTCCATCTCGCGAAGCTGGAAGCGGCTGCGCGCCATGCTGCGATCATCCGCTCCGGCAACATGAGCCTCGGCGTGAACCTGCTGGCGGCCCTGGTCCGCAAGGTTTCTGCCACGCTGGGCACGGACTGGGATATCGAGATCGTCGAAATGCATCACCGGATGAAGGTCGATGCACCATCGGGCACGGCGGTGCTGCTCGGCGAGGCCGCGGCACAGGGACGGGATGTCTCGCTCACTGAGGCGCGCGTCGCTTCGCGCGATGGCCATACCGGTGTGCGCCCGCCGGGTGCGATCGGGTTTGCGGCGTTGCGCGGCGGCACCGTGGTTGGCGACCACAAGGTCATCTTCGCCGGCGCAGGCGAGCGACTGGAGCTGGCGCATGTCGCTGAGGACCGTGGCCTGTTCGCGCAAGGCGCGGTCAAGGCAGCGCTCTGGGGCAGGGGGCGCAAGCCCGGCCTCTACTCGATGGTCGATGTCCTCGGCCTCGATACGCTGTGACGGCGCGCCCGTGACCAGGCTTGCCGTCGCTCCCGGCGTGTTTCATTGGCCGGGCTATCTTTCACCCCAAGCGCAGGCGGCGCTGCGGGCTGAACTGCGCGAGGTTGCCCGGCAGGCACCGTTCTTCTCACCGCGGATGCCGAAGACCGGCAAGCCGTTCTCCGTGCGAATGACCAATTGCGGCTCGCTCGGCTGGGTGTCGGATCTGGCCGGCTATCGCTACCAGGCCCAGCATCCCGAAACCGGCGCACCTTGGCCGCCGATGCCGGCCGTGCTGCTGGATGCGTGGCGTGCGCTTGCCGGCTACCCGCACGCTCCCGAGGCCTGCCTGGTCAATTTCTACGAGGCGAGCGCGAAGAGGGGCCTGCATCAGGATCGTGACGAACTGGAGTTCGACGCGCCGGTGCTGTCGCTGTCGCTCGGGGATACGGCGGTATTCAGGATCGGCGGCACGGAACGAGGCGGCAAGACCCTCTCGCTGAAACTTGCCTCGGGCGATGCATTGCTCTTCGGCGGCGAGGCACGCCTCGCCTATCACGGCATCGACAGGATCCTGGCGGGCTCGTCAGCCCTGCTGCCGCAGGGGGGGCGGATCAATCTGACCTTGCGGCGTGTGACGAAGCCCGGCGGTTAGATCATCGGACCGGATATCGTATCCCATGATCTAACCTTCTGTGTTCGCACCGGCTTTCCCGAAAACCGCAATCCACTTTTCGGGCCGATGCCTTGATCAGGCAGAGCCCGAGCCGGGCAGGCTCGGAAATGACCAGCCGAGCAGGATCGAGCCGGCGCGCAAGCCAAATCCGGCCGCCAAGCCCCCGAGCATTACGAGGAGCGGGCTGAGACCGAGGCCGGAGAGGAACGCCGTCATGGCTGCACCGGTGGCCGCGGCGGTCACATAGAAATCCCGGCTCCACAGCACCATCGGCCTGTCGCCGGCAAGGATGTCGCGCAGGATTCCGCCGAAGGAGGCGGTGACAGCTCCAAGCGCCACCGCCGAGAGAACCGGGACGCCGACCATCAGCGCCTTCTGCGTGCCGACGACCGCGAACAGCGCAAGCCCGGCGGCATCGGCCCAGATCAGCATGCGCTTGCCCATCCAGCCATCGAGCATGCCGGGCCGAAAATAGGCCGTTGCCCAGGCAACCAGCGCGACGATGGTACAGACGATCACTTCCGACGGCGCCTGCACCCAGCCGACGCCGCGGTCGAGCACGAGATCGCGCAAGGTCCCGCCGCCGACGCCGGTAACGGTTGCAAGCAGGATGAACCCGAACGGATCCATCCCCTTGCGGACCGCGACCAGCGCTCCCGTCAAAGCGAAGACCGCAACGCCAGCGGCCTCCAGCACGGTTCAGTGGCCTGTATTGGTGTCGCCGGCCTCGGCCGAAGGCGCCTTCGGCGCGCCGGCGGAGACGCCGACCAAGGCCGGCCGCAGCACGCGCTCGCCGATCTTGTAGCCGGTCTGTACGACCTTCGAGACAAGCCCCTTGGCGATGCCGGCGTCGGGCGCCTCGAACATTGCCTGGTGCAGATGCGGGTCGAACTTCTCGCCATGGGGGTCGATGCGGCGCACGCCATGGCGTTCCAGGGTCTTCAGCAGTTCGCGTTCGGTGAGCTCGACGCCTTCGACCAGCGCCTTCAGCGCCGCTTCGCCTTCGGTGCGAGCGGTCTCCGGCAGGCTCTCGAGCGCGCGGCGCAGATTGTCGGCCGAACCGAGCAGGTCTCGCGCAAAGCTCGTCACCGCATAGGCCTTGGCGTCGGCAATCTCACGCTCGGTGCGCCGGCGCAGGTTCTCCATGTCGGCCAGCGTGCGCAGCAGCTTGTCCTTGAGGTCGTTGCGCTCGGCTTCGACCTGCCCAAGCTGGGCCTCGAGCCCGGACTCGAGTGGGGCCGGCTCGTTCGCCTCTTGGGCGGCCATCTGGGCGGCCATATCCGGGTTCGGTTCGTCGGTCGCAGGGTTCCGCGTCATCGCCTCATCCAATTCAAATCATGGGGCTGGTCGTCACTCGGGAGCGCGACAGCGTTCGAGGCCGATATCGGCCTTGTGGTCCGTGAAATCAAGCGCGGGCGGGCACGCGCGTCTTTCCGCCCTGTGCCTTCTCGTGATCAAAAGCGAAAACCTCCAGCAGCGCCTTGCGGATGCTGAGCTGCCGCGTCGTGCCGGTGATCTTGGCGTTGGTCAGGTCGGTCACGTAGAAAACGTCGACGGCCTTCTCCCCGAAGGTGGCGATATGGGCCGAGGCAATATTGAGGTTGAGCTTCCCGATCGCGGTGGTGAGATCGTAGAGCAGGCCCGGGCGGTCGAGGCCGGAAACCTCCAGAACAGTGTGCCGGGTCGAGAGCACGTTGTCGATGATCACCTCCGGCGCGACCTGGAACGTGGCGCCGCGTGGCGGCGGCGCGCGGCGTTGCGCCACCAGATCGGCAATCTTGATCTCACCCTTGAGCGCCCGTTCGATCGCGGCGGCAATGCGGCCGGCCCGGCGCAACTCGTCATCGTCGCGCTCGAAGGCGCGCGAGATGAAGATCGTGTCGAGCACGAGGCCATCGGTGGTCGTGAAGATCTGGGCATCGACGATATTGCCGCCGGCCGCGGCGCAGGCACCGGTGACGATGGCGAGCAGGCGCGGATGGTCGGGCGCCAGGATGGTCAGCTCCGTGATGCCGCGGAACTGGTCGGTCTCGACCAGCGTTGCCGTGGTGCGCCCTTCCGCTTCGGCCCCGCGCAGGAAGCGCGCCTGCTTTTCCTGGCGCGGCAGGTCGACCTTGATCCAGTAGGCCGGGTAATGACGTGCGAGATAGGCCTCGCGCTCCTCCTCGCCCCAGTCGGCGAGCGCCTCCTTGAGCGCGTCCTGTTTCTGTTCGACGCGCGCCCGGCGCTCGATACCGGAATGACCGCCGGCCAGCACGATTTCGGTCTCGTAGTAGAGCGTGCGCAGGAGTTGCCCCTTCCAGCCATTCCAGACGCCGGGGCCGACTGCCTTGATGTCGGCAACGGTCAGGATGAGGAGGAGCTTCAGCCTTTCCAGGGTCTGCACAGTGGCAGCAAAGCTCTCGATCGTTTTGGGGTCGCCGAGATCGCGGCTCTGGGCGACGGTCGACATGTCGAGATGGTGCTGGACCAGCCAGGCGACGGTCTCGGTCTGCGCCTCGCTGAGCCCGAAGCGCGGGCAAAGCTTGCGTGCGATCCGGCTGCCGGCTTCCGAATGGTCTTCCGGCTTGCCCTTGGCGATATCGTGCAGGAACAACGCGACATACAGCGCGCGGCGGTTGGTGATGGTCGGGAAGATCGAGTTCGAAAGCGGATGCTCGGCCTCGAGCGCGCCGGCCTCGATTTCGGAGAGAACGCCGATCGACCGGATCAGATGCTCGTCGACGGTGTAGTGGTGATACATGTTGAACTGCATCATCGCGACGACGCGCCCGAATTCGGGCACGAAGCGGCCAAGCAGTCCGGATTCGTTCATGCGGCGCAGCACGGCCTCCGGCGCGCGCCGTGACGTCAGGATATCCAGAAAGATCCGATTCGCCTCGCGGTCGTTGCGCAGGTGCGGCGTGACCAGCCTGAGCGACTGCGTCACCAGCCGGCTTGCATCGGGATGAATGGCAATGTCGTTCCGGCTGGCGATTTCATAGAGCCTGAGCAGATTGATCGGGTCGCGGCTGAAGGCGTCGCCGTCGACGACGTTGAGTCTCTGGCTCTTCAGCGTGAAGTCGGGGTGGCCGAGCGCGCGCACCTGCCGCCGCTTGGTGAAGGTACCGAGCAGGCTCGTCAGGCTCGCCCGCGGCTTCTGCTGGCGCGCCTCGAGGGCGGCGCAGACGATCGCGGTCAGGTCGCCGACATCCTTCGCCACCAGGAAATAGGCCTTCATGAAGCGCTCGACCGGGGCCTGGCCGCTGCGGCCGGCATAGCCGATCGCCGTCGCCACCTGCCGCTGCAGGTCGAAGGAAAGGCGCTCCTCTGCCCGGCCTGTAATGAAATGCATCCAGCAACGCACCCGCCAGAGAAATTCCTCCGAGCGCTGGAACATCAGCAGTTCCTTGCGGTCGAACAGCCCGGCGGTGACCAGTTCATCGGCGTCATGGACCCGGTAGGCGTATTTGGCGATCCAGAACAATGTGTTGAGGTCGCGCAGGCCGCCCTTGCCGTCCTTGACGTTGGGCTCGACGAGATAGCGCGATGATCCCGCGCGGCGCACGCGCGCTTCGCGTTCGGCAAGCTTGGCCTCGGTGAAGGCGGGCGCCGAGCCCTCGACCACCTCGGCTTCGAAGCGCTGTACCATCTCGTCGAAGAGCGCCCGGTCGCCCGTGAGAAAGCGGGCTTCCAGCAAGGCGGTGCGGATCGTCATGTCGGCGCGCGCTTCCCGGATACAGTCGTCGACCGAGCGCACGGAATGGCCGACCTTCAGCTTCAGGTCCCAGAGAGGATAGAGCATCGCCTCGACCACGCTCTCGCCCCAGGCCGTCTGCTTGTGCGGGAACAGGAAGAGCAGGTCGACATCCGATCCTGGCGCCAGCGTACCGCGGCCATAGCCGCCAACGGCGACGACCGCGATCCGCTCGGAGGAGGACGGGTTTACGGCGGGGTAGAAGTGCTCGCTCGCCGCCACATGCAGGCATCCGACGATGCCGTCCATCATCGCTGACAGGCGCTGGGCGCAGGCAAGGCCATTACGCTCCTCCCTCAGGATTTCCTTGGCGGAGGCGTGACCTTCCTCGAGTGTATGGCGCAGGCAGGCGACCAATTCCTGCCGCAGATCGGCGGCCGAAGCCTTCCGCATCTTTCTGGCCAGCCAGGCAACGGCGGCGGCAGGATTCGCCAGCACGTCCGCGAGGGCAAAGTATGGGGCATCGGCGCTGATCGACACGGACGGCATGACCTTCGGATATCGCGCAGGACGGCTTCGAACCGAGCCGCTCGTAACATGGTGACGGGATTCCCAGAAACCACAAATTACACGTAATAATCTGTGTAATATATCATTTAACAGTACATCTGAGCTTGTTTGACAAACAGAACGATTGGACCTAGAAAGAGGACACGCGCCGATTTGAGCCACCAGCTTGCGGGCGCGAAACAAGTGCAGCTAAAGCGTGGGGTAGAGGAGAGGCTCAGCTCTCTCTCGATCCCTTCGCGTCACCGACACGGGGATCGACAATGAGCGTCATCAGAACAGTCAGCCGCCGTCTTGTGCTCGCCGGACTTGCCTTGGCCGGCGCAGGCTTGGGTGCTGTCAGCGCCAATGCTCAGGCGCCGAAGGAAATCCGCATCGACTACGCCACCTACAATCCCGTCAGCCTGGTGCTGAAGGAGCGTGGCACGCTGGAGAAGGCTCTCGCCCCCGAGGGCATCACGGTGCGCTGGGTGCAATCCGCCGGATCGAACAAGGCGCTCGAATTCCTCAATGCCGGCTCGATCGATTTCGGCTCGACGGCTGGCGCTGCCGCCTTGATCGGCAAGATCAACGGCAACCCGATCAAGTCGATCTATGTCTATTCGCGGCCTGAATGGACGGCGCTGGTCACCGGTGCCAAGAGCGAGATCACGAAAGTCGCCGATCTCAAGGGCAAGCGTGTCGCCGTCACGCGCGGCACCGATCCGCATATCTTCCTGGTGCGGGCCCTGGCCGAATCCAAGCTGACCGAGAAGGACGTCAAGCTCGTGCTGCTGCAGCATGCCGATGGCCGCCTCGCGCTCGAGCGTGGCGATGTCGATGCCTGGGCCGGGCTCGACCCTCTGATGGCTGCGGCCGAGGTCGAAAGTGGCGCCAAACTGTTCCACCGCAAGGCCGAGGACAACACCTGGGGCATCCTGAATGTCCGCGAGGCCTTCGCCAATGAGCACCCGGCGCTGGTCCGCAAGGTGCTGGCCGCCTACGAGGAGGCCCGTGCCTATGCGCTCGCCAATCCGGCCGAGCTGAAGAAAGTGCTCGTCGACTATACCAAGCTCTCCGATGCGGTCATCGAGCGCCAGCTCACCCGCACCGAGTTGACCCATTCCGCGATCGGGCAGGCCCAGGCCGACACCATCCTGGCCGCTGGCTTGGCACTCAAGGAAGCGGGCGTCCTGCCGGCGACGACCGACGTCAAGGCGGTGGTCGACAACCTGCTCGATCGTCGCTTCGCCGCCGCCAGCAACTGAGCCCGGACGAGCAGACGCAAGCCGGAACGATGAGCACGCTGGGACTCGCTACGATTGCCGAGGGTAGGCGGCGTCCGGATGACCTCCGGAAACCCCGCGGCCTCGGTTTGGCTGGCCTGTTGCTGCCGCTTCTTCTGGCTGCTCTCTGGGAGTTCCTGGTCGGTGCCGGCCTGGCCAATGGTCGTCTGATGCCGCCACCGAGCGTGGTCGGCAAGACACTTTGGCAACTCGCAGTCTCGGGCGAGCTCCTGACCCATGCGTCGGCCACGCTCTGGCGTGTTGCCGCTGGCTTCGGGCTGGGAGCGGCGGTCGGCACGCTGCTCGGCGCACTGACGGGGGCGCTGCCTCTGGCGCGCAACCTGCTCGATCCGACCTTGCAGGCTCTGCGAGCGATCCCCTCGATTGCCTGGGTGCCGCTCTTCATCCTCTGGTTCGGCATTTTCGAGGCGTCGAAGATCGCGTTGATCGCGGTTGGCGTGTTCTTTCCCGTCTATCTTGGCGTGGCGGCGGCGATCCTCTCGATCGACCGCAAGATCATCGAGGTTGGGCGCGTCTTCCGGCTCGGCCGTGTCGCCATGGTGCGGCGCGTGCTGCTGCCGGCGATCCTGCCCGCCTGGTTCACCGCGCTGCGCTCGGGCCTCGGCCTTGGTTTCATGTTCGTGGTTGCGGCCGAGATCATGGGAGCGAGCGAGGGCCTTGGATATCTGCTCGTGGACGGCCAGCAGCTTGGCCGTCCCGACACCATCATCGCGGCCATCATCGCCTTCGCCGTGCTCGGCAAACTGGCGGATGGCCTGCTTCTCGCCATCATGCGGCCCTTCCTCGCCTGGCAGGATCTGGGCCGCGACAAGCTCTGAAGGGCATCCTCGATGCTGAGCTTCGACAGCCTCTCCAAAACCTATGCCGACGGCACGCAGGCGCTGTCTGCCGTCACCACCAGCGTGGCCGCCGGCGAGATCCTCGCGCTTGTCGGCGGCTCCGGCTGCGGCAAGACCACCTTGCTGCGACTCGTCGCCGGGCTGGACCAGCCAAGCGCCGGCCGGATCGGCCTCGGCGGCGAGGCGATCCTGGCGCCGCGCGCCGATGTTGGCGTGATCTTTCAGGAGCCGCGCCTTTTTCCCTGGCTCAGCGTCGCCGAGAATGTCTCCTTCGGCCTGTCGCATCTGACGCCCTTCGCGCGCGAAGGGCTGGTCGCGAATGCGCTCGTGCGTGTCGGGCTCGCGGGCTACGAGAAGCGCTGGCCGCGCGAACTCTCCGGCGGGCAGCAACAGCGCGTCGCCATCGCCCGCGCCTTGGTCACACGGCCAAAGCTGCTTCTGATGGACGAGCCCTTCTCGGCGCTCGACGCCACGACGCGGGCAAGCCTGCACGGCCATCTGCTGGCGCTCTGGGAGGAGAGCAGGCCGACCGTCGTCATGGTCACCCATGATGTCGAGGAGGCGGTGACATTGGCCGATCGCATCATCGTCATGCAGCCGAACCCCGGTCGCATCTTCGATGAGTTCGACAATCCTCTCGCCCGTCCGCGCGACAGGCTCTCGCCGGCCTTCGAGGCGAGCAAGCGCGAGGTCCTGCGCACTCTGGATCGCTCGCTGGCGAACGGAGAGCCGCAGCAGCAGAAGGCCGCCGAGACCGCAGGCATGTGGTGGTGAGGGGCGAGGCGGCCATGCCGGGTTGGGGCTGGCCCCGCATCGGCGACAGGCTTATCACGGCGGCACATCGCCGCTCGTCTGAAGAAGGTTGAGAACCATGGACGTCACCGCGCTTCGCGCCCTCCAGGCTCCGCTCAAGGACAAATACCGCGAGGCGCCCGACGCCGCGGTGATCACGCTGAAGGCCCGTGGAGAGCTCGACGACCAGCATATCGCCTGCAAGGTCGAGACCGGCCGGGCGATCGCCTTGGCCGGACTGCACCCGGCGACCGGTGGCACCGGCGCTGAACTCTGCTCCGGTGACATGCTGCTGGAGGCCCTGGTTGCCTGCGCCGGCGTGACGCTGAAGGCGGTCGCGACCGCGCTTGAAATCGAATTGAAGAAGGGAACGGTCAGGGCCGAGGGCGATCTCGATTTCCGCGGCACGCTCGGCGTCGTCAAGGATGCGCCTGTCGGCTTCAAGGCGATCCGCCTGTCCTTCGACGTCGAGAGCGACGCCCCGCAGGACAAGCTCGACACGCTGCTCAAGCTGACCGAGCGCTATTGCGTCGTCTTCCAGACGCTGAACGTCAAGCCGGAACTCTCGGCCGCGCTCAGCCGCGGCTGATCACTCGGCCGCCTTCAGTTCCAGCCCCTTGGCGAAAGGCAGCGACGGTTCGCTCTTCGCGGGCTCGTCGAATTCGAGCGCGCCGATCTTGTCGCCGCGGCTGGTGATCTTGCCGGCCGAGGTGCGGATGCCGGCGACATCCTCCTGCGCCTGGCGGAAATGCTGATCCAGTTTTTCGGCCCGCTCGCCGAGCCGGCGGACATCGGTCAGCAGCCTGCCGACTTCGGTCTGGATCACCTGGGCCTCCTCGCGCATGCGGGCATCGCGAATGAGCGACTGCATGAGCTGGATCGCCAGAGCGAGCAAGGAGGGCGACACGACCATGATGCGGGCGCGATGGGCCTTCTGGATCACGTCGTCGAAATGCTCGTGCAGGTCGGCATAGATCGATTCCGACGGCACGAAGAGCAGGGCCATGTCCTGCGTTTCGCCGGGCAGAAAATAGCGCTCGGCGATATCCTTGATGTGCTGGCCGACATCGCCGCGCACGCGTACGCCCGCCGCCTTCTTCGCCTCCTCGCCACGCGCCTCGCGCAGCATGGTGAAGCTCTCCAGCGGGAACTTTGCGTCGATGACGAGGCCGCGCCCGTCTCCTGGCAGGGTGACGAGGCAGTCCGGCCGGTTGCGGTTCGAGAGTGTCGGCTGGAAGGAGAAGAAAGCGGCGGGCAGCCCGTCGCGGATGATCGCCTCCATCCGACCCTGGCCATAGGCGCCACGTGCCTGCTTGTTGGAGAGTACGTCCTTGAGGGTCACCACTTCGCTGGTCAGGTCGGTCAGGTTCTTCTGGGCGGCGTCGATGACCGCAAGCCGTTCCTGCAGCTTGCCGAGGCTCTCCGTGGTCTGCTTGACGTTCTGCTCGAGTCCGGTGCCGACCTGCTGGCGCAGACCATCCATCCGCTCGGCGACGAGGCGAGCAAGGTCGGCCTGCCGCGTCGAGAGGATCTCGGCCATCGTCTGCATCCGGCCCGTCATCTCGGCTTGCATGCGGTTCATCTCGGCGACCTTGTCGTCCATCTCGCGGGCGCGTTCGGCGGCGATGACGCCCTCGATCGCTCGCCCGCGCGAACTACGCCAGAGCGACAACGCGACGAGTACAAGCAGGAACAGGCTGCTACCGGCGAAGCCAAGCGCGGCTTCGCTCCAGGTGACGGGCCGCTCAAGCAGCGTGAAGGCAATTCCGTTCATCACGGCAGATTAGCCGATTCGCGTGCTGCTGCCGAACGAAAGCGGAACGGTTTGACCACCCGCCAACAAGTGCTTATGTCCGCGGCGTCAGCAAGAAAAACCGGTTCGAGCGCCCTATGGCCATTCGCCCTCTCGTCATCCTGCCCGATTCAGTCCTGCGCCAGGTCTCGAAACCTGTCGAGGCCGTCACACCTGAGATCAGGGCGCTCGCCGCCGACATGCTCGAGACCATGTATGACGCGCCCGGCATCGGCCTCGCCGCGATCCAGATCGGCGTGCCGCTGCGCCTGCTGACGATCGACCTCGCCAAGCCGGAGGAGGAGAAGGCGCCGATGACCTTCATCAATCCGGATATCACCTGGTCTTCCAAGGAGCTGAACATCCATGAGGAAGGCTGCCTGTCGATTCCCGAATATTACGAGGAGGTCGAGCGTCCGGCGCGGGTGAAGGTTCGCTATCTCGATCTCGACGGCAAGGTGCAGGACATCGAGGCGGACGGCCTGCTCGCCACCTGCCTGCAGCATGAGATCGACCATCTCAATGGCGTGCTCTTCATCGATCACCTGTCGCGGCTGAAGCGCGAGCGTGTCACCAAGCGTTTCGCCAAGGCGGCGCGTCGCGACAGCGCGGCCTGAATGATCAGTATCGGTAAGAAAGCGGCGCTGTTCGCATGAGTTTGCGCGTCATCTTCATGGGCACGCCGGATTTCGCCGTGCCGACCCTGACTGAGATCATCGGTCAGGGACACGAGGTTGTGAGCTGCTACACCCGCGCTCCGGCGCAGGCCGGTCGTGGTCTCGATCTGAAGCCCTCTCCGGTGCATCGCGCCGCCGAGCGCTTCGGCATTCCGGTGTTCACGCCGAAGACGCTGAAGACCGAGGACGCTGCCGAGGTGATCGCTTCGCACCAGGCGGATGTCGCGGTCGTCGTCGCCTATGGCATGATCCTGCCGCAGGCGATCCTTGATCTTCCGGAACTCGGCTGCCTCAACCTGCACGCGTCGCTTCTGCCGCGCTGGCGCGGCGCGGCCCCGATCCAGCGTGCAATCATGGCGGGCGATGCCGAGAGTGGCATCTGCGTCATGAAGATGGAGGCGGGGCTGGATACCGGCCCGGTCGGCATGGTCGAGAAGCTTGCGATCGGTCCGGATATGACGGCCGGCGAATTGCATGATCGGCTGGCTTCGCTGGGCGCCGACCTGATGGTGCGCGCTCTGGCTGCACTCGGGCGTGGCGGGCTGCAATTCACGCCGCAACCCGTCGAGGGGGTGACCTACGCTGCCAAGATCGCCAATGCCGAGGCGAAGCTGGACTGGGCGCGGCCAGCACAGCAGGTCCATGACCTCGTGCGCGGGCTCTCGCCCTTTCCAGGCGCCTTTGCCGAGGTTGATCTCGGAAAGGGGCCGGAGAGGCTCAAGATCCTGCGCACGGCGCTGGCTGGCGGCGCTGCCGAGCCCGGCACGCTGCTTGACGATGAGGGCACGATCGCCTGCGCCGAGGGCGCAATCAGGCTGCTTCAGGTACAGCGCGCCGGCCGTGCGCCGATGAGCGGCAGCGAATTCCTGCGGGGGGCGCGCCTCCATCCAGGCCATCGGCTCTAGGGCGCTCGCGTGATGTCGCCCAAAGTCCGATTCCCAGTTTTCGGCATCATGCTCTGATGGCCCGCTACAAGCTCGTCATCGAGTATGATGGAACGCCGTTCTCGGGCTGGCAGCGTCAGCTCAACGGCCCGTCCGTTCAGCAGAGCGTCGAGGAAGCGGTCGAGGCCTTTTGCGGCCATGCCGTCCGCCTGCACTGCGCCGGGCGCACCGATGCCGGCGTCCATGCGACGCATCAGGTCGCCCATGTCGACCTGGACAAGGCATGGCGCACCGATGTCGTGCGCGACGCGAGCAATGCCCGCCTGAAGCATCTGCCGGTCGCGGTCCTGAGCGCCGAAGCTGTGTCCGACGAGTTCGATGCCCGCATCTCGGCCAGGCGCCGCTATTACATCTATCGCATGCTCGACCGGCGCGCACCGCCGGCGCTCGATCGGGACCGTCTCTGGCATGTCCCCTTCAGGCTCGATCATGAAGCGATGGACCGCGCTGCCAAGGCGCTCGTCGGCCACCACGATTTCACGACCTTTCGGGCCGCAGAATGCCAGGCGAACGGGCCTGTCCGGACGCTCGACCGGCTCGATGTCACGCGCGAGGGCTCGGAGATCGTGATCTACGCTCACGCCCGCTCCTTCCTGCATCATCAGGTCCGCTCGATGGTCGGTTGCCTGAAGATGGTGGGGGCAGGGCGGTGGCCCGAGAACAAGGTCGGCAAGGTACTCGCGGCGCGCGACCGCTCGCAATGCGCGGCCCTTGCTCCGTCCTGCGGCCTCTATCTCGCCGGCGTCGATTACTGAGCCGGGCTCAGAAACCGGCCAGGCCGAAGATGCGGATGATCGAATAGTCGGCAATCACGCTCGCCAGCAGGATTGACGGCGCGACATGACCTTGCGCGCCGAAGGCGGCGCGCGCCACGCAATAACGGAGTCGCAGCACGATCACCGCGAAGGCGATCGCCTGCAGCGTCGCGAGGGCGGGGGGTGACCAGCCGATCGCAAAGACTGTGGCGGGGACTGCCATCAGGCTGGCCGAGACGATGCCGGCCCAGTTCCAGGCGATGACGAAACTGGTCAGCCGCGGCGAATGGGCCAGGTTCGGGGCAAGGCCGACCAGCAGCGCAGGCACCGCGATGATCGCCAGGCACTCGGCGCCGAGCACGCGGGCAATCAGAGCCGGTGAATCGAACATGTTCCCGGTATTGGCCAGCCCGGCAATCTGCCGTTCGGCAGCCAGGATCGCGACCAGTGCAGGTACGGTGAGTACGAGCGCGGCAAAGGAACGCCAGAACCCGTCGCGGCTGAGATCAAGTTCCTTCAGCGCCTCGGCGCCGTCTGTCATCAGGCGCCATGAGCCACGCAGCGAGCGCAGCACGTCATCGGCAGCAAGAGCCATGGCCGGGTACTCCGGATACGTGGCATTAGACTTTCGTCTAATGCAGTAAACGGTGTATCCCGCCTCGGGTCAAGCGCCTTGTTGCGTTGCAGCAAAATAGCTTTCGAGAAGGCGATGCGTGATCCGTTCCAGGCAGAGCAAATCGGAGACCGCGACGCGTTCGTCGACCTGATGCATCGTCTGGCCAACCACGCCGAACTCGACGACCGGGCAATAGCCCTTGATGAAACGGGCATCGGATGTGCCGCCCGTCGTCGAGAGAGCCGGGCGCTTGCCAGTCTCGGCTTCCACCGCATCGGCGACCAGGGCGACGAACGGCCCCGGCTCGGTCAGGAAGGCCACCGCATTTGTAGGCTGGACCTCAAGCTCGTAGCGCACCTGATTGCCCGCAGCCTCCCGTAGCCGCCGCTCGAGTTCGGCAGCGAGGCTCTCGGGCCTCCAGAGATCGTTGAAGCGGATGTTGAAGACAGCCTTTGCCTGCGCCGGAACGACATTCGTCGCGGGATTGCCGACATCCAGCGTCGTCACCTCGAGATTGCTCGGATCGAAATAGGCCGTACCGGTGTCGAGTGGCGTCGCATCGAGAGCGGCCAGCAGGCGCACCATGCCGCGGATCGGATTGTCGGCGAGATGGGGATAGCCGACATGGCCCTGCTTGCCGTGGACGACCAACTGGCCGGTCAGCGAGCCGCGCCGGCCGATCTTGATCATGTCGCTCATGGTCGCAGGGTTGGTCGGCTCGCCGAGCAGGCAATGGTCGAAGCGTTCGCCACGCGCCTTCGCCCAATCCAGCAGCTTGACGGTGCCGTTGACCGCAACCGATTCCTCGTCTCCCGTGACGAGAAAGGCGATCGAGCCCGGCGCATCCGGATAATCGCGGCGAAAGCGCAACGCAGCCGAGATCATCGAGGCGAGGCCGCCCTTCATGTCGCAAGCGCCGCGTCCATGCAGGACACCATCTTCGACCACGCCGGAGAACGGGTCGCGCGACCAGTGCGCGAGATCGCCGGGGGGAACGACATCGGTATGGCCGGCTATGACCAGAACGGGACCCTCAGTGCCGATCCGGGCATAGAGATTTTCGACATCCGGTGTGCCGGGCTCGCTGAATACGGGCCGATCGACCGAGTACCCGGCCGCGCTGAGAACGGTGTCGAGCAGAGCGAGTGCTCCCCCTTCAACCGGTGTCACGGATGGGCAACGCACCAGCGCCTGCGTCAGCGCGACGGGATCGAGCGGGTCGAAGGGGAGCGGGGGAGGGAGCGGCTTCATTCTGCCGGTTTAGCATCAGCCTGCGTCTCTGCAACGGGCACGGGCGCATTGCAGCCCGGCAGCAAACCGAGATCGATCAGCGCAACGAGCCAGAGCAGCAGGGAGAATGCGCCGAGTGTTTTGGCCGCTGCTGCTTCGAAATGGTCGGGGCCAAGTCCGGACAGGACGATCGCGATGACCAGTGTCGGCCCGTAATACCACGACCGTCCGCGGTCCCGGCCGCGCTTGGCCGCAAGCGCCGACCAGGGAAACAGGGCGAAGGTCCCTGCAAAGGCCGTGATCTCGGGCCCATGCACCCCGCCGAGGCGAACGCTGCCGATGTCGGCCAGGACGAGTGCGACAGCAACCAGGGTCGTCCCCGACCAGAAGGCGGTGCGTCCGATGCGGCCCTCGAAGCCGGTCAGGAGCGTGAGAAGCGGCAAGGCGGCGGTTCCGTTTCGGAGACTGTCTCACGCCGGCTCTCAACCCTGAAGCACAGGGTGAAGAATGAGTTAACGCCACGGTCCGACAGCAATCCCGGCGCGCAGAAAAGGCTTGAACGCGGGCTCGCCGCCCGCTAGCTGCGGCAGGGGCCTTGTCCCGCGTGTTTTGGCCCAGTGAGGTTCTTGTCATGACCATCCGTCTGCATCGCGGTGATCTGCCGGATGATTTCCTGCCGGGGCCCGTCGTTGCGATCGACACCGAGACGCTTGGCCTCAACCCGCATCGCGACCGGCTCTGCGTGGTCCAGCTCTCACGTGGCGATGGCTCTGCCGACGTGGTCCAGATCCTTCGGGACGGTCCCGCGCCTGCGAACCTGATCAGGCTGCTGTCGGACCCTTCCGTGCTGAAGCTGTTTCATTTCGCGCGGTTCGATGTTGCCGTTCTGAAGAACGCCTTCGGCGTCAACACCGGCCCGGTCTACTGCACGAAGATCGCCTCGAAGCTGGTGCGGACTTATACCGACCGGCACGGCCTGAAGGACCTGGTCAGGGAGCTGCTCGGCGTCGACTTGTCGAAGCAGCAGCAATCCTCGGATTGGGGAGCCGATACGCTGTCGGAGGCACAGTTGGCCTATGCGGCCTCAGACGTGCTGCATCTCCATGCCCTGCGCGACAAGCTCGAGGCCATGCTGGCGCGCGAGGGCCGCTCGCATCTCGCCGAGGCCTGTTTCAACTTCCTTCCGTTCCGCGCGGAGCTCGATCTCGCCGGCTGGGCCGAGAACGACATCTTCGCTCACGCTTGACAAATTCTAAGTCTTCTTGCGTCAGTCTCCACGCGAACGAAGCGCGTAGGGGCCCGCAGGTCGTTCGCCGGCTGACACGAAAAAGCCGTTAGCGACTGCCATTGCGCGGGGCATGACTGTGGCGATGACAACGGGCGACTGGACCGCCCCCGAATCGAAACGTGCGAGTCGACGTCGTGCTGCCTTCAAGGCGGCGCAGCGGCACACCATGCTTGTCCGCGTCCTCCGCCGCGCGATTCCCATCGGCGCGGTCGTGGCTGTGCTCGGCTTGATCGTGACGCCGTTCCTGCACCCGCTGTCTGGTGTCGGAGGTGTGTCGATCGGTTCCGTCGGCATTTCCGGCGGTAAGGTCAAGATGGAGTCACCACGCCTCTCGGGCTATCGCAAGGACAACCGGCCCTATGAGGTGACGGCCCTCGAGGCGCTGCAGGATATTCGCAATCCGTCCGAGATCGAGCTGTCGACAATGACGGCCAGGATTCAGATGCAGCAGGAGGGCTGGGTCACGGTCAACGCCCGCACCGGCCTGTTCAACTCCCAGAAGGAGAAGCTGAAGCTGGTCGATGATGTGAAGGTCCGTACCGAGTCCGGCTATGATATGCGGATGCGCAGCGCCGATATCGATTTCAAGGCGGGGACCGTCGTATCGCGGGAGCCGGTCAAGGTTCTGCTTGGTTCGACCACCGTCGAAGGCGATACGCTGGACGTGAAGGACAATGGCGCGCTGATCGTTTTCGACGGCCGTGTCCGAGTCGTGATAGAGAATGCACCGGCTCGCGCCCTGGCCGGCCCGGAACGAGAAGGCAGCACGCCGGCTCCGGAACTGTTAGGGCCGGTCAAGGCGCCTGCCGCACCGAACCGGGAACCGGCAGCGGTCGAAGGTAGTTCTCCGGGCAATGCCCCTGCAACTGGGACGAGACAGTGATATGCGGTCCGCATTCGAACCTGCGTCAGTGAATCCTGCGATGTCTAAGGGCTGGCAGCCCGTATGGCTGCTTGCGGCGGCGCTGAGCCTTTCATGTGTCGCCGAGGCGGTCGCTCAGACCCCGCAGTCACGCTCCGATGCTTCCAAGGTTGCGCAGGCGACACCGCCTGCGGCTGGGAAGGCCAAGCCGGCCCGCGGCGGCGGCGCGAACTCGCCTCTTGGTGGCCTTGGTGGCGACAGCAAGGAGCCGATCAAGATCGATGCCGACAAGCTCGATGTGCTCGACAAGGAAAATCGCGCGGTCTTCACCGGCAATGTCGTGGCGGTTCAGGGTGAGACCACGGTGCGTTGCTCGGTCATGACAGTGTTCTACGAGGGGCGGGGCGCTGGGACGGTGCCAGGAGCGTCGCGCCCTGCGGCGCCGGCTCCAGCCGCGGCAGGTGGCGCGCCGCAATCGAATGACAGCAGCATCAAGCGCATCGAATGCGATGGTCCGGTGACCGTAGTCTCGAAGACGCAGGCTGCGACCTCGGACAAGGCGGTGTTCGATCGTGCCAACAACAAGGTCATCATGACCGGGAATGTCGCCCTGAATGACGGCCCGAACATCACCCGCGGCGAGAAGCTGGTCTATGACACGGAGACCGGCGTCGCCAATATCGAGAACAACAAGGGGCGCGTGCAGGGCTTCTTCGTTCCGAATTCCGGTGAGGCGGGCAAGGACGCGGGCAAGAACACTCCGCCCAAGCCCGGTGCCGCGGCCCCCGCTCGCCCGGCGAGCCCGCCGACCAACTAGCCGCTCCGGTCTGGCACATGCCGGGCCGACCGCCTTTCACATCAGCGAGCTTCGCTCTCAGTGACAGTCCATTCCATGCCGCAATCCGACAGTTCGACCTTGCCCGCTCAGGCTGCGGCACCCCGGAGCGAGCAAAGCCCCGGCATGTTCGGGCGCTTGCGCGGATTGTTTGGCGCAAGGGCCCGGGACAGCGAGGCCGAGCCCGAAACATCGTCTGCTGCATCGATCGGCGGACCGGGCATTCTCGCTGTCAGCGGCCTGCGCAAGAGCTATGGCGGCCGCACGGTGGTGAGCGAGGCGAGCCTTTACGTCCGGCAGGGCGAGGCGGTTGGCCTGCTCGGTCCAAACGGCGCCGGCAAGACCACGATCTTCTACATGGTCACCGGTCTGGTACCGGCCGATCTCGGGGTTATCTCGCTGGAAGGCAATGATATCACCGGCTTGCCGATGTATCAGCGCGCCCGTCTCGGAATTGGCTACCTGCCGCAGGAGGCCTCGATCTTTCGCGGCCTCAGCGTCGAAGACAACATCCGTGCGGTGCTCGAAGTCGTGGAGCCGAACCGCAAGAGCCGCGAGCGTCAGCTCGATACGCTTCTGGAAGAGTTCACGATCTCTCGCCTGCGCAAGGCTCCCTCCATTGCGTTGTCGGGCGGCGAGCGCCGGCGTTGCGAGATCGCCCGCGCCTTGGCCGGGCGCCCGTCCTTCATCCTGCTCGACGAGCCATTCGCCGGCATCGATCCGATTGCCGTCGGTGACATTCAGGCGCTGGTGCGCCAGCTGACCGATCGCGGCATTGGCGTGCTGATCACCGACCACAATGTTCGCGAGACGCTTGGCCTCGTCGATCGCGCCTATATCATCCATTCCGGCCGCGTGCTCACCGAGGGCTCGCCGGCCGAGATCATCGCCAATCCGGACGTCCGCCGTGTCTATCTCGGCGAGGATTTCAAGCTCTGATCCCGCCGGCTGCGCCGCCGCCATAATCTCGGCAGAATGCTGCACTGCATAAATTTCTCCGCACAAAGCGCGTGCAGAGGCTTTGACGCGCCCGCGTTGCGCGGCTAGGCTTCATTCCGAAGGCAAGAAACATGCCGGAGCGGATGAGGGGTCAAGAGCGCAATGGCGATGATGCCGCGCATGGAGCTGCGCCAGGGGCAATCCCTGGTGATGACGCCGCAGCTGCTGCAGGCGATCAAGCTCCTGCAACTCTCGCATCTCGAGCTTCAGAACTTTGTCGAGGGGGAGCTGGAGCGCAATCCGCTGCTGGAGCGCGACGATGCGGCTGAGCCTCCCATACAGCTCAATGGCGGCGACAGTGCCCTGGCGGCTGATCCCGAGAGTTTTGCGCGTGCCGAAAGCCTGAACACCCAGGACGGCATGGAAGGCCGGCTGGGCACGGGGCTCGACAATGTTTTCCAGGGTGAACAGCCGACAATCGCCCGCCTCGACACGAAGGGGGCCGACAGTCTGCCGATCACTGGTGGCGCTTATGGCGGCTCCGGTAGTTCGTTCGAAGACCGGTCGGAAGGTTTCGAGTCCAGCCTGACGGCGGAGTTGTCCCTGCGCGATCACCTCAGCGCGCAGCTCGATCTTGCGATGACTGACCCCGCGGAGCGGCTGATCGGCAGCCATCTCATCGATGCGGTCGATGATTCCGGCTATCTCGGCGAGTCGGTGCCGGAGATCGCAGAGCGGCTCGCTGTGACGGCGGACAAGGTCGAGCATGTGCTTGGCATCATCCAGGGCTTCGACCCCTCCGGTGTTGGAGCGCGCGATGTCCGCGAATGCCTGTCGATCCAGCTGCGGGAGCGCGACCGCTTCGATCCGGCCATGCAGGCTCTGGTCGCCAATCTACATCTTGTCGCCAAACGTGATTTCTCGGCGCTCAAGCGCATCTGCGGCGTTGACGATGAGGATATCGCCGACATGGTCGCAGAGATCCGCAGGCTTGACCCCAAACCGGGGCGGGGGTTCGGCGGTTCAGCGGCTGAGACGGTCGTTCCGGATGTCTTCATCCGGCCGGCGCCGGATGGTTCCTGGCTGGTCGATCTCAATCCGGACACCCTGCCGCGCGTGCTGATCAACCAGACCTATCACGCCCGCGTCTCCAGGGCGGCGCGGAACGACCTGGACAAGGCCTTCATCGCCGAATGCCTGCAGACGGCGAACTGGCTGACCCGCAGCCTCGAGCAGCGTGCCCGCACCATCCTCAAGGTCGCAAGCGAGATCGTGCGCCAGCAGGATGGTTTCTTCGCGCATGGTGTCGAGCATCTGCGGCCGCTGAACCTGAAGACGGTCGCGGATGCCATCGGCATGCACGAATCGACAGTCTCGCGCGTTACCTCGAACAAATATCTGATCTGTTCGCGCGGTGTGTTCGAGATGAAATATTTCTTCTCTGCCGCGATCGCCGCGACCGGCTATGGTGAGGCGCATTCCGCCGAGGCCGTTCGCTTCCGCATCAAGCAGATGATCGATGACGAAGCCCCCTCCGAGGTGCTGTCCGACGATGCGATCGTTGTCCGGCTGAAGGAGGGCGGCATCGATATTGCCCGGCGCACCGTGGCGAAATACCGCGAGTCCCTGCGCATTCCGTCCTCCATGGAGCGTCGGCGCGAGAAGGTGGCGATGGCGCTGGGAGGGCGCTGAACCCGCTCGGCTTTTTCTACGCCCGAACGATCCGGAGAGGATGCCTTTCGTTGCCATCGGCTGACGGCGACTATTCCGCAGCGCTCATTGACAATGGCGACTCCCCGTCCTTACCTCAGTGAGATGATCGATCACTGATCATGGCGACAAGAAGGGGAAGCACTCCATGAGCTTGCGAATCTCCGGCAAGAATCTCGATGTCGGCGAGGCCCTGCGTGGCCAGGCCGAGGAGCGCGTGGCCGCCGCCCTCAGCAAGTATTACGAGGGCGGATATCAGGGCCATGTCACCGTCGACAAGGACGGTACCGCCTTCCGGACGGACGGGGTCTTGCATCTCTCCTCCGGCATCACACTCGAAGCTTCCGCTACGGCGCATGATCCGTATGCGAGTCTCGACAAGATGGCGGAGCGCATTGAGAAGCGGTTGCGTCGGTACAAGCGGCGGTTGAAGGATCGCTCATCCGCAATGAATGGTCGTGCCTCCGGGGTGGAAATCCCCAGCTATGTGATTGCGGCCCCTGACGATGAAATCGAGGAGGCTGAGGCCGTTTCTGGCGGTGACAACCCTGTTATCGTGGCGGAATCGACCAAATCCTTCCACGAATTGACCGTTAGTGATGCAGTCGCCGAGCTTGACCTCACTGGTGCGCCCGTCGTGATCTTCCGCCATGCTGGCAATGGGCGGATGAACGTCGTATACCGCCGCCGCGATGGCAACATCGGCTGGATTGACCCGCCGGCCTCGCTGTCTTGAGCCCCGGCAGGCGGTAGCCCCGGTTATCACTCCTGACCCGTGGCGCTGGGTGAGAACCCGGCACGGGACATGCATGGACTGGCGCATGACCCTCACTGATCTCCTGTCGCCCGCAGCTGTGGTCTCCCCGCTGCGGGCCAATGGCAAGAAGCAGGCACTGCTGGAACTGTCTCAGCACGCCTCCGTGCTCACAGGGTTGCCTGAGCGCGAGCTTTTCGAAGCCCTGCTGCAGCGAGAACGCCTTGGCTCGACCGGGATTGGCGACGGCATCGCGATCCCCCACGGGCGCATGCCGGGAATCGACCGGCTCGTCGGGCTGTTCGCCCGCGCCGAGAAGCCGATCGATTTCGAGGCGCTGGACGGCCAGCCCGTCGATATCATTTTCGTGCTGATCGCGCCGGAAGGGGCGGGAGCTGATCATCTGAAGGCGCTTGCCCGCGTTGCGCGCGTCCTGCGCAATCAGGCTGTGCTGGAGCAGGTGCGGCGTGCCCATGACCCTGCCGCCATCTATGCCATCCTGGCGGAGACCGCCGCGAAGGCAGCCTGAACTGGAACGGTTCAAGCCTGGGCTTGGACTGGAGGGCGCAAGCCGCTATGACGCCGGCATGACCGGCGTCGCATGCTGTAGCCGCGGCGCACCCTGTTTCGGAGCCAGTTCTCATGGCCTACACGCATGTCGATCTCTTCCCTCTTGGCGAGGACAAGACCCCCTATCGCAAGCTCGGCGATGCGGGCGTCACAGTCGAGAAGATTGGTGACCGCGAGGTCCTGAGCGTTTCGCGCGAGGCGATCCGCCAACTCAGCGAACAGGCCTTCATCGACATCAACCATCTGCTGCGTCCGGGTCATCTGGCCCAGCTCGCCAAGATCCTCGACGATCCCGAGGCGACCTCGAATGACAAGTTCGTTGCCTACGACCTCTTGAAGAACGCCAATATCGCCGCTGGCGGCGTGCTGCCGATGTGCCAGGACACCGGCACCGCGATCATCATGGGCAAACGCGGCCGCAAGGTCTGGACTGATGGCGATGATGAGTCGGCGCTGGGCGAGGGCGTGGCCGATGCCTATTTCAAGCGCAATCTGCGCTACTCCCAGGTCGCAGCCCTCTCCATGTTCGAAGAGAAGAACACGGCGACCAACCTGCCGGCGCAGATCGATATCTATGCCGAGGGAGAGGATGCCTACAAATTCCTCTTCGTGGCCAAGGGCGGCGGCTCGGCCAACAAGACCTTCCTGTTCCAGGCGACGCCCTCGCTCCTGACCAAGGACCGCATGCTCGCGTTCCTGAACGAGAAGATCCTGACGCTGGGCACTGCTGCCTGCCCGCCTTACCATCTCGCCATCGTCATTGGCGGCACCTCGGCCGAGCAGAATCTCAAGACGGTCAAACTCGCCTCGACCAAATATCTCGACGAACTGCCGACCATGGGCTCACCCTCCGGTCACGCTTTTCGCGATCTCGAAATGGAAGAGGAGATCCACAAGCTGACGCAGTCGCTCGGTGTCGGCGCGCAGTTCGGCGGCAAGTATTTCTGCCATGACGTGCGCGTCATCCGCCTGCCCCGTCATGGCGCCTCGCTGCCGATCGGCCTTGGCGTGTCCTGCTCGGCCGATCGCCAGGCCAAGGGCAAGATCACCCGGGACGGCATTTTCCTCGAGGCTCTCGAGACCAACCCCGCCAAGTATCTGCCGGAGGTCGAAGACGCGTCGCTCGGTGGCGATGTCGTCAAGGTCGATCTCAACCGGCCGATGAGCGAGGTCCTCGCGACCCTCAGCAAATACCCGGTCAAGACCCGGCTTTCGCTGACCGGCACCATCGTCGTCGCCCGCGATTCGGCCCATGCCAAGATTCGCGAGCGACTCGAGAACGGTCAGGGCATGCCCGATTATTTCAAGAACCACCCGGTCTATTACGCCGGTCCGGCCAAGACGCCCGAAGGTTTCGCCTCCGGTTCCTTCGGCCCGACGACGGCTGGGCGCATGGACTCCTTCGTCGATCAGTTCCAGTCCTTCGGCGGCTCCATGGTCATGCTCGCCAAGGGCAACCGCTCCTCGGCGGTGCGCGAGGCCTGCGCCCGGCATGGCGGCTTCTATCTCGGCTCGATCGGCGGCCCGGCGGCGCGTCTCGCGCAGGACTGCATCCGCAAGGTCGAGATCCTGGAGTATCCGGAGCTCGGCATGGAGGCGGTCTGGCGCATCGAGGTCGAGGATTTCCCCGCCTTCATCGTCATCGACGACAAGGGCAACGACTTCTTCAAGGAGCTGAATCTCGGATGATCCGGCTTTCGACTGGCCTTGCCCTGATCCTTGTTCTCGCGGCGCCTCCCGCCCTGGCGCAGGGGAGGGCCGGCGCTCCGGCGGACTGCCAGCGGGATCTCTTCCAGAACGAGGCCGGCATGCGCCGTGAGCTCACCCGCCTCCAATCCGCCGGTACCGCAGACCAGGCCACGCAATGCCGCGTCTGGCGCGAGCATGTCACATACCTGCAGGGCGCACGCTCCGTCTTCGCGACCTGCCAGGCTGGACGGCAGCGCGAGGAGAATGTCGCGCAGATGGACACCTCCATCTCCGAATACCGGGTGCTTCTCGCCAATCGCTGCAAGGCTCGCTGAGCAGGCGCCGTCCCCCCCCTTACGGAAAGGCAAAGATCGCATGACCGAGCAGGCTCCCGCTCCCCTGAATATCGCCGTCGTGCCGGTGACGCCGTTCCAGCAGAATTGCTCGATCATCTGGTGCACCCGCACTAAGGAAGCCGCTGTGGTTGATCCCGGTGGCGATGTCGACCGCATTCAGGACGCGGTGAAGGAACTCGGCGTCAAGCCGGTCGCGATCTGGCTGACCCACGGCCATATCGACCATGCCGGCGGGGCGGCCGACCTTGCCGATGCGCTCGCTATACCGGTGATTGGTCCGCACGAGGCCGACAAGTTCCTGCTCGACGACCTGCCGGCTTCGGGGCTGCGCTTCGAGATGCGCGGCATCCGCCCGGTCACGCCGACACGCTGGCTTGTCGAGGGCGAAACGGTGTCGATCGGCGATGTCGCCTTTTCGGTGCAGCATGTGCCCGGCCATACGCCCGGCCATGTCACCTTCTTCCAGAAGGACGCGCATTTCCTGCTTGCGGGCGATACGGTGTTCGCAGGCTCGGTGGGGCGCACCGATTTTCCCTATGGCAGCCATGAGACGCTGATTGCCGGCATCAAGGCCAAGCTCCTGCCGTTGGGCGACGACGTCCAGTTCCTGCCGGGGCACGGGCCGGCGAGCACGCTCGGTGAGGAGCGGCAGAACAACCCATTCCTGCAGGATTGAAGGCAGTTGAAGGCACGGGCGCTCCGCGTCCGGTGCTCGTACAGGTTGTGGAAGGCGCGCCCGGCGGCGATTGACGTAAGGGCGTAGCTCTCTAGTTTGGCGGCACAGCACGGAGCGCCGCCATGAGCCTCGAATTCCTGATCACCTCTCTCATCATCGTTGCCTCGCCGGGCACGGGCATGATCTACACCGTGGCAGCGGGCCTCTCGCGAGGTGCGCGCGCAAGCGTCGTCGCGGCCTTCGGGTGTACGCTCGGCATCGTGCCCCACATGCTCGCGGCGATCATGGGACTGGCGGCGCTTCTGCACACGAGCGCACTCGCCTTCCAGATCTTCAAATATCTCGGCGTGGCCTACCTTCTCTACATGGCCTGGAGCACGCTCCAGGAGCGCGGGGCGCTGCAGGTCGAGCAGAAGGTCGACACCCGATCTGCACTGCGCGTGTCGATCGATGCTGTTCTGGTCAATCTGCTCAATCCCAAGCTTTCGATCTTCTTCTTCGCATTCCTCCCGCAATTCGTCAGCGCGGATGCGACCAATCCCATGCCGCAAATGCTCGGGCTGAGCGGCGTGTTCATGCTGCTCACCTTCGTGGTTTTCGTGGTCTATGGGTTGTTCGCAGCGTCTGTCCGCAGCCACGTCATCTCGCGCCCGCAGGTGATGACCTGGATGCGGCGCATCTTTGCCGGCGCCTTCGTTGCGCTCGGTGCAAAACTTGCCGTGGCGGATCGCTGAAACCTGCGTCCCGGGGCCATGTTGGGCCCCGGAAACGCTAACGGCCATGTCCAGAACGGGCGCGCGTACATCCGGCGTCACACGTTCGGCTCATGGCCGTCTTCAACGGAGATGGAGGACAGTGGAACGCCCTCGACATCGCCGTGATCCTCAAATGGGGAGGGGCCCAGCCGATTTCAAGGGCTTACGAAGCGCTCGGCCGCCATTCGTAGAGAATGTCCGGCTCGCCTTCGACATTTCTGCTGCCATCGTTCATGTCGACGATCCTGAAACCGTGCTTCTCGTAGAAGGCGCGGGCGCGCGTATTGCGCTGGAAGCAGAAGAGATGAAGCCGCTGTGGGCTGCGCTCCTTGGCCTTGGCGAGGAGTTGCGAGCCTAAGCCCTGCCGATAATGCCCGGGCTTCAGATAGAGTTGATCGAGATCGTCGCCGTCGAACGCCATGAAGCCGAGGACCTCGTTGCCCAACCGGGCAACCCAGTTCTCGCCGCGCGCCAAACGATCATGGATGATCCAGTCGCGTACCGCCTCATCGCTATGGACCCGGCGCAGCCAGGGCAGTGCATCGGCGCGGGCCGCGACGTAGAGATCGGCGATGGCGGCGGCGTCCGCCGCCATCGCGCGCTCGATCGTGACCTGGTCGCCCGATGTCATCGAGACAGCCGCGGCCATGCAGGCGTCACGCCTCGAAGACGTCGGCGAGGAAGTCGCGCTTGCCGATGTCAAAGCCGTTCTCGCGCAGGATCGCGTAGGCGGTGGTGGCGTGGAAGTAGAAATTGGGCACGGCAAAGCGGGTCAGATAGGCCTCGGCCGTCATCGTCACCGTCTGCTGCGGGCCACGCGGGAAGGTAACATCCTTGCCGATGCCGCGTTCGAGCGCGGCATCGTCGATGCTCTGCACGAAGGCGAGCGTCTTGGCGATCCGCTCCTTCAACTCCGGGAATGTCTTCTCCTCGTCCGGGAATTTCGGGTTCTCGCCGGCGCTCACGCGCGCCGCGGCATTCTTGGCGAAATCGCAGGTGAGCTGGACCTGTCGGGTGAAAGGCAGCATGTCCGGCGCCAGGCGGCTGTTGAGCAGGACCTCGGGCTGGATCTTGCGGGCTTCCGCCTGCGCCACAGCCTTGTCGAGAATGGCGTCCAGCGCCTTCAGGGTCTGGATAATGCCCGCAAAGGCGGCGGCATGAACGGAAATCGGCATGATGCAGGATCCCTCAAAAACGAAACGGGCCCGGAAGGGCCCGTTCCACTATCGATAATACCGCTGGCCTGCCGATGACAGGGGCCAGGCTGCATCAGTCCTTGGCGCGCTCGACATAGGAGCCGTCGGCCGTCATCACGACGATGCGGGTGCCGGGTCCGATATGCGGCGGCACGGCGGTGCGCACGCCGTTGGTCAGGATCGCGGGCTTGTAGGAGGACGAGGCGGTCTGACCCTTGGTCACTGGCTCGGTCTCCGCAACCTCGACGGTGACGCGCTGCGGCAGCTCGATTGCGACAGCCTTGTCCTCGAAGACCGAGAGCGAGACCTTCATGCCTTCCTGCAGATAAGGCGCCGTGTCGCCGACGACGGCGTTGTCGACATGGATCTGGTCGAAGGTCTCGGGGTTCATGAAGACGTACTGTTCGCCATCCTGGTAGAGATAGGTGAAGTCCCGGTCTTCGACATAAGCGCGCTCGACCTGCTCGGTGGTCTTGTAGCGCTGCGTCATCTTCACGCCGTCGGAGATGCGGCGCATGTCGATCTGCGTCGTCGGGGTGCCCTTGCCGGGAAAGAAGCTCTCAGCCGAGATGACGGAGCAGAGATGCCCGTCGAGTTCGAGAACGTTGCCCTTGCGAACGGAGCTGGCGATGACCTTGACCACGTGAGTTTCCTTGCTGGTGCGCATCGAGCGCGCGCGCTATGCGGATTTCGTCGCCGCGGAACTACCGCATTCGCGGGCGAAACGGAAGCTTGCAGAGATTCTTAACCGAGGTTCGATGGTCGAGGGACATCCGCCCTGGTGGCGGCGGGACATTCATGCCGACCGCCGGCCCGCATTGCTGGCGCGCGGACGCATCAAGGCAGCGCTGAGGCGCTGGTTCGAGGCGCGCGACTTCATCGAGGTCGAGGCGGCGATCCTGCAGGTTTCGCCGGGTAACGAGACGCATCTGCACGGCTTCGCGACCGCGCTGATCGACGATGCCGAGGGCGTGCATCCCTATTACCTGCACACCTCCCCGGAATTCGCGGCCAAGAAACTGCTGGCGGCCGGCGAAAGCCGCATCTTCGATTTCGCCCGGGTGTTCCGCAATCGTGAGCGCACGGCGCTGCACCATCCCGAATTCACCATGCTGGAATGGTACCGTGCCGGCGAGGATTACGATGCTCTGATGGCCGATGCCGCGGCCCTGCTGGCCGAGGCGGCCCGCACCACCGGCGCAAGTCAGCTGCACTGGCGGGGGCTGGCCGCCGATCCTTTCGCGGAACCCGAGCGCCTGACTCTGCATGAGGCCTTTGTGCGGCATGCCGGCATCGACCTGCTCGCGACCATCGCGGACAATGGGGCGACCGATCGAGAGGCTCTTGCCGCGGCTGCGCTGGCCGCCAATATCCGGCTTGCTGGGGACGACAGCTGGTCTGACATTTTCAGCCGGGTTCTCTCGGAGAAGATCGAGCCGCATCTTGGTCGCGGTTGCGCCACCATCCTTTGCGAATACCCGATCTCGGAGGCGGCCCTGGCACGGCCGAAGCCGGGCGATCCGCGTGTGGCCGAGCGTTTCGAGCTCTATGCCTGTGGCGTCGAGCTCGCGAATGCCTTTGGCGAACTGACGGACCCGGCCGAGCAGCGGCGGCGGTTCGAGGCGGATATGGACGAGAAGCAGCGCATCTATGGCGAACGCTACCCTCTCGACGAGGATTTCCTCGCCGCGCTGGATGCGATGCCTCCGGCCTCCGGCATCGCGCTCGGCTTCGATCGGCTGGTGATGCTCTGCACCGGTGCGCGCCGGATCGAGGACGTGCTCTGGACGCCGGTGGCCGAACCGGGCAGGACACGCCGATGACAGCCCATACCCCTCTTCGCGGCATCGACGCACTCGTGGCGCAGGGGCTTGTCGTGCCGGGGCGGCGTGAAGCGCTGGAGGCGGTTGCCGAGCGCTATGCCGTCTCTGTCACGCCTGCGATCGCGGCATTGATCGACCCGTCCGATGCGGCCGATCCGATCGCCCGCCAGTTCATCCCCGATACGGCGGAACTGCTGACCTTGCCGCAGGAAATGGCGGACCCGATCGGGGACGAGGCGCATTCGCCTGTCGAGGGGGTGGTTCATCGCTATCCTGACCGCGCGCTGCTGAAGCTCGTCCATGCCTGCCCGGTCTATTGCCGCTTCTGCTTCCGGCGCGAGATGGTAGGCCCCGGTGGAGCCTCTCTTGCCGGCGAGAAGCTCGACGCGGTGCTGGCCTATCTCGCCTCGCGCCCGGAGATCTGGGAAGTCATCATGACGGGTGGCGATCCGTTCATCCTGTCCGCGCGCCGCGTGCGCGATGTCGCGAAGCGGCTGGCGGCGATCCCGCATATCAAGGTGACGCGCTGGCACACGCGCGTCCCGGTGGTCGATCCCGAGCGGGTCACAGCCGATTACGCCCGGGCCCTGCGCGTGCCGGGCAAGGCGAGCTACATTGCCATTCATGCCAATCATCCCCGCGAGTTCACGCCGGCGGCGCGTGCCGCGATCGCGCGCCTCGCCGATGCCGGCCATGTCCTGCTCAGCCAGAGCGTGCTGCTCAGGGGCGTCAACGCCGATATCGAGACCCTGGCTGCGCTCATGCGTGCCTTCGTCGAGAACCGGGTGAAGCCCTATTACCTGCACCATCCGGATCTTGCGCCGGGCACCTCACATTTCCGGCTGTCTCTGGCGGAGGGACAGGCGCTCGTCAAAAGCCTGCGAGGCCATCTTTCGGGCCTGTGCCAGCCGACCTATATCCTCGATATCCCCGGAGGGGCCGGCAAGATACCGATCGGTCCATCCTTCCTTTCGGGCTGCGAGATGCCGGGCGCCGAGGCGCAGGCTGAAGACCGTTTCGGTACGCAGCATTCCTACCCGCCAGCTTGAGTACCAGCGCGGCGCATCGCCAAGGAGCGATCATGCAAGAGAAAATGCCCATCGCCATCGTGTCGGATGTGGTCTGCCCGTGGTGTTTCATCGGCAAGGCGCGGCTCGAGACGGCGCTGTCCAATCACGGCCTGACCGACCGCGTCGCCATCACCTGGCTGCCCTATGAGCTCAATCCCGAGATGCCTGCGGAAGGTGCGGACCGAGCGAGCTATCTCGATGCCAAGTTCGGGCCCGGCAAGCGCAAGGAGATCGAGATCAGGCTCTCGGAAGCGGCGCTCGAAAGTGGCGTGACGTTCAACTGGCCGAAGGTCACACGTACGCCCAATACCCGCATGGCCCATATGCTGATCGCTGCCGCGTCCACCGTGCAGCGCGGCAGCGAGATGAAGGCAGCCCTGTTCAAGGCCTATTTCCAGGACGGGCGTGATATCGGCGATCTGGAGACGCTGGTGGCGATCGCGACCGAACTCGGGTTCGAGGAAAACGCGGCCCGCGACGAACTCACCAATGATGAATTGCGTGAGACGATCATCGGCCTCGAGGCCCACGCCCAGAAGGTCGGGGTTACCGGCGTGCCCTTCTTTATCGTCGACGGCAAGCTCGCGGTTTCGGGCGCGCAGACGCCGGATGTCTGGACCAAGGTTTTCGCCCAGCTCGCGCGCGAGACGGCGTGAGCGAGAATATCTCCGGTTTTCGTTTGCCTCCGCGCTGGTCTAGAAGGGGCCGGCGGGGGGCAGAGTCGAGATGAGATCGGACGCGACGACACGGGCCGTTACGACTGCGGACGGCCGATTGACGATCGAGGGCGAGCGCAATGCGTTCGTGCAGAGCCCGGCCCGGCATCTCCTTCTTGAAACTGGGCCGCTCGATGTGGTCTCAGGCTATGCCAGCCAGAACGGTTCGCTCGGTTCCGCTGCCAGCCTTCGCGGCTTTGGCTCCCTGGGGCGCGATTGGCTGGCGCGCGCGGGTTTTGCGGACCGTGCGCAGCACGTCGCGCTGAGCATCCGCGCCCTTCCCGAAACCGGCGAGGGCAAGATGCTGCTCAGGCTCGGTTTCGACGGCGAAGCGGATGTTCCCTACGCCGGTGCCTTTTCGGCCGATCTTTTCGTCTCCGCACCGGTCTATTCCGAATTGAAGCGCGATCTGCAGGCCGGGCTGGTCGATGCCATCTCGATCTCGGCGGCGACCAATCTCTGGATCAGCGATGCCGATCGCGATCCGCCGGCCGGTGGCGCCCTGACCTGGTATCTCGGTATCGAGGCTGACGGTCGCACGAGCAGCAGTGCCAAGGGGTTGGTGCAGAGCCTGAGCTGGACACAGCGCGGGCGCAGGCAGGAAGAGCCACATCCCGTGCCCGCAGCGAATGCCCCTCAGACGCCGGATGAAGACCCTGAGGACGGCATCGAGTTCCGCAAGCTGCGCCAGATGACCGTGCTCAATCGCTGGATGATGAATCTGCTGATTGCGCTGATCGCCATCATGTTCGTGCTGGCGTTGAAGTGATGTTCATGTGCGAAGGTCCGATGTGATGGGTGTCGTCCGCTATCTCAGCCATCCCCAGGTCAAGATTGATCCAGCCGTACCTGTACCCGACTGGGGGCTGTCGGATATCGGCCGGGCACGGGCCCAGGCCTTTGCGATTGCGCCGAAGCTCGTCGGAACCCGGCTCATTGTCTCGTCTGCCGAGCGCAAGGCGATCGAGACGGCGGAATGCGTCGCGGAGCAGCTCGGCCTCCCCGTGGAGATCCGCGAGGCCATGCACGAGAACGATCGGTCGGCCACGGGTTTCCTGCCGGCGCCAGAGTTCGAGAAGGTGGCCGACGAGTTCTTCGCCAATCCCGAGCTGAGCATTCGCGGCTGGGAGCGTGCGCTCGATGCGCAGTCGCGGATCGTTCGGGAAACAGAAGCCGTGCTGGCCGCGGCGGGGGATGGCGACATTCTGCTCGTCGGCCATGGCGGGGTCGGCACCCTGCTGCTCTGCGCTGCGTCTGGCTGGCCGATCAGGCGCTTGCGTGATCAGCCCGCAGGCGGTGGCAATCTCTTCGCATTCGACGTAACGACGCGAATCGTGCAGCACGGCTGGCAATCGATTGAGGAGTTCGCAGCGTCATGACCGCCAAGATCAACGATCTTCGTGACCGCATGATCGTGGCGCTCGACGTGCCGACGATCTGGGACGCCTACCGCATCGTGTCCGAGCTGGGCGATGGGGCGACCTTCTACAAGATCGGCTACCGCCTCGCTTTTGCCGGCGGCCTCGACCTGTCCCGTCAGCTGATTTCGGAGGGCAAGAAGGTCTTTCTCGACCTCAAGCTGCACGACATCGGCAACACGGTCACCGAGGGCGTCGATTCCCTGACCAAGCTCGGCGTCACTTTCCTCACCGTCCATGCCTATCCGCAGACCATGCGCGGCGCGGTCGAGGGCCGGGCCGACTCCGATCTGAAGCTGCTCGCGGTCACCGCACTCACCTCCTACGATGATGGCGATCTGCGCGATGCCGGCTACGGCCTCGCCGTGCGCGATCTCGTGCGCCTGCGTGCCCAGCAGGCCCGCAGCGCGGGCATCGACGGTATCGTCTGCTCCGCCGCCGAGACCGAAATCGTGCGCGACATCATTGGCCCCGACATGGTCATCGTGACGCCCGGCATTCGCCCGGCGGGAAGTGCTGCCGGGGACCAGAAGCGGACCTTGACGCCCGGCGAGGCGGTCCGCGTTGGCGCCGACCATCTCGTGATCGGGCGCCCCATTATCCGCGCGGCTGACCCGCGTGGGGCGGCTGCCGCGATCATGGACGAGATCGCCGCGGCTTCGTAATCTGGCCGGAACATGTTTCAACCCAAGAACGGACGCTGGAAATGCCCAAGGGATATGTCATCGGTCGCGCCATGGTCTCCAACGCGACGCTCTGGGCGGTCTATGCCGCCAAGGCCTCCGAGGTGATCAAGCAGTATGGCGGCACGCCGATCGTGCGCGGCGGCCAGATGACGGTGGCCGAAGGCGAGGGACGGGCGCGCAACGTCGTCATCGAGTTCAAGGATTTCGAGACGGCCAAGGCCTATGCGAACTCGCCGGAATATGCCGCGGCCCGCAAGGAGCGCGAAGGCGCCGGCGAGATCGATCTCGTTGTCGTGGAAGGGCTCTGAGCCATGGCGAAGGGATATTGGGTCGCCCGCGTCGATGTCGAGGATCAGGAGGCATACGGCAGGTATCGCACCCTGAATGCCATCGCCTTCGCCAAATTCGGCGCGACGTTCCTGGTGCGTGGCGGCGAGTACAAGCTCGCGCGCGGCGAGGGGCGCCAGCACAACGTCGTCATCGAGTTCAAGGACGAGGCAACGGCGCGCGCCTGCTACGAGTCGCCTGAATACCAGGAGGCGGTCAAGCATCTGGCGCAGGCCGGGCAGTCCGATCTCGTCATCATCGGCGGCTATGACGGGCCTCAGCCCGGAGCGTGACGCCTCCGCACCAGCGATAGCGCCCCTGCGATCGCATCGCCTCTGACGGCGGAGAGCCTGCGCCTGACATCGGGCGCAAGCCACGCCTCCATCGCGGAGGACAGGCCGCCGATGAGCGCGACGCGCGGCACCTCGCGCTCGAACAGGGTGCGCACCATGGCGTCGATCAGGGCCGCGCCATTCTGCATGATGGCGCGCGCATGCGAGTCGCCGAGATCGGCATGGCGTAATACGAGAGGCGCGAGCGTCGCGTAGTCCGTGGCGTGGGCCTTGTCCATCCAGGCGATGACCTCGAACGGATCGCCCTGGAATCTGGCAAGGACGTCTTTCGTGAAGCGCGTTTGCGGCTCCCGGCCGTCATGGGCGCGCAGCGAGACCCGAATGGCGGCAAGGCCGAGATCGGCGCCGCTGCCCTCGTCGCCAACCGGGAAGCCGTAGCCGCCAATCCGAATCTCGCGTCCGTCGACGCGGGCGAGGCCGATCGAGCCGGTGCCGATGATGACGATGCCGCCGTCCTCGCCGGCATGGGCGCCCAGGCAGGCGCCGAGCCCGTCGCTCTCGAAGACCGTGACGGCGAAGGGACTGGTCCAGCCTGCCAGTTCCTCCTGCATGCCCTTGCGGCCGATGCCGGCGAGGCAGATTCCGGCCCGGATCCGACTGAACTGAGCTTCGCTGAGGCCAGCCTCGCTCATCGCGCCCCGCGCTGCCTGCATCACCGCGGCAAGCGAGGCGTCCAGACCGAGACGGAGCGAGGCCGGCCCCGCGATGCCCGAGCCGAGCACCTCGCCCTGGGCGGTCTCCAGCCGGCAGCGGCAGCCGGTGCCGCCACCATCGACACCGAGATACAGATCGGCCGCCGCACTCATGCGCCGACCCGCTCGATATCGGCGCCGCAACGCCTGAGCTTGCGGTCGAGAGCCTCGTAGCCGCGGTCGAGATGGTAGATGCGGCTGACCACGGTCTCGCCCTCGGCCGTGAGCGCGGCGAGCACGAGGCTGACCGAGGCGCGCAAATCGGTCGCCATCACCGGCGCAGCCTTGAGTGTCTCGACGCCGCGCACCATGGCGCTGGTCCCCTTCAGCGTGATGTCGGCGCCGAGCCGGACCAGCTCCGGGACATGCATGAAGCGGTTCTCGAACACCGTTTCACGGATCAGCGAGGTGCCGTCCGCCACGCTCATCAGCGCCATGAACTGCGCCTGCAGATCGGTCGAGAACCCGGGATAGGCCTGGGTCATGATGTCGATGCCGGTGAGCCGGCCTGGCCGCGACACCATCAGCCCGCGATCGGTCGGCCAGAGTCTGACGCCGGCGGCTTCGAGCGCTTCGCCGACGGCCGCGAGATGTTCGAGCCGAGCGCCGACCAGTTCCAGTTCACCGCCGGTGATCGCGGCGGCAACCGCATAGGTGCCCGCCTCGATGCGGTCGGCAACGATCTCATATGTCGCTGGCCTGAAGCTCTGGGTGCCCTGGACCTGCAGGCGATGGCTGCCGATGCCCTCGATCCTTACACCCATTGCGACGAGGCAGCGGGCGAGGTCGAGGACCTCTGGTTCCTTCGCCGCGTTGACGATCTCGGTTTCGCCGCTGGCAAGGCTCGCCGCCAGCAGGGCGGTTTCGGTGGCTCCGACCGAGGAGAAGGGAAAGACGATGCGGGCGCCGCGGAGGCCGGCGGGAGCATTCGCCTCGATATAGCCGCCAGCGACGCTGATCTCGGCGCCCAGGGCCTCGAGCGCCTTCAGGTGAAGGTCGACCGGGCGTGCGCCGATCGCACAACCGCCGGGCAGGGAGACGCGGGCATGGCCGAAGCGGGCGATCAGCGGCCCCAGCACGAGAATGGTCGCGCGCATCTTGCGGACGATGTCATAGCTCGCATCCCGCGGCGCGGCTTCGCTGGCGTTGAGCGTCAGCGCATCGGCTGCGCGCCCGGAGAACATGACTCCATACCCTTCGAGCAGGGCCTGCATTGTCGCGATATCGACGACATCGGGCAGGTTGCGCAGGGTCAGTGGCTTGTCGGAGAGGAGGGCGGCTGCAAAGGCAGGCAAGGCGGCATTCTTGGCCCCGCGGATATCGACGGTTCCGGACAGCCGCTGGCCACCACGGATCAGGAGCTTGTCCATCAAGGGCCCTCTTGCGCGCGTTCGGGGGACTTCTCATAGCGCAGGAAGCGGTGCTCCGCGCCGGCGAAATCGCGGCTGTACTCGCTGGCTCGATGCCAGCCGGCCCGCTCATAGAAGCGTCGCGCCCCCGTATTGGCCGCGAAGACCTCGAGCGAGCAAGCGCCGTTCGCCTCGGCATGGGAGAGCAGGGCTGCACCATGGCGGCGGCCGGTCTCGGCCACGAAGAGCATGGTGACATGACCGTCGAGCAGCAGCAGAACGCCTCTGACGCCGCCATCGTCCAGGACTGTGAGATGCTCCAGGTCCTGCTCGAACCGGGCCTCGAAATGCCCGACATCATAGGCCGATGCCGCATCGCCGATGATGGGACGGAAACTGGTCCGATAGGCTTGCGCAAGGATGGCTGCCGCCGGAGCGATATCGGCAGGCTCTGCCTTGCGGATGATCACGACCGGCCCCGCAGACGGGGATCGAGTTCGTCGCGGAGGGCGTCCCCGAGCAGGTTGAAGCCGAGCGAGAGGAAGAGGATGCCGAGCCCGGCGAAAATCGCGTTCCACGGCGAGAGCAGCACGAAATTGCGCCCCTCCGCCAGCATCAGCCCGAGCGAGGGGGTGGGCGGCTGAGTGCCGAGGCCGAGGAAGGAAAGGGAGGCCTCGACCAGGATCGCGGCTGACAGCAGCAACGAGGTCTGCACCAGGATCACGGAGGCCAGATTGGGCAGGATATGGCGCAGCATGATGCGCAGATCCGAAGCGCCGATCGAACGGATGCCGGCGACGAAGTCGCTCTCGACCAGAACGAGGGCTGGGCCGCGGATCAGCCGCGCGAAGATCGGCACATAAACGACCGCAATCGCGATGGCGGCGCTTTCCGTTCGCGGCCCGAGCATGGCGATGATGCCGATGGCGAGCAGCATCACGGGAAAGGCGAAGAGGATGTCCATCATCCGCATCACGATGCGCTCGCACCAGCCCCGATAGAAGGCGGCGAGGAGGCCGAGGCCGCCCCCGACGATCAGCGCGATGCCGACAGCGATGCCGCAGGCGATCAGGGCGGTGCGATAGCCGTAGAGGATGCGGGCCAGGATATCGCGGCCGAGATGATCCGTGCCAAGCCAATGCGCGAGGCTCGGCCCCTTCAGGCGGGCGACGATGTCCTGAGCCAGCGGATCATAGGGCGCGATCAGCGGTGCGGCGAGTGCCAGCACGATCTGCAGCGTGACAATGATGGCTGCAGCAATGGCGATACGGCGGCTCTGGCTCATCACGCCGTCCTCAGCCTTGGGTCGATCAGCGCATAGGCGAGATCGACCAGCGCGTTCACCAGCACGAAGCCGACGGTGACGATGAGGATGGTGGCCTGGACCAAGGGGTAGTTGCGCTCGGCGATGGCGCCGAGGATCAGCCGCCCGAGGCCCGGAATCGAGAAGACCTGCTCGACCACGATGGCGCCGCCAAGCAGGTAGCCCGTCATGATGCCGACGCTGGTGACGAATGGAATGAGCGCGTTGCGGAGCGCATGTCGGTAGAGCACCGCGGTTTCCGAAAGCCCCTTGGCGCGGGCCGTGCGGATATAGTCCTGGCTGAGCGCGTCGAGCATGGCGGTGCGGACAAGGCGCGACAGATTGGCAAGGATCGGCAGCGCCAGCGCGATCGCCGGCAGCAGCAGGCGCTGCAGATTGCCGAGCGGGTCCTCGCTGAACGGGACATAGCCGAGCGAGGCGAAGCTTGGGGCCAGGCTTGCCACCGTGATCAGCATGACGATGCCGAGCCAGAAGGACGGAATGGTGAGCCCGGCGATCGCGCCGATGCGCAGGACGAGATCAGCCCGTCCGCCACGCCAATGCGCCATCAGGCAGCCGAGAGGCACAGCTAGGCCGGCGCCGATGACGAGCGCCAGCACGGTGAGCTGCAGGGTCGGCCAGATCTGGGCCGTGACCTCCTGGAGCACCGGTCGGCCGGTCCAGATCGAGGTGCCGAAATCCCCATGGAGTGCTCGCCCGAGCCAGCTCAGATATTGCTCGAGCAGCGGCCGGTCGAGGCCGAGCTCGCTGCGCATCGCCGCAACGCGTTCCGGCGTCACCTCGGTATTGGCGCCGAGCATGATCGCGACCGCATCGCCCGGGATCAGCCGGATCATCATGAAGACGATCACGGAGATCCCGAAGAGCACGATCGCGAGGTCGAGGCAGCGCTGGAACAGATGGCGGAGCATGCCTCGACCGTGCCGGATCAGCGCAGGCTGGCGCGGCCGAGCGAGACCAGCGAGCGGTTGGCGTAGATGTCATAGCCCTGCAGGTTGCCGCGCACGGCGCTGAACAGGGTGGGATAGGCGATATGAGCCGCCGGGCCCGTGCAGCCGAGGATCTTCTGCACGTCGCGATACGCCGCCTGCCGCGCTGGCTTGTCGAGCGTCGCGCGGCCCTTGTCGAGCAGCGCATCGAGCCCCGGGTTGCTGTACCTGAAGACGTTGGTCGAGCCCCCCGTCCGGAACGCCCGGTAGAAATAATCGTCGGGCTCGATGCTGCCGGCATTGGTCGAGGCGAAGAGGTCGAAATTCGAGTTGCGCCAGTCCTGCACGAACTGGCCGAGCTCGGGGTTCTTCAGCTCCACCTTGAAACCGACCTTGCCGAGCTGCTGCTGCACCACCTGCGCGATGTCGCGGATATCCTGCCGCGGCAGGACCGTCATGCTGACCGAGATCGGCGTGGCGACGCCGGCGTCCTTGAGCAGGGCCTGCGCTTTGGCCGGGTCATGCGTGTAGCAGGGCAGGTCCTTCACATCGACCGCCCAGTCCTTCAGGACGGGCGGCAGCGGGGCGGCGGGAGTGCCGCTGCCAAACAGCGCTGCGTCGATGATCTCCTTGCGGTTCAGTGCGTAGTTCAGCGCCTCGCGCACCTTGGCATTGTCGAAGGGCGGCTTGGAGACATTCATGCCGATCAACGTGTAGGCAAGCTCCATCGTCTCGCGGATCGCCACATTCGGCTTGCCCTTGAGCTGGAGGGCTGTTGCAGCATCGATATGCGGCAGCAGCGCGAACTGGCCGTTGCCGATTCCGACCTGGCGCGTCGCTGCTTCAGGGACGAAGTTGAACTTGACGCCTGCAAGTTTGACCTCCGCCGCATTCCAGTAGCCGGCATGCCTGGCGAGGCGGATGAAGCCGTTCGGCTGCCATTCCTCGAACTTGAACGGGCCGGTGCCCATCGGTGCGCGCTGCAACGCGTCCTTGTTGCCCTCGAGCCCGCGCGGGACGATAGCGATGCCGGTCAATGAGGCGAGCAGCGGGGCCGACGGCTCCTTGAGCTTGAGTTCGAGCGTAGTCGCGTCGACGGCCGTTGCGCTTTCCAGCGCACCGAGACGGCTGGCGAGCGGCGAGCCCACATCCTTGGAGAGCACGCGCCGCAGCGATGAGGCGGCGTCTTCCGCTTCCATCGGTTTGCCGTCATGGAAGGTCACGCCAGGGCGGAGCTTGAATGTCACGGTCCTGCCGTCGGCGGACGCGGTCCAGGACTGGGCCAGGCCGGGAATGATGTTGAGGTCCTTGTCGAGCGCGGTCAGTCCTTCATAGATCGGGCCGAGCACAAGCTGCGACGAGGCGAATGCTGTGACGATATGGGGATCGAGCCCTGCGGGTGAGGCCTCGACGGCGACCTCGAGCACCTGGGCGGACGCTGTTCCGGCGATCAATGCGAAGGTTGCGGCAGCGATGCTGCTGCGCAGTGCGCGGCGTAGCCCCGAACCCTGCTTCATGGCGCGATACATGGCCCACCCCTCCTGGCAGACGGCGCTTTCTCGGGCGCTCGTGCGATCAGTTTCGCATATGGACCACTTAGGGACCAATCTGGACAACGCTTAGCCGATCGCCTAGAGCCAGTGCAAGCCTTGAAGCTTGCCATGGGCATTAGGGAACGGAAGATGCGCGATCTGGCCAAGCAGACACTGACCGCGATCGGCGTGATCAGCGGCACGTCGATGGACGCGATCGACGTCTCCATCGTCGAGAGTGATGGCCACGAGACGCTCCGCTTCGGAGCCGGTGCGTCCTACCCCTATCCGGCGCAGACGCGGCGTGAACTTCAGGCCCTGATTGCCGAAGCCGAACGAGCGGTCAAGGAACCGCTGGTCGAGCTGGAGGCGGCTGTTACAGAGGCCCATCTCGATGCGGTCAGGCGCTTCATGGCCGAACAGGCGCTCGATCCGCAGAGCATCGATCTCGTGGGGCTGCATGGCCAGACCGTCTATCACCGGCCGGAAATCCGCTTCACCCGCCAGCTCATCGACGGCCCGGCGGTCGCTAGAGCGCTTGGCATCCCGACCGTCGACCGCTTCCGGTATGCAGATGTTGCGGCGGGCGGCGAGGGGGCTCCCTTCGCGCCGCTCTATCACCGCGCGCTGGCGCAGGGGCTGGAGCAGCCCGTGATGGTGCTGAACCTCGGTGGCGTCGGCAATGTCACCTATATCGACGCCGACGAGGTGATCGCGTTCGACACCGGTCCGGCCAGCGCGATCCTTGACGATTTCGTCTTGCGGCGGTTGGGTCGTGAATACGATGCCGGCGGCGCGCTCGCGGCGAGCGGGCAGGTGCGCGAGGATCTCGTGGCCGACTTCATGGCGAATCCGTTCTTCGAACGCCCGGCGCCGAAATCTCTGGATCGCAATGATTTTCATCGTCGTGCCAAGGTCGTGGAGGCTCTCTCCGACGCTGATGGCGCCGCGACCCTCGCCGCCTTCACGGTGGAAAGCGTGGTCGCCGCGCTGCGTCATGTGCCGAAGGCGCCGAAGCGCTGGCTGGTCACGGGCGGCGGCCGCCTGAACAGCCACTTCATGGCGAGGCTGCACGAGCGCCTCGGCGTGCCGGTCGAGCCCGTCGAGGCTGCCGGCTGGGCTGGCGATGTCATCGAGGCGCAGACTTTCGGTTACCTCGCGATCCGCTCGATCAAGGGCCTGGCCCTCAGCCTGCCCGGCACGACAGGCGTGCCGGAGCCTCTGACTGGTGGGCGGCTCAACCTGCCGAGCTAGTCTTCAAGCGCGGCGCTACGGTGGCGAGCCAGCGCTCAGACGCCCAGCACGCCTTCCCCGAAGCAGCGGGGTCCGTTCTGTCCACCGTCGGAGAGGCACGATCGATCTGCGTCGATCGGCTGATCTGCCTTGCCTTCGTGAAGTGAGAGACAGGCCGGCGTGGTCGGTTCGCCAGCCTGGCGAAACGAGGGCTACCCGCGAAGGACGCGTGGCGTCGAATCGAAACATCTCTTCCCTGTCGGTTCCTCGCTTGCTACTGGGCTAAAGTGGACTTATTTTGGTCTGGTCACGAGGGACTATCCATGGCGACTGAAGACGTCAGCGCGCGCTTTCGAGAACTTGATGCCTGGGGCGACCTCGACATCCTCAAGGCGCTTTACGAAGGCCAGCTTGCAGCGGTCGCCACCATCGCCTCGTCGTTGCCGGCGATCGCGGAAGCGGTTGCCGCAGCGGTGCCGCGCCTCGAGGCCGGCGGCCGCCTGGTCTATGCGGGTGCCGGCACCTCGGGTCGCATCGGCGTGCAGGACGGTGCCGAACTGACCCCGACCTTCGACTGGCCGGAAGAGCGGTTGGCCTTCGCCATCGCTGGGGGCGACGAGGCGATCCTCCATGCCGTCGAGAATGCTGAGGATTCGGTGGATGACGGCGCGGGCGCGATGCGCCGCGCCGATGTCGGGCCGAACGACGTCGTGATCGGTCTCGCTGCCAGCGGCCGTACGCCTTACACCCTCGCCGCCATCGGAGAGGCCAAGGCGCGTGGCGCGCTGACCATCGGCGTCGCCAATAACCGTGGCTCGGCGCTGCTGCGCACGGCAGATCTCGGCATCCTGACCGAAACCGGGGAAGAGGTCGTTGCCGGCTCGACCCGGATGAAGGCCGGCACGGCCCAGAAGATCGTGCTCAACCTGTTCTCGACCTTGCTGATGATACGTCTCGGCCGGGTCTACCGCGGCTTGATGGTTCATATGCGCGCAACCAATGCCAAGCTCCGGCTGCGAGCGGCGCAGATGGTCGACATGATCACGGGATGTGGCATGGAGGCCGCCGCCCGGCATCTCGACCGCGCCGGCGGCGATGTGAAGCGCGCCGTGCTCCTTGCAAGCGGAGCCGAGGCCGCCCTGGGCGAGATCTTGCTCGCTCGCCATCACGGCAACCTGCGCCTGGCGCTGGTCGATCTCGGTGCGGGAGCAAGCGACCCGGTCAAGGCGCCTCCCAGGGCCGCCCCGTGAGCGAAATCTCACCCGGGCGCGGTCCGCGGCGCCCGCGCGAGGGCGCGTCCGACGTTGCGCCCGAGGGGATGCCGGCCAAGCAGCAGGCGATCCTTCAGGCGCTCGCCGGCGACGACCCGACGCCGCGTTATCTCAGGCTCGCCGGTGCGCTGTCCCGGCTGATCGAGACCGAGGTCTTTCTTCCGGGCGATGCCGTTCCCTCCGAGCGCGATCTCGCTCAGCTGACCGGCTACGCCCGGGTCACCGTGCGCAATGCCATCGACGAGCTCATTCGCAGCGGCGCGTTGTCGCGACGGCATGGCTCGGGCACCTTCGTCGCCTCGCGCATGGAGCAGCCGCTCTCGGTCCTGGCAAGTTTCTCGGCCGATATCGAGAATCGCGGCGGCCGGCCGGGTTCGATATGGCTGTCGAAGGAGTTGGCGCGGCCGAAGCCGCAGGAATCGATGGCTCTGGGTCTCGGGCCGAGCGACGCTGTCGTCCGGTTGATCCGGGTCAGAACGGCGGATGGCGAGCCGCTGGCGATCGAATGCGCCGTCGTGCCGGCCACCATCCTGCCGTCGCCGGATCTGATCGAGACCTCGCTCTACGCCGCGCTCGCCCAGAGGGGGGCAGCACCGGCCCATGGCGTGCAGCGCATCCATGCGGGTCTCGCGACGGCGGATGAGGCGAAGCATCTCGGTATTCCGGCAGGCAGTGCTCTGCTCAGGATCGAGCGCCGTGCCTTCCTCGGCAATGGCAAGCCGGTCGAGTTCACGCTCTCCGCCTATCGCGGCGATCGCTATGATTTTGTCGCGACCTTGAAGGGCGAAGCGATGGGGCCGCAATCGTGACACCGCAGGATCGAAACGCCTCCCGCATGTCGGGCGAGATCGCCGAGATTCCCCAGGCCGCGGCGCGGCTTCTGCAAGAGGGGCAAGGCGAGATCATGCGCGTCGTCGAGGCGCTGCAGATGCCGCGCGTCAGCCACGTCGTCGTCAGCGGCCGCGGCAGTTCCGGCCATGCAGGCACGCATCTGCGCTATCTCATCGAGACGCGCCTGGGCTTGAGCTCGGCCGCCGCCGCTCCCTCGGTGGTGACGCGCTATGGCGCGAGCCCGCGTCTCAAGGAGGCGCTCTATATCCTGATCTCGCAGTCCGGCCGCAGCCCCGATCTGGTGGCGGCGGCCGAGCAGGCGACAGCTGCCGGGGCCCAAACGGTCGCGATCGTCAATGATCCCAATTCCCCTGCCGCCCATGCCTGCCGTCATGTCATTCCGATCGCTGCCGGTCCCGAGCTCGCAGTGGCCGCAACCAAGACCGTTGTGAACACGATGCTGGCCGGCATGCTGCTGGTCGCGCGGCTGAGCGGGGACGCAGCGCTCGCGACGTCAGCGCAGACGGCTCCCGGACGTCTGGCCGAGGCGCTCACACTCGACTGGTCTGCCTGGGCGCGCCGGCTCTCCGATGCGCCGGCCGGTTTCGTCATCGGGCGCGGTTTGACGCTGGGCCCGGCGCGCGAGGCCGCACTCAAGGCCGCCGAAGTCCTCGGCGTGCCCGTGCTGGCGTTCAGCTCCGCAGAAGTCCTGCATGGTCCCAAGGCGGCGATCCGGAGTGAGCATCCGATCCTCGGCCTCAACGCCGGCGGTGAGGTTTCGGACAGCATCGAGGAGGCGCTGGCGACGCTCCGTCGCGAGGGAGCGTCGATCTTCTCGGGAAGCGGGCCGCGGCCGACACTCCCGGGATTGGCAGCGGGCGACCCGGTGCTCGACGCGATCGCGCTGCTGGCGCCTGTCTATCGCGCGCTGGAAGCCGAGGCGGTGCGCCTCGGCCGCGATGTCGACCGCCCGCCGGGGCTGGTCAAGGTCACGGAGACGCTGTGATGGCAGCGCTGCGGCAGGGCTGGCGCGCGCGGCGCCTGTTCGATGGCGAGCGGATCTGGCCGGATCGCCTCGTCATCGCCGAGGACGGGATCGTCACGGAGATGCTGCCGTCGAGCGCGCAACCGCACTGCCTGATCGAGGACCTGCCGGACGACGCCGTGCTCGCGCCGGGCTTCATCGATGTTCAGGTCAATGGCGGTGGCGGCGTCATGCTGAACGATACACTGAGTTCCGACGGCGTGGCTGCGATCAGCGCCGCCCATGCCCGCTTCGGCACGCGGTTCCTGCTGCCAACCCTGATCAGCGCCAGCAGGGCAGATATCGCGAAGGCCATCGCAGCCGCACGCGAAGCGATCGTGCGAGCTGTGCCGGGCGTTCTCGGCCTTCACATCGAAGGCCCCTTCATCAACCCCGAGCGTCATGGCGCGCATCTGGTCGCCAATCTCCTGCGGCCGCAGCCGGAGGATGTCGACCTGCTGGCGTCGCTCGGCTCCGTTGGCGTCACTCTGGTGACGCTCGCGCCCGAATGCGTGCCATCCGGCTTCATCCGCGCGCTGGTCGCGCGCGGCGTCAAGGTCTGCGCAGGCCATTCCAACGCGAGCGCGGCTGAGATGGCGGCTGCCCATGCCGAGGGCCTGAGCGGTGTCACCCATTTGTTCAACGCGATGTCGCAGCTCGGCTCGCGCGAACCGGGCGTGGTCGGTTCGGCGATGTCGGGCATGGGGCTCACCGCCGGCATCATCGCGGACGGACACCACGTCGCCTGGCCGTCTTTCCAGGCGGCGTTCCGCGCGATCGGGCCGGAGAGGATGATGCTGGTCACCGACGCGATGGCCACGATCGGCGCCGACAGGGACGCTTTCGAACTTTTCGGCGAGACGATCCATGTCAGCGGTGGCCGACTCGTCAATGCCGAGGGCCGTCTTGCAGGCGCTCATCTCGACATGAACGCCGCGATTCTCAATGCATATCGGCACGGCGGCGCCACGCTCGAGCAGTCCCTGGCGATGGCGACCGCAACCCCGGCCGCCTATCTCGGTCTTTCCTCCAGCCATGGCCGGATCGCGCCGGGGCGGCGGGCGGAATTCTCCGTGCTGCGAACCGGCGGCTAGATCCTCGGAGCGGATATCGTATCCTGTCCAGGACTTGGCCTTCTGTGATCGCAGCGGCTTTCCCGAAGACCGCAATCCACCTTTCGGGCCGATGCTTTGGCGCCATCGGCTCAGGTGAGCCTGTTCCTGAACATCCAGGCGGCGAAGGGCAGGGTCACGGCGGCAATGGCGACGAGTGCCAGCATCTCCGGCAAGAGCTGCCTGATTCCCGCGCCCTCCAGATAGATCTGATGTGTGATGCTGATGGCGTAGCGCAGTGGGTTGATCAGGGTGAAGTACTGCAGGATCTCGGGCATGTTGCCGATCGGTGCGGTCAGGCCCGAGAGCAGCATGAAGGGCATCAGCAGCACGAAGGAGCCGATCATGGCCTGCTGCATGTTGCCCGCGATGGACGAGATGAAGAGGCCGATCCCGACCGATGCTGCGAGGAACAGGAAGAGGCCGAGATAGAGCATCGCAAAACTGCCGGAGAACGGGATCTGGAACCAGAGCTGCGCCACCAGCAGGATCAGGGTCGACTGGGTGAGCCCGATCATCATGGCGGGAACCGCCTTGCCGACCATGATCTCCGAGGGCCGGAACGGCGTCACCAGCAGTTGATCGAACGTGCCTTCCTCACGCTCTCGCGCCACCGACATCGCGGTCAGCATCATTGTCATCATCATGGTGATCGTGCCGATCAGGGCCGGAACCATGTACCAGCGCGTTTCGAGGGTGGGGTTGTACCAGGCCCGTGTGGTCATTCGCACGGGAGCACCGGGCTGGCCGTGCGAATTCTGCCAGTCGGCTGCGTAGCCGGTCACGATCTGGCTGACATAGGCCTGCGCGGTGCCCGCGGTGTTGGAATTGCGCCCGTCGGCGATGACTTGCACGGCGGGCGCCGTCCCTGCCTGCAGACCGCGCTCGAAATCGTAGGGGATGGTGATCACCAGCAAGGCGCGCTGGTCGTTGATGATGTCGGCGATCTGGCGCTCGACATCGAGTGTGGCAACCCGCGTGAAGGTGCCGGAACCGTCCAGGCGCGCGATCAGTGCCCGCGAGACTGCGCTGCGGTCGTGGTCGAGCAGCGCATAGGGCACGTCGTTGAGATCGTAGGTCGCGGCATAGCCGAAGATCAGGCACTGCAGCACGGGCGGGGCGATCAGGGAGATGCGGCTCTTCGGATCCTTCAGGATCGCGAGGAGTTCCTTGCGGATCAGGGCGAGGATGCGCAGCAGCGTGTCGAGCATGGCCCACCTCACCCGATGGTCTTGCGCGTCGCGCGGATCGCAAGCGCGATCAACACCGAGGCCATCACCGCCAGCACCGCTGCATTCGGCAGGATCACCGGCCAGATGTCCCCGGCGAGGAACAGGGTCTGCAGCACGCTGACGAAGTAGCGCGCCGGGAAGACATGCGTGATCACCTGGATCGCTACCGGCATGCTGCGGATGTCGAACATGAAGCCGGACAGCATCATGGCCGGGAGAAAGGTGGCTATGATCGTGATCTGGCTCGCGACGAACTGGCTCTTGGTCAGCGACGAGATCAGCAGGCCGATGCCGAGCGCGACGATCAGATAGAGCATCGATACGGCGACAAGCAGTCCGAGCGAGCCCCTGATCGGCACGCCGAAGAGCAGTTTGGCGCCAAGGATAGACAGGGCGAGCCCGATCATGCCGAGGATGAAATAGGGCACGGTCTTGCCAAGCAGGATCTCGACGGGGCGGACAGGCGTGACGAACAGCGCCTCGAAGGTTCCGCGCTCCCATTCCCGCGCGACGACAAGCGCGGTCAGCAGCGCGCCGATCAGTGTCATGACGAGCACGATCAGGCCGGGAACCAGGAAGTAGCTGCTGTTATTGGCGTCGTTGAACCAAAGCCGGCTTTCGATCGAGACGGGGGGACTGGCGATGATCCGGCCCATCGCGGCTTCTCGGGCCATCCATGTCGCAACGGCACCCTGAGCGTAGCCGAGCGAGATGCGGGCGGTGTTCGCGTCGGTGCCATGGACCAGCACCTGGATCTCGGCCGTGCCCTGCTCCATCCGGCGGGCGAAATCGGGCGGGATGCGCACAATGGCGTTGACGCGCTTGTCGAGCATCATCCGCTCGGCCTCGGCCATGGTCTTGACCTGCACCGCGTTGAAATAGTCGGAGAGTTCGAAGCTCGACGCCGCGCCGCGCGCCTCGGCCGAGACGTCCTCCATCACGATCGCGACCGGAACGTTCTTGACGTCGAAGGAGAGCCCGTACCCGAAGAGCACGAGCAGCAGCATCGGCATGACCACGCCGATCGCGATGCTGCTCGGGTCGCGCACGACCTGCCAGCCCTCCTTCCGGATCAGCGCCGCGATGCGGCGTAGCCTTGCCATTCCCCCGGTCTGTGACGTTGCGGCGGTCATCCTGCTGGCCTCTGCTGCGCCCGGCCGTCACGCGACGTCTCGACGATGGCGATGAAGGCGTCTTCCATCGTTGGCTGGCGTCCGTCCTGGGCCGCGGCATGAGCCCTGATCTCGGCCGGAGTGCCCTCGGCCAGGCTGCGTCCGGCATCGAGGATGATGATTCGGTCGCAATATTCTGCTTCCTCCATGAAATGCGTGGTGACGATCACGGTGACACCTTGCTCGGAGAGCGCTGTGATCCGGCCCCAGAATTCGCGTCGCGCGATCGGGTCGGCACCACTCGTCGCCTCATCGAGGAAGAGGATGTCCGGCTCGTGCAGCAGGGCGGTGCCCATCGCGAGGCGCTGCTTGAATCCGCCCGGCAATTGCCCGCTGGGCAGCCGGGAGAAGGCGTCGAGCTCGAACTGCTGCTTCGCCCAGGCGATCCGGTCCGCCTTGCGTCGGCCACGCAGCCCATAGGCGCTGGCGAAGAAATCGAGATTCTCGTCGACGCTCAACTGGCCGTAGAGTGAGAATTTCTGGGCGACATAGCCAAGCCTGCGCCGCGCCTCGGCGCGCGATGTCCGCAAATCCGCGCCGGCAACACGCAGCGTGCCGTGCGAGGCCGGCAGCAGCCCGCAGAGCATCCGGAACGTGGTGCTCTTGCCGGCGCCGTTCGGGCCGAGAAGCCCGTAGATTTCGCCGCTCCGGACCTGGAAGCTGACATGATCGACAGCGGTGAAGTCGCCGAAGGTGCGGACGAGGTCTTGGACCTCGACCGCCATGGCGCCGGAGCCCTGGGAGCTGGGCTGGTCGAGCGTCATGGTGCTGGTCCGTGTGCGCTCGGCGACGGCGGCGAACAGCACCATGAATCCGTCCTCGAAACGCGCCGGCGCTCGGTGATGCTGAAGCGTGCCGTCGCCCAGCGGCAGGGCGTCGGCCTCGCTCGCAGCGGCAAGCACGACGCGTACCTGCCCGGCTTCGGGCACGGCGTCGATGACGCCGTCCTGCTGAAACAACCGTGCTTGCAGCGAACGTGCCGGCATTCCCTTGGGCGTCTCGATGATGAAGGTGCGGCCTTCAGCCTTTGCCGTGATCTCGCTCGGCGTGCCCTGCGCCAGCACCTTGCCCGCATGCATGACGACTGCATGGTCGCAGAGCTCGGCCTCGTCGAGATAGGAGGTGCTGACGATCACGGTGAGGCCGTCCTCGTGCACCAGCTTGAGCACGATCGCCCAGAGTTCACGCCGCGACAGTGGGTCGACGCCGACGGTCGGCTCGTCCAGCAGCAACAGTTCGGGAGCACGGACGAGGGTGCAGGCGAGCCCCAGTTTCTGCTTCATGCCGCCGGACAGCTTTCCGGCCAGCCGCTCGCGAAAGCGTCCGAGCTGAGTCATCTCGAAGAGGCGGGGATAGATTTGCTTGCGCTGGTCGGCGCCGACGCCGTGCAGATCGGCATAGAGATCGAGGTTCTCCTGGACGCTCAGATCCTCATAGAGCCCGAACTTCTGCGGCATGTAGCCGATGCGGTCCTGGACGGCCTGGGGATCGTCCGCGACGGTAATGCCGAGGACGTCGAGCATACCTTCATCGGGTTTCATCAACCCGGCGATCAGGCGCAGCAATGTGGTCTTGCCGGCACCGTCGGGGCCGACGAGGGCGGTCAGTGTGCCTTCCCTGGCTTCGAAGGAGACATCATCGAGTGCCTTGACGGTTTCTCCGGTGGCGCGGCGGAACGTCTTGTGGAGGGTCCGCGCCGTGACGGGTGAGACGGGCGCGGCGGGGGTCATGGCTTGACCTTTCCGGTCTCGGGTACGGCAGCGCTGTTTGCGACCGCAGCCTCGGCTCCCGGCAACATCTTGACGGTGGCTGGCATGCCGAGGCGCAGCCTGTCCTGCGGGTCCTCGACGAAGACACGCATCTCGTAGACGAGGCTCGTGCGCAGATCCTCGGTCTGCACGGTCTTCGGCGTGAATTCGGCGACGGGTGAGATGAAGCCGATCCAGCCTTCGAGCGGCTGATTCGGAAAGCTGTCCGTGGTGACCTGCATCCGCATGCCGGAGCGCACCTGTCCGAGCTTCGGCTCAGCGACATAGGTCCGCACCCATTTCGTGCCGGTCATCGCCAGCGAAAGCACCGGGCGGCTCGGCGAGGCCATCTCGCCGGGTTCCATCAGCCGCGAGCGAACCACGCCATCGAAGGGAGCAAGCAGCTCAGCATCGACCAATTGGCGCCGGGCAAGCGCAAGCTGCGCCTGGCTGCCACGCAGTTGGGCGTCTGCCTGCGCGATGTCCTCCGAGCGCGGGCCGGCGAGAGAAAGGGCGAGGGCGCTTTGCGCGACATCGAGCTTCGCCTTGCTGGTCTCGGCAAGAGCCTTGGCGGCATCGAGGTCCTGCTGGCTGACGGCATTCGCGGACAAGGCGCGCCGCCGCTCATATTGCGCGGCGGCGTTGACCGAATCCGCCCTGGCCGATTCGAGGTTGGCGCGGGCCTGGGCGATTTCCTCGGGGCGGCTACCGTTGCGCAACCGATCGAGTGCGGCCTTCTGGGCCCCGACTATCGCTTCCATCTGGTCGATCTGCGGCTGCAGCCGGTTCGTATCCAGTTTCGCAAGGACCTGCCCGCTGCGAACGACATTGCCCTCCTCGACAAGGATCGCGGCGATGCGTTCGCTTCCATTGAAGGCCAGCGAGGCCTGCCTGAGATCGACATTGCCATAGAGGACCAGCTCGGTCGTCTCGGCGGGACGGTGGTCATACCACCAGGCGCCAGCCGCCCCCACGAGGGCGATGACAGCCAATATGCGCGGTGCCTTGCTCATGCCTTCAAGGATAGGCGCGTCACGCTATATGTCAAATCTGAATTTAAATTCTATCTTTCAAATAATCTTGATGAGCGTTAAGCTTCCGATCATGAAACGAGCGATTCCTCGAAAATTGCCCGGCCGCCGCGAGGATGGAGCGGCCACCAAGGCTCAGATTCTCGATGCGGCCGGAGAGGTCTTCGCGGAAAAGGGCTTTGATCGCGCCACGGGCAAGGAGATCGCCGAGCGGGCGGGCAGCAGCTCTGCTGCCGTGAATTACTACTATGGCGGCATCGACGGGCTCTATGCCGAGGTGCTGGTCGAGGCGCATCGCCGCCTGCTCACCTATGATCGGCTGCTCAAGCTGGCGCAGGCGCCGGGGGCTCCGGAGGACAAGCTTCGCACCCTCATTGGTCTCGTGGTCCGCACGATCATGGGGCCTGCCTCCTCGAGCTGGTCCTTGCGGGTCCTGAGCCGTGAGGTGCTGGCACCGTCACCCGCCTTCGCCGTACTGCGGGATCGCGAGATTCTCCCGAAGAAGCGCATCGTCACCGGGATCGTCGGCGAAATCCTGGGCGTGCCGCATGATCATCCCGTCGTTGCCCGCTGCTGTCTCACTGTCATTGCCCCCTTCGTCGTGATGCTGGTCGGCAACCGCCAGGTCCTCGCGCAGGTCTTTCCCGACCTGGCATCGGATCGCGGCGCCGTTGACGAGATGGTCGCCCATTTCCAGCGTTTCGCCTTTGGCGGCATCGCTGCCGTTGCGGCCGAGCTCGATGCGCGGAAGGAAGCTCGTTCCGCATGAGGTGGCGTGGTCCCGATCAGCCGGCGCACCTCCCATCCCGACTGGAGCCGCGTGCCATTCTCCCAGGCCGGCGCCGTCGTCGCATCGAACGGCTACGCCAAAGCTCCATCCCCTGAAACGTTGAAATCCGAGCTTCTGTGATCTGCGTCATTGAGTGCGGCCCGGCGCAGGCGCAGAATTCTTGTGGCGGGGGGCTGAGAGTTCATGACCCATTCGGGAGGAACGATCATGCAAGCCCAGAGCCTCACGACACTGACATCCGGAACGAAGTCCATCAGCGCCTCGGCCATCGAGACGCTCGCCGCGCAGCTCCATGGCAGTCTGCTCGACGAGACGGATGCAGCCTATGATGGTGCGCGCGCGATCTGGAATGGGATGGTCGATCGCCGGCCCGGCCTGATCATACGTTGCGCGGTCGCAGCAGATGTTGTCAGCGCCGTGCGATTTGCGCGTGACAACGGGCTGCTGGTTTCCGTGCGTGGCGGCGGGCACGGCATTGCCGGAAACGCCGTCTGTGACGGCGGCCTGATGATCGACCTGTCACCGATGAAATCGGTCCGTGTCGACGCGACATCGCAGCGCGCCTGGGTCGAACCGGGCGCAACCCTGGCCGATCTCGACAGGGAAACACAGGAATTCGGGTTGGCGGTGCCGACGGGCATCAATTCGACCACGGGCGTTGCCGGCCTGACGCTGGGCGGCGGCTTCGGCTGGATCACGCGGAAGTTCGGGCTTACCCTGGACAACCTCTTGTCAGTCGAGGTGGTGACGGCGGATGGCGAGCTCAGGCGCGCAAGCCAATCGGAAAATCCGGACCTGTTCTGGGCGCTACGCGGCGGCGGCGGAAATTTCGGGGTGGTTACCTCCTTCGAATTCCGGCTTCACAAGCTTGGACCCCAGGTCTTGGCAGGCCTCGTCGTGCATCCGTTCGATGATGCCGAGACGATTCTGAGGGAATATCGTCAGGCGCTCGAAATGGCGCCCGACGAGCTGACCTGCTGGGTCGTGATGCGGCAGGCGCCGCCCCTACCGTTCCTCCCGGTCGAGTGGCATGGCAAGGAGGTGCTGGTGCTCGCGATGTGCTATTGTGGCGACATCGCCGAAGGCGAAAAGGCGACTGCCAGGCTCCGTTCCATCGGAAAGCCGATCGCCGACGTGGTTGGGCCTGCACCGTTCACGGCGTGGCAACAGGCCTTCGATCCGCTGCTCACTCCCGGTGCCCGCAATTACTGGAAGAGCCACGACTTCACCGAGCTCTCGGATGCAACGATCAGGATTCTGATTGGCGCGGTGCGTCGCCTGCCTGGCCCGGAATGTGAGATCTTCATCGGTCATGTCGGTGGAGAGGCCGGTCGGGTTGCCGCGGACGCCACCGCNNGCGGTGGCGTGAACAGGGCATGGACCAGGCTTGCATCGGCTGGGCGCGCGCGCTGTTTGAAGCAGCCAGGCCGTATTCAGCCGGAACGGCCTATATCAACTTCATGCCGGCAGACGAGATGGACCGCGTCCAGGCAGCGTACGGAGGCAGTTACCACCGCCTTGCCGAGTTGAAGCGGCGCTATGACCCGTCGAACCTGTTTCGCATGAACCAGAATGTGAAGCCGACGGCGAGTTCGCAGGCCGCGTGAACTCGCTGGCCTGAACTATTCGGGCGAAGGGGATGGCCTGGCCCAGGGCGCGGGGATCGACGCGTATCGTGTCCCCGCGCCCTCGCGTCCTTAAGCGCAATGCGGCAGCCTGGAGCGCCGCTGGATCAGGTCGTCCTTGGCGAAGAGCTCGGCCAGCCAGTCGACGAAGACGCGCACCTTGTTGCTGAGGTGACGGTTCGGCGGGTAGACGATGTGCAGCGGCTTGGGTGTCGAGCACCAGTTCGTCAGCAGCGGCACGAGCCGGCCGGCGGCGATATCCTCCTGCACCATGAAGGTTGGCGCCTGAACGATGCCGAGCCCCGCCAGCGCGGCGGCGACGTAACCCGCGCCTTCGTTCAGCGACACCACGAAGCGTCCCCTGATCTCGTGGCTTTCCTTGCCGTCGGCATAGGTGAAGGGAGCTGTGCGGCTGGTCCCGGCATAGCGATAGCCGACGATGAAATGATCGCCCTCGAGGTCGGTGGGATGCCGGGGTTCGCCATGGCGCTGGATATAGGAGGGGGAAGCGCAGGTCACGAGATACATCTCGCCGATGCGCCGGGCGATCAGGCTCTGGTCCGTGAGCTCGCCGGCCCGGACGGCGCAATCGAGATTTTCCGCCAGCAGATCGGCAGGTCGGTCGCTGAGGCCGAGGTCGAGCTGAATGTCGGGATAGCGCGCATGGAATTCAGGCAGGTTCGGGATGATGACCCGCATGGCCAGCGGCGCGCTGACGTCGACGCGCAAACGCCCGCTCGGCCTGGCCTGTGACGAGGCCATGCTGCCGTCGAGCTCGTCGATTTCGTTTAGGACCCTGAGCGCGCGCTCGTAATAGGCTGCCCCGTCCATCGTCACCGTCACGCGCCGGGTCGTGCGGTTGAGGAGCTTGGCGTGGAGATGCGACTCAAGCTGCTGGATCTGCTTGGTCACCGTCGGCTTGGGCATGTCGAGCAGATCGGCGGCACGGGTGAAGGTGCCGGCTTCGACGACGCGGACAAAGGCGCGCATGGCGCTGAGCTGGTCCATGGCTTTCTCTAGCAGGTCCTTCTTCGATTGTTTCCATACGGGAATAATGAATGAGCTCAACGGGTATTTATTGCCAAAACACGATGATCTAAATCAGGTTGCATTGCAGCAGAAGCCGCTGGGACACGCCATGTCCGCTCAGACCGCCACCCTCGACCGCCCCATCGCCGTGACATGGCGGGATGAGGTGATTGCTGCCAAGCCAGTCCCGCTGGCGGCGCGTGTCTTCATCCCGGCAGCGCTCAATCGCAGCACAGCGCTGGTCATGCATCTGCACGGCGGCACCTTCAACGAGGGCTCGCTGGCAAGCGGAGAGGCGGTCGCGACAATCCTGGCTCGCGCCGGTGCCGCTGTCGTTTCGGTCGATTATCCGCTCGCGCCAATGCATCGTTTCCCCGATGTGCTGGAGGCCGTATTTGGTGGCTTGCTGGCGCTCTACAAGGCGCGCAGCCGCTGGGTCTCGAAGAGCGCCCCATTCTATGTCGCTGGCGAAGAGGCCGGCGGCAATCTGGCCGCGGCTCTCGCCATGATGGTGCGGGACCGGCAGGGGCCGCCGCTCGCCGGGCAGATCCTGCTCTCGCCAATGCTGGATTCCTGCCTTGGGACCTATTCGCTGCGTGAGGCCGATGCCGGCCCCGTGGGATGTCGCTGGGCCGATGGCTGGCACGATTATCTGGGTTCGCCGGACAAGGCGGCTCATCCCTATGCGGCGCCACTCAACGCGTCGCGGCTTGCCGGATTGGCTCCTGCCCTGCTGATCACGGCGGAGGATGATCCGCTGCGTGATGAATGCGCAAGTTATGCCTGCCGGCTGCAGGAAGCGGGTGTCGCGGTCAGCCGCTACGTGCAGACTGCGCCAAGCCATTGGCCTGGAGCCTATGCCGAGGCTCCCAAGGAGGGGTCCTGCCTCTGTCTGGCATGTGACCATGTAACCGAGTTCTTCAAATCCACCGCGCCGTCCTGATCCAGGCCAGCGCCACCCACTGATCCTCTCTTCTCTCGCAAGGAATGAACCCATGATTCAGGGAACGATCCGTCATGGCCTGCTGGGCGGAAGCCTGGCCGCCACCATCTCACTTGCCGCCGTCCTGCTCGTGATGAACGGCTCCGACAAGGCCCAGAGCGACACCGCTCCGGCGGCCGCGCAGGCGACCCCGGTTTCGGTCGCGCTCGTCGAGCAACGTGAGCTGACCAACTGGGCCGAGTTCTCCGGTCGCCTGGAGGCGATCGAGCGCGTCGATGTGCGTTCGCGCGTCGCCGGTGTGGTCGAGGCCGTGCACTTCAAGCAGGGCAACCTCGTCAGGCAGGGCGACCTGCTGATCAGCATCGACCAGGCGCCCTATCTCGCCGAGTTCGAGCGCGCCCAGGCCCAGGTCCTGGCTGCCGAAGCCCGGGTGGCGCTTGCCGCCAACGAGCATGAGCGCGGCCAGAAGCTGATGACGACGCAGAACGTCTCGCAGCGCGATCTCGATGCGCGTCTGAATGCACTCCGTGAAGCGCAGGCCAATCACCGCGCCGCCCAGGCAGCCCTGCAGACCGCGCGGCTGAACCTCGACTACACCCAGATCAGGGCGCCGATCAGCGGCCGGATCGGGCGGCTCGAGGTGACCGTCGGCAACCTCGTCGCGGCCGGGGCAGGGGCTTCGCTGATGACGACGCTGGTCTCGGTCGATCCGATCTATGCCAGCTTCAATGCGGACGAGAACACGGTGCTGAGGGCGCTTGGCTCGCTGCCGGCCTCGGATGGCCCGCGTGCGCTGGAGCGCATCCCGGTCCAGATGGGCACGGCGACCCAGGACGGCACTCCGATCACCGGTCGGCTGCAATTCGTCGACAACAGCGTCGATGTCGGCAGCGGCACCGTTCGGGTGCGGGCGATCTTCGACAATCCCGATGGCACGCTGATGCCGGGCCAGTTCGTGCGCCTGCGCATGGGTCAGGCCCGGACCGAGCCTGCGCTGGTGATCAATGAGCGCGCGATCGGCACCGACCAGAACAAGAAGTTCGTCTTCGTCGTCGGCGACGATCTCAAGGCGAGCTGGCGCGAGGTGACGCTCGGCTCAGCCAATGAAGGGCTGCGCATCGTCACAGCCGGGCTCAAGCCCGGCGAAAGGATCGTCGTCAACGGCCTGCAGCGCATTCGTCCGGGCGCAGCTGTGGCTCCCGAGCAGGTGCCGATGGCCGAGAAGTCAGAGCTGCGCCGGGTGGCCGGTGCAGGACCCACGGAAATCGCCCAGCGCTGAGCTGGGACGCCTATCAGAACTCGGGTGCTGACGACGTTGCGTGATGGCGCCCGTCGTCAGGCTCGAGGCGCCCGAAGGGGGCATCTCATGAATCTCTCCAAGTTCTTCATCGACCGCCCGATCTTCGCGGGCGTGCTGTCGGTTCTCATCCTGGTCGCTGGCCTGCTCTCGCTGCGTGTGCTGCCGATCTCGGAATATCCCGAAGTCGTGCCGCCGACCGTGGTGGTGCGCGCGCAGTATCCGGGCGCCAATCCTCGTGTCATCGCCGAAACTGTGGCCACGCCGATCGAGGAGCAGATCAACGGCGTCGAGGGCATGCTCTATATGTCCAGCCAGGCGACGACCGATGGCGTGATGACGCTGAACGTCACCTTCAAGCTCGGCACCGATCCCGACAAGGCACAGCAGCTCGTGCAGAACCGCGTCTCACAGGCGGAACCCCGCTTGCCGGAAGAGGTGCGGCGCCTCGGCGTCACCACGATCAAGAGCTCGCCGGACCTGACGATGGTGGTGCACATCACCTCGCCGAACGATCGCTACGATATGACCTATCTGCGCAACTATGCAGTCCTGAACGTCAAGGACAGGCTGGCGCGCATCGACGGCGTCGGCCAGGTCCAGCTTTTCGGCTCGGGCGACTATTCGTTGCGCGTCTGGCTTGATCCGCAGAAGGTCTCCGAGCACGGGCTCTCGCCCAGCGATGTCGTGCGCGAGATCCGCGCGCAGAATGTCCAGGCAGCAGCAGGCGTCATCGGCGCCTCGCCGAACGCCCCGGGGCTCGATCTCCAGCTCTCGGTCAATGCCCAGGGCCGCCTTCAGAATGAGGAGGAGTTCGGCGAGATCATCATCCGCACCAGCTCGACCGGGGCTGTGACGCGGCTGAAGGATGTCGCGCGCATCGAACTCGGCGCGGCCGACTATGCCCTGCGCTCGCTGCTCGACAACAAGTCGGCGGTCGCGGTGCCGATTTTCCAGGCGCCGGGCTCGAATGCCATCGCCATCGCCGACAACGTCCAGGCGGTGATGCGCGAGATCAAGCAGAACATGCCGGAAGGCGTGGACTACGCGATCGTCTACGACACGACCCAGTTCGTGCGCGCCTCGATCAAGGCCGTCATCACCACCCTGCTCGAGGCCATCGCGCTGGTCGTGCTCGTCGTCATCGTCTTCCTGCAGACCTGGCGGGCCTCGATCATCCCGCTGGTCGCCGTGCCGGTCTCGGTCATCGGCACCTTCGCCGTGATGTACCTCTTCGGCTTCTCCATCAACGCGCTCAGCCTGTTCGGCCTCGTGCTCGCCATCGGCATCGTCGTCGACGACGCCATCGTCGTGGTCGAGAATGTCGAGCGCAATATCGAGCAGGGGCTGGAGCCGCGCCAGGCGACCTACAAGGCGATGCGCGAGGTCTCCGGCCCCATCATCGCGATTGCGTTGGTGTTGGTCGCGGTCTTCGTGCCGCTTGCCTTCATCAGTGGCTTGACCGGCCAGTTCTATCGCCAGTTCGCGCTGACCATCGCGATCTCGACGGTGATCTCGGCGATCAACTCACTGACGTTGTCGCCGGCGCTGGCAGCCCTGCTGCTGCGTTCGCACCACGCCCCGAAGGACGCGCTGACCCGCATCATGGACAAGCTGTTCGGCTGGTTCTTCCGCGGATTCAATCGCTTCTTCAATCGCAGCTCGCAGGCCTATGGCGGTGGCGTGCGCCGCATCCTGACCCGCAAGACGGCGATGATGGCGGTCTACCTCGTGCTCGTCGGGCTGACGGTCGTGCTGTTCCGCACCGTCCCGGGAGGCTTCGTGCCCGGCCAGGACAAGCAGTATCTCGTCGGCTTCGCGCAGCTGCCCGATGCCGCCACGCTCGATCGCACCGAGGACGTCATCCGCAAGATGGGCGAGATCGCCCTGAAGCATCCCGGCGTCCAGAGTGCGGTGTCCTTTCCCGGCCTCTCGATCAACGGCTTCACCAACTCGTCGAATGCCGGCATCGTCTTCGTGACGCTGAAGCCCTTCGAGCAGCGCAAGGATCCCTCGCTCAATGGCGCCGCGATCGCCATGCAGCTCAACAAGGAGTTCGCCGGCATCAAGGAGGCGTTCATCGCGATGTTCCCGCCGCCGCCTGTGCAGGGGCTCGGTACGATCGGAGGCTTCAAGCTGCAGATCGAGGACCGTGCCGGCCTTGGCTACAAGGCGCTCGATGAAGCAACCAAGGCCTTCATGGCCAAGGCCGCGACGGCGCCCGAGCTCGCTGGCATGTTCTCGAGCTTCCAGGTGAATGTTCCGCAGCTCTATGCCGATATCGATCGCACCAAGGCCCGCCAGCTCGGCGTGCCGGTGACCGATGTCTTTGAGACGCTGCAGATCTATCTCGGCTCGTCCTATGTCAACGATTTCAACAAGTTCGGGCGCACCTACACCGTTCGCGTCCAGGCTGATGCGCCCTTCCGGGCCTATCAGGAGGATATCGGCAAGCTCCGGGTGCGCTCGACCTCGGGCGAAATGGTTCCGCTCAGCGCCGTGCTGAACGTGCGTGCCGATGCCGGGCCGGAACGGGCGATGCGCTACAACGGCTTCCTGGCCGCCGACATCAATGCCGGTCCGGCGCCAGGCTTCTCGTCGGGGCAGGCCCAGGCGGCGGCGGAGCGCATTGCCAACGAGACGCTGCCGAAGGGCTTTGCGTTCGAGTGGACGGACCTGACCTATCAGGAGATCCTGGCGGGCAACTCTTCGCTGATCGTCTTCCCGATCGCGATCCTGCTCGTCTTCCTGGTGCTTGCCGCCCAGTACGAGAGCCTGACACTGCCGATCGCGATCATCCTGATCATCCCGATGGGTCTGCTTGCCGCTATGGCCGGCGTCTGGTGGAGCGGTGGCGACAACAACGTCTTCACCCAGATCGGTCTCGTCGTGCTGGTCGGGCTATCTGCGAAGAACGCGATCCTGATCGTCGAGTTCGCCCGCGAACTGGAATTCGAGGGCAAGACGCCGGTCGAGGCCGCGATTGAAGCCAGCCGTCTGCGCCTGCGTCCGATCCTGATGACCTCGCTCGCCTTCATCATGGGCGTGGTGCCGTTGGTGATCTCGACCGGTGCCGGCGCCGAGATGCGTCAGGCGATGGGCATCGCGGTCTTCGCCGGCATGATCGGCGTCACCGCCTTCGGCATCTTCCTGACCCCGGTCTTCTATGTGCTGATGCGGGCCCTGACCGGGAACAAGCCGCTGAAGCATGTCGAGGCGAAAGTGGAGTTGGCCGAAGCCGCCTGACCGAGCCCAGGCTGCCCTCGGGGGCAGCCCTGACGGGTTCAACCAGCCAGAACGCGCGGGACGCTGTCCGGCGCGTTCTGTTGTGAGGTTCCGGCACTTTCAGCCGCAGGCTGGAGCCAGCCGCAATAGTGCACGACCAGTCCGATCAGCGGCAATGCGATCGGGACATCGAAATGGAAGCGGCCATCCTCCTCCCATTCGCGCGCCAGCGAGCGAGGCGCCAGGGCAAGTGGCAGGGGGACGGGGCCCAGCCACCAACGCTTCAGGTGCATCGCGAGCCCCTTGTCGTCAGCGACGAGATCGAAGCCGAAACGCAGCGGGCCAAATCGTTCCACGAGCCGTTGGGCCTGTTGCGACAACTGGCTGCTGAAACGGCGGCCGGAGAAGTCGCGAATCCAGGTTTCGACGCCGCCCCTTTCTGAGAAGGCGACGTGTAACTCATGATCCCCTTCGGGCGGAAAGCCGAAAAAAGCTGCGATTGCGCGTGCGACCGGGTTGCGCCCGCGCGTCACCTTGGCCCGTCCGTAGACGCCGCCATCGCGAAGGACAGTATGGATCGCCCGGACCGCTGCAGGCAGAGACGCAAGGGCGGGCCCAAGAACCCGGGAATAGAGCGGGGGCGGCTGCGGCAGCTCTGCCGTTTCGTGCCGGATCGCCAGTTGTGCGAAGGCCGGCTCGAACTCCGACAGTGACAGCATCTCGCCGGCATCGCGGGCCCCGGCTGGGACGTCACGGCTGGCGAGCCTGTCGACGAGGATTGCGGCCGCCAGGCCGGGAATCTCCGGACCGTCGCCCTCGCTCGCGATCAAGGTCCATTGCCGCTCGACGGCCCGGCCGCCAGCGTGCCCGAACAGTCGAACCATCATGCCGGACCGGTCACTGCCCCATGACGACGTCAGTCGTTGCGCGTGAAGCGCCAGCGGGGCGAAACGGATAAGGTTCGGGACCCATCCCCAGCGAACGGGCCAGCTTGCCAGCCAAAGCGCACGGTTCTGCCACCAGAGCTCGGTGCCGGCTCGAAAGCTGACGAAGGGCTTTCCCGGAAGGCGATCGGGCAGGAGAGTGAGATCCGGCACATCTGCGAGGCCCACGAGGCGGCCTGCAAGAGGTGGCTGGCCGGCGATCGTGAAGTCCTGGCTCCTGATGTCCTGCCAGCCGAAGCCGTTCGTCCAGCGCCCTGCGCGCCAGAGCGGGATCGGCTTGCCGATATAGGAGAAGATCGCCTTCGTGACCGAATAACCCGCCGTCGCGCGGTTCGAAGCGCTGATCGCAATCTCGACCGCGCTGACATGGGTCATACCCTCGGCCAGGTCGCGCGCCGCGGCGCCGGACAAGGCAGGCACGCTGGAGGCGCCGGAGACGACGACCACTCCTGCAGCCCGTGCCTCGTCAGCGAGTGTCCCGATGCCGGTGACGAAGTCGCGCGCATCGGCGATATCGAGATAGTGGCATCTGGCGGCGATACAGGCGCGAGCAACCGCGTAGCCCAGGCCTTGGAAGGGGCCGGCAGCGTCGATCAGGACAGCAGGGCAGTGCTCGGCGAGCGCCAGAGCGATATCGCGGTCCCGGTCCAGGCGAAGCGGTGTGAGGCGCTGCCTGCCAGCGCAGAAGCGTTCCGCCTTCTCCCGGCTGCGCCCGGCGACCAGGACTTCGTGCCCCGCATCGGCCAGCCGCCGGGCGATGCGGGCACCGAAGCCGCCATAGCCGCCGAGCAGCAGAACCTTCACAGGATGCGGTCCGCCATGTCCGGGGTGGGGCGCCAGCAGGTTTCGCGTCGGCCGAACCAGCGGTAGCGATTGCGGGCAACCCAGCGATAGAGCCGGTCGCGCAGTGGGGGTGGAATGAGGCGTGCCGCGAGTGCGACGCGCCAGGGCCAGCCCAACCCTGCCGCGATGGCGATGATGGCGTCCGACCGGCCGAGGACGCGCCCGCCCTCGATCAGCAGCATCGTCTCGAAGTCCGACTTGGAAAGGCCGAGGCGGTTATAAAGTTCCTGGCCAAGGGGGCCTTGCGCGGTGGTGAGCGTGAAGCAGCGTTCACGGTCACGGCGCATGACGAATTGCGCCTGCTGCGAGCACATCACACATTCACCGTCAAAGACGATCAGGCGCCGGCCCCTGGTCTGCGCTTCGATCTCTTCCCCAAGCCGTCCGGCCGCTGGGGCGGTGAGCCCGAGCCGCTTCAGGGGGGCGCCGATCAAACCGCTGACCATCGCCGCCAGGATGGCAGGCGCCGGCCAGATCCGGGCGAGCGGCCCGACGATCCGATCGCGGAGCAGGGGCAGGATCCGGCTGTCGGATTGATAGACCGGCGTGAACATCGCGCTCATGGTCTGATAGAGCCAGACATGTCGGCGACGCGCGGCTATGGCAAGGCCTGGCGCAGTCGTCGTCTCGTTCCCGTCGCGCAGCGCCCTTGCGAGCGCGAAGGCGTCGAGCAGCGCCATATTGGCTCCCTGACCAAGTTGCGGGCTCGTCGAATGCCAGGAATCGCCGATATGGATGAGGCCACGCTCCGTCGGGATGGGAGTGGTCCTATGGGCATAGCGCGCGAAAGTCAGTTGATCCGGCGTTTCGATCTGCGCGAGCAGGGGCGCGGTTGCCGGCCATAGCTTGAGGACGTCCGCCTTCCACGCCGCAAGTCCGGAGCGCTGCCAGTCCGGGAGGCGGTCGCAGCGCAGCGACCAGAAGAAGGCTGCCTTTGCGGTCGGTCCCTGGGCCAGCCGGCCGATAGGCAGGACCCCGACCATCGTGCTCGCGCGGATATAGCGCTGTTCCAGCGTTGCCATGTCGAAGCCCGCGCCGTCGGGCCAATCGAGACTGGCCCAGAGCGCGCCATACGCCAGCGGCCGGCCCTGATGGCACGCGAGCGGGCTCATGGTGCCAAGGGCATCCACGACAAGGTCGAAGGGTTCCGTCCGTGTGCCGTCGGCAAAGATGAGCGTGCGCCTGTTCGCCCCGACGATTTCGCTTGAGGCCACGCTGCGGCCGGCCTCGACCGCAATGCCGGCCTCTCGTGCAGCGTCGTGCAGGATGTCGAACAGCGCAGCGCGATGAATGCCGATGCCGTGGCCGGCATCCTGTCCGAGCGCTGCATAGCGCACGTCGAGCACGATGCGCTGCGACGGTTCGGCGCGCCCGAAGAGCCGGTCGATCCTGGCCCCCGCCGCAAGGGTGGCTTCGGCGAGCTTCAATTCCTGAAGGACGGCGAGCCCGGTCGGCTGGATCATCAGACCGGATCCGACCGGACGAGGCGTTTCGAAGCGCTCGAACAGCCTGACCCGATGTCCGTCGCGATGCAGCATCAGTGCGGCCGCCAGCCCTGCCGGGCCGCATCCCGCGATCGCGATATCCTTGGCTGGCATGAAACCCGACTTGGAGGAAACTGACCCCCTGCACGATAGGCGGGGCGAACCCCGCCGGCAACGGGGCATGCCGCCCCTTTCGCCATTCGTGGGCCGCAACCTGCCCGTGCAATGTTCCAGCAAGCCAGCGCGCCGACCACTCCAGGTGATTCACCGTGGAGATTGGGGCGATGCATCTCAGGGAAGACCGATCAGCGGGCCTCGCGGGGCGCGCGTTGCATGCGTATCTGAACCTCGTGGCGCAAACCACGCGCTTCAAGCCGGTGATCCCTGGCGCGCGGCCCTGGGAGCGGAGCCGCGAACCGTTCATCGCGATGACCTGGCATGGCCAGCAGATGTTGAGCCTCGTCGCCCTGGACGGAGCGCCGAAAACAGCCGTGCTGGCCTCGCTTCATTTCGACGGCTCTGTGGTCGCCTCGGCGATGGAGCGCGCCGGCTACCGCGTCATTCGAGGCTCGGGCACGCAGAGCCGGCGGAAGATCCAGGCCAAGCGCGGCGTTCCGGCCTTCATCGAGATGCGCGACGCGCTGCGGGGGGACACCAGCGTGCTGCTGACGGCTGATGTGCCAAAGGTTTCGCGGGTTGCCGGCAAGGGGGCCGTTCAGCTGGCGCGGGCGTCGGGCCGGCCGATCTATCTCTTCGCCGCAGTGACGACGGCACGCGTCGATCTCGACAATTGGGACAAGGCCAGCATCGCCTTGCCGTTCGGACGCGGGTGCGTGGTCTGGTCCGAGCCGCTCTATGTCCGGGAATGCGCCGATGAGCGCGAGATCAACCTGACAGCCTTGGAGATCACCGCCCGGCTCGACGAGTTGCATGCCATGGCGCATCAACATCTCGGACACCGCGCCTGACGCGCGCGAGGCGTTCGGTCCGGCCGTGCTCGTCTTCCTCCTAGCGTCGGCCCGGTGGTGGGCAATCGGCCGGGTTGGCGCAGATGTTCGCAGGAGGGCGCAGGACGCCGCGATCATTCGCAGGCTCGATGCGGATGCGGCTGAGTTCCCCCGACAATCGCAGGCCGAGGCCAGACGAGATCAGCACGATCCGGGCCCGGTCGGAGGCGAGGACCATCGCATTGGCGCCGGCCACGAAATGCGCGCCGCCGCCGAGGCTGGCATAGACCCCGAATACGTCTTCATGTCGGTCAAGGCCATAGACCAGCATGATGACCCGCCCGTAATCGGCGCCGAGCCCGATCCCGACGGAGAGGGCCGACCATGTCACCGGGGAGGGCATGCCGTCGGCGAAGCGAAGCTCACCGACACCGTGTCGGCCGCCAAGGACGAAGGAGCCACTGACCTCTCCGCCGACAATATAGGCGTTCGGCTCTCCGAAGAGCGAAAGGGAGCGCTCAACGGGGATGCTGACCGTCTTGGACGCGGTATCGAAGGCCCGCTCGACGAGGCCCAGAATGTCGCGCCCCGGAGCTGTCGGCAGTTGACCCGGCCTGATGATCTCCTCAGCCCGGGCGACCTGCATCAGGCAGACCAGCAGCGCGAGCATGGCTGCCAAGGCGAAGCGCAAGCGCAGCTCTCCCGATCTGGCTCTGTGCGCACTCATAAGACAAGCAGACTCGAGGGAGGGTTGAACGAAGATGGGAATGCGGTCCATGGACATGGACTGCGGGCGCGGTCCCCGGATTCGCAAGCCATAACCGCACAGAGGCTCCGTGACGATTCATAGCTCGACGAGCGCCACAACAGTGAAGCGCCTGACGCCTCAGCGCAATTGGGAGCGGCCCAATGCATGCGCGGCAAATCTTCGCTCCGGGGGCTGCCGGTGACCTCGCTCTCGCGTGCCTTGACGATCCGGCTGACGCTTCTCGGCCTCGCCCTCTTTGCAGCGGTCATCGCTGCCGTGCTGGCCTTCACTTTCATTACCGAGGATCCTGGGGCGCTACGCAACGATGTGACCTCCGAGATCATTCGGCAAGGCGTGCGTCAGACCGCAGCTGACGGGTTGCGGGTGGAGAAGACGCCGACCCTGGTCAAGATCGAGAGCGCCAGCCCCAGGCTCTGGTATCTGGTTTCCGACGGACGGTCCGTTGTCGAGTATGCCCCAGAATTGCGGCCGAGCCTTCCGATCGATGTCAGGCTCGATGGACCGACGATTGCTGCACAGATGCGGGTCGGCGGCGACGGCGACAACGGCCTCGCCTTCGACATCATCGAGATGGACGGCAGCCGCGTCATCGTCGCGACGGGCGGTGGGCGTCCGGGTTGGGACCTGATTCTGGCCTATTTCCTGCGGGCCATCGCCATTCCGGCGCTGGTCATCTCTTTCATCTTCGGGGTCATCATCGCCTCGGCGATCGCCATGTCGGTCTCCTATATCACCGCGCGGCTGCGGCGTGCGGCCGAAGCCGCGGCCAGCATCGATCCCAGGGCGCCGCGCGGCCTGCTGCCGACACAGGAAACGCCGGTCGAGCTGATGCCGTTGACGACGGCGTTGAACTCCGCGCTCGACCAGATCGCCAGCAACATGGATGTGCAACGGCGCTTCATGAACAATGTCGCCCACGAATTGCGCACGCCGCTCGCCGTCATGCGGACCAAGATCGACACTGTTTCCGATGACGTCGTGCGCACTGCGCTGGCGACCGATGTGAACCGGCTGACCACAATCGTCTCGTCGATGCTGCAACTCGCCCGGCTGCACAGCACCGATCTGCCGTTCGAGCCGGTTCAGCTCAACAGCGTGGCCCGTGACGTGCTCGTGGATCTCGCGCCGCTGATCCTGCAGAACGCGATCGACGTGGCGCTCGAGGAGGAGGGCGACGACGCGCGAACCATCATGGCCAACGAAGCCACGGTTCGCGCTGCTGTGGCCAATCTGATCGACAACGCGCTTCGTCATGCCCAGGCGAAATCCAGCATCATCGTGCGGGTCATCGATGGCGTCGTGCTGGAGGTGGCGGATGACGGGATCGGCATCGCGGCAACCCAGCGCTCGGAAGTGACGGAGGCGTTCAATCGCATGTCGCCGCGCTCGACCGGAGCAGGGCTCGGCCTCACCATCGTGCGCGACATCATGACCGCGCATCGCGGGACTTTGACCGTTCTCGCGACGCGCGGCGGCGGCACGACAGTCCGCCTGCTGTTCTCTGAAGGTGAATGACCGGCCAAGCACCGGTCCGAAACTTGGATTGCCGTTTTCGGGAAAGCCGATGCAAACGCAGAAGGCCCGATCATCAGGCCGGACGCGATATCCGGTCTGATGATCTGGGTCGATTGATGGCTGGGAGCGAACCTGGCCTCACACGGGCTGTTCGGACTTCCTCAGGATGTATCCGATGCCGCGCAGCGACGAGATCTCGACATTCGCGGCAGCTTCCTTGAGCTTGCGGCGCAGCCGCGAGATCTGGGCTTCGAGCGTGTTGGACTCGATCAGGTCATCGAAGCCATAGACCGCTTCGATCAGGACGTTGCGGGTGACGACACGCCCGGCGCGCTGGACCAGCGCTTCCAGGATCAGCGCCTCGCGCCGCCGCAGGTCGAGGGGAACGGCCGAGACCGAGGCATTGCGACCCTCGATGTCGATCGAGAGATTGCCTGCCGTGATCACCAGCGAGCGGCCGGGATAGCGGCGCCGCGCAATGACCCTGATGCGGGCGATCAGCTCTCCCGGTTCGAAGGGCTTGACCAGATAATCATCCGCGCCGCCGTTGAGCCCGTCGATCACATCGGATTTCGCATCTCGCGCGGTCAGGATCAGGAAGGCCGGGCGGGGTTCTGTCGCCTTCATCGCCTTGACGATGGACAAGCCGTCGCCGTCCGGCAGACGCCGGTCGACGACGGCGATGTCGAACGGCGCCGTTTTGAGGGCGGCCAGCGCCGCTTCGACACTGCTGGTGCGGTCGACAATAAAACCTGCACCGAGCAGGAGGGACGACAGGAACGACATCAGCTCCGGTTCGTCTTCGACAATCAGAGCGCGCATGTCGTTCCTGCCGTAGGCCATGGCTGGAACGCGCCGCAGAAAAGCTCGGGGCAGCTCTTCAAACGCATCACGTCCCATCCATGCTCATGAACGGCCCTCGGGGCCGTAGGTTATTCGGGCCCGGAGCGACCGGGCCCCGGATATTCTAGCGGGTCAGAACCGGTAGTTCACACCGGCCTTGACCAGATGCTCGTTGACACCGACCTTGGTGCGGGCCGAGCCGAACTGGAAGTTCTGCTTGCCGAGCGAGACGTAGTTGTACTCGACCTTCGCCGACAGGTTCTCGGTGATGCCGTACTCGACGCCGCCGCCGAGGACATAGCCGACCTTGCTCTTCGTCTTCGAGAGGCCGTTATTCGTCGCCTTGATGTTGCCATAGGCAAGACCGCCGGTGCCATAGACGAGGACGCGGTCGAAGGCGACGCCCGCCCGGGCCTTGACGGTTCCGACATAGCGCGTGTCGGCGCTGGTGCCGACCGCGTTGCGCGACGAACCCTTGCCGAAGCCGTTCATCGAAACGTCGCCCTCGAGGCCATAGACCATGCCGCCGGTCTGGACGTTGTAGCCGATCTGGCCGCCAAGCAGCGTCTCGTTGCGGCTCTTCCTGGTCACTCCTGTGAACCGGTCGAATGCGCCACCGGCGTGGATACCGGCATAGACGCCGTTCCAGTTGTAGCGAAGCGGCTGGGTATGGGTCGGCCACTGCTGGGCGCGCGGCACCGGGCGATCGGCCGCAGCCGCTGGGACCGCAAGCACTGCCAGCAGGCAGAGGCTCATGATCGGGATTGAACGATGCATCGATAACTCCTCGCGGCAGCCGGGGGCCTCGCCGCGTCTCCTTGCTCCCGAATCCGTGGATCGGATCAGTCGAACACCGCGCAAATTGCGGGTGAAGATTACGGCAACGTTGCCCGCCATGCGTGCAGCGGCGGAAGCGCTGGGATGGTGAACGAAAGCTTATCGCGCCGGGGCGGTGCGCGGGCGCCTGGTGCCGATCCAGCGCCTGACGCGGCGCTGATAATCGCGATAGGGTTCGCCGAGCGAGGCTGCGAGCACGCGCTCCTCGATCCTGACCTGGAGGGCGATCGCCGCGAAGAGCGCCAGCGTCAGGGCGATCTGGATCAGATTGGGCAGCACGATGACGAGCCCGGTGAACAGGACGGCCTGACCGACGAAGACCGGATTGCGCGAGATCGCGAAAGGGCCGCCATCGACGATGGGTCCAAGCTCGCCTTCTGCCGCGCCGATGCGCCAGGAGGCGCCCATGAAGCGCTGCGAGATGATGGCGATGCAGGCGCCGACGACAACGAGGAGGTGGCCCAACACGTCGAACCAGGGACCGTCGAGCGAGGTTGCCAGGGGATCGATCCTGATCGGATTGCCGAAGATCGCCAGGCCGAGGGGCCAGAGCACGCCGCCGATGAAGGCGACCCGGAAGAGCAGGGCCGGCAGGCCCTGCGGCTCCGAGCCCTTGCTGAACAGCCAGATCGGCCGCCCGGCCTCCTTCGCCAGGATGGCCGACATCGCGAGGAAGCTGATGACGTAGACCACGACCATCAGATAGCTCGCGATCTCCATCGGGCTCATGGGCAGGCTTCCGTTCCCTTGATCAGCCGGCCTTGCCCGCGTCGAAACGCAGAAGGCGCAGCGCATTGGCGGTGACGATCACGGTGGCACCGGTATCGGCCAGGATCGCGACCCAGAGCCCGGTATAGCCGAGCACGCTGGTGACGAGGAAGACCGCCTTCAGCCCGAGAGCAATCGTGATATTGGTGCGGATATTGCCCATCGTGGCCCGCGCCAGCCGGATCATCGCAGCGATGTCGCGCACACGGCTCTTCAGCACCGCGCCATCGGCGGTCTCCAGCGCGACATCGGTGCCGGACCCCATGGCGACGCCGACCGATGCCGCCGCAAGCGCCGGCGCATCGTTGATGCCGTCGCCAACCATCATCACAGGCGCGTCGGCGCCGAGCGCCTTGATCGCCGTGACCTTGTCGTCGGGCATCAGCTCGGCCTTGTGATCCAGCCCGAGTGCGCGGGCGATGGCTGCGCCGGTGCGGGCATTGTCGCCGGTCAGCATGATGGAGCGGACGCCTAGATCCTTCAGCTCTGCGACCGCTGTCGCGGCATCGGCTCTCGGCTCGTCGCGCAGCGCGATCAGGCCGGCGAGGGCGCCGTTTGCGATCACGGCCGCCACTGTCTTGCCTGCCGATTCGAGCTGCTCGACCGCAGCGCTCGCCTTGGCGTCGAATTCGGCGCGCCTGGTCGCATGACGCGGGGCGCCGACGAAGATCGAGATGCCATCGAGCGTGCCGGTGACACCCTGGCCGGGGATGGCGGCTGCCTCGGAGGCCGGGCGGACGGCGATGCCATCCTGCTTCGCACGTGCCAGGACCGCCTCCGCCAGCGGATGACTCGAACCGGTCTCGACCGCGGCGGCTAGCGAGATCACGTCGACTTCGGGCTTGCCGAGGCTGATGACCTCGGTGACGCGCGGGCGTCCCTCGGTCAGCGTGCCGGTCTTGTCGAAGGCGACGATCCCGGTCTTCGCGGCGGTCTCGATGACGACACCGCCCTTCATCAGCAGGCCCTGTCGGGCACCGGAGGAGAGCGCGGCGGCGATCGCGGCTGGGACCGAGATGACGAGTGCGCAGGGGCAGCCGATCAGCAGCAGCGCCAGGGCCCGATAGATCCAGACCGCCCATTCGCCCCCGAAGAACAGCGGCGGGACGAGCGCGACGGCGAGCGCAAGACCGACGATCGCCGGCATGTAGATCCGCGAGAACCGGTCGATGAAGCGCTCGGTCGGTGCGCGCGCTTCCTGCGCCTCTTCGACCAGCCGGATGATGCGGGCGATGGTGTTGTCCTGCGCTGCCTTGGTCACCCGCACACGCAGTGCGGCTTCGCGGTTGACCGAGCCCGCAAAGACCGGCTCGCCAACGCCCTTCGTCTTCGGCACGGATTCGCCGGTGACCGGGCTCTCGTCGATCCCGGAGATTCCGTCGGTGATGTCGCCATCGGCAGGGATGCGATCACCCGGACGGACGAGAACGGTCTGTCCGATCGCAAGCTTGGCCGCGTCGACCTGGCGGGTTGCGCCGTTCTCCTCGACGAGGGCGGTCTTGGGCACGAGGTCCCCAAGCGCGCGGATCGAGGCACGCGCCCGATCGGCCGCGACGCCTTCGAGCACCTCGCCGACGGCGAAGAGGAAGACGACGAGGGCCGCTTCCTCCGCGGCGCCGATGAAAAGCGCGCCGGCGGCAGCGATCGTCATCAGCATTTCGATGGTGAAGGGCATGCCAGCGCGGGCGGCGGCGAAAGCGCGCCGTGCCACCGGGGTAACGCCGATCACGCAGGCCAGGATGAAGGCCCAATGGGCCGCAGCCGGCCAGATCAGGCCTGCGGTCCAGGCGCCGCCGAGCAAGGCGCCGGTGCCGAGAACGAGCCTACCCTTGTTGGTCTGATACCAGGAGACGCCCTTCGGCGTCGCTTCGTGGACATGGCCGGGCAGCCCGTGTCCCTGGTCGGCCGTTCGGGCCGCAGCTTTCGCCTCGCCAGCATCAGAGCGGGCATGCGCGTGGCCGTGACCATGATCATGGTGGTCATGATCGTCATGGGAGCAGCCAGGGCCGTGAACATGCGCCGGCTTGGGGGCGGCATGGCTGTGGTGCTCATGATCATCATGGGAGCACCCGGGGCCGTGAACGTGCACTGGCTTGGATGCAGCAGCATGGCTGTGATGGTCATGGGCATCGGAGCCATGGTCGTGGCCGCATCCTCCGGGTGCTGTGGTCTCAGGCACAGGCTCTGTTTTTGCCCGGATCGAGGTCGTGGTGTAGCCAAGACTGGCCACGCGCTTTTCAATTGCCGCCGGCTTGGTGCGGCTCTCGTCGAGGGCCAGCGACAGCGTCTCGGCCATGACGGAAAGCTTGACGTCGCTGACGCCGGGCAGGCGCTCCACCGCGCCGCGAATGGTCGCCGCGCAGCTTGCGCAGTCCATCCCGCCGACCTTCCAGCTCAGGAGCTGTGGCTTGGTTTGGGCAGTGCTGGACATGACGTGTCTCCGCTTGACGGGCTTGTGAGACACCCCATGTACAATCTGGAGTGACTAGAGGTTCAAGAGGGAAATCATGCTGGAGGCAAAAAAACTCGAACGGGTGGTTCCGATCGGCGGTCTTTCCGATCGCACCGGGGTCAAGGTCGAGACCATTCGCTATTATGAGCAGGTCGGGTTGCTGCCGCCACCTGAACGCTCGGAAGGCAATCAGCGCCGCTATGGACGCCGCCATGTCGAGCGGCTCGCCTTCATCAAGCACGCCCGCGATCTCGGGTTCCCGGTCGAGGGCATCCGGACCTTGCTCCGCCTCTCCGACAATCCGGCGATGGCCTGCGATGAAGCCCATGCCATCGCGGTCAGCCATCTCGACGAGGTTCGCGACAAGATTGCGAAGCTGCGCTCGCTGGAGACCGAACTCGCCCGCATCGCCGTGACCTGCTCGGGCGGCGTCAAGGCTTGCGACTGCGCGATCATCGAGGCCCTGGCCGATCACGGTCAGTGCGGCCACGGGCATTGAGATCGCCGAGCCTGATTCGGGTACGAACTCTCCGAAATTGCCGGAAGTCCGCGAGCAGCGAGGCGAGCATTGCGCGATCGGTAGACAGCTCCAAGGGGGGCAGCCCCGGGCACCTGCCCCGGACTCAGGAGCCGTCTTTGGCGAAGCCCAGCGGGATCGCGGTGGTCGACTTCAACTCCTCCATTGCAAACATGGAGGTCACGTCGTTGAGGTCGACGCGTGAAATCAGCTTCTTGTAGAGGGCGTCATAGGCCGCGATATCGGGCACGAAGGCCTTGAGCAGATAATCGATCTCGCCGCTCATCCGGTAGAAATCGACGATCTCGGGCAGATCGGCGACGGCGGCATGGAAGCGCTCGAGCCATTCCATCGAGTGGCGGCTCGTCTTGACCGCGATGAAGACGGTAACGCCGGCTCCCAGCCTTGTGCGGTCGAGTAGCGCGACCCGCTTTCGAATGAGCCCGCTGCCTTCCAGTTTCTGCACACGGCGCCAGCATGGAGTGGCCGAGAGGCCAACCTCTGCGGCAAGCTCGGCCAGCGGCATGCTGGCGTCCCTCTGCAGGCAGGAGAGAATTCTGAGATCGAACTCATCCAACTTGGCCATGGTCTCTCCTACGATGGCGCGATCCGGTTGCGCATTTAATCATAGAATGGGTAGCAATTTTCAAGAACCGAGGCCAGATTGGTATTACATTCTAGAAATGAGGCATTTTCGCCGGAGAACGCAAACGCGTTTCCCGTCGCCCGAGCTATCTTTGCTGGAAGCGATGCAGAGGGGAGTTCGCGTCATGCAGGGGTTTCTGAGCGGGGGCAGGCGCGCGGACGTGCTGCAGGTCTTGCGGACGGACAGCGGCACGCTCTCCCGGGATTACCTCAAGGCGGCCCGCGCGGTGCTCGAAGAGATCGTCGCAAATCCAGAGGCCATTCTGCGCTTGCCCTTGGAGCGCAAGCCCGGAAGTTACGCTCGGAACCTTCTCGTGGGCGACGATGGGGTCAGCGTCTGGGCGATGGTCTGGAGCCCCGGCGCAAGCACATCGATCCACGATCACCATTGCTCCTGCTGCTTCGGGGTGGTCAGCGGAGCGGTCACCGAAACCTGGTATCGCGCGGTTGACGAAAGCCGTGCCGTCCCCACCCACGAGCATGCGCGCATGCCTGGCTTCGTGGGCTGCATGCTGCCCTCAGGTCCCAATATCCATCGCATGCAGAACCTCGGAAGCACGGACGCGATCTCGATCCATATCTATGGCTTCGATCATCAACGCCACGCCTCGTCGATCGAGACTGAGTTCACCGTCCTGACGAACTGAGCTACGCTGCAGGGGCGCGTCGGGCAGGAGTCCGGTGCTTATGCCACGCGCCTCGGCCGGCGGACGGCTCTCACCGTGCCACTGTTTCCGCCTCCGCAGAAAAACTGATCGCCGCCATCGGCCTCGAGCCCCGATACGCCCATGCCGGGCGGCAGATCGAGCGTCTCCAGGACCTCTCCCGTCCGAGGGTCGACCCTTCTCAAGTCGCTCTCGTCACCCTCCCAGGTGCCGTGCCAGAGTTCCTGGTCGCTCCAGGTGACTCCGGTGACGAAGCGGTTGGAGTCGATGGTGCGAAGAATCGTCCCTGTCTCGGGATCGATCTGATGGATTTTGCGTTCCCGATACTGTCCCACCCAGAGCGTTCCTTCGGCCCAGGCGAGCCCCGAGTCGCCGCCTCCGCCGGGAGCAGGGATCGTCGCAAGGACATGGCCGGTCTTCGGATCGATCTTCTGGATGCGGCTCTCGGCGAGCTGAAACAGGTGTTGGCCGTCGAAGGCCGTGCCAGCATGTGCTGCGACCCCGATCGAGCGAATTGTCTGCCCGCTGGCAGGGTCGAGCGCGTTCAGCTTATCGCCGGACGCGAACCAGACGTGCTGGCCATCGAAGGTTACCCCGTGCACCTGGTCGACCCCCGGAAAGGGACCATATTCACGGAGAATTTCGGCTGCTGATTTTTCCATGCCTCATCCTAGTCGCTTGGCAGCGGAGCGGGGAGTAACAAGGTTGTCGTGAAACCTGGCATCGGCGGGGTGATCCAGCGACGCGCCCGTCCGTGACCGAAGGATTGCACCTTTCCGGTTGCCGCAAGCGCATCCAGTGCCCGCTGCACGGTTCGCTGGCTCGCACCAAGCGCAAGCGCGAGCGCCGAACTCGACCACGCCTCGCCGTCGGCAACGAAGGCCAGCACGCCTGCGTGCCGCTCCTCGACGGGCCGGGCCAGCACGGCGACGTCGCCAGCGTGGTGCGGCGCTAGCGAAAAGCCTTGTTTTGTCGCGGTCAGCCCGGCCAGACCTTGCAGCAATCTGCGCAGTCGCCCGATTTCGACCCGCAACCGGGCGCGGTGCGATTCGTCGGCCTGCTTCGCTCCGAAGGCCCGCGCGACGAGCATGTCGCGCGACACATCCCTCGGCCACGCCTCGGCCAGCGTCCGTGCCAGTGCGAACAAGATCGGGCGCGTGGCGAGCGAGACGACCCTATGCGGGTCGTGCACCACATGCCGGCAGGCATCCACCACGAGGGCATCTGACGCTTGCAGCGCCTCGACGTCCTCGAGCAGGAGCGGCCGCTCCTCCCCACGCGCGATCAATCGCGCCGCAGTCGTGCGGAGCAGGAGGGCTGCACTTTCGACCTCTGCTGTCAGTGCCGGGATGCCGGCACGGCGCGCAGCTTGCTCGGCTTGCGCAAGTGCAGCGCGCGCCGCCTTCGTCCGGAGGCGCCGCATCGCGATTCCCGCGGCCACCAGTTCGTGGACGGTCCGCGATGCGGCGGGAAGGGGCGTTGGGTCGAGTTCGGCAAGCTTGCGCTCGGCGTCGTCGAGCCGCCCGATCAGCAGGAGCCGGCGGATCTCGAGATGCCGCGCATGGGCGCCGTTCAGCCGGTCACCGTGCTCCTCGAGCGTGGCGCGCGCGGCGTCGAGCGTTTTCGCAGGCCAGCCGAGGTCGCGCGAGGCAAGCGCGATCTCGGCCTCGGCGACAATGCACCGTGCCCGCGCCACGGCCTCCTTCGGGCCGAAGGAACGTGCCGCACGCCGCAGGAGACCCTTCGCCCGAACGAGATCGCCGAGCTGTGCCATCGCGATGCCTCGCAGTGCGAGCGCGGGTGCATCGTCGCGCAGGGCGACCCGGTTCAAGGCGCCGAGGGGATCTCCCGCGGCCAGTGCGCGCGCCGCCGCGGTGATCAGAGAGTCCATCGGAATCCCGCCACACTTGTCACTCCCACCCCTCGATACCCTGTCCCTATCAATCTCATCACCGCCGACCACCCGCCGCTTCGCAAACGGGCGAGTGGCGAAGGTCACCCGGCGACAGGAGCGACGACAATGACGATACACATCACGGGAACGCGTGAAGAGTGGCTGGCCGCGCGGCTGAGGCTGCTCGAGGACGAAAAGGAGCTGACACGGCGCAGTGACGATCTGGCGCGGCGGCGCCAGGAACTGCCCTGGGTGCAGGTCGACAAGGAGTACCGCTTCGAGACCGATGAGGGCGGCGTCGCGCTGGCCGATCTGTTCGGAGGACGTTCGCAGCTCCTCGTCTATCACTTCATGTTCGGGCCCGACTACAAGGCGGGCTGTCCGTCCTGCTCCGCGATCGCGGATGGGTTCAACGGCATCCACCTGCACCTGGCAAACCATGACGTCAGGCTCACAGCGGTGTCGCGGGCGCCGCTCGCCAAGTTGCAGGACTACAAGCACCGGATGGGCTGGACGTTTCCCTGGGCATCCTCGGCTGGCGGCGACTTTAATTATGACTTCAACGTCTCGTTCACCGAGGACGTGCAGCGCGCGGGGGCGATAGACTACAACTATCGGCGCAGCGGTTTCGTAATGGACGCACTGCCGGTCACGGGGCCCGTCGCCGACTTCGCGGCCATGTCCGGAACCGATGTGCCGACATATACGCGCGACAGGCCGGGCATGAGCGCCTTCGTGCGCGACAATGGTGTCGTCTACCACACCTATTCCACCTATGCGCGCGGGGTGGATGGCATCTGGGGCATGTATCCCTGGCTCGACCGCGCGCCCAAGGGGCGCAACGAGGCCGGTGGCCCCTGGTGGCGCCGCCACGACGAATACGGACAGGGGTGAGCGAGGTCATGGCGAACCGTCAGGACAGCGGCGGTGAGGCGGCTCTCGGCGCAGCCGACTGGCTGTCCCTCGCGGCAGCGCCGACCTTCGCGGTCATGGCGCTGCTCACCAGCGTGAATGGCGGCGGTCAGTCGGACATCCTCTGCGCGTCCGCTGAGGGCGCGTCCCCGTTGAACGCAATGATGCCGATGTACGTGCTGATGAGCGCCTTCCACACCGCGCCTTGGCTGAAGCTGATTGCCGGCTGGCGAGCAACGACTTCCGCGTCTGATCCGGCTTTGGGGGGCGACAACAAGGGCATGCCGTAAGGATCGGGGCGGACACCGGCCGTAGCTGCGGAGCCAGCCGTTGGGTTGGCGCCTGAGTTCAGTTTTTGACGTCCGTCGCGGATAGGGGGCTCTGCGGGGGGATCTGCTCCTGGCCTCGGCCCCAAAGCTCTGCTTCCGCGTATCGGTCCCGTGACGCCGCCACCTCACTCGACGCGGTGGTGATCACCCCCTTCGTCGCGGGACCGAACCAGATCGTGCTCGCCTCGCTGCGAGAGAAGGACGCTCCACGCGCAAAATGCGGCCGGAAACCTCGGTCATTCCGGTGCATGCAGAGGGCTTGTGCCGGCTGTGCTGCGTGCGCCGAAGTCCGACGGGGTGCGTTTTCTCGCGCTATTTCGGGAACAGGAACTGGAGCTGGGCTCGGAGCTGCCAGTCGGCGGCGCCGCTGGGCTTTGCCACGTTGTAATAGGCTGCGAGCTGCGCGTTGACGGGCTGATGGCCGATCTTGAACACGCGCCCGAAACCGCCTCCGATCGGCACCGTCCAGCGGTCGCCATGGCCGGTTTCCCAGTTGGCGGTGATGATGGGGGACGAGGTCAGGTACCAGCCGCCGTGGAAATTGTAGTTCACGAAGGGCTGCAGCGTCATCGCGTTGACCGCGCTGCGATTGCTCTTGCCCGCGAAGGACCAGACATTGTTGACGAGGACGCCGACGACCCAGGGCCCTTCGATCGCCAGGGCGACGAAGGCCGGGCCCGCCGAGTACTTGCCGCTGGTCAGGGTCTTGTTGGTGCCGGTGGGGAACACGAAGGTCGGGCCGATGCCCCAGATGATGCCGTGCGTCGGCTGCTTCGGCGAGAAGAAGAAGCTCGGGTTGATGTCGCCGAGGCCGAACTCCCGCTCGCCATTCACCGTCAGGGCCGGTTGCGAGATCACCGGCGTGATCCAGCGCGTGATCAGGTTCCAGTCCTTGTTCAGCGTGATCGGGATCACGGGCTGGATGTTGAGGACGTTCTGCAGCTGTTTATGCGGCCCGACATTGAAGTTGAAATTGTTCTGGAAGGGCAGGCTGATCATGTCGGCAACGGGGTTCTGCGCCGCCTTGGCCAGATCGGCCGTGCTTTTCCCGGGCTCTTCTTGCGCGATCGCGAACGAGCTTCCACAACCCGCAAGGATGGCGGCCGCGAGCCTCATTCCCAACCGCCCGTAGCCAGTACGTCGCCCAGCCATGAGGTGCTCCGTCTGTAATCCAGACCGTTCACCCTCCAGTGGAACAGAGTTCCCTTCGGCGCGCCAGATTACGTACTGCTCGCCGTGCGCAAACCTGTGCCTGTGTTGCTTGCGTGATACATGTCACGAAGCTTGTGGCGAGGATTATCTGTGCCTGCGTCAGTCTTCGATGCGTTAAGGTTGCGAGCCTGTTCGGAGTAAATCCGAACAACGGCGAACCTGACGTGATCTTATTCACGAAATTCCGCACGAATTCGTCGAGCCACTCATGAAGCGGGTCGTGTAAAGCAGCGCCGCCAGGTCCATGCCGGCATGCTGGCGATCTTGGATTGGAATTTGGCCGGTCAGATTAAGTAAATATGTCACACTCATCGCTGCTGAGCAATTGGTGGCAAGTTGCAGATTGAACGGGAGCAGTCTTCGACGGATGCTGAGCATGGAATTCTAGAGCATGAGTCGCAAAGAAGGGGATTGCGATGACACTCAACCACGCGAAGATCTGCGGCGTCACCTTGTCGATGATGCTCGGACTCGGCAGCGTCGTGGCGCAGGCCGCCGATCTGCCACCCCCGGCTGCACCCGTAGCGCCCATCATGACCTCGGCATGGGCCTTCCGGTTCACGCCCTATGGCTGGCTCACATCGCTCAACGGAAACCAGACGGTGAAGGGGCGAACCGCGAAGGTCGATGCCAGTTTCATCGATGTCGTCGATGCGACACTCGGAGATGGGGGAACATTGTTTGCCCTGATGGCGGATATCGAGGCCCGCAACGGCCGGTTTTCTCTTCTCGGCAATTTCGTCGGGCTCAAGGTCAGCGTTGATCGCAGTGGTGTCAGGACACGCAGTGCGACGCCGGATATCTCGGGTGCGGTCGGCGCGTCCGGCGATGCCAAGACCTCGATGGCTATCCTCGAAGCAGGGGCTGCTTACGAACTGGCGCGCTACGGATCGGTCAGTTTCGACGTGCTGGCGGGCGCGCGCTACTGGTATCAACGCGCCGATCTCTCCTTCGATCTGGGCGCGACCGTCGACGTCGGCGATCTCAGCTTCGGGCGCAATGTGGCGATCGCCCGCTCTGGCTCGGTGGATTGGGTCGACGGTTTTGCGGGCGCGCGCATGCGGATCGGCGTCGCGCCCGGCCAGGAAATCGTCCTGCGCGGCGACCTTGGCGGCGGCGGCAGCAAATTCTCGTGGCAGGGCATCGCTGCTTACAGCTTCGATTTCGCCGAGAAGAACGGTGTCACCTATTCAGGCGTCCTCGGTTACCGGGCGCTCTACGCCGACTATGCGCAGGGCGAGGGACGTCGGCGTTACGCGTTCGACATGTTGATGCATGGCCCGGTTGTCGGGCTCAGCCTGCGGTTCTGAAGCAAGGCCAGGATACCGGGTCCTGACGGCGGGCGGACGTTGTCGAGGTGACAACGCGCGGCAGGGACGCCGATCGGGGGCAACCTCCTGACGACAGGCCTGCGCGTTCACGCAACCGAAAGGGCAGATGCGGATGAGAACCGAGCTTTCTCTCTTCGTCGGAACCTTCACGACGTTGCTTGCCATCATCAATCCGTTCGAGGTCCTGCCGGTCTACCTCAAGCTCTTGTCGGGCAAGGATAACGCAACGCACCGCACGGTCGCCCTGAAAGCCTCTGTCTATGCGCTGTTGCTTTGCTTTTTCTTCTTCATTTTCGGAACCCTCCTGCTGCGGATTTTCGGTGTCCCGCTCAGCATGGTGCGGGTCGTCGGCGGCATCATCCTGATGAAGATCGGCTTCGAGCTGTTCATGCCGAAGAAATCGGGCGACGATCTGGGCCTCTCGGGCGCCGACACCGGCGGGTCGAACATCGCTTTCGTGCCGCTGGCGATGCCGATCATGTTCGGTCCCGGCGGCATCGCCACGATCATCGGGATGACTGCGACGATCAAGGATTCATCCAAGGAAATCCTCTCGTTCATCGCCATTTCGACGGCAATCGTAGCGACGATGTTCACGACCTATATCTGCCTGATCTATGCCGAGAAGCTCACGCAAAGAATCGGCCCCATGGGAATCGACGCGATCACGCGCATTGTCGGGTTCTTCGTCTCAGCGATCGGGGGTGGCCTGATTTTCGACGGCGTGATCGAAGCCCTGCAAACGCATGGGGTGACCGCTTTGCATTGAGCATGGTCTCCGTCTGCGAAGCGTGCCTTGCTCACCCTGCCTTGCGATGCCGCTCGGTGTTTCATGGCCGCACACCGACGTGCAGGCGGCCGCGGCCTATTCCGGCACGGCGTAAGCCGCGCGGTCGATGCCGTGACGGGCGAGCTTGTCGTAAAAGGTCTTGCGCGGGATGCCCAGCATCTCGAGGGTTGCGCGGACATCGCCGCGATTGGCTTCCAGCGCCTCGCGGATCAGGTTCGCTTCGATCGCGGTGAGGCGCTCGGGCAGGCTGGAAGGCACTGCATCCTCGCGCGCCTGCGCAGCCGGCATGTCGCCGGAGAGCCCGAGCGCCACGCGTTCGGCGAAATGGACCAGCTCACGGACATTGCCCGTCCAGGCATTCTCGACCAGGTGGCGCTCGACGCTGCGGTCCAGCGCCGGCACCTCGCGCCCGTATTTTCGCGCCGCCCGGGCGAGGAACTGGGCAAAGAGCAGCGGCACGTCGCGGCGCCGCTCGCGCAGGGGAGGGATCCGCAACGTGACCACGTTGAGCCGGAAGTAGAGATCCTCGCGGAAATCGCCGCGTTGGGCAGGGTCGCCGAGATCGAGCTTCGTCGCCGCGACGACACGCAGGTCGACCCGGCGCAGGTCGTTGGAGCCGAGCGGCGAGATCTCGCGCATCTCCAGCACGCGCAGCAGCTTGACCTGCGCCGCGGGCGGCATGCTCTCCAACTCGTCGAGGAAGAGCGTGCCGCCGCTGGAATGCTCGATACGGCCGATCCGCCTCTTCTGCGCACCCGTGAAGGCGCCGGCTTCGTAGCCGAAGAGCTCGCTCTCGATGACGCTCTCGGGCAGCGCGCCGCAATTCAGGGCGACGAAGGGCTTGTCGCGGCGGCGACCCAGCCGGTGCAGCAGGTTGGCGACAACCTCCTTGCCCGTGCCGGTTTCGCCCAGAACCAGGACGTCGACATCGACATCTGCGAGATCGCGAATGGTCTGGCGCAGGCGCAGGATCGCAGGCGCCTCGCCGAGCAGCGCGGTCTCCTCGTCGGAACTGGCGGCAAGTGCGCGCAGGCGCCGGTTCTCGATGATGAGCGCGCGCTTCTCCACCGCACGGCGCAAGGTTTCGACCAGGCGCTCGGTCGAATAGGGCTTGGCGATGAAATCATAGGCGCCTTCGCTCATCGCCTCGACCGCCATGGCAATATCCGCATGACCGGAAATCACGATCACCGGAATGTCCGGATCGAGTGCGCGCAGTTGCCTGGACAAGGCGATGCCGTCCATGCCTGGCATACGCACATCGGTGACGACGACGCCGGCATAGTCCGGGCCGATACGGTCAAGCGCAGCCCGGGCCGAACCCAGCGGCACCGCACGGAAGCCCGCGAGGCGCAGAGCCTGGGCATTGGCGTCACGCAGATCGGGATCGTCATCGACGAAGGCGACCTCGATGACACCCTGGGTGCTGTCGGGACCGGTCATGAGGCTCTCTTCAGGCTGATCGTGAAGGTGCTGCCCTCGCCGGGGCGGCTGGCGGCATTCAGCGTGCCGCCGAAGGCCGCGACGATATCATGCGAGATCACCAGCCCGAGGCCGAGTCCGCGCGACTTCGTGGTGCGGAACGGGGTGAAGAGCGCCGCCAGGGCCTCCGCGTCGAGCCCCGGTCCGTTATCGACGATGGCGATCTCCACGTACTCGGCTTCAGTCGCGATGCTGATGGCGAGCCGCGGTGCCTGCCCGTTCCGCCGCTGGGCCATGGCCTCGATGGCGTTGCGCATCAGGTTGACGAGGACCTGTTCGAGTTCGACCGGGCGGGCAAGCACCGAGACCGGCGGGGTCAGCGCCGGGACCACCGGCGTGACGCCGGCCTGGCGTAGCGCGGCATCGAGGATCATCAGCGCGCCGTCGATCGCCTCTCGAAGATCGACCGGCCCAAGCGGCCCCCCGCCGCGCCGCGCGAAGCCGCGCAGCGTGTCCGTGATGGTGCCGATCCGCTCGGTCAGCCTGACGATCTTGCCGAGCGCGCCGTCGACGCTGGCCGCATCCGTACGCTCGAGGAAGGCGCGGGCATTCTCGGCATAGGTCCGCATTGCCGCGAGAGGCTGGTTGATCTCGTGGGCGACGCCGGCCGTGACCTGGCCGAGCGTCGCGAGCCGGTTGGCCTTCGCCAATTCCTCGCGCGCATCGGAGAGGCGCTCCTGCGCCCGCGTGCGCTCCGCCATCTCTTCGACGAGCCGCTCATTCGCTCCGGCGAGCGCGGCGGTGCGCTCGGCGACGCGCCGTTCGAGCTCGTCCTTGATCCGCGCCTCGGCGCTGCGCCGGGCGAGATTGACCTGGCGGCGGCGCAGCGCCAGCGCGCCGAGCGCGGCGCCCGGCATGAGCAGGAGCGCGATGAGCGTCTGCAACTCCGCCCGCTGGTCGCGGATCGCCTGGTCGACCGGGAGGAGCACTTCGAGCCTCCAGTCGGTGGTCGGGATCGGGATACGGGAGGCGATATGCGCGCCGGCAACAGCGCCGGTGCCGCGGACGATTTCGCCCTCGCGCTGCAAGGGCAACAGCGTCAGCGGCGCGGCGCCGAATTGCAGCGACTGCCTGATGTCCGCTGCTGTCTGCGAGGCGAGGGCCTCTTCGACCCGGAAGCGCCAGTCCGCAAATGTGGAGAGCAGCACGACGCCGCGCTTGTCGACGACGAAGGTCTGCCCGCCCAGCGCCCGCCAATCGGCCTCGACCTGGTCGAACTCGACCTTGACCACGATCACGCCGAGAGCGGTCTCGCCGTCGTCCACGCGGCTGGTGATGTAGAGCCCGGGACGCTTGCTGACCGTCCCGAGCGCAAACTGCTCAGCCGCGCCGCCGGAGACGGCAGCGCTGAAATAGTCGCGGAAGGCGTAGTCGTTGCCGACGAAACTCGTCGGCTCGCGCCAGTTGCTCGCGGCGATCGTGATCCCGTCCTTGCCGAGCACATAGATCACGGCGGCGCGGGTTTCGCGCGCGATCGCCTCCAGCTTGCTGTCGAGGGCCTGTCTGTCGCCATCGACCAAGGCTGCACGCACGTCGGGATCGCGCGCCAGGATGACCGGCAATGCGCGCTGCTTCTCCAGTTCGCCGCGCAGGATCGCGAGCGCCAGCGTGCCGGCATCCTCGGCGCGGGCGCGCGTCGTCGCGATGGCGCGGTTACGGCCGATATCGCCGGCGATCACGAAGGCGACGACGGCGATGGCCGCGACCAGGAGCGCGAAGGCAATCCAGAGGCGCCTGGCGGCCCGGCGATCACGCTCTTCCGGCAGGGGCATGGTCATGTCCCATCATGTGCGGAAATCCGCACAAATCAACCCTTCCCTGTGCGGAGTGCCGCCAGGGTATCTCCGCAAAGGGGACGTCGGAGCCGATCAAGTCTTTGAAATAGAGCGATTAAATTCATCGCCAGGGCTTGGCATGGCGATTGCCAACAGGGCGGTCAAGCGGCGTCCAGAACAGCAAGAACACCGCGAGACCGACCCAAGGAGGAAGCCATGGCGATCACGCTCGACCAGGCGCCGGCACAGCCGGCCCCTGCCAGGAAATTCTATCAGCATCTCTATGTGCAGGTGCTCGCGGCCATCGCGGCCGGCATCCTGCTCGGTCATTTTTGGCCGGAGCAGGGCGCTGCCCTCAAGCCGCTCGGAGACGCCTTCATCAAGCTGGTGAAGATGATCATTGCGCCCGTCATCTTCCTGACGGTCTCGACCGGCATAGCCGGGATGAGCGACATGCAGAAAGTCGGGCGCGTCGCCGGCAAGGCGATGATCTACTTCCTGACCTTCTCCACCCTGGCACTGGTCGTCGGCCTGGTGGTCGGCAATCTGCTGCAGCCAGGAGCCGGCCTGCACATCAATCCCGCCAGCCTCGACGCGAAATCGGTGCAGGGCTACGCGACCCAGGCGCATGATTCCAGCGTGGTCGGCTTCCTCCAGAACATCATCCCGAACACGATCGTCGGCGCCTTCGCCTCCGGCGACATTCTGCAGGTGCTGTTCTTCTCGGTCCTGTTTGGCCTGTCGCTCTCGATGGTGGGCGAGCGCGGTAAGCCGGTGCTCGACTTCCTGCAGGCGCTGTCGGCGCCGATCTTCAAGCTTGTCGCCATCCTGATGAAGGCGGCTCCGCTCGGCGCCTTCGGCGCCATGGCCTTCACCATCGGCCGCTACGGCATTGGCTCCGTCGCCAATCTGGCGATGCTGATCGGCACCTTCTACCTGACCTCGGCGATCTTCGTGCTCGTCGTGCTCGGTGCGGTCGCGCGCTATAACGGGTTCTCGATCCTGGCGCTGATCCGCTACATCAAGGACGAGATTCTGCTGGTGATCGGCACCTCCTCCTCTGAAGCCGCGCTGCCGAGCCTGATGGAAAAGATGGAACTGGCCGGCTGCAAGCGCTCCGTCGTCGGCCTTGTCGTGCCGACCGGCTACTCGTTCAACCTCGACGGCACCAATATCTATATGACGCTGGCGGCGCTCTTCATCGCCCAGGCCATGGACATCCACCTGCCGCTTGGCGACCAGATCCTGCTGCTGCTGGTGGCGATGCTCAGCTCGAAGGGCGCAGCCGGCATCACTGGCGCTGGCTTCATCACACTTGCCGCTACCTTGTCCGTGGTGCCGGCGGTCCCGGTCGCCGGCATGGCGCTGATCCTCGGCATCGACCGGTTCATGTCGGAATGCCGTGCCGTGACCAACTTCATCGGCAATGCCGTCGCCACGATCGTCGTGGCACGCTGGGAGGGCGAACTCGATCAGGACCAACTCAGGGCCGCGCTGAGCGGCAGCCTGCCGGACCCGCTCGACGAGCCCTTGATGGCCCCGGCGGAGTGAGCCCTGCCGGCGCGGGCTGATCAGTCCGCAGCGCAGGGCCATGCCTGATCGGCCTCGCGCCGGTCGGGCATGGCCCTCGCCACCTGCCTGGGGGGCGCTGCACTCTAGAAGCCGCGATCGGCCGCGCCTCCCTTGAAGGCAGCAAGCGCAATGGCGACGAACGCGCCGACGCTTCCCAGGGTGCGGGTCTCCCGGCGTGTGACCAGATACTCTCCGGCCACCACATTGAAGTCGCTGACAGTCAGCGCGCGCAGCCGGGGGTCGAAGCCGCGCTCGCGGTCGAGCACGATTCCGATGCCGATCCCGGCCGCTACGGCCTCCTTGACCGCCTCCCGGCTGCCGAGGACCAGATGCGGCGCGATCTCGACGCCGTGGTCGGCCAGCGCCGTCTCGAAGAGATGGCGGGTCATCGAGCCGGCCTCGCGCGTGACGAGGCGCTGACCCAAAAGTTCGCCCGCCTCGATCTGCACGCGCTCCCACCAGGGATGACCGGCATGCACCAAAATCTCCAGACGCTGATCGAGCAGGAAGTCGCAGGCAAAATCGGGATGCGGCTCGCGCAGCGTCGCGATGCCGATATCGACACGGTGCTGCGCGACGAGGTCCAGCAGGTTGCTGGAGTTTTCGAGCCGCAGGTCGAGCTGTACGCCCGGATGCTCGGCGGTAAAGCGTTTCAGGATCGGCATGGCCACATAGGGCGCGCACAGACCGATGGCGAGGTGTCCGGTGGCAAGGCTACGGCCGTCGCTCATCCGGGCTGAGATGTCGTCGAGCATCAGGATCGCCTGCCTGACTTTCGGCAGCAGGTCCAGCGCGTCCGGCGTCAGTTCGACGCCGCCCGCCATGCGCAGGAACAAGCGCGTCCCGACAGCATCCTCGAGGGATTTCACATGCTGCGTGATCGCGGGCTGGCTGACGCCCAGCGCCTGGGCGGCGGCTGAGAACGTGCGATGGCTCGCGACGGCGTGGAAGGCACGGAGTTGGGACAGGTTCATGGGCGGGCCGGCCTTAGAATAAGTAAAGCTTCATTCCAGTGTCATACAATTTAGCAACACTTATATCACGACAGCTCCTAAAGGCACGGAGACATTCATGCCAAGCCCCAGCATCAAAGGCCTCACACGGATCGCCGCCATCGCGGCGGCGGCGTTCACCCTGGCAGGCGGCGCCGCGCTCGCCAGGGAGGTCGTGATCTACAACGCCTCCGACAGCGTCAACACCGCCCTCGTCGGCGCCTTCAAGAAGAAACATCCCGATATCGACGTGAAGTTCGTATCGGGTTCGACCGGTCCGATCGCCGAGCGCGCCATCGCCGAAAAGGGCAAGCCGCAGGCCGACGTCGTCTATCTCGTCAACAACGCTGCTCTGGAGCAGCTCAAGCAGGCCGGCGTGTTCGAGCCCTACGAGCCGAGGGGCTCGAAGATCCTGCCCGCCTTCCGCGACGATGACGGCTTCTACAGCAAGTACTTCGCGACGACGATGTGCATGGTCGTGAACAAGGAGCGGCTGGCGCAAAAGGGCCTGCCGATGCCTGTGACCTGGGAAGATCTGATCAGGCCGGCTTATCGCAAGGAGATTTCGCTGCCGTCGCCGCTCAAATCCGGCACTGGCGGCGCCATCCTCACCACTTTCGTCGACGCTTTCGGCTGGCCGTTCGTCGAGAACCTGCACGAGAACGTCTACCAGTACTCCGATGGCGGCTCCGGCGGCGCCCAACTGGCCGGCGCAGGCGAGGTCGCGATCGGCCTGACCTTCGATACGACCTGCTTCGAGACCAAGGCCTCGGGCAAGCCGGTCGAGATCGTCTATGGCCGGATCACGCCCAACGTGACGGAGGGCGGTGGCCTCGTCGCCGGCGGGCCCAACCCGACAGAAGCCAAGGTCTTCCTCGATTTCATGGCGAGCGACGATGCCGCCGCTGTGCTCGGCAAGGTGGTTGGCGCGACCACGGTGCCCGGGCACGGCCTGGTCGATCTGAAGCAGATCACGCTCTGGCAGATGCGCCGCCCGGTCGACATGACCGCGTTCCGGCGCGAATTCGCCAGCCGCATCCTCAAGCAGTGACGGATCCGGAACTGTGATCGAACTGGCGACCCCGCCTGTTGCCGCAGAGCGGCCGACCCTCGCGAGGGGCCGGCCGCATCTGGCTGTGCGCGATATCGTCAAATCCTATGGCGGCTCCGCCCGGGCGGTCGATGCCGTCACACTCGATCTCGCCAGGGGCGAGTTCGTGACCCTGCTCGGCGATTCCGGCTGTGGCAAGACGAGCCTGCTCCGGATCATAGCCGGCTTCGTGCGGCCAGATGGCGGGCGCGTCCTGCGCGCGGAGGAGGATGTCACCGACATGGCTCCCGCGCGCCGGCGCATGGGCTTCGTCTTCCAGTCCTACGCGCTGTTCCCGACGAAGACCGTCGCGGAAAATATCGGTTTCGCGCTCACGATCGCCTCGCGCGGCCGCGAGGAACGGGAGCGTCGCGTCGCGGAGCTGGCGCGACTTGTCGAGATGGAGCGGCTGCTCGAACGCTATCCGCACGAATTGTCCGGCGGCCAGCAGCAACGCGTCGCGCTGGCACGTGCGCTCGCGTCCGATCCCGAGGTGTTGCTGCTCGACGAGCCGATGTCGGCACTCGATGCGCGCATCCGCGTCAAGCTCCGCAATGAGCTGCGGTCGATCATCGACAGGCTCGGCATCACGACCCTCTATGTGACGCATGACCAGGAAGAAGCCCTGGCCCTGTCCGACAGGGTCGCGGTGATGCGCAACGGACGCTTCGAGCAGATCGGCACGCCCGCGGAAATCTATCACCGCCCCGGTTCCATCTTCGTCGCGCAGTTCATCGGCGTCTCGAACCTGATCGAAGGGCATGCTGTGGCCGGCGGCGTGGACGCCTATGGCGAGCTCTGGCCCATGGCGCTCCCGCCCGAGATCAGATCCGGCGAACGCGTCACCGCGGTCTATCGGCCCGAGCATATTGCGGTCGACTCAGCTGCCCACTCCGGGGTAATCGGGCTCCCTGGGCGGATCGCGGGCTCGGCCTTCCTTGGTGCCGTCGTGCGCCTCACCGTGACGCTCGACTCCGGGCGGACTGTCATCGCCGATTGCCCGTCGCACGAGGCGGAGCGGATCGGCATACGCGGCGCGCCGGTCATCGTCATGCCGGATGCACGCCGCGCGGCGCTGATTCCGGCGCGGGGGCGGTCATGACGCGCCTGCTGCGCCAATTGCCGCGCGCACTCGCGAGCGGCATCGTCACGCTGCTGCTGCTTGTCTTCATCGGCGTGCCGATCGGCGCGGTATTGGTCAACAGCTTCGTCATCTCCGGCCCGATGCCACCGGCACGGCTCAGGGCTGTCACGGTCGATGCGCTTGATCGGCTCCCGACGGAAGACAGGGCGGCCCTGATGCGCCGCTGGAGCGAGTCGGCGACCGAGCAGGAACGCGTCGAAGCGAGCGCGACCGCATTCCGGCTCGCGGGGCTGACACCGCCATGGGACCGCACTGCCCCCTATTCCGAACAGGCCGGGGCAATGCAGGCCGCGCTCGCCGCGCTGGGGCCGCTGGACAGGGCCGAGGTGGCCGACAATCAGGCGATCGCGCATGTGATGTTGCACAAGCGGACTGCGCTCGCCTTCAGGGTGAAGGGCTTGATCGGCCAGCAGGCGTTCGACACGCTGCGCAACGGCTCCGAGGAGCGCTGGGGGATCGACCACTACCTCAAGGTTTTTCAGGATTCCTATCTGCGAAACGCTGCATTCAACAGCCTGATGCTCGCCGGCCTGTCGGTGGTCTTCACGGTGTCCCTGGCCTTCGCGCTGGCTTACGGCATCAATTGCGGCGGCGTGCCCTGGCCTTCCGTGATGCGGGGCGTCTTCCTGATGCCGCTGGTCGCACCGCCGGTGCTGATCGCGACCGCGACCGTGATGCTGTTCGGCCGGCGCGGGTTGGTGACGCATTCGCTGCTCGACCAGGGCCTCGGGCTCATCGACGCTGACGAGACCAATCTCTACGGTCTTCTCGGCGTCGTGCTGGCACAGACATTGTCGTTCATGCCGGCGACGCTGATCATTCTCGACAACGTCCTGCGCCGGCAGGACGGGCGCATCGACGAGGCTGCCGCCGGGCTTGGCGCCGGTCACTTCACCACCTTCCGCCATGTCACGCTGCCGCTGGCCTTGCCCGCGATCAAACGCGCGATCGTGCTCGTCTTCATCATGAGCCTCACGGATTTCGGCAATCCGCTGATTCTCGGCCGCGATACCCCCGTTCTCGCCGGGATCGTCTATGACGAGATCACCGCCTACAGGAATACGCCGCTTGCAGCCGCGCTCTGTGTCTGGCTGATCATCCCCTCCCTTCTGCTCTATCTCGGCCTCGAGTTGTTCGGGCGCCGCAAGGGCTATTCGAGCGCGAGCATCGCGGGGCGCTCCGAGCTGCCGATGCCGCGCTCCTGGCGCATCGGCCTGGCCGCGCTGGCCGGGACGGTCGGTGCGCTCATCTTCGCGGTCTATGGCACCATGGCGCTGGGTGCGGTGACAAAGGTCTGGGGCACCGACTGGAGCCTGACGCTCGGCCATTTCACGGGAGAAGCCGCACAGGTCGGCCTTGCCGGCACGGGCTATGGCAGCTCCGAGCGCGGTCTGGATCTCGTCTGGGAAAGCCTGCGCATCGGTGTGATCGCGGGCCCGGTGGGCGGGTTGTTCGCCGTGGTGATCGCCTATGTCGTCGAACGCCTGCGGCCGCCGGGCGCCAACCTCATCGTCTTTCTCGTGTTGGTGCCGGCGATCCTGCCGGGCATCATCTTCGGCATCGGTTATATCGTTGCCTTCAACATTCCCTTCGGCATTCCGGCTCTGTCGCTGACCGGCACCTCGGCGATCCTGGTCGTCAACATCCTGTTCTCGAACATCTTTGTCGGCGTGCTGGCCGCCCGCGCAGCCCTCCAGCGTGTGGACCGTTCCATCGACGAAGCGGCGGAAAGTCTCGGCGCGGGCCTCATCCTGCGCTTCCTGAATGTTACGCTGCCGATCTTGCTGCCTGCCCTGCTGCTCGGCATGCTCTATGTCTTCATCGACGCGCTGACGACGCTGTCTTCGATCATCTTCCTGGTCTCCGGCAACCATAAGCTCGCGTCGGTGGCGATCTTCAATCACGCCAGCTCCGGAGAATTTGGCTACGCCGCCGCCAAGAGCCTCGTCCTGCTGGCCTTCGCTCTCGCCGCGATTGGCCTCGCAAGACTGATCGAAAGGCGCAGGGAGCCTGGTCGGCGCCGGCTCTCGCCACTGCGTCGGCCGACGTTGCCGCGCTTCTCAGGATTCTCGAAATGACGATGGCCATGGAAGACGATCTCGTATCGCGCGACGCAACTGCCTTCTTCCACCAGAAGGGATCGAGCCCCTGCCTGTCGACGCTGCGCGCAGCGGAGGGCATCTGGCTCGAGGACAGCGAGGGGCGCCGCTTCATCGACCTGCACGGCAACACCGTGCACCATATCGGGCATGGTCACCCCGAGGTGATCGCGGCGTTGAAGCGTCAGCTCGACACGTTGCCCTTCGCGCCGCGCCGCTTCACCAACGAACCCGCAGTTGGGCTGGCCGAGAAGCTGCTGGCGTATTGGCCCGGTGCGCGCGCCAAAGTTCTCTTCGCGACCGGTGGTTCGGACGCGATCGAGATCGCCCTGAAGCTGGCGCGCGTGACGACGGGCCGCCACGAGACGATCTCGCTGGAAGGCTCCTATCACGGGCACGGCTTCGGCGCTTTTGGCCTGTCGAAAGCCGCAGCGGACCCGCGTCTCGGCCCCTTTCTGCCGGGGCGTCGGCACGTGACGCCCTATTGGGCGCCGGACGGAGCGCGACGCATGCTCGCGGAGATGCGCGAAGCCTTTGGGAGGTCTGAGACCGGCATTGCGGCCGTTGTCGCTGAACCGATCCGCTCCAACTGCCATGTCCCGCCGGACGGGCTCTGGGCCGAAGTGCGCGATCTCTGCAACCGGCACGGCGCACTGCTGATCTTCGACGAGATTCCCACGGGCCTCGGCAAGACCGGCCGCTTCTTCGCCTTCGAACATGTCGGCGCCATACCCGACGCGGTGGTGCTCGGTAAGGCGCTCGGTGGTGGGCTCCTGCCGATCGCCGCCGTCATTGCCGACGCGCGGCTGGACATCGCCCCCGAGCTCGATCTCGGCCACTACACGCACGAGAAGAACCCGCTCACCACGCGAGCCGCCCTGACCATGATCGATATCGTCGAGCGTGACGGGCTGGTGCGGCGCGCCGCCGAGCTTGAGCGACGCATCAGGTCGCGCATCGCCGCTCTTGCAAGCGAGGCCCCCGCCATCCTCGGCGTACGAGGGTGCGGACTGCTGCTCGCCATCGAGTTCGACCCCGCCGCTTTCGGCATGACCCCCGGCCCGGCATTCGCGGCCAGGCTCGTGTCGCGCTGTTTCGAGGTCGGCCTTTCGACGACGTCCAAAGGGCCGGCCAGCATCGGCTTTTCTCTGCCCATGACCGTGACCGATGCCGAACTCGAACTGTGTTTCGAACGGCTCGAAAGGATGGCCGCGGCGCCGGCTTGCTGAAACGCGCCGCTGTCGCAGCGTACCTGCAAGATGCCGCGTCCGGTCTGCGGGAGGGGCCGCACCATGGTCGGGGGCATCCCTGAGGGCAAGTGTCCGGCCGGCTCTCCGCTACGGGAGAGCGCGAGGAAAAGTGCTTGATAGAACCTCTTAAAGGGGTATAGGCGGTTACATGGACGCCAGCGACCCGCCACCCCCCAGCCGCGCTGTGAGCTTGCCGCTTATCGCCAGCGAGCTCGCCTTCGATTTTGTCAATTCTGTCGCGGATCGGGGGGGGACGCAGCATGCCGAGTACCTGCATAACGGGTCCGATATCGTCCTCTGGGCGCATCTCGCAAAACTGCTCAGTGACACGGACAGGGATGCGGCCCTGGCAATGGTCGGGGCCGACGAGGTTCTCGCTTCCCGGCTGCTGAGCGAGGCCCATGCGCTCCGGGAAACCATCTACGAGATCGGCGCGGCATTGGCCCGGCGTGATACGCCGCGGGAGGAGGATCGCGCGGCGTTGACGGCGGTTCATGCCCATTGCCTGAGCCGCGCGCGGCTCTCGACCTCCGGCGGCGGCTTTGCCTGGACATGGGACCCGTACACGGCCCTCGTCGAGGCGGTGCTCGGGCCGATCGCGCTCTCGGCTCTCACCGTGATGACCCAGCAAGATCTCGCGCGGGTCAAGCGCTGCGAGGGAGATCACTGCGGCTGGCTCATGTTCGACACGACCAAGAATCGGCGGCGACGCTGGTGCGAGATGGAGGTTTGCGGCAACCGCGCGAAAATGCGCGCGTTTCGAGCCCGGAAGTTCGAAGCCAGCTGAAGCAGTAGTCGAACCTCGTTCTTCCGGAGGCCTCATCGCGTGATGTCATGATCTGGGATGACAGATCTCCAGCACGATGATGCCGGGTCGATAGTGAAGGTGCTTGCGCGCGATTGTGGATTGACGCAAAGGGACTTTGGGGGAGGCTAGAGCGAATATGGCTGAAGACTGGGTCAGGGAGCGGGCCGAGAAGTCGCTTTCGCAGATGATCGACTGGATTGGGCGGCATGATAGCCGCAGCGCCGGGCTGATGGGCATCACAGTTGCTATGATGGGCGCACTCTCGGCTGCAACGCCTGCCGTCAAACAATGGAACGGCATTTTTATGTTTGCCCTGGCCATTGCCGCAGGCGGGTTCGCGACGGTTCTGTATCAGTTGATGCGCGGCCAGATCCCTCGCCTGCGGGCAGGTAAACCATCACTCTCCTTTTTCGGTACTGTCGCAGGGCTCCCGCAGGACGAATTTCGTTCTCGGTTCGTCAAGATGACGGAAGAGGAATACCTCGATGACGTGTTGAACCAGTGCTACGTCAACGCTCGGATACTGCGTTCGAAGTTTCGCTGCCTCAAGCGCGGGCTGATTGCACTCTTGTTGACTGCCGTCCCGTGGACATGGGCCATATCCTTGGCCAAGTCACTTTAATCGGAGCTTGGAAATCTTCTCCGGCATGTTGCCTAAAAGGCACAGCCGGACGGTAGGTCATCCCCTAAGACCTGTAACCAGCAAAAGCTAGTTAGACGGTTTTGGATTGCTCCGGGGGCTTCACCATGTTCCGCCGCGTCGTTTGCCGGGGATTCGCCGGCCTCATGGTTGTGGCTGCGACGTCAACGGCGGGATCAGCTCAGGTGCCTTTGCCGCGATCGACTCCTCGCGCTGGCGCCATCGTCTCCGCAAAGGGGGGCGAGGAATTGCAGCTGCAGCGAGAGCCGCGCTGGCACCCGGCCGTCGTGCGCCAGGACGTGGTTGGTGGCGATACGCTGCGCACCGGTGAGATCGGGACGCTCGGCATCACCTTTCAGGACCAGACGACCATTCGCGTCGGGCGCCAGTCGACGCTCGTCGTCAACCAGGTCGCAGCGGCGACGGGTACCACCGAACTGACAGTGCCGAATGGCAATGTCTGGGCCCGCGCCTCGCGCGGCGGTACCGGCGTGACCGTGAAGACACCGGCCGCCTCGGCCGCGATCCGCGGCACCGACTGGTCGCTGTCGGTCCAGGGCGACCGCACGTCGCTGGTTGTGCTGGAAGGTGTCATCGAGTTCAGCAACCCGCAGGGCTCGGTCACGGTCCGCCAAGGAGAGGGCGCAACGGCACGGATCGGAGAACGCCCGACCAAGACCGTTCTCGTGAAGTCCGACGATCGCGAGCAGATGCTGTTTTACATGGAGCTGCGCGGCCTGTTTCGTGGGTTGCCGGCGACGCGTCTCGACGGCGCTGCCCGGCGCAGCGAGCGCGCGCGGCTCGCCGCCATCCCGATCTCGGCGCGCACGACCGAGGATTGGGTCGCCATCGCGGAAAATGGCATGGGCCAGGATCCACGCGAGATCGTGCTGCACGCGGTGGCGGAGGCGCGCCGGCGCCTTGGCCAGCGCCCGGCCTTCATCCCGGGCCCGGACGAGGACTGGACTGCGGCGCGGCGCGGTCCGGCCCGGACGCAGGCGAACCGTTCCAGCCAGAGCGCCCGCCTCGATCTCGTCGAGGCGATGCTCGCTGGTTCGGCCAAACGCTACAAGGAGGCGGCGGCTCTGTTCGCGCGGGCGGCGCGGGGCACGACCGGCCGCCAGCACCTGACGGCGAAATGCGGCTATTACGCCGCCGCCACGATGGCCGAACCCAAGCGCGTCCTGCCGATGCCTCCTGTTGGTGGAGCGGACCAGAATGTCTGTGCCGCTTATGTCCTGGGCTTCGGCAAGGGCCTGGAAGACGCGGCGAAGGTGCTGCGCCAGACGGAGAAATCGGCGCCCCGCCACCTGCTCTCCTCGATGGTGTCGGCGCAGGTCTCGTTGCTCCTGAACAGGCGCGACGAGATGCGTGCCACCGTCGAGCGCATGCGCGCCATCGATCCCGACAGCCCCGAGACGCTGCTGGCTTCCGGATACCTCAAGAGCAGCATCGACAGCGATCTCGATGGGGCCGTCGCCGATTTCGCGCGGGGCACGGAGGTCGCTCCCGGCGATGCCACGCTTTGGAACGGGCTTGGCCTCGCCGAGAGCGCCCGCGATGCGCCGCTTGAGGCCGAGCGTGCCTTCCGGCGGGCTATCGCGGTCGATCCCGATGATCCCGTCGCCTACGCGAATCTCGCCACTCTCTTGCTCGACCAGAGCCGCGTCGACGAAGCCGGAAGACTGATCGAGAAGGCCTTGGCGCTCGATCCCTCGCTCGATGCCGCCTACACCGCCAAGGGGCGCTACTACCTGCAGAAGGGCGACATGGCGAAGGCGCTGGAGTTCACGCTCGCCGGAAGCGCCGCCAATCCTGCTGACGCGCAGAGCCTGCTCGCGGTCGCCATTGCCCAGTACCAGAGTGGCGATCTGGAAGTGGCCGGCCAGGCGCTCGACAATGCCGACCGGCTCGACAAGAACGACCCTGTCATCTCCATCGCCCGCACCGCCATCGCCGTCGACCAGCTCGAGGCCGATGCCGCCATCATCAATGCGCGCGAGGCTGTGAGACGCTATCGCAATCGCGGGGGCTATTTCGCGGCGCTGGCGACGACGAAGACCGGTGGTTCCTATCTCGGGCAGGCCTATCGCCTGCTGAGCCTCGAGGACTGGGGGCGCTATTACACCGACCGCGTCGCCGATCCGTTCAGCGCCACGAGCTATTTCGACCAATCGGCAGCGCGCCGCGCCCGGCCGCTCTTCGCCCGCCCGACGCTCGACCAGATCGAAGGCGGTACCGCCGATGTCGCCGGTAACCTCATCCTGCAGGGCTTGTTCTTCGATCCGCTGGCGGTCTCCGGCCGTATCGGTCGCATCGATCTGCTGCGCCGGCCCTTCATCGACACCGAGTTCGGCGGCTCTCTCGTGCGCCGCAACGGCCGCAACGGCTGGCAAAGCGAGGCCACCGTCCAGGCCTTCAGCAACGAGCCCGTGCCGACCTCGGTTGCATTGTCCTATAACCGGATCGACACGGGTCATCGCCGCGGCCGGGCAGGAGGCGAAGACGGCCAGTCGGCGGCCGCATTCGTCGGCGTCGCGCCGAGTGCGGCCGATCGCTTCCTGCTTTGGGGTACGGTGAACTCAGCCAAGCCGGATCTGATCGCTCCGGCGATCAACCTCTTCGACGCTGATACGAATTCGGTGAAGACCTATCAGGCCGGCGCCGGCTGGAGCCACACGTTCGGCTACCGTAACGTGCTGACCGGTGCGGTGGTCGCGACCAGGGCCGATCAGTCGCAGCGTCGGACTGCGACGAATGCGGGAGTCGTCGTCGATCCGATGTTCGGGCCGTTCTTCCTGTCGCTCGATACGCGTGAGCGGAAGGACACGAAGGTCGATTCGGCCACGGCGGCGCTCAGCCATACGTTCGGCTTCGGTAACTTCACCTTGCGCAGCGGCCTCGAGGGCCAGAACGGACGCATCCGCAGCTTCATCGCGCAAGGCGCGACACTGTCGATTCCCCTCATCGCTTTCTCGGAAAGCAACGACACATTTGACGGCACCCGCAGCAATTTCACGGCGGGTCGCGCCTATACCAATCTGCAATGGCAGCCCTCGGACAAGATCCAGATCGAGGGGGGCATCCAGCTGCTCGGCACCGATATGGGGCCGGCGCGGTCCAAGACCTATGCCGATCCGCGCGTCGGCATAGGTTTCTCCCCGATCGATAACCACTGGCTGCGCGCGGCCTGGCGGCGCGACACCGAATTGCCGAACGGGTTTACGTTGTCACCAGTGACCACGGTGGGGCTGGTTCCGAACGCCCTGCCGGTCCAGCTCGGCGGCAACAAGGAAACGGTGGCGCTGCGCTGGGACGCCGAATGGACCCAGAACATTTTCGCCGCAGTCGAGTACCAGAACCAGCGAGCCCGAAACCTGCGGCTCGATTTCCCCGACACGCTCGACAGTTTCGATCTGAACAAGGCCAGGATCGACTATGTCACGGCGACTGCGAATGTCTGGCTGACGCATGGCATCGGCGTCTTCGGCACGATCGGCATGGCCAATTCCAGTACGATCGACGCAAACGGCCTGGAGGTCGACGTGCCGTTCGTGCCGCGTCGCTTCGCGCGTGCCGGTCTGACCTTCGTCCATCCCAGCCGCATCAAGTTCTCGGTGATCGAGAACTATATCGGCCCGCGCTACGACAGTCCCGGAGGCGTGAAGCTCGATCCTTTCTGGACCACCGACCTCGCGGCGAGCTACGAAACGCCGGATCGGCGCTTTCTGCTGGGGCTCTCCCTGCTCAACGTCTTCGACAAGCGCTACGATCAAGTCGCGGCGCGCGTCGGCACCAGCGAAGCGATCCTCGGCGCGGGCCGCACGATTGCCGGCTCACTCAAGGTCCGGTTCTGATGGCGCGCGCAGCGCCTGCCCAAGGCCGGGTCGCCGCGGCGCTGCTTCACCGCTACAGGGCCCTGCAGATCGAATTGCGCGGGCGGCCCCGCCTGCGCAACATTTTACTGGCAGCGCTGGTTTCACTTCTCATCGTGCCTCTGCATGGTCGCGCCGGCATCAGGATTGTCGAGGCCAGGGTCTTCGATATCCTGACCATGATCGCCCCGCCCCAGCCGGATCAGCCCGGGGCCGTGATCGTCGCAATCGACGAGCCGTCCTTCGCCGAACTGTCCGAACGCTGGCCCTGGTCGCGCGCAACCCACGCCCGCCTGGTCCGGAGCCTGAAGCAGGCAGGCGCGAAGGTCATTGGCCTCGATATCATCTTCTCGGAACCGTCGGGTGAAGCCGCCGATGCCGCTCTTGCCGCTGCGCTCGCACCCGGCATGGTGCTGGCGGCAGATCGCGAAGTCATCGCGATGGACCATGGTACGCAGGTCTCGCTGGTCGAGCCCCTGCCGGCGTTCACGGAAAACGGCGCGGAAACCGGCGTGACCTCCGTCGATCTCGACAGCGACGGCGTCCTGCGGCGAATGCCGCGCATCGAAGGCAGCTTTGCCGCCGCGATCCTTGGCCAGACGGGCGACCCCGTGCCTGCGGCCCCCGAGCGTGCGCTGATCCAGTATCTCGGCGGACCACGTACCTATCCGACGGTCTCCTATTATCAGGCGCTCGATCCGGGCGCCTTTCTTCCGCCCGGCCTCCTCAAGGACAAGGTCGTGTTGGTCGGATTCAACCTGAAGGCGGCACCGACTGCCGCGTCCGGTGCGAACGATGCGTTCTCCACGCCCTACACCACGAAAACCGGGACACTGACCTCGGGCGTCGAGATCCACGCCACTCTGCTCGATAATCTCAGACATGGGCTCTGGATCAGACCCGCACCGCTCAGCGCGATCGCAACCGTGGTCCTGCTGTGCTCCCTGATCGGCTGCGGCACGGGCTCGGCGGCCATCACGTGGCGCACGGGCGTGATCGCAGCGGCAAGCATCATTGCCATCGCCGCCGGCAGCTGGCTCCTGCTGCGCTATGGTCGGATCTGGCTGCCGCCGGTGACGCCGACGCTTGCAGCCTTCATGGGCTTCGGCGCCCGCTTTGGAATCGACTATGCCCGCGAGCGCCGGCTCCGCGCCGCCGTTTCGCAGGCTTTCTCCCGCTATGTCACGCCCGATCTGGTCGAGGAACTCGCGCGCAACCCCGATTCGTTGAAACTGGGCGGCGAGCGGCGCGAGATCAGCGTCCTGTTCTGCGACGTGCGCGGCTTCACCAGCCTGTCGGAGCGCCTGAAGGACGACCCGATCCGGCTGACCAGCATCATCAACCGCCTTCTCGATGCGCTGTCGGAACAGGTGCTGGAGGCCCGTGGTACGATCGACAAATATATGGGCGATTGCGTCATGGCATTCTGGAACGCGCCGCTGCCCGATCCGAACCATGCAAGTGCTGCCATCGCCGCTGCGCTAAGGATGTCCCAGGCGGTCGAGCGCCTGAATGCCGAACTTCAGATGGAGGAGCCCGGTCTGCCGCCGCTGGCCGTCGGCGTGGGGGTCAACACCGGCATGTGCGTGGTCGGCAATATCGGGTCGCGCTGGCGTTACGACTACTCCGTTCTGGGCGACGCCGTGAATCTCGCGTCGCGATTGGAGGGGGTGACCAAGGATTACGCGGTGCCGGTAGTTATCGGAGACGGGACCGCGCGCGCGATCGAGGACGCCTTCTTTGTCTTTGAGCTCGACCGCATCGCCGTTCGCGGGCGGAGCGAAGCGACGCCGATCTTCACGGTGCTGGGCGAGGCAAGCCTGCGCAACACGCCAGAGGCGCAGGCGCTCCTGTCAGCCCAGGCACGGTTGCAGGTAGCGTTTGCCCAAGGCGATGCGATGTCGTCCCTGGCCGAACTCGATGTCATCGCCTCGGCCTGGCCGAGCCTGACGGAATACAGCGCGAAGATGCGCGGGGCCGCGAAGGCACGAGGAGCGCGGATCTGACGGGTGGTCGCGAGAGCGATCGGAGGGCGGAGCGATCAGGCCGCGGGACTCGGTTTCAGAGCAGCGTGGCCATCCGTGATGGGGTGGCTGTCCGATCGGTGTTTCCAAGGGGCGGATGCCGGTCCTTGGACATCGCCGATGGCGAGCTGTGCGAACAGGCATGCCGGCCGCACGTACCGCCAAGCGGGTGTGGCCCACATGCTCACATTGATTTGCGTGACTTCAGGCGTTTGGGGCTGGTGCTGCGAGAGAGGATTGAACTCTCGACCTCTCCATTACCAATGGAGTGCTCTACCACTGAGCTACCGCAGCAGGATCGTAAGCCTTGAAGCGCCTGTTCAATCGCGAAATCGGCGATGGCGGGCGCGGCGTCGTTCCGAAGCGGCGTCCTGATGCCACAAGCCCCCGCCGGACGCAACCCGTAGCGGACGAACAGCATGTGAAAAAGTCGGGACCAGTCCTTCTCTGCGATCCTGCTGCTGTAGAGTACTCCATTGGTAATGGAGAAATTGCTTCAGCTCAGAGCCGGGTGCGCTGGCGCCCTCCGGGAACGATGGTCCCGCCTCAATCCGCCAGCAGTAACTGTCGATCGATCCGGAAGAGCCTGCCGTCGCCGAGCATATGTGCCGTCAGTCCGTCACTAAAGAGCGGACGGAAGGCGGTATCGCGAAGGTTCAGCCCGCCGGCATAGGCGCCCATGGCCGGGAGGATGCAGCGCCGCCCGGAGAGCGCGAAGCTGCGGCGCCGCAGGGCCCGCCCGCGCATCCTGATCTTGGCCGCCGGGTGGAGATGCCCGGCGATCTCGAAGCCGGCCTCAGCCGCGTTGGGTTCGTGGCGCAGCACGACGTCTGCAATCGCGAGACAGTCCGCGGTTTCGCCGCCCATCGCCCGGCTGATCGCGGGGTCGTGGTTGCCGGTCACCCAGAGCCAGTCGCGGCCCTTCTGCAGCAGGTGCAGGGAGCGCAGATCGTCGCCGCTGATCCGCTCCTTTGCGCCGCGGTCGTGAAAGCTGTCGCCAAGCGCGATGACGCGGGCTGGAGCATGGCGCAGGATCGCCGCGGTCAGCGTTGCGAGCGTGGTCGCGGAATCATAGGGCGGCAGGAAGATGCCGCGCGCCGCATAGGCCGAGCCCTTTTCCAGATGCAGATCGGCTACGACGAGCGTGCGCTCTTCGGGCAGCCACAGCGCGCCCGAGAGATCGGGGACGATTGCGAGCCGCCCGAGCATGAGTGCTCCGGCCTCGCGCGCTGAAAATTCGTTCGTTGCGGGCAGCGTCACGCCATCGCCTCTTCGAGCATCATCGCTTCCGCCTCTGCCAGGATCTCGTCGGCTGCCTCGCCATGAACCGCCTCGCGCCCGATTTCGAGCATCACCGAAACACTGAGCGGCGAAACATGGTCCAGCGGCTGATGCACGATCCGGCCGCTGATTCGTGTCAGCATTTGAGCGAGCCGCTGGATATCGAGCAAGCCTGTTGCGGCGTCGGCCCATGCGGCTTTCAGCAGCACGTGGTCAGGCTCGTGCTGGCGCAGCACATCATAGACGAGGTCGCTCGACATCGTGACCTGCCGGCCGCTCTTCTCCTGGCCGGGGAAGCGGCGTTCGATCAGCCCGCCAATGATGGCACAGGCGCGAAAGGTGCGCTTCATCAGAGCCGATTCGGCGAGCCATGCCTCGAGGTCGTCGCCGAGCATGTCCTGGGCGAACAGCTCGTCGAGCGAGAGCGCTCCCCGGGCGACCGCCGCCGACATGTCGCCCAACGTCCAGACCGCAATACCGTAATCGTTGCAGACGAAGCCGAGCGGTCTCATGCGCGCCCGCTCCAGCCGCCGCGTCAGCAGCATGCCGAGCGTCTGATGGGCGAGGCGGCCCTCGAACGGGTAAGCGACAAGATAGAACCGCCCACCACGCGGAAAGGTCTCGACCAGCAACTCGCCGGGTTTGGGCAGGCGCGACTTCAGCCTTTGCGCATGCAGCCAGGAGGACACCTCGTCCGGCAGCCTGGCCCATTCCTTCGGCGAGGCGAGCATGGCGCGCACGCGGGCCGCGAGGAAGGTCGAGAGGGGGAATTTGCCACCGGCATAGGACGGGATTTTCGGATCGGTGCCCGGATTGGTGCGCGAGCAGACGACCTCGTTCTCGGTGATGCCCTCGAAGCGCAACACCTCGCCGGCGAAGACAAACGTGTCGCCGCTCGTCATGGTCTCGGCGAAATACTCCTCGATCTCACCCAGGATACGGCCGCCGCGGCTCAGCATGCCGGGCTGGCCGGGCCTTGCGCTGCGCAACCGGCCAAGCCGGACCTTGAGCATGGTCGATTCGACGATGGTGCCGACATTCATGCGATATTGCTGGATCACGCGGGGGTTGCTCGCGCGGAAGAGCCCGTCCTTGCCCCTCCGGAGCTTGGCGAAGCGCTCATAGCTGCGCAGGGCATAGCCGCCGGTTGCGACGAAATTGACCACGGCGTCGAAATCGGCCCGCGCAAGGCCGGCATAGGGCGAGGCGGTGCGCACCTCCTCGTAGAGGGCATCCGGAGCAAAACCGTCGGAACAGGCGATGCCAAGCACGTGCTGGGCCAGCACATCGAGCGCGCCGATACGGGGCTCAGGCGTGTCCTGGGCGGCTTCCGCGACAGCGTCGAGGGCGGCGCGGCATTCCAGCAGTTCGAAGCGGTTGGATGGAACGAGCAGGGCCTGCGACGGCTCGTCCATGCGGTGGTTCGAGCGGCCGATGCGCTGCATCAGCCGGCTCGCGCCCTTGGGCGCGCCGATGTTGATGACGAGGTCGACATCGCCCCAGTCGATTCCGAGATCGAGCGTCGAGGTGCAGACCACGGCCTTCAGCTTGCCCGCGGCCATCGCCGCCTCGACCTTGCGGCGCTGCTGGGCGTCGAGCGAGCCGTGATGCAGCGCGATCGGCAGATTGTCGTCGTTGATGTTCCACAGGCCCTGGAACATGAACTCGGCCTGCATGCGCGTATTGACGAAGACCAGGGTCAGGCGGTGATCGCTGATCGCCTTGTAGACGTCGCGAATGGCATGGCCAGTGGTGTGTCCGGCCATCGGCAGGCGGTTGGCGGATTGCAGGATGCCGATCCGCGCGCTTGCCCCGCCCTTGACGGTGACCAGCCCGGCCGATGTCCCGACACCGCCGAGATAGCGCTGCAGGTCGGCCGGCTCGCGCACGGTCGCGGAGAGGCCGACAGCCGAGAGTTTTGGCGCGAGGCTGCGCAACCGTGCCAGATCGAGCGAAAGCAGGTCTCCTCGTTTCGAGGTCACGAGCGCGTGCAATTCGTCGAGCACGACGCGCCTGAGGTTGGCGAAGAATGGTTTCGCGTCCCGGTGCGAGACCAGGAGGGCCAGCTGTTCCGGCGTGGTCAGCAGGATGTCCGGCGGTCGCGCGATCTGCCGGGTGCGCTTGGCGGCGGAGGTGTCGCCCGTACGGGTCTCGACCGTGACCGGGAGTGCCATCTCGCGGATTGGCGTCTCCAAATTGCGGGCGATATCGACCGCAAGAGCTTTGAGCGGCGAGATATAGAGGGTGTGTAGCCCGTCATAGTGGCCATTGGCCTCGCTGAGCTCGACCAGCGACGGCAGGAAGCCCGCAAGCGTCTTGCCGGCGCCGGTCGGCGCCACGAGCAGGGTCGAGCGCCCGGCGCGCGCCTCTTCCAGCAATGCAAGCTGATGCGGGCGCGCAGTCCAGCCGCGATAAGCGAACCAGTCGGTGAAACCTGGCGGGAGGGAGGCGGCGGGGGCATCCATGCGGGATAGAGATAGGCGGTGCGGGGCGAGAGTGAAATCCCGCCCCCTGTGGGCCATGGGCCCTGAGACGTTGCGTTCGCCTAAGCGCGCCCTGCCACGACAACCAGTCCCGGCACCGGCTTCCCGCGGTCCTTTCGCGTGCTTGCCGCCTCCAGCAGGAGCGGCGTCAGCCGAGCTTCGGACAACTGCCGCCGGAGCCAGCGTTCGCCATGGGCGAAACGACGATCCTCACCGACGATCACGTCCTCGCCGTCATGATCCTGCACGGTGAAGGCAACGAGGCCCGTGGCTGTCAGAACCCGCGCAGTTTGAGCGAAGGCCGGCGCAAGCTCGCCGAGATAGACGAAGACATCGGCCGCGATGACCAGATCGGCCGACGCATCGCGGCGGCTTGCGAGGAATTCGACGAGGCCGGCTACGGCGAGCTTGTCATAGAGCGGGCCTCCGGCATCGCGTGTCTTGGAGCGCGCCTTCTCGATCATCCGCGCGGAGAGATCGCAGCCGGCGAGAAACTCGGTTTCTGCTCTGATCGCTTCGCCCATCAGGCCGGTGCCGCAACCGAGATCGAGTGTCATGGCGAAGGACAGGGCGCGGCTTTGCGCTGCACAGGCCCGCGCAAGCGCGTCCTTCAGCAGGGCTGGACCATGATAGGACAGGGATTCTACGAGGTGACTGTCGAAACGTTCGGCGTAGTCGTCGAAGAGACGGCCGGAGAATGCATCGGAGGCGGCCAGTTCCGCCGGAATCGCGCCGATGCGCGCGAGATCGAGCCTGGCGCCGAGATGATCCGCATCATCGAGAACCAGGCATTGCCGCCATGCTTCCGCGGCCTCCTCCTTGCTGCCAAGTTTCGCCTTGGCCTTGCCGTAGAGATGCCAGGCCGCGACGAAACCCGGCGCCTCCCCGAGCGTTTGATCGAGGAGATCGACGGCTGTTGCGGCGTCTCCTTCGGAGAGCGCGGCGGCCGCCCATTCATAGCGGCGGTCGAGTCGGGGATCGCCGGACGACGTCGAGAAACGAGGCTGGATTTTTTCCATGAGCGATCGACTTTATCTCACGCCCATGCACCAGACTAGATAATGCGCCCTTCGGAGCTGTTGATCCCGACGCCGGCCGGCCTCTATTGCCCGCTGGCTGATATTCATATCGATCCGGTTCGCCCGGTCGGGCGGGCGCTGATCACCCACGGCCATTCCGACCATGCGCGGGCGGGACACGGCGCCGTCCTGGCGACGCGCGAAACCCTGGCGATCATGGCCTTGCGCTATGGCGAGGGTTTTACGCAGAGCCGGCAGGAGGCGGTGCCGGGCGCGATGACGTCGATCGGCCCGGTCGATATCCGCTTCGTCCCGGCGGGGCATGTCCTCGGCTCGGCTCAGATCGTGGTCGAGAGCAAGGGACTGCGCATCGTCGTCTCCGGCGATTACAAGCGCGAACGCGACCCGACCTGCGCCGGTTTCGAACCGGTATCCTGTGATGTCTTCATCACCGAGGCGACATTCGGCCTGCCGGTGTTTCGCCATCCGCCGGCCGACGCCGAAATCGCCAAGCTGCTGGAATCGGTCAGGCTCTTTCCGGAGCGGACGCATATCGTCGGCGCCTATTCGCTCGGCAAGGCGCAGCGCGTCATGGCTCTGATCCGCGAGGCCGGCTACGAGCGGCCGATCTATATCCATGGTGCGCTCGAGACCCTGACGGAGTTCTACGCTTCGGAAGGTGCTCCGGTCGGGGAGACGCGCCTGGTTTCGGCAAGCGATCGGAAGGCGCTGGCGGGAGAGATCGTCATCTGCCCGCCAAGCTCGATTCAGGATCTCTGGGCGCGGAAATTTCCGGACCCCGTGACCGCCTTTGCGTCTGGCTGGATGCGGATCCGGGCGAGAGCGCGGCAGAGGGGCGTGGAATTGCCGCTGATCGTTTCAGATCATGCCGACTGGGGCGATCTCCAGGCAACGATCAGGGAAACCGGCGCCGGCGAGATCTGGGTCACCCATGGCGAGGCCGATGCATTGGTGCATTGGTGCGGGACGGTCGGCCTGAGCGCGAAGCCGCTGCATCTTGTCGGCTATGGCGACGAGGGCGAGGCAGAATCGACAGGCGAAGCCGCCGATGCCACGCAACTCTAGCGACGGGGCGCAGACTCTACTGCGCGGCCAGCGCGGTATGGGAGCGGGCGGGCAGTGTCATGCCGAGCAGCGAGACGGCCATATCCCGCGCCAGGCAATCGTAACCGGCGTCGCTCATATGGAAGCCGTCACTGGCGAGCACGGCGGCGAACGCATTGGCGTCGCGCCGATGCCAGTCGAGCATCGTGTTGTAGCGCGAGAGAACGGGGATCGAGCGGCTGCGTGCCGTGTCGGCGATGGCCTCGACGAAGCTGCGATAGCGTTCGGGATCTTTCACCGTCGGAAAGTACTGCGGGTCGAGGATCACGAGGCCGGAGCCGGCCTGGCGGACGGCCGCAATCCCGTCGGAGACCATGGCCTCGAAGGCGGCGAGATCACCACCCTGCACCGCATCATTGGTGCCGACCTGCCAGATGACGAGATCATAGCGCCGCTCGCTCAGGGCCTTTTTCAGGCGAGCGAGCGTCTGTGGAGCGGTTTCGCCCCCGATCCCGGCATTGGTGACGCTGATGGCGGCATTGGGCCAACTCTGGCCAAGCAGCTTCTGCAGGCGGGCAGGGTAGCTCTTGTCCTTGGAGGACGCGCCGATCCCTTCTGTGGAGGACGAGCCGATGGCCAGGATGTCGAGCTTATGCTCGCGGCTGATCTTGGCTGCGATGGCAGGGAGCGGTATCGCCGCCTGCATCATCGGCGTTTCCCGGCATTCGAAGGACGCGGCTTCAGCGCTGCCGATCTGCAACGTTGCGAATGCCGAGGCCACAATGAGATTCACGGCAAAGAACCGCATCGCGGCGCGCATCCCGACATCCTCATGACTGCTCCCTTGGCTGGTAAGGTTTCGTTCATGAATGGAGACTGAACGCCGGTGAATGACCTGATGAGGGAATTTCGGGACAGGCAGGGCCCGGCGCCAGCCTTGACGCTTGCCTGAAACTGCAGCGGGGGAGGGCAGGATGAACCGTTTCGCCTGGTTGCTCGACAGGCTTGCCTATGAACCGCGCCGCAACGCGAAGCTCGCGCTGATCGCGGATTATCTGCGCACGACGCCGGATCCGGACCGGGGGCTGGCGCTGGCTGCGATGACGGGCGGCTTGGTGTTCCAGAATGCCAAGCCGGGCCTGATCCGGGCGCTGATTGCCGAGCGTACGGACCCGGTGCTGTTTGCGTTGTCCTACGATTATGTGGGTGATCTCTCGGAGACCGTAGCCTTGATGTGGCCGGCCCGGCATGGTGCGAATGCAGCGCCACACCTGCCCGATGTCGTCTCGGGCCTGCGAAACTCCGGCAAGACGGACTTGCCCCGCCTGATCGCGTCCTGGCTCGATGCGCTCGACGAGACCGGACGCTGGGCATTGCTCAAGCTCATCACCGGCGCATTGCGCATCGGCGTCTCCTCCCGGCTCGCCAAGACGGCCGCGGCGAGCCTCGGCGATGTCGAGCCCGACGAGATCGAGCAGGTCTGGCACGGGCTGGAGCCGCCCTATGAGCCGCTCTTCGCCTGGCTCGAAGGCCGGGGACCGCGGCCGGCCGCGACGGACCCGGCGCCCTTCCGCCCCGCCATGCTCTCACACCCCATCGAGGAGGGCGATTTCGACAAGCTCGTTCCGGCGGAATTCCAGGCCGAGTGGAAATGGGATGGAATCCGCGTTCAGGCCGTCAGCGGCACGCGCGCCGATGGGGCGCGCATCACCCGGCTCTATTCACGGACCGGCGAGGATATCGGCGCCTCCTTCCCGGATGTCACGGAGGCGCTCGTTCTCGACGGGGCACTCGACGGCGAATTGCTGGTGCGCCGCGAGAATGCCGTCCAGAGCTTCAACACGCTTCAACAGCGGCTGAACCGCAAGAGCGTCACCGGAAAGATGCTGGCGGAGTATCCGGCTCATATCCGGGCTTATGACCTGCTCGTCGATGGCGAGGAGGACATTCGCGACTTGCCGCTCGTCGAACGCCGCAAGCGGCTCGTGGCCTTCGTCGCGCGGCTGTCCTCCGCAGTGGTGGATCTGTCACCGCCGATCGCCTTCAGCGATTGGGAGGAACTGGCGGCCGCGCGCGCAGATCCGGAAGCCTCTGGAGCTGGTGTCGATGCCGAAGCGGTCGAGGGCTGCATGATCAAGCGCCTCGATTCTCCCTATCTGCCCGGCCGGCCGAAAGGATACTGGTACAAGTGGAAGCGGGATGCGCGGCTCGTCGATTGCGTGCTGATGTATGCCCAGCGTGGTCACGGCAAGCGCTCGTCCTTCTATTCGGATTTCACCTTCGGTGTCTGGCGAACGACGGAGGAAGGCGAGGAACTCGTGCCGGTCGGCAAGGCCTATTTCGGCTTCACCGACGAGGAGTTGCTGGAGCTCGACCGCTTCGTGCGCCGCAATACGCTGAACCGCTTCGGCCCGGTGCGAGAGGTCACGCATGAGGCCGGCAAGGGGCTGGTGCTGGAAGTCGCCTTCGAGGGGCTGCAGCGTTCCACCCGGCATAAGTCCGGGCTCGCCATGCGCTTTCCCCGGATCAGCCGCATTCGCTGGGACAAGCCACCGCGTGAGGCGGACCGTATCGAGGCGCTGGAGACGCTCCTGCCGGGGCAGGGCTGAAGCGTCGGTCCGGAGTCTAAAGGCGAATATTCTGTTGCGTTGCCGCAAGCGCCATTCTGGTTCACAGGCTTCCGTGCCGGTTTGCAGCGCTCATACCGTCTTATCGGCTTGAAATGCTTGAGCCTGCGCCCGCCTATGGGGCAGAATAACCAGGCCTGTGGAGGGGATGACAGCATGAACCGGCAAACACCGACGCATATCGTCATCGCAGATGACCACCCGCTCTTTCGCGGCGCCTTGCGTCAGGCCGTATCGCATGCGCTGGAAGGGGCGGAAGTGAGCGAGGTTGGTTCGCTCGAGGCTTTGACGAAGGCGCTGGCAGAGGACGGGGACGCAGATCTCGTCATGCTCGATCTGACGATGCCCGGCGTCCAGGGATTTTCCGGCCTGCTGTTCCTACGGGCCGACCATCCGGAGATTCCGGTCATCGTCGTCTCGGCCAATGACGACCCGGCTGTGATCCGCCGTTGCATCGAGTTCGGAGCGCTTGGCTTCCTGCCGAAGACGGCCGAGGTCGAGCAGATGGGCGAGGCCATTCGTGCGGTGCTCGAGGGCAGCGTCTGGACTCCGCCGGGAGTCGATCTTTCAGCGCCGGTCGATGCCGAGATCGCCGACATGGTGCGTCGGCTGTCGACGCTGACGCCACAGCAGGTCCGAGTCCTGATGATGCTGTCGGAAGGGCTCTTGAACAAGCAGATCGCCTATGAGCTGGGTGTCTCCGAGGCGACGGTGAAGGCCCATGTTTCGGCCATCTTGACCAAGCTCAATGTCGACAGCCGCACGCAGGCCGTGATAGCCGCCTCGAAGATCGCGGGAACGGCATGGGCGACGGCGGGTGCTTCGGCGACGATCTGAGCGTTCCGATGACGCGGCTCTTCGCCATTCAGGCGCGATTCAACCGATCTATGGCCCGTCTCGTCTATCGATAGGAATTACGGCAATGGCCAATGGCAATCTCGATCACTTCCTGGGCGGCTCGTTTCTCAGCGTTCTGGTCCGGCTGGTCTTCATTTCACTGCTGGTCGGCGCTGCCATGGCCTTTCTCGGGCTGACGCCACGCGGCCTTTTCGACGCCGTGGCGCGCTTCCTGCGGTCGCTTGGTGATCTGGGCTTTGGCGCCGTGCGCGAGGTCGGCCAATGGGTGCTCGCGGGCGCGCTGGTCGTGGTCCCGATCTGGCTGCTGTCCCGCCTGTTCGCCTCGCGGCGCTAAAGCATCGGGCCGAAAAGTGGATTGCGGTTTTCGGGAAAGCCGATGCAATCACAGATGGTTAGATCATCGGACCGGATACGATATCCGGTCCGATGATCTAGACGTCCGAGGCGGCGCAAGCTGGCCATGGCATGAGCGCCAAAGCCTGTGGCGCGGGCTGCGCCTTACAGGCCCTCTCCCCGCGCGATCGCCTCGGCATCGCGGCCGACGAGGTCCGCAATCCGGCTCGCCCCGGCACGGCGGGCCTCACGCACCAGCCCCGTCTTGACCTCGCTCACGAGGGCGGGGCCCTTGAAGACCATCGCCGAATAGAACTGCACCAGGCTGGCGCCGGCCCTGATCTTGGCGAAGGCGGTGGAGGCGGAGTCGACACCGCCGACACCGACCAGCGGGAATTGCGCCTCGACGCGCCGATAGGTCTCGGCCAGGATGCGGGTCGAAGACGTAAAGAGCGGTCGGCCTGAGAGGCCGCCGGTTTCGCCGCGAGAAGCTCCCCGCAGGCTGTCCGGCCGTGCCACAGTGGTGTTGGAGACGATCATGCCGTCGATCGCGCGCCTGCGGGCCACTGCCACGATACCGTCGAGCTCGGGCAGCGTCAGGTCAGGAGCGATCTTGAGCAGAACCGGCGTGCGGTGGCCGGTGGCCTGTCCGGCCTCGTCGCGGGCGGCGAGCGCTCGCGCGATCAGGTCGTCCAGCGCCGATTCCGCCTGCAGATCCCGCAGGCCCGGCGTGTTGGGCGAGGAGACGTTCACCGTCAGGAAATCGGCAAGCGGCGCCAGCCGCCTGGCCAGGATGGCGTAGTCGGCGGCGCGGTCGGCGGAGTCCTTGTTGGCGCCGAGATTGACCCCAACGATGCCGCCGCGCTTGCGGCGAGCCGCGAGCCTGGCCGCGACGGCTTCCATGCCCTCGCTGTTCAACCCATATCGATTGATGACGGCTTCGTCTTCGGGCAACCGGAAGACGCGAGGGCGCGGATTGCCGGGTTGCGGCAGCGGCGTCACGCCGCCGACCTCGACAAAGCCGAAGCCGAGGCCCAACGCGCCGTCGATCGCTTCCGCATGTTTATCGAAACCGGCGGCCAGGCCGACCGGGTTCGGGAAGGAGAGCCCAAAGGCCTCGGTCGCCAGGATCGGATCGTCGGCAGCCGGCTTCAACGCTGGTGCGGCCGCCAGTGCGGCAACCGTCAGGCGATGCGCCATCTCGGCATCCAGCCTGTGGATCAGGGGCCGGGCGAGGGAGAAGAGGCTACCGATCACGAAATGTCCTCCGGAATGACGGGGCTGCCATTCGTCCCCGTGGCGAGCGGCGCAATCCAGCGCGCGGTCTTGGGGTCGAGGGCCGAATAGAGATGCGGGAAGAGCGCGCCGCCGCGCGAAGGCTCGTAGCGCAGCGTCGAGCCGAGTGCCGTATCATCCACCGCGATCAGCACGAGGCCGCTCTGACCGGCGAAATGCTTCGCTGCCGTCTCGCGAAGCTGTCCGCCTGTGGAGAAATGGATGTAGCCGTCGGCGAGATCGATGGCAGCGCCGTTGAATGACCCGGCGAGCTCGGCGTCACGCCACAGCTGTTCGGGGCAGATCTTGTAGATGAGGGGCACGGGACGTCTCATTGGTTCGGCGTTGTACACGCCATAGCGGGTGCAGTCGGTTCCGGGCAAATCATCTCGGGCCCACCCACGGAAATCAGATTGAGGTCTCATCGAGTAGGGGATATTTCCTATCCTCGTCCTGTTCTCCCGGCACATCAGGATCCGAGGCCCGTCCGATGCTGTCCCACGACCAGATCTGGAGCGCGATCGATGCGCTGGCCCAGCGCTACGGTTTCACGCCGTCGGGTCTGGCGCGCAGGGCAGGGCTCGACGCCACGACCTTCAACCGGTCCAAGCGCATTGGCCCGGATGGCCGCGAGCGCTGGCCTTCGACCGAGTCGATCGCCAAGATCCTGGGGGCTACCGGCGCTTCGCTCGACGAGTTCATGAGCGTGGTGACGCACCGCGGCGCCGCGCCGGCGCCCACCATTCCCCTGCTCGGCTTCGCACAGGCGGGGTTGGGCGGTTTCTTCGACGGCAGCGGCCTGCCTGCTGGCTCCGGCTGGGAAGAGGTGGCTTCTCCCGGTCTGTCCGACGAGAAGGCCTATGCGCTTGAGATCGCCGGCGATTCTATGCTGCCGATCTATCGCGATGGCGACATCATCATCGTTTCTCCTGCGGCTGCCGTGAGGCGGGGCGACCGGGTCGTGGTCATGACCACGGAAGGCGAGGTCCTGGCGAGGCAGCTCAAGCGCGAGACCGCCAGGACCGTCGAACTCGCCTCGCTCAATCCCGAGCAGCCCGATCGGGTTCTCGCATTATCCGAGATCGCCTTCATGGCGCGGGTGATCTGGGCGAGCCAGTAGAGCCCTCAGTTCACCCCTCTGATCGGCAGCGCCACCTTGAAGACGGCCCCGATCCTCGAGGGTTCGAGCGCGATCGAGCCGCCGTGCAGGCGGACGAGTTCCGCCGCGATGGCGAGGCCCAGCCCTGTGCCGCCGGGATTGACCGAACCTCGAAAGGCCTGGAACAGATTGGCCTTCGCCCGTTCCGGAACGCCGGGGCCGTTGTCGCAGACGCGCAGAACGACCTCATGAAGCTCGCGCGCCGCACTGATCGTCAGGGTCGGCTGGCGGCCGGGTTCGGCGCCTGCACGGGTCAGGGCCTCGACGGCGTTGCGCATCAGATTGAGCAGCACGCGCGCCATCTGGTCGGGGTCGCAGGGCAGGATGAGTTCCGCCGGAACTTCGTTGGCGAAGCTCACGGTCGGGCTTTCCGCAAGGCCGAGCAGTTCGCCCGCATCGGCTACAAGCTGCCGAAGCGCGACTTCGCGCAGAGTAGGCGTCGCCTCGGCGGCGCGGCCATAGGCGAGTGTCGCCTGGCAGAAGGCGATGGCGCGGTCGAGCGTGGCAATCAGGCGCGGCGCGAAGCGCCGGATCTTCGGGTCACGCGTTTCGGTCAGCCGGTCCGACATCAACTGGGCTGCAGCCAGCATGTTGCGCAGGTCGTGGTTGACCTTGCTGACCGCCAGACCGAGCTCGGCGAGGTGCTTCTTTGTGCGCAGCTCGTCTGCCAGCGTCATTTGCATGCGTGCGAGCGCCCGTTCGGCCTCGCCGATCTCGTCCGCGCGCTGGCTCGGCGTGATGATCCGGTGCGGGTTCTCCGGGTCGGCCTCGAATTCCATCACATTGGCCGCGACCTGACGGATCGGGCCGACGATGAGCCAGTTCAGGGCAAGATAGACCAGCCCCGCCGTCAGCCCCGAGATCAGCAGCGACAGCAGCAGAATATTGCCTGAGAACACCAGCATGGCGCGGCGCAGCGGCGCCTCGTCGATGATCAGTTCGACGAAATCGGCGCCGCCCACCGCCTCACCGATGACCCGGATCGGCGTGTCATGGGCGGGCATAATCAGAGTGTCGAGAGACTCGATGATGGAGGTGAACCAGCCCATCTGGCGCAGATCCACGGTTCGCGCCACCTCGGGCGGCATGGAATCGAGGCTGAGAAGGCGCCGCGCACCGCCGACGCGGGCGGCGATGGCGCGTGCGCCGACGCCCATCAACAGGCGGCTCTCGCTGCCTTCGGGCAGGCCCTCCGGCGGAGCGCCCTCGAGAACCAGCACGGCGATCTGCGCGGCTGCGAGGCGGTCATTCAGCCAGTTGCGCCGAAAGTTCGCGACAGACGGCAAGTAGATCAGCACTTCCGCCAGCATCACGAAAAGCACGGTCAGCAGCAGCAGCTTTGCGGAAAGGCCGAGCCGCGTCAGGCTGCGTGGTACGCTGACGGATAGCGACTGCTTGTCGAGGCGTGGCGACTCCATGCGGCGAGCTTATCCGAAGCGGCGCAGGAAGCCGATAAGCCGGCGAATGCCCGGCCGGGACGCAAGCGGAGAGTAGACGGAGAGGGCAGTCCGCTTCGAGAGCTCCGAGAGGCTCGAGGAGGGGAGGACCAGTCCGGCGACATCCCTGACGTTCAGCCCCTTCTCGATCGCCAGGCACCAGAGCGCGATCAGCTCGCCGGCCTTGGCACCAATGATGGTGGTGCCAAGAATACGGCCTCTGCCGTCGGTGATAAGTTTGACGAAGCCCTCCGTCTGCCGTTCGGCCTGAGCCCTGTCGTTGTCGGCGTAGGGCCAGCGCAGGATCCGGATGTCACGCGCTGCCTTGCGGGCCTGTTCCTCCGACAGGCCGATGCTGGCAAGCTCGGGTTCGCAGGAGGTCACTCTTGGCAGCGCCGTCGCGCTCGCCTTCACCGGCAGGCGGAACAGGATATTGCGGAGAACCAGGCTCGCCTGGTGGCTGGCCGCATGCCCAAGGTGAGAGCGGTGCGGAATGGCGCTGGCGCAGCCGCCGATGGCGAAGACTCGCCGGTTGGCCGTCCGCAGGCCGTTGTTGACGACAATACCGCCGGTATCGCTGGCAATGCCTGCAAGCTCGAGATCGAGCGCCGCGATCGCCGGCTGCCCTTCGCTCGCCACCAGAAGGTGCGTGCCATCCAGGGCCAGCTCCGCTTCGCTCTTTGTCCCCGCCAGAACGAGGCGCACGCGATTGCGCGGGGTTTCGACACGCAGGATCTCGGCCCGTTCGTGCAGCGCGATCCCGTCCCGCAGCAGCGCGCGACGGATCAGCGCCACCGCCTCCGGGTCCTCGTCGGCAAGCAGGTCCTCGGCTCCAACGATCGTGACGCTGCTGCCGAGGCGGCGCATTGCCTGCGCGACTTCGACCCCTTCCGAACCGCATCCGAGCACGATCAGACGCTCCGGGCGGCGGCTCAGGGTGAGAACGGATGCCATCGTCAGGACAGAGGCCTTGCCGATGCCAGGAATTGGCGGAGGTGCCGGGCGCGAACCCGTTGCGATGACGAAACGTCGTGCCCTGATCTCCCGATCGCCGACCTGCACGGTGTTGCGGTCGCGAAACCGAGCCTCGCCCGTGATCACGTTGACGCCCAACGCCGCCAGGCGCTCGGCCGTTTCGTTCGGAGCCAGCGCCGCGACAACGCCGGCGATATGCGCCTGGATCTTGGCGAAATCCACGTCCAGCTCACCGGCGGCGATGCCGAAATGGCCGGCGTCGTGGAGCAGTCTCGCCCGTATGCTGGCGGCGATCAGTGCGCTTGAGATGACAGCGTTCTTGCCGCCTCCGAGGCGGTCGCGCTCCACCAGCACGACCGAAACACCAAACAGCGCCGCTGCTGTCGCAAGGGAAAGTCCGGCGCCACCGCCTCCGATAACGCAGATGTCGGGGGTCAGCGGCGTCATACTGGATGCCGTTGCCGGACTGCCGGTCACATCGCCTCTCCCTGATCTGCGTTCCGATCCCTGCTGATGCGTTGTCAGAGTGCAGGAATCAAGGCCGGCACTCCGGAAGTACTGGAGCGGCACGTCGTTGGACAGGAATTATCACGATGGGATTGGTACCGCGCGTGCGAAGTCTCAGCGATATCGCCTCAGGCGACGTGACGTCCCCTGTCAGGGGAGAAGGCGGATATCGGCTCGGGCCTGCCGAAGAGATAGCCCTGTGCCCGGTGGGCGCCGAGCAACTGCACAGCGATACGCTGCTGCTCGGTTTCGATGCCTTCGACGACGACATTCATCGAAAGGCGTCGAGCAAGCTGGCAGACGGCCTCGATGATGGCTTTCGACGCCTCATTGGCATGCACGTCGCGGCTGAAGCTCTGATCGATCTTCACCTGGGCGAAGGGGTAGGTCGAGAGATAGGCAAGCGAGGAGTAGCCGGTGCCGAAATCATCGAGTGCGAACTTCACGCCGAGCGCGCGCAACTCGTGAATGGCGGCGAGCGTGCCCTTGTTATCCTCGATCAGCAGGGATTCCGTCACCTCGAGCGTCAGGCGGTGGGAGCTGAGCCCGGAGGTGATGAGCGCCTCCTTGACCGTCTCGACGATCCGGCGTGGTTCGCGGAACTGCAGCGGGGAGATGTTGACGGAAACGCCGATCTCTTTCGGCCAGGCCGCCGCGTCCATGCAAGCCTGCCTGATCGCCCAGTCGCCCATGGCGGCGATCAGGCCGGAGCTTTCGGCAATCGGGATGAAGATGCCGGGCGGGATCATTCCGCGGGTTGGGTGGCGCCAGCGCATCAACGCCTCGCGGTTGACCACATCCTGCGTCTTCAGGTCGATGATGGCCTGATAGTACAGTTCGAGCGACTTGTTCTCGCAGGCCCTGCGCAGATCCACTTCGATCTCGTGCCGATCGAGCATCTCCTCGGCCATTGCCGGGTTGAAGAAGGTCAGCGTGTTGCGACCCGCGGCCTTGGCCTTGTAGAGGGCGGTGTCAGCGTGGCGCAGCAGGTCGGCCGGCGTCGCGGCATCAAGCGGCGCCATCGCGATCCCGACGCTGGCGGTCACGTAGACGGTCTTGGTTTCGAGCAGGAACGCCTTGGCCATCGCGTCGATCATGCGTTGGGCGATCGTGGTGACGATGGTGAGACTGGCTGACGGCAGGATCAGAACGAACTCGTCGCCGCCGAAGCGAGCCAACAGGTCGCCACCGCGAATGACGCCGCGAAGGCGCATAGCCGTTTCGGAGAGGACGCGATCGCCGATGTCGTGGCCAAGGCTGTCATTGACCTGCTTGAACCCGTCGAGATCGACATAGAGCAGCGCGAAGGCTTCGCCCGTTCGCTCCAGCTTGCGAAAGGACTCGGACAGTTCGTTGTTGAATTCGAAGCGGTTGGCGAGGCCGGTCAGCTCGTCGAAGCGGGCCATCCGCTCGATCCTCGCCTCCGTCGCCTTCCTCTCGGTCGCATCTTCGGTCAGCATCAGCACGCCGCCTTCGGCCGCAGGCGCGATGGTGACGACCAGCAGTCGGCCGCCGCGGGTTTGCAACTCGCGGGTGACTGCCTGTTGCGACTGCTGAACCTCACTGAGCGCGCTTCTGATGTCGCGAACCTGGTCAGCGCTGATGACCTGGCGCTCGATCAGGAAGCGGGCGATCGCCGTCAAAGGCGTGCCGGGGAGGGCGAGCGTCTCGGGTATGCCGAAGAGCGTGCGATGCGGTGCGTTGCAGATCGCGAGCTTCAGGCTGCGATCATACATGGCGAGCCCATGGATCATCGTGTTGAGGGCGGCGTCGAGCGTCAGGTTCTGCGAGTGCAGGGCTGATGCCAACCCGCGTGACTGCTTGGTCGCCTCGCTGAGCGCGAGGAGGTTCCGGTGCAGGGAATTGGTGATGGCTATGTTGGCCGCTACGTACAGGAACGCGAAATAGCCGATATAGTGATAGTAATCGTTGGAGGCCTGGACGAGGCCGATGGCCATCGGCACGCAGAAGGTCAGGAGCTGCACGGCGACGAATTTCGGCCGGCCGGCGTTGCGCGAGACGTAACCGGAGGCCAGCGCGATGGTCGAGGCGACCGATGTGATATGGGCGGCTGCGTCTTCGGTCTGAGTCAGGGCGATGTAGCAGCTGTAGCCAAGGACTGCGCTGAAAACCGTTGCGCCGAGGAAGTACTCGCGATCCCAGCGCCGTGTCTCGGCAAAACTGTCATCGGAATGATCGCGCCTGCGATAGCTGATGACGGTCATGATCCGGAGCGCGACGACCAGAGTCACCAGCGCAGTCAGGGTCATGAAAATGCTGGCGCCCGTCGAGAGCCAGCACAGATAGGGAGTCAGGATACCAGCGATGCCGCCCGGAATGATCGAGCCGGGCGAGGAAAATAGCGAGCTGACCAGCAGACGATAGTCCGGCAGGTCGAAATCCTCGCGGACGTCGCCCGGTCTGTCGCTGAGAAGCCCTTTGAAACCACCCGCCATCCAGTCCCGCCTTGCAAGGCCTCAGGCGCGCGACACGAGCTTTTCACGAGCCCGAGTTCGCGCCGGATAAACCCTTTAAGCGGAACAGGTAAATGTTTCGTGAGGGGGGCTGCAACCGTCTTGCGCCTCCGCGAAGGCGCTTTGCAGGATCAGAGTGCCGCCGCGCTGGACAGGACCGGGCTCGCCGGCCGCTGGTAGACGCGGGTCAGCATACGGTCCTGCGTCTGCGCGATGCGCTGCAGCTTCGAGATGGCGCTCGGGTTGAGGCGAAGCATGCAATCCGTCCAGATATCGCCAAGATGCTCCAGTTCCTCGCGCAGGTCGCCGGCCCGGCGATTGAACGCAGAGAACAGCGCGGTCTTGGCTGCGTGCACGGGCAGGGAGTCGCTGGCATATTTGCGGATCCAGTCTTCGCCGGTGCCGGTCGGCACCACCGCTTCCAGTGCACCGGCCGCCATGAATTCGGCGGCGCTCATCTCTTCGCCGGAGAGCAGCAGGCGCTCCGCTGCACGCGAGCCCATGCGGCGTGACAACACCGCCACCGCCGTGATCGGGAAGTGGTTGAACTTGATTTCGGGGTAGACGAAGGAGGCCTGCTCCTCGGCGATCATGACATTGCAGGAGCGCGGGGCGTCGATCCCGCCGCCGATCGCCTTGGCGTGAATGGTCGAGAGCGTGATCACCAGGCCGTTGAGGCCGCTGGCGTTCCAGACTGCGCCCTCGATCGAGAGGCGCGCATATTCCGCCAGGGCGGCGCGGTCATTCTTGGCGAGACAGTCGAGATAGAAATCGAGATCGCCGCCGAGGGTGAAGAATGGGCCGGTCCCGCGGAAGGCGAGGAAGCGCACCGGTGCGCCGTGATACTGATCCGGCGCTCCCCAGAGAGCATAGATCGCCTTCTGGATCTTGCCGAGGCTGTCAAGCAGCTGGAGCGTAAAGACTGGCTTCAGCTCCGGCTTGATCGTCACCCACAGCGTCTTGATCTCGGCCTCATAGGCCAGCTGCACCTCGGGCAAGAAGCCCGCCTTGTGCCGCAACGCGTCGATGACCTCGCAACATTCCAGAGCGACGGCGGGCACCGAATGGGTCTGTGAAGCGAAGGCCTGGAACATGCCGCAAATCCCGTCAGGTCAGACAATTTGGAACGCCTCCGCAGGGTAGAAGAAGTTAATGAACTGTAAACGATAACCGGCAGAAATGGTTAATTTCATTAAACTTTGTCGTCTAAGTTGTGCTGCTGGAGCGCCTGTCTCAATGCGATGTTGCGGGCTTGTGCGGTGGCGCGCCGAGCCGGCAAGGCAAGCCGTGTGCCGCTAGGGAAGAGTGCTCGAAACACGGGGCGCACGCCAATGCCAGCCGACCGCAAGAGACGGAAAATGCAGGCGGTTTCAGCGTGCAGCCGAGCGGCGGCCGCGGCGGCTGGAGGCCCGGAGGGCAAGCTGCAAACGCGAGCCCCGGAGGGGCGGCGCCTCCCTGCGGCACAGTTTCGTCTCAGCTTGGTGAGCGAGGGACCGCTGATTGACGTGCCGCCGCGTCGGAAACTTGTCCAACGGGCGTTGCAGAGCTAACCATGCGCCGCGATTTCGCCGCGATCCCAGCGTTGAACCGCGTAAGCCGAGTTTGAATCCTTGAGTCGCCAACCAACCGCAGACGACGAAAAGAGGGCGCGCCTTGCCGCAGCCCTGCGCGAGAACCTGAAGCGCCGCAAGGCGCAGGCGCGCGCTCGTCGGGCGGATGAAGCGGAACGGGAAGACGAAGCCTTGCCTGCCCAGGCCGAGACTCCCCGGTCCTGATCCCGCCCTCAATCGCGCCGCGCGGCCGATAGCCGCGATCTCCAGCAGGACATCCAGATGGACCGTATCCGCATTACCGGTGGCCAGCGCCTCAATGGCACGATCCCGATCTCGGGCGCGAAGAATGCCGCGTTGCCGCTGATGATCGCGAGCCTCCTCACGGACGAGACGCTGACTCTGGTCAATGTTCCCAGACTGTCGGACGTGACAGCGCTGTCGCGTATTCTCTCGAACCACGGCGTCGACCGTTCCATCGCCGGCAAGCGCATCGGTCAGTCGGCGGAGACGGGCCAGACCATCGCGCTCACCGCACGCCAGATCGTCGACACCTGCGCGCCGTATGAACTGGTCTCGACCATGCGCGCGAGCTTCTGGGTCATTGCTCCGATCCTGGCCCGGATGGGCGAAGCGAAGGTCTCCCTGCCCGGCGGCTGTGCGATCGGTACGCGGCCGGTCGACCTCCTGCTGATGGCGCTGGAGCGGCTTGGCGCAGAGATCAGCATCGAGAATGGTTATGCGCTGGCGCGCGCGCCGAAGGGCCTGAAGGGTGCCGAGATCGTCTTCCCGAAGGTGACGGTCGGCGGCACCCATACCGCCCTGATGGCTGCGGTTCTTGCAGACGGCACGACAGTGATCGAGAACGCGGCGCGTGAGCCCGAGGTCACGGACCTCGCCGCGTGCCTTATCAAGATGGGCGCCAAGATCGAGGGCGCCGGCACCTCGCAGATCGTGGTCAAGGGGGTCTCGCGGCTCGGGGGGGCGCACCATGCTGTCCTGCCGGACCGGATCGAGACCGGCACCTATGCGATGGCCGTCGCAATGACCGGAGGCGACGTGCTGCTCGAAGGAGCGCGGGCCGATCTGCTGCAATCGGCGCTCGATATCCTGGTCAAGGCCGGCGTCGATATCAGCGAGACCAATGAAGGCATCCGCGTGCGCCGCAACGGCGCGGCACTGGAGGCCGTCGATGTGGACACCGATCCGTTCCCGGGCTTCCCGACCGATCTGCAGGCGCAGTTCATGGCGCTGATGACGCGGGCCAAGGGCACCTCGCGCATCCGCGAGACGATCTTCGAGAACCGCTTCATGCACGTCCAGGAACTCGTCCGCCTCGGCGCGAAGATCCGGCTGGATGGTGACGTCGCCTATGTCGAGGGCGTTGGCAAGCTCACCGGTGCGCCGGTCATGGCGACCGATCTGCGTGCATCGGTCTCGCTCGTCATTGGTGGCCTCGCAGCGGAGGGCGACACCATGATCAACCGAGTCTACCATCTCGATCGCGGTTTCGAGGCGCTGGAAGCCAAGCTGACGCGCTGTGGCGCACAGGTCGAGCGGATCAGCGGTTGACGCCGAACCGTCCGCTCGCCAGAACAGGTCGATGTCGGACGATACCGCAGACCCACTGAAGCTGATCGCGCTCGACGCGGAGGATCTCGCGATCATCTCCGCACATTTGCAGGATGCTGTCCTGCGCGTCGGCGATGTCGCCTATCTGCCAGCGCAGAAGCGTTTCGCGCTGGCCGCGCGGCGCTTCGACTGGGAAGGCGTGCCGCATGGCCAGAAGCGCAGGCGCCTTGCCGCCCTGCATTTCGAGCGCGTCGTTCACGCCAAGAGCACGAAGGTTGACCCGACGGCGACAGGGGCCGTTCTCAATCTCCTCGCCATCACCTTCAGCGAGTCCGAGGCGCCGGCGGGAGAGGTCACGCTGCATTTCTCGGATGGCGCCGCTATCCGCCTGGGCGTCGAGTGCATCGAAGCCCAGATGAAGGACCTTGGCCCGGTCTGGGAGGCAGTCGCCAAGCCCGATCACCCGAACGGCGCCTGACCTCTTCTTTCAGCTTCAGGATTTGCGATGCCGATCAGGCTCGATCAACGAGACGCAGGCTTCGAGCAGGCATTTGCCGCGCTGCTGACGACCAAGCGTGAGGTGTCCGAGGACGTCGACCGCGTTGCCGCCGACATCATTGCCGATGTTCGCGCCAAGGGGGACGAGGCCGTCATCGGCTGCACCTCCCGTTTCGATAAGCTCGATCTGACTCCCTCGACCCTTCGGGTCAGTGAAGCCGAGATCGATGCGGCCGTGGCGGCCTGCTCCGCCGATCTGCTGGCCGCGCTGGAAACCGCGCGGGCGCGCATCGAGGCCTATCACCTCCGGCTGAAGCCACAGGATTCCTGGACGCGCGATGCACTCGGCGTCGAGAGCGGGTGGCGCTGGAGCGCGATCGAGACGGTCGGGCTCTACGTTCCCGGCGGAACCGCGAGCTATCCCTCGTCCGTGCTGATGAACGCGGTGCCGGCCAGGGTTGCCGGCGTGGAGCGCATTGTCATGGTGGCGCCGACCCCGCGCGGGGAGACGAACCCGCTGGTCCTGGCGGCAGCGCGGCTTGCCGGCGTCCACGAGGTCTACCGGATTGGCGGTGCCCAGGCGGTAGCCGCATTGGCCTATGGAACGCAGTCGATCGCGCCGGTGGCCAAGATCGTCGGACCGGGCAACGCCTATGTGGCAGCCGCCAAGCGCCGCGTCTTCGGACAGGTCGGTATCGACATGATCGCCGGCCCCTCCGAGGTTCTGGTGATCGCGGATTCAAGTGCAAATCCAGATTGGGTCGCAGCCGATCTGCTGGCCCAGGCCGAGCATGACGAGTCCGCCCAGTCGATCCTGCTCACCGATGACGCGAGCCTTGCAGCCGAAGTCGAGAGGGCGGTGATCGCCCAACTGGCCGTGCTTCCGCGCGCCGCGATCGCCGGCAAGAGCTGGCAGGATTTCGGCGCCATCCTGCTGGTCGAGGACCTGGAGCGCGCACTCCCGCTGGTCGACCGGCTGGCGCCTGAGCATCTCGAGATCGTCACCACGGATCCCGATAGCCTGGCGCGCAAGGTTCGCAATGCCGGCGCGATTTTCCTGGGCGGCCATACACCGGAGGCGATCGGGGATTATGTCGGCGGGCCCAACCATGTTCTGCCGACCGCCCGTTCTGCCCGTTTCTCCTCGGGGCTCGGTGTCGCCGATTTCATGAAGCGAACCTCGTTGCTGAAATGCGGCGTCGACGGGCTTCGCGCCTTGGCGCCGGCCGCGACGCAACTGGCCGAAGCCGAGGGCTTGCAGGCCCATGGCCGATCCGTGACGATCAGGCTCAATCTCTGAGTCCCGCGCGCCCTGTGTCCGGAGGCTGCATGTCGGAAAGCCAATGCCTGGTCGGTGTGACTTTTGACGAAGCCTCGCTGGGGCGTGGCAGTCCGGACCAGGAACATGAGCGAGCGGTTGCGGTCTATGACCTCGTCGAGCGCAACCATTTCGCGCTGCCTGGGCATGATGGCGGACCCTATCTCGCCCATCTCGCGCTGGTCGAGCGACGCCTCGTATTCGAGATCAAGGGAGCCGATGGGGCGCCGGTCGTCACGCATCACCTCTCGCTGACGCCGCTGCGACGTATCATCAAGGACTATGGGCTGGTCTGCGAGAGCTATTATGCCGCCATCCGGGCGGCGACGCCTGCGCAGATCGAGGCGATCGACATGGGCCGGCGCGGCCTGCATGACGAGGCGGCCCACATGCTGGTCGAGCGCCTGGCGAGCAAGGTCGAGATCGACCACGACACGGCGCGTCGCCTGTTCACCCTGATCTATGCCCTGCATTGGAAGGGCTAGGCTCGGTGGAGGGAGCGCCGCCGCGCAAGATCCACAGCGTGCTCTTCATGTGCGCGTATAACGCGGTGCGCTCCCCGATGGCGGAAGCCATGGCGAAGCACTTTTTCGGCAAATCGATCTATGTCCAGTCGGCCGGAGCGAGGAAGGGCGACGTCGATAAGTTCGCGCTTGCCGTGCTCGACGAGATCGGCATCGACGCTCATCGCCACAAGCCAAAATCGATTGAGGAACTCGAGGAGTGGGAAGGGCTGAACTTCGACCTCATCATCTCCCTCTCGCCGGAGGCCCATCACAAGGCCCTTGAGCTGACCAGAACGCTCGCCGCCGATGTCGAGTACTGGCCGACCCCGGATCCGACCATCGTCCAGGGTTCGCGCGAGCAGGTGCTCGACGCCTATCGCGACGTACGGGACGGCCTGATGCGGCGGATCAAGCAGCGCCTGCGGGCCTGACGCTGCGCCTGGATACGCACGTCCCCATCTGCACCACCCGCACTCTTAAGTGAAACTTTACCGGTGGTGAGCGAGTTCGTCCGGCCCGATATGGCCTGCCGGATAGCGCGGAGAAACCGAGTTCCCATGACGTCCGGATTCCCGAATGAGATTCCGGTTGATCAGGGCCGGGGCGTGATGCTGCGGGACGCGCTCATCGTTGCCATTGCGCTCGTGGCCGTCAGCGTTGCGGCAGCGCTCAGCCTGCCCCGGGGCGCGGATGATGCGGCGCCGTCGCGCGCGATTGTCTTTTCGCCATGGACCTCTGAGCGGGACGCGCTTGCGATGACCCTGGCGGCGGGACATCGCGTGCTGCGCAGCGGGATTGCGCGCTTCATCGTCATTACGGCGCCTTCCGCAGATCCGGGCATCGAGCAGGTGAAGCCGGAGGGGGCGTTGCTGATGCTGGCGCTCTCGGGCCTGGCTGGATGTCTTGACGCCCGTTCGCCGGCGGATGCGTCGTCATGATCTGGACCCTGACCGGCGTTCGCATCGTCGTGGCCCGCTTCCTGCTCGGGCTCGCCTTCCTTCATGTTCCGCTGTTGGCGCTGAGCGTCTGGTTTCATGGTGGCGAGGTGGTGCTCGCTGCCTCCTTCGCCTTCGTTCTCGCCGCCGGTGCCCTGCTGCTCTATGCCCGTTTCGGCGTGGCCATCGTCACGCAGCTGGTGATTGCGATTGTGCTGATCGGCCAGGTTTCGATGCTGGTCTACAGCTTCGCCGGCCATCCTTGGCAGCCTGACACGCACATGTACTATTTCGCGGTCCTCGCACTGTTGGCGGGGTTTTGCGATTGGCGCCCGATCGTGATGGGGGCCGGTCTGACCGCGCTTCACCATCTGGCGTTGCAGTACCTGCTTCCTTCAGCCGTGTTCTACCAGGGCGGCAATATCTGGCGCGTGCTCCTGCATGCCGTGATCGTGCTGATCGAGACTGCGTTCCTGGCGGCGCTTGCCATGATCCTTGGGCGGATGTTCGCGATGAACCGCGACAGCCTGCGTCATGCCAATGAGATCGCCGAGCGCGAGCGCGCGGCTGGAGAGCGGGAGAGGCGCCTCGCCGACGAGCTCGGCCGCCGCAGCGAGACCCTGCGCGAAACCGTCCTGAATTTCCGCCAGCAGATGGAGCAGGCCATGGCGGTTCTCGACCGTTCGGCCGAGGCCATGCAGGGCGAGTCACGGGCCTTGACCGGCACCTCCGATCAGGCGCGTCACCAGATGGGGCATGTCTCCGAGGCTGCCGAGGCCACGACGCGCAGCATCGACCAGCTGGCGGTTGCCAGTGGGCAACTCGCAGCATCGATCGGCGAAATCGGCCAGAACGTGTCGCACTCGGCCGATGGCTCCAAGAGCGCTGCCGAGCTTGCCCGGTGCGCCAGCGCGGAAATCGAGGATCTCGCCCGCAGCAGCGAGAATGTCGGTGCCGTCGTCGAGATCATTCGAGGTATCGCAGCCCAAACTAGCATGCTGGCGCTCAATGCCACCATCGAGGCTGCCCGCGCCGGGGAGATGGGGCGTGGCTTCGCCGTCGTCGCGAGCGAGGTGAAGACGCTCTCGGCGCAGACGGCGCGTGCAACGGACGAGGTCTCCGGTCAGATCAATGCGATGCAGGTCGCGTCGCAGCGCTCGTTGAAGGCGATCCGCGATATCGTGACGGCGATGTCCGAGGTCGAACGTGTGGCAGAGGCGATCGCCGTCTCCGTCCACGAGCAGGATCGGGCGACCATGGAGATCGCCCGGCAGGTCCAGCTCTCCTTCGAGGGAGCAAGGCGCAGCGCCGGCGCGGTCGGCAATTTCGAGACGATGACCGTTCGCACCCATGATGCCGCCGCGCAGTTGCAGGATGCTGCCGATGCGTTGGCGAAGCAGGCGCACAGCATCCGTCAGGAGGTCGCGGCGTTCTGCGGTCGCGTCGCGGCGGCCTGATCGGCGAGGCTCCGTTACCAGGCCCGGCCGGGGCCGACCGCGCCGATCTCGAGCCATTGGCCGAGCGTCGCAGCAATATCCGAAAAACTCCGACGCCCCCCGATCGCCTGCGCCGCTACACCTGGCCCGAAGGCGAGGATCGGCACATGCTCGCGCGTGTGGTCCGTGCCCTTCCAGGTCGGATCGTTGCCATGGTCAGCCGTGATGATGGCAATATCGCCAGGACGTAGCTTCGCCTCTAGCTGCGGCAGCATCGCATCGAAGGCTTCCAATGCGGCCGCATAGCCCGGCACGTCGCGGCGATGGCCGTATTCGGTATCGAAATCGACGAGATTGGTGAAACAGAAGCCGCCATCCGGCAGCCGGTCGAGCGCGGCGAGGGCTGCCTCGAACATCGCCGCATTGCCGAACGGCTTGATCTCTTCTCCGGTGGCGCGATGGGCAAAGATGTCGCCGATCTTGCCAACGGTAACGACGCTCCGGCCGAGGGCCGCGAGCCGGTCGAGGATCGTGGCGTTGGGCGGTGGAATGGCGAAGTCCTTCCGGTTCGCCGTCCGGGTGTAGCCGGTCGTTGCTGTGCCGACAAAGGGGCGGGCGATGACGCGCCCGATCCTGAGCGGATCGACCAGGACGCGTACGGTGCGGCAGAGCTCGTAGAGCCGCTCCAACCCGAAATGCTCCTCATGCGCCGCAATCTGCAGCACGGAATCGACAGAGGTGTAGCAGATCGGCTTGCCCGTCCGGATATGCTCCCCGGCGAGCTCGTCGATGATGACGGTCCCGGAGGCGTGCTTGTTGCCGAGAATGCCCGGCAGCCTGCCGTCGCGAATGATCGCCGCGATCAGGTCCGGCGGAAAGGAGTTCTCCAGCTGGGTGAAATAACCCCATTTGAACGGAACGGGACAGCCCGCGATCTCCCAATGACCGGAGGGAGTGTCCTTGCCCTGGCTCGTCTCGATGCCATAGCCGTACTGCCCCTGTGGCGCGATCGGCTTGCTGACGCCCGCGAGCGGCCTTCCGGTGGAGGCCTCGCAGGCATGGGCCAGGCCCAGCCGGGCGAGGTTCGGCAACTGCAATGCGCCGTGCCGCAGGCCTTCGCGGTCGCCCTTGCCTGCCGCGCAGCTCTCCGCGATATGGCCCAGCGTGTCGGCACCGGCGTCGCCATAGAGATGTGCGTCCTCCGCGCCGCCGCAGCCGACGGAGTCGAGCACGATAAGGATGGCGCGGGTCATCTCAATCCTTCACCGCAGCGCTGCCGACGGGCTCGAGGTTAAGCGCGGCGGCGAGCAGTGCCTGGGTATAGGCCTCGCGCGGATGCGCAAAAATCTCCTCGGCTGGTCCTTCCTCGACGACCTTGCCGTTCTGCATCACCACAACCCGGTGCGACAGCGCCCGCACCACCTTGAGGTCATGGCTGATGAAGAGATAGCCGAGCTTACGGCGGCTCTGCAGTTCCCGCAGGAGCTCGACGATCTGCGCCTGCACCGACATGTCGAGCGCCGAGGTCGGCTCGTCCAGCACCACGAATTTCGGATCGAGCGCCATGGCGCGCGCGATCGCGATGCGCTGGCGTTGTCCGCCGGAGAATTCATGCGGATAGCGATCCATGGCCGCCGGGTCGAGGCCGACATCGCTGAGCGCCCTGGCGACGATCTCGCGGCGGGCGTCGTAGCTCAGCCCCTTGTCCTGGACGGTCAGCCCTTCCTCGACGATGCCGGCCACCGAAAGGCGCGGCGACAGCGAGCCATAGGGATCCTGGAAGACGACCTGGAGATCCTTGCGCTTCGGGCGGACGGCGGCGCTGGTCAGTCCGTCGATACGATCGCCGAGGAAGACGACGGGTCCCTCCGAGGAGATCAGCCGCAGGATCGCGAGGCCGAGCGTCGTCTTGCCTGAGCCGGATTCGCCGACGACCCCGAGCGTCTCGCCTTCCCGCACCTTGATCGAGATGCCATCGACGGCCTTCACATGGCCGGTGGTCCGCCGCAGGAAGCCGGACTTGATCGGAAACCAGATCTTCATCGGCCCGGCCTCGAGCAACGTCGCTGCGCCCTCCGCGACCGGGGCAGGACGCCCCTTGGGCTCGGCTGCAAGCAGGCGTTGGGTATAGCTGTGCTGTGGCTTGTCGAAAATCTCGGCGACAGGCCCCTGCTCGACGATCCGGCCCTTGAGCATCACGCAGACCCGGTCGGCGATGCGCCGCACGATGCCCAGATCATGGGTGATGAACAGGATCGCCATGCCGAGGCGATTCTGCAGATCCTTCAGCAGGGACAGGATCTGCGCCTGCACGGTGACGTCGAGCGCCGTCGTCGGCTCATCGGCAATCAGCAGGTCCGGCTCGTTGGCGAGCGCCATGGCGATCATCACGCGCTGGCGCTGACCGCCGGAAAGCTGGTGAGGATAGGCGTCGAGCCGGCTCTCGGCATCGCGGATGCCGACCAGGGCCAGCAGCTCCAACGTGCGGGCGCGAGCCGCTGCGCCGCGCAAGCCCTTGTGCAGCTCGAGGATCTCGCCGATCTGCCGCGCAATGGTGTGCAGCGGGTTCAGCGAGGTCATCGGCTCCTGGAACACCATGGTGATGTCGTTGCCGCGCACCTTGCGCATCGCGTTCTCATCGGCCGCGATCAGGTCCTGTCCGTTGAACAGCACCTTTCCGGACGGGTGATGCGCGGCCGGATAGTTCAGCAGCTTCAGGATCGAGAGCGCGGAGACCGATTTGCCCGAGCCGGATTCACCGACGATCGCCAGGGTTTCGCCCTTGGCGACATGAAAGGAAATGTGGTCGACGGCGAGCGTCTCCCTGCCGCCCTGGCGGAAGGCGACGGAAAGATCCTCGACAGAGAGAAGGGGAGCGCTCACGCGAAGGTCTTCCTTGGATCGAAGGCGTCGCGCACCGCCTCGCCGATGAAGATCAGCAGCGACAGCATCAGGGCGATCACGAAGAAGCCGGACAGCCCAAGCCAGGGCGCCTGCAGATTGGCCTTGCCCTGCGCCAGCAACTCACCGAGCGAGGGCGAGCCGGGCGGCAGGCCGAAGCCGAGGAAATCGAGCGAGGTGAGCGTCGTGATCGAGCCGTTCATGATGAAGGGCAGGAAGGTCAGCGTCGCGACCATGGCGTTCGGCAGCAAGTGCTTGACCATGATCTTGGCGTTGGACAGGCCGAGCGCACGCGCCGCCCGGACATATTCGAAATTGCGGGCCCGCAGGAACTCGGCCCGGACCACGCCGACCAGCGCCACCCAGGAGAATAGCAGCAGGATGCCGAGCAGCACGAAGAAGCCCGGCGTGATCACGGCAGCGACGATGATCAGGAGATAGAGCGCCGGGATCGAGGTCCAGATCTCGATGAAGCGTTGGAAGATCAGGTCGGTCCAACCGCCGAAATAGCCCTGCACAGCGCCCGCGGCGATGCCGATCACCGACGAGATCGTGGAGAGGATCAGGCCGAACAGGATCGAGATGCGGAACCCGTAGATCAGGCGCGCAACGACGTCGCGGCCCTGGTCGTCCGTGCCGAGCCAGTTCCATTCGAGCTCGCGGCAGGTCATGCCGCCGGTTCGCTCTGCGATCGGCCGGCACTGCTCGTCCTTCAGCATCCAGGTCGGTGGGGCAGGAGCGGGAACCGGCAGGTCGAGATTATGCGTGCGGTAGGAGTAGCGGATCGGCGGCCAAATGGCATAGCCATTGGCATCGATCTCCTTGGCGATGACCGGATCGCGATAGTCGGTGGTGGCGAGGAACCCGCCGAATTTCTCCTCGGGATAGTTCACTACGATCGGGAACAGGAACTCGCCCTTATAGCGCACGACGAGCGGCCGATCATTGGCGATGAACTCCGCGAAAAGCGAGAGCACGAACAGCGCCAGGAAGATCCAGAGCGACCACCAGCCCCGGCGATTCGCCTTGAAGTTGTTGAGCCGCCGCCGGTTGATCGGCGAGAGCTTGAGCCAGCCCTGGCCCGCCTCGGGCGGTGCCAGCGCCGCGCTGCGGGTGCTCGGCGGCAGGTCGATCAGCGTCTCGCTCACCTCAGGCCTCCCGCGTTTCGAAATCGATCCGGGGGTCGACCCATGTGTAGGTCAGGTCGGTGATGAGATGCACGACAAGGCCGATCAGCGAGAAGATGTAGAGATTGGCGAAGACGACGGGATAGTCGCGGTTGACGATGGCCTCGAAGGAGAGGAGACCGAGGCCGTCGAGCGAGAAAATCGTCTCGATCAGCAGCGATCCGGCGAAGAGCGCATGCACGAATGCGCCGGGAAAGCCGGCGATCACGATCAGCATGGCGTTGCGGAAGACGTGGCCGTAGAGCACGCCGCGCTCGCTGAGCCCCTTCATCCGCGCCGTCAGGACATATTGCTTGCGGATCTCGTCGAGGAAGGAATTCTTGGTCAGCAGCGTCGAGGTCGCGAAGGCACCCAGCGCCATCGCCGTGACCGGCAGGGCAATGTGCCAGAGATAGTCGGTGGCCTTGCCGATCAGGCTGAGTTCTTCCCAGTTCTCGGAATGGAGGCCGCGCAGCGGAAAGATCTGCCAGAACGAGCCTCCGGCGAAGAGCACGATCAGGAGGATCGCGAACAGGAAGCCCGGAATGGCGTAGCCGACAATGACCACGGCGCTTGTCCAGGTGTCGAAGCGCGAGCCGTCCTTCACCGCCTTGCGGATGCCGAGTGGGATCGAGATCGCATAGGAGAGCAGCGTCATCCACAGGCCGAGCGAGATCGAGACCGGCAGCTTCTCCTTGATCAGCTGCAGCACCGGCGCGTCGCGGAAATAGGACCGGCCGAAATCGAAGCGGATATAGTCCCAGAGCATCTTGCCGAAGCGCTCATGTGCCGGCTTGTCGAAGCCGAATTGCTTCTCCAGCTCCTTGATGAAGGCCGGATCGAGCCCCTGCGCGCCACGATAGGATGAGCTTGCATCGCCGTGCTGTGCTCCGGCATCGCCGCCGGCACTGCCGCCGACACGGTCGGAGGCGTTGCCGCCCTGGCCCTGCAATTGTGCGATCACGCGCTCCACCGGGCCGCCCGGCGCGAACTGCACGAGCACGAAGGAGATCAGCAGGATGCCGAACAATGTCGGCACCATCAGCGCGAGGCGGCGGGCGATATAGGAGAGCATCCGTTCACCCGGCCTTTCGGGAAGGACCAAGCACACCGAGATGGGTGTCGGCAAAGAGCGAGGGGTATTTCAGGCCATAGCCCAGCGCCCGGTCGAACTCGATATGCCCGGCCCAGATCAGCGCAATCGCAAGGGCCGTCGGCAGGGCCAGCGAAAGGCTCGCAATGGCCAGCACGGCCGGACCGATCAGCGAGTGAGCGGCGTTGTAGATCGTGGCGCCCAGTCTCGGATTGGCGAGATAGCCGAGCATGCCGAGATCCGGGGCCAGGATCAGTGCAGCAAAGAGCCACCACGACGCGCCGGTGCCGGCAAAGAGCCAGATGCACAGCACGCCGAGCACAAGTCCTTCGAGGCGCAGGAGAACCCTGGGAGTTCCGCTGACCTGTCCTCGGGCTGCCGCTACCATCCTCACGCCTTCCCGATCCGCTTGGCTTTCTCGGCATCGAACCACCAGATGGCGGGAGCGCCGGAGGTGTATTTCGGCTTGGTCGCCGGCCGATCGAACATGTCCCAATAGGCCAGCCATTCATTGGGATTCCACCACATCGGCACCCAATAGCGGCCGGCGCGCAGCAGCCGGTCCAGCGCCTTGGCCGCCACGACGACGTCCTTGTAGCTATCGGCCTGGCCGATCCGATCGATCATCGCGTCGATGGCCGGATCGCTGATGCCGGCAACGTTGCGCGAGCCGCGCGTCTTCGCGGCTTCGGAACCGTAGACGATGCGCATGGAATCGCTGGGAATCGCGCTGCCCGTCAACGCACGGCTGACGACGTCGAAATCGAATTCGTCGAGTCGTCGCTGATATTGCGCTGCATCCACGATGCGCGAGGTCGCGTTGATGCCAAGGCGCTTGAGATTGGCCTGGAACGGTTGGGTATGCGGCTGCAGCGAGGCCTGGAAATCGAGGAACTCGATCTCGAACGGCTTGCCGTCGGGCAGTTTCAGCACATTGCCGTCCCGCTTGCAGCCGGCAGCGCGGAACATATCGTCCGCCTTGCGCAGCAGGGCGCGATCGCTGCCTGAGCCGTCGCTGACCGGCGGGAGATAGGCCTCGCCGAAGACCTCGTCCGGCACCTTGCCCCGGAAGGGTTCGAGCAGAGCCAGCTCTTCGGGCGAGGGCGTGCCGACGGCCTTAGAATCAGAATTTTCGAAGAACGAGGTCATGCGGGCAAAGGAGCCGAACATGATGTTCTTGTTGGTCCATTCGAAATCGAAGCAGAGCCCGATCGCCTCGCGGATGCGCGGGTCCTTGAAGGCATCGCGGCGCAGGTTGAAATACCAGCCCTGTGAGCCGGTCGGCTCGGTATTGGGCAGGGATTCCTTCTTGACCTTGCCGTCCTTGATCGCCGGGAAGTCATAGCCGGTCGCCCAGATCCGGGAGGTGAATTCCTCCTGGAAGGTAACGATGCCGCTCTTGAAGGCCTCGAAGGCGACCTGCCGGTCGCGGAAATACTCCCAGCGCGCGCGGTCGAAATTATTGACGCCGACATTCACCGGCAGATCCTTGCCCCAGTAGTCGGGAACCCGCTCGAATTCGATGAAGCGGCCTTGCTCGAACCGCCCCACCTTGTAGGGGCCGGACCCGAGCGGGGGTTCCAGCGTCGAGGCGTCGAAGTTCCGCGTCGACCAGAATTTCGCGGAGAAGACCGGCAGGCCTGCGACGACGAGGTGCAGGTCGCGACCGCGCTTTGGCGAAAGCGTGACGGTGACGATGTCGTCGCCTTCCGCGACCGACGAGACGAGCTCGTTCAGGATCAGGCGGTAGGACGGGTGTCCCTTGCTCTTCAGGATATTCATGGAGAAGGCGACATCGGAAGCGGTCACCCGGCTTCCGTCATGGAAACGCGCCTCGGGCCTGAGCCGAAAACGGTAGGTCAGCCTGTCCCCGGAGATTGCGACGCTCTTCGCCAGCAAGCCGTAGAGAGCGCCGGGCTCGTCGCCGGAGCCGGACATCAGGCTGTCGAAGCAGGCATCCATACCTGCAGCGCCATCGCCCTGGAGAACGAAGGTGTTCAGCGTGTTGAAGGTGTCGAAGTTCTGGTTGCCGCCGGCCCGCTTGATCTGCAGCGTGATCGTACCGCCCTTTGGAGCCTTTGGGTTCACATAGGCGAAATGCGGAAAATCTGCGGGTAGCGCCAGCTCGCCGAAGGTCGAGAGGCCATGAACCTCGCCGGTCTCGGCCAGGGCCCGGCCGGGCAGGGCAGGCAGGCTCGCACTTGCCAGCGCGGCTCCGCCGGTTTCGAGCAGCCTGCGGCGTGTGATGCGCATCGCCATGGTGCCTCCTCCTCCTGCAACTGATTCGCTGGCCGATTATGTCGACCCGTGAGGTCGATACCAGCGTGGAGAGGAGATTCCTCGCCATCGTGAGGGCAAGAGCATGGCGGGAGCAAGCAAAAGCCGGGCTCGAGGGCCCGGCTTGCAGTCATTCAGGCGCGCCGAAACGACGCAAGGCTCATTTCGGCAGGGGCTTCGGCGCATCCGCGAGCGTGTTGAGATAGGCGATCACGTCGGCTCGGGTGTCGGGCTTGGTCAGGCCGGCGAAAGCCATCGTGGTGCCGGGCATATAGGCCTTCGGACCCTTCAGGAAGCCGTCGAGCTGCTCGGCCTCCCACTTCTCGGAGGACTTGCCCTTCATGGCGGCCGAGTAGCCGAAGCCGTCGATCGAACCCTTGTTACGACCATAGACGTCGAAGAGATGCGGGCCGACCTTGTTTGCGCCGCCCTTCTCGAAGGTGTGGCAGGCCTTGCAGGCGCCGACAGCCTTTTCGCCGCGGGCCGGGTCGGCCTTGGCGAGACGTTCCACGATCGGCGCGTCCGCAACGGGAGCAGTAGCGGTTGCTCCACCGGCGGCGGCCGGCTCCGGACTCGGCAGATCGAAGCCGGGCACGGCCGGCTTGTGCGGCGCGAAGACAATGCCGGCGGCCATGTTCAGGGCCATCACCACGAGCAGCGTGGACAGGCCCGCGCCGGCAATCTTGTTCAGTTCGATATTCATCGCATCGAAACCCTTGGGCCTCGCCACAGGACAGGCAAGGCATAGCAGCGCTCCGGCCGGAGCCTGGGAGCGCCGACACACGGGCGTTGCTTAACCGCTTTGCGCGCTTCATTGCAACTCGTATAAGCACGCACCTCTTTGAGACCTTTTGACGCCTCCCGTCGCAGCCCCGCGACATTCCCCCCAGAGCTGTTGCCGATGTCGGACCCGCTGATTCTGATTCCCGCCCGCATGCAGGCGACCCGCCTGCCCGACAAGCCTCTCGCAGACATCCTCGGCGAACCGATGATCGTGCATGTCTGGCGCCGCGCGATGGAATCGGGCGTCGGTGCCGTGGTCGTCGCCACTGACGAGCCGCGCATCGTGGCGGCGGTCGAGAAGGCCGGGGGGAGGGCGGTGATGACCAGCATCCATCACCAGACCGGCTCGGATCGAATCAAGGAAGCAGCCGACATCGTCGACCCGCAGGGGCGCCACGACATCATCGTCAACGTGCAGGGAGATTTTCCCACGCTCGAGCCGAGCGCGATCGCTGCCGCGGTGAAGCCGCTCGAGGACGCTGCCGTCGACATCGCGACCCTGGCCGGCGTCATCACCGATGAGGACGAGAAGACCGCGCCGAGCGTCGTCAAGCTGATCGGCAGCGAGATCAGCCCTGGCCGGATGCGCGCGCTCTACTTTACCCGTGCCACCGCGCCGAGCGGCGAGGGGCCGCTCTATCACCATGTCGGCCTCTATGCGTATCGCCGCCGTGCGCTCGATCGTTTCGTCAGCCTGCCGCAATCGCCGCTCGAACTCCGCGAGAAGCTCGAGCAGTTGCGTGCACTGGAAGACGGCATGCGGATCGACGTGATGGTCATCGATCACGTCCCGCGCGGCGTCGACACTCCTCCTGACCTGGATCGCGCCCGCGCGCTCCTGAAATCCCGCCTCGGAGCCTGAATCATGTCTGTCGTCGTGTCCTACCAGGGCGAGCCCGGAGCCTTCTCCTCTCAGGCCGCCCTGCAGGTCTTTCCGGATTGCGAGTTGCTGCCCTGCGCAACCTTCGAGGACGCCCTGTCCGCGGTCAGCGACGGAACGGCCCGCTACGGCATGATCCCGATCGACAATTCGATCGCCGGTCGCGTTGCCGATATCCATCATCTGCTGCCGCGCTCCGGCCTGCACATTATCGGCGAGCATTTCCTGCCGATCCGCTTTCACCTGATGGCGGTGCAGGGAGCCACGCTCGCCACCCTGAAGACCGTGCAAAGCCATATCCATGCGCTCGGCCAGTGCCGCAAGATCATCAAGAAGCTTGGCCTCAAGGCCGAGGTCGCTGCCGATACCGCCGGCTCTGCCCGGCAGGTCGCGGAAGCCGCCGACGTCACCCGCGCGGCGATCGCGCCGCATATCGCGGCTGAGGTCTACGGGCTGAACATCCTGATGGAGGACATCGAGGACGAGAAGCACAACACCACGCGCTTCGTCGTGCTTTCGAAATATCCCGAATTCGCCCGCCAGGGCGCGAAGAAGACCGTGACGACGCTGATGTTCCGCGTGCGCAACATCCCGGCGGCGCTGTACAAGGCGCTGGGCGGCTTTGCCACCAACGGCATCAACATGACCAAGCTCGAGAGCTACATGGTCGACGGCCATTTCTCAGCGACGATGTTCTACTGCGATGTCGAAGGGCATCCTGATGACGCGGACCTGAAGCGCGCCCTGACGGAGCTCGATTATTTCTCCAAGGAGATGAAGATTCTCGGCGTCTACCCGGCGCACGAATTCCGCGCGAGCCTCGCCGAGCCGGGAGAATAGGCCGATCGCAGCCGAGCGGAAACCGCGTCGGCTGCAGACGCCCTCGCGTGCTAGGGCGTGACGCCGTCCTCGGCCCACGCCTTCAGGATCGTGTTCGCGATCGCCATATGGGGCGGGCAGGACAGGCCGTCGCGATGCCTTCCCTCCAGCATCTGCAGCGCCTCTTCCCGCGAGAACCAGCGCCCTGCTTCGAGCTCGTTCCCATCCAGCGTGATGTCGTCGTTCAGCGCTTCGCTGATGCAGCCGATCATCAGGGAGGACGGGAAGGGCCAGGGCTGCGAGGCGACATAGCGCACGGCGCCGGTACGCAGCCCCGCTTCCTCAAGGGTTTCGCGGCGTACCGCATCCTCAAAGGTTTCGCCGGGCTCGAGAAAGCCGGCAATGCAGGAATACATGCCGGGCGCGAACCGGGCCTGACGGGCCAGGAAGCACTGATCGCCACGCACCGCGAGCATGATCACGACCGGGTCGGTGCGCGGGAAGTGCAGCGCGCCGCATTGTGAGCATTCGCGCCGCCAGCCGCCGCTCACCGTTGGCGAGAGCCCGCCGCAGCGGGCGCAGAAGCGATGCCGTGCGTGCCAGTCGAGCAGGGCCTTGGCCTCGCCCAGCGGCCCGACCTCTTCGGCCGGAACGAGCCGCTTCAGGGCGATCGAGCGCAGGTCGCTGACCAGGAGGTCATCGCGCTCGCGCAGCGGCTCGGCGAGCTCCCGGTCGACCAGTCGGCCGAAGCAGGCGGTCCCTTGCGGGTCGAGCCCGAGGAAGACTTCCTCATGCGCCTTGCCGATAGCGTCGGCCTCGCTCTCGGCGAACCAGATCGTGAATGTCTCGGCGTCGATCCGCTTCAGGATCGGCGTCTCGCCGGAGACGATCGCATGGCGCGTACCGGGCGAAGCCCGAAAGCCCTCGACCGCGTCGGGACGGTCACGCAGGTCGCCGCGGCGGTCGAGCGGGTTCGTGGCAAAGCCGGTCAGGGCCGAGCGTTCGCGTCGAAAGGAGACATCGTTCATGCGCACACCCGTCTGGCAGGCGGCTTAAGAACAGCCGCCGTATAGGCGGATGTGCTAGCGGCAAAGTGCCGCCTGCGCCAGAGGCGGAAGGCGCGAGGCGGGTCTGCTCCCTGTGGTTTGGTCGTGCCTCAAAGCATCGGCCCGAAAGGTGGATTGCGGCTTTCGGGAAAGCCGATGCAAACATCGGCGATCTAGCGCTCGCCGCGCCCGCGCAGCAGATGGATGATCGCGGAGAAATCGGAGCCGCCTTCACCCCAGGCATTGTGCAGGCTGAAAAGCTGGGCTGCGGCCGCGCCGAGAGGGGTCGCGGCGCCGGCCGCCTGGGCCGCCTCCTGCGCGAGCTTCAAATCCTTCAGCATCAGCGCGGAAGCGAAGCCCGGCTTGTAGTCGTTATTGGCCGGCGAAGTCGGCACCGGGCCTGGAACGGGGCAGTAGGTGGTCAGCGACCAGCATTGGCCGGAGGAGGTCGATGCGACATCGAACAGGGCCTGATGCGACAAGCCGAGCTTCTCCGCGAGCACGAAGGCCTCGGAGACGCCGATCATCGAGATGCCCAGGATCATGTTGTTGCAAATCTTGGCCGCCTGGCCGTTGCCGGCCGGTCCGCAATGGACGACGCGCCGGCCCATGGCGGAGAGGATCGGGTCGCCCTTCTCGAAAGCATCCTTCGAGCCGCCGACCATGAAGGTCAGGGTCGCGCCCTTTGCGCCACCGACACCGCCGGAAACCGGCGCATCGAGCGAGAGGCAGCCGCGTTCGGTCGCCAGCGCATGCGCCTTGCGGGCGCTTTCGACATCGATGGTCGAGGAATCAATGATCAGCGCGCCCGGCTTCACGGCGTGCAGAATGTCGGTCCAGACCGCGAGCACATGCTTGCCGGCCGGCAGCATGGTGACGATGACCTCGGTATTGGCGACCGCCTCCCTGGCTGAGCCCGCAATGTGCACGCCAAGTTCAGCTGCCGCATCCTTCGAGGCCTGCACCAGGTCGAAGGCGCTGACCTCATGCCCGGCCTTGACGAGATTGGCGGCCATCGGCCCGCCCATATTGCCGAGCCCGATGAAGGCGATGCTGGTCATGGTCTAACCTCGTCGTTTGAGAAGCTCTTCCGTGGGGCAGGGATATCCCGGCTCTGAGGCTAGTTCCCCTTTGCCCGCCCTACCAGCGAGCGCGCCACAATCATGCGCATGACCTCGTTCGTGCCTTCCAGGATCTGATGAACGCGCAGGTCCCGCACGATCTTCTCGATGCCGTAATCGGCGAGATAGCCGTAGCCGCCATGAATCTGCAGCGCCTCGTTCGCGACTTCGAAGCCGGTATCGGTGGCAACCCGCTTGGCCATAGCGCAGAGCTTGGTCGCATCGGGTGCCTTCGCGTCGAGTGCCGAGGCTGCCCGCCACAGGAAGGTCCGTGCCGCCTCGAGCTCGGTCGCCATGTCGGCAAGCTTGAACTGCAATGCCTGGAAATCGGCGATGCGTGCACCAAAGGCCTTGCGCTCCTGTGCGTAGGCCAGCGCCTTGTCGAGCGCGGCTTGTGCCCCGCCGAGCGAGCAGGCCCCGATATTGAGCCGCCCGCCATCGAGGCCTGCCATCGCGATCTTGAAGCCGATCCCCTCGGGGCCGAGGCGGTTCGCCACGGGGACGCGGCAATTCTCGAAGATCACGGCGCGCGTCGGCTGCGCATTCCAGCCCATCTTCTTCTCGTTGGCCCCAAAGGACAGGCCTGGCGTGCCGTTCTCGACGACGACCGTCGAGATGCCCGAGGGGCCGGCCTCGCCGGTGCGCGCCATCACGACATAGATGTCGGAGACGCCGGCGCCGGAGATGAACTGCTTCTGGCCATCGAGCACGTAATGATCGCCGTCGCGGACCGCCCGGGTCTTCAGCGCGGCAGCGTCCGACCCCGCTCCGGGCTCCGTCAGGCAGTAGCTCGCCAGATGCTCCATCGAACAGAGCTTCGGCAACCAGGCATGGCGCTGCTCCTCCGAGCCGTAGCGGTCGATCATCCAGGCGCACATGTTGTGGATCGAGATATAGGCTGCGACTGTCGGGCAGCCGGTCGCGAGTGCCTCGAAGATCAGCGTCGCGTCGAGCCGTGACAGTCCGGAGCCGCCGACATCCTCGCCGATATAGATGCCGCCCATGCCGAGCGCGGCGGCCTGACGCATCTCTTCGACCGGGAAGTGCTTCTCTTCATCCCAGCGCAGGGCATGAGGGGCGAGGGTTTCTGAAGCGAAACCCTGCGCCATGTCGCGGATCGCGATCTGGTCTTCGGTGAGGGAGAACATGTCGCGATCCTTGCCGTCCGGGGCTTCAGCCCATCGTCGGGATGACGAAGCTTGCTCCATCCTTGACGCCTGACGGCCAACGCGAGGTCACCGTCTTGGTCTTGGTGTAGAAACGGATCGAGTCCGGGCCGTGCTGGTTGAGATCGCCGAAGGACGAACGCTTCCAGCCACCGAAGGTATAATAGGCCAGCGGCACCGGGATCGGCACGTTGACGCCGACCATGCCGACCTGGACGCGCGAGGCGAAGTCGCGCGCCGCATCGCCGTCGCGGGTGTAGATCGCGACGCCGTTGCCGTATTCGTGGTCGTTGGCGAGCTTGAGGCCCTCCTCATAGTCCTTGGCGCGCACGACCGAGAGCACGGGGCCGAAGATCTCTTCCTTGTAGATGCGCATGTTGGGCGTGACATGGTCGAACAGGCAGCCGCCCATGTAGAAGCCGTTCTCGTAGCCCTGCATCTTGAAGCCACGGCCATCGACCACGAGCTTGGCGCCCTCGTTGATGCCGGTTTCGACATAGCCCTTGATCTTGTCGAGTGCCTGCCTGGTGACGACCGGGCCGTAATCGGCGGAGGAATCGGTGGAGGGGCCGATCTTCAGGCTCTCGACGCGGGGGATGAGGCGCTTCACCAGCTCATCGGCGGTGGCCTTGCCGACCGGAACCGCGACCGAGATCGCCATGCAGCGCTCGCCGGCCGAGCCGTAGCCGGCGCCGATCAGCGCGTCGACGGCCTGGTCCATGTCGGCATCCGGCATGATGATCATGTGGTTCTTGGCGCCGCCAAAGCACTGCACGCGCTTCCCGTTGGCGCAGCCGCGGGCATAGATGTACTCGGCGATCGGGGTCGAGCCGACGAAACCGACGGCCTTGATGTCGTGATCGTCGAGGATGGCGTCGACCGCTTCCTTGTCGCCATTGACGACATTGAGGATGCCGGGAGGACCGCCGGCTTCGATGAACAGCTCGGCGAGACGCATCGGCACGCCGGGATCGCGCTCGGACGGCTTCAGGATGAAGGCATTGCCGCAGGCGATGGCGGGGCCGAGCTTCCAGAGCGGAATCATTGCGGGGAAATTGAACGGCGTGATGCCGGCGCAGACGCCGAGCGGCTGGCGCATCGAATAGATGTCGATGCCGGGGCCAGCGCCGTCGGTGAATTCACCCTTCATCAGGTTCGGGATGCCGAGCGAGAATTCGACGACCTCGACGCCGCGCTGAATGTCGCCCTTGGCGTCGGCGATGGTCTTGCCGTGCTCGCGGGCGAGCAACTCGGCCAACTCGTCATTGTTCTGCGCGATGAGGTCGAGGAACTTCATCAGCACGCGGGCGCGGCGCTGCGGGTTGACCGCCGCCCATTTCGGCTGTGCCGCCAGTGCGTTTTCGACAGCGGCGCGCATCTCGGCGGGAGAGGCGAGCGCGACCTTGCCGATCACGGTTCCGTCCATCGGCTGGTAGATGTCGGCGGTGCGACCCGAGGTTCCGGCGACGTGCTTGCCACCAATGAAATGACCGACCTGACGCATGGCGCCCTCCCTACGAATGGTGTGGTGTCTTGATTGGCCTCACCCCTACCATTCTCGTTTGTGCACGGCTATAGCAACTATCAAGCGGTCGCCGTGCGCAAACGCAAATATCAGGGAGAGCGTCTTGGAGAGGTTCGACTGGGATGATCTGCGCTTCTTTCTCGCTGTTGCCCGCTCCGGCCGGCTGACGGCCGCGGCCCGGCGTCTGGGCGCCGATCATGCCACGGTCTCGCGTCGTGTCACCTCTCTGGAGGAATCGCTCAAGGCCAAGCTCTTCGAGCGCCGGCCGCAGGGCTACACCCTCACAGCCCATGGCGAGCGATTGCTTGCCAAGGCCGAGAGCATGGAGACCGAGGCGCTCGCGATCCAGAGCGATATCGGCGGTGCCGACATGGCGCTGGCCGGCACTGTGCGGATCGGCGCGCCGGACGGTTTCGGTACCTGTTTCCTGGCGCCGCGCCTGGCCGGCCTTGCCAAGGCCTATCCCGGGCTCGAGCTGCAGCTCATCGCCATGCCGCGGCTGCTGTCGCTGTCCAAGCGGGAGGCCGATGTCGCGATCACGCTGGCGCCGCCCAAGGAGGGCAAGGTCGTTGCGCGCAAGCTCTGCGATTACCGGCTCGGCCTCTATGCGACGCGCGAGTATCTCGACAGCATGCCGGTGGTCGCGAAGCCCGACGACCTCTTCGAACATCGGATCGTCGGCTATATCGACGACCTGATCTTCACGCCGGAACTCGACTATCTCGACGAGGTCGCCAAGGGCTTACGGGCGCAGGTGCAGAGCTCGAATGTGCTGGCTCAGATGAATGCGGTGGTTGCCGGCGCCGGTATCGGCGTCATCCATCATTTCATGGCGGCGACAGAGGCGCGCCTGGTGCCCGTCCTGCCGCATACGGTGTCGATCACGCGCTCGTTCTGGTTGCTGGTCCATGCCGATCTCAAGGATGTCGCCCGCGTGCGCGCCATCGTCGATTTCATCGTTCGCGAGGCAAAGGCGGCGCGCTCGCTGATGATGGGCGAGCTCAGGATCGAGACGCAGGCGGCAGAGTGACGCTCAGATCCGCCAGGGCAGGACATTTTCTGGCAGGCGCTTGGCGCAAAGGTCGAGCAGCAGCATCACGCAGAGGATCACGGCCGAGGCGCTGATCGCGACCGCTGCCGCCTCGCCGGCGAGCCCGGCCTCCTTCAAGCTGAACAATACGACGCCGAGCGTCTCTGTTCCCGAGGACCAGAGCAGCGCCGAGACGGTGAGCTCGTTGAAGGCCACGAGGAACACCATCAGCGCGCTGACCGTTGCGGCCGGGGCGAGGATCGGTGCCACGATGAAGCGCAGCATCTGCCAAAGCGTGACACCGTCCAGTTTCGCCGCCTCTTCGTGATGCGCCTCGATCTGCGCCATTGCCGCCATCGGGGCTTTCAGCGCCAGTGGCAGGAAGCGCGCGAGATAGGCGAAGAGGATGATGAACGGCGTCGCGTAGATGCTGACGCCGATCAGCGGCAGCGGCTTCAGGAACATCAGGATGCAGGCGATGGCGAGGACCACGCCGGGCAAGGCATAGGGCAGCTCGATAACAAGCTCGACCAAACGTCTCGCCTTGCCCATTCGCCGCTCCAGCGCGTAGGCGAAGGCGATCGAGGCCAGCGCAAGGATCACCGCCGCTGTGCCGGCGAACAGGAAGGAATTGCGGAAGGCGCGCGCTGTTACGTCCTGGCGCAGCAGCACCTCGGTGAACTTGTCGAAGGTCAGGCTCTGCCAGGACAGCGCGACGCCGAGCGCTGGCGTCAGCGCCTCGCTGAGCAAGGCGAGGAAGGGCAGGCCAAGCTTGAGGGCGATCAGGAGCCAGAGGCCGGCCGTGACGAAGGGGCGGGCGCTGCCGAGAGACCAGAAGGGCTGCAAGGGGCGCTCGATTTCGACCTTGCCGCCGCGGCGTGTCGCAAGGATGCTTGCGAGAATGCCGAGGCCGGCAACCAGCGCGACGAGCAACGACAGCGCCGCGGCATCCGGCAGCCCCGCCGGTCCAAAGCTTGAAAGCCGCCGGTAGATCAGGGTTGGCAGGGTGAGATAGTTCACCGGCAGCCCGAGCAGTGCAGGAATGCCGAAATTGCCGATGCCGGCGACGAAGGCGATCAACCCGGCTGCAACGATCTGCGGACGCAGGACCGGCAGCAGGATGCGCGTGATGATCGTCGGTGGCGCCGCGCCTTCGAGCTGCGCCGCCTCGACCAGCGAATGAGGGACGCTGCGCAGCCCGCTCCAGAGCGTGATCGCGACCAGCGGCGCATGATGCAGCGCCATCACCAGGATGATCCCGCCGCGGCCCAGCAGGGGATTGGGCGTTCCCGGCGCCGGTGTCAGGCCAAGCGCGCCAAGAATGGGAGAGTGGGGTGCAGTCAGGCTGAGGAAGGCGAGCGCCGCCACCTGCGGCGCGATCATCATCGAGAAGACGAAGGCGAAGGCCAGCGGACGCTTGCCGCGTATATCCGTTACCGCGAGCAGGATCGCGACGGCACCGCCAATCGCGAAGGCGCCGAGCGCGGAGAGACCGGCGGTCTCGATGCTGTGCAAGGTCGCGGTGAGAGCGGCCCGGCTGCCGATTTCGGCGAGAGCTGCATCCGGCATGAACCGGCCGCCGGGTGCGAAGGCGGCGAGCAGGAGGCGCAGGAAGGGAAGGCCACCGAAGACCAGGACGCAAAGCGCCACCAGCACGGGCAGCCCGATCCCCGAAGGCAGGTGCAACCCTGGCAGGAGCCGAGGCTGCCCGATATGCGGCCGGTCGGAGCGGGCGACGAGGGTCATGCTGCGTCCGGCCTGGCTTGGGCTTACTCGAAGATCGCGCTGAAACGCTTGCGCGCTGCGGTCTCGTCGGCCAGCGCCTTGGCCGCATCAAACGGCATCAGCTTGATGGCGGCGCGTTCCGGATAGCCGGCGGGCAGCGCAACGTCGGGGTGTGCCGCGACATAGCCCTGCTTCAGGGCGAGTTCCTGGCCCTCCTTCGAGATCAGGAAATCGACGAACGCCTTGGCGGCTTCCGGATTTCTGGTGCTCTTGAGGATCGCGACCGGTTCGCTGACGGCGGAGACGCCCTCGCTCGGGAACACGAACTCGACCGGCGCGCCCTTGGCCTTCTCGCGGATCGGCATGAAGTCGACGATCATGCCGTAGAGCTTCTCGCCGGTGGCGACCTGCCTGAGAATGTCACCATTGCCGCCTGCTGCCAGCGCACCGTTGTTCCTGAGGGTTTCATAATAGCCCCAGCCACCGGGCAGGCTGCCTGCGAGCGTCATGGTGTGGATCAAAGCTGCGCCGGAGTTCAGTGGGCTCGGCATGGCCAGCAGGTTCTTGACCTCCGGCTTGCCGAGGTCGAGCCAGCTGGTCGGCTTCAGTCCCGCCTTGGTGTTGTAGACGATGCCGGTGGTGATCAGCTTAGTCGCGAACCACATCTTCTGAGGGTCGTGAATGCCGACGGGATAGGCCGATGTCGCGGCGGCCTCATGCGCCAGCAGCCGGTTCTCCTGCTTCAGCCCCTCCATCGTCACCGAATCGGCGATCAGAAGAACATCGGCCTGAGGCGCGCCGGCCTCGATCTCGGCCCTGAGCTTGGCCATAATGCGCGGCGTGCCGTCGCGCACGAAGCTGATCTCGACCTTGGGGTATTTCGCCTTGAAGGCGTCGATGGTCTGCTGGGCGTCGGTATTGGGTTGGCTGGTGTAGAGAACCAGCTTGCCCTCGGCAGCCTGGACAGGAAGAGGGGCCAGGCAAAGGGCAAGGCCCGTCGCAGCCAGAGCGATCATCGCCTTCGAATGCATTATCTTTCTCTCCTGTCCGTTGGCCGGCCGGCCTCAGGCACTCGCGGTAGACCGCGTATATGACACATCCGTGACCTGTCATCACCGGGGCCGCATGCGGCGGCGTAACTGCTCCACAACGTGCTGGTGCAGCGCCGGGCCGGCTGCCCGGTCTGCCCGAATTTCCCGCATCTCTCCGGCTTGTTTGTCGAACGGGTTTTCGACTAGTCTCCTCAATGAAGGCGTACCAAAACGTCGAATTTAAACGTTTGAAATGGGAGGTTCTCAATGAAATCCATGCGTTATCTCGTGACCGGCGCAGCCTTCGCGGCGATCGCCGCCGGCTGGTCCGGCGCCGCCGTTGCGCAGGAAACGGTGACGGTCTGGTTCACCAAGGGATTCTACAAGGGCGAGGACGATGCCCTGCTCGCGGTGGTCGACAAGTTCCAGAAGGCGACGGGCGTCAAGGTCGACCTCTCACTCTATGCGACTGAGGATTGCGTGACCAAGTCGGTCGGCGCCGTCGAGGCCGGAACGCCTCCCGATGTCGGCTTCTGCACCACCTATGATTTCCGCACGACCGGCAAATGGGCCTTCGACGGCAAGCTCGAGGACGTCACAGACGTGATCGAGCCGATGAAGGCCGAGTTCCAGCCGCAGGCGCTGGCGACGACCTTCCTGATGAACAACAAGGCCGGCAAGAAATCCTATTACGCCTTCCCCGTCGAACAGCAGATGATGCACATCACCTACTGGAAGGACATGCTGGAGGAGGCGGGCTTCAAGGAAGCGGACATTCCCAAGGGTTGGGACGGCTATTGGGATTTCTGGTGCGACAAGGTCCAGGGCGCGCTACGCGCCAAGGGCAAGCGCATCTACGGCATCGGCCATCCCATGGGCGTCGCCGCCTCCGACACCTTCTACAGCTTCCTGACCTTCGCCAACGCCTTCAACGCGCAGGTCGTCGACGAGAACGGCAAGATCGTGCTCGATCAGCCCAAGAACCGGGCCGGGATGATCGAGGCGGTCAAGGCCTACGCGAACATCTTCCAGCGCGGCTGCACTCCCCCCTCGTCCGTGAATTGGCTCGACCCCGACAACAACGTCGCGTTCCACAACCGCACGACCGTCGCCACGCACAACGCCACGATCTCGATCGCCGGCAAGCACATGGACGACATGAACAATCCGGCGCTGACCGCCGAGCAGCGGGCGATAGCGAAGAAGAACTACGAGGAGAACATCCGTACGGCCGAGTTCCCGAGGAAGCCGGATGGCAGCCCGATGACGAACCTGGCGGCGGTCAAGACGGCCGTGATCTTCGCCGATGCGAAGAACAAGAAGCGCGGCAAGGAGTTCATGGCCTTCCTGATGAAGGACGAGAACCTGCGTCCCTTCGTCGAGGGCTCGGTCGGCCGCTGGGTGCCGACGACGCTCAAGGGCATCGAGGCTCCGTTCTGGGCCGATGGCAAGGACCCGCACCGTGCGGTGGTCTACAAGCAGTACAAGGACGGCACTGTTCCGTTCCAGTTCGTCTACAACTACAATTTCACGACCGTGAATGCCGAGAACGTCTGGGCCAAGGCGGTGAACCGCGTTGTCCAGGACAAGATCTCGCCCGAACAGGCCGTGGACGAGATGATCGCTCGCATCAAGCAGATCGCCGGCTGATCCCGACGACCTGAACGACCGCGAAAACGGCATCCCGCGGCGAAATGCGCCGCGGGATGCCGACCCGTCGAAAGAATGCGGGGCCTCGGAGGACGACTGATGACCGCCACCACCATGTCAGCGCCGGCGACGATATCGGCCGAAATGACCTCGGGCCACACGCGAGACAGGGCGCTCTGGGGCGCGCTGATGCTGATGCCCTATATCCTCGTCTTCGCCGTGATGGTGGTCTACCCGGTCGGTTACGGCCTCTGGCTGGGGCTCAACTGGCAGTCCTATCGCGCGCTCTTCGCCGACCCGATCTTCGTTCGCACGGTGGTGAACACCATCATCTTCCTGTTCGTGGCGGTGAACCTCAAGTTCCTGCTCGCGCTCTGGCTCTCGGGCTTCTTCGTGCAGCAGCGCGCCTGGGTGCGCATCGTGCTGGTGCTGTTCATCCTGCCCTGGGCCGTGCCCTCGATCCCGACCATCCTGTCCTTCCGGGTGATGCTGAACCCGGAGAACGGTATGCTGAACCAGCAGCTCTTCCACTGGTTCGGCATCGTCGAGGGGCCGGGCTGGCTCACCGACCCGACACTCGCCTTCGCGAGCTCGATCATGGTCCATATCTGGAAGTCTCTGCCGTTCTGGACGCTGATCCTGGTCACAGGCCGGCTGGCGATCTCGCAGGATCTCTATGAGGCCGCGAGCGTCGACGGCGCCAACGGATGGCAGCAGTTCCGCTTCATCACCTGGCCTTCGCTGGCGACGCTCTATGTCACTTCGACCATGCTCTCGATGATCTGGACGCTGGGCGACTTCAACAGCGTCTACCTGCTCACCGGCGGTGGGCCGGGTGACCTGAACCATGTGCTGGCGACGCTCGGCATCCGCTACATGCGCAACAACAACCTGGATCTCGGTATCGCCTCGATCATCGTCGCGATGCCGCTGATCCTGCCGATGGTCTTCGTGATGGTGAAGCGCCTGTCGAAGGGAGCCGAGTGATGAAAAAGGTTCTCGACGAAGGCAAGCTGATCCTGATCGCCATCCCGGTCCTGCTCTGGACCCTGCTGCCGATCTACCATCTCTTCGTGCTCTCGATCTCCAACCAGGAGTCGATGCTGGCCGGCAAGCTCTGGCCTGATCAGCCGACGCTCCAGAACTTCCAGATCGTCTTCAAGCAGCAGCATTATTACCTGACCAATTTCTGGCTGCAGATGTTCAACAGCTTCTTCATCGCTGTGGCGACCGGGCTGTTGACGCTCTTCGTTGCGACCTGCGCCGCCTTCGCCATCGCCCGGCTGCGGGTCAGGGGCGGGCGCACCATCATGAACCTGGCATTGGCGACCTACCTCATCCCCGCTGCCTTCCTCGCCATCCCGATGTACAAGGCGATGGGCTCCTACGGTTTGCTCAACACGCAGACTGCGCTGATCCTGGCCATGGTCGCGCTGGCTTCGCCCTATGCGATCTGGGTCCTGAAACAGGCCTCCGACAAGCTGCCGAAGGAACTCGACGAGGCGGCGATCATGGATGGCGCGACGTCGCTGCAGCTCTTCCGCATGGTCTATCTGCCGCTGATGAAGCCTTCGATGGTGGTCATCGGCATCTACGCGCTGCTGCTCGCCTGGAACGAGTATCTCTACGCCTTCCTGCTGCTCTCGAGCGAAAAGGCGGTGCCTCTGGCGGTCGGCCTCGGGCTCTTCCTCTCCGCGGATGACGCGCCCTGGAATCTGCTGATGGCTGCCGGCTTGCTCTACGCCATCCCGCCGGCCGTCATCTATTACGGCTTCCGCAAGAATATGGTCGGGGGCCTGACATCGGGGGCGGTCAAGAGCTGACCCATCTGCGCTGCGCGCGCAGCTGTCCTTCCGGCCTCCTCGCTTGACCGGGCCGGAAGAGCGCCGCAGGTTTGACCATTGTTCAAGACACCGATTTCGGCAGGATCGCCATGACCGCTTCCAAGCTCGACCAGCTTCGCAAGATGACCACCGTCGTCGCCGATACCGGCGATATCGAAGCGGTGCGCCGTCTGAAGCCTGTCGATTGCACCACGAACCCGACCTTGCTGCTCAAGGCCGTCGAAACCCCGGCCTATACCCATCTCGTCGACGAGGCGATTGTCTGGGGCCGGAAGGCTGCCGGTTCCAGCGACGCCCGCGTGCACGCGGTTTGCGACCGGCTGGCCGTGACCTTCGGCGCCGAACTTGCCGGGATCGTCCCCGGACGGGTCTCGACCGAGGTCGATGCCGATCTCTCGTTCGATACGCAGGCGAGCATCGACAAGGCCCGCGCCATCATCGCTGCCTACAAGGAACGCGGCGTCGGGCGGGAGCGCATCCTGATCAAGATCGCCTCGACCTGGGAGGGTATCCAGGCGGCCAGGGTGCTGCAGGGCGAGGGCATCGACTGCAACCTGACCCTGCTCTTCTCGCTGCCGCAGGCCATCGCCTGTGCGGATGCGAAGGCCTTCCTGATTTCGCCGTTCGTCGGTCGAATCCTCGACTGGCACGTCAAGGCCGGTGGCGGCCCCTACACGGCGGAAACCGATCCCGGCGTGGTCTCGGTCCGCACCATCTATGCCTATTACAAGGCCTACGGCATCGACACGGTGGTGATGGGCGCCTCCTTCCGCAACACGGGCGAGATCGAGGCGCTGGCGGGTTGCGACCGGCTCACCATCGGCCCCGGCCTGCTCGACGAGCTCGCTGCGGCGCAGGGCGATCTGCCGCGCAGGCTCTCGCCGGACAATTCCGGGAAGGCGCCCGCGAAGCTGCAGCTCGATGAGAAGGCGTTCCGCTTCGCGCTGAACGAGGATGCGATGGCGACGGAGAAGCTCGCCGAAGGCATTCGCGGCTTCGTCAAGGACCTGCGCGGCCTGCGCAAGCTGGTCGATGCCCGTCTCGAGGGCGCCAAGGCTGCTTGATGACGGCACTTGTCATCATCGACGTCCAGCGCGACATCCTGGCCGTGCCGGGAGCTGCGCGCGCAGTCGTCGGGGAGCGCTTTGCGAAAGTGCGCGAGCGCCTGGCCGAGTTGATCGGTCGCGCGCATGCTGCCCACCGCCCGGTGATCTTCATCCAGCATGACGGCCCGGCCGGGCACCGCCTGGAAACCGGGACTCCCGGCTGGGAACTTCATCCCGACCTGCCGCGACACCCGGGTGACATCGTCGTTCACAAGACGGCCTGCGATTCCTTTCACGACACCGCCCTGCAGGTCGTGCTCGCGGAGCGGAGGATCGGCCATCTCGTGATCGCCGGGTTGATGACGCAGTATTGTGTCGATACCACCTGCCGGCGCGCCGTCGGCCTGGGCTTCGATGTCACGCTCGTCGCCGATGCGCACACGACGGCCGACAGTGAGGCGCTGCAAGTCGAGCAGATCGTGGCGCATCACAATGCCCTGCTTGACGGCTTCGATGCCGGTTCCGCGACGATCCGCGTCAGGCCGCTGGCTCAGGTCACGTTCGCCTGATTGGCGGTCGGGCGCGGTCGCCAAGAGCCCGCTCGGACGGCTGGGAACGGTCGATGAACTGGCCGAGCTCGTCGCCTGGCTGGCGAGTGAGCGCTGCAGTTTCTCTACCGGCGCCGTTTTCGATCTTTCGGGCGGTCAGGCAACCTATTGAGAATATTCGCAGTTCGCTCCTAGGGGCGACCGGAGTTGACGGCGAGCCCCGGTGGTGGGAGCCTTCGTGAAGTTCCACTGGGGGCTTGGTCATGTCGGACGTACCCGCGCATCAACCACCTTCTCTCGGTACGCATCTCCTGCCTTTGCGACGTAACTGGGGCTGGCTGCTCGCAGCCGGTATTGTACTGGTCATCCTCGGCGTGCTCGGGCTTGGCGCTTCCGCCTTGCTCAGCGTCGCCAGCGCCATCTGGTTCGGCGCGATGATGTTCGCAGGCGGCGTGGTCATGCTGATCGATGCCTTCCGGCACAGCGGCTGGAAAAGCCTGCTGATGCATGTGCTGATCGGTCTGCTCTATCTTGGCGTCGGCATCATGACCTTCATCAACCCGGTCGTGGCGACGGCGTCGCTGACGCTTCTGGCGGGGTGTGCCCTGGTCGCAGCCGGCGTCTTCCGCATCATCGTCGCCTTCCAGACGCGGCCGACGCCGGTCTGGATCTGGGTGCTGATCTCCGGGCTGCTTTCACTCGCCTTGGGCGGGATGATCCTGGCGCAATGGCCGGCCTCGAGCTTCTGGGTGCTCGGCACCTTCCTCGCGATCGAGCTGATCTTCCAGGGCTGGGCCTGTATCGCATTGGCCACGGCGATCCGTTCGACCTTCAATGGCGCCGCCGCAAGGCGAGCGACGGCACAGGCAGGCTAGGGCGGCATCACCTTTGCGTGTGCCGGGCCAGATGCCGCGGCCCGGCCATCATGGGCGCGACAATGGCGGCATGCTGCGTTATGTCGCCCTCGTGATCACCGCCTTGGTCGTCGCCGAGCCTTCGGCGGCGCAAACGACTTGGCGCATCGAGCGCGGGGCCACCGATATCAGCTTCGTGACCCGCCGCTTCGGGGCGGTCGTCGCGACCGGCCATTTCACGCATTATGACGGGACATTGGCGCTCGATTTCGATCGGCCCGAACGGAGCCGCATCCGGGTCACGATCGAGACGGGTTCGCTCCAGGCCGGCTCTGCCCTCATGGATGGCTTCATCAAGGGCGAGAGCATGCTCGATACCGGGCGCTATCCGACCGCGAGCTTTACCTCCGTTGCGGTGACCCGCACCGGCGACCGCAGCCTCGAGATACGCGGGCAGCTCACCATCCGTTCGATCACCCGGCCGATTACGGTGATGGCTGTCGTCGATGGCGACATCGACAGGGCCAGGCGCGGCGACAAGCTGCCCTTCCACGCCAATGGCACCTTTCTGCGCCCTGCGTTCGAGCTCGGCCGGGAGGTCAATGTTGTCGATGACGCGGTCGAGCTTGAGATCAAGGGGCAGCTTGCGCGATGAGCGGGGTGGAGGGGAGGCCGACGCGCTGGCATCCCGCCCTCGTCGCGCTGCATTGGCTGACATTGCTGCTGGTCGTTGCCCAGTTCCTGATCGCTTCGCCGATGCGCGATGAAAGTCGTAACCTCGTCGAGCGTTTCGAACTCTTCCAACTGCACAAATCAGTGGGATTGACGGTCGCAGGCATGATCGTGCTGCGGCTTGTCCTGCGCCTGGTCGCCCCTGAGCCGCCGCCGGCGAATGCCGGGCGATGGCTGCGGCGCGCCAGCGACGCGGTCCATGCGGGCCTGTATGTCTGCCTGGTCGCGCTGCCTGCCACGGGACTGCTCCTGGTGTCGGCAGCGCCCCTGCAGATCCCGACGCTCTATTTCGGCTGGTTTGCCGTCCCGCATCTCATGGGGCCCGACAAGGCGACCTATCAGCTGATGCGGGTTCTGCATGCCTGGGCGGGCAATCTTCTCCTCGCGCTCGCCGCGATTCATGTCGCGGCGGCGCTGGTTCACGTCCTGATCTGGCGTGATGGTCTGCTGCGCCGCATGTGGTTCGGGCGCAGATGGGTCGCTCTCCGCGGCGATCAGCGCTGAGCGGCGAAGGCTTCCTCGCGGATCGTGGAGAGCGACTTTGCCGGCGTGATCGCTTCGGGATCGAGCAGGCAGTGGATGATCGCCGGCTTGCCGCTGGCCACCGCGCGCTCGAAGGCCGGAGCGAACTCGGCCGTGGTCTCGACGCGTTCGCCATGGCCGCCGAAAGCCCTGGCATAGGCCGCGAAATCCGGGTTCTTCAGCGTCGTTGCCGAGACGCGGCCAGGATAGTGCTTCTCCTGGTGCATGCGGATCGTGCCGTACATGCCGTTGTCGACGACGACGACGATCACCGGCAGCTCGTACTGCACGGCCGTCGCGAAATCCTGCCCGTTCATCAGGAAACAGCCATCGCCGGCGAAGGCGACCACTGTTCTCTCGGGAAACAGCCGCTTGGCGCCGATTGCCGCCGGCACGCCATAGCCCATCGAGCCGGAGGTCGGCGCGAGCTGCGTCGCAAACTTGGTGAAGCGATGGAAGCGATGCACCCAGGTGGCGTAATTGCCGGCACCGTTGCAGAGGATCGCGTCGTCGGGGAGGTAGCGACGCAACCAAGTGACGGCCTCTCCGGGATGGAAGGCGCCGGGTACCGGCGCGGGCTGCTCGCTCCAGGCGAGATAGGCGTCATGCGCTTCGGCGGCTGCACCCGCCCAGTTGATCGTCTGCGGCGGATGAACGGTCTCCAACGCGGCGCAGAAGGCGGTCGGCGAGGCATTGATCGCGAGGCTCGGCCGGTAGACGCGGCCGAGTTCTTCGGGATCGGGATGGACATGCACCAGCGGCCGGCCCGGATTGGGGATGCCGAACAGCGTGTAGGACTGGCTCGGCATCTCGGAGAGGCGGCCGCCGACCAGCAGCACGAGGTCGCTGTCCTGAATGCGCTTCAGGAGCTTTGGATTGGGGCCGATGCCGAGATCACCCGCAAAATTCGGATGGTCGGCCGGGAACAGCATCTGCCGGCGGAAGGAGACCGCGACCGGCAGATCGAAGCGCTCGGCAAAGCGCTGGAAACGCTCGATCGCCTGCGGGTTCCAGCGCGAGCCGCCGAGGATGGCAATCGGCGATTTCGCGGCCCAGAGCCGCTTCTGCAGGTCGATCGTCTGCAGCAGCGAGGGATGCGTCTCGGTGACCTGGTAGGGTTCTGCGTCCGCCACGTCGGCGAGGTCGGTCAGCACGTCCTCGGGCAGCGCGATCACCACCGGGCCGGGGCGGCCGGCGGTCGCGACATGGAATGCGCGGCTGATGATCTCGGGAATGCGGGCGGCGTCGTCGATCTCGGTTGCCCATTTCGTCATGGTGCCGAAGACGGCGCGGTAATCGAGTTCCTGGAAGGCCTCGCGCTCGCGCATGCCGCGCTCGATCTGGCCGACGAACAGGATCATCGGGGTCGAGTCCTGGTCGGCGATATGGATGCCCGGCGAGGCATTGGTCGCGCCGGGGCCGCGGGTGACGAAGCAGATGCCGGGCTTGCCGGTGAGCTTCCCGGCAGCCTCGGCCATCATCGCGGCGCCGCCTTCGGCGCGGCAGATGGTGACCTTCAGCTTCGCGTCATGCAGCGCGTCGAGCACGGCGAGATAGCTCTCGCCGGGCACGCAGAACGCGTCGGTCGCGCCATGAATCAGCAATTGGTCGACGAGGATCTGCCCGCCAGTCCGTTCAGCCATGTGTATGTCCTCCCCAGGCGGGGTCGTTCTGGATGTCGTCTTGATGTTCGCCGAGGCGAGGGCTTGGCCGCGAGGCGACCTGCCGTTCGCCGTCGATGACAATGGGCGAGGCGACGGTCGGGATCGCGCCCTTGGCCGCAGCCTCTGCAGGCAGGTCGACCTTGATGCCGCGCGCCACCACCTGCGGATCGGCAAAGACCTCGTCGATCGTGTTGATCGGTCCGGCCGGCACGCCAGCCTCTTCCAGAGCAGCCAGAAGCTCTGCCTTGTGGCGGCGGGCGGTCAGCGAGGCCAGCATCGGGATCAGGATCGCGCGGTTGGCGACGCGGCCCTTGTTGTCGGCATAATCGGCATGGCTGCCGAGATCGGAACGGCCGAGCACGTCGCAGAGCCTGCGATACTGTCCATCATTGCCGGTCGCGATGATGATGTGCCCGTCTGCGACGGGAAAGACCTCATAGGGCACGATATTGGGATGGGCGTTGCCGAGCCGGGCCGGAGCTTTTCCCGAGACCAGGTAGTTCAGCGCCTGGTTACCGAGAACGGCGACCTGCGTGTCCATCAAGGCAAGGTCGAGCGTCGCGCCCTCGCCGGTGGCATCGCGGCGCCGCAACGCCGCCAGGATGCCGACGGTCGCATAGAGCCCGGTGAAGATATCCGTCTTGGCATAACCGGCCTTGGTCGGCTGGCTGTCGGGCTGGCCGGTGATCGACATCGAGCCTGCCATGCCCTGGATCAGGAAGTCGTACCCGGCGCGCTCGGCATAGGGCCCGTCCTGGCCGAAGCCGGTGATCGAGCAATAGATCAGGTTCGGATGGAGCTTGCGCAGCGAGGCGGCGTCGAGCCCGTATTTGGCGAGCCCGCCGACCTTGAAGTTCTCGATCACCACATCCGCATGACCGGCGAGCTTGCGCACCAGGGCGCGGCCCTCTTCCGTGCGGAAATCGGCCATGATCGAGCGCTTGCCGCGGTTGGCGCTGTGGAAATAGGCCGCCGAGAGCGTGCCGCCATCGACGCCTTCGACGAAGGGCGGACCCCAGTTGCGCGTGTCGTCGCCCTCGGGGCTTTCGACCTTGACGACATCGGCGCCGAGATCGGCCAGCAACTGGCCGATCCAGGGGCCGGCAAGGATGCGCGCGAGTTCGAGGACGCGCAGGCCGGCGAGGGGAGGAGTCGTCATCAGGTCATTCCGGCTTCGAGGCTGCCGTCATGGCCGGGTTTGGCCCAGCCATCCCTTGAAGGGTGCGCGGCAAAAGACATGCCTGGGGCAAGCCCCAGGCATGAGGTCGCGGCTCAGAAGAACGCCTGCAGCCCGGTGACGGCGCGCCCGAGGATCAGCGCGTGGACGTCATGCGTGCCCTCATAGGTGTTGACCGTTTCCAGGTTCGCGGCATGGCGCATGACGTGGAACTCGATCGAGATGCCATTGCCGCCATGCATGTCGCGGGCCTGGCGGGCGATGTCGAGCGCCTTGCCGCAATTGTTGCGCTTCACCAGCGAGATCATCTCGGGGGCCATCCTGCCGTCGTCGAGCAGGCGGCCGACGCGAAGCGAGCCCTGCAGGCCGAGCGTGATCTCGGTCAGCATGTCGGCGAGCTTCTTCTGGTAGAGCTGGGTCTGGGCCAGCGGCTTGTTGAACTGCTTGCGGTCGAGCCCGTACTGGCGGGCGCGGTGGAAGCAGTCCTCGGCGGCGCCCATCACGCCCCAGGAGATGCCGTAGCGGGCGCGGTTGAGGCAGCCGAACGGCCCCTTCAATCCAGAGACGTTCGGCAGCAGGTTCTCTTCCGGCACGATGACGCCGTCCATGACGACCTCGCCGGTGATCGAAGCGCGCAGGCTGAGCTTTCCGCCGATCTTCGGCGCGCTCAGGCCCTTCATGCCCTTTTCGAGGATGAAGCCGCGGATCTGGTTGTCATGCGCGGCCGACTTCGCCCAGATCACGAACACATCCGCGATCGGCGAGTTCGAGATCCACATCTTCGAGCCGGTCAGCTTGTAGCCGTCGGCCACCTTCTCGGCGCGGGTCTTCATGCCGGCAGGGTCGGAGCCAGCGTCAGGCTCGGTCAGCCCGAAGCAGCCGATCCACTCGCCGGAGCCGAGCTTGGGCAGGTACTTCTTGCGCTGGTTCTCGTCGCCATAGGCGTAGATCGGGTACATCACGAGCGAGGACTGCACGCTCATCATCGAGCGATAGCCGGAGTCGACGCGCTCGACCTCGCGGGCCACCAGCCCATAGGAGACGTAGTTGGCGCCGGCGCAGCCATATTCCTCCGGCACCGTCACGCCGAGCAGGCCGAGCTCGCCCATCTCGTTGAAGATGGAGCGGTCGGTCTTCTCCTCGAGATAGGCCTCCGAGACGCGCGGGAGCAGCTTCTCCTGCGCGTATTGGCGGGCCGTGTCGCGGATCAGGCGCTCGTCCTCATTGAGTTGGTCGTCGAGCAGGAAGGCATCGTCCCACTGGAATTCCGCGAGCTTATGGCTGGCGGAGTGGCTGCGTGCGGCTTCGGCCATGGTTTCTCTCCCGTTCGCTCAGGCGTCGACGTCGAAGCTGACGCCTTGCGCTAGCGGCAACGTCGTGCCGTAGTTCAGCGTATTGGTAGCGCGGCGCATATAGGCCTTCCACGCGTCCGAACCGGCCTCGCGGCCGCCGCCGGTCTCCTTCTCGCCGCCGAAGGCTCCGCCGATCTCGGCACCCGAAGGGCCGATATTGACGTTGGCGATGCCGCAATCCGAACCTTCGCCGGAAACGAAGGTCTCCGCCTCGCGCATGTCGAGGGTGAAGATCGAGGAGGAGAGGCCGGCACCGACCGCGTTCTGCAGCGCGATCGCCTGGTCCAGCGTCTTGTACTTCATGACATAGAGGATCGGCGCAAAGGTCTCGCGCTCGACCGGGCCGGTCTGCTCGGGCATCTCGACCAGCGCCGGGCGGACATAGAAGCCACCGCTGCCGACATCGACCTTCTCGCCGCCCTGGACCTTGCCGCCGGCAGCCTTGGCTTCGCCAAGCGCCTTCTGCATGCCCTCATAAGCAGCCTCGTCGATCAGCGGCCCGACCAGCACGCCGGCCTCGCGGGGGTCGCCGATCTTCACCGAGCCATAGACCTTGATCAGGCGCGGGATCAGCGCGTCATAGACGCTTTCATGGACGATCAGACGGCGCAGCGTGGTGCAGCGCTGGCCGGCCGTGCCCATCGCAGCGAAGGCGATGCCGCGCAGCGCGATATCGAGATCGGCCGAGGGCGCCACGATCGCGGCATTGTTGCCGCCGAGCTCGAGAATGGCGCGGGCGAAGCGCGCGGCGAGCTTCTGGCCGACTTCCTTGCCCATCCGGGTCGAGCCGGTGGCGGAGAGAACCGGCACGCGATGATCCTGGACCAGCGCGTCGCCGATCTCGCGACCGCCGATCAGGACTTCCGACAGGCCGACCGGAGCCTCGGGGCCGAAACGCTTCATGGTGCGCTCGACGATGGCCTGGACGGCGAGAGCCGTCAGCGGGGTCTTCTCGGAGGGCTTCCAGACGACGCTGTCGCCGCAGACGAATGCAAGCGCCGCATTCCAGGACCAGACGGCGACCGGGAAGTTGAAGGCCGAGATCACGCCGCAGACGCCGAGCGGATGCCAGGTCTCCATCATGCGGTGGCTCGGCCGCTCGGTGGCGATGGTCAAGCCGTACAGCTGGCGCGAAAGACCGACCGCGAAATCGCAGATGTCGATCATCTCCTGGACTTCACCGAGCCCCTCGGAAGTGACCTTGCCGGCTTCGAGCGTCACCAGCAGGCCGAGATCGGTCTTGGCGCTGCGCAGTTCCTCACCGAGCAGGCGGACGAACTCACCACGGCGCGGGGCCGGGACCTTGCGCCAGGCCAGAAAGGCAGACTGTGCGCGGCCAATCGCCGCCTCGGTTTCGGCAACGCTCGTCTCGCGCAGGGTCGCCACCGTCTCGCCGGTGATGGGGGAGCGTGCGGCAAGACCCGCGGAGGCGAAGGCGGTGTCCGGCACGCCAAGACGCTTGAGCAGCGCGAGCGCATCCTGCGGCAAAGATGAAGCCATGTCCTGGTTCCGACCTGTCGATTGCTAGTATGTCAAATGGCGCGGGACAGAGCCGCCGCGCCGGAAGGGCGCAGAATGCCCTCTTCCGGCGGCGCTCGGCAACCGATATGTTCTCACGAGTTGATGAGAATAGCTCATGATCTTTGATCTCGTTCCCGGCCGCCTTTCAGTGCCCTCCCTGTCGGCGCTCGCCGCCTTCGAGGCGGCTGCGCGCCATGGCAGTTTCACGCGCGCGGCCGAGGAGCTGAACCTGACGCAAGGGGCGGTCAGCCGCCAGGTCGCGCATCTCGAGCAGGTACTCGGCGTCAGCCTGTTCCAGCGCGTCAAGAAGCGCGTCAGCCTGACGCCGGCCGGAAGCGCCTATGCGACGGAAATCCGCGATGGGCTCTCGCGCCTTGCTGCCGCAACCGTCTCGGCCATGGCCTTTCGTGGCGCGGCCGGCGTGCTGCATCTCGGTATCCTGCCGACCTTCGGCACACGCTGGCTAATCCCGCGTCTGCCGCGCTTCATCGAGGCCCATCCCGGCGTCACCATCAACTTCACGACCAAGCTGGTGCCCTTCGATTTCGGGCGCGAGCCGATCGATGCAGCCGTGCATTTCGGCGATCCGGTCTGGCCCGGCGCGGTGCTGCACCGCTTGATGGGGGAGGAGGTCGTTCCCGTGGCGGCGCCCGCGCTGGTCGAGCGCCTGGGCTTGAAGGAGCCGGCGGACATGCTGCGCGCGCCGCTGCTGCAGCAGGCGACGCGACCCAGGGCCTGGGCGAACTGGCTGGAAAAACAGGGGCTGCCGCCGGAGCGGGCGCTGATGGGGCCGCGCTTCGAGCAATTTGCCATGGTCTCACAGGCGGCCGTGGCTGGGTTGGGCCTTGCGATCGTGCCGCGTTTCCTGATCGAGGAGGAGTTGCGGTCCGGAGCCCTCGTCGTCCCGGTCGACCGACCGGTCAGCGGTACGGAAGGCTATTACCTGGTCTATCCCGAGACCCGCGCCGCGCTGCCGGCGGTGATCGCCTTTCGCGACTGGCTGCTCGGCGAATTCGGGCTCACGGCCTGAGTACTCGACAAGCCGGCGCAGTCGCGTCATTCATGCGTGGAATTCACCAACCTCGGCCGCGGAGCGTCGCGGCCCGAACTGCGCAGGGCTGACATGCCGTCCTTTCCCGAGACCGCCGATGTCGTGATCTGTGGAGGCGCCGCCATCGGTTCCTCCGTCGCCTATCATCTCGCTGCCGACCCTGGCTTCAAGGGCAAGGTGGTGGTTCTGGAAAAGGATCCGACCTACCGCTACTCCGCCTCGGCGCTCTCGGCGGCATCGATCCGGCAGCAGTTCTCGAGTTCCGTGAACATCCGCATTTCCCTCCACGGCATCGATTTCTTGCGCAATATCGGGACGCATCTCGCCGTCGATGGTGAGGTTCCGGCCATCGATCTGCATGAGGGCGGTTACCTCTATGTCGCGAGCGGCGAGGGAGCCCCGGTCCTTGCCTCGAACCAGAAATTGCAGCAGGACGAGGGCGCCGATATTGCGCTCTATGCTGCGGAAATGTTGCGCAGCAAATTTAGCTGGCTCAATGTCGAGGATCTCGCCTGCGGCACCTATGGAATCAGCGGGGAGGGCTGGTTCGATGGCTGGGCCCTGCTCCAGGCTTTTCGCAGGAAGGCCCGGGCGCTCGGTGTCGAGTACCGCCAGGGCGAGGCGGCACACTATATCGTGGAAGGCGGGCGCGTCGTCGGTGTCGAGCTTCGCGATGGCAGTCGCATCGGCTGCGGGGCGGTCGTCAACGCCTCGGGCACGCATGGTGCGCGGCTGGCGGCAACGGCCGGCATCGCGATTCCCGTCCGGTCGATGAAGCGCTACGTCTTCAGCTTCACCTGCAAGGGCGAGGTCGATAATTGCCCGCTCCTGATCGACACCTCCGGTGCCTATTGCCGGCCTGAGGGCAAGCGCGGCAGTGAGGGGCAGATGTTCATTTGCGGTGCCTCCCCGCCGGCTGAACTCGATCGCGAGTGGATCGAGACCGATGCCGATGTCGAGGATGTCGACTGGTCCTTCTTCGAGGAGCATGTCTGGGCGCCGCTCGCCCATCGTGTGCCCGCCTTCGAGGCGATCAAGCCCGGTCGTGCCTGGGCCGGGCCCTATGACATGAACGAACTCGACGGCAACGCCATCCTCGGCCCGGCTGTCGGCCTGCCGAACCTCTATCTTGCCAACGGTTTCTCGGGGCATGGCCTGCAGCAGTCCCCGGCTGTTGGACGGGGGCTTGCCGAGCAGATTGTGCATGGCGGCTATCGCACGCTCGATCTTGCCGATCTTGGCCATGAGCGCATCGTCGCGGGGCGGCCGCTGACGGAGGCCAATATCATCTGAGGAGGCACGCATGGTCGATCCGGCCTATGTCCAGACCATGGCGCGCTACAACGCCTGGCAGAACCGGAGCCTGTGTGATGCGGCCGATACGCTTGACGAGGAAGGCCGCCGTCGCGATCGAGGCGCCTTCTTCAAGTCGATCCATGGAACGCTGAACCATGTCCTCTGGGCCGACGAAATCTGGCTGCATCGGCTGATCGGAACGCCAAAGCCGCCGATCAGCGGCCGCGATGCGCCGATCTATGTCGATGACTGGGCCGAGTTCCGCCGCCGGCGTGCCGAGCGCGACGAGGCGATCCTGGCCTGGACCGCCACGGTCGACGCCAACTGGCTGCGCGGGACCCTGATCTGGTATTCGGGGGCCGCCGGCCGCGAACTCGGCAAGCCGCGCGCCTTTGCGCTCATGCACATGTTCAACCACCAGACGCATCATCGCGGGCAGGTCCATGCCATGCTGACCGCCGCCGGAGCCAGGTCCGAGGATACCGATCTCCTCCTCGTCGACGAGCTGCGCTGAACGACCTCCCAGCTCAGGCCTGCTTGGTCCGTTTCGACCGGGGCGCTGTCTTCACGGGCGCGGGCCCTTCGCCGTCTTCTTTGGCTTCCGGCACGGTCGCGGTCGTATTCTGGCTCAGCTTCTGAAACAGCCCGAGCCCGACCATCGCCAGCACGGCGAGCAGGACCAGCAGGCCGGGATAGACGACATCGCTCATCGCGGTCCGCGACGCCTTGGTGATCAGCACCAGCGATTCCAGACTGAGCGCAATGATGATGATCGTCATGAACTTGGTCAGGGAGCCGCGCGCCTCGGCCGGGCGCCGCAATTCGCGATCGCTGATCACCTCTTCCTCGAACAGGAATTTGCCGACATCGGCGACAGCGACCGCAATGATCACGAGGCCGATCCCGTCGAGCATGGTCTCGAGCGCGCCGTCGCCGGTCCGGAAGCCGGTGAAAGTTCGCCAGACCGCAACCACCATCAGCATCACCGAGGCGGCAAGCAGCGAACCCGCAATGGCGGTGTAGAGGACGCGGCTGAAGAGCAACATGGCGCTGTCTGTCCGGGGCAATTCGGGCGGTTGGCGTGAGAAACGGGCATGGCGGCCCGCTGTTCCATGCCGCTTGTCGATTGTGCCGGTTCGATGCAGGTTGCCGGCGCCGTTTCGGAGACCCGCCATGCCTGAGCTCTCGAGCCTGCTTGCCTTCGCCCTAATCGCGTTCGGCATGGTGCTGACGCCCGGCCCAAACATGATCTACCTGATCTCGCGCTCGATCTCGCAGGGGCATGCTGCCGGGCTGATCTCGCTCATCGGCGTCGTGCTCGGCTTCGTCATCTACATGCTCTGCGCCACTTTCGGCATCACGGCGCTGCTCTTCGCAGTGCCTTATGCCTATGACGCGCTACGCTTCGGCGGTGCGGCTTATCTCCTGTACCTCGCCTGGCAGGCCCTGCGGCCGGGTGGCCGCTCGCCTTTCCAGGTTCGCGAACTGGTGCCTGATGGACCGCGCAAGCTCTTTGCCATGGGCTTCCTGACCAGCCTGCTCAATCCCAAGATCGCGATGTTCTATCTCGCGCTGCTGCCGCAATTCATCGATCCCGCGGCGGGCAATGTCCTGACGCAGTCACTGGTGCTCGGCGCGATCCAGATCGTGATCAGCGGCAGCGTCAATACCCTGATCATCTTCACCGCCGGCAGCATTGCCCTCTTCCTTCGCACGCGGCCGTTCTGGTCGGTTGTGCAGCGCTGGCTGATGGGCACCGTGCTTGCCGGCCTCGCTGTGAAGATGGCGACGGAAGCACAGCGCTAGCTCACAGCCGAGTCAGGGACCGTTCCACACATCGTGCAAGCGCCCGGGCTCGAGCCGGCCATGGGCGACGCAGCAAGGCCAGCAGGAGTTTTTCATGAGTGTCGCCAATGGCCGGGCTTTGCTCGCAATGCCCGGTCCGACCAATATTCCCGATCGCGTTCTGCAAGCGATGATGCGGCCAGCCGAGGAACTCAGCTCCCAGCCGATCCTCGATTTGACGGGGTCGCTTCTGAATGATCTCCGGCTGGTCTTCCGTACCAAGGGGGAAACCTTTCTCTATGCTGCCAACGGCCATGGCGGGTGGGAGGCGGCGCTGACCAATGTGCTCTCCCGCGGTGACAAGGTTCTCGTGCTGGCGAGCGGGCGCTTTGCCATCGGCTGGGGCGAAATGGCCCGTTTCCTGGGGGCAGATGTCGAGGTCCTTGCCGGGTCATGGCGCGCGGCCGTCGATCCGGTGGCCGTCGAGGAACGCCTGCGGCGCGACACCAACCATGAGATCAAGGCCGTGCTCATGGTACAGATCGATACGGCATCCGGTGTCGTCAACGACGTGCAGGCAGTGCGCAAGGCAATCGATGCTGCAGGCCACCCAGCCCTGTACATGATCGATGGCGTCGCCTCGCTGGGTTGCATGCCCTTCGAGATGGATGAATGGGGCGTCGATGTCGCGATGTCGGCCTCGCAGAAGGGCTTGATGACGCCGCCCGGCCTTGCTTTCGCCGCGGCGAGCGAGAAGGCTCTGCAGGCGCATCCCCACGCGACGATGCGGACGCCCTACTGGGACTGGACGTCCCGGATGAGCCCGCCTCTCTACATGAAGCATTGCGGCACGCCGCCCGAGCATCTGATGTTCGGCCTGCGCGCGGCACTCGACATGGTCCTCGAGGAGGGGCTGGAGGCCGTCTGGCGCCGCCATGCCCTGCTGGCCGGCGCGACCCATGCTGCGATGACGCGATGGGCCGAGGGCCAGGTCCTGACCTGCAATATCGAGGAACCATCGCAGCGGGCGCCTTCGGTCACGACCATTCTCGTCCAGGGCGATCCGAGTTCGATCACTGATTATGCGCGCACGGTATGCGGCGTGACGCTGGGGCTCGCGATCGGCGATCTCGCCGGCAAGGCCTTTCGCATTGCCCATATGGGCCATGTCAATGCACCGATGGTGCTTGGCAGCCTGAGCGCCGTCGAAATGGCCTTGCAGGCCCAGAATATCCCGCACGGTGCCGGCGGCGTTGCTGCAGCCATCACCCATCTCAGCCAGAGCGCGTAAGGCAGTGGCGAAGGCCTGGCCGGCAATGTGATCAGCCCCGGCCGGGCCGCTTGTGCCCGCGTAGGACCAGACGGGACACGAGGAGCTTCTCTGGTGCCCGAGATGGGCTCGGCAAAAGCAGGGCAGTCCGGCGCAAATGCCCGTTCCCAGACTTTACCGTCCTGCTCTAGCTTCGCGGTCCCATTCGGAACCAAGAGAGCGCAGGCCATGAGTGAGTTGACCCCGGACGAAGCCAAGGTGACGGCATGGCTTGCCAGCCGCAAGGACGCGATGGTCGCGCTCCTGCGCGAGATGGTCGACACCGATTCCGGCTCTTATGACAAGCCGGGCGTCGACAGGGCAGGGCAGGTGCTCGCCCGGTTCCACGAAGCGAACGGGCTGAGCGTCGAAATCATTCCGGATGCTCGCTATGGCGATGCCGTCAAGGCGCGGCTGCCGAACCCGGCCGCCAACGACCAGCGCCCGGTGCTGTTGCTGGGGCATCGCGATACTGTCTTCCCGGAGGGGGAGCCGACGCGCCGGCCTTTCACGATCAAGGCGGGCCGGGCCTATGGTCCGGGTGTCGCCGACATGAAGGCCGGTCTCGTCATCGAAGCCTTCGTCGCTGCCGCCTTTGCCGAATGCGGTGGCCTTTCCGCCCCGCTCACCATGCTGACGACGAGCGACGAGGAAATCGCCTCGCCCTCTTCGCGTCCGATCATCGAGGCGGCGGCGCGTGAATCGCGCTGTGTCTTCAATGCCGAGCCGAGCCGGCTGCCGTCCGGCACCGAGTTCCTGCGCGATCACAAGCAGTCGATCACCAGCGGCCGCAAGGGCGGCGTCTTCATGCGTGCCGAATTCGTCGGCAAGGCCGCCCATTCCGGCGCAAATTACGAGAAGGGCGTCTCGGCCATTGTCGACCTCGGCCACAAAATTCCGAAGTTGCAGGGGCTGACCGATCTCGAGCGCGGTGTCACCGTCAATGTCGGGCTGATCGGCGGCGGCCAGACCGTCAATACGGTCGCTCCCCATGCCTGGTGCGAAATCGATCTGCGCTATGTCACGGCCGCGCAGCGCGATGAACTGGTCAGCGCGATCCGCGGCATCATCGAGACCCCCATCGTCGAAGGCTCGAGCGCGAAACTGACCATCAAGGGCGAGTTCGTGCCGCTGGAACGAACCCCTGGAGCCGCCGCCCTCTACGATACCTATCGTGATGCGGCTGCGAGTTTCGGGATCAGCGTCAGCGCCGAGTTCACCGGCGGTTGTGCGGATTCCGGTTTCACTGCGGCGCAGGGTTGCCCGACGCTATGCTCTGTCGGCCCGATCGGCGGAATGGCGCACACTCCGGACGAATTCCTCGAGGTCGAGAGCATCGTGCCGGCTGCGCAGGTGCTGGCGCTCGCCGTGATGCGCACGGCTGCGCGCATGGAGTGAGGTCAGGGCGGATTGCCACTGCGCGGATGCGCGGCCGCGTGCCGATCATCCGTCGGTTGAACCGCCGCTGACAGGGCAGCGACGCAACGCCATCGATGCTCGCTCCTGGGGCGAGCATCGATGGCGGGAATGGTCCTCGGTTTTAGTGCGCGCTCAGAACGCCTCTTCCCAGTTTCGGCTGAGCCGCATCGCCGAATTGATGAGCCCGACCATGGAATAGGTCTGCGGAAAATTGCCCCAGAGCTCGCCGGTTTCGAGGTCGGCATCCTCCGAGAGCAGGCCAAAGCTGTTGCGCCGCTTCAGGATGCGGCAGAACAGGTCCTTGGCTTCGTCGCGCCGGCCGATCGCATGCAGCGCGTCGACATACCAGAAGGCGCAGATCAGGAAGCCGGTATGCATGAAGCCGAAATCGTCCTGCGTGCCGTAACGCAGCAGGAGGTCACCGCGGCCGAGCTCGCGGCCGATGGTTTCGACGGTTGCAATATAGCGCGGATCCTCCGCCGTGACGAAGCCGAGTTCCGCGATCAGCAACAGGGTCGCGTCGAGATCGCTGCCGCCAAAGGTCGAAACGAAGGTGCCCTTCTCCTGGTTCCAGATCTGGTCGGTAATGACGCCCTTCAGACGTTTGGCCTCTCCACGCCAATAGTCCTTGCGGTCGGTGCGACCGAGCGTGCCGGCGATGCGTGCGAGCCGGTCGCAGGCCGCCCAGCACATCACGCTGGAGAAGGAATGCACGACCTGCTTCTCGCGCAGCTCCCACGGGCCGGCATCGGGCTTGTCGAAGACTGCGATGGCGAGCTCGCCCATGCGTTCGAGCTGCCCGAAGAGCGCGTCCTTGCCGGGCTGGATCAGGCGGCGGTCGAAGAAGGAATGCGTCGCCGCAAGCACCACCGCACCGTAGCCGTCATTCTGGATTTGCGTCGCAGCGCCGTTGCCAACGCGCACCGGCTGGTGTCCGCGATAGCCTGACAGGTTCGGCACCTCGAATTCGGTCAGCGTGCCGCCGCGCGTGATCGGATAGAGCGGCGGCAGATGCTCCGCACCGCTCTCGGAGAAGGTGTCGACGATATTGGTGATGAAGCCGAGATAGTCCTCCATCGTCCGCGTCGTGCCCAGCCGATTAAGCGCATGCACGACGAAATAGGCGTCGCGCAGCCAGCAGAAGCGGTAGTCCCAGTTGCGCTGGGTGCCGGGAGCCTCAGGAATCGAGGTGGTCAGCGCGGCGACGATGGCGCCACTCTCTTCAAAGCTGCAGAGTTTCAGCGTGATCGAGGCACGAATGACCTCCTGCTGCCACTCGAAGGGGATCGAGAGGGAGCGCACCCAGTCGCGCCAGTAATCCGTCGTCTTATCCAGGAACTCGCGCGCGGTCGTCTCGATCTCGGCGCGTAGCGCCTCATCCGAGCCGATGAAGAAGGAGAAGGTCCGGTCGACCGCGAAAGGGACGCTGTCCATCACATAGGAGATCGGCGCATCCGTCGTCAGCCGGATCGTCTGGTCGGCGCCGACATAGCGGACATGGTTCGAGCCGCGCGTGATCTCGTCCGGTGGCTCGCCGAGGCCGAGGCATGGCTTCAGCACGACCCGGATACGCGGCCGGCCCGAAAGCCGGCGCACGCGCCGCACCAGCAGCGGCGGCCGGAAGGAACGCTCGTAGCGCACGAAACGAGGCGCGAAATCGAGAATCTCGATGGCATTGCCCTGGTCGTCGGACAGCACCGAGGAAAGGATCGCGGTGTTGTCGAGATAGCTTTGTTCGCATCGCGTCATGCCGACGAGTTCGATCGCGAACACGCCCTTCTCGGGCATGGCGTCGCCGTCATCGGGCTTGTTGTCGATCAGCGAACAGAAAACCGGGTCGCGGTCGAAGCGGGGAAAGCAGCCCCAGACGATATGGGCACGCCGATCGATGAGTGCGGCGATCGAGCAATTGCCGATCACGCCGAGATCGAGCGAGGCGGAATGCCGCGCCGTGGTGGAGGTTTCTACGGTCATGATCAGCCTTGGCAGAAAGCGTCAATCGTCAGGCTGCCGCTTTCTGCGGCGGCGAGCAGGATGGTGCGGAGCGCTGTGGGGGAAGCAAGGCGCCGGCCGGCACAGGTCTCGCCTGCACCGATGCGGATCGACAGGCCGCCCAGCGCGTTCACCGTGGCAAAACCGGCTTCGTCGGTGATGTCGTCGCCGATGAACACCGGTGTCCGGCCGCTATAGGGCGCTTCCTGCATCAGCCAGGAAATGGCGCTGCCCTTGCTGGCCCCGGCCGGAACCAGTTCGGCGACCGATTTGCCTTCCTGCAAGCGGACGGAGGGGCCCATCCCCGCGGCAAGCTTCCTCGCCAGCGCGAGGGCTTCATCCTGGAGCTGCGGCGCCAGACGCCAGTGCAAGGCGGCCGAAATCCGTTTGTCCTCGACGAGGATACCGACATGGCTGTTGGCGAAACGGATGAGTTCCCGCAGCGCCTCGCGCAGGGCCTCGGGAGCGTCCGCCTGGCTGCGGATGGTTCCGCCGAGGCGGATCTGTGCGCCATGAAGGCCGGCGATGTCGAAGTGATAGGGGGCGAGAAACCCGTCGAGGTCGGGGATAGGGCGCCCGGAGACGAGCGCCAACGCTCCGCCCAGCGCCGAGCGTAGCGTATCGAGCGCCGGAGCGAGCTGCCTGTCGAGTTTGACCTCGTCGGGCACCGGCGCGATTTCGACCAGCGTTCCGTCAAAATCGAGAAACAGAGCGACCTGCTTCGCCAACTTGGTGAAGTCGCGGGATTCGTTGGTAGATTCCGATTCGATCAATTCCATCATTTCGTTCTGTTTGCGTGACGAAACGGGCGAAAGAACGACAGGTGAGCTGTCAGAAGCCTGGCCGGGGGTTCTTGCATCATCCGCGCTATGGGCGGATGTTAGTGAACTTGCCACATTCTGCTTTCAGTTTGCCACAGTCATCATGATTTCAACGCGAGCCTGACGCGGCTTCGCCATCTGACATCCGAAGCCCCTTGGAAACATTACGTGCGCCGGCGCGTTCTGTTCCCGCTTCCGGTGTCGAAATTCGGGCAGCCGGCTGATCGGAGTTTTCCCGGACATGCGTCTCGTCATCGTTTCCAATCGCGTCACCATTCCCGATCGCAGCGAGAAGGTCGCCGCCGGCGGTCTTGCCGTCGCGTTACGTGAGGCGTTGGAGAAACATGGCGGGCTCTGGTTCGGCTGGAGCGGGCATGTCAGCGAAGAGAAGACCCATGCGGTGCGGACGCTCCAGCGCGGCAAGGTGACTTACGCGGTGACCGATCTGAGCGAGGAGGAGCGGCAGACCTATTATCTCGGCTTCTCGAACCGTGCCCTTTGGCCGAACATGCATTACCGGCTCGGTCTGACCGAGTTTTCGCGGGCCGACTATGCGGGCTATCTCGCCGTCAATCGCCGCTTTGCCAAGGCGCTCGTTGCGATGTTGCGGCCGGACGACCTGATCTGGGTTCACGATTACCATCTGATCCCTTTGGCCGCGGAGCTTCGGCGGCTCGGGGTGAAGAACCGGATCGGCTATTTCCACCACATCCCCTGGCCGCCTTCCGAGGTCTTTGGCGCTCTGCCTTCGAGCATCACCCTGATGAAGACGGTCGGCGCCTATGATCTCGTTGGTCTGCAGACCGAGATCGATGCGCGCAACGTGGTGAGCGGACTGGTCAATCTCTGCGGCGCGAAGGCCGATGGCGACGGGGTCCGGCTCGGTCGGCGTTCGATCCAGGTTAAATCCTTCCCGATCGGCATCGATGTCGAGGGCTTTCGCAAGCTTGCGACGAGTTCTGCGCGCACGACCGCGGTGTCGATCCGGCGCGCGACGGAGGCCTTCGGGGACCGCAAGCTGGTCATCGGCGTCGATCGCCTCGACTACTCCAAGGGAATCGTCCAACGCCTGGAGGCCTTCGAGCGCTTTCTGCTTGAAAATCCCGAGCAGCGCGGCCGTGTCGGTATGCTGCAGATCGCGCCACCCTCCCGCTCGGATGTTCCCGAATATGCTGAACTCGATCGCCAGTCGGACGAGACGGCCGGGCGGATCAACGCAGCGTTGGGCGAATTCGACTGGACGCCGATCCGCGTGGTCAAGAAGGCTTATTCCCGCAATGTCCTGGCCGGCTTCTATCGCCGAGCCCAAGTCGGGCTGGTCACGCCGATGCGCGACGGCATGAATCTGGTCGCCAAGGAATACATTGCGGCGCAGGATCCCGCCGATCCCGGCGTGCTGGTCCTTTCGCGCTTCGCAGGGGCGGCGCGCCAGATGAAGGACGCGCTGATCGTCAATCCCTACGATCTCTCGGAAATGTCGGAGGCGATCCAGCAGGCTCTGGTCATGCCGAAGCCGGAACGAATCCGGCGTTTCGAGAAGCTCTACGCCACCATCGCGGCAACCGATATCGGCTGGTGGACGGAGACCTATCTTGCCGCGCTCTCCGAGGGCGAAGCCGGGTTTCCGGTGACGCGCCCAGCGACCAAGAGAGCGGTTCGCGCCAAGCCGGCGACCGGAACCAAGCCGCGACCGGCGACTTCGCGCGCTCCGGCCAAATCCGCAAGCGGCGCCGCAACGACCGTTCCAACAATGTCGGATCTGTCACAAATCGCGGCTGGAAACGGGCGCTTGCCACATTAATGAGAAGCCCTGCCGCCGATTTCACCTCGGGGTTGTAACGGCGGCCCTTGCCGAACACTCCTTTCGCTCGCTAGAAGGCGACAAGAACCGGGGCATGCTGCCGACTCATCCGGAGCCAGGTATCAGGTCTGCGAGCGGCATCGGCAACGATGTCTGAGGAGGCGGGCGGAGGGCCGATTTGATGCGAGGCGCTCTCGGAGGTCCGGGCGTTCTGCTGCGCCGTCTCCGCGAGGTCATGGCAGCGCCCGTCAGCCCGCAGGAGCGGCTGGATCGGCTTGTCGTCCTGATCGCCGGCAATCTGGTCGCGGAAGTGTGTTCCGTCTATGTCCTGCTTGAGGACGGTTCGCTTGAACTCTACGCGACAGAGGGCCTGAATCGCGAAGCGGTGCATCTCACCCGGATGCGCGCCGACGAAGGTCTCGTTGGCTTGATCGCGAGCGAGGCCGAGCCCGTTGCCCTGTCCGACGCGCAATCGCACCCGGCCTTCTCCTATCGTCCGGAGACGGGCGAAGAGATTTACCATTCCTTCCTCGGCGTCCCGATCCTACGGGGCGGTGCGGTCATGGGCGTCCTCGTCATCCAGAACCGCGCATCGCGGCTCTACAACGAGGAAGAGATCGAGACGCTGCAGACCACCGCCATGATCATGGCGGAGATGATCGCGGCGGGCGGGCTGAAATCGCTGGCGCCGCCCGGCAGCATGATCGGCCTCGATCGGCCGATTCACGGCGTCGGCGTCAAGCTGGCGGACGGTGTCGGGCTCGGCCACGCCGTTCTCCACGAACCTCGGGTCGCGATCACCAATCTGATCGCCGAGAATCCCGCCCGCGAGGTCAAGCGGCTCGAGGCCGCCATCGCCGAGATGCGAACCGCGATCGACGAACTGATCGAGCGTGGCGACGTGGCTCATACCGGCGAGCATCGTGACGTTCTCGAAACCTTCCGCATGTTCGCCCATGACCAGGGTTGGCTCAGGCGGATGCGCGAAGTGGTGATGACCGGCCTCACCGCCGAGGCGGCGGTCGAGCGTGTACAATCCGACACCCGCGCCAAGATGCTGCGCCAGACCGATCCCTATCTCAGGGAGCGGCTGCACGATCTCGACGATTTGGCGAATCGGCTGCTGCGAACCCTGATGGGCAAGGCGAATGGCGTTGCACATGAGAAGCTGCCCGAAAACGCCATCCTGATCGCCCGCTCGATGGGGCCGGCGGCACTGCTCGATTATGACCGCGTCCGTTTGCGTGGGCTTATCCTCGAGGAAGGCGGCCCGACCAGCCACATCGCCATCGTGGCGCGGGCGCTTGGCATTCCGGCCGTCGGCGAGATCGTCAACGCAACCGCCCTGATCCAGGCCGGCGACGCCGTCATCGTCGACGGCCAGGCCGGCGAGGTGCAGATCCGTCCGCAGCCGGACGTCGAGAACGCTTACAAGGACAAGGCCCGCCTGCGCGCCCGCAAGCAGGAACAGTACCGCAAGCTCAAGGATCTGCCGGCCGTCACCAAGGACGGGGTCGAGATCAACCTCCAGATCAATGCCGGCCTTCTGGTCGACATGCACAGTCTCGACGAGACGGCCGCCGCAGGGATCGGGCTGTTCCGCACCGAACTGCAATTCATGGTCGCTCAGCACATGCCGACGACGACCGAGCAGCAAGCGCTCTACGGGGCCGTGCTCAAGGCGGCGCAGGGCCGGCCGGTCGTCTTCCGGACGCTCGATATCGGCGGCGACAAGGTGCTGCCCTATATGGAACGCGTCGAGGAGGAGAATCCGGCGCTCGGTTGGCGCGCGATCCGGATCGGCCTCGACAAGCCTCGTCTGCTGCGCGGCCAGATCAGGGCGATGCTGCGGGCCGGAGCCGGCCAGGACATGCGCATCATGCTGCCCATGGTCGCGACCGTGGACGAATTCCTGCGCGCGCGCTTCATCGTGCGCCGCGAGCTCGCCATGATGGAGAAGCAGGAGCGTCCGGCGCCCACCAATCTCGAGCTCGGCGTCATGGTCGAGGTGCCGTCGCTGCTGTTCGAACTGGCAGAGATCTCGCGCGAGGCCGACTTCCTGTCGATCGGCACGAATGACCTGATGCAGTTCCTGTTCGCGGCCGATCGTGAGAATCGTCGGGTGTCCGAGCGCTTCGATCCGCTTTGCGTCGCCGCACTCCGGGCGCTGCGGACGATCGTCGAGGCCGCGGGCGAGGCAGGTTGCCCCGTCTCGGTCTGCGGTGAGATGGGTGGCAAGCCGCTGGAGACGATGGCGCTGATCGGCATGGGCTATCGCTCGTTCTCGATGTCCGCGGCGTCGTTCGGCCCGGTCAAGGCGATGCTGCGCGCGCTTGACGTCAGGAAGCTGCGCGAGCGTATGGATTGGATGCTCGCCTCTTCCGATGGTGCATCGAGCCTGCGTTCGCAGCTTTCGGCATTGGCGACCGAATTGAAAGTGCCGGTCTAGCGACGCTGAAGCGCGCTTCGCCGGTCCCCAAACAGTGTTTCCGAGTTCCTGATGTCCCTTCAGCTTCCTCAAGACCGTCTCGACAGCATCGTCGCTCGCCACGCCGTTGCCACCGACGAGATCAATCGCTCGACCGATGCCGTGCGTACGGTAGAGCTTGCCAAGGAGCTGGCGGAGCTCGAACCCGTCGTTGCAGCGATTGCCTCCTGGCGCAATGCGCAGGTCTCCCTCGACGAGGCGCAGGGGCTGATCGACGATCCGGCGACCGACAGCGAATTCCGCGATCTCGCCTATGAGGAGCGGGACACCGCGCGAGCCGAGATCGACACGCGTGCCCACCAGATCCTGATCGCTCTCCTGCCCAAGGACGCTGCCGACGAACGCGGCGTCATTCTGGAAATCCGGGCCGGCACCGGTGGCGACGAGGCCTCGCTCTTCGCCGGAGATCTGCTGCGGATGTATCAGCGCTACGCCTCGCAGAAGGGCTGGAGCGTCGACATCATCTCGGAGAGCGAAGGCACGGTTGGTGGCTACAAGGAAGTCATCGCGGAGATCTCGGGCCGGGGCGTCTATGCCAAGCTCAAGTTTGAATCCGGGGTTCATCGCGTCCAGCGCGTGCCGGATACCGAGGCGAGCGGCCGCATTCATACCTCGGCCGCGACGGTGGCGATGTTGCCTTTGGCGACCGAGGTCGATGTCGCGCTCAATGACAACGATCTGCGCATCGACACGATGCGTGCCGGGGGCGCCGGCGGCCAGCACGTCAACAAGACCGAATCGGCCGTCCGCCTGACCCATATCCCGAGCGGGATCGTGGTCGTGGTCCAGGACGAGCGCTCGCAGCACAAGAACAAGGCGCGTGCCTTCGAGTTGATGCGCGCCCGGCTCTACGACATGGAGCGCATGAAAGCCGACGCCGAACGCGCTGCGGACCGACGTTCGCAGATCGGTTCCGGCGACCGCTCCGAACGGATCCGTACCTATAATTTTCCGCAAGGCCGCGTGACGGACCATCGCATCAACCTGACGCTCTACAAGCTCGACGAGATGATGCAGGGGCTGGCGCTTGACGAGATCATCGATGCCCTTACGGCGGAGCATCAGGCGACATTGCTTGCAGCGCAAAGCGGGGCGTGAAACCTTTTTCCTGGACTGGCGTTGTTTCAATATCGACGTGAAAACAGGCTGGAGGAACCCATGACGAAGCTTACATCAGTAATTGCTATGATCGGTCTGATGGCGCTGGCTACGGCAGGGACTGCCGAGGCGCAGGACAAGACGTTTGGCCGCGTCGTGCAGGGGCAGGCCGCACCCCTGCAGAACGCGATGACCCAGTCGCAAGCGCGCAGGGCATGTTCGCAGGAAATGCGCGGAGCGCGCGAGAGCAAATCCTCCATCAATCAGAAGATGAAGATTTGCATAGACCATAAGATGCAGGGCAATTGATTTCCATGCGAGCACCAGCCCTGTGACGTTGCCACTGCAAACCGGTGGCGACGTCGTGACGACTTCGCCACAAGCAGCCGGCGCGCTCACGATTCGGGAAGCGCGGCGGTTGCTTGCGGCGCGTCTGCGTGTTTCGGGGTGCGATACGCCGGTGCTTGATGCGCGCCTTCTCGTTGAGGCTGTGGCTGGAGGCGGGGTCGCAGAGGATGACGCCACGCTCGGTGAGCAGGCCGCGTCGGAGTTGGATAGTTACGCTTCGCGGCGGCTGTCTGGGGAGCCCGTCTGGCGGATTCTCGGCGAGCGGGAATTCTGGGGACTGACCTTCAAGCTCTCGCCAGCGACGCTTGAGCCGCGCCCCGATACCGAGACGCTGGTCGAGGCCGCGCTCGATGCCCTTCGCCAGAGGCGGGGAGATGCATTGTCGATCCTGGACCTCGGGACTGGTACAGGCTGCCTGCTCATCGCGATCCTGAGTGAGTTCAGGCAGGCCAAGGGGCTGGGCATCGACCTGTCGGGAGAGGCCTGCCAGGTCGCAGCCGCAAATGCCCTTGCAAATGGCGTCGGCGATCGCGCGGCGTTTCGGGAGGGCGACTGGGTGAAAGGCCTTGATGGCCGCTTCGACCTGATCGTCTCCAATCCGCCCTATATTCCGGGCGATGAGATTCCCGGGTTGGAGGTGGGTGTGCGCGCCTATGATCCGCTCCTGGCGCTGGATGGCGGGATCGACGGGCTCGATCCGTATCGACACTTCGCGCGCCAGCTGACGCCGTTTCTGGCGCCGGGCGGCATCGTTATTTTCGAGATCGGTGCCGGGCAGGAGCCGGATGTCTCTGCCTTGATGCGGGCCGAAGGCTTCCGGTATCACGGAGCGCGCAAGGACCTTGGCGGACACGAGCGCGCGCTGATCTTCTCCCGCTGAACCGGATACGCACAGAGATTGTGCGAATTTGCTTGGAACCGGACGCAAAAGCCGCTATGCAGATAACAGCCGAAGCTGGTGTCGTCAGCGCCGAGCCTAGGGCAGCCTCCTCCTGATTGACGAGGGTTTGCCTCCGGACACGTCCGAAGTTTGACGGAACTGACAAAGCAAGATCGGAATTCCGAAGGCATGGATGTGCCGTTCGGCTCATGGGGCGAGTACCGCCCCTTTTGGAAACGAGCGCGTGAAGACCAAGAACGGCGCATTGCTCCTTCAGGTCGACTCCCTCCGGCACGGCGCCGCAACCCGCCGCGTGCCGGTACGCGCATGACAGTGACCCGGTTGCTTTGAACAGACAGAGCGCGAGATAGACGCGAATGAGACCAGGTCAGAACCGGCGTATGCGCGGCCGTAACAACAACAATAACAATAACAACAACGGCAGTCGAAAGTCGCCCAACCCGTTGCAGCGCAGCTACGAGTCGAACGGTCCGGACGTCAAAGTTCGTGGCACCGCTCAGCATGTTGCGGAAAAGTACTTGCAACTGGCGCGGGATGCTCAGTCGTCGGGTGATCCGGTCGCGGCGGAGAACTATTTCCAGCACGCGGAGCACTATTACCGCATCCTTCTCGCTGCGCAGGAGCAGATGGCCCAGCAATTCGGCCATAGTTTCCCGCCGAACCGTGCCTTTGGTGAGGAAGGCGACGACGGCGAAGATGAGGGCGAGGGCGATGAGAACGGTGCCTTCCCGCAGGGCTCGCCTCAGCCTGAGCTGCGGCATCAGGCTCAGGGTGGCGTGAACGGCAACGGCTATGGCCAGAATGCTGCTCCCCGCCAGGAGGGCGAGGGGCAGGATAGCCAGCAGAACAACGGCCAGCGCTTCGACCGCCCGGCGCGCAACGATCGCTTCAACGATCGCAACAACCGCCGATTCGATCGCAATGATCGCCAGGACCGTGGTCCCGATCGTGGTGAACGCCGGTTTGACCGTCCCGAGGGCGGGCAGAACGGCCAGCCCGGCGGTTTCGCGCCGCGTTCCGAGCAGCCGGCTTCCACTGAGCAGGGCGACAATGTCCCTGTTGTGCAGAGCCAGGCCGAGCGCCGCTTCGAGCGCGGCGATCGGCCGGAGCGTGGCCCGCGCCCCGAGCGCGCCGAGCGTCGTCCGCGTCGGGAGGTCGAGCCTGAAGGTGACGCGAACGATGTCGCTGCTTCGCTTCCGTCCTTCCTGACCAATCCGGTCAGGGTTCCGATCGCGGTCGCCGAGGAGCCCGTTGCCGCTGCGCCGGTCGAGGCCGCTCCCGTCGAAGCACCGGCCAGCGAAGAAGCTGCCGCGCCGAAGCGCACGCGCCGCCGCCGCTCGCCACGTGAAGTGATGGACGCGCTGGGTTCGGAAACCGATAACGCTGCCGAATAGGACACTCCGGTTTGACCGGACATGACAGGGGCCCACGGGCCCCTGTTTTTTTGGGCTCAGGCGACGCCGAGGTCGAGTGTAGCCGGCGGCGCCTGGATCTCGAGATGCGCACCGGCGGTCAGCGTGCCGCTGCTCAGAATCTCGCAGTAGATTCCGCAGTCGACATGGCCATAGGTCTTCATCAACGCCTTCGGAATCTGGAGGTCGCGGGCTCCGGTCTGCGGGTCGACATTGGTCGCCGCGCACCGTTCGATTCGCTTGATCACACGCAGACGCAGCCCCGATGCCGTCGACAGCTCCCGCCCGACGAGGTCGTTCTCCGCCCAGGCGGCCAGCCCCTCGACCATGACATTGCCGCGGAAGCGCAGCGGATCGAGCGTCGTGCCGAGATGGTTACCGAGATCCGCGACACTGGCGAGGTTGATGATCGACATGAATCCCGATCGCGAATCCATGAAGCGATAGCTTTGCGGGGCGGTGAGCAATTGAGGCTTGCCGCGGAGCTCATCCGGCATGAAGCCCTCAAAGAAGGCCGTCAGGGCCGCCCGGCCGTCCTCCGTCGCCGTACTCGCGCGCAAGGTCTCCCGGCCGCCCTGTCTGATGACAAGCGCGCGGCTTTCGTCGTCAAAGCTCGTCTGGAGCCGAGCCAGCGATTCATTGCGCATCAGCATCAGATACTTGATCTTCGGCTGATGGACGGGCGCGGCCGGGTCGAAGCCGGAAGGGCCGTTCTCGATGGCGAAAAGCCGGTCTCCAGGGAAAAAGCCCCCGGTGCTCAGCGAAGCCGATTGCACGGGTTCGGGCGAGAGCCCCTTGACGGGGTAGCGATAGAGCGAGGCGACGCGCATGGAGGTCTTCGGTCCGCAGGCTGATCGGGCAGGGCTGATATAGCGGGTTCTGAGAGGCCGGACCGATCAAATCCTTGCATCGGTTCGATCAGGCTGACTTCAGGCCTCCTCGGCCTCGGCCTCTTCGTTCTCGTCCACGGAGCGCTGGCAGCCCCAGGCGGAGAGCACCGCATCGGTCTCCTCGACGACGAAGAAGCGCGCCGCGTCGCGGTCGTATCCTTCCGCCAGAAGCCGCTCATAATCGGTATGGACATGGCGGACATGGCTGCCGAGAGCAAGCCAGAGCGCCGTCGAGGGCGGCAGATCCTTCATGTGGCGGCGCTCGGCGAGCGCCAGGACCGCTTCGGCGTCGGCAAGTGGGATACCGGGCGCCAGCGCTCTCAACGCTTTGCGAATCGTCTGCTGTCGCCTTGTTCCCGCCATAGCCAAGGCTGAGCCTGTCCGAAGGGCGCCGTCAATCATTCGCAAGGGGCCCCTTCCGTTGCGCTGATGTCACACTATCTTTGGTTGCGAAGGGTGTCCCTCGGGAGCCCTATCCTGATGAAAGGCAGCCGGATGCGTCGCCACGGGGCGTGCCGGCGGGCGGAGCGACGAAATGAACATTGAGAAATACACCGACAGGGCGAAGGGTTTCCTGCAGGCGGCGCAGACGATTGCGCTGCGCGACGGGCACCAGCAGTTTACGCCCGAACATCTTTTGAAGGCCCTGCTTGATGACAACGAGGGCATGGCGGCCGGCCTGATCGATCGATCGGGCGGCCAGTCGAAACTTGCCTTGCAACTGGCCGATGCGGCGCTCGCAAAGCTGCCCAAGGTCAGCGGCGGCGGCGCCAGCGGCCTGCATCTGACGCCGGGCCTCGCCCGTGTCTTCGACACCGCGGAGAAGGCTGCGGACAAGGCTGGCGATTCCTTCGTCACGGTCGAGCGCCTTCTTCTGGCCCTCGCGGTCGAGAAGGAAACCGAGGCCGGCAAGGTGCTGGCCAAGGCCGGCGTGACGCCGCAGGCGCTGAATGCTGCGATCGAGGCGATCCGCAAGGGCCGCACCGCGGACTCGGCCTCTGCCGAGCAGGCTTATGATGCGCTGAAGAAATATGCGCGGGATCTCACCGCTGCCGCCCGCGAGGGCAAGCTCGACCCGGTCATCGGCCGCGACGAGGAGATCCGCCGTACCATCCAGGTGCTGAGCCGCCGCACCAAAAACAATCCCGTCCTGATTGGTGAACCCGGCGTCGGCAAGACCGCCATCGCCGAGGGCCTCGCGCTGCGCATCGTCAATGGCGACGTGCCGGAGAGCTTGAAGGACAAGGAACTGCTCGCACTCGACATGGGTTCGCTCATCGCCGGTGCGAAATATCGTGGCGAGTTCGAGGAGCGCCTGAAGGCCGTGCTCAACGAGGTCTCCAGCTCCGATGGCGGCGTCATCCTGTTCATCGACGAGATGCATACCCTGGTCGGTGCCGGCAAGACCGACGGCGCCATGGATGCCTCGAACCTGCTGAAGCCGGCGCTCGCGCGCGGCGAGCTGCACTGTGTCGGCGCGACCACGCTCGACGAGTACCGCAAATATGTCGAGAAGGACGCTGCGCTCGCACGCCGCTTTCAGCCCGTCTTTGTCGACGAGCCGACGGTCGAGGATACGGTCTCGATCCTGCGCGGTCTCAAGGAGAAATACGAGCAGCATCACCGGGTTCGCATCACGGACTCGGCGCTTGTCTCGGCCGCGACCCTGTCGAACCGCTACATCACCGACCGCTTCCTGCCCGACAAGGCGATCGACCTTGTCGACGAGGCTTCGGCGCGTCTGCGCATGCAGGTCGATTCGAAGCCCGAGGAGCTGGATTCGATCGACCGCGAGATCGTGCGCCTGCGCATCGAGCAGGAGGCCCTCAAGAAGGAGAGCGACAGCGGCTCGAAGGAGCGGTTGAAGCGGCTGGAATCCGAACTCGCCGATCTTGAAACGCGTTCGGCCACGATCACGGCCCGCTGGAAGGCGGAGAAGGACAAGCTCGGCCAGGCGGCGGAGATCAAGACCAAGCTCGACAATGCCCGCAACGAACTGGCCCAGGCGCAGCGCAAGGGCGAGTATCAGCGTGCAGGCGAGCTCGCCTATGGCGAGATCCCGCAATTGGAGAAGCAGCTCGCCGAGGTTGAGGCGATTGGCGATACCTCCGGCATGGTGGAAGAGGCGGTGACGCCTGACCATGTTGCGCAGGTCGTCAGCCGCTGGACCGGTGTGCCGGTCGATCGCATGCTTCAAGGCGAGAAGGACAAGCTGCTCCGCATGGAGGAGGTGCTGGCAGCGCGCGTCGTCGGCCAGCGCGAGGCGGTGGAGGCAGTCTCGACAGCGGTGCGGCGTGCCCGTGCCGGCTTGCAGGACCCGAACCGGCCGATCGGCTCCTTCATGTTCCTCGGGCCCACGGGTGTCGGCAAGACCGAGCTCACCAAGGCGCTGGCGTCGTTCCTGTTCGACGACGATACGGCGATGGTGCGCCTCGACATGTCGGAATACATGGAGAAGCACTCGGTTTCGCGTCTCATCGGCGCGCCTCCCGGCTATGTCGGCTACGAGGAAGGCGGAGCCCTGACGGAGGCCGTGCGGCGCCGGCCCTACCAGGTCGTGCTCTTCGACGAGGTCGAGAAGGCGCATCCGGACGTCTTCAACGTGCTCCTGCAGGTGCTCGACGATGGTCGTCTGACGGATGGCCAGGGCCGCACGGTCGATTTCCGCAACGTGCTGATCATCATGACCTCGAATCTCGGTTCGGAGTTCCTGGTGAACCAGCCCGAAGGGCAGGACAGCGACGCCGTGCGCGACGAAGTCATGGGTGTGGTCAGGCAGGCCTTCCGGCCTGAGTTCCTCAACCGCATCGACGACATCATCCTGTTCCATCGCCTGAAGCGCGCGGATATGGGGGCGATCGTCGATATCCAGCTGGCACGGCTCGCAAGGCTGCTGATCGACCGCAAGATCGTGCTCGATCTCTCCGAAGACGCCCGCGCCTGGCTGGCCGACAAGGGGTACGATCCCGCCTATGGCGCACGTCCGCTGAAGCGCGTGATCCAGAAAACGGTGCAGGACCCGCTGGCGGAATTGCTGCTCGCCGGCAAGGTCACCGATGGCGAGACGGTGAAGGTCACCGTCGGGCCGACCGGGTTGATGCTGGGCGATGTCAGCGTCACCCGCGAAAGGCGGCCTGAGGGCGTGCCGCTGAACTAATAGGATCGGTACGACTTCGTTCCCTATTGGGAAGAAGGTAACGAACGCCGCGAGATGGATGAGGGAAGGGCCGCGCAAGCGGCCCTTTTCCTGTTTCAGGGCTGCGATAAGCCGATCTGCGGGCGCTCCGTATTGCCACCCCGACGCAAGGAGAAAGGGCTCAGCCCCGCTTCAGCAGGAACACCGCCTGCGCGCCAAACAGGTTCCAGAACCACCAGGGCGCGCTGACGCCGACCTTGCCTCCGGCGGCATCGAGCGCGACCGCGCGCTCCTTTTGCGCTCCGACCACCTCGCACAGCGTAACGAAGTCGCGGATCGTGCAGAAATGGATGTTCGGGGTGTCCCACCAGGAATAGGGCAGGGCGTCGGTCACCGGCATCTGGCCGCGGAAGAAGATCTGGCTGCGCATGCGCCAATGCCCGAAATTCGGGAAGGAGATGATGGCGCGACGGCCGATGCGCAGCATGTGCTCCAGAACCAGGCGCGGGTTGCGGGTCGCCTGGATCGTCTGGGAGAGGATGACATAGTCGAAGGAATCGTCGGGATAGTCGGCGAGGTCGGTGTCGGCGTCACCCTGGATCACCGACAGCCCGCGCGCGACGCAGCCGGCGACACCTTCGCGGGACAATTCGATGCCACGTGCGTCGACCTGGCGCGTCTCGGCCAGCAGGGCCAACAATGCGCCGTCGCCGCAGCCGACATCGAGCACGCGCGTGCCCGGCGTCACCATCTCGGCGACGAGCTTGAGATCGATGCGATTGGTATAGGTCTCGCTCAGCGCCATGGCCTCACAACCCTCTTGCCCGAGCTGCCGCATTGATGAAGCCGCGCGTGGTCGCAAACAGGTTCGGTTCCTCCAGCAGGAAGGCGTCGTGGCCCTTGTCGCTTTCGAGCTCGACGAAGGAGACCGAAGCGCCGGCAGCATTGAGCGCATGAACGACGGCGCGTGAATCCGCGGTCGGGAACAACCAGTCCGAGGTGAACGAGGCGACGCAGAAGCGCGTCTTCGTACCCGTGAAAGCCTTGGCGAGCACGCCGTCATGATCGGCGGCGATGTCGAAATAATCCATCGCACGCGTCACATAGAGATAGGAATTGGCGTCGAAGCGCTCGACGAAGCTCAGGCCTTGGTGTCGCAGATAGCTTTCGACCTGGAAATCGGCATCGAAGGAGAAGGTCGGCGCCTCGCGATCCTGCAGCTTGCGGCCGAATTTCCGGTGCAGCGCCGGCTCCGACAGGTAGGTGATATGCGCGCCCATGCGCGCCACCGAAAGGCCCTTGGACGGGCGTGTGCCTTCTTCGAGATAGCGCCCGCCGCGCCAGTCCGGATCGGCCATCACCGCTTGGCGGCCGACTTCGTGGAAAGCGATGTTCTGGGCCGAGTGCTTGGCGGAGGTCGCAAGCGGCAGCGCCGAGAAGACGCGTGCGGGATAGCTCGCGGCCCACTCCAGCACCTGCATGCCGCCCATCGAGCCGCCGGCGACGCAAAACAGTGACTCGATGCCGAGCGCATCGACCAGATGCGCCTGGGCTCGCACCATGTCGCGGATCGTCACCATCGGGAAGCCGAGGCCCCAGGGCTTGCCGGTTTCCGGGTTGGTCGAGGCCGGCCCCGTCGTGCCGGTGCAGCCGCCGACGACATTGGCGCAGATGACGAAGAAGCGGTCGGTATCGATCGGTTTGCCGGGGCCGATCATCGCCGTCCACCAGCCGCCCTTGCCGGTGATCGGGTTGCGGCTGGCGACATGCTGGTCACCTGTCAGGGCATGACAGACGAGGACCGCATTCGACTTGGCCGCATTGAGTTCGCCATAGGTCTGATAGGCGATCTGCCAGCTGTCGAGCACTACGCCGCAATCCATCACCAGTGGCGTGGCAGCGTCGAACCGGACAACAGGGCTGGAGGGCTCGTTCGCTTCCTTCAGCGGGTCTGCAAGGCTCTGGATTTCGTCGTGCATCGTCGTCCGCTTTGACAGGCTGATTTGTCTTGCCGGTCGGCTCGTTCGAAAGATCGAACTTACCGATGGCGTGCCGCAGGCGCGCTGTCAACGCGGCCTCGCGCGAAGCTGGCTTTGCTAAGCGCCGGCTTGAGGTCTAAGAGACGCGCGTCCGTCGCCTCACGCGCCAAGATCAAGCCATGACCGAAATTGCTCCGACCACCCTTGCCGATCTGCGCGGTGAGATCGACCGCATCGACAGCGAGATGCACGCGCTCTTGATGGAGCGCTCGCAGATCATCGAAACGCTGATCGCCGTGAAGAAGACGCAGGTGTCGGGTTCGGCGTTCCGGCCGGGCCGCGAGGCCGACATGATGAAGCGGCTGGCGCTGCGTCATAAGGGCCTGCTCCCGCTCGACACCGTCGAGGGCATCTGGCGCATCATCATCGCGACCTTCACCTATGTTCAGGCGAATTACGCCGTCCATGCCGATGTCTCGGGCGGCGATGCGGCGATGCGCGATTCAGCGCGGTTCCATTTCGGCTTCACCGTGCCCTTCATCACGCATGAACACGCGCGCGCGGTGATCGCCGCCGTCGCCGAGTCGGCTGGCGATCTCGGCATCTTCCGCATGGACCTTGGTGCCAGCGCCGGCGTCTGGTGGCGCGATCTGATCGGCCCGGAGCGACCGAAGATCATCGCTCGCCTGCCCTTCATCGAGCGGCCGGACCATCCCGCCGGCACGCCGGTCTACTGCATCGCCAAGCCGCTCGCGGATGCGGCCGTGCGCGAGATCGTGCTCTATGCCGCCAGGGTGGAGCGCTGGTCGGAGACGCTGCGCGCCGGCCTTGCCCAGCATCTCGCGGAGGTCTCGGCCAGCGCTGCCGACGGCTCGCATCTTTCGCTGCTGGTCGCGGCGTCCGGAGAAGTCGAGCAGAGCGCGATCCGTGCCGCACTCGAACCTGCGGGCTTGAGCGAATTTGCCGAAATCGGCAGCCACGCCGCCCGCTTCGCCGTCAAATCAGCCCGCTGATCTCCTTCTCATTCCCCTGACAAGGTCCACAAGCCATGGCCACGCCTGCTTCCCGCCCTGTTCCGCGTCCCGGTGTCCTCGATATCGAGGCCTATGTGCCCGGCAAGTCCACTGCTCCGGCGGGGGTGAAGCTGCATAAGCTCTCCTCGAACGAGACCCCGCTCGGCCCGAGCCCGAAGGCGATTGCCGCCTTTGACAGCCTCAAGGGCAAGCTCGAGTTCTATCCCGACGGCTCGGCCACCAAGCTGCGCGAGGCGATCGCGGCGCGCTACGGTCTCGACCCGGCGCGCCTGGTGTGCGGCTCGGGGTCCGACGAGTTGCTGCAGCTCGTCACCAAGACCTATCTCGGCGACGACGACGAGGGCATCTTCACCGAGCACGGATTCCTCGTCTACCGCATCGCCATCCTGGCGGCCGGAGGCAAGCCGGTGGTCGTGCCCGAGAGCAATCTCACCGCCGATGTCGACGCCATCCTGAAGGCGGTGACGCCGAAGACGAAGATCGTCTTCCTCGCCAATCCCAACAACCCGACCGGCACCTATCTGCCCTTCGAGGAGGTCAAGCGCCTGCATGCCGGCCTGCCGTCCGATGTGCTGCTGGTGCTCGATGCCGCCTATGCCGAATATGTCCGCCGCAACGATTATGCGTCGGGACTCGAACTGGTGGCGACCAACGAGAATGTCGTGATGGCGCGCACCTTCTCGAAGATCTACGGCCTCGCCAATCTGCGGCTCGGCTGGCTCTACGGGCCCGCCCACGTCATCGATGCGCTCAACCGCGTCCGCGGCCCGTTCAACGTCAACGGCGCGGCGATCGAGGCCGGCACCGCCGCGATTGCCGACGAGGCCCATGTCGCGGCCGCGCTCCAGCACAACGAGACCTGGCTCGCCTGGACGACGGCCGAGGTGGAAAAGCTCGGCCTGACCGTCACACCATCGGTCGGCAACTTCATCCTGATCCATTTCCCAAAAACCTCCGGCAAGACGGCGAAGGAGGCTGACGCCTTCCTGAGCCAGCGCGGACTGATCCTGCGCAGCGTCGCGGCCTATGGCCTGCCGGACGCGCTGCGCATGACGATCGGCTCCGAGGAAGCGAACCGCCTCGTCGTTACGGCGCTCGGCGACTTCCTGGCCGGCAAGTGATGACGGCGCCGACCGAGAGTTTCGCCCCGCGGCGCGAGGAGCCGATCTTCGGCCGCCTCGCGATCATCGGCATCGGGCTGATCGGCTCGTCGATCGCCCATGCGGCCAAGGATCTCAATCTCGCCGGGCGCATCGTCCTGAGCGACCGGGACGAGGGCGTGCGCGCCCGCGCCCGCGAGCTCGATCTCGGCCATGAGGTGGCGGAGACCGTGCAGGCCGCCGTGGCCGGCGCCGACCTGGTCATTCTCTGCGTGCCCGTCGGCGCCTGCGGAGCGGTCGCAGGCGAGATCGCTTCGGCCTTGAAGCCGGGCGCGATCGTCTCCGATGTCGGCTCGGTCAAGAGCGCGGTGGTCGAGGCTGTCGCGCCGCATCTGCCAGCGGGCGTGCATTTCGTCCCGGCCCATCCGGTCGCCGGCACAGAGAATTCCGGCCCGGATGCCGGCTTTGCCAGCCTCTTCCTGAATCGCTGGTGCATCCTCACCCCGCCGGACGGCAGCGATGACGGCGCGGTTTCGCGCACCCGCCATTTCTGGGAGGGCATGGGCGCTCTCGTCGAGGTGATGAGCGCGCAGCATCATGATCTCGTGCTTGCCGTCACCAGCCATCTACCGCACCTGATCGCCTATAATATCGTCGGCACGGCCGAAGATCTCGAGGCGGTGACCCAGTCCGAGGTGATCAAGTTCTCGGCCGGCGGATTTCGCGATTTCACCCGCATCGCGGCATCCGACCCGACGATGTGGCGCGACGTCTTCCTGCACAACAAGGAAGCGGTTCTGGAGATGCTGGGGCGCTTTAGCGAGGATCTTTCGGTGCTGACCCGCGCCATCCGCTTCGGCGACGGCGAGACCTTGCACAGGCACTTCACCCGCACCCGCGCCATCCGCCGCGGCATCGTCGCGCTCGGCCAGGAAAAGCCCGAAACGGAAAAGCTGCGCAAATCGTGAGATGGCGGGGCATGTTCTGCTCCGTCCGTCTTGCCAAGATTGGGTAGGGCTGTTAGAGCCCCTCCCGTCGCCGCAATAGCTCAGCTGGTAGAGCACCTCATTCGTAATGAGGGGGTCGGGGGTTCGAATCCCTCTTGCGGCACCACCCAACCCCTTGAGGTTGTTGATTTTCCGAGCTGTTTTCGAGCTGAAGTCGCTCCTTGGTACAAAGGGGCGTGGGTGGATGCCCCCGGTTCTGCAAGGGGATTCTTCTGACAGATCTTGCAGCCAGGCACTTCTGTCGGTCGTGTGTTAGGCGTTTGATCGTGGCCATCCGCCACGTGGCCGGTATGCGGTTCGAGGGGTGGGGGCCACATCGGCGCGCGACACCCTGCGGTTGAATAGAACCGCCCCGCCTTGAGCCGTCGCGCAGACCTGGAAGCTACGCTTGGCGAGATCGATCGCCAAAACATGGACGTCGGACATCGGCTCCTCCTTCGAACGCGCCTTGATGGCGCTCGCTGGCACCCGACGGTGCTGGCTGGAGGGGGCATCCACCCCATCAGTTCACAGTGCAGGTATCCGGCGCGAGAGACCAAGAGTTCACGGCTCTTAGGCTCGAACCAATTCTAGGCGGCCAATAAGTCAAGTAGTCATTTCTGGGGCACAACGGTTAGCGGTCGGCCATACGGATTTCCTGCCCCGTAGGGGTTGTTGATGCTGTCAGATGAATACGGGCTGCCGTATCGTCCGTAAGGATTGCTCGTGCTGTCTGGATCATATGGATTCGAGCTGAGGCGACCTCGATAGTTACCGTTGTCGTCGTAGAGCTTCGGCGCGTTTGTTGCGTAAGGGTTCTTGGCTGACTCGTTGCTGTAGGGCGAGCCATAGCGGCCATAGGGGTTGTTCAAGCTGTCCGGATTGTATGGGTTGCCGGCTCCATACGGATTGTTGATGCACCGGGAATCATAGGGGCAATTTTGGGCGGTGGCTGTACCACTGATGCCAATGACGGCAACTGCCGCTAACAACGCCTGCTTCATCGTGACCACCTGCCATCGAGTCTCTTGCGTCATCCCGGCGCGAAGATAGCATTCGCGCCCATTTTTGCTAGACGTTGGGGAAGTGCCGTGAGGGGCGTATCGCCAGCATCGCTTCAAAACGCTTCCGCATGCGGAAAGCTCACTCGGAGTGCCGCAGCGTTTTCGATTGTTGGCCTTGTCGTTGGCCTCATGGATATTTGAATTAGAAAAATTTTTTGAATTTGAATACCATATAGGTTTTTTACGGTTCCCTCCTGCGCACCATTGTTTAGCTTGGTTTCACAAGCATTCCGGATTAGCCGTAGGGCCAATCTGGGGCAAAGAGCCGAGCGTTTCCTCGGTCTTATGCTGCCGATCACGAATCGCGAAGCATCACTTCCGAGTGGCGGCCTGCCCTGCATATGTCCGGTAGCAGGCGAGAGTTCGGGCGCCGACGCCGCTGCCAAACGCCCCGCTTTTCCCAATTTTCGAGATTACCGGGCGGAACTTGCCTCGCGTTGGAGGTGAAAGGGTGCGCCCCAAGACGTTAGTGAAAACGATTCCGGTCGATCAAAAGATTACAGATGATCTATTTGCGCGCGTCTATAAAGCGTTGTCAAAACGTGTATGCGCTGAAAAAATCGCAATTTTTCAGTTAGAGGCTGTTCTTCCTGCGCTGTACGGAGATTATTGCGCACTAGCGATCGCAATAATACTGGCGATGCGGCCAATCGATGCTGCCAACCTCCTTCATCGCATTGAAGCCCAATAAGGCGGAGTATCCGACCGACGAAGGTCGATCAGCTTGACTGCCTGGCGCCTCCCTGAGAGTTGCCGAAATGCGGGCAAGTCGGCTTCCCGCTCGCAAATGCCATGCTGTCAGACCCTAAGCGCTGAACGGTATGGGTGTGCGGCAGACAAAAGGTACCTACTCGCGAGCCGCCTGAATGGCTCACACACGACCCGATCAGCAGCGAGTGCTCGCTGCGCCTGCAGGAGGAGATTTCATGTCTTATGTCGACGAACTCGAGCCGCTCATTCGGCTGGAGCAGGAATTGCGGCAGACGATCGCGCTAAGACTCGCGGAAGAGAGGGGCGAGCGCCCCGTCGATGTCCCGACCGAGCAGCAAGTGCTTGCGGCCGATGAGGCGATCGCGGCCTGGGCCGAGGAGATCGATTTTGAGCAGGACATGCGGGCTTTCCGGCCGCTGACGCCTCTGCAAGCGCTGCTGGCCGAACATCTCGGGATATGCGAGCGCATTGTCGACATCCGCGACAGGCGGCTGTCCTGACCAAGATGAGGTCAACCGAGGCAACGCCGGGACGCTCCCGCGCGAACCGCAACGGCCCGAGTGACCCGGCTGCCCCCAATGTTTCGCAGTTCTAGCTGCCAGCCGTGTCCTCGGCCGTCGCCTTGTCGAGAATTTCGACCACCTCCTCCAGGCTTTCCCTCACGCCGAGCATGAAATCCTTGCGGAAGCCGATGATGGTGTCCGGCGGGTTGCCCTTGAACGTGTAGACCACGCTGACCTGCGCGGGATTGACGTAGACGGGCTTTCCATCGGAGGGCGAAGTGAACTTGCAGAGCTTAGGCATGATCTCTTCCGTCAATGGCGATTCGATGAGCAGAGCTATACGGCAAGGCGGCTCCTCGACGAAAACGCCGGGCAGTGTTGCCAGCCGCATGGGCTCGGCAGACCGTCCGCTGCCAGCCAACCGATGAAGATCGGCGTCGCAATTTGGCATGGAGAGAACCGTGTCCGAGGACGGCGGAGCGTCCCTTGGCATGCCGTCCCGGACCCAGAATTCCCGCTCGTGCATCCCCGCGTCACGCTAAGTGAGGTGCCTCACATATTCGACCGGCCGGAATGCGTAGTCTTTCACGCACTGACGAATGTCGGAGCGCACCATGAACCCCACCTGTGACGAGAAGCTTGAGCAGTTCCGGCGCAGGGAGGTCGAACGTGCGCAAAAGGCAGGCCTGTCAGCCTACATCCTGAATGAGGACGGCAGCGTGATCCGCATCGCTCCCGACGGCAGGCTGGATCTGATTGTCGTTCAACTCGGCGGCCAACACGCACAGGCTCCCGGAGCTCGATCTCGATAGCTCACGGCTCGACCTCAGGCAGCCGTGCCTCTTCCCCCCGGGGCGGAGGGCCCGAGCCCTGACGTTGGCGCATATCGCCTGTGACGCTTGACGGCGTCATGAAGCGTCAGTCCGCTCGCCCGCCGCGTTTATTGATCGCCCTCAGCCTCAGTCAATGGCGAACGGCAGCCACTGCTGGAGCCGTATTCGCGACTCGACAAGGGCCTGCAACAGGTGTGATCTCGACAAGAGCGCCGAGGGCTGTGGAGAAACTGACCTTCCAAGCCGCGCAAATGCTGGTTGTTCCGGGAGGCCTCACCATGACGCGCAGGTTCACCGCAGCTTTGTCGTTCATGTTCTCCCTTGTTCTCGCAGTGCCGGCCGGGGCGCAGATCGGCACGCCCGGGAACGCGCCGCTCACACCCGGTGGCCCCAGACAAGGTCTTGGGCCGCCCTCACTCAGCGACAGTGTGCCGGATATCCGATTGCATTCGAGTGGCGGGGGGATCCCTGGCGCGGGTCCACCGATCGGCTATGGAGGCACACAGCCGCTGGGCAATGCCGGCATCGGCGCCGGATATGGTGTAGTCGATCGCCGCGCGGTCAGAGCAACAGGCCGGCACTGCCGGACGTCGAGCCGCATCTGCGTGCTGAAGAGCGCAGCGTATGTCCGGTCCGGGTGTTCGTGCCGGTTGCCCAATGGCAAACGCGCGCGGGGCCATGTCGTACCGTGATGCTGCCGAACGGAGGCCGTACGGGAGCGCGGACCAGCCGGCTAGCCGCTGGTGCCCGAGCTGGAGACTTCGCGCGCCGCGCCCGCCGGAAGGCGCGACCTATCGCGACGCCGCCAACAGCCCTGCTGCGACGGCGAGGGCGCTGACGCTGCCGACCCGCAGGCCAAGCGCCATGCCGCCCGTCGATGCGGCGAGTCCGGCCTTGACCAGCGTGTTGACGCCTGTCGCGAGCAGGATCGCGCGGCCTGCGAGCGTCGGGTCAATGACGCCGAGCGCCATGCGCGACATCGAGATGACGACGGCGTCGACATCCGCAATACCGGACAGAGCGGCCGTGGCGAGCACGCCCGCATCGCCGAAATGCTGCTGCAGCAAGCGCGCCGCAAGCATCACCACAGCGATGAACGCCGCCATCTTCAGAGCGGAGCCGAGTTCCAGCGGATTCGAGATTTTCAGCTCCGGCCGCTCGGAGGAGCCGCCCGTGTTGATCAGCATGAGGCCGGCGCCTGCTGCGAGGACGCCGCCGGCGCAGGCGAGCGGCAGTGCAAGGAGCGGGATCAGGACCGGGTTCAGCGCCATGGCGACGATGGCGACGCGCAGGACCATCACCACCCCGGCGATCAGGATGCCGGCGCTGAGCAGACGGCCGGAATCCGAATGCTGGCGCGCGAGCCCAGCCAGGGTGAGCGTCGTCGCGGTGGAGGAGGCGAGGCCGCCGGCGACCGCTGCCATGATCACGCCGAGTCGGTCCCCGAAGACGCGGACGGCGACATAACCTCCGAAGGACACTGCCGCGATCAGGATGGCGAGCAGCCAGATCGAATAGGGATTGATCGATCCCCATGGGTCGATCGGCCGGTTCGGCAGAACTGGCAGCAGCAGGAAGGACATGGCGAGCAGGGTCAGGATCGAGCGGATTTCCTGCCACCTCAGTGAGGCGACCCAGCGGTGCAGCTGTTCGCGCAACGCCAGCAGCACCGTCATCGCGACTGCGCCTGCAATCGCGGCATTGAGATCGCCGACCACGGCGAGCGTGCCCAGCATGAAGGTCAGCATCCCGGCGATGACCGAGGTCGCACTGACATTCTGCTCGGCACGGGCCTCCAGCCAGTGGAAGGCGCCGAAGGCCGCACTGTATCCGAGAAAGACCAGGCCGATTGCGATGCCGCCGAGCTGCTGGCCGATGGCCCCAGTCACGCCGCCGAGCAGCCCGGACAGCGCGAAGGTGCGCAGGCCCGCAGCACGCTGGTGGTCATCCTCGCCGCGCGTGCGCCAGCCACGTTCGAGACCGACCAGGAGTCCGATGGCGAGAGAGACGGCAAGGCGGCTCAGAAGGGCGTGTTCGTCCATATCGGTCTGCGGCTTCACTCGGGTGTGGCGATCGTTCGCAGAGCATATCGGAAGCGGCCGGTTCGGATAGCGCCAGGACGCATCCCGGTCAGCGCCGGCGGCCGTCATCTGCAGGTCATGCAGGCGGTCTTTAGACCAACCCATGTCGTCATCGCGGGCGGCTTGGCCCGTCTTATGCTTGGTGAGTTGGTCATGAAGCGGTTGGTTCTTATCTACTCGGAAGAAGATTACGCTTGCGCCCTCGAGCGCCTGGAGGATTTGCGCGCCAGGCCGGATTGCCGGGCCAAGGAAGAAGAACTCGACGCAATCCATGATGCCATGCTTGCCTGGGAGCTGAGGCAGGACGACTGACTCCGGCCAGAACAACTCTGAGGCCTGTCTCCTTCGAGCCAGCGAACTCTTGAGTTCATGTTGCGACGCACTGAGCCCACATTCTCGCGCTAGCCAGCCCTGACCGCCCCAGAAATTCTCCGGGGCGAGTGTCGCGATCCTGCGGGTGCGCGACCATCTGGCCGGCATCTCTCGGCCGCTAGCGAAAGGGCTCTGGCCGATGCTCGTGCAGATCGGAACTCTCATCGCCGCGACGAGCCTGGTTCAGCTCGCGAACGGTTTCTTCAACACCTTCCTGTCACTGCGGCTGACGCTCGAGGATTTCGGCTCGACGCTGAATGGCATCGTGCTCAGCGCCTATTTCATCGGCTTCACCATCGGGGCGGTCGGGTCCGGGCAGGTGATCCAGCGCATCGGCCATATCCGCGCCTATGCCGCATTTGCAGGCATGGTGGTGGTCGCGACGGCTGCGATGCCGCTCCTTGTCTCGCCATGGGCCTGGATTGCCTGCCGCGCCGCCATCGGCATGGGCTGCGTCGGCCTGTTCATCACCACGGAAAGCTGGCTGAACGCCAAGGCGCAGGCCGATCAGCGCGGGCGGGTGTTCTCGATCTACATGGTCGGCACCTTCCTGGCGCTGGCGCTCGGCCAGTTGCTGATCGGCAAACTCGCCATTCACTCCACGACGCCCTTCAACATCATCATCGTGCTCTTCGCGCTTGCCCTGGTCATGGTCAGCACGACACGCGCCGAGGCGCCCGGGATCGCACCGGAGGCGACCCTGCGCTACGGCGAACTGACCCGGCAGGCGCCGGTGGCCGTCGTCGGCTGCGTCATCAGTGGCATGATCAGCAGCGCCTTCTACGCGCTGGTCCCGGCCTGGATGCTGAGCAATGGTGTGCCGCAGCAGACGATCGCGCTGTTCATGCTGGTCGCAGTGCTGGGCGGCTTGGCACTTCAGGTTCCGGTTGGGCGCCTGTCGGATCGCGGCGACCGCCGGCTGGTTCTGGCCGGTCTTGCGCTCGGCTTTGCGGCGGCGGCCCTGCTGCTGGTCATGCTGCCCCCGAAGCTTGCCGCGGTACTGCCCGTGGCGGCGGTGCTCGGTGGCTTCATGTCGACGCTCTATCCGGTCTGCGTCGCCCATGCGCTCGATCGCATGCCCTCAGATCGCGTCGTTGCCGTCAGCGGCAGGCTGATTCTGGTCAGTGGCTTCGGCTCGGCGCTGGGGCCAATGCTCGGCGCCGCCGTCATGTCGCGCTTCGATATTGGCGGGCTGCTCTATTTCATGGCGGCCGCGACCATCCTGCTCGCCGCGGTCTCCGGCCTGCGCGTGCTCGTCAAGGCGCCGGCTGTCCGGGTTGAACGTCCCTTCGAGATCATCGATCCGCTGACGGCGCCGATCTCGCAGGAACCCGAAGCGACGGATCCGGACGGAACGCCGCGCGCTGTCCCCGCCTAACCCATGATGTGATAGCCGGCATCGACATAGATCGTGTTGCCGGTCATGCCGGTGGCAGCATCGCTGATCAGGAAGGCGGCGACCTGCCCGACCTCGTCGATGGTGACGACGCGCCCTTGCGGCGCCCGCGCTGCGGCCTGGGACAGAAGCTGGTCGAATCCGGCGATGCCGCCGGCGGCGCGTGTCTTCAGCGGGCCGGGCGAGAGCGCATGCAGGCGGATGCCTCTCTGGCCGAGTTCATGGGCGAGATAGCGCGTCGTGCTCTCGAGCGCAGCCTTCACCGGTCCCATGATGTTGTAATTGTCGAGCACCTTCTCGGCACCGTAATAGCTCATGGTCAGGATTGTGCCGCCCGCGCTCATCAGCGGCTCGGCTTTGCGGGCCATCTCGATCAGCGAATAGCAGGAGACGCGCATCGCCTGCTCGAAGCCCTCCCGCGTCACGTCGACAACCCGGCCATGCAGGTCGTTGCGCGGCGCAAACGCGATCGAGTGGATGACGAAGTCGAGCTTGCCCCAGCGCCTGGTGATTTCCTCGAACACGGCGTCGAGCTGCCCGGGCATCTCGACATCGAGCGGCATGATGATCGGGCTGCCGAGTTCCTCCGCGAGCGGGCGCACCCATTTCTCGGCCCTGGCGTTCAGATAGGTCACGGCGAGTTCCGCGCCGAGCCGGTGCAAAACCCGGCCGCAGCCGAAGGCGATGCTGTCCTCGTTGGCGATGCCGACGATCAGGCCCTTCTTGCCGCGGACGATGTCGTCGATCGGGCCCATGCCGCTCAGTCTCCGAAGATCACGCGGCGGAAGCGGCTGAGCGCATAGGTGAAATACACGCTGCCGATGATGACGAGCGCGACGAGCTGCAGCCAGACCACGGAGAGACCCGCGCCGCGATAGAGCACCGCCTGCGAGAAGGCCACGAAATGCGGCGTCGGACTGATGATCTGCATCACGTATTGCAGCCAGACGGGCATGCTCTCCATCGGTGTGCTCGAACCCGACAGGAGCTGCATGATCACCAGGATCGGAATGGCGAGCAGACCGAATTGGCCCATCGAGGTGGCGAGTGTCCCGAGCATGATGCCGAGGGCCGCAACCGTGAAGGCATAGAGCGCAGCGCCTGCGAGGAAGAGCGTCAGCGAGCCGGCGATCGGCACCTGCAGCCACCATTGTACGACGACCGCGAGCGACAGTCCGGCTGCGACCAGGATGACGAGGCCATTGGCGATGATCTTCGCCAGCATGATCTCGGCCGGCACGACCGGCATCACCAGCAGATGCTCCACCGTGCCCTGTTCGCGCTCGCGGATCAGCGCCGCGCCGGTCAGGATCACCGTCAGCAGCGTGACATTGTTGATCACCTGCATCACCGAGGTGAACCAGGCCGAGTTCAGGTTCGGATTGAACTTGGAGCGGATGACGACATTGATGGGAGCGCTGGTCACGGTTTCCCGGCCGGCCAGGAAATTCGTCACCTCCTGCGCGATGATCGACTGGATATAGACCGAGCCGTTTCCGGCCTGGGTCATCGCGGTGGCATCGACATTGAGCTGCACGGATGCCCGCCGGCCCGAGAGAAGATCGGCCTGGAACGAGGGCGGGATCTCGAGCACGAAGACCAGCCGTCCGTGATCCATCTCCTCGTCGATGTCGCGGGCGCTGATCGTCACCGCACTCTTGAACAGCGGCGGGTTCAGCGCGTTCTGGATCTGGCGCGAGAGATCGGAGCGGTCCTCGTCGACGATGCCGACGGTCAGGTTCTTCGCCTCGGTCGAGGCGCCGGTCGCCACCGTGTAGACGGCGATGCTGAAGGCATAGACCACGAGGATGAGCATCACCGGGTCGGCCCGGATGCTGCGCAGCTCCTTGATGACGAGCTGGTAGATATTGGCCAGATGCAGCCGAAGACCGGTCGGTCCTGGCTGCGCCGGTTCCGTCGTGGCGCTGGTTCTCTCCGGCGACATTTCAGAGCTCCTGTTTGCGCAGGAGCAGCTGCGAGACGACGAGGAAGAGAACCGCGAAGCCCGCGAGCATGACGAGGTTGAACGACAGGTCGTCGAAACCCAGCCCCTTGGTGAAGGCGCCGACGCTGACCGGTTGATACCAGGCCGTCGGGAAGCCAAGCCCGATCATCCGCGCTCCGCCGGAGAGCGAAGCGACCGGAACGAGCAGGCCCGAGAAGTTCACCGCCGGAATGATCGACAGGATCGCGGTGGCGAAGACGGCCGAGACCTGTGTCCTGGTGAAGGTCGAGATCAACTGGCCGAAGCCCGTCGTCGCGATCACATAGAGCAGGGTGCCGAGGACCAGCATCGCGATCGAGCCCTTGATCGGCACGCCGAAGAGCAGGATCGCAAGCAGCACCAGAAGCACGAAGCTGATCATTGCGATCGCGATATAGGGCAGCTGCTTGCCGAACAGGAATTCGAACTTGGTGATTGGCGTCGACTGGAAATTGGCGATCGAGCCGGTCTCCTTTTCCCGCACCACCGCAATGGCCGACATGATGGCCGGGATCAGGATCAGCATCAGCATGATCACGCTCGGCACCATCGCGTTGACGCTCTTGAAGGCCTGATTGTAGCGGAAACGGGTCTCGACATTGATGAGGCTGGCGGCGCTCGTGCCGGTGCTGTTCTGGGCGAGCCATTCCTTGGCGTATTGCGCGGCAAGTCCGGTGACGTAGCCCTTCGTCGTCTCGGCGCGGAACGGCATGGCGCCATCGAGCCAGACCGCGACCTCGGGCTTCCGGCCGGATTGCAGGTCGCGCCCGAAGCCCGGCGGAATCTCGATGGCGAGCTGCAATTCGCCGTTCCTCAGTCGCTGGTCGAGCTCGTCGGCCGATCTGATCGGCGCGCGTTCGTCGAAATAGCGCGAGCCGGAAAAGGCCTCGATCAACTGGCGGCTTTCGGGGGTGTTGTCCTGGTCGAGCGCCGAGAAGCGCAGGTTCTCGACATCGAAGGAAATGCCGAAGCCGAAGGCGATCATCAGGACGAGCGGGCCAAGGAAGGCGAAGGCGAGCCGGATCGGATCGCGCAGCAGTTCCATCGTCTCCCGTCGCGAATAGGCCCAGAGCCGCATCGGGTCGAAGCGGCGTGGCGGCCGGATCGGTTCGGGCGCCGGCATGGCGGTGTTCGGGTCCGGGGCCTCGGGCTTCGCCTCACGGTCGATCCCTGCCGCCTCGGCGAGATAGTCGATGAACGTGTCTTCCAGCGAGGGGCTGCCGCGTTCCCTGACCAGTTCCTCCGGCGTGCCGACGGCGAGCACCTTGCCGGCATGCATCAGGGAGATGCGGTCGCAGCGCTCCGCCTCGTTCATGAAATGCGTCGAGAGGAAAATCGTCACGCCGTCATCGCGCGAGAGATCGATCAGCGTACGCCAGAAGGCGTCGCGCGCGATCGGGTCGACGCCTGAAGTCGGCTCATCGAGAATGAGCATGGCCGGCCGATGGAGCACGGCGACCGCCAGCTGCAGGCGCTGCTTGATGCCGAGAGGCAGGCTGTCGGGACGCGAGTCCACCACATCCCTGAGGTCGAAGCGCTCCAGCAGCTCCGCGATGCGACCCTCGATCTCGTCGCTCGGCAGATGATAGAGTTTTGCGTGGAGTTCGAGATTCTGCCGGACCGTGAGCTCGGTATAGAGCGAGAAGGCCTGCGACATGTAGCCGACATTCCGGCGCGTCTCCATGTCGTTGGAGCCCATCGGCTTGCCGAACAGCTTGGCCCAGCCTTCGGTCGCCGGCAGCAGGCCGGTGAGCATCTTCATCGTCGTCGATTTGCCGCAGCCATTCGAGCCGAGGAAGCCGAAGATCTCCCCGCGCTCGATCCGGAAGCTGACATGGTCGACGGCCGTGAAATCGCCGAAGCGACGGGTCAGCCCTTCGGCCTCGATCGCCGGCACGGCGCTGTCGCTGGCCGGACGCGGGCGCACGATGACCTCCTGATGCTGCGCGCGCTTCGCCTCCGGCAGCAGCGCGATGAAGGCGGCTTCGAGCGATCTCTGACCCGTCTTGCCAAGGATCTCGGAGATTGGGCCGGAGGCGATCACCTTGCCGTCATCCATGGCGGCCAGCCAGTCGAAGCGTTCGGCCTCGTCCATATAGGCGGTGGCGACGATCACGCTCATTTGCGGCCGCCGGCCGCGGATCGTGTTGATCAGGTCCCAGAACTGGCCGCGCGACAGCGGGTCGACGCCGGTGGTCGGCTCATCGAGGATGAGGAGGTCCGGGTCGTGGATCAGCGCGCAACACAGGCTGAGCTTCTGCTTCATGCCGCCCGATAGCTTGCCGGCCGGGCGGCCTTCGAACGGGTCGAGACCCGTTGCCTTCAGCAATTCGTCGATCCGCCGCCTGCGCTCGGCTTCGCCCTGGCCGAAGAGCCGGCCGTGGAAGTCGATATTCTCGAAGACGCTCAGCGTCGGGTAGAGATTGCGGCCGAGGCCCTGCGGCATATAGGCGATGCGGGCGCCATGCTTCTCGCGATGGGCCTTGTCGGCCATGTCGCCGCCGAAGACCGTGACATGCCCGGTCTGGATTTCCCTGACGCCGGCAATCAGGGCGAGCAACGCGGATTTCCCGACGCCATCCGGACCGATCACGCCCACCATGCGGCGGGCGGGGAAGTCGATCGAGACATCGTCGAGCGCAACCGTTTTGCCGTAACGGTGCGAGACATGCTCGACCTTGGCAATGCTTCCGTCGCTCATCAGGGAAGCTTCACGGTCAGATCTTCGGGCCACTGGATCGTCGGGCTGGTGCGAACGAAGCCCATGCCGCGCACGCCGGTCTTCGCCTGGCGGTGATATTTTTTCAGGACGCGCGGATCGATCTGCAGCTTGACGCGGAACATCAGCTTCTCCCGCTCGTCAGCCGTCTCGACGCTCTTCGGCGTGAACTGGGCATCCGCCGCGACGAAGCTGACATTGGCCGGGATGACGTACTGGGGCAGCGGATCGACGGTGATCCGGGCCTCGTCGCCTAAGGCGAGCAGCCCCGCCTGCGCGGCCGGGAGATAGATCGTCATGTAGACATCGCTGAGATCGAGCAGCGTCAGGATGCGGGCGCCGGCGCCGACGACCTCGCCCGCACGTGCGAGCTGGTACTGGACCCGGCCGCTGCGGGGCGCGACCAGCGTCATGTCGACGAGAATGGCCTCGATCCGGTCGACCTCGGCTTCGGCGCTCTTGATCGCGAACTGCGCCTGGTCGCGCTGGGCCTCGGCTGCGACGAGTGCGGCCTTGGCGGTGTCGGCCTTGGCGACGCGTTGGTCGAAGGTCTGCCTGGTCAGATAGCCCTTGTCGACGAGTTGCTGCCCGCGCTCCAGTTCGGCCTGGGTGAGAGTGATCTCGCTCTTGCGCTGGACGATCAGCGCATTGGCTTCCGCCAGTCCCTGCTTGGCCTTGAGAACCTGCGACTGGGCGCCACGAAGCTGGGCTTCATATTCCGGCGACGAGATGCGCGCGACCACCTGCCCGGCCGTGACGTCATCGCCTTCGTTGACGAGCACCTGCGACAGGCGGCCGGCATATTTGGCGGCGATGTCGACCTGCGTCGCCTCGATCCGGCCGTTCGATTTGGCGATCCCGCTGGGCAGCGATCCGCTGCGCAAGCGCTGGAGGAAGGCCTGGATCTTCGACTGGGCCTGGGCGGGCGCCGTGATCGAGAGATCGCTCGAGACCGGGACGAACACGCTGCCGAAGGTCAGGAGCGCCACCGCGAGTGCCGTCGCTGCGGGTAAACGGACCACTATCATCATCATTCTCCGAGCTCGGCGGTTGCGCTGGCGCGAGAACCGACTGCTTGCTTATCCCACGTTATGACCGGGTGTGCTCTGGTCCAGCCACCCCGGACGTCCGGAGCAGCCGCAACGTATGCTGCGCGATCATGCGTTCTTCGTCTGTCGCGACGACGAAAACCTGTGCCCGGCTGCCTTCGGCATCGATGCGCCTGTCATTGCGCCGGTTGGCTTCGGCCTTGAGCGACAATCCTGCCCAGTGCAGGCGATCGACCACGTTCTGTCTGACCTGCCAGGCGTTCTCGCCGACGCCGGCGGTGAAGACGATGGCATCGAGCCCACCGAGCGTGACGGACAGACTGGCGATGGCTTGTGCGACACGCAGGCTGAAGAAGTCGATCGCCATTGCGGCCTCCGGCCTCTGGCTCTCGAGCAATTCGCGCACATCGTTGCTGATGCCGGACAGGCCGAGCAGCCCACTTTCGTGATAGAGCATCTGGCCGACTGCGGCCGGGCTCATGCCCTTCTGCTCGATCAGGTGCAGGACGACGCCAGGATCGAGCGAGCCCGAGCGCGTCCCCATCGGCAGCCCGTCCAATGCGGTAAAGCCCATCGTCGTCTCGATGCTGCGGCCGCCCTGCAATGCGCAGACGGAAGCCCCGGAGCCGAGATGGGCGATGATCACCCGCTTGTCTGCAATCTCGGGTGCGACGCCGTAGAGCGCCTGCGAGACATATTCATAGGACAGGCCATGGAATCCGTAGCGCCGCACGCCCTCGTCATAGAGCGCGCGGGGAAGCGCGAAACGGTCCGATAGCTCGGGATGGCCGCGATGGAAGGCCGTGTCGAAACAGGCAACCTGCGGCAGGTCCGGCCGGCGCTGGCGCAGCACGCGGATCGGGTCGAGATTGCTGAGCTGGTGCAGTGGCGCAAGCGGGATGAAGGTCTCGAGCGTCTTCATCACCGCGTCGTCGACCAGCACCGGCGCCGAATAGACCGGGCCGCCATGGACGACGCGATGGCCGATGCCGATGATGACCATATCCCGGATCTCGCCGACGACCCAGTCGGCAACGACCTGCTGCGCCTGCGCCGAGTTCGCAACCTCCGCGACCGTGAAGCTGCGCTCGATCAGCGACGTGCCGTCAGAGCTCTTTGCCTTGAGCCGCGGACGGGTTCCGATCCCGTCGACGGCGCCGCCGAACATCAACTCGATATCTTCGCCGGCGACGCGGTAGAGCTTGAACTTGATGCTCGAGCTGCCGGCATTGACGACGAACAGGACCTCGTTCACCGGCTAGGCTCCGATTGGCTTGGCCTGCAGCAACGCATGGGCATAGAGCCCGGCAACGGCGCAGGAGGCGAGGCGGGTCCGGACATTGTCGGCGCGGCTGGTCAGAATGATCGGCACGCGCGCGCCGAGCACGATGCCGGCGGCATCGGCCCCGGACAGGAAGGTCAGGTTCTTCGCCAGCATGTTGCCGGCTTCGAGATCGGGCACCACCAGGATCTGCGCTCGGCCTGCGACCGGCGAGACGATGCCCTTGATGCTGGCCGCCTCCGGGCTGATCGCATTGTCCAGCGCCAGCGGACCATCGAGCAGGCCTCCGGTGATCTGGCCGCGATCGGCCATCTTGCAGAGCGCCGCCGCCTCGATCGTACTAGGGATCTTGGTGGTCACCGTCTCCACGGCTGAGAGGATCGCGACCCGTGGAGCCCCCAGGCCGAGCCCGACATGAAGATCGATGGCGTTCTGGATGATGTCGCGCTTGGCGTCGAGATCGGGAAAGATGTTCACGGCCGCGTCGGTGATGAAGAGCGGTTCGGCATAGGACGGCACGTCCATGATGAAGACATGGCTGACGCGTCGGCCTGTACGCAGGCCGGTCTCCTTGTTCGTGACCTCGGCCAGCAATTCGTCGGTGTGCAGGCTGCCCTTCATCAGCAAGGCCGCCTTGCCTGCATGCACGAGTTCAACCGCCTTGGCGGCGGACGCATGGCTATGGGGCGTATCGACGATCTCGAAACCCGCGATGTCGAGCCCATTCTCCTTTGCGGTCGCGATGATCCGCGCGGTGGGACCGACCAGGATCGGCTTGATCAGACCCAACGCGGACGCATCGAGGGCGCCCCTTAGCGAAGATTCGTCGCAGGGATGGGCGACTGCGGTCGCAACCGGCGGAAGCGCGCGCGCCGCCGCGATCAGGCGCTCGTATTTGCCGTGCGCATCGCCGGCCCTGGGCGAGGCGGCGGTTTGGGAAGGTCGAACCATTCTGCGCTTCACTTCCTGGGCGATGAACTGCGGCGGGGCGCTGCCTTCGACGGGGTATCGGGAGCCGTTTCCTTCGGCCCGGTCGCCCGGTTCGGAAGGCGGTGCAGATTGTTCGCGGTGGGTTTCAGGCCAGCCGGCGACGGGGCGGGAAACATCCTGCTGATCCGCTCGAAACGGGCAAGCGCTTCACCCTCGAGCGGCCCCGCCGCTGTCAGCGCGCTGCGAAAGTCCTCGAAGGAGATACGCGGCGGCTCAGCTTGCAGGGCGGCTCCGATCGCATCCACCGCCGCTTCGCTGTCGAAGCGCAGCATGAAGAACTGCTCGCGGACATGCAGCTTGAACTGGTGCAACGTCATGCCGTCGAGCCTGAGGTGTTCGCCATGCATGCGTTGGAGCGCAGTAAAGATACGCTCGTCGATGCTCTTGCGCGCCGCCAGCACGAACATCGCGGCTCGCAGCACGGCGATGTCGGGGCCGATGTCCCCGACGCGCCGGCGCAGGTCCTTCAGGCAGCCCTCGAATGCCGCGACGCCGCGCTCCCGGTCTGCGGGAACCGGCCGTGCGGTCTCGTCGTCGATTCCCAGAGCGGCCTGCAGCGCGGGCGAGCCGTAGATCTGCTTGAAGGCCAGCTCGGTCGCGGAATCCCGGATGTCGCGGAAGAGGTCCAACGACGCCTCGATGTTCTGCGAGACCATCTGCTGCCAGGCGAGAAACGGATTGTCCGCCGCGACGGGCCGACGAGTCTCGCGGATCTGTTCGGCCCAGCCTGCGACGCCGCGCATGAAGGGGTTGTTGTGCGAGAAGATCTCGAACTGCGAGCGCAACGGGTTGAGCCGGCGCTCCAGTTCTGCTGCCGGTTCGCTGGCGAAAGCGCGGACGACCGGCCGCAGCCAGGTCTTGTAGAGCCCGGCGTTGATTTCGGAGAGCCTGGCGACGGTGGCAAAGCGCCGGTCATCCTCCGTCGTATTCAAGCCGAGCGCGCGGATGTCGTCGAGGCTGCGTGCCTCGAAGCGCAGCACATAGTTGCCGGTCGCAAAGTCGGCATATTCCTGCCCGGGCTCGCGCGGCGTAATCACCGCCTCCCACAGCCCGGGTGGCAGGATGTCGATCAGGTCCATGTTCTCCGCGAGCTCGGTATGCTCCTTCTTCGCCACGGCGCTCGAGACGAACACGCCGAGATGCCCCGTCTGGGGATGGATGGTGTAGACGATGGTCTGCTCGGCTGCGATCAAAGCGAGGTCGCTGGCGTAGAGATCGGTGATCCAGCCCAGTGCCTGCTGCGGCGGCGTGATGTTGTCGCCCCAGGAGCAGAACACGACGATGGGCGAGGTGACCTCGCGCAGATCGAGCGTCTTTCCCGATGAGAGCTTCACCTCGCCCTTGGTGAGCTTGTTGCCGACGAAGAGCTGTTCGACGATGAACTCGATCTCCTCGCGGTTGAGCAGCACATGGCCGCCCCACCATTTCTCGAAGGAGAGAAAGCGCTCCGCCTCGGTATCGACCTTCGACCAGACATTGTAGAGCTTGGTCCACCAGGTATTGGCGGGGTTCAGGTTCTCGAAATTCTGGACGAGATAGGCGCCGTCGAAGATGCCGGCTCCAAGATCCCCGGTCAGTGAGGCCAGCCAGGAGCCGCCCAGCATGCCGCCGGAATAGCGCATCGGATTGAGCCCGTCCTTGCCGTTCCAATAGGCCAGGGGCGCGCCCGCCGCCATGATTGGCCCCATCAGCTCGGGCCGGGCAGCGGCGAGCCCGAGGACGGCCCAGCCTGCCTGGCAGTTGCCGATGACGCAGGGCTTGCCGGAATAGCCGGGATGGCGCCTGGTCACAGCCTCGATGAAGGCGGCCTCGGCGCAGCCGACATCCTCGATCGTCTGACCTTTGACCGGAACCGGCAGGAAGCCGATGAAATAGCAGGGATGCCCGGCTGCGAGCGCTGCGCCGATCTCGCTATCCGGCTTCATGCCGCCGATACCCGGCCCGTGGCCGGCGCGTGGGTCGACGATGATGAAGGGGCGCGTGGCCTCGTCCGTGACGACGCCCTCGGGAGCGATGATGCGAACAAGGCCGTAATTCACCGGCCGCGGCAGATTGCGGCCGTCCATGACGACTTCGAAGGCGAAGCCGAGAACGTTCGGAGCCGCCATGGCCATGTGTTCGAGATAGTTGTCGCCCCTCTGCCGGAGCACATCCAGCATCAGCACATTGCGCTGGGCGGCATCGACCAGATAGTCGGTAAGCTCGATGAGAAGAGGGGCTGCCGCAGCTGAAGGGCCGGGCAACGTCGCGGAAGACGCGTTCGCCATATCGCTTTCCTCACATAATCGAACGCCAGAGCGTCCGAAACATCGCGATGTTGCGCTGCGATATCGTCAGACTGAGACATGCACGCGACGCATGCAACCCGGCAATCGTCAAAATGCAATGTTCGGAAATGCGCGTAATTGACTCCAATCAATTCCACCTGGTCCGCACCGCGTGTGACAATCCCCGGCATTTCAGGGCATTGACCGGAGTTCTCTGGCCGCCCCAGCGATCATGGCCGCCGATGCGAAGGCGAAATGCAGGTGAAGAATGAGTGACAGTCATGCGTCCGGACCTCCGCACAGCGGCAGGATCGAGCTAAGTCTGACTGACGGCGCGCAGCTGTTCAACACGCTCGATCCGTTCCCTTTCCGCCAGCGCGACCTGTCGGCGGATGCCGAGCAGTACATCGTCGAATGGGCCGAGGAACTGCCCAAGGATCGTGCCATTGAAATCGTCATCGATATCGAGGCGGACGGCGAAGCCGGCGGCGCGGCGCCGGATCTCGCGGCGGCCATCGGCAATTGGTTCGACGGGCGCGCGCGATCCGAGACAAAAGCGATGCGACAGCTGTTCCGGGACGGTCGCCTGGCCTTCCTGATCGGCCTCATCGTCCTGAGCGCCTGTCTCTTCATCGGCTGGTGGCTATCGGAGCGCATCGAAGGGCCGTTCGCGCGTGTGCTTCAGGAGAGCTTCGTGATCATCGGCTGGGTCGTGATCTGGAGGCCAGCCGAGATGTTCCTCTATGACTGGTTGCCCATGCTTCGCCGCCGGACGCTCTATCGGCGCCTCGCCTCGGCGCGGGTCACAGTGAGAAAGACGCCCGCGCCAACGTAGGCGGCGGGCAGCAAAGCATCGTCCCGAAAGGTGGATTGCGGTTTTCGGGAAAGCCGATGCAAACACAGAATGTTAGATTATCGGACCGGATACGAAATCGGGTCCGATGATCGGAGCGATCGAGATCGCGTCCATTCAGGCCGGCTCGATCGCGGCCAGAATGTCGCCGGCGGCGACCGTCGATCCAGCCCGCGGACCGATTCGTTGAACCGTTCCGGCGAGGGGGCTCTTCAATTCCATAAAGAGCTTCATCGATTCCAGTACGGCCACGACCTGCCCGGCCTCGACGGCGTCGCCCACGCCGACATGCAGCGTCGCAAGTGTTCCCGGCATCGGTGCCCGCACGGTGTTGCCGGAATCGCCGCCCCCGTCGCGCCGCGCTGCTGCTGCCTCGATCGCAAGCGCGATCTCGATCCGGCCTTCGAAGCCGCCAAGGCGCAGGAGCAGACCCTGGGCGTCGCAGATGGCGTACGCCATCTGGCTCGCCCCGCTCAGGGTCACCACCCACTCGGCGTCCGAGCCACCGCGACGGAGCGCAATATCATGCTGGCCGCCTGCTGACGCGACACGCAGGAAGTCATCATGGCTTTCCACAGCGAGCCGCACCGCATCTGCCCCGGCTCCGATGGCCAGATGCGTCATGGCGGGCCTTCCGGCCGGCGCGAGCAGGCGAAACCCCTTGAGCGCATGCCATGGCGTGCCGCGGGGCTCGGTCCCGCGCGCCGTGAGCCAGAGGGCCGCCGCCACTGCATTGAGCAGGTCTTGCGGTACGGCTTGCCGCTTCCAGCCTCCCGGAAAATTCTCACTCAGGAACAGGGTTGTGGCCTCGCCCTTCGTGAAGCTCGGAGTTCTCAGGGCATCCGCCAGGAACGCGCGGGTGGTCGCCGGCCCGAGCACCACCATCCCATCCAGCCCTCTGGCGAGCCGCTGGGCCGCGCTCGTGCGATCGGGCGCATGGGCGATGACCTTGGCGAGCAGGGAATCGTAATGCGGTGTGACCTCGCTGCCGGCTGCGATGCCGCTATCGACGCGCGCCACCTGTGGTTCCCGCCACAGCCTGATCACGCCGGTATCGGGCCGGAAGCCGTGGTCCGCCCGCTCGGCCGTCAGCCTGGCTTCGATGGCGTGGCCTGAGCAGCGGATCTCGTCCTGGGCGAGCGGCAGGTGATCGCCCGCGGCGATACGGATCTGCCATTCCACCAGATCGAGCCCGGTGATCGCTTCGGTGACCGGGTGCTCAACCTGCAGGCGCGTGTTCATCTCGAGGAAGAACACCTCCTGCGTCACGGCATCAACAAGGAATTCGACGGTCCCGAGATTGTCGTAGGAAATCGCGCGCGAGAGTCTCAGGGCGTAGTCATGCAAGGCTGCGCGTGTCTCATTCCGCAGGTTCGGGGCTGGCGCTTCCTCGATCAGTTTCTGGTTGGAGCGCTGCACCGAGCAATCGCGCTCGAAGAGATGGACGATGCCGCCGTGCCTGTCGCCCGCGACCTGGACCTCGACATGGCGCGGGCGCGTCACGAATTTCTCGATCAGCAGGCGCCCGTCTCCGAATGCGGCTTGCGCCTCACTGCCCGCCGCGGAGATGGCGGCATCGAGATCCGCCTCCTGGTCGACCTTGCGGATGCCCTTGCCGCCACCACCGGCAGAGGCCTTGACCATGACAGGCAGGCCGACGCGCAATGCTTCCCGCTTCAGCATGTCGCGGGACTGGTCGGCCCCGTCATAACCGGGCACGCCCGGCACGCCGGCCTCGCGCGCGATCTGCTTGGAACGGATCTTGTCGCCCATGGCATCGATGGCCGCGGCCGAGGGGCCGATGAAGGTGATGCCGGCCTTTTCGCAGGCCGCGATCAGGTCGAGCCGTTCCGAGAGAAAGCCATAGCCGGGATGGATCGCCTGCGCGCCTGTCGCCAGTGCAGCCTCGATGATCCGGTCGGCTCTCAGATAGCTGTCGCGCGCGGGGGCCGGGCCGATGGCGATGGCCTCGTCTGCGAGGCGCACATGCAACGCGTCGCGGTCCGCGTCCGAATGGACTGCAATGGCGCGGATGCCGAGACGGCGGCAGGTCTTGATGATGCGGCAGGCGATCTCGCCGCGATTGGCAATCAGGATGCTCTCGAACATGGCGGCGGTCACATCCGGTAGACGGGGCGTGGGGAGGTGTCGCGCGCTTCGCCTGCGGCAAGCGAGAGGCACAGGCCGAGCACGTTGCGCGTCTGCGCCGGCTCGATGATCCCGTCGTCCCAGAGTCGTGCAGTCGCATAATACGGGTCGCTCTGCTCCTCGAACTGGGCCCGCGTCCTGCGGTCGAGCTCGGCGATCGCTGCCTCGTCGGCAGCGCCCTTCAGGCTCTGGCGGCGCAGTTCCGTGACGACTGTGGCCGCAACCTCGGGGCTCATCGTGGCGATCCGGGCATTCGGCCAGGAGAACAGGAACCGTGGCCGGAAGCCGCGCCCACACATGCCGTAATTGCCGGCACCATAGGAGCCGCCGATCAGCACGGTGTATCTGGGAACGCGCGCATTCGAGACGGCATAGACCAGCTTGGCGGAATGCTTGGCGATGCCTCCGCGTTCGGCCGCGGTGCCGACCATGAAACCGGTGATGTTCTGGAGGAAGATCAGGGGGATCTGGCGCTGGTCGCAGAGCTCGATGAAATGGGCCCCCTTCAGTGCCGATTCCGAGAAGAGAACGCCATTATTGGCGATGATCCCGACGGGGTAACCGTGGATGCGGGCGAAGCCGGTGACGAGCGTTGCGCCATAGTCGGGCTTGAAGGCATTGAAGCTGCTGTCGTCGACGACGCGGGCGATCACCTCGCGCACATCGTAGGGTCGGCGGAGATCGGTCGGGACGAACTGCTCCAGCTCGGCTGCATCGAGCTTTGGCGGCACGGACGGGTAGGGTGCTGCGCCGAGTCTGCCGATTTCCCCGAGCGAGCCGACGATCTCGCGGAGCTTGGCGAGGCCCTCCATTTCCGTCTCGACCAGATGGTCGCTGACGCCCGAGACCTGGGTGTGCATCTCGGCCCCGCCCAGGGTCTCGCCATCGACGATCTCGTGGATGGCTGCCTTCACGATGGGTGGGCCGCCAAGATGGATGCGCCCGGTGCCCTTGACCATGATCACTTCGTCGGACAGCGCCGGAATATAGGCGCCACCGGCGGTGCAGCCGCCGAAGACGAGCGAAATCTGGGGAATGCCGGCCGCCGACATCCGGCATTGATTGTAGAAGGAACCGCCGAAATGGTCGCGGTCCGGAAAGACGCGGTCCTGTTCCGGCAGGAACGCACCGCCGCAATCGACCAGGTAGAGGCAGGGCAGCCGATGCTCCTCGGCGATCTCCTGCGCCCTGAGATGCTTGCGCACTGTCTCGGCGAAGAACGAGCCGCCCTTCACCGTCGCATCATTGGCGATCAGCATGCAGGCGCGGCCGGAAACGGTGCCGATGCCGGTGACGATGCCGGCGCCGGGCACCTCGTTGCCGTAGAGCCCCCAGGCCGCCAGCGGCGAGAGTTCGAGGAATGGTGACTGGGCGTCGAGCAGCAGGTCGATGCGCTCGCGCACCATGATCTTGCCGCGCGTTTCGTGCCGCTCGCGCATTCTGGGACCGCCGCCATTGGCGACGAGGGCATGGCGCTCGCGCAGGGTGGCGAGCATCTCGGTGAGAGGCGGGGGCACGTTTGCGCGCGCCTCGCTCGTGGAGCCTGCAGACATGGTTCCTCCCGCCTCGGCGCTCGCCCTTGATCTCGTCGATCAAGTCACCTACCGTCCGTTAGGTAGGCGAATACGCGCCGAAAGGTCAAGCAACGGGAGAGTGCGATGACGGCGGTGGACAGACTGGGGGCGGGAACCGGTGACGAGCTGCGCCGCTCACCTTACTTCACCGAGGAGCATGAGGCGTTGCGCGATCAATTGCGCCGCTTTGTCGAGACCGAGATCAAGCCGCATGCACTGGCCTGGGAGGATGCTGGTTTCGTGCCGCGGGAGGTGCTGCGCCGCATGGGCGAGCTCGGCTTCTTCGGCATCCGCTACCCCGCCGAATATGGCGGTTCGGAGATGGATACGCTGGCGACCGTGATCCTAGCCGAGGAGCTCGGCCGCTCCACTTTCTCCGGCGTCGCCATCACCGCGCTCGTTCATACCGACATGGCCTCCGTCCATGTCTTCAATGCCGGCAGCAAGGCGCAGCATGCCCGCTATATGCCGGACATCATCGCCGGTAGGACGATCTGCGCGGTGGCGGTGACAGAGCCTGACGCGGGTTCGGATGTGAAGGGGATCCGCACCACGGCGCGGCGCGAGGGCGAAACCTACGTCCTGAACGGCGCCAAGATGTTCATCACCAACGGCGTCCATGCTGATCTCTACTGCGTCGCCGCCAAGACCGATCTCTCGGCCAGGCCGTCGCAATCGGTCTCGATCTTCCTGGTCGAGAAGGGAACGCCCGGTTTCCGGGTCTCGCGCGCACTCGACAAGCACGGCTGGCGCTCTTCCGACACCGCCGAACTCGTCTTCGAGGAGTGCCGCATCCCGGCCGCGAACCTGCTCGGCCAGGAGGGGCGCGGCTTCTACGCGATCATGCGCAACTTCCAGAACGAGCGCACGGTCATCGGCGCGATGGCGATGGGCGAGGCGCAGGCTGCGCTCGACCTCACGCTGGATTACGTCCGCACCCGAAAGGCCTTCGGGGCGCCGCTCTGGGAGAAGCAGGCCATCCGCCAGAAGCTCGCCATGCTCTCGGCCAAGGTCGAGGCCGGGCGCCAGCTCGTCTATCACGCCGCCTGGCTCGACGCTCAGGGTGCTGAGGCCACGCGCGAGGTCTCGATGGCCAAGGCCTATTGCGGCGAACTGGTCAACGAGGTGATGTATGCCTGCCTGCAGTTCCACGGCGGCATGGGGTTCATGCGCGAAAGTGCCATTGAACGCCTGACGCGAGACGCGCGGGTGCAGTCGATTGGCGGCGGTGCCACCGAAGTCATGCTCGAAGAGGTGGCGAAGCGGTTGTGAGCATTCAGACGACCAAAGCGGAGCGCGATGCCGTCGAAGGCGGTTCGCGCCGGCTGATCCTCGACACGGCCGCGCGCCTGCTGCGCCAGGGTGGCTATCACCAGACCACCCTGCGCGAGATCGCCGAGGCGGTGGGGATCCGCAAGGCCAGCCTCTATTATCATTTCGCTTCGAAGGAGGAGATCGTCGAGGCCGTCGTCAATGACGGCGTTCGCTTCGTTCAGGAGGCGGTGGTTGCCGCCTTGCAGGCATCCGAGGGGGCTGAGCCGCGTGTCCGGCTGGAATCCGCGATTCACGCGCATCTAACGGCGCTGCATGGACATGGCGACTACACCTCGGCGAGCATCAAGGCCTTTGCCTTCGGCGCGATGCCGGTGCCTGACAGCGTGCGCCGGGTGCGCCGCGCCTATGAGGATGTCTGGCGCCTCCTGATCGCCGAGCTTCAGGCCGCAGACGTCATTGCAATAGAGCGTTCACCGGAGGCGCTACGCCTCTTCCTGCTGGGCGCCCTCAACGGCTCGACCGACTGGTACCGCCCCGGGCGCTTCGACATCCCGGCACTGGCGCGCGAATTTGCCGCCCTGATCGCGCCGAGGGCAGGGCGTGCCATGTCCGATTGACGCATTGCGCTGCAACAAGCTCTGGTTGCCTTAACGCGGTTTTGACCTTCGCATCGTAACGATGCGCCATGCAACGCGACAGTTTGTTCCGATTTGGTGGAGAATTCCGCGATTCCGAGCGGGAGGCGATCTTCCAGGCGGCCCGGCTGCCGGAGACCCTCCGGCAGTGCCGGCTGATCTTCCTGATCTCGGCGCTGCTCAACACGTTCTTCCTCGTCAGCGACTGGCGCTTCTTCGGAACCCCGCATTTCATTATCGCGGTGCCTGCGCGTCTTTCCGTCGTGGCGGTGTCGATTCTCTGCGCGGTCCTGATCCGCAGGGCCACCCGCTTCAAACAGGCCGAAGCCGTGACCGTCCTGTGGGAGGTCGGTTGCGCCGTGGCGGTCGCCTTCCTGGTCAGCTCGCGCAGCGATCTGGCGCTGTTCGTCGTGCTGCTGCTGCCCTCCATCTTCTATCTGGTGGCGCCGATATCCTTCCGCTGGACCTTCATCCTCGGGTTCTGCACCAGCGCGCTCATGCTGGTCGGCTATCTCGGGGCGGGCCCTTTTCCGAGCACCTTCGTCGGGCTGGTGCTCGTGCTGGCGATGTTGAACTTCGCGCTCGGCCTGGTCGTGATCCACGCCAACCGCCTGAGGCGGCTGGAATGGACTGCGACCCAATCCGAGCGGGCTGCAAAGGAGGAGCTCGACGAGAGCCGCGCCATGATCGAACGGCTCTTCATGGCCGTGCCGATTCCTCTTGTCGTCACATCGGTGGCCGATGGGCGCTTCGTCCGGGCCAATGATGCGGCGCTGCGTTTCTTCGGCAAGGGAGCCGGAGACGATCTCCGCGAGGTGGCGGTGCCTGACGTCTTCGTCGATGCTGAAAGCCGGCGCAGCCTGACCAGGCTATTGCTCCGCGGCGAGCATGTCGGCGAGTTCGAGGCCGCGATCCGCGACGGGGCCGGCACGAGCCGCGACGCATTGATCACCGCGACCTCCTTGTCGATGGGCCAGTCTTCGACGATCGTCGCCGGCATTGTCGACATCACCGAGCGCAAGGCTGCCGAAGCGCATGTCCGCTGGCAGGCGACGCATGACGCTCTGACGGGCCTGCCGAACCGCCTGCTTTTTCAGGAGCGGCTGCAAGAGGCTCTTGCCGGCCTCGGCGATGGCGAGACCGTGAGCCTGTTCCTGGTCGATCTCGACGACTTCAAGTCGGTCAACGACACGCTTGGGCACGATGCCGGCGATGCCCTGCTGAACGAAGCCGCCGCACGCCTCCTGCGCCATGCTGCGGCTGGAGATCTTGTCGCCCGACTGGGGGGAGATGAATTCGTGGTGCTCTCGACCGAGGCGATTGACGTGCCCGGGGCCGAGGCCAAGGCGGAACGGCTGCTGGCGGCACTACGTGGTCCGCTCAGCCATCTCGGGCACGCGATTTCCTCGCGCGCCAGTCTCGGCATCGCGCTGGCGCCACAGCATGATCGTGCTCCTATCGAGCTGATGAAGGATGCCGATCTCGCGCTCTATCGTGCCAAGGCCTTGGGCCGGAACATGGCGGTCGTCTATGACAGCGGCATGCGTGACGCGATGAACGCGCGCGTCGCCATTTGCCGCGAGCTGGCCGAGGCGCTGGCTCAGGATCGCCTCCTGCCCTTCTATCAGCCGCAGGTCTCACTGGTCACAGGCGCCATCGACGGCCTTGAGGCGCTGGCACGTTGGCGCCATCCCGAACGCGGCATCGTACCGGCAGCGGCGTTCGTCCATGGGTTGGAAGATCCGGAAACCGCTTCTGCGATCGGCGATGTCATCTTGCGCAAGGCGATTGCCGATCTGAGCAACTGGCTCGCTACGGGGATCACAGTCCCGCGGGTCTGGGTCAATCTCGCACCGGCAGTGTTCCGTGATCCGCTGTTTTCGGAGAAGCTGCTCGCCCAGTTGGCAGCGGCGGGCGTGCCGACATCCTGCTTCGGCGTCGAAGTCACCGAGACGGTACTCTTGGCCCGCACCGCCGGCGATGCCGAGCGCGCGCTGAAGACGCTTCGCGAAAATGGTGTTTGCGTGGCGCTGGACGATTTCGGCACCGGCTATGCGTCGCTCACCCATCTCAGGCGCTTTCCCGTCGATGTGATCAAGATCGACCGCGGTTTTGTCCGCCATCTCGACGAGGGTGGGGAGGATGCTGCGATCGTCCGCGCGATCATCAACCTCGCGGCCGACCTGAAGCTGGATCTCATCGCGGAAGGCGTCGAAACGCGGAAGCAGGAAGCCTTCCTGCGCCAGTGCGGCTGCAACTTCGCGCAGGGCTATCGCTATTCCCGCCCGGTCCCGGCGAACCGGGTGCCATGGCTGAGCGAGCAGTCTTGCCTGCGGCCGGTCGAACCCGCCATGGATGCAGACCGGGGCGGCGTGGCTGCGGCCTGACCACGCGCCCGGCGCTTGCTAAGCATGTCATTGCAAGCTCGCGCACCGTCGAGGGGATGGTGCAGATCAACACGCCGAGGACCGTTTCCGCATGCGCGCCTTCTATCATCCCGATCAGTCGCTGCACGATCCGCAGCAATACATGCGCTTCGGCCGCGTCGTCGCGCCGAAGGATCTGCCGGAACGCACGGAGCAATTGCTGGGCGCGCTCGCCCGTCATGGCATCACGCCGGAGCGCCCCGCCGCTCACGGCATCGACCCGATCCTGGCCGTCCACAGCGCGGAGTTCGTCCGCTTCCTGGAGACTCTGTGGGAGCGCTGGGTCCAGCTGCCCGAGCGTGGTCCCGAGGCCTGGCCCAACACGTTCCCCTATTGGAGCGGCAGGGTCGATGAGGACATGCGTCCGCCGTGCCGGCCGACGGGCCTGATGGGCCAGCTCGGCTGGTTCCTCGGCGATCTGTCCGTGCCGGTCGGTGAGCATTGCTGGACCTCGACGCTGCGCTCGGCCGAGACGGCGGTGTCAGGTGCCGAGGCCATCCTCGCTGGCGAGCGTGCGGTCTACGCGCTCTGCCGCCCATCTGGTCACCATGCCCGCGCCGACCGTGCCACAGGCTTCTGCTACATCAACAATACGGCGGTTGCGGCCCAGCGCCTGCGCTCGAAATTCGGCAAGGTCGCGATCCTCGATGTCGATGCGCATCACGGCGACGGCACGCAGCAGATCTTCTACCGTCGCTCGGATGTGCTGACGATCTCGGTCCATGCCGATCCGGTGAACTACTATCCCTTCTTCACCGGCTATGCGGACGAGCGCGGAAACGGTGCGGGCGACGGCTTCAATATCAACCTGCCGCTCGCCCATGGTGCGGGCGGCGCCGAGATGGAAGCCGCCGTCGATCGTGCCGGCAAGGCCATCCGTGACTTCGGCGCCGAGGCGCTGGTCATTGCGCTCGGCTATGACGCGCACAAGGACGACCCGATCGGTGTGCTCAAGCTAGAGGCTTCAGATTTCGGCACGATCGGGCGGCAGGTGAAAGCAATGGGATTGCCGACCCTGGTTGTCCAGGAAGGCGGCTACGCGATCGAGGCGATCGGCGGCTGCCTCGACGGCTTCCTCACCGGCTTTTCTGCCTGAAGGTGGAGCCTCGTGTGATGCCCGGTCCTGTACCGGGCATCACACCTTGAGGTCGCCCCTCGGTCAACGAGGACATTGGAGGCCGGGGCAGCCCGAACTCCGCGCCGGGCGAGGTCTCAGATCACCGCCTCGATCAGGAACGGTCCCTTCCGGGACAGCGCGCCCTGGAATAGCTTGGTGAATTCCTCGGCGGTCGTCGCGCGGCCCGCTTCGACGCCCATGCCGCGCGCCATCGAGACCCAGTCGAGGGCCGGCTCGTCGAGATTGAGCATCAGCTTGGCGTTGCGGCCGAAATCATTGACGCCGACGGCGCGCATCTCGCCATGCAGGATCTGGTAGGTCCGGTTGGCGAAGACCACCGTGACGACGTCGAGATTCTCGCGCGCCTGCGTCCACAGGCCCTGAACCGTGTACATGCCAGAGCCATCAGCCTGCATGCCGATGACCTTGCGGTCCGGACAGGCCACGGCTGCGCCGATCGCGAGCGGAATGCCCTCGCCAATCGCGCCGCCGGTGAGTTGGATATAGTCGTGCTGCGGGGCGTTGTGGCACTGCTGGTAGAAGACCCGGCCCGATGACACCGACTCGTCGCAGATGATGCTGTTCTCGGGCAGCAACGTCGCCACGATCGTGCAGACCTTGTCGGCGTCGAGTGCGCCGGTCGGCAGGGCAGCAGCCTCCTTCCGAGGCTCCGCGACATAGAGCGGTTGGCTCTGGCGCGCGCCGAGTTCATCGGCCAGCGCCTCGATCGCGAGTGGCAGGTCGTCACCGATCTCGGCCAGCGTCACCACCGCGCAGCTGTCCTGGATCAGGCGGCCCGGCTTGCCCGGATAGGCAAAGAAGCCGACCGGCACCTTGGCGCCGACCAGAACCAGCAGGTCGATATCCTTGAGCGCTTCAAGCGCGATATCGACCGGGTAGGGCACTTTCGGCAGGGCAACACGGCCGACGCCGCGCTCGATGCGGCCATTCGACATCTGGCCGAAGACGCGCGCGCCGGTGACGGCGCAGATCCGCGCTGCCATCGCCATCGGGCCTTCGCGCAAAGCCGTGTTGGTCATCATCAGGGCGGCGCGCTTGCCGTGCTTGCGCAGGGCGGCTGCAGCCTCCTTCACGGCCGTCATATCGACCGATTTCAGCTTCGGCACGGCGACCGGCGCAAGCTTGGCCGGCTCGACGCTGCCCCAGGCGCAATCGGCCGGAAGGATCACGGTGGTTACGCCGGGCAGCGACATGGCAGCGGCATAGGATTCGCCGATCGCCGGGCCGACATCCTCGGGCGTCGTGATCCGACGGACGAAATGCGACATCGGCTGGGCCAGGCTTTCGATATCGCTGGTCAGTGGGGCGTCATGGACGAGGTGATAGGTCGCGTGATCGCCGACCACGTTGATCATCGGCGTCCAGGCCCGCCTTGCATTGTGCATGTTGGCAAGGGCGTTCGCCATGCCGGGGCCGCAATGCAGCAGCGTCGCCGCCGGCTTGTCGGCCATGCGGGCATAGCCGTCGGCCGCGCCCGTCACCACGCCCTCGAACAGGCCCAGCACGCAGCGCATCTCCGGCTTGCGGTCGAGCGCCGCGACGAAATGCATTTCGGAAGTGCCGGGATTGGCAAAGCAGACATCCACGTCATTGACGAGAAGCGTGTCGCAAAGGCGGTCGGCGCCGTTCATTCTGGAAGACCTCATGGGAGATGCGCGGCGCGCAGGACCGTGCGAAGGGAACGGAACCCTCGCCCGGTGTCAAACAAGAGAAATTTATCAGCTTCGTTCAGGAAACTGATCGCCGCCTTGACGGTTTTGCATATGCATTTAACCTGCTTTGGAACGAAGGTTGCATCCTGCGTCGGATGAGGCGATGGGCTAGGGCCTCGCGGGCGCGAAAGATATCAACCAGGGGAAGGGTTTCGTCATGACAGGTTTGAAGCGTATCGGAGCTGCGGCCGGACTTGGCCTCGCGGTGCTGCTGGCGGCAACGGGCGCGCAGGCGCAGACCAAGGTTTCGATCGGCATTTCCGGCTGGACCGGCTTCGCGCCGCTGGTGCTGGCCAAGGAGGCAGGCATCTTCGCCAAGAACGGCCTCGACGTGACGATCAAGAAGATCCCGCAGAAGGACCGTCATCTCGCCATCGCCTCGGGTGATATCCAGTGCGCCGCCACGACCGTCGAGACCTGGATCGTCTGGGATGCCGCCGGGATCAAGACCAAGCAGCTCTTCCAGCTCGACAAGAGCTACGGCGCAGACGGCATGGCGGTGCGCAGCGCGACCGGCTCGATCAAGGATCTGAAGGGCAAGACGGTTGCGGCCTCCGCGCCCGGCACCTCGCCCTATTTCGCGCTTGCCTGGTTCCTCAAGGAGAACGGCATGTCGGTGAAGGACGTGACCGTGGTCAATATGGAGCCCGGCCCGGCCGCCCAGGCCTTCATCGCCGGCCAGAATGATGCGGCCATGACTTATGAGCCCTATCTCTCGGCCGTGCGCGACAAGCCGGATTCCGGCAAGATCATCGCGACCACGCTCGATTATCCGATGGTGATGGACACCTTCGGCTGCACGCCGGCCTTCATCGCGGGCAATGAGGCTGCCGTGAAGGGGCTGACCAAGAGCTATTTCGAGGCGCTCGAACTGATCAAGGCCGATCAGGCCAAGGCCTATGGCATCATGGGCGCCGACGTGAAGCAGTCCGGCGAGCAGTTCGGCAAGTCCGCCGGCTTCCTGCGCTGGTCGGATGCCGAGGGCAACAAGAAGTTCTTCTCCGGCGAGTGGCAGGCCTTCACCACCAAGGCGGCCGATCTGCTGCTCGAGATCGGCCTGATCAAGTCGAAGCCCGATATCACCACGCTGGTCGATACGCGCTTCGTCTCGGGCGGTGCGATGTGACGATCCTGCCGGACGTGCTTGCGCCACGTCTGGGAATCGTCTTTTGCGGCACTCAGGCCGGGCGCGCCTCAGCCTTGCGGCGCGCCTATTATGCCGGACCGGGAAACAAGTTCTGGTGGGTGCTTCACGCCATCGGCCTTCTTCCCCGGCAATTCAGGCCTGAGGATTTTCCTCACTTGCTCGACCATGGGTTTGGTCTCACCGACGTCGCGAAAGCGACCTCCGGGCCGGATGCCGCTCTCGTTCGTGCTCATTTCGATGTTGAAGGGTTCTTGATGAAGATGCGTGCGACGGCTCCGGCCTTCATCGCCTTCAACGGCAAGCGGGCGGCCGAGGCCGTGCTGGGTCAATCCAGTGCTGCCATCGACTATGGCCGCCAGCCGGTCGATGTCGCGGGTTGCGCGACTTTCGTGCTGCCATCGACCTCGGGCGCGGCCTCGGGCTTCTGGTCGGTCGAGCCCTGGCAGGAACTGGCCACGGCCTGGCGTTCGCGGGCGATTTGACGATGAAGCCGCTTCAGCCCGTTTCCGTCCCGTCCCGCGTCGCGCTGGGGCTCGGCTTCTTCGTACTCTTCGTTGCGCTCTGGTCGGTCGCGACCTTCGGCGGCTATGTCCAGCGCCTCTTCCTGGCCGATCCGCTGACCATGGTCGGCGAGGGCTACAAGCTGCTCGTCGAATACGGCTTCGCGTTCGATATTGGCATGACGATCTGGCGTGTCCTCGGTGGCTTCATCCTCGCGGTCATCGTCGCGCTGCCGCTCGGCATCCTGATGGGCGCCTACAAGCCGATCGAGGCTTTCTTCGAGCCCTTCGTCTCCTTCGCGCGCTACCTGCCGGCCTCGGCCTTCATCCCGCTGCTCATCCTCTGGGCCGGCATCGGTGAGACGCAGAAGCTGCTCGTCATCTTCATCGGCTCGGTCTTCCAGATCATTCTGATGATCGCCGTCGCGGTGGGCTCGATCCGGCGTGATCTCGTCGATGCCGCCTACACGCTGGGCGCCAGCGACCAGTCCGTGGTGATGCGCGTGCTGCTGCCCAATGCAGCGCCCGAGATTGCCGAGATCCTGCGCATGGTGCTGGGCTGGGCCTGGACCTATGTCATCGTCGCCGAGCTGATCGGCTCTTCCTCCGGCATCGGCCACATGATCACCGACAGCCAGGCGCTGCTGAACACCGGGCAGATCATCTTCGGCATCATCGTCATCGGCCTGATCGGGCTGGTCTCGGATTTCCTGTTCAAGGCGGTCAATCAGCGCCTGTTCCCCTGGGCCGCGAAATGAGCAAGCTCATCGTCGACAATGTCGGAAAGACCTTCCCTGCGCGTCTTGGCGGGCAGGCGACCCGGGCGCTGATGCCCACCTCCCTCAGCGTCTCCGACAACGACTTCATCACCATTCTCGGCCCGTCCGGCTGCGGTAAGTCGACCTTGCTGCGCATGATCGGCGGGCTGGAGACGCCGACAGAAGGGCGCATCCTGCTCGATGGCGAGACGGTGACAGGGCCCGGTGCGGACCGTGGCTTCGTCTTTCAGAGCTACACGCTCTTCCCCTGGCTGACCGTGGCGCAGAACATCGCCTTTGGCCTGCGCGAGAAGGGCGTGCCGGAGGCCGAGCGGCTGCGGATCGCCGCCGACTGGGCCGGACGCATCGGTCTCAAGGGCTTCGAGAACCATTTCCCTAAGCAGTTGTCGGGCGGCATGCAGCAGCGCACCGCGATCGCGCGCGCCCTCGCCAATGATCCAAAAATCCTGTTGCTGGACGAGCCCTTCGGCGCGCTCGACAACCAGACGCGCGCCCTGATGCAGGAGATGCTGCTCGGCATCTGGGAGCGCGAGCAGAAGACCGTGCTCTTCGTCACCCATGACGTCGAGGAGGCGATCTTCATGGCCTCGCGCGTCGTGGTGATCAGCGCCCGCCCGGGGCGCGTCAAGGCGGACATCCCGGTCGATCTCCCGCATCCGCGGCCCTACACGATCAAGACGAGCCCGGAATTCGTCGCGCTCAAGGAGCGGCTGGTCGAGGAGATCCGGGCGGAGGTGATGGCGAGCGCGGCTTAGCCCGCGACCTTGCGAAGGCAGGCCCGTGCGAGGGCCAGCCGACCTCAGGGCATGCTCCAGCGACGGCTTATTGACATGCCGGTCGCTACGGTGGTTCCCTCTCCATAATTGGCCTGACCACATGGCCAAATTGACCTCGGTGCTGCCGAGGCAGGGGATGGACCGGGGAGTGACACGTGCCGCTCGAAGCCGTCGAGTCGCCGCGCCTTTATCGTCAGATCGCCGATCAGCTGCGTCATCTCATTGACCGGCAGGAGTTTCCCGTCGGCGCACGCCTGCCACCGGAGCGGGAACTCGCCGAAAAGCTCGGCGTCTCCCGTCCTTCAGTGCGCGAGGCCTTGATCGCGCTCGAGGTCGAGGGGCGGGTGCGTATCCGGATGGGCTCCGGCGTCTACGTGATCGATCCGCCACGTCCGGTTCCCAGCGCCATCCTTGTCTCCGATGATGCGCCCGAGGGGCCTTTCGAGGTTCTGAAGGCGCGCGAGCTGGTGGAGAGCGCGATCTGCGCCGAGGCGGGAGGGCAGGCAACGGGCGAGGATCTCGCGCGCCTCGATGAAATCCTGCGCGGAATGGGGGCTCCCGGATTGCCGAGCGACGAACTCGTCGCGCTCGATCGCGCCTTCCATGTCGCTATCGCGGGGATCCTGGGGAACTCCGTTCTGGCCCGCTTTGTCGGCACGTTGTTCGACCAGCGCATCAATCCATATTTCCAGCAACTCGCGAGCTATTTCGAGAGCGAAACGTCCTGGCGCGCCGCCGTCGCCGAGCATCGGGTCATCCGTGATGCGCTGGCCGCTGGATCGGGAGAGGCGGCCAGCACGGCGATGCGCCGGCACCTGCGCTGCTCGCAGGAGCGTTTCTCGCAGAGTTTCGGCGAAGGGGGTTCAAGCGGGCAGGAGAGCGTCAACTCCTGCCAGGCCAGCAAGAACTGACGCCAGGCAACGATCTTCAAGTCCAAACGATCTTCGAGTCCATGGGAGGACACCTGATGAAGAGCTATCTGACACTGGCTGCAGCCTTTGCCGCGGGCCTCGTTCTTGCCGGGGCGCCGGCCCAGGCCCAGACCAAGCTGAAATGGGCGCATGTCTACGAGACGTCCGAGCCGTTCCACACCGAGTCGGTCTGGGCTGCGGACGAGATCAAAAAGCGCACCAACGGCAAATATGAGATCACGGTCTACCCGGCCTCGCAGCTCGGCAAGGAAACCGACATCAACCAGGGCCTGACGCTGGGCACCGTCGACATGATCATCTCGGGCTCGAGCTTCGCGGCCCGCGCCTATCCGCCGATCGGCGTGACCTATTATCCCTTCATCTTCCGCGGCCCGGACCACCTCCTCGCCTATGTGAAGAGCGACGTCTTCAAGGAGATGGCGAAGGGCTATCAGGAGAAGAGCGGGCACCAGATCCTGGCCGTCACCTATTACGGCACGCGCCACACCACCGCGAACAAGCCGATCAAGACCTGCGCGGACATGAAGGGGCTGAAGATCCGCGTGCCGGACGTGCCGGCCTATCTCGCCATGCCACGCGCCTGCGGCGCCAACACGACGCCGATCGCCTTCGCCGAGGTTTATCTCGCGCTCCAGAACGGTACGGTCGAGGCGCAGGAGAATCCGCTCAACACGATCGAGGCCAAGAAATTCTACGAGGTGCAGAAGCATATCGTCCTGACCGGACATATCGTCGACCACCTCAACACGGTCGTCTCCAAGCAGCTCTGGGACAAGCTCTCGCCCGAAGACCGCAAGATCTTCACCGACGTCGCGCAGGAGGCTGCCGAGCGTGCGACCAAGAAGATCCAGTCCGACGAGGTCAAGCTCGTGCAGGTCTTCAAGGACAAGGGCCTGTCGGTCAGCGAGATCGACAAGGCCGACTTCCTCGCCGCCGTCCAGAAGAATGTCAGCTTCGAGCAGTTCGGCTACCGCAAGGCCGACTGGGAGCGCATCCAAGCGATCAAGTGATCTGATCCGTCGCATCGGGCCGGTCTTTGACCGGCCCTTTTTTGTCCTCACGCCGAGCCGAGGCCGTCGATGTCGAGCGAGACCCCGCAGGAGATCCATACTCCCGTCACCAGCGAGGAAATCGCGCATGTCTTCGACGAGGCGCCGCCGCCTGCCGATCTGAGCGGCTATGGCGTCGAGGACTGGGTGACGCTCGCCGCCTTCTGGCTGATGGTCGGCTGCGTCGTGCTGCAGTTCTTCACGCGCTACGTCCTGAACGATTCCTACGCCTGGACCGAAGAGATCGCCATCTATGCGCTCATCGTCGTGGTCTTCCTCGGCGCCTCGATGTGCGTGCGGGCCTCGCGCCATATCCAGGTCGATTTCATCTACCGCTACCTGTCACCCGGCGCGGGGCGGATCCTGTCGACAGGCGTCGATATGCTGCGGATCGCCTTCTTCGGCTACGCCACCTGGCTCATGTACAAATATGCATCGCTCATCCCCGATGAGATGATGACGACGATCCAGTTCCCGAAGTCGATCGTCTTCAATGCTGTCGTGATTGCCTTCGCGCTGATGACGCTGCGCGCGATCCAGGTCGCCTGGCAGAACGCACGCCGCGGCTATTCGGTGCTGGAACGCCCTTCGGCTTTCGACGGCTCGGAGGCCTGAGGCATGCTGATCCTGCTTGGAACCTTCCTCGGCCTGATGATCCTCGGCGTGCCGGTGGCCATCTCGATGGCCGTCGCCTCGCTCGCCTTCATCGTCATTTCCGGCACTGTGCCCGACGTCATCATGGCGCAGCGGATGATCGCCGGCGTCGAGAGTTTCCCGCTGCTGGCAGTGCCGTTCTTCATCCTTGCCGGCAATCTGATGAACATCGCCGGCGTCACCGGCCGCATCTATGCCTTCGCGGTCGCGCTTGTCGGCTGGATGCGCGGCGGCCTCGCCCAGGTCAACATCATCGGCTCGGTGATCTTTTCGGGCATGTCGGGCACAGCGATCGCGGATGCCGCGGGCATCGGCACGATCGAGATCAAGGCCATGAAGGACCATGGCTATCCCATGGATGTTGCCGTGGGCGTGACGGCGGCCTCGGCGACGCTCGGGCCGATCATTCCGCCTTCCTTGCCCTTCGTCATCTACGGCATGATGTCGAACACCTCGATCGGTGCGCTCTTCCTGGGCGGCGTGATTCCCGGCGTGGTGATGACGCTGTTCATGATGGGTACGGTCGCGGTTTTTGCCCGCATGCGGGGCTGGGGTGCCGACGCCAAATTCTCGCTGCGCCAGATCGGCTCGGCCGGGGTCGAGGTTCTGGTCGTGCTTGGCTTCCCCGTCCTGGCCTATCTGCTCGTCTGGGCAGGCCTGTCGGAGAATGTCGCGATCGGGCTCGCGCTCGTCGCCCTGCTGGCGCTCGATTATTACTTCGATTTCTCGGCAGTCATGGCGCTGATGACGCCGGTCATCCTGATCGGTGGCATGACGCTGGGCTGGTTCACGCCGACGGAGGCTGCGGCTGCGGCGGTGATCTGGTCGCTCTTCCTCGGCCTCGTCCGCTATCGCTCGATGACGCTGCGCACGCTGACCAAGGCGACCTTCGACACGATCGAGACCACCGCCTCCGTCCTCTTCATCGTCACGGCCGCCTCGATCTTCGCCTGGCTGCTGACGGTCTCGAACACGGCGCAGATCCTGTCCGACCTGATCCTCGGGCTGACGCAGAACAAATGGGTCTTCCTGATCCTGGTGAATCTGCTGCTGCTTTTCATCGGCTGCTTCCTCGACACCATTGCGGCAATCACCATCGTGGTACCGATCCTGCTGCCGATCGCCCTCAAGCTTGGCGTCGACCCGATCCATTTCGGGTTGATCATGACGCTGAACCTGATGATCGGTTTGTTGCATCCGCCGCTCGGCATGGTGCTCTTCGTGCTCTCTCGCGTGGCGAAGCTCTCAGTCGAGCAGACCACCATGGCGATCCTGCCCTGGCTGGTGCCGCTCTTCCTCGCACTCTTCGCCATCACCTTCATTCCCGAGCTGACGCTATGGCTGCCGCGGACGATGGGGATGTTGCGGTAATCTTCAGCGGAGGAGCCAAGGCCCGCCGCCATGCACCAAAGTCGGGCCCCGGTTGCACTCCCAGGTTGAGGGTGTTGCACTGTAGGGGCTCAATTGCCATTTTTTCGGCGAAGGGGAGTTCACTGACGGAGTGACGTCCTTGCGCGCGCTCATTGAATCGATGTTGTCCCGGCTGGTGGGAAAATCCCGGCTCGATATCGTCTTCGCCGATGGGTCCCAACGCTCTGTCGGCGCCGGAAGTCATCCAGGGCTGACGATGCGGATTCTCGACCGGCCGACCGAGGTGAAACTCGCGCTTAATCCCGAACTTGCCCTTGGCGAGGCGGTGATGGACGGGCGTGTCGTCGTCGAGCGTGGCAGCCTCTATGACCTTCTAGACATGCTGATCGCCGGAGCGTCCCGGCAGGAGTTGACTGCCTGGACGCGGCCGCTCACGCGCTTTCGCACGGCGATCAGGCGCGTTACCCAGAACAACAATCCGGCCTGGGCGAGACGCAACGTCGCACATCACTATGACTTGAGGACCGAGTTCTTCCGGCTCTTCCTCGATGAGGACCTGCAGTATTCCTGTGCCTACTTCCCGAGCCCCGATATCTCGCTCGCGGAGGCGCAGGCGGCCAAGAAGCACCATATCATTGCCAAGCTCGCGATCGAGCCGGGCCATCGCGTCCTCGATATCGGATCGGGCTGGGGGGGGCTGGGCCTGAGCATTGCACGCGAGACCGGTGCCTCGGTGAAGGGCATCACCCTCTCGAGGGAGCAGCTCGCGGTCGCGCAGGAGCGTGCGGCTGCCGAGGAGCTGCCAGTCGATTTCCAGTTCCAGGATTACCGGACGCTCGCGGAACCCTTCGACCGCATCGTCTCGGTCGGCATGTTTGAGCATGTCGGCGTGGGCTATTACCGCACCTATTTTCGCAAGGTGGCGGAACTGCTCACAGCGAACGGCGCCGCACTCATCCATACGATCGGCCGCACCACGCCGCCGGGGGCGACGAATCCCTTCATCGCCAAATACATCTTCCCCGGGGGCTATATTCCGGCCTTGTCGGAGATCACCGCGGCAGTTGAGCGCGAGGGCCTGATCATCACCGATGTCGAGGTGCTGCGTCTGCACTATGCCGAGACGCTGAAGGCCTGGCGCGAGCGCTTCCTCGCCCGGCGCAAGGAGGCGGTCGCCATGTATGACGAGCGCTTCGCACGGATGTGGGAGTTCTATCTTGCCGCATCCGAAGCGAGTTTCCGCCATGACGATCTCGTCGTCTTCCAGCTCCAGCTTGCCAAGCGGCTCGACACCTTGCCGATGACGCGCGGCTACATGGAGGCTTGAAAGGAGCGTCGGCCGCGCGTCAATTTTGCGGAGCGGCCGACAGCGTGATCGCGAAGATCTCGCCGCTCCGGTGAGGATTCGTCAGGACGACGCCTTCGACCGATTCCAGCAGGGCACTGTCGCCGGTGGCGAGCGTTTCCCGGTGATCCTGCGACGCAATCATCCAGCCATCTGAACGGGCAACGAGCACCAGGAGCGTTCCGGCCATCTCGAGCCGGATCGGGCCGGTGCCGCTGAAGCGCGTCACCTCGTGCAGCCAGCGACCGCGCCGGGTCATCACGTTGAGGTCGTCGATCGGCCCGTCCACCAATCGCCCCTCGACGGGTCTGTCGGCGGCGAACGGATAGGGCTCGGTGGACAGCTCGAGTTGCACGCTCTCACCGTCGCCGAAGGCCAGGACGATTCCCCGGCCCGTCAGCACTGACAAGGTCCTGTCGATGCCGGGAAAGACGGAGAAGGGGCCGTCCGTCCCGACATGGGCCATGGAAATCCGCCAGTCGAAGCCGTCCAGCGAGGCGCCGGGCGGATGCGCTGCGATCTCCGTCGTGGTGCCGCCGCCGTTCTTCCACGGCATGGTGCGGCACGCGCTGGCGCGGATGATGCGCATGATCAACCGAGAATGCCCGGCAGCTTCAGGCCCTTCGCCTTGGCGCAGTCGATCGCGATCTCATAGCCGGCATCGGCATGACGCATCACGCCGGTCGCCGGGTCGTTCCACAGCACCCGCTCCAACCGCTTGGCCGCCTCCGGAGTACCGTCGGCGACGATGACGACGCCGGAATGCTGGGAATAGCCCATGCCGACGCCGCCACCATGGTGGAGCGAGACCCAGGTCGCGCCGCCTGCGGTGTTGAGCAGGGCATTCAGGAGGGGCCAGTCGGAGACGGCGTCCGAACCGTCCTTCATCGCTTCGGTCTCGCGGTTAGGCGAAGCGACCGAGCCGGAATCGAGATGGTCGCGGCCGATCACCACCGGGGCCTTCAATTCGCCCTTGGCCACCATCTCGTTGAAGGCGAGGCCGAGCCGGTGCCGGTCGCCGAGGCCGACCCAGCAGATCCGTGCCGGCAGGCCCTGGAACTTGATGCGCTCGCGCGCCATGTCGAGCCAGTTATGCAGGTGGTGATCGTCCGGCATCAGCTCCTTCACGCGCTGGTCCGTGCGATAGATATCCTCCGGATCGCCCGAGAGCGCAGCCCAGCGGAATGGCCCGACGCCACGGCAGAACAGGGGGCGGATATAGGCCGGGACGAAGCCGGGGAAATCGAAGGCGTTGTCGACGCCCATGTCCTTCGCCATCTGGCGAATATTATTGCCGTAATCCAGCGTCGGCACGCCCATCTGCTGGAAATCCAGCATGGCGCGGACATGCACGGCCATGGATTTCTTGGCGGCCTCGATCGTACCGGCAGGATCGCGCTCCTTGCGCTCCTCCCACTGCTCGAGCGTCCAACCGGCCGGCAGATAGCCGTTCAGGGGGTCATGGGCCGAGGTCTGGTCGGTGACGACATCCGGGCGGATGCCGCGCCTGACCATGTCGGGGAAGACCTCCGCCGCATTGCCGAGCACGCCGACCGACACGGCCTTGCCTGCCGCATGGGCGCGCTTGATGATCTCCAGCGCCTCGTCGACGCTGTCGGCCTTCTCGTCGAGATAGCCGGTACGTAGCCGGAACTCGATGCTGGAGGGCTTGCACTCGATGGCGATCATCGAGGCCCCGGCCATCGTCGCGGCGAGCGGCTGGGCTCCGCCCATGCCGCCGAGCCCGCCGGTCAGGATCCACTTGCCCTTGAGGCTGCCGCCATAATGCTGGCGGCCGACCTCGACAAAGGTCTCGTATGTGCCCTGAACGATGCCCTGCGTGCCGATATAGATCCAGGAACCGGCGGTCATCTGGCCGTACATCATCAGCCCGGCCTTATCGAGCTCGTGGAAATGCTCCCAGTTCGCGTAGGCCGGCACGAGGTTCGAATTGGCGATCAGCACACGCGGTGCATCCGCATGGGTGCGGAACACTCCGACTGGCTTGCCGGACTGTACCAGCAGCGTCTCGTCGGCTTCGAGCGAGCGCAGTGCGCCGACGATCCGGTCGAAATCCTCCCAGGTCCGGGCGGCGCGGCCGATGCCGCCATAGACCACGAGCTCGCCCGGCTTCTCGGCGACATCGGGGTCGAGATTGTTCATCAGCATGCGCAGCGGCGCTTCGGTCAGCCAGCTCTTGGCGGTGAGCTGGCTGCCCCTGGGGCTGCGGATGACGCGGCTGTTGTCGATGCGGGTCATGAATGGCTCCGTTCAAACCGTGATCGGGAAATGCGGAATGCGCCTTTCCGTCGGTTCAGGGTCAGGGTTTCGGCTTTCCCGCCGCGTCGAGCGCGGCTTCGATGATGGCGGAGAGGGCGGTTTGCAGCCTGGCAGCCTTGGGCGTGTCGAAGCTCCAGGGTGGCGTCTCCTCGGTGAGATAGCCGCTCAGCGAGATTTCCATCTGGATCGCGTGCACATTCCGCTCCGGCTGGCCGTAATGCCTGGTGATCCAGCCGCCCTTGAAGCGGCCATTGCTGACATGGCTTAAGCCCGAGCCGGCAAGCGCGGCATCGGCCGCGTGCTGGACAGCCGGCGCGCAGCTCGCACCGGAATTGGTGCCGAGATTGAGCATCGGCAATGTGCCCGGAAACAGGCGCGGAATGACGGATTTGATGGAGTGGCAGTCCCAGAGCAGGCAGAAGCCATGTGCGGCCTTGGCCCGCTCGATCTCGGCTGCGAGTGCGTCGTGATAGGGCTGGAAATAGCTGGCGCGACGGCGCGTGATCTCAGTCGCGTCGGGGGCCTTTGCCCAGATCGGCTCGCCATCGAAGGTCGTGGTCGGCACGAGTTCCGTCGTCGCCTGTCCGGGGTAGAGCGACGCCCCGGACGGATCGCGGTTGAGGTCGATGACATAGCGCGACAGCCCGGCCTCGACGATCGTCGGTGCGAAGCGCCCGGCGAACGCATAGAGCCGGCGCATATGCCAGTCGGTGTCGGGCACGGAACGACCGGTCTTGTTCAGTGCCGCCTTCACCTCCTCCGGCAAGCCCGTGCCGGGATGCGGCATCGACAGGACCAGCGGACCGGCGCCCTGCGTGACGCTGACGATCTCGGAAGGGCTCACGCTCATCACGCCGAGAACTCCGCGAAGCTGTCGAGCCCGGCGGCATCGCTGATCGCGCCGCTGAGCACCAGCTCGGTCGCCGCCGCGAGGTCGGGGGCAAGGTAGCGGTCCGCGTCGAGCGGCGCGATACGCTGCCGGACCAGGGCCAGAACCGGCTCCAGCCGCGGGCTCGTCTTCATCGGGCGATGATGCTCGATCGCTTCCGCTGCGGCCATCAGCTCGACGCCGATGATGCTGGCTGCGTTCCGGGCCATGTCGAGCAGGCGATAGGCGCCATGCGTCGCCATCGAGACATGGTCTTCCTGGTTGGCAGAGGTCGGGATCGTGTCGACCGAGGCGGGATAGGCCTTCTGCTTGTTCTCCGATGCCAGCGCGGCTGCCGTGACTTGCGCAATCATGAAGCCGGAGTTCAGCCCGGCATCGCGGGCCAGGAAGGGAGGCAGGCCGCTCATCACGGGGTCGACCAGCAGCGCCATGCGCCGCTCGGACAGGTTGCCGATCTCGCAGAGCCCCATGGCGAGGATGTCGGCGGCGAAGGCGACCGGCTCGGCGTGGAAGTTTCCGCCCGAGACGATCTCGCCCGGCCCCAGTACCAGCGGGTTGTCGGTGACCGCGTTGGCCTCGATTGCAAGCGTCGCGGCGGCATTGGCGAGAAGATCGCGCACGGCCCCCATCACCTGCGGCTGGCAGCGCAGGGAGTAAGGATCCTGGACCTTGGAATCGCCGAAGCGATGGCTGTCGCGGATTTCGCTCTTCGCGATCAGCGCAAGCAATGTTTGCGCCACCTTGATCTGGCCGGGCTGGCCGCGCAGGGCCTGAATGCGCGGGTCGAACGGGGTGTCCGAGCCCTTCAGCGCATCAACCGAGAGTGCACCGGTGACCAGTGCCGCATCGAACACGCGGGCGATATCGCTGAGCGCCGTCAGCGCGATCGCGGTCGAGACCTGCGTGCCGTTGATCAGCGCAAGACCCTCCTTCGCCCCGAGTTCGAGCGGCTTCTGGCCAATCCGGGCCAAGGCGTCCGCTGCCGGAAGCGTCTCGCCCTTCAGCCTGATCTCGCCGACGCCCATCAGCGCCGCGGTGAGATGGGCAAGCGGCGCAAGGTCGCCGGATGCGCCGACCGAACCCTTGGCGGGAACGACGGGGAGCGCCTCGGCTGCGAGCGCGCCGACCAGTGCATCGACCACCACAGGGCGCACACCGGAGGCCCCGCGCGCCAGGCTTGCGGCCTTCATGGCGAGGATCAGGCGCACGATCCGGTCCGGCAGAGCAGGGCCGGTGCCGACGGCGTGGGAGAGGATCAGGTTGCGCTGCAAGGTTGCCAGATCGGCATCGGCGATGCGTACGCTGGCAAGCTTGCCGAAGCCGGTATTGACGCCATAGGTCACGGTTCCGGCGGCGACGATGTCGTCAACGATCGCTTGCGCAGCGGCAATCGACGCGGCGCTCGCGCCATCCAGCGTGGCTGCCGCGCCATCAATCACGGCGCGCCATTGTTTAAGGGCGGCGTCGCCCGGCCTCAGGGAGAGTGTTGCGGTCATTGGCCGTTCCAGATGCGGGAGTGAAGCGGGTTGAAGCCGATGCGGTAGGCGAGCTCGGCGGGGCGCTCGATCTCCCAGATGGCGAGATCGCAGCGCTTGCCGGCTTCAAGCGTGCCGATCTCGTCCTGCAGGCCGAGCGCCTTGGCGGCATGGCGCGTCAGCCCGGCCAGCGCCTCTTCCGGTGTCAGCCGGAAGAGCGTGCAGGCCATGTTGAGGACCAGCAAGGGCGAGGTCAGCGGCGAGGAGCCGGGATTAGCGTCAGTCGCGAGCGCGATCGCGACGCCATGCTTGCGCAGCAGGTCGATCGGCGGCTTCTGCGTCTCGCGCAGAAAATAGAAGGCGCCCGGCAGGATGACGGCGACCGTTCCGGATTTGGCCATGGCGATCACGCCCGCTTCGTCGAGATATTCGAGATGGTCGGCCGACAATGCGCCATGCCCGGCCGCGAGTGCGGCGCCGCCGAGGTTGGAAAGCTGTTCGGCATGAATCTTGACCGGCAGCCCCTTGGCCTTGGCTGCGGCAAAGACCCGCGCCGTTTCGTCGGGCGAGAAGGCAATGCCCTCGCAGAACACGTCGACGGCGTCGGCAAGATCCTGCGCGGCCACCGCATCAAGCATCGGCCCGGTGATCTGGTCGACATAGTCGCCGGAGCGGCCGGTGAATTCCGGCGGAACGGCATGGGCGGCGAGGAAGGTGGTGCGGACGGTGACCGGCCGCTCGCGACCGAGCTGCCGCGCAACGACAAGCTGCTTCAGCTCGGACTGCTGTTCGAGCCCGTAGCCCGACTTGATCTCGACGGTCGTGACGCCTTCCGCGACCAGGGCGCTCAGGCGCCGGTCGGCGCTGGCGAAGAGTTCGGCCTCGCTGGCTGCGCGCGTCGCCTTGACGGTGGAGAGGATGCCGCCGCCGGCGCGCGCGATCTCCTCATAGCTTGCGCCCTGCAGCCTGAGTTCGAACTCATGCGCCCGGTCTCCGCCATAGACGAGATGGGTATGGCAATCGATCAAGCCTGGTGTGATCCAGCGTCCGCCGCAGTCGAGCGTTTCCCGCGCGTCCAGGGGTGGTGCCTCGCTGCGCGGGCCGGCAAAGACGATGCGGCCATCGCGGGCCGCAATGACCCCGTCCTCGATTGCGCCGTAAGGCTGGCCGGCGCCAGGCACCATGGTTGCGAGGCGGGCATTCACCCAGACCCTGTCGCAGTGGGAAGGTTCCGCCGCCATGCGCATCCTCTCGACTTCGTTTGCGATCCGACTATGCTAGACAATTGCATATGCAATTAGCAAGTGTCATTTGCATATGCAAATCGAGCGAGGAGCCAGCGTGACACAAAACCCGACCCTGCATCTCGCCCAGGCACTCCTGCCGGAGGGCTTTGCCGACAACGTGACGCTCACCATCGCGGAGGGTGCAATCGCCTCCGTGAGCGTGGGGAAAGCCGCTCCGGCCGGTGCCCTGCACTTGGCCGGGCTGACGCTCCCGGGCATGCCGAACCTCCACAGCCATCTGTTCCAGCGCGGCATGGCGGGCCTGTCCGAGCGGCGCGGCGCCACGGCGGATTCGTTCTGGACCTGGCGCGAGGTGATGTATCGCTTCCTCGACCGGCTTGATCCCGACGACGTCCAGGCGATCGCGGCTCAGGCGATGGTCGAAATGCTGGAAGGCGGCTTCACCGCGCTCGCCGAGTTCCATTATCTGCATCACGACAAGGACGGCCAACCCCATTCCGATATCGCGGCCATGGCGCAGGCCGTTGCGGCGGCCGCCCACGAAACCGGCATGGGCCTGACCCTGCTGCCAGTGCTTTATCGCTTCGGTAATTTCGGCGGTGCGGCACCGAGCCACGGCCAGCGCCGCTTCATCAATAACCGCGACAGCTTTGCCCGGCTCATGGAGGCGAGCGCAGGGGCGATCGGCGCTCTGCCGGATTCGCGGCTCGGCGTCGCGCCTCATTCGTTGCGCGCCGTCTCGCCTGAGGATCTGGAGTGGCTGCTTGACCTGAGACCTGATGGACCGATCCACATCCATGTTGCCGAGCAGATGCGCGAGATCGAGGACAGCCTGACCATCACCGGGCGTCGCCCGGTCGAATTCCTGACGGACAGCATCGCGTTGGACCGGCGCTGGTGCTTGATCCACGCCACCCATCTGACAGATGCGGAGCGTGATACCATCGCGCGAAGCGGGGCGGTCGCGGGACTATGCCCGATCACCGAGTCGAGCCTTGGCGACGGCATCTTCGATGGCGTGCGTTACCACGCTGCTGGCGGGGCCTTCGGTGTCGGCAGCGATTCCAACATCCAGATCGATGCCGGCGCCGAGCTGCGCCAACTCGAATACTCCCAGCGTCTGCGCGATCGCGGGCGCGCCTTGCTGGCGGAGGCTGAAGCCTCCACGGGTCATGCACTCTGGGCAAAGGCCTGTGCCGGCGGAGCGCAGGCCTGCGGCCGTGCGATAGGAAGCCTCAGCGTCGGGCAGCGTGCCGATTTCGTCTCGCTCGATCTCGATCATCCCGCCTTGGTCGGAAAGCGCGGCGAGGCGGCGCTCGACAGTGCGATTTTCGCTGCCAATGCCTTCCCGCTGCGTGATGTGCTGGTTGGCGGGCGGCAGGTTGTCAGCGAAGGTCGCCATGTCGCGCGCGCAGCCGTGGCGAACCGATTCGCGGCGACGATGCGTCGGCTGCTTGCCTGAGTCCTTGAAGGATCGTCATGTCGGATAACGGGATCGAGGCTGTAAAGCTGGATGGCACGGGCCCGGTCTATGACCAGATCCGCCGCGCCATCCGGGATCTCGTCCTGAACGGGGCCTGGCCTCCGGGAACGGCGGTGCCGCCGGAGCACGCTCTGATGGAGCGGCTCGGCGCTTCGCGCATGACGGTGCATCGCGCCTTGGTGCAGCTGGCGCGCGAAGGGCTTATCACGCGGCGCCGGCGGTCCGGAACCATCGTGGCAAACCCGCCGGCGAGCCACGCCATGCTCGACATCCTGTCGATACCCGATGAGGTGCGGCAGCTCGGGCAGGACTATTCCTTCGAGATTCTATCGCGGCGGGACGGACGGCCATCACCTGAAGTCGCTGCGGGCTTCGAACTGAAGCGCTCGGAGCAGGTGGCCCATCTCGTGACCCTGCATCGGAGCGGCGGGCAACCGCATGTGCTGGAGGAGCGGGTGATCCACCTCGCGACCGTGCCCGCAACTGCGGCCGAACGATTCGGGACGACGCCCCCCGGCGACTGGTTGCTGCAGCACAGTCTCTGGTCGCAGGCCGAGCACGCGATCAGTGCGGTGGCTGCGGGAGAACGGGAGGCGAGTTTGCTGGAAATCGAGCAGGGCGAGCCGTGCCTGCTCGTTGAGCGCCGCACCTGGAATCAGAACCAGCCGGTGACGGCGGTCCGCTTGCTCTATCCTGGCGGGCGCCACCGCTTCGTTGGTCGCTTCGGCCCTTACGGCGCGGTCTAAGCCTTACATGAAAAAGGCCCGCGAGTGCGGGCCTTTCCCATTTTTTCAGCCGCTGGACGGTTCAGCAGGCATAGCGAACGCGGCGACCCCATTCGTCGCGACCGTAGCAGACACGGTCAGGCGTCGTGGCGCTGCCGATGATCGCGCCGCCGGCGCCGCCGATCGCGGCACCTGCAAGCGCGCCACCCGCGCGGCCAGTGGCGAGGCCGCCAACCAGTGCACCCGCACCCGCACCGAGCAGGGCGCCGGTTCCGGTGTTCTGCTCGCGCTGCGTGCAGGCGCCGAGCGAGGCCGCGACCGCGACGAGGATGAGAAGCTTCTTCATTGTCTTGACTCCCAGGATGCAATCGACAGGCCTAATGCACAGTCCGAACCGCTCCGTTCGATATGGAAACGCGCCCGGAAGGATCGAGACACGATCCGTAACGGGCGACGCAACCAACATCGCGCGACATAGCAACCATGACAAAGGATTAATGTTCCATTTATGGCTTCACCATGTGGCGCGGAGACACCCTGGGTTGTCTTCCACAGGGAGTGGAGCGGTTCGGCTTTTGCCTGGAACCTTCCGGATTCCGCGGCGTTGATCCGGCAGACTGCGGTGCGAGCCACCGCGACGCCCTTCAATGGAGGCTCCAATGACCGCAACTGCTACCACGGGAAATCCGCTCATTGCCGGCGCGCGTGTCGCCGGGACCAGCGTCTACAATGCGTCGGGCGACCATCTCGGCGAAATCTATGACGTGATGCTCGACAAGCAGACCGGCAAGGTAGCCTACGCCATCATGTCCTTCGGCGGCTTTCTCGGGCTAGGCGAGAAATATCACCCCATTCCCTGGAGCGTGCTCGACTACGACACCAATCGTGGCGGCTATGTCGTGCCTCTCACCAAGGAGAAGCTCGAGGCCGCGCCGATGTATGACAGCGAAGGCGAGCCCGACTGGGACGACAGGAATTACGGCAAGCGCGTGCATGATTACTACGGCACGATGCCCTACTGGATGATGTAGGCACCGCCGGCTGCAGGTCGCGGCGGTTGCTATCCCCCCAGCCGAACCGTCGTGACGGCGGGATGCGGGCCGAAAGGCCCGCATCTTCCGTTTGGAGGTCCGGCTCCTTCCCTTTTTCGGGAACCAATCCGCTCATTGCGCGTCATCCTGACAGCGCCCTTCCACCATCGCCGGCACGTGCGGGACTGCCCCCGGATGGTTGCGCGGTTCAGTTGCTGCCAGGAGCCCCTCATGCAGATCCGTTACGGCTATCGCATCGAACTCGTCGCTCAGCAGGAATTGCCGCTGTTGACGATGCTCGATGTGCATCCTTCCCGTCAGCACGATGTCATCCGCCAAGACGATATGACAGCGGTCTCCCTGGTCGATCCGCGTCTCCATGTTCCGGTCGAGCGATATCGCGACCCGTTCGGCAATATCTGTCGCCGGCTTGTCGCCCCAGCGGGAGGGATCCGGCTGAGTTCAGCAGGACTTCTCCATGATTCCGGCGAGCTCGATCCCTTCAATCCGGCCGCCCGCCAAGTGCAGCCGTCCGAGCTGCCCGACGAGGTGCTGATCTATCTGCTCGGCAGCCGGTACTGCGAAACCGACAAGCTCGGGGACCGCGCCTGGCAGCTCTTCGGCCAGATCCCTCCGGGCTGGCAGCGTGTCCAGGCCGTCGTCGATTTCGTCCATAATCACCTGACCTTCGGCTATGCCTATGCGCGCAACACGCGCACTGCGGCGGAGGCCTTCGAGGAACGGATCGGCGTCTGCCGCGACTTCGCCCACCTTGCCGTGACCCTCTGCCGCTGCCTCAACATCCCGGCGCGTTATTGCAACGGCTATCTCGGCGATATCGGCGTGCCGAAGGACCCGGCCCCAATGGATTTCAACGCTTGGTTCGAAGTCTTCCTCAGTGGCCGCTGGTACACGTTCGACGCCCGTCACAATGCCCGCCGCATCGGCCGGATCGTGATCGCCCGCGGGCGCGACGCGACCGACGTCGCGATGCTCAATTCCTTCGGAGCCCATTCGCTGCAGCATTTCGAGGTCACGACTGAAGAGGTCGAAGACGCGGCCACTGCCATGATTGTGACCAAAGACCGTGTTGAGTGGCGCGCGGAGCGGGCCGCTGCAGTGTGAAATGCCGATTGGCCTGGGCTCCGGCATGGATGGGATGATATCAGGGCGTCATGCGCCATATCGTGATCGTCAATGCGCGGGCGGGAACCGTGCTGGCCGCAGGGCCCGAGGCCTTCGCGGCCAGGATCGAGGCCGCGTTCCATGCCCATGATTGCAAGGCGGAGGTCCGGCTCGTGCCGCCGCGCGAGTTGCATCATGCGCTTTCGACGGCGATCGCCGATGATGCGGCAACCCCCGTCATTGCTGGTGGCGACGGCACGATCAACGGCGTGCTGCCGGTCCTGCTGGAGGCCGGACGGCCAGTAGGGATTCTCCCGCTCGGGACGGTGAATATCCTTGGGCGGGATCTCGGCCTCATCGGGACGCTGGAGGGCCAGATCGAGGCGCTCTGCACCGGGGCGCCGGTGACGATGGACATCGGCCGCGTCAACGACCGGCTGTTCCACTCGATCTCGGGAATGGGCTTCTTCAGCCTGATGGCGCGCGAACGTGAATATGCGCGCAGGCGCTTTCCCTTCAGCCGCGCGGTCGCCTTTGCGGTCGCTGCGACGCGCTCCATCCTGTTCACCCGGGCGATCACCGTCGACATCCGGATCGGCCAGGAGCGCCGCCAGGTCGAGGCCGATGCCGTGCTTGTCACCATCAATAGTTTCGATGGGCCCGAATGGCGCCGCAGCCGGCTCGATGGCGGCGTCTTCGAGGTTCATATCCTCAATGCGGGCGGCCTTCTCTCCCGCACTAAGGCAGCGCTGTCGGTCGCATCGGGGCACTGGCGCTCGTCCCAGAATCTGACCTCCTATACCGGTGACGAAGTCACGCTGACGCGTCGCGACAAGAAGCGCGGTCACATCACCTTCGACGGCGAGGTCGAGCGCAAGGCCGGCGAGCTCCGATATCGCCTTCTGCCAAAGGCGGTGAGCATCATCGCCTGCCGGGTGCCCCCGGGCCGGGCACACGGCTAGAGACACGTTCCTCCGGTCGGTTGCCATCATTCAGGATTTCGATGTCGTTTCATCCCCGCATTCTTGTCCCGGTCGCAGCGGCCTTCGCCTTTCTCGGCCTGACGCTGTTCATCCTGTCCGGCCGGACCTTCGCCTTAGATACCGGCCTCATCCTGCTGTTCCGGCAAGCTGGGGACCCCGCCGCGCCGATCGGGCCGCATTGGCTGCCCGAGATGATGCGGGACATCAGCGGCCTCGGCAGCTTCGTCGGGCTTGGCTTCATGACCCTCGCCGCGACGCTTGCCCTCTGGCTTGCCGGCTATCGGCGCCTCGCCATCGCACTCATCGTCAATGTCGTGCTGGCAACGCTGGTCAGCACGATGCTGAAGATCGGGATTGGCCGGGCGCGCCCCGACATCGTCGAGCCGACCGCGATCGTCTTCACTGCGAGCTTCCCGAGCGGGCATGCTTTTCTGTCCGCAGTAGTCCTGCTCGGTATTGCCGGTTTCATCGGCCTGGCGTCCCAACATCGGGATATCACACGGCTCAGCGTCGGACTGGCCTGGGTCCTCTTGCTGCTGATTGGCGTGAGCCGGATCTATCTGGGCGTCCACTGGCCAAGCGACGTGCTCGCCGGCTGGTGCCTCGGCATTGCGTGGTCGAGCCTTTCGCTCGCCCTTGCCGGACAGGGCACGACAAAGTCGGAGCCCGCCAGCGGCGGCGCCCCTTCCGCCGGCTGAGCCGCCGCCTCAGCGCATATCGATCGTGGTGTTGACGCCGAGATCCGGCGCCCGCCCGAGGATTTTGGCCGTGGCAAGCTTGAAGGCGATCACGACGGCGCTCGATGGGCCGTCCCAGATCTCGGCTGAAAGCGGCGACAGGGCCAGCAAGGTCACATCCGGATCGTCAGGGCCGTTTGGGAACCAGGCTCCCACCAACGGGCTCCAGATTCTCTTGAGCAATTGGGGGTCATCAAGCCGCTCCGCACGGCACTCGATCGTCGCATAGAAATTGTGGTTCTCGTCGCTCAGGGCGATCGAGGCGGTCTGCGAGGCATCGAGCTCTTCGACCGGTCCGGTATGGCTGTGCGTGACGAACAGGATGCGGTGCTCTTCACGATCGACATGCCCCGACATCGGCCGGGTCCTGATCCGGCCGCGGACGATGGTCGACACCATGCAGATCGTGTGATCGGTGAGGGCGGTCCAAATTCGTTGCTGGAGCGGTGTCTCGACCATTGTCGCCTGCCTTTCCATGCCGCCGGCTTTGTCATCGGGGAGCGCGCCTTGGGACGTCCGTTCCCCAGTGACGGGACTCTGGGAACTCTTCACGCCTTTTCAATGCGAGGCAATGCCGATCACGGAATGATGAGGCGGAACCGCCGGCACTCGCGAAACGTTGACCGGGTGTCGCCCCGTTGCGGCTTCCGCACCATAGGATCACTGATGCTCACCTCCCGAAATACGCTTCTGCTGCTTGTCGCTGTTCTGATCGCTGGCCTCGCGGTCACCGGCTATGCCCTCTACGAAGAAAAGAAGCAGCCGGATGGTGTGCAGATCTCGGTCGGAAAGAACGGGCTGTCGATCAAGGAGAAGTGAGCCTTACTCCCTCCACGCCGGCCCTCTCGAACCGGCCTTGGGCGAATCGATCGTCTCGACAGAAACTCTCTGCATACTGTATGCGGATTGAGGCGCCGGTGAGCCATGAGCGGGACGAATGGCGCTCGCCTGACAAAGGCGTTAACACCGGCACCGAGAATTGTCCCGACGGGTCGAGAGGCAGCGATGACTGAGATTTTCAAGAACCTGATCGCCGGTGAGCTGGTGGGCGGCTCGAACGCCTCGCGCAACATCAACCCCTCCAACACCAATGACGTAGTCGGCGAATATGCTCAGGGGTCGATCGAGGACCTGAACAATGCCGTCGCGGCTGCCAAGGCTGCGTTTCCGGCCTGGAGCCGCACCACCCCGCAAGAGCGCTACGAGATCCTGAAGAAGGCGTCGGACGAGATCCTTGCTCGCAAAGAGGAGCTCGGCCGCCTGCTTTCGCGGGAAGAGGGCAAGACGCTGCCGGAGGGCATTGGCGAGGCGACCCGCGCCGGCCAGATCTTCGCTTTCTTCGCCGGCGAGTGCCTGCGCCTTGCCGGTGAGGCGATCCCCTCCATTCGCCCGGGCGTCGGTGTCGAGGTCACGCGCGAGCCGGTCGGCATCATCGGCATGATCACGCCCTGGAACTTCCCGATCGCAATCCCGGGCTGGAAGGTCGCCCCTGCGCTCGCCTACGGAAACTGCGTCGTGATCAAGCCGGCCGATCTCGTGCCGGGCTCGGCCTGGGCGCTGGTCGACATCATCCAGCGCGCCGGCCTGCCCAAGGGCGTGCTGAACCTCGTCATGGGCCGCGGTTCGGTGGTCGGGCAGGCGCTGCTCGAGCACAAGGACGTGCATGCGATCAGCTTCACCGGCTCGGTCTCGACCGGCCGCAAGGTTGCTGCGGCCTGCATCGCCTCCAACCCGATGAAGAAGGTTCAGCTCGAGATGGGTGGCAAGAACCCGCTCGTCGTGCTGGACGATGCCGATCTCAAGCTCGCGGTCGAGACCGCGGTCAACGGCGCCTTCTTCTCGACCGGCCAGCGTTGCACGGCTTCCTCGCGCCTGATCGTCACCGAAGGCATTCATGATCGCTTCGTCGAGGCTGCGATCGAGCGCATGAAGGGCCTCGTCGTCGACGATGCCCTGAAGGCCGGCACCCATATCGGCCCGGTCGTCGATCAGAGCCAGCTCGACCAGGACCTGAAATACGTCGCCATTGCCAAGGACGAGGGGGCAAAGCTCGCCTGGGGCGGCGAAGTGCTCAAGCGCGAGAGCCCCGGCTTCTACATGCAGCCGGCTCTCTTCACCGAGGCGAGCAATGCCATGCGCATCTCGCGCGAAGAGGTTTTCGGCCCGGTTGCGAGCGTGATCCGCGCCAAGAACTATGAAGAGGCGCTGGCAATCGCCAATGACACCGAATTCGGCCTTGCCGCCGGCATCTGCACGACCTCGCTGAAGCACGCGACGCATTTCAAGCGCAACAGCGAGGCCGGCATGGTGATGGTCAACCTGCCGACGGCTGGCGTCGACTATCACGTGCCGTTCGGCGGGCGTAAGGGCTCGAGCTACGGCCCGCGCGAGCAGGGCGCCTATGCCCGGGAATTCTACACCACGGTGAAGACGGCCTACACGCTCGCCTGATCGTCCTTGATGTCCGACAGAAGGGCCGCGCCGGCAAGGCGCGGCCCTTCTTCGTTTCAGAAGCCTTCCAGCACGATCTTGCCCTTGGCGCGATGGCTCTCGATCAGGGCATGCGCCCGCTTCAGATTGGTGGCGTTGATCGTCCCGAAAGTCTCGCTCAGCGTGGTCCGGACCTTGCCGGCATCGACAAGCCGCGAGACTTCCGCCAGCAGGTCGCCCTGCGCCTGCATGTCCGCCGTCTGGTACAGCGAGCGCGCAAACATCATCTCCCAGTGCAGCGACAGGCTCTTGCTCTTCAGCGGCATGGCATCGAGTGTCTTTGGATCATCGATCAGTGCGATCCGCCCCTGCGGTGCGATCAGTTCGAGGATCGCCGGCATATGCGTGTCGGTATGGGTCGTCGAGAACACCAGCCCTGGCGCGCCGATTCCCAGTGCCGCGACCTGCGCGGCGAGCGGTTGCGTATGGTCGACGATGTGGTGGGCCCCGAGTTCCAGCGACCAGGCCTTCGTCTCGGGCCGCGAGGCGGTGGCGACCACCGTCAGATCGGTCAGTTGACGCGCGAGCTGGATCGCAATCGAACCGACACCGCCGGCTCCGCCGATAATCAGGATCGCCTTGGCCGCACCGGATACCGGATCCTTGACCTTGAGCCGGTCGAACAGCGTCTCCCAGGCGGTGATCGCGGTCAGCGGCAGCGCGGCGGCCTCGGCGAAGCCGAGCGTGGCGGGCTTGCGCCCGACGATGCGCTCATCGACGAGATGGAACTCGGCATTGCTGCCAGGGCGATCGATCGCGCCGGCATAGAACACCGCATCGCCCGGTTTGAAGTCCGTCACCTCGGGCCCCACCGCCTTGACGATGCCGGCCGCGTCCCAGCCGAGAACCTTGGTATCACCGGGCTTCGGCTCGCTGCGCATGCGCACCTTGGTGTCGACCGGGTTCACCGAGACGGCTTTCACCGCAACGAGAAGGTCTCGTCCGGTTGCCACAGGTTCGGGCAGATCAAAGTCGAGCAAGGCCTCGTCCGATGAAATGGCGAGGGATTTACGATAGCCGATGGCGCGCATGGCGGGCTCCTTGATTGCGGGAGCTCTGAGATGAGAGATACACTCCCTCATCGCAAGAACGCACAATTTTCGCCTATAGTATCGAAAAGGATACCGTCATGCGCCGGGCGCGCCACAAGACCCCGAACTGCCTGCCGGGCTGTCCGGTCGAGAGCACGCTCGCCCTGATCGACGGCAAGTGGAAGGGCATCATCCTCTATTTCCTGATGGACGGGACGATGCGCTTCAACGCGATCCGCAAGCGCATGCCGCAGGTGACCCAGCGCATGCTCACCAATCAGCTGCGCGAACTGGAGGCCGACGGCCTGATCATTCGCGTCGTCTATCCCGAAGTGCCGCCTCGGGTGGAATACAGCCTCTCCGCGCGTGGGCGGAGCCTTGAGCCGATCATCCTGGCGCTCAAGGCCTGGGGCGAAGCCAATCTGCGGAATGCGCCGCCGGTCGAAGCGGCCGCCTGAGCTTCAATAGGGCAGTCCGACATAATTCTCAGCCAGTGCGGCCATAGCGTGGTCCGACGAGACGAGATAATCGAGCTCGGCCCGCTGCATCCGCCGTGCGAAGGCGCCATTCTCCGGGAAATGGTGCAGCAGCGAAGTCATCCACCAGGAGAAGCGTTCGGCTTTCCAGACACGCGCCAGGGCCCTGGCCGAATACGCGTCGATCCCGGCCGATGAGTGCTCCGTGAAATGCTCGATCAGCGCTTGCGACAGGTAATGCACGTCGCTGGCTGCGAGATTGAGCCCCTTCGCGCCGGTCGGCGGCACGATATGGGCGGCATCGCCGGCGAGGAAGAGGCGCCCGAACCGCATCGGCTCGGCGACGAAGGAGCGCAGCGGCGCGATCGATTTCTCGATCGACGGGCCGGTGACGAGCGCCCCGGCGGTCGCCGGATCAAGGCGCCGGCGCAATTCGTCCCAGAAGCGCTGATCCGACCAGTTCCCGACATCGTCGTCGAGCGAGCACTGCACGTAGTAGCGGCTGCGGTGGGGCGAACGCATCGAGCAGAGCGCGAAGCCGCGCTCATCGCCGGCGTAGATCAGCTCGTGCGAGACGGGCGGCACTTCGGCAAGGATGCCCAGCCAGCCGAAGGGATAGACCCGCTCGAAGCTCTGGAGTGCAGCCTCGGGAATACTGGCCCGCGAAATGCCGTGATATCCGTCGCAGCCGGCAATGAACTCGCAATCGAGGCGCTGTGCCTGACCATCCCTGACGAAGGTGACGGAGGGCTTGTCGCGGTCGAAATCATGCAGGGCGACGTTCTCAGCCTCGAAGACGGTCGCGGCACCGGACGCCTCGCGCAGGTCCATCAGGTCGCGCGTGGCTTCGGTCTGGCCATAGATGGTGACGTGCTGGCCGCCGGTCAGTCGGGCGAGGTCGACATGGTGGCGCGCCCCACCGAAGAGCAGGTCGAAGCCATCATGCCTGAGACCCTCGGCATGCAGCCGGCCCGCGGCGCCGACCTCCTCGAGCAGTCGCACCATGCCTTGCTCGAGCACGCCGGCGCGAATGCGTGAAAGCACATAGTCACGGGCTTTGCGCTCAATGATGACGGTGTCGATGCCGGCTTTATGCAGCAACTGGCCGAGCAGAAGCCCGGCTGGCCCCGAGCCGACGATGGCGACCTGCGTGCGCACGAGCGTTCCCTGCAACCCTCGCTCTCAGCCGGCGAGCCGCAATTAAGTTGCCATAGCAACGATCACGGGAAAAGCGCGATCTCCAGTTCCGCGATGCTGCCGAGGCAGAGATCGCTGATCGGCTCCAGCGTCGTGCGCGTTCCAGTTCCCGTCAGCACGCCGATACGCAGGCCGGCAGCGGCCGCACGGCCCATCTCCATGTCATGGGCGTTGTCGCCGATCACCGCGACTTCGCCAGGTGCAAGCCCGCAGGCGGCGCAAAAGGCCTGCACCATGCCGGGGCCGGGTTTGGCGCCATGACCGGAATCATAGCCCGCAATGAAGGAGAGATGCGGCGCGATGCCGAAATGCGTGGCCGTGGCCGAGACCGCTGTGGCACTGTCGCTCGAAGCGATCCCGAGCGCGAGGTCGCGGGCACGCAGGCGATCGAACAGCGCGGATAGCGCGCAGACCGGAACCATCCGCGCGACCGAAGCCTGAAAGAGAGCATCGAGACGCCCGACCAGTGCGGCAATCCCGAGCGGGCTTCCGGCTTCATGCCAGGCATGCGCCAGTTCTTCCGTATTCCCGGCCGCAAGCAGGCTATCGGCCAGCGCCTGGCCCGTTTCCGGATCCGCTCCCGCGCGTCGAAGCAGGTCCGCGGCCAGTTCAGCGTCGCCATCGGCCGCGAGCAGCCCGGCCTCGAGGTTGATCGGCGGCCAGCTCGCGCCATAGTCGAGCAGAGTGCCGTCCTTGTCGAAGAGCAGTCCGCGCAGCGGCAGCATCCTCAGGCTTCCTGCACCGGAATGACATCGACGGCGACGCCGACCTTTTGCGTGCCGGGACCGACGATCACGCCATCGAGCGGCGAGACATCGGCATAGTCGCGGCCGATCGCTGTGACGATATGATCGTCGGCAACGACGAGGTCGTTTGTCGGGTCGAGGCCGATCCAGCCCGTCTCCGGCCCGCACCAGAGATGCACCCAGGCATGGCTGGCATCGGCCCCTTCGAGACGCTTTTCTCCCGGCGGCGGAATGGTGCGGATATAGCCACTGACATAAGCAGCCGGCAGGCCGAGCCCACGCAGACCGGCGATCATGATATGCGCGAAATCCTGGCAGACGCCGTGGCGCTGGCGGAAGGCCTCCGCGAGCGGGGTCGACACTTCGGTTGCCTCGGGATCATAGATGAAATCCGTGCGGATGCGGCGCATCAGCTCGCTCGCCGCTTCCAGCACGGGGCGCTGCGGCGCAAAACTGGAACGCGCATAGTCGACTACCTCGGCGACCGGCGGCACCAGCCGACTGGGAAAGAGCTGGTGCGCCGGGGAGTTTGGCGCGAGGCTGCTGGACGCGAGAGCCAGCGCACCGACCTCTTCCCAATTGCGCGTCAGGCCGGGAAAAGGCGCCGCCGGCCGGTTCACCTCGACCCGCGCCCGCATGTCGAGCTTCAGCTCGCGATGCGGCTTGGTAATGGTCAGGGTTGTCATGTGATTGCCGAAGAAGCAGATCCCGTCATTGCGCTCGCTGGTCCGCGGCGTCACGCTCAGGCTGCTCTTGCGTACGCTCTGACCGACGCCGTCACGCGGCAGCAGCCGCAGGATGCAGCGTGCAAAGGGCACAGGCCGACCATAAGCATAGGTCGTTACGTGACGGACGTCGTAGATCACGCGATGCCTGTCATCCGCGAGCCTTCGGGTTCGCTGTTCTGCAGGAAGTAGCGGTCCGCCACCGCGCTCGCCAGCCCCATCAGCAACTGTTCGAACAACAGGATGCTGGTGCGGTCGAGGCGGCTTGCCTCGGCGGTCCGGCATTCGGCAGCGAGCTTGAGCGCGAGCCGGCGCGGCGCTTCCAGCATGCCGTCTTCGCTCAGCGTCGGCAGCGCGGCGATCTCGACATCGAGGCGATCGATCTGGAAGGCGACCGAGCGCGGATTATAAGGGTCGAGCATCACGAGATCGAGCACGGGCGCGAGCGCGGGGCCGAGCAGATAGCGGGAGCGGTACGTGATCTGCGAATCGGTCAGGTCGAGGAGGGCGTCGAGGCAGTCGCCCGGCGCCGACGAGTCGGCAAAATGGCGGGCGAAACGGCAGGTCGCGATGCCACGTTCCAGCCGCCGCCCGATATCGAGGAAGCGCCAGCCCGCACCCCGCACCATATTCTCCTGGCTCAGGCCCGAGAAGGCGGCGAGCGTCTTCAGGGCGGTGTCCGCCGTTTCATAGGCATCGCCCTCGCTCGGCTTGTCGCCGTTGAGCGTCAGCTGCCGCTGCAGGTCGCCGAAGAGGCGCCAGGCGTCGATCGACAGGCGTTCGCGAATGACCGACGCCGTGCGCCGCGCTTCGCGGACGGAGGAAAGGGCGGAGCCATATTGGTTAAGGCTGTGCAGCGCGTCGGAGGCCTGGGAGGCGGTGGAATGCTCCTTGCCCGTCGGGGCGGCGCCCCAGGCGATCAGCAGGTTGGCGAGGCGGCGCAGCGTCTCCGCCCGCTCGGGCGTCGCATCGTCGGCATCGATCAGTCGGCCGAGCAATGCGCGCACCAGGCGCAAGGTCGCCTCGGTCCGCTCGAGATAGCGTCCGAGCCAGAATAGGTTGTCGGCCGCGCGGCTCGGCATGGTGCCGATGATGCGGCGGATGCTAATGCGGTCGGCGCTTGGCAGCAGCGTCACCTGCTCGACGGGCGTGTCGGACGTGATCCAGACATCGCTGGAGCGCACGCCATTGCCAAGCGTGACGGCGCGTGCGTCGACATCCTCGGAGATGCGGCAGAAGCCACCCGGCATCACCTTCCAGCCGTCGGGCGTCGCAGCCGCGAAGACGCGCAGCGTCATCGGGTGCGGCTGCAGCCGGCCGCCCTGGAAGACCGGCATGGTCGAGAGGCGCACGATCTCCTGCCCGACATAGTCGAGCCCGCGTGCCTCGATCCGCGCCTGCAACGCCGAGCGCGCATCGGGCGAAAGGTCGCCGGGCAGGATCGCGTTGCCATTGAGGCCGTCGACCGAGGCGCGAAAGGCCGACGAGATGCTCATCTCGCCAAGTCGGTCGATCACCTGGGACCGCGCGCGCTGCTGCCCGCACCACCAGGTCGCGATATGCGGCAGGATCAGTTCGTCGCCGAGGATATGTTCTGCGAGGGCCGGGAGGAAGCCCATGAGCGCACGCGCCTCGACAACGCCCGAGCCGAGCCCATTGGCGATCTGGACATTGCCTTGCCGCACCGCCTGGACGAGACCGGCGACGCCGAGCGCCGAAGCGGAGTTGAGCTCGAGTGGGTCGGAGAAATCGCCGTCGATCCGGCGCCAGATCACATCGGCGCGCTTTAAGCCGGCGATGGTGCGCACATGGACGCGCCCGTCGCGCATCAGCAGATCGCCGCCCTCGACCAGCAGGAAGCCAAGATAGCGCGCGAGATAGGCGTGTTCGAAATAGCTTTCGTTGAGCGCGCCCGGTGTCAGCAGGCAAATCCGCGGCTCGACCCGGCGTGAACTTGCAGCAAGCCCGGCGCGGAACCCCTGGAAGAACGAGGCCAGCCGCTCGACATTCATGGTCCGGAACAGGTCCGGGAAGGCGCGGCCCAGGGCCAGCCGGTTCTCCAGCGCATAGCCCGCGCCGGAGGGCGCCTGCGTACGGTCGCCGAGCACCCACCAGCGCCCATCGGGCCCGCGTCCGAGATCGGCGGCATAGAGCTGGAGCGTGCCGCCATTGGCCGTGCCCTGCAGTGGGCGCAGATAGTCAGGGCTGCCGGTCACGACCGCCGCGGGCAGCAGGCCCTTGGCGATCATCTCGCCGGGCCCATAGATGTCGCCGAGCAAGGAGGAGAGCAGCGTCGCGCGCTGCGCCACACCAGCAGCAATGGTCTGCCATTCCGCGCCGGGGATGATCAGCGGGACATGATTCAGCGGCCAGGAGCGCTCCCCGGCCAGTGGGTCGCTCGCGTCGAGATCGCCATGCACGCGATAGGACACGCCGGTGTCGCGGACATGCCGATCAGCGAGCCCGAAGCGATGGCCGAGTTCATCCTGGGAGAGACTGCTCCACTCGGCGAGGAACGGTTCCCAATGCGGGCGTATGCTGCCATCCGGCGCCATGAGCTCGTCATAGGCTCCAGGCAAGGGGCGATAATCGGCCAGCAGCGCATGGCGCCGCTCCGCTCTGAGACGTGTCGACGGCGATCGGCCCTGCAAAGCCATGGCCTTGGTTAGAGTCCCGCTGGACGGCGCAGATCAAGGGTCATCGGAAATTCCGGGCTGCGCTCTTCCTCCGGAATCACCAGCGCGCCGGGACTATGACCGATGGACTCGAAACGGGCGAGACGGCGTGCCTCGGCCTCGTAGGAATTCACCGGGGGTGTCTCATAATTGCGCCCGCCGGGATGGGCGACATGGTAGACGCAGCCACCGAGCGACCGGCCGACCCAACTGTCGACGATGTCGAAAGTCAGCGGCGCATGCACGGGAATCGTCGGGTGCAGTCCTGAGGCCGGCTGCCAGGCCTTGAAGCGCAGGCCTGCGATCGCCTCGCTGGAGCTAGCGACCGGGGTCATCGGCAGGCGCCGTCCGTTGCAGGTGATGATGTGGCGGCCGGGAATGAGGCCGCTTGCCTTGACCTGCAGCCGCTCCACCGAGGAATCGACATAGCGCACGGTGCCGCCGATCGCTCCCTGCTCACCCATGACGTGCCAGGGTTCGAGCGCCTGGCGCAATTCGACTTCGACCCCGCCATGGTTGACCTTGCCGTAGAACGGGAAGCGGAATTCCTGCTGCGCCTCGAACCAGACCGGGTCGAACGGATAGCCGGCCTGCGTGAGATCGGCGAGCACCTCGCGGAAATCCTGCCAGATCATCTCCGGCAGCATGAAGCGGTCATGCAGGCTCGTGCCCCAGCGCACCAGCTTGCCCTGCTGCGGCTCGCGCCAGAACCAGGCGATCAGCGCGCGCACCAGAAGCTGCTGGGCCAGTGACATGCGCGCATCCGGCGGCATCTCGAAGGAGCGGAACTCGATCAGGCCCAGCCGGCCTGTCGGCCCGTCCGGAGAATAGAGCTTGTCGATGCAGATCTCGGTGCGGTGGGTGTTTCCGGAAACATCGACCAGCAGGTTGCGGAACAGGCGGTCGACGAGCCAGAGCGGAATCGGCTTCTCACCAGGCTTCGGCACCGCCGCAAGGGCGATTTCGAGCTCGTAGAGCTGGTCGTGCCGCGCTTCATCGATGCGTGGCGCCTGGCTGGTCGGCCCGATGAACAGGCCGGAGAACAGGAAGGAGAGGGAGGGGTGGCGCTGCCAGTAGAGGATGATGCTCTTCAGCAGATCGGGGCGGCGCAGGAAGGGGCTGTCGGACGGCGTGACGCCGCCGAGCACGACATGGTTGCCACCGCCCGTTCCGGTATGGCGGCCGTCCACCATAAATTTCTCGGCGCAGAGCCTGGCCTGACGAGCCTCCTCGTAGACGCCGCGCGTGATCTCGACCGCGTCGCGCCAGCTCTTCGCGGGATGAATATTGACCTCGATCACGCCGGGGTCGGGCGTCACCTTGATGATGTTGAGGCGCGGGTCGGATGGCGGAGCATAACCTTCGATATGGACGGCGATCCCTGTCTGCTCGGCCACGGCCTCGATGCTGGCGATGAGGTCGAGATAATCCTCCAGCCGCTCGACGGGGGGCAGGAACACGCAAAGCACATTGTCCCTGACCTCGAGACTAAGCGCGGTGCGCACATGCTCCCGCCCGATCTCCTGTTCGACGCGATCCTGGGCCGCAGTCCCGGCGGGCGCCTCACCCGGGATCGAGAATTGGGCATGTCCGTGTTCTATGGGCGCGGGCTCTGCCGCGAGCGCTACAGGCGCACTGCCGGACGAGGGCAGGGGGCCACGAGCCTCCATTGGATCCTGTGGGTGGATATGCGGGTATTCCGCCTCCGGCACGGCAGGCAGCGAGCCGAGCGGCAGGCGATAGCCGACCGGTGAATCGCCCGGCACCAGGAAGAGCTTGCCGCGTCTCAGCGTCCATTTCTCGGAGCGCCAGCGCCGGTCGCCTGCCTGGCTCTGCCAGCGCTGCACCGGGATGACATAGCCGCGCGGATTGCCGAGGCCGAGCTGGAAGACGCGGGCCATGCGGGCGCGTTCCTCCGGATCGGCAAGGCGCGGGTCGAGCGGGTCGACATTGTCCGGAAGCTGCGCCTCCTTGAGCAGCCAGTGTCCGGTATCTTCATAGGCGGGCAGCACATGGTCGGCCCCGACGCCCAGTTTCTCCGCAAGGCCCGATGCGAGCGCTTCGGCATCGCGGGTCGAGGTCGCCGTTTCCAGTTCACGGTCGCCGCCGGTTACGGCGCCGGGCTCGCGCGCGATCAATGCGGCATTGCGCCAGATCGGTTCGCCGTCCTCGCGCCAATAGAGCGCGAAGGCCCAGCGCGGCAGGCTTTCGCCCGGATACCACTTGCCCTGGCCGTAATGCAGCATGCCGCCCGGCGCGAAGCGGCTGCGCAGCCGGCGGATCAGTTCGTCTGCGCGCCGGCGCTTGGTCGGGCCGACCGCGGCGGTGTTCCACTCCGCGCCCTCCTGATCATCGGCCGCGACGAAGGTCGGCTCGCCGCCCATCGTCAGGCGCACATCCTGCGCTGCGAGATCGCCATCGACCCTCTCCCCGAGCGCATCGAGGCGCTGCCATGACTCGTCGGAGAAGGGCAGGGTGATGCGCGGCACTTCATGCACGCGCGCGACGCTCATCGCGAAGTCGAAGGTCGTCTCGGCATAGCTGGCAACGCCGCTCACCGGCGCGGCCGAGCGAAAATGCGGTGTCGCCGCGAGGGGCAAATGGCCTTCGCCGGTCAGCAGCCCCGATGTCGGATCGAGCCCGATCCAGCCCGCGCCGGGAATATAGGCCTCGGCCCAGGCGTGGAGATCGGTAAAATCCTTGTCCGTCCCGCGCGGCCCCTCGAGCGGATCGATATCCGCCTTCATCTGGACCAGGTAGCCGGAGACGAAGCGGGCGGCGAGCCCGAGCTGGCGCAGGATCTGGACCAGCAGCCAGCTCGTGTCGCGGCACGAGCCCGATTTGATCTGGAGGGTGTGCTCCGGCTCCTGCACGCCGGGCTCCATCCGGATGCCATAGGCGATTATGCTGTGCAGCCGGGCATTGAGATCGACGACGAAGTTCACGGTGTTGACCGGCTCGCGCGGAATCCTGGCGAGGAGATCGATCAGCAGCGGCCCGGCCGGCTCCGTTACGAGATAGGGAGCGAGCTCCGCCTGGAGCTCCTCGGGATAGACGAAGGGGAAGGTCTCCGCATTGGTCTCGACGAAGAAGTCGAAGGGATTGATCACCGAAAGCTCGGTGACGAGATCGACTTCGATGCGGAATTCGCTCACCGGTTCGGGAAAGACAAAGCGGGCGAGCCAGTTGCCGCTGGGATCCTGCTGCCAGTTCACGAAATGCTGCGCCGGCGAGACCTTGAGCGCATAGCTCTTGATCGCTGCACGGCAATGCGGAGCGGGCCTCAGCCGGATGATCTGCGGGCCGAGCACGACGGGGCGATCGTAGCGGTAATGGGTGACGTGGTTCAGCGCGGCGATGATGGCCAAGGGCGACACCTGCTCGGTCGGTCGTGCCCGCGGCACGGCTCCGCCCGAGGATAGTCCTAGCTTCGATTGCTCGCAAAGCTGTCGCTGCGCAAGAATGCGTCGGTCTATCAATTCGTTGCGCAAGAAGAGTGCAGGGCTGTGAGTCGTGTGCTCTGCAATTTGCGAGCCGCTGGACATCAGGCCCGATCTGGCCACACATAGCGCCCAAGCGGCGGCGAAACGGCCGCCCTATGAACCAATGGGGATAGTCCATGCGTCACGTTGCGAAATTGATGGTTGCCTCCGCCTTTACGGCGTTGATGGCGACGACAGCCATGGCCCAGACGCCGAAGGATACGGTGGTCATGGCCAAGCAGATCGACGACATCATTACGCTCGATCCGGCCGAAGCCTTCGAGTTCTCGGGCGTCGAAGTCGGCGCCAATGTCTATGACAAGCTGATCGGCGTCGATCTTGCCAAGAACAACGACCTCGTCGGCGAACTTGCCGAGAAATGGACTGTCAGCGAGGACAATCTCACCTACACCTTCAAGCTCCGCCCGGGCGTCAAGTTCCATTCGGGCAACGCGCTGACTGCGGCCGACGTGGTCTATTCCTTCCAGCGCGCCGTCACGCTCAACAAGTCGCCGGGCTTCATCCTCACCCAATTCGGTCTCACCAAGGAGAATGTCCTCGAGAAGGTGAAGGCCACCGATGACAACACCGTCGTCGTCACCGTTTCCAAGCCCTTCGCTCCGACCTTCTTCCTGAACTGCCTGACCTCCGGTGTGGCTTCGGTCGTCGATTCCAAGCTGGTCAAGGCGAACGAGAAGGACGGCGATTTCGGCAATGCCTGGCTCAAGCTGAACTCGGCCGGTTCCGGCGCCTATAAGGTCCGTGCCTATCGTCCCAACGAACAATATGCGCTCGATGCCAACGAGACCTGGTACAAGGGCGCGCCGAAGAACAAGCGCGTGATCGTACGCCATGTCGCCGAGCCGGCCTCCCAGCGCCTGCTGCTCGAGAAGGGCGACATCGACATGGCCCGCAACCTCTCCAAGGACCAGCTCGCCGCTGTAAAGGAGAAGTCCGACATCCAGATCGTACAGGGCGACAAGGGCTATATTCTCTATCTCGGCCTGAACCAGAAGAACGCCAACCTGAACAAGCCTGAGGTCCGCGAAGCGCTGAAATGGCTGGTCGACTACCAGTCGATCGAGCGCAACATCGTCGAGGGCACCTACAAGCACCACGAATCCTTCCTGCCGAAGGGCTTCCTGGGGGCCATCGACGAGAAGCCCTACAAGTTCGACCCGGCCAAGGCCAAGGAGCTGCTCGCCAAGGCCGGCCTGCCGAACGGCTTTACCGTCACAATGGACGTTCGCTCGGTTGCCCCGATTACCGATATCGCGCAGGCGATCCAGTCGAGCTGGGGCCAGGCCGGCATCAAGCTCGAGCTGATCCCGGGCGACGGCAAGCAGACGCTGACCAAGTATCGCGCCCGCACCCACGACATCTATATCGGCCAGTGGGGCCCGGATTATCTCGATCCGCACACCAATGCCGAGACCTTCGCCATCAACGAGAACAACGGCGAAGATGCGAAGTCGAAGACGCTCGCCTGGCGCAATGCCTGGGATATCCCGGACATGACGAAGGTCGCTCAGGCCGCCGTGCTCGAGACCGATGCGTCCAAGCGCAAGGCGACCTATGAGTCTCTGCAGCGCGAGCACCAGAAGGTTTCGCCCTTCGTGATCATGTTCCAGCAGGTCGAGGTCACGGCCGAGCGCAAGAACGTCAAGGGTTGGGTGATCGGACCGAGCTCCGACACCAACTTCTACTGGCCGATCGCCAAGAACTGAGACACGTCTTCTGACGGAACCCGCCGCGGCTAAATCGCTGCGGCGGGCTTATTTCTATTCTTTTCTGTTGAATACCACGTGCGAGGGGATTGCATTCCCGCGCACGATGGCTTCCGGAAGCGCCCTTCTTCGGGCTTTGTACAGTGGTTGGTTGCATGGCGTCATCGCGCGATACATGGGCGGGCAAATCGGGCCGCTGGGGCAAGATTGCCGGGCGAGAGCTCAGCACGGTCGCCATCACGATGTTCGGGCTTCTGCTCGTCACCTTCCTGATCGCGCGCGTGATGCCGATCGACCCGGTGCTCGCCGTGGTCGGTGACCGCGCTCCCGCCGATGTCTACGACAAGGCGCGGCTCGACCTCGGCCTCGACAAGCCGCTCTGGCAGCAATTCGGCATTTATATCGGCAAGGTCTTCACCGGCGATCTCGGGCGCTCCGTACTGACTTCGAATACCGTGGTCGACGACATCAAGACCGTCTTCCCGGCGACGCTTGAGCTGGCGACGCTGGGCACGCTGATCGGCATCATGCTCGGCGTGCCGCTTGGCATCGTCGCCGCCGTCCACCAGGGCCGCTGGCCCGACCAGATCGCCCGCGTCATCGGGTTGATTGGCTATTCGATCCCGGTCTTCTGGCTTGGTCTCATGGGCCTGCTGCTTTTCTACGCCAAGCTCGGATGGGTCAGCGGACCCGGGCGCATTTCGGTGGCGTATCAGGATTTCGTGACGCCGATCACCGGCGTGATCATGCTCGATGCCGCCATGCAAGGTGAGTGGGATGCGTTCTGGGACGCCTTCTCCCATCTTATCCTGCCGGCCTCCGTCCTGGGCCTGCTCAGCGTCGCCTATATCAGCCGCATGACGCGCAGCTTCATGATCAACGAGCTGCAGCAGCAATATGTCATCGCGGCCCGGGTCAAGGGCGTGTCGGAGTGGCAGGTCATCTGGGGCCATGCCCTGCGCAACGCTGTCGTGCCGCTCGTGACGGTGATCGCGCTCTCCTACATGCATTTGCTCGAAGGTTCGGTGCTGACCGAGACCATCTTCGCGTGGCCCGGCCTCGGCCGTTACATCACGAATTCCCTGCTGAATGCCGACATGAACGCCGTGCTCGGCGGCACGCTGGTGGTCGGCGCCGTCTTCATCGGGGTCAATCTGTTCTCCGACATCATTGGCCGGCTGGCCGATCCGCGGGCGCGCTGAGGACATGGCCATGACCGAACAGACCTCGTCCGGCTGGACTGCCTGGCTCATCACCGATTCCCCCGTGTCGCGCCGTCAGGCGCGGCTCGGCCAGTATTACCGGCAATGGCTCGCCTTCCGGCGCAACCCCGCAGCCGTGATCGGGCTCACGATCGTCGTGCTGCTGCTGCTCGCCGCTGCCTTCGCGCCGCTGCTCGCACCCTATGATCCGCTGGCTCAGGCGCTCGATAAGCGCCTGCTGCCGCCGTCGGCGATCAACTGGTTCGGCACGGATTCACTCGGCCGGGACATCTTCAGCCGGGTTGTCTACGGCTCGCGCGTCACGCTTGTCATCGTGCTGCTCGTCGTCATCACCGTGGGACCGATCGGCCTCCTGATCGGCGCTGCCGCTGGCTATCTCGGCGGCTGGGTCGATCGTGTCCTGATGCGCATCACCGACGTCTTCCTGGCTTTCCCGCGCCTGGTGCTCGCGCTCGCTTTCGTCGCGGCCCTCGGCCCCGGACTTGAAAATGCGGTCATCGCTATCGCGTTCACGGCCTGGCCGCCCTATGCGCGCGTCGCCCGCGCCGAGACACTGATCATCCGCAACCAGGACTACATCTCCGCGGTCCGGCTACAGGGGGCTTCGCAATGGCGGATCGTGCTCAGGCATGTCGTTCCGATGTGCCTGCCTTCGCTGATCGTGCGGTCCACCCTCGACATGGCCGGCATCATCCTGACGGCTGCCGGGCTCGGCTTCCTGGGCCTAGGCGCGCAGCCGCCGATCCCGGAATGGGGCGCGATGATCTCGGCTGGCCGCGAGCAGATTTTCGACCAGTGGTGGGTCGCGACCTTCCCCGGCCTTGCCATCTGCGTTGTGGCGCTCGGCTTCAATCTGCTGGGCGACGGCCTGCGCGACGTCATGGATGCGAGGTGAGATGATGCGCGCACCAGATAGCCCCACCGAACAGCCGCTGCTCGAACTCGACAATCTGCGGGTCAATTTCCACACCGCGACCGGCATTGTCCGTGCCGTGCGCGGGCTCTCCTTCACGCTCGGTCGCGAACGGCTCGGCATCGTCGGCGAGTCCGGCTCCGGCAAGTCAATGACCGGCCGCGCCATTCTCGACCTCATCCCCCATCCCGGCGAGGTTCAGGCCGACAAGCTCGTCTATCGCGGGCAGAATCTGCTGACGATGGACAAGGGCTCGCGCCGCAAGCTGCGCGGCCGCCATATCTCGATGGTGATGCAGGATCCGAAATTCTCGCTCAATCCGGTGAAGACCGTGGGCGAACAGATCGCCGAAGCCTATCGTGTCCATCACAAGGCGAGTTCGCGCGAGGCCAAGGAGCGCAGCCTCACCATGCTGGAAGCGGTGCAGATCCGTGAGCCGGCACGCGTCTACGATCTCTACCCGCACGAAGTCTCGGGCGGCATGGGACAGCGCGTGATGATTGCGATGATGCTGATCGCCGAGCCCGACATCCTGATCGCCGACGAGCCCACTTCGGCCCTCGACGTCACCGTGCAATTGCAGGTGCTGAAGATCCTCGACGACCTCGTCACCAGCCGCGGCATGGGGCTGATCTTCATCAGCCACGACCTGCATCTCGTACAGTCCTTCTGCGACCGCGTCATCGTCATGTATGGCGGCAAGGCGATGGAGACGCTGCCGGCCGCCGAACTCGCCGACGAGAGCGCACGCGCTCATCGCCACCCCTATACGCTCGGCCTGCTCGACTGCCTGCCGGATCTCGACCATCGCAAAGACAAGCTCGCCACCCTGAAACGTGACCCGGCATGGCTGGCATGAACACGAACCCCGCCATCATTGTCGAGAAGCTGAACGTCTCCTTCGGCGACTCTCATGTCGTGAAGGACCTCTCCTTCTCAGTTGCATCCGGCGAGAGCTACGGCATCGTCGGTGAATCCGGCTCGGGCAAGTCGACCGTGCTGCGCGTCCTCGCTGGCCTGAACCGCGAATGGGGCGGCGACGTCACGATTCTGGGCAGCAAGCAGCCCAAGGTCCGCGACAAGGCCTTCTATCGCGCCGTGCAGATGGTCTTCCAGGACCCTTATGGCAGCCTCCACCCGAAGAAGACGGTCGACGATACGCTGGCCGAGCCGCTGGCCATTCACGGCATCGAGGACGCCGAGGCGCGCATCGAACGCGCCATGAAGGATGTCGGGCTGCCGAATTCGTTCCGCTTCCGCTTCCCGCACCAGCTCTCCGGTGGCCAGCGCCAGCGCGTGGCGATCGCGCGGGCGCTTGTGCTCGAACCGAGGATCCTGCTGCTCGACGAGCCGACGTCGGCGCTCGACGTCTCGATCCAGGCCGAAGTGCTGAACCTGCTCCAGGCGCTGCGCAAGGAGCGCAATCTGACCTATATCCTGGTCAGCCACGATCTCGCGGTGGTTGCCCATATGTGCGAGCGGCTGCTGGTCATGCAATTCGGCCGTGGCGTCGAGGAGATGACGGCCGAGACGCTGGCCGCGCGTTCGCCGCAGACGGCCTACGCCCAGCAATTGCTGGTCGCCAGCGAAGGCTTCCGCCGCCAGACCGCCTGAGCGGCAGGTCGGTTGCGCGTCTTGCCTGCTTGGGCGGCGCGCCAAAACCGTCTAACTCTCGTCGCAGCGATCGGCTAGCTTGGCCGTATTCGCTGCCGCGGAGTGTGTATGCCCATGGATGCCGTCGCCGATCATGTCGTGAAGCTCGAAGCTGCGCCGGAGCGCACTCCGGTCCCGCCCTTCGATCTCGTGATCTTCGGCGCCAGCGGCGATCTGGCCCTGCGCAAGCTGTTTCCGGCGCTGGCCCAGCGCAATCAGGAGGGCGTGCTGCCGGAGGAAAGCCGCATCCTGGCGATGGTGCGCAAGAGCGAGGATGTCGCCGGACTGCCCGGCGAGATCAGCCGCAAGCTCGCCGAGGAGGGGCTTTCCCCGGCCAGGATCGAGGCATTCCTGCGCAGGCTCTCCGTGGTACAGGTCGATGCACTGAAGCCGGAAACCTATGCCGGCCTGCGGCAGGAACTCGGCGATTCGGAGCGCGTCCGCTCCTTCTATCTCTCGACACCGCCCGATCTCTTCATCCCGATCTGCGAGAACCTCGCCAGCGCCGGCATCCTGACGCCGACCTCGCGGGTCATCCTTGAAAAGCCGCTGGGGCGGGATCTCGCCTCCGCCCGCGAGATCAACGACGCAGTGGCAAGGATCCTTCCGGAAAGCCGCACCTACCGGATCGATCATTATCTGGGCAAGGAGACGGTCCAGAACCTTCTGGTACTGCGCTTTGCCAACACCCTGTTCGAGCGCTCCTGGTCGAGCCGCGACATCGACAATGTCCAGATCACGGTTGCCGAGACGGTCGGCCTCGAGTCGCGCGCCGGCTATTACGACAAGGCCGGGCACCTGCGTGACATGGTGCAGAACCACGTGCTGCAGCTGCTCTGCCTGTTCGCGATCGAGCCGCCGAACCTGCTGGAAGCCGATGCCGTCCGCGACGAGAAGGTGAGGGTGCTGAAGGCTCTCAAGCCGATCGTCGGTCCCGACGTCCTGCGGGCCACGGTGCGGGGGCAGTATGGTCAGGGCGTCAGCGGCGGCGCGCGCGTCCATGGCTATGCCGAGGAACTCGGCCATGCCAGCAACACCGAGACCTTCGTCGCGATCCGCTGCGAGCTCGAAACCTGGCGCTGGGCCGGCGTCCCGATCTATCTGCGCACGGGCAAGCGCATGGCGCAGCGTTATTCCGAGATCGCCGTCACCTTCAAGCCGGTGCCGCACTCGATCTTCGGAAGCGCTGCCGATTGTGGGCGGCTCGACGCCAATCGCCTGATCATCCGCCTGCAGCCCAATGACGGCGTGCAGATGCAGCTGATGATGAAGGTGCCAGGCTCCGGCAAGCTCAAGATCGTCCCGCGCCAGCTCGACCTGCGCTACGATACCGCTTTCGGCGTGCGCTCTCCCGACGCCTATGAGCGGCTGCTGACCGATGTGATCCGCGGCGACCAGACCCTGTTCATGCGCCGCGACGAGGTCGAGCAGGCCTGGGCCTGGATCGATCCGATCATCGCCGGATGGCAGGAGTACTATCCGCAGCCGCATCGCTATGCCGCCGGCTCCTGGGGACCGTCTCAGGCGATTGGTCTGATCGAGCGCGAAGGGCGGTCCTGGGCTGACCCGGAGCTGATGGAATGAGCGCGGCAGGGCCGCTCGCCTGGCATCGTTTCGAGGCGCTGGCCGGCGCCTCCGAGGCGCTGGCCGAATCGGTCGCCGTGAGGCTGCGTGCGGCCATAGCCGCCCGGGGAGAGGCGTTGCTCGCCGTACCCGGCGGCACCACGCCGGCGCGTTTTCTCGCGGCGCTCGGCGCTCACGACCTCGCCTGGGAAAGGGTTACCCTGATGCCGACCGACGAGCGTTTCGTAGCGCCGGACGATGCAGCCTCGAACGAGCGCATGATCCGGGACGCCTTCTCTCCACTGCGTGACGAACGGGCCCGCTTCGTGTCCTTCCACAATGCGGGCGACGATCTCGGCGCGGCAGCGCGCAGCCTCGATGCTGTGCTCTCGCGGCTGCCTGCGATCGATATCCTGGTCAGTGGCATGGGCGCCGATGGGCACATCGCCTCGCTCTTTCCCGGCGACGAAGGGGCTACGCGGAGCGACGATGCGGTCCACGCCGTCGCAGCCCGCCCGCCCGGCCTGCCGCCTCGTATTTCACTGTCCGCCGCGCGAATCTTGAAGGCAGGCTGGGCAACCCTGCTCATTGCCGGCAGGGAGAAGGAGGCGACCCTGGCGACCGCGCAGGCACTTCCGGCGGCCTATCCGGTCGGCATCCTGCTGCGACGGCCGCAGGGGCTCGACGTTTACTGGGCCAGAGCTTAAGCGAGACGCTCAGCAAGGAGATCGAGCCTATGTCAGGCGAACCCGAAATTGCACGCCTCAAGGCCTGTGGCGTTGTCCCGGTCGTCGTGATCGACGAGGCCGAGGTCGCGGTCCCGCTGGCCCGCGCGCTGCTTGCGGGTGGCATCGACGTGATCGAAGTCACGCTGCGTCGCCCTGCTGCACTGGCCGCGCTCGAGAGGATCGCCCACGAGGTGCCGGAAATCCTGTCTGTTGCCGGTACGGTCGTGACGCCTTTGCAGGTCGCAGAGGTCAAGCGGGTGGGCGCGCAGGCTGTGGTCAGCCCGGGCTTCAGCGAGGCTGTGGACGAGGCGATGCGCGCGGCCGGCCTGCCCTGGTTGCCGGGTGTGGCGACGGCCTCGGACTGTATGCGCGCGGTCTTGGCCGGGCGGCTCACCTGCAAGTTCTTCCCGGCCGAGCAGGCAGGAGGCACGCCGGCGCTGAAGGCGTTGTCCGGGCCCTTCCCGCAGCTGAAATTCTGCCCGACCGGTGGCGTCAGCCTCGCCAATCTCGCCGACTACCTTGCCCTGCCGCAGGTGATCTGCGTCGGGGGATCCTGGCTCGTGCCGGCCGATGCGGTTGCGAAACGCGACTGGGCGCGTGTGACTGAGCTTGCCAGGCAAGCGACGGACGCCGTGAAGGCGATCCGCGGTTAGATGGAATGCTTCAGCGGGCGGTTCTCGCTGCCGCCAACCTGAGCTTTCCGGCATCTAACGCTGTGGAGCAGACCGGGCTATGCCGGCTTCCGAGTTCAGTCAGCTGCCGTGATCTGCCTGACGGAGCGCGAAGCGTCCGCCGTCAGGCCTGCAGCCTTTCCACCACGAGTTCAGCGATCGCGAGCGAGGAGGTCAGCCCGGGGCTTTCGATCCCGAGCAGGTTGACCAGCCCCGGCACGCCATGGACGGCCGGTCCGTCGACGCGGAAATCCGGCATCGGCTCCGTCGGTCCATGCAGCTTCGGCCGGATACCGGCATAATCCGCGACCAGCGCGCCGTCCTGCAGACCGGGCCAGTATGTCCTGATCGCTGCGTAAAATTTTTCGGCCCGGGTCGCGTCGACGACCAGATTCTGGTCGTCATCCACCCATTCGACATCCGGGCCGAACTTGACCCGCCCGGCCATGTCGATCGTGGCATGGATGCCGAGCCCGGCTGCTTCCGGGATCGGGTAGACCAGATGCGAGAAGGGCTGCTTCCCCAGCAGCGCAAAGTAATTGCCCTTGGCGAAAGATTGCTTTGGCACATAGGCGGCAGGAAAGCCGTCGAGCCTGCCGAGCAGGCGCGGCGCGCCGTGGCCGGCCGAATTGACGATGCTGCGGACCGAATAGGTCGCGGGATCGTCGCCTCCGAAATCGACGCTGAACGCCTCGCCCTCGCGGCGCCAGCCGCTGATGGGCGTGTTCAAAGCCAGCGAGCCGCCGGCGGCCTCACATTCTCCAAGCAGCGAGAGCATGAAGGCGTGGCTATCGACCACGCCGGTCTCGGGCGAGAACAGCGCGATCTCGCAGGCGACCTCGGGCTCGTGTGCCCGCGCCTCGGCTGTGTCGAGATAGCGCAGCGAGTCGACCCCTGAGGCCTTCGCCCGCGCCGCGATCGTTTCCAGTGCCGGGCGCTGGCTCGCCGATGTCGCGACGATCAGCTTGCCGCAGGCTTTGTGCGGCAAGCCGCGCTCGCCGAGATAGCGATAGAGCTGCTTGCGGCCCTCGACACAGACCTGCGCCTTGAGCGAGCCAGGTGGGTAGTAGATCCCGGCATGGATGACCTCGCTATTGCGGGCGGAGGTCTGAGTGCCGATGCCGTCGGCGGCTTCGGCGATCACGACCTCGCGTCCGGCGAGCGCAAGTGCGCGCGCCGTTGCGAGGCCGACAACGCCGGCCCCGATGACGAGGCAATCGATATCGGCCATCGGGATTCTGCGATCAGGCTGCGCGCTGCGGCATGGCGATCTCGACGAGGCTTGCCCAATAGGTCACGCCGACCGGGATCGCCGCATCGTTGAACTCATAGGCCGGGTGGTGCAGGCCAGCCGAGTCACCATTGCCCATGAAGATATAGGCGCCAGGGCGCTCTTCGAGCATGAAGGAGAAATCCTCCGACCCCATGACAGGCGGGATCTCGGTATCGATCGCGTCCTTCCCGAAAACGTTCCGGGTGGCGCTGGTCACGAAATCCGTCTGCCCGGCGTGATTGAAGGTCACCGGATAGCCGCGGTCGTAGTCGACTTCGCATTTGAGATCGAACGCCTTCGCCAGCCCGTCGGCGATCTCGATGATGCGCTTCTGGGCGAGGTCGCGCATGGCAGGTGTCAGCGTCCGGACCGAGCCCTTGATCTCGACGGTCTGCGGAATGACGTTGAACGCTTCGCCGGCATTGATCGCTGTCGCCGAGACGACGACCGAATCGAGCGGGTCGGCATTGCGCGAGGCGACGGTCTGCAGTGCGGTCACGAGCTGGCAGGCGGCAACCACCGGATCCTTGGTATCGTGCGGCGCGGCGGCATGGCCGCCCTTGCCCTCGATCTTGATCAGGAAGCGATCGGCTGCGGCCATCAGCGGGCCCTTGCGGATGCAGAATTGACCGATCGCCATGCCAGGCTTGTTGTGCAGCCCATAGACCTCCTGCACGCCGAAGCGCTCCATCAGGCCTTCATCGCACATCACCTTCGCACCGCCGCCGCCTTCTTCTGCCGGCTGGAAGATCACGACCGCTGTGCCGTCGAAATCCCGGGTCTCGGCGAGATATTTCGCGGCACCGAGCAGCATGGTGGTGTGGCCGTCATGACCGCAGGCATGCATCTTCCCGGGCACGGTCGAGCGATGCTCGAGATTGGTTTCCTCGTGGATCGGCAAGGCATCCATGTCGGCACGCAGGCCGATGACCTTGCCGGAACCCTGGCGCTTGCCCTTGATCACGCCGACGACGCCGGTCTGGCCAATGCCGGTCACCACCTCGTCGACGCCCCAGGCCTTGAGCTTGTCGGCAACGATGCCCGCTGTGCGATGCACGTCGAAGAGCAGTTCGGGATGGCGGTGAAAATCGCGACGGATCGCGGTGAGCTCGGGCGTCAGCGCCGCGATGAGTTCGGACTTCGGCATCATGTCCTCGGGCAGAGAGGGAAGGTTGGCAGAAATCGGGTTGCCAAGTCATGCAAGCTAGCGCGGTCCGACCGGGTCTGTCCAAGCCGATTGCGGCATGAGGGGGCAGAAGCGGAGGAATGGCGTCGCGACCGCCTACAGTTGCAATCCTCGCGTCATTCTGGATCGATGGCTGCATGTCGACGCCAGATCGTTCTCGTGGTCGCGACGGCTGCAGGGTTCTGTGCCCGGGGGCTTCAGCAAGAGCAGGTTCTGTCATGGTGCAGTGGCTTTCAGCCTTCATGTTCTGCGGCCTGCTCAGCGCGGCGGCCGTATTCGGCCTCCAGCTGAGGAACTGGTTGCCCGAAGAGCATCTGACCGAGCGGAACATGGACGCGCTACGGCTGGTCACGAGTCTCCTCGTCACCTTCGCGGCGCTCATCCTCAGCCTGCAGTTGTCGAGCGTGAAGAGCGCGTTCGATATGGCATACCGCGACCGGAACGCGGATGCCGGGCAACTGGCTCAGCTCGATCAGTGCCTCCGCAATTACGGCCCAGGGGCCGAGAAGGCCCGCGCGGATCTCCGCAGCTACACCGCTGCGGTGATCGCGAGCACCTGGCCCGACGAGGAAAGGCCGACAGGCATTGCCTATCCCGATCCCAGTACCATGGGACGCCACGGGGAAAGCCCGGCACTCAGTGTGCTGGTCAATCAGATCGGGCTCGAGATCAACGCCCTCGCCCCGGCCGGGGGGCTGCATGCGAATCTGGCCGCGGAATGCCGCGCAAATTTCATGAACCTGCAACAGCGTCGCTGGGCAGTGATCGAAGATGCGCGCGACCCGGCGTCGCGGCTGTTCACGAACATCGTGACGTTCTGGCTGATGCTGGTCTTCGTGAGCTTTGGCCTGCAGGTCCCCCGCAAGCTGCTGGCCGCCATCGTCCTGGCGATCGGGGTGGTTTCGATATCGAGCGTGATGTTCGTGATCGTTGACCTGAACTCGCCCTATGGCGGCCTGTTCGGCATCCCAAGCACATCGATGCGCAATGTGTTCGAGGCCATGAGCCGGTAGGCAGCTCGCCTCCATTGCGTGCGAGTGGTCGATCTCGCGCTTTGTCGTCGTCGCTTCCGTCGATGTCTTCGCTCGAGGGGCGAGGCGACGAATGAGATGGGACCGGATTGCTTTCCTTCTGCCAGGAACGTCGGTGCCTCATGCGGGTGGCCGCGTGGCAAGGAGGTATCTTCGATGACCCATGCTCGCGGCCGATGTTACAGGCTTTACTCATCCTTCACTGACGCCGCCTGCGCCGCTCGGCGCCGAACCCGTGACAACCCTCTGATTCCATTGCCGTCACGCGGTGCGGGCGCTGCTGGCGTGTTTCTTGATCAGCATCGAGCGCTGCGCGGACTTGCCTCCGACAGCAGGGAAGAAACGCTTATCGGGAGACGACAAGATGAAAAGACTCGCGGGCCTGACACTCGGACTGACGCTTCTTGCGATTGGCTCAGCCGGCGCGGACGTCCAGAGCAGCAAATACTACGTGTCGCCGGAGCAGCTCGACACGACCCGGTTCATGGCGCCGCCGCCATCCGCGGATACGACCCGGCGGGAGCTCGAGATCATGCTGAGCCTGCAGGAGAAGCGAACGGCCGAACAGGCCGAGAGGTCGGTCGCGGATCTCGAGCAGAGCGTCTTTCGCTTCGCCGACGTGATGGGACCCGAATTCACGGCCGAGAAACTGCCGAAAGCGGCGGTATTCTTCAAGAAAGTCTACAAGACGGAGAGCGCCTTCAACAAACAGGGCAAGGAAAAATGGGAGCGCCAGCGTCCCCCGGTGGTGGATGCTCGTCTCAAGCCGGTCGCCAAATATTCGAACAGCGGCTCCTATCCGAGTGGTCACGCCGCCTTCTCCTACCTCACCGCGATCGTGCTGGCCGATATCGTGCCGGAGAAGGGTGAGGCGATCTTCGCGCGCGCCGTCGAATTCGGCGAGAACCGGGTGATCGGCGGGGTGCATTACCCAAGCGACATCCAGGCGGGCCGGGAGATGGCCGCGATGATCGCGGTTCTCGCCTACCGGAATCCCGATTTCCAAAGGGATCTCGAAGGAGCGAAGTCCGAAATCCGCGGCGCCTTGCGACTGGCGCGCTGATCCAGCTGTCATGGCAGGTCGGTCCCGTCGCGGGATCGACGCCGTGACGAACTCCCAAGGGGTGGCCGCCTGTACTGGGGGCTGCCCCTTGTTGCCATCTGCGCTTTGAGGTGCGGCGGTCAGAACACCTGCCCGCCGATCCGTTCCGGCTTGCCTCCCGTTTGCCATTCCGAAACGACCGCCGCTGCACCTTTGTGCAGCGGTCAGCGCTACGGATTCGTCGGAACGGTCCGGCATCGGAATGCACCGGAGATTTCGCGTGGAAACATCCCTCTATCTGCCGGTCAAACACTTCCTCGAAGGACTGGGCTATTCCGTGAAGGGTGAGGTCGGGCGCTGCGACCTTGTTGGTCTCAAGGGCGATGATCCGGCCGTCGTCGTGGTCGGAGAACTGAAGCTGACCTTCAATCTCGAGCTCATCCTGCAGGGCGTGGATCGGATGAAGCTCGGTGACGAGATCTGGCTTGCAGCCCGGCTGTCGGCACGGGGGAAGGGACGCGAGAGCGATTCCCGCTATCGTAACCTATGCCGGCATCTCGGTTTCGGGCTTCTCGGGGTCGCGTTGTCCGGTCGCGTCGATATTCTCGTTTCGCCGGCCGCGCCGACGCCACGCAAGGATGCCAAACGGCGTTCGAAGCTCGTGGAGGAGCACAAACGGCGTCAGGGAGACCCTGTCGCTGGTGGCGGTTCGCGCGCGCCGATCATGACGGCCTATCGACAGCAGGCGCTCGCCTGCGCTGCAGCCATGACGGCAGGCCCGCAGCGGCCGCGCGATCTCAAGCCATCATGCCCGGACGCACAGAAGATTCTGCACCGCAACGTCTATGGTTGGTTCGAACGAGCCGATCGCGGCGTCTACGCCTTGACCGAAGCCGGCCGCACGGCTCTGGCGAGATGGGTGGTGCCGGCTCCGGTCCTACTCACGCCCGGGCAGCACGAAGCCGCGCCTCCGGTTGCGGACGCCAACGAGAGTCGCTCCGCCGCTGCCTGCTGATCAGTCGTTCTTGCAGCCGGCGCTGCAAGGCAGTCGGGGTGGCTCAACCTAGCTAGCGCTCGCAGCGAGATAGATTTCGGCGATCCGCTCGATGCCGGCCTGGTCGGCGCTGTCGAAGCGGGAGGGGGATGGGCTGTCGAGATCGATCACGCCGATCACCTCACCGTCGCGGATCAGCGGCACGACCAGCTCCGAGCGCGAGGCCGCATCGCAGGCGATATGGCCGGGAAACGCATGGACATCGTCCACCAGCATGGATTGCCGGCGGGCGACGGCCGCGCCGCAGACGCCGCGCCCGACGGGAATGCGGACACAGGCCGGCTTGCCTTGAAAGGGCCCGAGGACGAGCTCGCCGTCCCGCATGATGTAGAAGCCGGCCCAGTTCAGATCCGGCATCATCTGGAACAGCAGTGCCGAGGTATTGGCGGCGTTGGCGACCGGGTCGCTTTCTCCTGCCAGCAGGCCCTCAAGCTGCGAGGTCAGTTCGCTGTAGAACCCGCTCTTGTCGCTGCTCGCGATTGCTTGTGCCTGAAACATGGCTGCTCACCTCCGGCGCTCGCCCTTCGTCATGGGGCTCCCTAGCATCGCACAGGGGCGACAGCGAGAGCGCAATGGTGCGTGTCGATCCACTTGGCTACAAAGGAACGCAGCGCCGGGGGCTCTCCCTGCGTGATTCCGCACCTTGATGAAGTGATGTCCACCATGTCCGAGATCCAGCCCATTCGCGAAGCGGTCATCCCGGAGCTGCCGAACTATTATCGGGGCAAGGTCCGCGAGAATTACGATCTGCCGGACGGGCGCCGCATTCTCATCGCCACGGACCGGCTCAGCGCCTTCGATCGCGCCATCGCCTGCATTCCGTTCAAGGGGCAGGTGCTGACCCAGACAGCCCGGTTCTGGTTCGAGAGGACTGCGGATATCTGCCCGAACCACGTGCTGGAATATCCAGACCCCAACGTCGTCGTCGGCCAGAAACTCGATATCCTTCCCGTCGAGATCGTGGTGCGCGGCTATCTCGCGGGCACGACCAGCACGTCGGTGCTGACCATGTACAAGCAGGGCAGGCGGGATCTCTACGGCATCCGCTTCCCGGATAGCCTGCGCGACAACGAGGCGCTTCCTCATGCCGTCATTACGCCGACCAGCAAGGCCTTCGACGGCGGCCATGACGAGCCGCTTTCCCCGGACGAGATCGTCGGCAGCAAGCTCCTGACCCAGGAACAGTGGGATACGGTGTCCGGCTATGCGCTGGCCCTGTTCGACCGGGGGCAGGATATCGCGCGCGGACGTGGGCTCATCCTTGCCGATACCAAATACGAGTTCGGTACCGATCGGCAGGGCCGGATCATGCTGGCCGATGAGATCCATACCCCCGACAGCAGCCGCTACTGGTTCGCCGAGAGCTACCCGGCGCGCTTTGCGGCGGGAGAGCGGCCGGAGAGCTTTGACAAGGATTTCGTGCGCAACTGGGTCGCCGCACGCTGCGACCCCTACAAGGAGCCGATCCCCGAGATCCCGGACGAGCTCATCGCGCAGACCTCGCAGGTCTATATCCGCGCCTTCGAGACCATCACCGGCCAGGCCTTCGAGGCCCCTGCGGGCGACGAGCCCCCGGTCGACAGGATCCGCCGGAACCTGGCGCGCTATTTCTGAGGTCAGTTTGGGGCGCGCATTTCTCCAAGCATCGTCGGGATGAGCTCCGATACGGTCGGATGAATCGGCACTGCGCGCAGCAGCCTGTCATAGGGCGCGCCCGCATTCATCATGTCGAGGATCCCATGGATCGCCTCGTCGCCGCTCGTCCCGAGGATCGCGGCGCCGAGGATGCGGCGCGTCTCGGCATCGGCAACGACGCTCATGAAGCCGAGCGTCTCACCCTTCTCGACGGCGCGGCCGACGCGCGTCATCGGCCGGCGGCCAACCAGCAACGGCCGGCCGCTGGCGCGGGCCTGGGCAAGCGTCATGCCGACCCGCCCGAGCGGCGGGTCGATGAAGAGCGCGTAGGCGGGGATGCGGTCACTGACCTTGCGCGCTTCGCCGTCGAGCAGGTTGGCGGCGACGATTTCGAAGTCGTTATAGGAGGTGTGCGTGAAGGCGCCGCGGCCATTGCAGTCGCCGATCGCCCAGATACCGGGGACATTGGTCGCCAGGCTGTCATCGACCTCGATATAGCCTCGCGCATCCGTTGCGACCCCGGCCTTGTCGAGACCGAGATCGTCCGTGTTCGGGCGGCGCCCGACGGCAAGCAGGACATGCGACCCGATGATCTCGGGTGCGCCTGCAGTGCAGTCCACCCCGACCGCGATACCCTCGGGGTGGGGCGCGAAGCGAATGCACTCCGCGCCTGTCCGGATCTCGATCCCTTCAGCAACAAGGATATCGCGGATCGCCTCCGAGACCTCCTCGTCCTCCCGGGATACGAGATGTGGCCCCTTCTCGACGACCGTGACGGCCGCACCGAAGCGGCGGTGCATCTGAGCGAATTCGAGGCCGATATAGCTGCCGCCGATGATGACGAGATGCTTTGGCACCATGTCGAGCCCAAGGATCGAGGTGTTGGTCAGGTATGAGCTGTCGCCGATCCCGGGCATATCCGGCACGACGGCGCGCCCGCCGACATTCAGGAAAATGCGGGGCGCGCTGATCACGTCGTCGCCTATCCGCATCCGGTCGGCACTCTCGAAGCGCGCATGCCCGGTGAGGACCGTGCAGCCCTTCATCCCGCGCAGCCAGCTCTCGATATTGCGGCGTGAAGTGGCGGAGACGAGGGCGGCTCGCTCCTTGACCTTCGGCATGTCGATGCGTGGCGGCGCGTCCAGCATGACGCCATATTCGGCACCGCGGCGCGCCAGATGCGCGGCATAGGCGCTGGCGACCAGCGTCTTGGTCGGCATGCAACCGGTGTTGACGCAGGTGCCGCCAAAGAGGTGGCGTTCGACGATCGCCACAGACATGCCGGCATCGGTCATTCGGCCTGCCAGTGAAGGTCCGGCCTGGCCGGCCCCGACGATGATGGCGTCGAAATTCCGGTTCATCGTGCGGCCACCACGATCAGCAAGGCGGCGACGATCGCCACCACGTCTTCGACCAGCGCGGCGGGCCTGTCGCGACCAAACGCTTCCGCAAGGCTGGCCCGGGCCGCGGCCCCGCCAAGCGTACCGGCGACGGCGCCGACCGCACCCGCGATCGCGCCAAGCGCCAGCGATCCGGCAGCCGCGCCGATGGCCGCGCCCGACAGGGCTCCTGTCACGATGCGGCCGCCGAACTGCGTCGGGACTTTGCGGCTTGCCGTCGAAGGCAATTTGTCGGTGATCAGCTCGCCGATGGCCAGCGCGGTCAGGATCCAGGGCGTCCAGGCATAGCCGAGGAAGGCCAGAGGGCTGGCGTCGAGGTTGATCCAGCCGAGATGGGCGGCCCAACTGACGGCGGCCGGCGCCATCATGGTGCGCAGCCCGGCCACGATCCCGATGAGCATTGCGAGCAAGACGGCCATGGTCTTCCCTCGAACGGCAGGGTATCGCCGCCCAAGACAACGCTAGCTCATCGCGCAGGTCAACTCATCGCTAACCGGTCGGCTCCCTCGGGTAAGGTCAAGCATCAAACCCGGCCGCAACGAGGTTGCCTTAAACCCCGTACTCCTTGCGCCACGTCGCGAAATCGTCGAGCGAGACGTTGGAGCCGCAGAGGATCAGGCCGACGCGCTCCCCGGGCTTGAACATCTCCTTGCGCGCCACGGCTGCGGCAACCACGCAGCCTGCCGCTGGCTCGATCAGCACTCTCCCGTTCTGCAGCACCCAGGCCATTTCGCGCACGGCCTCGGCATCGGGCACGGTGACGATCTCCTCCAGATATTGGCGCGCTGCCGCCATGGTGCGTTCGGTCGCGAAGGGGGCGCCGAGCGCGCGGGCGATCGAGGTCGGCCGGATCGGCACCGGCTTGCCGGCCTCCAGCGCCTGGGTCATCGTCGTTGCGCCCTCCGTCTCGACGCCATGAATGCGCACCGCCGGGTCGAGCCCCTTGAGAGCCGTGCCGACGCCGGCCACGAAGCCGCCGCCGCCGATCGAGATGAAGACATGGTCGAGACGCCCGCTGGCGTCATTCGCCAGTTCCAGGCCGAGCGAGCCATGGCCGGCGATGATCGCCGGATCGTCATAAGAGTGGACATTGGTCATGCCCTTCGCCGCGTACTCGTCGGCCTTGGCAAAGGCCTCGATGGCGTCCTCGCAAAGTTCGACCTCGCCGCCGGCCTGCCGGGTGAGCTCGACATTGAAGGGCGCGACATTCTTCGCCATCAGCACGAGCGCTCGGGCGCCCATCGACTTGGCGACCATCGAAACCGCGATCGCGTGGTTGCCGCCGGAAACGGTGACGATGCCGCGCTTGAGCTCGTCCTCGCTGAGCGACATCAGCTTGTTGAAGCAGCCGCGCACCTTGAACGAACCGCCGAGCTGCAGGCTCTCGACCTTCACCACGGTCTCGACGCCCAGTCGCGCCGAGAGACCGGCGCTTTGGAAGGTCGGGGTGCGGCGCACCTTGCCGGAGATGCGGGTGGCGGCAGCCTGGATATCGGCGAGCGTGACGTCGAAATTCATCGGACTGGACTTCTCTCATGGTCCGGCGGCGCCGGCGTCTCGGCGCGCACATCAACGCGTCCGGCGCAGGCCGGTCAAGCCACGGCTGGCGATTGACCTGGCTGTCAGGCTGCCTAGCGTGTCGGCACGAAACCTGCCTTCCCGTCTGTCTTTGGAGATTCGACCCTGTGAAATACACCCCCAAGGAAATGCTGGCGAAGCTGGTTTCGTTCAATACGGAATCGCAGCGCAGCAATCTCGAGCTCATCCATTTCTGTCGAGATTACCTCGCCAGTCTCGGCGTCGAGAGCACGATCGTTCCGAGCCCTGACGGCCAGAAGGCCAATCTCTATGCGACGGTCGGGCCGGCGGTTGCCGGCGGCGTCGTGCTCTCCGGGCATACCGACGTCGTTCCCGTCGCGGGGCAGGACTGGACCTCCGATCCCTGGACGCTGACCGAGCGCGACGGCAAGCTTTACGGCCGCGGAGCCTGCGATATGAAGGGCTTCGACGCGACCGCGCTGGCGCTTGTGCCCGAGATGATCGCGGCCGGGTTGAAGCGCCCGATCCATATCGCGCTCTCCTATGACGAGGAGGTCGGCTGTCTCGGCGCGCGGATCATGATCGATGCCATGGTCGCCGCAGGCCTCACCCCGTCGGCGGTGATCGTCGGCGAGCCGTCGATGATGCAGGTCGTCACCGGCCACAAGGGTGGCACGCGGATGAGGACGACGGTGCGCGGCCACGCGGTGCATTCGAGCCGCGTCGACATCGGCGTGCCGGCCGTCATGATCGCCGGCAAGCTGATTGCCTGGCACGACGAGGTCATGGCGGAGAACAAGACCCGGACCCCGAATGATAACGGCTTCGAACCGCCCTACACGACTTTGCATGTCGGCGTGGTCCAGGGCGGTACGGCCGTCAACATCACGGCCGAACATTGCAGCTTCACCCATGAGGTGCGCGTCATTCCCGGCGAGCGCGACCAGAATTACGTCGAGCGCTACCGCGCCCGCATCGCCGAACTCGAGGCCGGGATGAAGGCGATCGCGCCCGAGACGGGCATCGAGATGGAAGTCACCTCCTTCACGCCTGCGCTCGGACCGGAGCAGCATGGCGAGGCGGAGGCCCTGTCGCGCCGGCTGACCGGCGACAATGGCAGCCATGTCGTCGCCTATGGGACCGAGGGCGGACTGTTCCAGGCGGCGGGCTGGTCGACGGTGGTCTGCGGCCCTGGCGATATCGCCCAGGCTCACCAGCCCGACGAGTTCATCACGGTAGCCCAGCTCGATGCCGGTGCGCGGTTCATCCGTGGCGTGATCGCCGAACTGGCGCGCTGAGAGATGTTCGGCGCCATGAATTTTGGTTCATGGTGCCGATTTCTCTGATTGCGTGCAAAATTTTGGAGAAACGCGCAAGAAAGTGCAATCTGGAGTGTTTCTCATCGGCCGTACTGGACGCCGCTCAAGAAGCGTCATTAAGCTGACATCTTCTTTCGCCGGGCGCTTGGGAGGCGCCGGGCGAGAGCCGCTCCCGGGAGGAGTGGGTAGCAAAACCGATTGGGAGCGATCGAATTATGTCATTCAAGACGAACTGCCTCGCCGCGGTTGCGGCTCTGGCGCTGATGTGCGGCGCCGCGCAGGCACAGACGCTGCGCTATGCCAACCAAGGCGAGCTCAAGTCGCTTGATCCCTATACCGTCAACGAGACCACCACCAACGCCCATCTCGGCCACCCCTATGAGGGCCTGACGGCGCGCGGCAAGGACCTCAAGATCGAGCCGGCCCTCGCCGAGAAGTGGGAAGTCTCCGATGATGGCCTGAAATGGCGCTTTTTCCTGCGCAAGGGCGTGAAGTTCCACAATGGCGAGGACTTCACCGCCGATGACGTGATCTTCTCGGCCGAGCGCGTCCGCGCGCCCGGCTCGAATTTCACCACGCGTATTCCGACCGACGCCAAGTTCACCAAGGTCGATGATTACACCATCGACGTGACGCTGAGCTCGCCGAACCCGATCCTGAATGCCCAGTGGGACACCTGGTACATCATGTCGAAGAAGTGGGCGGAGGCGAATAACGCCGTCGCTCCGACCCCGGCGGCGGCGACAACACCGAGCCACGCCTCGCTCAATGCCAATGGCACCGGCCCGTTCAAGATCGAGAGCCATCAGCCCGGCGTGAAGACCGTGTTCAAGGTCAACGAGAACTGGTGGAACAAGAAGGTCGAGCACAATCTCAAGGAGATCGTGTTCACGCCGATCGCATCGGATGCGACCCGGGTCGCGGCCCTGCTCTCGGGCGAGGTCGACGTGATCGAGCCGGTTCCGATCCAGGACATCCAGCGCGTCAACAGTGCCGGCAATGTCCAGGTCATGACCGGTCCGGAACTGCGCACGATCTTCCTCGGCATGGACCAGACCCGCGACGAACTGCTCGAATCCAACGTCAAGGGCAAGAACCCCTTCAAGGACCCGAAGGTTCGTCAGGCTTTCTACCAGGCGATCGACATCGAAACGATCAAGAGCCGCGTCATGCGCGGCCTGTCGACTCCGTCGCCGCTGATGATCGCGCCGGAACTCTTCCCGCATGCCGGGTTCACGCGCGCCAAGTTCGACACCGAGGCCTCCAAGAAGCTCTTGGCCGAGGCTGGCTATCCCAACGGCTTCGAGGTCGGCATGGATTGCCCGAACGACCGATATGTCAATGACGGCCAGATCTGCCAGGCCGTGGTCGGCATGCTGGCTCGCGCCGGCATCAAGGTGAACCTGAACGCCCAGCCGAAGGGCCAGTACTTCGCCAAGGTGCTGAAGTCGGGCGGCTATAAGACCTCGTTCTATCTGCTCGGCTGGACCCCTGGGACCTTCGACAGCCACAACGTGCTCAACGACATCCTGGGTTGCCGCGATGTCGCCGGCTCGTCGCGCGGGGAGTCGAATCTCGGCGGTTACTGCAACAAGAAGGTCGACGCGCTGACCGACAAGATCCTGGTCGAGCCCGATACCGCCAAGCGCGACGCCATGATCAAGGAAGCCTTCAAGATCACGGTGGACGAGTTCTCCTATATCCCTCTGCACCAGCAGGCTCTCGCCTGGGGCGTTTCGAAGAAGGTCAAGCTGACCCAGCGCGCCGACAACTCGGTCCTGCTCTACTACGCCACCAAGGAGTGACATGAGAGGCGCGCGGAGCGATCCGCGCGCCTTCTTTCATCCTCATCGTCATCCCGGACAGACGGTGCAGCCGCGCTGAACCAGGATCCGTTGCAGCGCATGGCGCTCCTGCCGGATTCCGGATCCCCGCGTCCTCGCGTCCGGGATGGCCGCGCGTTTTCCGACCTCGGCAGACCGGGGATTCAAGGCGGCCATGTTAGCTTTCATTCTGCGTCGGCTGTTTCAGTCGCTTCTCGTCATGCTGAGCGTGGCGCTGATCGCCTTCGCGATGTTCCGTTTCGTCGGTGATCCGGTGAACCAGCTCGTCAGCCTCGACACGCCGCAGGCGCAGGTCGAGCAGATCCGGCGCTCGCTCGGGCTCGACGACCCCGTCATTGTCCAGTTCTTCCGCTACATCTACAACGCCGCCCGGCTCGAATTCGGCGTGTCCTACCAGTTCCGGCTTCCGGTAATTTCGCTGCTGGGTGACCGGGCGCCGGCGACGCTTGAACTCGCCTTCATGTCGGCCCTGTTCTCGCTCCTCGTCGGCATCCCGATGGGCGTCTACACCGCGCTGAAGCGCGACAGCTGGCTCGCCAAGATCTTGCAGGCGGTGTCGCTGATCGGTATCAGCCTGCCGACCTTCCTGATCGGCATCCTGCTGATCTACCTGTTCTCGGTCACGCTCGGCCTGCTGCCCTCCTTCGGGCGCGGCGAGGTCGTGAAGATCGGCAACTGGTGGACGACCGGCCTGCTGACCGTGTCCGGCCTCAAGGCGTTGATCCTGCCCTCGATCACGCTCGGCCTGTTCCAGATGACGCTGATCATGCGCCTCGTCCGGGCCGAGATGCTCGAAGTGCTGCGTGCCGATTACATCAAGTTCGCCCGGGCGCGCGGGTTGCGCACCCGGACGGTCAATTTCGGCCATGCGCTCAAGAACACGCTGGTTCCGGTCATCACCATCGCCGGACTGCAGCTCGGCTCGATCATCGCCTTCGCGATCATCACCGAGACGGTGTTCCAGTGGCCGGGCATGGGCCTGCTCTTCCTGCGGGCCGTCCAGAACGTCGATATCCCGATCATGGCTGCCTATCTGATGCTGATCTCCTTCCTGTTCGTCAGCATCAACCTGATCGTCGACCTGCTTTATGCCGCCGTCGATCCGCGCCTGCGCGCGACGATCGGCGCACACTGAGCTGGCGGAGAGTTGAACCCATGAGCATGACCACTCGGCCGCCCGCTTCGCCCGAGAAGATCCCGACGCGCTGGGAACGCTTTCTCGACAGCGACATTCTTGCCAGCTTCCTGCGTTCCAAGGTGACGATGGTCGCTGCCTTCGTCGTGCTGCTGCTGTTCATCGGTGCGGCCTTCTCGCCCTGGATCGCACCGACCAATCCCTTCGACCCGGCTTCGGTCTTCCTCGCGGATGCCAACATCCCGCCGGCCTGGCAGCAGGGCGGGGAGGCCCGCTTCATCTTTGGCACCGACGACCAGGGCCGGGATCTCTATTCGGCCATTCTCTATGGCCTGCGTGTGTCGCTGGTGGTTGGCGGCCTCGGCGTGATCCTGGCCGCCTCGATCGGCATCACGCTCGGCCTGCTTGCGGGCTATCTCGGCGGGCGTGTCGATTCGCTGATCATGCGGATCGCCGATGTCCAGCTCACCTTCCCGGCGATCCTGATCGCGCTCCTGATCGATGGCGTCGTCCGCGGCATCTTCAAGAGCGCCTCGCGCGAGGACACGGCGATCTATGTTCTCGTGATCTCGATCGGCCTGTCCTTCTGGGTGCAATATGCCCGCACCGTGCGTGGCTCGACGCTGGTCGAGCGCAACAAGGACTATGTCCAGGCGGCACGCCTCGTCGGCTTGCCGGCGCCGCTGATCATGCTGCGCCATGTCCTGCCCAACGTGATCGGCCCGGTTCTCGTCATCCTGACGATCAATCTGGCGCTCGCCGTCATCACCGAGGCGACGCTATCCTTCCTGGGTGTCGGCCTGCCGCCGACGCAGCCCTCGCTCGGCACTCTGATCAGCATCGGCAATCGCTATCTGTTCTCCGGCGACTGGTGGATCGTCGCCTTTCCCGGCGTGACCCTGGCGATCCTGGTGCTGGCGGTGAACCTGCTCGGCGATTGGCTGCGCGATGCGCTCAATCCGCGGCTGAGGTGACCCGATGACCGTCCCCGTTCTTTCCGTCCGTGACCTGACCGTCGAATTCGTGACGCGGCGCGGCACCTTGCGCGCGCTCGACAAGATCTCCTTCGATATCGCACGCGGCGAAGTGCTCGGTGTCGTCGGCGAATCCGGCGCCGGCAAGTCCGTCACCGGGTCCGCCATCATCGGTCTGATCGACCCGCCGGGGCGCATCGCCGGCGGCGAGGTCGTGCTGTCGGGTGAACGCGTCGACAACCGGCCGCCCGAGGCCATGCGCAGGATCCGCGGCAAGCGGATCGGCATGATCTTCCAGGATCCGCTGACCAGCCTGAACCCGCTCTACCGGGTCGGCGAGCAGTTGATCGAGACGATCCGGACTCATACCAGCCTCAATGCGGCGGAGGCTCGCAAGCGCGCCATCGCCTTGCTCGACGAGGTCGGGATCCCGGCGCCGGATCGCCGGATCGACGGCTATCCGCACGAGTTCTCCGGTGGCATGCGCCAGCGTGTCGTGATCGCGCTCGCGCTCTGCGCCGAGCCGGAGTTCATCATTGCCGACGAACCGACGACCGCGCTCGATGTCTCCGTCCAGGCCCAGATCATCGCGCTGATCAAACGCCTCTGCAGCGAGCGCGGCACCTCGGTGATGCTGGTGACCCATGACATGGGCGTCATCGCCGAAACGGCCGACCGGGTTGCAGTGATGTATGCCGGGCGGATCGCCGAGATCGGCCCGGTCCGCGATGTGGTCAAGGACCCGCTCCACCCCTATGCGAAGGGGCTGATGGGCGCGATCCCGTCGATCGAGGGCGATGCCGACCGCCTCGTCCAGATTCCCGGCTCGATGCCCCGGCTCTCGGCCATTCCGCGGGGCTGTGCCTTCAATCCGCGTTGCGCCCAAGCCTTCGCCCGCTGCCATGTCGAGCGGCCCGAGCTGACCAGGGTCGGCGACCGGCAGGTCGCCTGCCATCTCTACGACCAGCCCAAAGCGGAGATCGCAGCGTGAGCCAGCTCCCTCCGCCTGATGCCGCCTTCGTCCAGGTCCGCGACCTGAAGCGCGTGTTCGACGTGTCGAAGCCCTGGCTCAACCGCGTGCTTGAACACGCGCCGAAGCAATATCTCAAGGCCGTCGACGGGGTCTCCTTCGATATCCGCAAGGGCGAGACCTTCGCGCTCGTCGGTGAATCCGGCTCGGGTAAGTCCACCGTCGCGCGCATGGTGGTCGGCCTGCTGCCACCCTCGGGCGGTACTGTCAGCATCGCCGGCATCTCGATGAACGACGTCGCGGTCGCGCAGGAGCGTCAGCGGATGCGTCGGCGCATCCAGATGATCTTCCAGGATCCCTATGCCAGCCTGAATCCGCGCTGGCGTGTCGGCCGGATCATCGCCGAGCCGATCCGCGCCTTCGACATCATCGAGGGCGAAGGCGACATCACTGCCCGCATCGGCGAATTGCTGACGCTGGTCGGCCTGCATCCCGATGACGCCAAGAAGTTCCCGCACGAATTTTCCGGTGGCCAGCGCCAGCGCATCGCGATCGCACGCGCGCTCGCCTCGAATGCCGAGTTCATCGTCTGCGACGAGCCGACATCGGCGCTCGATGTCTCCGTGCAGGCGCAGATCCTCAACCTGATGCGCGATCTGCAGCAGAAATTCGGGCTGACCTATCTCTTCATCTCGCACAACCTCGCCGTGGTCCGGCATATGGCGACGCGCATCGGCGTGATGTATCTCGGCCGGCTTGTGGAAGTTTCAGAGGGCAAGCAGCTCTTCTCGGCCCCGCGCCATCCCTATACCCGCATGCTGCTCGATGCGGTTCCGGATCTCGCCATGGTCGGCAAGGCGCGCGAGGGCGTGAAGGGGGAAATCCCGAACCCGATCAACCCGCCTTCCGGCTGCACCTTCCATCCGCGCTGCCCGCTGGCGTTCGACCGCTGCAAGGTCGAAAACCCTGCGGTGATCGACGGTGTCGCCTGTCATGCCGTGAATGGCGACCGGGCGGCAGCGGCCTGAGCCGCGCCGCTCAGGGGGCGATCAGGAGGAAGCAGGCCCGCCGGCTTTTGGCCGGCTGTTCGCGGCAGGCTGCGGCATCAATGGTGCGAGTGGTCGCTCGGTCCGGTATTGCCCGCGAGCAATCGCCGTGAACATCAGGGCGACGGAGGCGAGCGTCATCAACCACCAGGTCTGGAAGGTAGCAAACCCCAAAACGGCAAGCGCGAAGGCCGTGACATAGGCGGCAGTGACGCCGGCGGCGAGCGCTCCCGCCATCTGGCCCGCAGCCTTGATCGCAAAGTACAGGCAGATCGCGGCCGAAGCGGCTCCGACAAGGCCAAGCTCGTACCAGAACTCGAACAGAATGGTCGTCGGCGTGTCTTGAGGCAGGCCACCCGTCAGGCGGCCGCGCAGCACGGTGTCGAGGCCGTGCCCGGTGATCAGCTGAACCGGTTCGCGGCTGACGATGTCGGCCCAGATGCCGAGGGTGAGGGCGAGATCGTCGGGGAAGCGCGAGGCGATCGGCATCAGCAGGAAGGGAAGGAGCGGGGCCAGCAACATCAGCCCGGCAACGATCATGGCGATGGCGCGAGCCGCGACGACACGATTGGCGCTGATCGCTCCGAAGGCCACCGTGCCGCAGATCATCGCCACCGCCTCGCCATCCTCGAAGCGGGTCATGGCAAGCAGGCCGACGGCGAGTGCGAGGCCCAGCGCGCTCAGGCCGCGCGCACGCGAGAGGAGCCAGGCGAAGGCGGGCCACGACATGATCAGCACCACGCTGACGCCGCGCTCGACGCCCGGAGAGACGCCGGCAGTGCTCATATTCCCGGCGACCAGCAGCGCCAGCGCAAACAGCGCGGCGATACCGGTGCCGAGCGGAACGAGGTTGAGGTTCGAGGCACGCATCCGCTCCGGCAGCGCCGCCGCACCGCAGAAACCGAGCGCCACGGCAAGGAGCAGATTGGTGGCTTTCTCGGTCGCCGAAAGCGTGTAGGGGCTCCAGACCAGCGAGAGCACAGCCCATGCCACGAGGCCCATCAGGATCATGCCCGGCCGGCTCAGCAGAGAAGCCTTCAGGTTCCTGCCGAACTGCCCCCGCTCCTCGATCAGCGAGGCAATGATGAGCAACGCGACCCCTATCGGCGTAAGCACGACGGCAGCGCGGCGCGATACCAGCGACGCAATCGGCAGTGCCAGCGCAAGCGTGGCGAAGCCGATGCGACGCAGCAGCAAGGCCGCGTCTGCGGCAGGGTCAATCGGGGCACTGGCGTTGTGGCGGATCATGGACGGCAACCGAACAAACGGCTTTGACCGGAGAACACGCCGGACGTCAGCCCCGCAGCACCCTAGCCCGTGGCAGCCCGCGCGACTGTAGGTGCGCTGCAACACTGAGCCGGCATCTGACGCAGGGCCATGACGGCATGATAGCACCTTGCGATCAGGGTTCTGGCTGGGGATGATGTTTCGTGGGATGGAGGAAAGATGAATACGCTTGCCGCAATCGTCTACGCCTCCGGCTTCCAGATCGATGCGTTCATGGCGGGCGTTGCCGGCCAGATGAAGCAGCAGGGGCTGAAGCTCGGCGGTGTCATCCAGCACAATAGCGATGATTGCGGGGATGGCTGTCACTCCATGGCGTTGGAGGACCTCGCGAATGGCAGGCGTTTTCCGATCAGCGAGGACCGCGGCGCAGGCGCATCGGGCTGCCGGCTTGACGTTGCCGGCCTTGCAGCAGCGGGAGGAGCGGTCGCGGCCGCCCTGACGGACAACATCGATCTCGTGATCGTCAATAAATTCGGGCGGCAGGAGCTGCTTGGTCAGGGCCTGCGCCAGGAGATCGCGGCCGCGGCGCTGTCGGGCCTGCCGGTGCTGATCGCCGTCAGCGAGGATTTCGTTGCGGCCTGGCGCGAATTTGTCGGCGATGACTGGACTCCATTGCCGCCTGAGATCCGAGCCGTGGTGGCCTGGGCTGCGGCTCGGCTCGGAGTTCCGGCGTGAGGCAGGAGGCCGCCGGCCGCGAGCGTGAGATGCGGCATTTGCGGGCCATGGTATGAACAGCCCCTCCACAATTGGCCTCCTCCTCGCCGGGGGGCTCGCCCGTCGCATGGGCGGCGGCGACAAGCCGCTGCGGTTGATCGCCGGGCGCAGCCTCCTCGCCCATGTCGTCGATCGCCTGGGGCCGCAATGCGACGGACTTCTGATCAGCGCCAATGGCGACCCGGAGCGCTTTGCTGATTTCGGCTTGCCGGTGGTCGCCGACAGTGTGCCCGGTTTCGCAGGGCCGCTCGCCGGCATCCTGGCCGGGCTCGACTGGATGGCGGTGAACCGCCCAGGCCATGTCTGGATGGTCAGCGTTGCGGCGGACACGCCCTTCATCCCGCGAAATCTCGTGCAACGGCTCCATGCGGCGCGCGCGGCGGCCGATGTTCCGCTGGCCTGTGCTGCATCGGGCGGCCGGGACCATCCGGTGATCGGGCTGTGGCCGGTCGCGCTGCGTGACGACTTGCGGCAGGCACTCATCGTCGAGGATGAGCGCAAGATCGGCCGCTGGACGGCGCGCCATGGTGTTGCGACGGTGGAGTGGCCGGTCGAGCCGGTCGACCCCTTCTTCAATGCCAATCGTCCTGACGACCTCGTCGAGGCCGAGCAGCTTCATGCGCGGCTGAGCGATGCGTGATGATGGTTGGGGCTCTAACTGTCCCAGCCTGCAGCAGAATCCGGCGCTGAAGGCGCGTGCTGGCTTCTCGACGGAAGCGCCGAAGGGCTTCGGAAACCATCGGGCAGTGTCAATCTGGCGTGCTCAGGCTTCGATCTCGGGTTTTCTTCCTCGCGCTTGCCATGGCGTCGACATCGACAAATCGCTGCCGTCAGGCTTCCAGCAGCGCTTTGAGACGCCTCAGATCGCTCGCGACCCAGTCGGAATCGCGGGCGAAATCGTCGTCGCTCATCTCAGGTCGCTTGTAGAGAGTGAAGATCACCTCGCTGCCATTGCCATTGGCGACGACGCGCATCGGGTTGTGCATCGGCTCACCGTGATCGGGGATGACCGCATGGTCGAGCACACCGTAAGGATTGGGTTCGCTGAACAGGATGCGCATCAAGCCCATCGGGGTCTCGGCCGCCCAGGTCATGCCTTCGATATGCCTGAAACTGTGGCCCAGCCCTTCGGCCCATTTCGGGAAGTTCCTGGGCTCCGCCAGAAAGCCATAGACCTGCTCGATCGGCCTGCCGATCGAGATGCTGATATGGCGTGCAGGCTGAACGGGCATGGAATGACCTCCTTTTGACCAAACTAGAACAAAAGAAGAACATTGGCAAATGCCTGGAGCTGCTCCGGTATCCGGCCGGGGTGTCTGGGCGCCGGTGCGGAAGGTCGATTGATTACGCCAGCCGGGGTGGGCATGCGACCCGGGCCCGCACCTCGGGTGAGGCCAGGCAGGTGGCGACGGCCTCGTAGCCGGGAGCGCCGGGATAGGGGGCGACACGGACCGGCGGGCTGTGATTGGCAGGGCAGAGAATGATAGCCTCGTCGGACCCCACGGCTGCCAGATCCAGAATCGCGCAGGAGCGCGTGAGCATGAAGAGCGGTCGTCCATGTGGCCCACGGCGGCGCAGATGGGCGATCAGGGCTTGCTGGGTGGCCTGATCCAACCCGTCCTCGATCATGTCGACGACCAGAGCCGCGGGGTGCTCCGCTTCCAGTTCTGCGAGCAGGGCGACCAGCGCACCCGACATCCGGGCGCCGTCGTCGATGAGCCGGGCCAGGGTCTGGGCGACCCGAGACTTCAATACCGGGTCAGGATCCGTTCCTGCCCGGCCGATTGCGCCCTCGGCCGCGACCCGATCGAGGCCGAGGAAAGCCGCATCGGGCAAGGCATCCGCCAGGCGCCGAGCCAGCCGCGTCTTGCCGCTGCCGAGCGGGCCGACAATGTAGTTCAGCGGCAGGATTTCGTGCAGCTCAAACCGCTCGCCGCCCCAGGGCCAGGGCAATTCGAAGGCGACGCCGCGTTCGACTGCGGGCTCCAGCAGGCGCACCAGTTCTCCGGCCGCCGGTGCCTGACCTCTGGCAAGGTCAGCCCGCAGGCTGCGGACCTTCTCCAACGTTCCTACGAGCTGGCGGGCACGCTCTTCGAGCGAAGCCTGGTGAGCAGCCAAGGCTGGTTCCAGGGACTGGGCATCGCCTCCAAGCACGCGCGCGACCTGGACGAGGCTTAGCCCGAGCGCGCGCAGCGCAGCAATTTCGGCGGCACGAGCCATCTCGGCCGGACCATAGGCGCGCCATCCGGCCATGGTGCGGACCGGGGCGACGAGTCCGCGCTGCTCGTAGAGGCGTAGCGCCTTGGCGGACACACCGAGCCGCCTGGCCGCCTCGGCGGCGTTCAGGAATGGGGTGGAAGAGCTCACGAATCACCTCGTTTCCGGCTGACCGCTGCCCTTATCGGGGTGGTCCCAGGGGCCGGGTCAACCGGGCGCTCGGGATGTCCATCGCTTCGATGCGCGCGACACGAGGCCGGAGGTGCGAATCCGCTCGCTGTCGACGTCTGATTTCGGGCCGAGGGCGGCGTCTCTATTCGATGACGATGCGCGGTGCGACCCGGGTCTTTCCGCTCAGGCCCGCCTGAACCTGCCGCGCGATGGCCAGATAGGCCTTGGCATGGGGGCTGTCGGGGTCGCTCGCGACGATCGGCCGGCCGGCATCCGAGGTTTCGCGGATCGGCATGGCAAGCGGGATCTCGCCAAGGAAGGGTACACCCAGCCGCTCTGCCTCGTGCCGAGCGCCGCCATGGGCGAAGATGTCCGAGCGGTGGCCGCATTCCGGGCAGACGAAATAGCTCATGTTCTCGACGATGCCGAGGATCGGCACCTCGACGCGCTTGAACATGGCGACGCCGCGACGGGCATCGAGCAGAGCCAGATCCTGAGGGGTCGAGACGATCACTGCACCCGCGAGTGGGGTCTGCTGCGCCATGGTGAGCTGCGCGTCACCCGTGCCGGGCGGCATGTCGACGACGAGCACGTCGAGTTCGCCCCAGGCGACCTCGCGCAACATCTGGGTGATGGCCGAGATCACCATCGGCCCACGCCAGATCATCGGCGTCTCCTCGTCGATCAGGAAGCCGATCGACATGATCTTCAGCCCATAGGCCTCCATCGGTGCCAGCGTCCGGCCGGAGACCAGTCGGGGCTTACCGGTGATGCCGAAGATCTTGGGCACGGAGGGGCCGTAGATATCGGCATCGAGTACGCCGACCTTGAGGCCGAGCATCGCAAGCGCGACCGCGAGATTGGCCGTGGTCGTCGATTTGCCGACACCGCCCTTACCGCTTGCCACCGCGATGATCTGCTTGACGCCGGGCACGCCTGCGGCCTTCGGCACCGGTCCGCCGGGACCTGGCCGGCCATGCGCCTGCTGGCGTGCCTGCGCGGCCGCAGATGGCGCCGGTCGCGACGGCGCCTTGTCGGCTGTGAGCCCGACCAGAACCTGGGAGACGCCCGGAATGCCGCCGACCGCGCTTTCCGCGGCCCTTCGCACGGGTTCCATCGCCTCAGCCTCGGTCGGGTCGATGCCGATCGCAAAGATCACCTTCCCGCCGTCGATCAGGATTTCCGTGATACGGCCGGAAGCCCGCAGCGATTGGCCGCTCGCGGGCAGTTTCACCAGCTCGAGCGCGCGCAGGATGTCGGATTCGGTCAGGGCCACGAAGGCATACTCCGGCTGGCGCGGCGTCAGGCCGCAGCTTTGCGAATATGGAAGACGAGAAGTTCACCCTCGGAATGGCTGACCTCGATTGCGTCGCCCGTCTCGCGCATCAGGTTGGGAATGTCGATCGCCGCCATGGGATCGGTGCATTCGACCACGAACAAGGCTCCCGCGTCGGCGCCTCTCAGCGCCTTGCGCACGCGCAGTGTCGGCAAGGGGCACTTCAGGCCACGCAGGTTGAGGGGGATCGAGGTCATGGGCCGCACCTGTCGAATATGCAGTGCTTCATATGATGGCTTCTTGCGAAGGAGCAACCACCGGCCCTTCGCAGCGGAGCGCGGGGGCCTTGCTGCTCTGCCGGTGCTGCGAAATGGGAGATGATCGCGGGCATGAGCGGTGGCGGTCCAATCCGCTTGGCTTGACCGGGAAGGGGGCATGCCAGATGACAACCGGGTGCCCTTGGTGCCCGGTCGTGTTTTGGGGGGATTCTGCTTTGATGCGTGTGATCGGCCTGGCAGGGTGGAGCGGTGCCGGAAAAACGACCTTGCTGACGCGTTTGATCCCGGAGCTTGCACGCCGCGGAGTCTCGGTCTCCACGGTCAAGCACGCGCATCACGGCTTTGACCTCGATCGGCCAGGCAAGGATTCCTTCGAACATCGCCAGGCGGGCGCGCATGAGGTGCTGATCTCGTCCGAGCGGCGCTGGGCGCTGATGCATGAACTTCGTGGCGCGCCGGAAGCGCATTTGCCGGATCTGCTCCTGCGATTGTCCCCGGTCGATCTGGTGATTATCGAGGGGTTCAAGCGCGAGCCGCATCTCAAGATCGAGGTGCATCGCGCAGCCAACGCCAAGCCGCCGCTGCATCCGGGCGACCCCATGATCGTCGCGATTGCCTCCGACAGCGCATTTCCGCAAGCGGGCCGCCCTGTTGTCGATCTCGACGACATCGCCGCAATCGCGGAGATTGTGCTTGCCGGCGCTGAGCCGCTCACCGCCATTCTGGCTCGCGTGCAGCAACAGGGTTGAGGGCAGGATGGCGCAACTCAGTGAGGATCGTTTCGCCTTCGGTGGCCCTTTGATGAGCATCGAGCAAGCAGCCGAACTTGTGGGCCAGCGGATTCGGCCGGTGGATGGCACGGAGCAGGTCGCCTTGGCTGACGCGGATGGTCGGGTTCTCGCCAGCGATGTCGTGGCCGGTCTCGATCTCCCGCCTTTCGCCAATTCTGCCGTGGATGGCTATGCGGTGCGCTACGTCGATCTGGCCTCTGCAGGAGAGACCCGCCTCGCGCTCTCAGGCCGTCTCGCCGCCGGCACTGACGCGGCGGGCGTCGCGACGGCCGGCGTGGCCGTCCGGGTCTTTACGGGCGCGCCGATACCGGAAGGAGCCGATACCGTCTTCATGCAGGAGGATGTGACGGCGGAGGAAGGCTTCGTCCGTCTGCCCGCGGGCCTCAAACGCGGTGCCAATGCCCGACCGGCCGGCGAGGATATCGCGCGCGGAGAGACCGCCCTGTCGGCAGGCCGGCGCCTGCGGCCGCAGGATCTCGCGCTGCTGGCTGCGCTCGGCCAGGCCTCGGTCGACGTTCGTCGCCGGCCCCGCGTCGCGATCTTTTCGACGGGCGATGAGCTGTCGGAGCCGGGCTCCCCCTTGTCGCCGGCGGCGATCTACGACGCCAACCGCGCTGCGTTGCGTGCCTTGGTGGCGCGGGCGGGGGCGGATGTGGTTGATCTCGGCATCCTGCGTGACGAGCCGCACAGCCTGGCTGCGCGCCTGAGCGAAGCGGCTCGGAGTTGCGACCTGATCCTGACTTCCGGCGGCGTCTCGACCGGTGAGGAGGATCACGTCAAGACGGCGGTCGAACAGGTTGGCGCGCTGGTCTTCTGGCGCATCGGCATCAAGCCCGGCCGGCCGGTGGCCATGGGCGTCATCGAAGGCGTGCCGTTTATTGGCCTGCCGGGAAATCCGGTTGCCGTGTTCGTCACCTTCGCCTTTGTCGCACGCCCGGTCGTGGCACGGCTTGCCGGCTCGGCCCATGTTGCTCCGGTGCCGCTGCCCGTAAGGCTCGGCTTCCCCTATCGGAAGAAGCCCGGGCGGCGTGAATATGTCGGTGTTTCACTCGCTCCCGGACCGGACGGTGTCATGATCGCGTCCAAGCATCCTCTGGACGGAGCCGGGGGCGTGACCTCGCTGACGCGCACGCACGGGCTGGTGGAGCTCGCGGAGGAACTGACATATCTCGAGTCCGGCACCCTCGTGCCGTTCCTCGCCTATGATCTCCTGATCGCCTAAAGCGTCGGCCCGAAAAGTGGATTGCGGTTTTCGGGAAAGCCGATGCGAACACTGAAGGCTAGACCATCGGACCGGACACGATATCCGGTCCGATGGTCTGGCGAAGTGCTCAGTCGCGCCGGAAGATGACGCTGGAAAGCCAGCCGAGGAGCAGCGCCATGGCCGCCGTGGCCAGCCCGTAAAGAAACGGATGGTCATGTGCGCCGGTCGCCAGCCGCTGCTCGATGCCGGTCTTGATCACCTCGAAATTGGTGGTCTGGCGCGCCAGCATGGCGCCGCCCGAATAGAGCGCGATCTCGATCTCGTAGGAGCCGGTCGGTGCCGTCGCGGGCACATCGATCGGCGCGCTGAACAGCGTTTCCGACAGGAAGGTGACGCCGCGCTCGTCCTGCGCATAGAGACCCTTGTCTTCGAGGATGCGGATCAGCGCCTGACGAAAGCGCACGGTGCTCTCCTCATAATAGAGCTCCGGGGGCAAGTTGCGCTGGGTGTTGGCCAGCCCGATCCTGTCGCGCCGCGCCGCATCCTCATTGACGATCTCGTTCAGGGGCCGGTTGCTCGACACCATCAGGAATATCGGGCGATCGACGAAGCGCCGCTGCGTCCGGTTGATCCAGATCGGCCCGAGCCGTTCCTTCTCGCGGACGATCAGCATGCGCTGCGGCCCGCGCACCGTGACCACGATGTCGTAGGGGTCGCCGCGGGCCACCGTCCGCCCGCCGCGTTCGACCAGGCCAAAGACAGTCAGTTGATCGCCGGTATAGTTCGAGGAGATCTGGATCTGATGGCTCGACACGGATGCGATCAGCGTTTCCGCACGCGGCGCAGTGGCCGCGATGGAGGTCAGCAGCAGCGCAGCGGCCAGGGACCTGAAGCCCTTCATCGCGCGCTCTCCGGCAGGACGACCGAGAAGGGGTCGCTTGGTGGGATGAACAGCTCGATTGCGAAGCGCAGGCCCACCGACAGGATCAGCAGCGCAAGCAGCAGACGGAAGGAGTCTACATTCAGATTGCGCGCCGCCCGGCCGCCGAACTGGGCCCCGATCACGCCGCCGACCAGGAGCAGTGCCGCCAGGATCAGGTCGACCGACTGGTTTGTGACGGCGTGCAGCATGGTTGCGCCCGTCATTGTCACCAGGATCTGGAACAAGGAGGTGCCGACGACGACCGCCGGCGGGATGCGGAAGAAATAAATCAGCGCCGGCACCAGGATGAAGCCACCGCCCACGCCCAGCACGGCGCCGATGAAACCGATCACGATGGCGAGCGCGGCGATCGGGATGACGCTGGCGTAGAGCTGCGAACTGTGGAAGCGCATGCGCCAGGGCAGCTTCATCCATTGCGGGTGTGTGCCGGCCTGACGGCGCCGGCGTGCCGGCTTGCCCGCCTTGGCGCGCAGCGCCGAGCGCAGCGCGTCATAGAGCATCAATCCGCCGATGATGGTGAACAGCGTCACATAGGACAGGGTGATGACCAGATCGAGCTGGCCGAGCCGGCGCATCGAGTTGAAGAACAGAACGCCGAAAACGGTGCCGATGATACCACCACCGACCAGGACGCTGCCGAGCTTGAGGTCGAGCGCCTTGCGGCGCCAGTAGGTCAGGACGCCGGTCATCGACGAGCCGGCGACCTGGGCGGCCACGGTCGCGACGGCAACTGCCGGCGGGATATCGAGGAAGATCAGAAGAGGGGTCAGCAGGAAGCCGCCGCCGACCCCAAACAGGCCGGAGATGAAGCCGACGGCACCGCTCAGGCCCAGCACCATCAGGATGCTGATCGGCAGTTCCGCGATCGGAAGATAAATCTGCACCTTTGCCCTCGTGTGCCGGCGCGGCATGAGATTCGGCGCCGGCTCGTCCCAGATTGCACCAATCCGGTTAGGCAAATCCTTATCGTGGACGAAGAAGATGTTGCGGCCGGATCGGCTGAAGTCGCGATCAACCTCTGATGGCTGCGTAACGCGTCGAAACCATGACAGGCAAGCCGAGGGCCTGCCTGTCATGCATTAGCTGCGAGCCGGCTTGGCTGGCTTCCTGATGGCTGCGCTTGTGTTGTCTTCCCAACCCTGTGCCGGTGCCGCAACCTCATTGGCGCCAGGCTCGAGCACCTTTGCCTTCCAGGAATCGACAGCGAGCTTCGCCGCGGCCAGGTCGTTGGGGTTGAGGCGTCCGGCGACCTCGTCACGCTTGCGGGCCGCATCGTCGTCGCCCTGCTTGGCGGCGATGGCGAACCAGAGATAGGACTGACCGAGATCGGCCGGTACGCCAAGGCCGCGGCCGAGCAGAACGGCGAGATTGTACTGGCTGTCGCGCACGCCTGCGTCCGCGGCGCGGCGGAACCATTCCGTCGCCGTCGTATAGTCCGCCTTGCCGTCGACGCCCTCGGCATAGAGCACGGCGAGATTGTGCATGGCCTTGGCATTGCCGCGCTCGGCGGCACGGGAGTACCAGACGCGCGCCAGTGCGATGTCGCGCTGGGTGCCCACGCCCTTTTCGAACATGTTGGCCAGTCGGAACTGCGCTGGCGCCAGCCCGGCGACCGCGGCGCGTTCGAACAGGCGCAGGGCCAGCTTCGGGTCGCGTGTCGCGTTGCTGCCATCGGCTGCGCGGCTGGCGAGCTCATAGACGGCACGGGCATCGCCCGCCTGAGCGGCCTTGCGAAGGCCCGGCGTTCCAAATCCGGCAGGCAGATCGCCGAGCCCGGTGACGGCTTGAACCGGGTCGGGGGCGGCGGCTGGCGGAAGTGCGGCGGTTGCCGTCGGCTGGGTGGTCGAACTGGTGGTTTCGGGCGAAGCCAGGGCCGGCGCAGCCGGTCCCGCGAAGGCGGCTGCCGGGCCGAGCTCGACCGGCGAAAGCACCGAGTTCTGGTCCTTTGCGGGCTTAGCTGGAACGTCCGGGACGGCAGGTTCCGGCGCAGCGAGGGCGGGAGCGGAAGGTGGAACCTGAACAGTTTCGTTGCCGGCGGCCTTCGTCTTCGGGCTTTGCAGTGCGCCGGTGACGACATGGGCGGTGCCCATGGCGAGAACGACCGCGGCCAGCCCGAGCAGGAGCGGACGGCGTCGCTTCTCCATGATCTCCTTGAGCTTGCCGCCCTTGGAGGTGCTGGCTCCGCCGCGCTCGGCTTCCGCCGCAGGAGCAGAGGCTGCGGCTTCAGAGGCAGCCTTTGCCGAACGCCGTGCCGCAGCGATCAGGTTCTGGCGGACCGATTGCGGATCCTGGGCCGTCGGGGTCGGAGTGTCCTGGCGCGGCCGGCCCGAGCCCGGTTCGAGCGGTAGGTCATGGGATCTGGCAGCAGGCGCTTCTGCTGCGCGTTCGGCCGGCCGGGTCGTCTCCAGCCGGGCGCCAAAGCGATCCTCGATCGCAGCGCTCATGCTGGCAGGAAGCGCAAGGCCGCGCGTCGACGGCGTGGTCGAGGGGCGCGCCGCGGCCGCCGGGGCCGGTGCGAACGCGACCTCCTTCCGCTCCAGGCCGAGCTCGGCTTCGAGGCTGGCGAGGCGCGAGATGATCGTCTCGAGCGTCTGATGGACGGCGCCGATGGCGTCCTGCGTCTCTCGGCCGGAGGCGGCGTTGCTCTCGCGCAGTCCGGAAACCAGGGTGCTCAGCTCTGCAAAGCCTCCCGTCTGAGCGGGGGTCTTGCTCGCCATATCGGCCATGGCGGTGCGTGCGGCGCGCTCGGCCGCGGCTGCGGTGTCTTCGCGCACGGTCTGGAGGTGACGCACAAGGTCCTGCAGCGTGCGCTCGATCCCGGTCTCGGCCGAACGCGTCGCGACGGCCTCGTCGAGCCGGCTGGCGAGCCCGGCGATCTGCTGTTCCAGTGCATCGAAGGAATCGGATTCGGCGCCCGGGCGTCCCGCCTCGTCGATCTTCTCGGCGAGGCTGCGCAACATGTCCTCAACCGGGCGCATGTCGACGCGCGCGACCTGGACGTTGCCGCCGTCATGGACCATCTGGGTCAGGTTGCTGGAGGCTGCAAGACTCTCGATCCGGGCAGCCAAGCCTTCGATCTGCTTCGTGACTGCTGCTGGACCGTGATCCGCCAGCGTCTCGATCTGCTGCTGCAGGCTGTCGATCCGGTCCGCGAGCTGGTTCGGCTGCCGATCGGAGACATCCTCGAGCTTGATGATGAGGGCTTCGATCCGGCGCGACAACTCGTTCGATGCCGGAGAGCCGGAAGCGCCGATCTCGTTGAGCCGCGCAAAGAGTTGCTCGGTCTGAGACGTGATCACCTCGGGGCGCATCACGGGCAGGGAATCGACCTTGTCAGCCAGCGCCTCGACCTGCCGCGACAGTGAAAGCAGCGGCGCGGGATCGCCGAAGCGGTCGGTGAGCAGGGCGTCGCGCACGTCCTCGATCGCCTGGGACAGGCCGCGCATCGAGAGTGCATCAGGCTGGCCGTCGCGCAGCCGGGCGACTTCGCCCGCCAGAGCCGAAACCTGATGCGAAAGATCGCCGAGGCGATTGTCGCCGGTGGTCGTGGCGAGCAGTTCGCGCAATTCCGCGATGTCGCGAAGCACCGGGGTCAGTGCAGCGCGGTCGCTGCCGCGCGCCGCGAGGGCATCGACCTTTGCGGCGAGATGCGCGATCTCCAGCTCGAACCGGGCATAGCTCTCACCGGAGTTCTCGCGGGCGAGGCGCGCCACTTCGGTTTCGATCCGTGCCAGCGGCCTCAGAATCGGCTCGATACGGTCGTTCCGGTCCAGCCGCTCCAGCTTCGAGCCGAGATCGGCGATCAGCCTTTCCAGTGCGGGCGTTTCGACATGGCGTGGCGTTGCAGCCGGAGAGAGGCGCTCGGACGCGAGAGAGGGATGGTCGCTCCTGGCACCGACCCTCTCGCCCAAGGAACGGAGATCCTGCCGCAAGGCCGCGACCCGGCTCTCGCTCAGGCCTGTCCGGCCCGAGGCCGCGGCTTCGGGATCGGTATCCAGCATGCGCTGTCGCGTGCGGATATCCGTCACCGCTGCGGCCAGGCCATCGCGATTCAGGGCCGGGCGGGCGGCGGCAGCCTTGCTCTGGGCATCAAGCGCCTTGCGCTCGATCTCGGCGATGCGCTCGCCCATGGTCTTGATCGCATCGGCTATGACGGTGGTGGCGCGTTCCTGACGCTCGGCGTTGCTGCGCTCGCCGCTGACGAGACGGTTCTCGGTCTTCTCGATCCAGCGCGCGATCGAATCCAGGGCGCCGGCCGTCTTGACGCTCGATTCCCGGGTCATGCGCTCGGCGAGGGCGGCTTGCGAAAGCGCGGCCTCGATCTGGCCCCGCGACATCTCGGGGGTGGACTGAGGCGCCGCAGCGCTTGCTGCGGCCTGCGAGGAGGTTTCCATCTGCCCTTGAGAGAGCTTGGCGAGGCGCTCGGACAGCGCTGCGATGTCGAGCTGCTCCAGCGGGGCGGCTGTCGGCCCGCTCTCCTCGGCCTCGACGCGAATCTTGTGGTCCAGCCATTCACCCAGCGTCATTCCGGCGCGCCGCGCCGCCGCCTTTGCGGCATCGCGGGTGCGCGGATCAACGCCCTTGACGCTCCAGGGCAAGCTATTGGCCATGATCTCGCTCGCCTAAGGGGACCGGTCTTCAGTCGGGATGCGCAGCCCCCTGGCGCCGCAGCTTCCCCGCGCGAAACAGGCGATCGTGAAGATTCAGTTGCCGCTGAGGACGGCCTGGCTCGCAGCCCCGACTTTTGGCCGTCACGGTAAACGGACGGTTAATATCCGGCGGCCGGCCGTTAATTTTTTGCAAACGCCCGGAAAGGGGCGGCACGAATGGCGGGCTCGTAACCGTAATTTACCCCCAATTGGCCGATATTACCTGACGCTAGGAGATGGGGCGAGCTATTCCCCCTACCCAACGGAACTTCGTCGCCACCGATGCCGGCGGTTCCCTGCGTCCAAACTTTTTAAGGAACTCCATGTCGCGCCACAGCAATGCTATGGCGGCCGGCTCTTCAGATACCGGCCGCACATCGTCGACGCCTACTTCCAGTGAAGCCGACTCGGCTGGTGGTTTCACCATCAGCGACCTTGCCCGCGATTTCGCGGTGACCCTGCGCACGCTTCGCTTCTATGAATCGCGTGGTCTCCTTGCTCCGGCCCGTTCGGGCATGACGCGCATCTATTCCGGCCGCGATCGCTCGCGGCTTGCGCTGATCCTCAAGGGCAAGCAGCTCGGTTTCACGCTGGTCGAGATCCGCGCGATGCTCGCCAATGAGGAAAAGAAGGGCGAGGCCGGCGCAGAGAAGTCGGCTTCGGTCGGCGGGCTGCAGCTCACGCGGGGCCAGATTGCCGAGCAGCTCGAATTGCTGCGCTCGCAGCAGGTCGAGATCGAAGGCGCGATCGCCGAGCTCGAAGCGACGCTTGCGGGCCTCGACAAGGCCTGAGCGCCTCACAGCACGAATTACCGATCATGTGATCGGGATTGACGGCTCCGGACTTGTGTCCGGGGCCGTTTTGTCATGCGCTGCGCATGGAAGCGCGACAGGGTGCGGCAACAAATTGGCCGCACCCTCTTCACAAGACGCCTATAGATTGTTTATATGTAAACTATCTGATGAGTGACTGCCCCGGATCGCATTCGGCAGGCGGTCACGCTGCGCGAGAGGGAGGACACCATGCCGGTCTACAAGGCGCCCGTCGAAGACACCCTGTTCCTGCTCAACGACGTCTTCAACATCGAACGCTACAACAACCTGCCGGGTTTCGCCGATGCGACGCCGGATGTGGTCGAGGCGGTGCTGGGCGAGGGCGCCAAGCTCTGCGAGGAAGTGCTCCAGCCCTTGAATCATTCCGGCGACCAGGAGGGCTGCAAGCGCAACCCTGACGGATCCGTGACGACGCCAAAGGGCTTCAAGGAGGCGCACAAGGCCTATGCCGAGGGCGGCTGGATCGGCCTTGCCATGGATCCCGAATATGGCGGCCAGGGCCTGCCCTATACGCTCGGCGCCGTGATGAACGAATATGCGTCGGCGGCGAATATGGCTTTCTCGATGTATCCCGGGCTGACCATGGGCGCGATCGCTGCGCTCTATGTGCACGGTACCGAGGACCAGAAGCGCACCTATATCCCGAAGATGGTCGAGGGCGTCTGGTCGGGCACGATGAACCTGACCGAGCCGCATTGCGGCACTGATCTCGGCCTGATCAAGACCAAGGCCGTGCCGAATGGTGATGGTTCCTATGCGATCTCCGGCACCAAGATCTTCATCTCGGCTGGTGAGCAGGACATCACCGAGAACATCATCCATCTCGTGCTCGCCCGCATCGAGGGGGCTCCCGCGGGCGTCAAGGGCATCTCGCTCTTCGTGGTGCCGCGCAACGTGGTCGGTGCCGATGGCGTGGTCGGCGAGCGCAACGGCGTCTCCTGCGGCTCGATCGAGCACAAGATGGGCATCCACGGCAATTCGACATGCGTCATGAACTATGATGGCGCCAGGGGCTGGCTCATCGGCGCCGAGAACAAGGGCCTCAACGCCATGTTCGTGATGATGAACGAGGCCCGCCTCGGCGTCGCGATCCAGGGGCTCGCCCAGTCCGAGGTCGCCTATCAGAACGCTGTTGCCTATGCCAAGGACCGCCTCCAGGGGCGGGCCCTGACCGGTGCCAAGTACCCGGACAAGGCTGCCGATCCGATCATCGTCCATCCCGATGTCCGCCGCACGCTGATGTCGATCAAGGCCTTCAACGAGGCTGCGCGCGCTTTCGTGTTGTGGAACGCGCTGAAATCCGATGTCGCCCATCGCTCGGCCGACGTGGCCGAGCGCCAGGCCGCCGACGATCAGCTCGGACTGATGACCCCCGTGCTCAAGGGTGTCCTGACCGATGTCGGTTTCGACAACGCGGTGAAGGCGCAGCAGATGTATGGCGGCCATGGTTACATCGCCGAATGGGGCATGGAGCAGTTCGTGCGCGACGCGCGCATCGCCATGATCTACGAGGGCGCCAATGGCGTGCAGGCCATGGACCTGATCGGCCGCAAGCTCGGCCGAGACGGCGGCCGCGCCATCATGGCCTTCTTCAACGAGGTCGGCGGCTTCATCAAGGAACATGGCGAGGACGAGGGGCTGAAGCCGCTGCTCGCTCCCCTGCTGGCCTCGCTCGGTCATCTCCAGCAGGCGACGATGTGGTTCATGAACAATGCCCTCGCCAAGCCTGACAATGCCGGCGCCGGCGCGACCGACTACATGCACCTGCTCGGCCTCGTCTCGCTCGGTTATATGTGGGTGAAGATCGCCAAGGCTGCGCAGGACAAGCTCAAGGCCGGCGCCAATGGCGCGACCGAGCGGATGAACACCAAGCTCGTCACCGCGCGCTTCTTCATGGAGCGCACCCTGCCGGAGACGGCCGCGCATCTGGCACGGATCACGGCCGGCGCCGATTCCACCATGGCGCTGTCGGCAGAGCAGTTCTGAGCCGACCAAAGGTCATGCCCGGGCTTGACCCGGGCATCGCTTGCAGATTGCCTTCGCTTCGAGACGGCCGGGACATGCCCGGCCATGATGGCGAAGTCCCAACAACGAGCCGCCATTGCGGCGAGCCCCGGGAGGCCTTGATGGCTGACGCATTCATCTACGATCACGTTCGGACACCGCGCGGCAAGGGCAAGGCCGACGGCTCCCTGCACGAGGTCACGGCGATCGAACTCGGCACGCAGGTGCTGCGTGCGATCAAGGACCGCAACAAGCTCGAGCCCAAGCTGGTCGAGGATGTCGTCTTTGGCTGCGTCGATCCGGTCGGCGAGGCTGGTGCCGATATCGCGCGGACCGTCGCGCTCAAGGCGGGGTACGGCAAGGAAGTGCCGGGCGTGCAGATCAACCGCTTCTGCGCCTCGGGCCTCGACGCGGTGAACCTCGCCGCGGCGCAGGTCATGGCCGGTCAGAAGGAGATGGCGATCGGTGGCGGCGTCGAGAGCATGAGCCGCGTCGGCATGGGCGCCTCGGGCTTCGGCATCGCGGTCGATCCATCCGTCGCGATCGATACCTATTTCATGCCGCAAGGCGTCTCGGCCGATCTGATCGCCACGAAATACGGCTTCTCGCGTGACGATGTCGACGCCTTCGCCGTGCGCTCGCACAAGAAGGCCGCCGCCGCCTGGGCCGAAGGCCGCTTCAGGAATTCGGTCATCCCGGTCACCGACGTCAACGGCCTGATCCTCCTCGACCGCGACGAGACCATTCGTCCGAGTACGGACATGCAGGCCTTGGCCGCGCTCAAGGCATCCTTCGTCCAGATGGGCGAGATGGGTGGTTTCGATGCCGTCGCGACGGCGGCTCACCCCGATGTGGAGTTCGTCAATCACGTGCATCACGCCGGCAATTCCTCCGGCATCGTCGATGGTGCGGCTGCCGTGCTCGTCGGCTCGAAGAAGGGCGGCAAGGCGGCCGGCCTGAGGCCGCGCGCCCGCATCCGGGCCTTCGCCACTGTCGGTTCCGATCTGGCGCTGATGCTGACCGGGCCGGTCGACGTCACGGAGCTGGTTCTGAAAAAGGCCGGCATGACCACAGGGGATATCGACCTGTTCGAGCTGAACGAGGCCTTTTCCTCGGTGGTGCTGCGCTATCAGCAGGCCTTCGACATCGACGACGCTATCCTCAACGTCAATGGCGGCGCCATTGCGATGGGCCATCCGCTCGGCGCCACGGGCGCGATGATCCTTGGCACGGTGCTCGACGAACTCGAGCGCACGAACAAGCAGACCGCACTCGTCACGCTATGCGTCGCCGCCGGCATGGGCGTCGCGACCATCATCGAACGCGTCTGATCGGCACGAAGGGGAGAGAACCGATGAACCTCACCAATTTCCGCTTCGAGACCGACGCCGACGGCATTGCGACCCTGATCTGGGACATGCCCGGCCGTTCGATGAACGTCATCACGCCCGAGGTCATGGCCGAGTTGAACCAGGTCATCGACCATGTCGTCGCGAGCGAGGCGATCAAGGGTTGCGTCATTACCTCCGGCAAGGAAGCCTTCTCAGGCGGTGCCGACCTGACCATGCTCCAGGGGCTGCGCGACCTCTATGTCGGGCTTGCCAGGGAGAAGGGCGAAGCGGCTGCGATGCAGACCTTCTTCGACGAGAGCCGCAAGCTCTCGCTGCTCTATCGCAAGCTCGAAACCTGCGGGAAGCCGTTCGCAGCCGCCATCCATGGCGTCTGCCTCGGTGGCGCCTTCGAACTTGCCCTCGCCTGTCAGTACCGCGTGGCCTCGGACGATGCCTCGACCCGCGTCGGCCTGCCCGAGATCAAGGTCGGACTCTTCCCCGGCGCCGGCGGCACGCAGCGTGTCTCGCGCCTGATGCAGACCGGCGACGCGCTGCAGATGATGTTCAAGGGCGAGCAGATCAAGGCGCTGCCGGCCCGCAACAGCGGCCTCGTCCATGCCGCCGTGCCGCGTGATCAGATGCTTCAGAACGCCCGGGAGTGGCTGAAGGCCAATCCGCAGGCCAAGGCGCCCTGGGACGATCCAAAGTTCAAGCTGCCTTCCAACAAGGTCTATTCGCCCGCCGGCATGCAGATCTGGCCACCGGCCAACGCGATCTATCGCCGTGAGACCAATGACAACTACCCGGCCGCACGCGCCATCCTGAGCGCGGTCTATGAGGGCCTGCAGTTGCCGATCGATCTCGGTCTCAGGGTCGAGAGCCGCTATTTCGCAAAAATTCTCCGGACGAAGGAGGCGGCCTCGATGATCCGCACGCTCTTCGTCTCGATGCAGGAGCTGAACAAGGGGGCTCGCCGCCCGGCCGATGTCCCGGCGAGCAGGCTGAAGAAGGTCGGCGTTGTCGGCGCAGGCTTCATGGGCGCGGGCATCGCCTACGTCACCGCCCAGGCAGGCCTGGACGTCATCCTGATCGACCGCGACATTGAGGCGGCCGAGAAGGGCAAGGCCTATTCGCATAAGCTGGTTTCCGACCAGATCATGAAGGGGCGCGCCAAGACGGCCGATCGCGACGCGTTGCTCGGCCGGATCACCGCCTCGGCCGACTATGGCGATCTCAAGGGCTGCGATCTCGTCATCGAAGCCGTGTTCGAGGACCCGAAGGTCAAGGCCGAGGTCATTGCCAAGGTCGAGGCCGTGGTCGGACCAAGGACGATCTTCGGCTCCAATACATCGACGCTTCCGATCACCGGGCTCGCCGAGCACTCGCAGCGCCCGAAGAATTTCATCGGCGTGCATTTCTTCTCGCCGGTCGAGAAGATGCTGCTGGTCGAGATCATCATGGCCAAGAAGACCGGCAAGAAGGCTCTCGCCATGGCGCTCGATTTCGTCCGCGCCATCCGGAAAACGCCGATCGTCGTCAACGACACGCGCGGCTTCTATGCCAATCGCTGCGTCGGCAACTACATCCGCGAAGGCCATCTGATGCTGATGGAGGGCGTGCCCCCGGCGATGATCGAGGCTGCCGGCAAACAGGCCGGCATGCCCGTCGGTCCGCTGTCCCTCAATGACGAGGTTGCGGTCGATCTCGCCTACAAGGTGCTGAAAGCAACCAAGGCCCAGCTCGGCGAAAACGCGGTCGACCCCGCGCAGGAAAGACTGCTGACCGAGATGGTCGAGACGCATGGCCGCCTTGGCCGCAAGAACAAGAAGGGCTTCTACGACTATCCGGAAGCCGGCCCGAAGCGGCTCTGGCCGGGGCTTGCCGAGCTGACGAAGAACCGGCTCGATCCCGAGCTGATCGACATGCAGGACCTCAAGGAACGCTTGCTCGTCACGCAGGCTCTGGAAGCTGCCCGCACCTATGAGGAAGGTGTCGTGACCGATCCTCGCGAGGCGGATGTCGGCTCGATCATCGGCTTCGGTTTCGCTCCCTATTCGGGCGGCACGCTGTCCTACATCGACAACATGGGCGCGGCCGTCTTCGTGAAACTCTGCGAGAAGCTCGCCAGGACACATGGCGAGCGCTTCAAGCCGAACCGGCAACTCAAGCGCATGGCGAAGACGGGCGAGAGCTACTATGGCAGTGCGGAGAAGAAGGCTGCCGCATAACCGCCCCTGAGGCCAAGACGTGACGATCCGGCCGATCATTGGCTTCCCCGATCCTCGGCTGCGCATGGCAGCCGAGCCCGTGACGCGTTTCGATGCGGCGCTTCGCGTGCTCGCAGCCGATTTGCTCGAAACGATGCGGGCAGCGCCCGGCATCGGCATCACGGCGCCGCATGTCGGCCTCCTCCAGCGACTAGTCGTGCTTGAGCTGTCGCCGGGTGAGGTTCGGACCTATGCAAACCCGGCGATCGCCTGGGCTTCGCCTGACATGACCCGCCACAACGAGGGCAGCGTCTCGATGGCGGGCGTCGCAGACGAGGTTGAGCGACACGCGCGAGTCCATGTCAGCTATCGGGACCTGGACGGTGCGGAACGGTTCGAAGAGGCGGACGGCTTGCTCTCCGTTTGCCACCAGCACGAGATCGATCAGCTCAACGGCATTTTCTGGCTCGATCGCCTGTCACGCCTGAAGCGCGACAGGTTGATCGCGCGCTACAACAAGCTGCGACGGGCGTGATCTTGTCGCTCGCCGGCCCATGGCAAGATCCGAGCCTTTCGCAGGCGCTTGAGGCAACCTGCGGGTGGTGAGGTGTCGGCTGCCCCCCCGATTGGCTCGGAAACGCACGTGGCGACCGAAGCGTGACGATTCGCTCAAGCGTGCGAAACGCGCGCGGCATTCCGATTCGCCCTTCTGAAGGCCTGCTTTTCTCGATCGAGGCTGCGACGGCGGTGGCCGGAAACTGCGAGCAATCCACCGAAAAATGGATGGTTGCGGACGATGCCGTCGACCGAAATCTCGCCAGATTCGGTGCCGCGATCGCCGTGCTTGCAGCTGCTCAGGCGTGTCTCAGCTCCCTCGCGGGAGACGATCCGGCAGGCCCTCGCACTCTTCATCACGGTGTCTGCCGCTTCGGCAGGCTGGTCAGCGATGAAGACGTTGTCGAGATCTCCCAGGGCCGGTACGGCGAGTCGGGCTCTGCGGCAAAGACCTTGAGGCGAGCGAACGGAACGGAAGGGGCGTAGTCAGGCTGGCCAGCGAGGGGCTTGATAGCCGGGATGATCGGGGGGGCTGCAGGCTTCGCATTGCAGCGCCGTCATCCGGCCACGCCACCCAGCACCGGTCTACCTACACGGCCCTAGTAAAGCATGCTTCGGCGCGGGACCCCCGCACGGGCTCTGCTTGAAGGGCCGATACCCAGCGAATGGCAGGCAGAATGCTTCGAAATCACCGGGGTTTTCGCCCGGCTGCGGGACGGAGGCTCTCAGCCGCATCCTGTACAATTAAGCTTCTCTCAACCTAACAGCATAAGGCGGGCTGTAAATTGCGGGCGAGGCGGGGCACCACTGCGCGCCGCGGCCGCTCGGTCGCTTCGACGTTGCGAATGACGTAACGTCGGTTTTGGCGTAGTTTGAACGAAGGGGGGAACAACCTGGACCAAACCCCAATGGTCGAGAGCAGTCAGGATACCGACCGGCTCGCAGACCCGGAGGCTGTCGCTGTCCGTGAGGCCCTTGAACGCATCCTGACATCGGATGCGTTTCGCAGTGCGCCGCAGCTCTCTGCATTTCTGAACTTCATCGTGGAGCGCCGCATCGAAGGGCGCAGCTCGGAGCTCAAGGGTTACACCATTGCGGTTGAGGCCTTCGGCCGGCCGGCGGATTTCGACCCGCAGTCTGACCCCATCGTCAGGGTTGAGGCTGGCCGTCTGCGCAGGGCGTTAGGCCAGTATTATCAGGGAGATGGCGCCGAGGACACGATCCGCATCTCCATGCCGGTCGGCGCTTACGTTCCTGTCTTTGAACATCTTGGGGCTGCCGGGATGCTCGCCGAGCCGGCGCAGGAGCGCATGGCGCCCGGCGACGCTAGGGCGGCCCAGCAGCCGATCCCGGAGCGGCCGAACAGATACGGTTTCAGGCTCGGACACTGGCTCGCCGTGTTGGGGCTGGTCCTCCTCATCGTACCTCTCGCCACCTGGCACTACCTCCCGCCGCTCGAGACGACGCCGCAGCCCGACCCGCTGGTGCGCCAGGCCCAGCTGATCGAGGAGGCGGCGCGCCGCGCGGGCTCGAGCGCATCGGCTCATTTGCCGATGGTCGTCGTATCGCTGAGCGGCGCGGCCGATGACCCGGAGCTCGCCGGGCTGGTGCAGGCCTTCACCCGCCTCCTGGTCGATGCCCTGGCTCGGTTCGACGATCTCGTTACCGTCCGTACGCCGGCTGCCGGTGCAGACCTCTATAGCGGCGCAGACTACGTCTTCGAGATGAATGCGACGCGGCAAGGCGGGGCGACGGAAGGCTTCGGCCGGCTGCGCTCCGTCAAGGACGGCCGTGTGGTCTGGACGACGTCCGCCATCCGGACGCTGCCGAAGGGAGAGGACGCTCCGGAATTGCGCGAGATCGCCCGGCGGCTCGCGGTCAGGCTTGCCGAGCCCTTCGGCATCATTCACGCCGACTATCGCCAGACGATGACGGCGTCGCCCATGCGCTGTGTCTTCCAGGCTCTGAATATCCGCCGCACCATGCGAGCCGAAGATCACCTTGCCGCCCGTAACTGCCTGGAGGGGGTTCTGGAGCGCGACCCGGCCTTTCACCCCGCCTGGTCGCAGCTCGCCTTGCTGACGGTCGACGAATACACCGCCGGGCTCAATCCGCTGCCTGGCTCGCCGCTCGATCGCGCCTTGAGCGCCGCATTGACGGCGGTCAGGCTGGCGCCCTCCAGCGCACGCGCGCAGCAGGCCATGATGGACGTGTACTTCGCGCGTGGCGCCTATGAAGATGCCTTCAGGGCGGGCCGGGCCGCGCTCGTCCGCAATCCCTACGATCCCGACATCATGGCCGATCTCGGTGCGCGCTATGTTCAGATCGGTCAGCCCTCAGAAGGCCTGCCGCTGCTGCAGCGGGCTGTGGCATCCAGCAGCGGCCGTCCTGCCTGGTACGATTTCTACGCCTTCCTGGCCGAGCATCTGATGGGCAATGATAAGCTCGCGGATGCGCATGCTGCCATTTTTGTCGCCGATGACAGTCCGCTCAGCTTGCTTGGTCGAGCTCTCCACCTGGCGGGAAAGCGTGATGAGCCGGGCGTTTCCGCGGCCCTGCGACGGCTGGCGCAGGCGGCTCCGCTCTTCTCGATCGATGCCAGGCTTTACCTGTCGCGGATGGGGTTCAGCGAAGCCGTCATCGACCGGATCATGTCGGATCTCGGGCCGCGTCGGCTCGAAGCCAGCGGCGTTCACTGAGCGAAGTCCCGACCGTCGCCGCTTTTCGTCCATGGCCCTCGCATGCGCGTGAACAGACGGTTAATGTCCGGTAGCAGAGTGATTCGTCGCTTTCATTCCCCAGCAACCTCTTTCGCGCGGTCGTCGCCTTGGCCCCTGTCCGCCTTACCGCCTTGCATCCTCTCGCCAGTGCCGTGACCGGCGTGGCGGCTGGCGCAATCGCGGTTCTCGCCTTGCCGGGAGCGCTGGCCAACGCCACTGGCCTCCTGCTGGCCGGGGCAGGGTTGGCGGCATCGGCCATCTTCTACGAGCGACGTGTCCTTGCGCAGCGCGAGCAGATCTTCGCGGCGATCGGCGAGGTCAAGGTTCGCCTGGCAACCAACGCGATCAGGCTTGACGGTTTGGCGCAGCGTGTCGAGCAACTGCCGATGAGCGAGGCCGATGCCGCGCCGGCACGCGCCGCGATCAATGAACTGACGGCCGAGGTCGGACTGCTCGGCGACCTGCTGCAGCAAGTCGCGACGACGCTGGCAGATCACGACACGCAACTCTCGGCGGCGCAGGCCCGGCGCACCGCCGAAACCACTCCCCCGCCGCCGGCGCCTGCTCCCGAGCTTGCCCGCGTTGCGCATCGCGAGGCGCTTGCTGCAGCGCGCGCTGAGGCCATTCAGGCCGAGCAGTTGCGCGCTGCCGATGAACGGGCCGCGATCATCAGCACGGCGCTGGCCGAGGGCAAGGTCGAGGTCCATCTCCAGCCGATTGTGCAGTTGCCGCAGCGCCGGACGCGTGGCTACGAGGCGCTCGTCCGTCTGCGTCTCGACGAGAGCACCTTGCTGCTTCCCGCCGAATTCCTGGCGATCGTCGAGGAGCGGGGTTTCGGTCCGACGCTTGATGCACTGGTCCTGACGCGCACGCTGGCGATCGCGCGCCATCTGGGATCCAAGGACGGCGGCCTGTTTGTGGCCTGCAATTTCAGCGCTGCGACCTGGGCCTCGTCGCAGGCTCTGGTGACCCTCTCCCGTATTCTCGACAAATATCGTGAGCACGCCGGCCATCTGGTGATCGAGATGCCGCAGCGCGTCTTCCGCGCCCTGGAACCGACCAGCCTTGGCCTGCTCGGGGCGATGTCCGCCAATGGCGTGCGCTTCGCGCTCGACCATGTCGGCGATCTTCGCTTCGACCCGGCATCGCTGCATGATCGTGGCATTCGCTTCGTGAAAGTGCCGGCCGCCCTGCTGCAGGCCGAAGCCGAACGCTCGTCGATCGACATCGCCGCCGCCGATCTCGCGGCTCAGCTCGCGCGGGCTTCGATCATCCTCGTCGCCGAGAAGATCGAGGATGATCCGACTGTCGCGGACATGATCGAGCTTGGCGTGACCTATGCCCAGGGGCTGGTGATTTCGCCGCCGCGACCGGTCAAGCCGGAGGTCTTTGCCGATCCCGAGCCGGCGAAGCCCGTCGCTCAGGCGCCCGAGCCGGAGCGGTCCGCCGCACGGATCTCGGCCGAGATTCTGGGCTATCCCACTGCCGGCACATCGCCCGCGGCAGCGCTGCCAGCACCGCCGAGCGGGCCTGCGCAGAAGGGCCCGGCACCCGAGCGCCTGCCGTTCCGCGCCGTGCTGCGCCGCGCCAGCGCCTGACAAAACCCTATCGTTGTCCGTTCCGACAGCCTAAACCGGCACCGTGCTGCGCTGCCGTCGCGCCGCATAGCCCAATTGGTTTCAGTGGAGTTGACCGCTTTGCAGCCTGCCAAGACCGCGCCCACCGTCGCATTGACCGGATTCTCCGAAATCACCGACCGGTTCGATCTCTGCCTGTGCGATATCTGGGGGGTCGTCCATAACGGTGTGGTGGCTCATCAGGACGCCTGCGATGCGCTGGTTGCGATGCGGGAACGCGGTGTTTCCGTCGTGCTGGTGACCAACGCTCCCCGTCCCCGCCGTGAAATCGAGGTCCAGCTCGCACGCTTTGCCGTGCCGGAGGCTGCCTATGATGCGATCGTGACCTCGGGCGATGTCTGCCGGGCGCTGATCGAGGAAAGGTCCGGCGAGCCGGTCTTCATGCTCGGCCCCGACCGCGACCTGCCCCTGATCGCCGGCCTGGATGCGCCGCGCGTCTCACCCGCGGAGGCGCGCTACGTGCTCTGCACGGGATTATTCGACGACGAGACCGAGACGGCCGAGACCTATGCCGGACTCTTCGCCGATCTCGTCGCCCGCGATCTCGTGATGATCTGCGCCAATCCCGATCTGGTGGTCGATCGCGGTGGCAAGATCGTGCCTTGCGCCGGCTCGCTCGCGCTGGCCTATGAGGAGATCGGCGGCACGGTGATCTATGCCGGCAAGCCGCATCGACCGATTTATGAAATGGCACTGCGCATCGCCGAAGCGCGACGCGGCAAGCCCGTTCCGCCGGACCGGATTTGCGCAATCGGTGATGCGATTCGGACCGACATCGCCGGCGCGAACGCCTTCGGCGCGGCGAGCGTCATGGTGCTGGCGGGCATCCACGCCCAGGATCTTGTCGAGAAATCGTGGGAAGAGCGCCACGGCTGGTTCGCAGTGCAGCATCAGCGCCCGGATTACGCGATTCCGCAACTCGTCTGGTGAGGTCCCGCCACGCTCAGGCGTGGCAGACCGCTTCCATCTTGACCTTCAGGGTCTGGGCGTTGAACGGCTTGACGATATAGTTGTTCACGCCGGCCTTCTTGGCGGCGATGACGTTCTCGGTCTTCGATTCGGCCGTGACCATGATGAACGGCGTCGTCGCGAGGGCATCTTCCTCGCGCACGCGCTGGAGCAGCTCGAAGCCGGTCATCGGCTCCATGTTCCAGTCGGAGATGACGAGGCCGTATTTCTTGTCGCGCATCTTGGCGATGGCGGTCGAGCCGTCCGACGCATCGTCGACATTCTCGAATCCGAGCTGCTTGAGCAGGTTCCGAATGATCCGGACCATCGTCTGGTAGTCGTCGACCACGAGGATGGGCATGGACGGATCGAGAGCCATTCTGGTGCTCCAAGCGTAACGACGGCAGCGCGGGGCAATACCCGCGCGCGGACCGCCTTCAGTGAGTGGCGACCATGCCGGGAGTGATAGGGCACCGGCGTTTCGAAGCGGTTAATTTGAATGAAAACTGACGCAAGGGAAGCATCTCTCCGGCCGCGGCACCAAAGTCGCATGGCCGAGGCGGCGGGGCTGTGTCATTCTATGTTGCGCCGCAACAAGGGCGGCGCATCAAAATTGCATCGGCAGCCGGACCAATGAACGCAGTCTCCTATCAGGTTCATGCTTTCGAAGACCTCGCGATCGGTCAAAGCGAAAGTCTGATGCGCACGGTGATGGAGCGGGATGTCTCGCTCTTCGCCGATCTCTCAGGGGACGCCAATCCGATCCATCTTTGCGAGCGTTATGCGGCGGGCACGAAGTTCGGCCAGCGCATCGCACACGGAATGCTGACTGCGAGCCTCGTATCCGCGCTGCTCGGCACGAAATTGCCAGGGCCGGGCGCCGTCTACCTGTCGCAAACGCTCACCTTCCTTGCGCCGGTCAAGATCGGCGATGTCGTCACGGCGCGGGTCGAAGTGGTCGAACTCGTTGCCGAGCGTCGGCGCGCGCGCCTGTTCTGTGACTGTGTCGTCGACGGCAAGGCCGTGCTCGAGGGAGAGGCCTGGGTCGCCTTGCCGCCGGCAAAGCCAAAGGCCTGAACCCGGGCGCTTGCATCCGGCGTCCTTGACGCTGCTGGCCTGAACCGCCATTGACTGCCGCGCGCGGGCATGCCCCGCCGAGGCGGAACCCTTCGTGCCATGACCCGTCCTGCCGCCGCGCCGTCTTCCGGCCGGCCTCATGTTTTCGTCCTCGATGGCGACAGCCCGGTTCCGGACAGCTTGCGCGGGGCGGTGCTGGCGCTGGGCAATTTCGACGGTGTCCATCGCGGCCATGCCGAACTCGCGCATGTCGCGGTCGCCATGGCGGCCAAGCAGGGCTGCGAGGCCGCCGCCTTCACCTTCGAGCCGCACCCGCGATCGGTCTTCAGCCCCGAGCGCCCGGTCTTTCGCCTGACGCCACCTGACGTCAAGGGGGAGCTGCTGGCCCAGGCCGGGCTGAAGCGAAGCTTCGTGCTGCCCTTCGATCGCGCCATTGCGGCCGTGAGCGCCGAGAGTTTCGTCGACGACCTGCTGCTCGAGCGGCTGGGCGTCGGCGGGCTCGTCTGCGGCTACGACTTCCACTTCGGCAAGGGCCGCGCCGGCTCGCCCGAGATGCTGCAGGCGAGGGCGGGCGCACGCGGTGTCCCGGTGACGGTGGTTCCGCCCTATTCCTGGGCGGGGGAGCCGGTCTCCTCGACCCTGATCCGCACCGCGCTGGAAGCCGGAGATGTCGGCCGCGCAGCAGAGTTCCTGGGGCGGCCCTGGTTCGTGCGCGGCGAGATCGCCCATGGCGACAAGCGTGGGCGCGATCTCGGTTACCCCACCGCCAACATGCATCTCGCCCATGACTGCCGCCTGAAATTCGGCATCTATGCCGTCAGGATGAAGGTCGACGGCGTCTGGCGCGACGGCGTGGCGAGTTTCGGCCGTCGCCCGACCTTCGATGACGGTGCGCCGCGGCTTGAGACCTTCCTCTTCGATTTCGCAGGCGATCTCTATGGCAAGGTCGTGGATGTCGCACTGATCGCCTGGCTGCGGGGCGAGGAAAAATTCGACTCGCTCGAAGCCCTGATCGTGCAAATGGACAAGGACAGCGCCCGGGCCCGCGCCATTCTGGCGCAAACACCGCCCTTCCTTCCTTAACCTGCCCCTGTTAGAAGCCGTTCATGCTCGCTCATTGCGCCCAGATCATAGAGTTGCTCCGGCGAATTACGGGCCCGGCTGACGCTGCCCTGCGCTGATCGCAGGAGTCCGCGCAAGCCGGGATGACCGCCGCTTTCCCTTGTCCTTAAGGACCGGTGACGCGCCAGCCATGCATGGCCCGCCAGTCCAGCTGCCCGAGCCGGATCATGAACGAACAGTCCAATTCCGCCCCGTCGAAAAGCGTTGATTATTCGCAGACGCTGTTCCTGCCCCAAACCGAATTTCCGATGCGCGCCGGCTTGCCGCAACGCGAGCCGGAACTGCTCGCCCGCTGGCAGACGATCGAGCTCTATCGCAAGCTGCGTGAGAGCGCGAAGGGCCGCGACCGTTTCATCCTGCATGATGGCCCGCCCTATGCGAACGGCCATCTCCATATCGGTCATGCGCTCAACAAGGTGCTGAAGGACCTTGTCGTCCGCTCGCAGCAGATGCTCGGCCATGACGCCAACTATGTGCCGGGCTGGGATTGCCATGGCCTGCCGATCGAGTGGAAGATCGAGGAGCAATATCGGGCCAAGGGCCTGAACAAGGACGATGTGCCGGTCGTTGAATTCCGCAAGGAATGCCGTGCCTTTGCCGAGCACTGGGTCAATGTTCAGCGCGAGGAGTTCAAGCGCCTGGGTGTCGAGGGCGACTGGGCCGATCCCTACCTGACCATGGCGTTTCCCGCCGAGGCGCAGATCGCCCGCGAGATCATGAAATTCGCGGAAACGGGCCAACTCTATCGCGGCTCCAAGCCGGTGATGTGGTCCGTGGTCGAGAAGACCGCGCTGGCCGAGGCGGAGGTCGAGTACGAGGAGCACACGAGCGATACGGTGTTCGTGGCCTTTCCCGTCGTGTCCGGGGCCGAGGCTCTGGCCGGCGCCTCGGTCGTGATCTGGACGACGACACCCTGGACGATCCCCGGCAACAGGGCGATCTCCTTCCACCACAAGATCGCCTATGGGCTCTATCGGGTGACCGCGGCGGCCGAGGGCAACTGGGCGAAGGTCGGCGCGACCTATGTGCTGGCGAAGGCCCTGGCCGAGAGCGTGTTCAAGGCGGCGAAGGTCGACGCCTTCGAACTGGTTCGCGATGTCGATGCCTCCGAGCTGAATGGCCTGACCGCCGCCCATCCGCTGCGCGGCCATGGCTACGACTTCGATGTGCCGTTGCTCGACGGCGACCATGTCACCGACGATGCCGGTACGGGCTTCGTCCACACCGCTCCCGGCCATGGTCGCGAGGATTTCGATATCTGGATGGCGAGTGGCCGCAAGCTCACTGAGCGCGGAATCGATACGCTTATCCCCTACACTGTGGATGCCGACGGTCGCTTTACCAAGGACGCGCCGGGCTTCGAGGGCCGGCAGGTCATCACCGACAAGGGCGAGAAGGGCGACGCCAACGACGCTGTGATCAAGGCGCTGGCGGCAAGCGGCAACATCATCGCGCGCGGGCGGTTGAAGCATCAGTATCCGCATAGCTGGCGCTCGAAAAAGCCGGTCATCTTCCGCAACACGCCGCAATGGTTCATCGCCATGGACAAGCCGCTCGGCGACGCGTCGGGCGGCCCCGATGTGCCGTCCACGCCCGGCGGCAACGTCGATACGCTGCGCACCCGCGCGCTCAGGGCGATCAAGGAAACCGAATGGGTTCCCGCGGCCGGCGAGAACCGCATCACCGGCATGATCGCCAACCGTCCTGACTGGGTTGTCTCGCGCCAGCGCGCCTGGGGCGTGCCGATCACCGTCTTCGTCGAGAAGGACAGCAGCACGATCCTCGTCGATCCAAGGGTCAACGCTGCGATCGCCGATGCCTTCGAGATCGAGGGGGCCGACGCCTGGTTCACCGATGTCGACGGCGCGCGCTTCCTGAAGCCCTTCGGCTACGATCCCAAGATGTATGAGCGCGTCACCGACGTGCTCGATGTCTGGTTCGATTCAGGCTCGACCCACGCCTTCACACTGGAGAAGCGGCCGGATCTGCGTGCCCGCCGGCGCGGCGAGGGCGGCAATGACCGGGTGATGTATCTGGAAGGGTCTGATCAGCACCGCGGCTGGTTCCATTCGAGCCTGCTCGAAAGCTGCGGCACGCGCGGCCGGGCGCCCTATGACATCGTGCTGACCCACGGCTTCTGTCTCGACGAGAAGGGCGAGAAGATGTCGAAGTCGAAGGGCAACGTCACGGCGCCGCAGGACGTCATCAAGGAATCCGGCGCCGATATCCTGCGCCTCTGGGTCGCGGCGGCGGACTATTCCGACGATCTGCGCATCGGCAAGGAAATCCTCAAGACCTTCGTCGAGACCTACCGCAAGCTGCGCAACACCATGCGCTGGATGCTCGGTACGCTCGCGCATTTCAGCGAGGACATCCGCGTCGCTTCGCCGGCGTCGATGCCCGAGCTCGAGCGCTTGATGCTGCACCGCCTTGCGGAGCTTGGGCCGCAGGTCGAGGAGGCCTATCGGACCTATGATTACAAGCGGGTCGTGACGCTGCTCTCGCAGTTCATGAACACGGAGCTGTCGGCCTTCTATTTCGACGTCCGCAAGGACGCGCTCTATTGCGACCCGCTCTCGAGCCATGTCCGCAAGAGCGCGCTGACAGTGGTCGACCATCTCCTGCGCTGCCTCGCAACCTGGCTGGCGCCGATCCTGGTCTTCACCACCGAGGAAGCCTGGCTCGAGCGCTATCCGGAGCAAAAGGCTCTGGGCGGTTCCGTGCATCTCGAAGCCTTTGCCGAGGCTCCGCAGAGCTGGCTCGATCCGGAGCTGGCCGAGCGTTGGAGCAAGATCCGCCGCGTTCGGCGTGTCGTCACCGGGGCACTCGAACTGGAACGTGCGGCCAAGCGCATCGGCTCTTCGCTCGAGGCTGCGCCGGAGGTTCATATCGCCGATCCCGATCTGCTGGCGGCGCTGTCGGGAGTCGATCTCGCCGAGATCTGCATCACGTCGGGTGTCAAGGTTGTCGCGGGCGAAGGGCCGGAGGATGGCTTCCGGCTTCCGGAAGTGCCCGGCGTTGCTGTCGTCCCGGTCCGCGCCAGCGGCGTGAAATGCGCCCGGTCCTGGAAGTATTTCGATCCGGCGACCGCCGAGCGCGACCATCCCGACGTCACCCCGCGTGACGCCAGGGCCTTGCGGGAGCTCGGCAAGGCGGCCGGGCGATGACCTCGCTGCGCCGCTTCGGGATTGGGATCGTCGCGCTGGTCTTCGTGCTGGACCAGGCGTTGAAGCTCTGGCTGGTCTTCGGCTTGCATCTCGGTGAAACCGGTCCCTATGAGCTGACGCCCTTCATGACCATCGTGCTGGCCTGGAACCGCGGCATTTCCTACGGGCTGTTCCAGCAGGAGGGGAATCTCGGGCCCTGGCTGCTGGTGCTGCTGTCCGTCGTCGCCGCCATCTGGCTTAGCCGCTGGATGTGGCGGGCAACGGACCGGCTGACGGTCGCAAGTCTGGCGCTCATCGTCGGCGGCGCGCTTGGTAACGGCGTCGATCGGGCTGTGTACGGCGCCGTCGTCGACTTCGTTCACCTGCATTATGGCAGCTTCAGTTGGTACATCTTCAACATTGCCGATGCGGCTATCGTTGTCGGTGTGCTCGGTCTCCTGTATGAGTCCTTCCGCCCTGACGCCTCAAAGTCTGCACGGGCTTGAGGCGCGTCGCCATGCTTTTGCCCTTCCCTTGGTGCAACACGGCGAAACACGGACAGGAACGCAGGTTCCTTCACGGAGGTTTTGAGATGGCCCATCGCGCTCGCGCAATCCGCATCCTGCTCGCTGGGAGCATGATCGCGGTCGCGCTTCCCGCCTCGGCTCAGGAAGGCATGTTTTTCCAGAACGCAATGCGGACCTTTGGTCTGATGCCGGGGGAGGGGCCCGATATCGAGTATCGTCAGCGCCCGCCGCTGGTCGTGCCGCCGTCTTCCGCCTTGCCGCGCCCGCAGGATCCGGCTTCGCAGCGTACGGCCGCATGGCCGAATGATCCTGATGTTGCAGCCCGCCGCGCAGAGGCCAAGGACGCGCTGATTCCGGCGACCGAGCGCGAGAAATACAAGCTGAACCAGACCCCGCTGCTCAGCCAGCAGGAACTGCGTCGTGGCCGCGTGACCGGTGGCGGACAGTCTCAGACACCGCCGGAGACCCAGAGCAAGACCTTCGAGGAGAATATCGGCCCGATCCGCGCCGGCCGTGAATTGGCGGCGCGCCAGGCCGCCACCGACACCTCGAACCTGGTGCACGGCCAGGAGCCGCAGCGGCGTTTGCTGACCGATCCGCCGACGGGCTACCGTAAGCCGGCTGGTACGGCGCCACTTGGGCCCGGCCGATCGGGGCCGCGTGAAGACACCAACAGCACGGGCCAGAAGGAATTCGTGCAGGGTCTGCCGACGCCGACCACGCCCTGACCCTTCGCTGCGAAACCGTGATGGCGAGCGCCGCGCGCTGGCGCGGCGCGTAATTGCGCCTATATCGAAGGTCACTCCTGCCGCGAAGGTGCCACCCTGCAATGACGGTTCATACTCCGACTGCACGCTTGTCGGTTCCAGTCGAAGCCTTCAGGCTCGCCAACGGGCTTGACGTCGTGGTCGTGCCGGACCGGCGTGCGCCGGTCGTCACCCATATGGTCTGGTACCGCAATGGCTCGGCCGATGATCCGGCCGGCAAGTCCGGCATCGCGCATTTCCTCGAGCACCTGATGTTCAAGGGCACGGCGCGCTGGCCGGCCGGCGAGTTCTCCAAGATCGTCGCGGGCTATGGCGGCCAGGAGAACGCCTTCACCTCCTTCGATTACACCGCGTATTTCCAGCGCGTGCCGAAGGAGCATCTGCGCGCCATGATGGACTACGAGGCGGACCGGATGACCGGGCTCGCCTTCGACGAAAGCGTCGTCGCGCCCGAGCGGGATGTCGTTCTCGAGGAGCGGCGCATGCGCGTCGACGCCGACCCGGCGGCACAGCTGGGTGAGGAATTCTCCTCGGCGCTCTTCGTGCATCATCCCTATGGCACGCCGATCATCGGCTGGGAGCACGAGATCGAGGGCCTGACGCGCGACGACGCCTTCACCTACTATCAGCGCTTCTACACGCCGGAGAACGCGATCCTGGTCGTCGCCGGCGACACCGATCTCGACGAGGTGCGCACTCTTGCCGAGGCCACCTATGGCCAGATCGCGGCGCGTGGACAGGCACCGGTGCGCCAGCGCCCAGCCGAGCCCGCCCCGCGCGCGGCCCGCCGGGTCTCGCTCAGCGATCCGCGTGTGCGCCAGCCGTCCCTGCGGCGGGGCTGGCTCACGCCGACCTATCTCAGCGGCGATCGGAGCGAGGCATTCGCGCTCGAACTGGTGGCCGATATCCTGGGCGGCGGCACCACGTCGCGGCTCTATCGCCAACTTTGCGTCGAGCAGGAACTCGCAGCCGGTGCCAGTGCCTATTTCATGGGCTCGATGGTCGATCGCGCTGCCTTTCAGATGTCGACCAGCCCACGCCCGGGCATCGACATGGCTGCCCTGGAAGCTGGCCTGGATGCGGCGCTCACGACCTTCCTTGCCGATGGGCCGAGCGAGATCGAGTTGAGCCGCGCTCGCACGCGGCTGGTGGCGGAGACCATCTTCGCCCGGGACAGCCAATCTTCGCTCGCTCGTATCTTCGGCGCCTCGCTGGCCGTCGGCGAAACCGTCGAGGACGTCCTGGCCTGGCCGGAACGGATCGAAGCCGTGACACGCGAAGCCGTCATCGAGGCCGCGCGCCGCTATCTGCGGCCCGACCGTTCGGTCACCGGGCTGCTCTTGCCGGCAGCTTGAGCCCGCGCCCCCTTTCTCATGTGGGTGGGGTGATACCGTCCCACCGTCAGGAAGCGACATGAACGCGCCCATCCCCGCCCCGGGTTCCACGCTTGCCGGTCCCTCGGTGGCGGTCCAGCAGGTCCGCTCGACCTCCGGTATCGAAGCCTGGCTGGTCGAGGAGCACAGCCTGCCGCTGATCGCGATCGATTTCGCCTTCGACGGTGGTGCGACACGCGACCCCGAGAATGCCGCCGGCAGCGCCTATCTCGTCTCGGGTCTGCTCGATGAGGGGGCTGGCGATCTCGACGCCGAGGCTTTCCACGGCCGGCTTGCCGACCACGCCATCAGCCTCGGCTTCGATGCCCGTCGCGACGATTTCCACGGCCATTTGCAGACCCTGTCGCGCCATCGCGACGAGGCGTTCTCGCTGCTGACCCTGGCGCTGAACGCGCCGCGCTTCGACGCTGATGCCGTGGAGCGTGTGAAGTCGCAGGTCGTCGCTGGTCTGCAGCGTCAGGCGCAAAATCCTGAAACACTCTGCCGCAACGCCCTCTACGCGGCGGCCTATCCGGGCCACGCCTATGGCCATCCGGAGAAGGGCGATATCGACAGCGTCTCGCGCACGCAGCCTGACGGATTGAAGGTGCTCTCGCGCGAATTGCTGACCCGTGCCGGTCTCAAGATCGTCGTGGTCGGTGACATCACTGCGGAGGAATTGGCGCAGCGGCTCGATCAGCTCTTTGCCGCGCTCCCGACCGGCACCGCTCGGCCGGTCCCGACCGAACCCGTTCCCGTGCAGGGGCTTGGCGAGACGCATGTCATCGATCTCGATGTGCCGCAGACCGTGCTGCGCTTCGTCGGCCCGGGCCTGATGCGTCGCGATCCGGATTTCATCACCGCCAGCGTGTTGAACCATATCCTCGGTGGCTCCGCCTTCACCTCGCGCCTGTTCCTTGAAGTGCGCGAGAAGCGCGGCCTCGCCTATGGCGTGTCGTCGAGCCTGCTGCCGCTGCGCGAGAGCGCTATGCTGATCGGCGGCACTGCGACGCGCAACGATCGCGCGGCCGAGTCGCTTGCCGTCATTCGCGAGGAGATGATGAAGCTTGCCTCCGAGGGGCCGACCGAGCACGAGGTCGAAGAGGCCAAGCGCTACATCATCGGCTCCTACCCCCTGCGCTTCGATACTTCGCCGAAGATCGCTGCCGAGCTGCTGGGCCTGGCGGTAAACGGCTTCGGCCCGGAATTCCTCGCCGAGCGTAACCAGCTCTTCGCCGCCGTGACGCTCGCCGACGTCAAGCGCGTTGCGCAACGGCTCTTCGGCGACCCGCGCTTGCTCGTGCAGGCCGTTGGTCGGCCGGTCGGCCTCGTCTGACGGCGCAGTGCCGCCATTCGCTTTTCCATCAACCCAATATGGATACCAGGCCATGCTGCAGCAAAGCTTCGACCTCGCGCTCGAATCCGGTGTCGGCGCCGGCGGCATCTCCGACGCTGCCTTCGACAAGGCACTGGCCGCTCTCGTGCCCGCGCTGGCGCGGCTGAAGGGCGAGGCGGACGCGAAGTCGCTGCCGCTGCTGGGATTGCCGGCCGATACGGCCGATCTGGCGCCGGTCCATGCCGCCGCGAAGCGCCTGCGTGAAGGCGCGACCGATATCCTGATCTTCGGTACGGGCGGCTCCAGCCTCGGTGGCCAGACGCTGGCGCAACTCGCCGGCTACGGCATTGCCGGCCTGTCGAGTTTTGCGCCCGCGCCGCGTGTGCACTTCATCGACAATCTCGATCCTGAGACATTCGCCTCCCTGCTGACGAAACTGCCGCTCAAGTCGACCAGGTTCGTGGCCATCTCCAAATCGGGCGGCACTGGAGAAACCCTGCTGCAGAGCATCGCGGCGATCACCGCGCTGCGCGCCGCCGGTATCCCCGATGGCGAGATCGGCGGGCATTTCCAGGGGCTCTCCGAGCCGGCCAAGCCCGGCAAGCTGCACCCGCTGCGCGCCCTGCTGGAGCCGTTCGGTACGCCCTTCCTCGAGCATCATACCGGTGTGGGGGGGCGTTATTCGGTCCTGACCAATTGCGGTCTGCTGCCGGCCGCAATCCTCGGCCTCGATATCGAAGCCCTGCGCAAAGGTGCGGCCAAGGCGCTTGCTCCCCTGCTGGCGGGCAAGGGCGTCCGCGAGGTTCCAGCGGCCCTCGGTGCGGCCCTGCACCTCGCCGCCATGCGCTCGGGCAAGGGCATCGCGGTGCTGATGCCCTATGCCGACAAGCTCGCCCTGTTGACGCGCTGGTGGGTCCAGCTCTGGGCCGAGAGCCTCGGCAAGGACGGGCAGGGCACCCAGCCGGTCGCGGCGCTCGGGCCGGTCGACCAGCATTCGCAGCAGCAGCTCTATCTCGCCGGGCCGAAGGACAAGTTCTTCACCGTTCTGACCGTCAGCACCAAGGGCAAGGGCCCGGGGATCGACGCCGCTCTGGCGAAGAAAATCGGCGAGGACGGTTTCGCCGGCAAGACGATCGGTGACCTCGTCGCGGCGCAGGGCGTCGCCATGGTCGACACCTTCGCCAAGAACGGCCGCGCGGTGCGCCGCCTCCATGTCGATCATGTCGACGAGACGGTGCATGGCGAGATCCTGATGCACTTCATGCTGGAAACAATCCTGACGGGCTACGCCATGGGCGTCGATCCGTTCGATCAGCCGGCAGTCGAAGAGGCAAAACTCCTCGCCAAGCGCTATCTTGCCGAAGGGCGCGGCTGACGATTCGGGTCTCCGCGCTCGCTCCCTTATTGCCGGGCCCAGCATGACCGTTCGCCGCCTCGATCCCATCCTGGTCGATCGCATCGCCGCCGGCGAGGTGATCGAACGGCCGGCTGCCGCCGTGAAGGAGCTGGTCGAGAACGCCATCGATGCCGGCGCGCGCGCGATTGCCGTGACCATTGCGGCCGGCGGTCGCGAGCTGATTCGCGTCGTCGATGACGGCTCCGGCATGTCGCCCGAGGATCTGGCGTTGTCGGTCGAGCGCCATGCCACTTCGAAGCTGCCGGATGGCGATCTCTTCGCGATCCAGTCTCTCGGCTTCCGCGGCGAGGCGCTGCCGTCGATCGGCTCGGTGGCGCGGCTTGCGATCACCACGCGCCGGCGCGAAGCGTCGCAGGGCCACGGCCTCGTCGTCGAGGCTGGTGAGAAGGGCGTGGTACGTCCGGCTGCTGCTGCACCCGGCACGCGCATCGAGGTCAGCGACCTCTTCATCTTCACCCCGGCCCGCCTCAAGTTCCTGAAGAGCGATCGGGCCGAGGCGCAGGCCGTCTCTGAGATGCTGCGGCGACACGCCATCGCCCATCCGACCATCCGCTTCTCCCTAGAAGGGGACCATGTCACCGGCTTCGACTGGCCGGCCGAGGCGATCGGCGAGGAAGGGCTTCTGCGCCGGCTGTCGCGTGCGCTTGGCCGTGATTTTCCCGAGAATGCGCTGCGGCTCGACGTGGCGCGCGAAGGCATTCGGGTCACCGGTTTCGCCGGACTGCCGACCTTCCATCGCGGGACCTCGGCCGGCGTGCATCTGGCGGTCAATGGCCGGCCGGTGCGGGACAAGCTGCTGCTCTCGGCGGTGCGCGGCGCCTATGCCGACGTCGTGCCCTCAGACAGGCATCCGATGCTGTTCCTCGATGTGATCTGCGATCCGCGCTTCGTCGACGTCAACGTCCATCCCGCCAAGAGCGAAGTCCGCTTCCGCGACCCGGCCCTGGTTCGCGGCCTCGTGGTCTCCGGCCTGAAGGCCGCCTTGGCCGAAGCCGGGCACCGCGCTACGACGACAGGCGGCGCCCGGACGCTGGAAGCCTTCCGCGCGGTCTTCTCTGGAGCCGGGCAGCCGTCGCTGCAGCGTCCGATGCTGCCGTCCGCACCGGCCTGGGCGCCGCCATCGGCCGGTTTCGGCGAGGCGCGGCAGCCCGATTTCACCGGTTTCGCGACGCCATCGGCCGATGCACGAGCTCATGTCGTCGAGCCGACGCAGGATGCCCTCGACCGCCCGCTCGGCGCTGCGCGGGCACAGGTCCACGAGACCTATATCCTCGCCCAGACACGTGACGGCATGGTCATCGTCGACCAGCATGCGGCGCATGAACGGCTGGTCTATGAACGGCTGAAGGCCGAGAGGGCGAGGACAGGTATTGCCCGCCAGGCCCTGCTGCTGCCGGAAGTGGTCGAGCTCGATCCGGTCGACGCCGATCGCCTGATTGCTGTCGCCAGTGACCTGGCCTCGCTCGGCCTGACCATCGAATCCTTTGGGGCCGGTGCCGTGCTGGTGCGCGAAGCGCCGAGCGCGCTGGCCGGCGGCAATCTGCAGAAGCTGGTTCGCGACGTCGCCGATACGCTCGCCGAGCATGGCGATTCAGGCTCGCTCGAACGGCGCCTCGACCATGTGCTGGCGACGATGGCCTGCCACAACTCGGTGCGCGCTGGCCGTCGGCTGCGGCCCGAGGAGATGGACGCGCTCCTGCGTGAGATGGAAGTCACGCCCAATTCCGGCCAATGCAACCACGGCCGCCCGACCTATGTCGAGCTCAAGCTGAACGATATCGAGAAGCTGTTCGGGCGCCGGTGAGGCGCGCTCAGCGCGCTCGCAGGATCGCGACCTGGGTCTCGCCATAGTCGCGTCGCTCCAGCGCCTCGAAGTCGTCGGGCAATGCGATCTCGACCCCCGCCGCTTCCTCGAGCACGATCAGCGCACCAGCCGCCAGCCAGCCGCCCTCGCGTGCCGAGATGAGCGCCTTCTCGCCCAGGCTCTTGCGATAGGGTGGATCGCAAAAGACGAGCTGGAAAGGCGCCATCGGCCCGATCGGCCCGAGTTTGGTCGCGTCGCGGCGGAAGATGCGGCACAGGCCGGCGAGCCCGAGCGCCATCTGGTTCTCGCGGATGAGGCCGCGTGCCTCGGTGCCGTCATCGACCAGCAACGCAAAGCCCGCACCGCGCGAGAGCGCTTCGAACGCCATCGCGCCGGTCCCGGCGAAGAGATCGAGCACGCGCGCGCCCTCGACCACATCGTCATAGGCATGGGCGAGGACGTTGAAGAGCGATTCGCGCAACCGATCGGAGGTCGGGCGGATCGTGCCGATACCCGGCTTGGGGCCGGCGAGGGGCCGGCCGCCGAAGCGGCCGCCGACGATTCTCATCAGGCGCTACTCTCAGTCACGCTTGCCGCGGCCGCCGCCACCGGGACGAGGTCCCTTGCCGCCGGGCTTACCGCCAAAGGGGCGTCCGCCGCCGGGCTTGCCACCGGCGCCGCGGCCGTGCGGACGGTCGCCGGACGGCCTGCCGCCGCCTGGCCTGTCGCCGAAGCTGCGGCCCCGCGGACGATCATCGCCCTGACGCTCGGCAAAGGGACGGGTGGGGCGCTCGCGCCCTTCACGGGGGGCGCGCTCGGGGCGCTCGCCGCGTGGCGCGCGCTCCTGCCATGGACGCTCGTCGCTGCGATCGTGTCCGCCGGCACCCTCTTCGCGTGGACGGCGTTGAGGCCGGTCGCCAAGGCCGCGAGGCGAAGCGCTGCGCTCCTGCGAGCGCGCTCCACGGGCCCCCGGCCCAGAACGCTCGGCACGGGGGGCGCGGGCGGGCGCTTCCTCTCGTGCCGGCGCGCTGACACGCTCGACCAGCACGCGCCGTCCCTTCGGATCGGCGATTGCCTTGTCGCGCCTGCGCTCGATCTGGCCGGTCGCCTCGCGGGCCTGGCGCTCCTCCTTCGGATCGGCACCACGCCTTGGGGCCGAGCGGCGCTCACGTTGTGGCTCAGCCTCCTCATCGCGCCAGACCGTGCGCTTCCACGGCTTCTCGCTGCGGGTGTCCTGCGAAACCGGACGTCCACTGCCGCGCCCGCCACGCTCCTCGCCACCCTCGCGGCGGCGCGGGCGATCCTCGCCCGCAGGCGCGCGCCGGGGCGCCGCCGGCAGCTCATCGCGGCGCGGCGCCTCGAAATCGACGCCGGCCTTGGCCATCAGCTCTTCGCCGAGCTGGTCCTTGATCACGCGGGAGCGGATCTCGTCGATCTCACCCTCCGGCAGATCGCCGAGCTGGAACGGCCCGAAGGAGACCCGGATCAGCCGGTTCACGGCAAGGCCGAGATGCTCGAGGACGGTCTTGACCTCGCGGTTCTTGCCCTCGCGCAGGTCGACCACGAGCCAGGTGTTCGAGCCCTGCTCGCGTTCGAAGCGCGCCAGGACGGGCCCGTAGCTGATGCCGTCGATGGTGACGCCGTCGCGCAGCGTGTCGAGCTTGTCCTGCGTGATGCTGCCGAAGGCGCGCACGCGATAGCGCCGGAGCCAGCCGGTTTCCGGCAGCTCGAGCACGCGGGCAAGGCCGCCGTCATTGGTCAGCAGCAACAACCCCTCGGTGTTGATGTCGAGGCGGCCGATCGAGAGAACGCGCGGCAGGTCCTCGGGCAGCGCCTCGAATACGGTCGGGCGGCCTTCGGGATCATGGTTCGTCGTCACCAGCCCGCGCGGCTTGTGATAGAGCCAGAGCCGCGTGCGCTCGCGCGCCGGCAAGGGCTCGCCATCGACGAGGATCACGTCGGTCGGCCCGACATCGAGTGCCGGGCTCTCAATCACCTTGCCGTTCACGCTGACGCGGCCTTCGGCGATCATCGCCTCGCAATCGCGGCGCGAGGCGACGCCGGCGCGCGCCATCACCTTGGCGATGCGCTCCGGCTCGATCGAGGGCAGGAGGACTGCGCCCGGTGCCTGGGGCTCGGTATCCTCGCGACGCGGGCGATGGGCCCGGTCTTCGCCGCGGGGACGGTCGTGCCGTTCGGCGCGAGGCCTGTCGAAGCGCGGTGCGCCAGCATCCCGGTCGCCGAAGCTCCTGCGGGGGGCTGCCCCTTCGCGGGGTGGACGGCTCGTGCTGCGCTCGCCCTCGGAGCGAGCCCGGAACGGCCTTTCGCCACCCTCGCGCGGCGGACGTGGGGCGTCGTCGCGCCGGCCGGCCGGCTTGTCGAAGCGACGGGTGGGGCGTTCGCCGCCTTCGGATGTCCTGTGTGAGGGGCGATCATCTCCCGAGCGAGCACGAAACGGGGCGCGTTCGCCCTCGGTCCTGGAACGGAACGGCCTCTCGCCGCCCTCGCGCGGCGGGCGCGGGGCGTCGTCGCGTCGGCCGGCAGGCTTGTCGAAGCGCCGGGCAGGGCGTTCGCCGCCTTCGGATGTCCTGTGCGAAGGGCGATCATCTCCCGAGCGAGCACGAAACGGAGCGCGTTCGCCCTCCGTCCTGCTGCGGAACGGCCTCTCGCCGCCCTCGCGCGGCGCACGCGGTGCGCCGTCGCGCTGGCCGGCTGGCTTGTCAAAGCGACGGGCGGGGCGTTCGCCCTCGTTCCCGGCATCGCGGCGGGGCCTGTCATCGCCCGAACGGCCACGGAATGGCGGGCGATCTCCGCCCGAAGGTGGGCGACCGCGTGACGGGCCACGGCCTTTGCCGTCGCCTCCGCCAAACCCGCCGCCTTTGCCGCCAGCTCCACCGCCCTTGCGTGGACCACGGCTTTTCTGGTTGTTGTCGTCGCTCATCATCGCTCCTGCACAGCCGGCGCTTGTAGCAGAGCGTATCATGCCTCGCGAGCGCCAAAGCAGAGGTTTCATGCTGCAATCGAAGCGTGCCGAGCTGGAGGGGATGGACCTCGCCTTTGCGGAGGCCCGGGCGGCAGGCGCCCGGGGCGAGGTGCCGGTTGGCGCCGTGGTCGTCAGGGACGGAACCATCCTGGCCAGTGCCGGCAACCGCACGCTCGAACTGAGGGATCCGACCGCACATGCCGAGATGCTGGCCTTGCGGCGCGCCTGCGAAGAAATCGGCAGCGAACGGCTGATCGGCTGCGATCTCTACGTTACGCTTGAACCCTGCCCGATGTGCGCTGCCGCGATCTCCTTCGCCCGGATCAGGCGGCTCTATTTCGGCGCCTCCGATCCCAAGGGAGGCGCTGTCGAGAACGGTGTCAGGCTCTATGCCAGCCCGACCTGTCATCATGCGCCGGATGTCTATGGCGGAATCGGCGAAAGCGAGGCGGCAGATCTGTTGCGCGGGTTCTTCAAATCGCGACGTTAGGGGCCGGATTATGCGCCCGTCCCGCCCTGGAGAGGCCAATGGCGCCCGGCGGTCGCTACCACCGTGACGTCTTAGGGGCGCGATGCTCCTCGGCGGGGATTGCGAATGCATCCAGCGCCGCTACGGTTCCGCTCCGGACAAACGAACATCGCGAGGCGCAATGTCCTTTCAGGCCTATCTCGACACGATCAAGCAGAAGACCGGCAAGGGGCCTGAGGACCTGCAGGCACTTGCCGACGCGAAGGGCTTCTCGGAAGCGGGCAAACTCAGGCCAGGCGTCAAGGCAGGGCAGGTCGTGGACTGGCTGAAGTCGGATTTCGATCTCGGCCATGGTCATGCCATGGCGATCTATGCCCTGCTCACAGGCAAGAAGAAGCCGGGTGATTGAGCTAACGCGCTGCTTCTGCGATCAGCCAGTCGCGCACCGCGTGTGCGAGCGCTTCTTCGGCACGGCTCGGCAGGGTCACCACGGAATAGACAAGTCCCTGTAGCGTTGGGCCGAAAGGCTGGATGAGTCGGCCCGCATCGAGCTCCTCCCGCACGAGCGTCAGGCTGAGCAGCGCCGCTCCCTGGCCAGCGACTGCAGCCTGGATCGCCTGGCTTTCATCGGTGAAGCGCAAGGCCGGCCTCGCATCAAGCCGCATATCTGCCCGCTCGAACCAGATCGGCCAGGTCGGATGGTCGGGATCTGCGCTGCGCCATTCGAAATGGATGAGCGGGACCTGTGCGAGGTCGGCCGCTTGGCGCACGTCCAGCACCGGATTGACCACCGGGGCGAACCGATCTGCAATGAGTTGGTGCACGTCGAGATTGGGATAGCTGCCATGGCCATATCGGATCGCCAGGTCGGCCTGGCCCGAATGCAGATCGACAACATCGTCGGAGGCGTGCAGCCGCAGATCGATGCCGGGATGAGCTTTCTGGAAGCGGGCGACGCGCGGCACCAGCCATTTCGCAGAGAAGGCTATGGTCGCCGAGATCGTGATGACGGGCCGTTTCCGTTCTGACCGAATGCGCTCGATCGCCGCGGCGAAGGCGTCGAAGCCATCGCGCAGCACGAGATAGAGCGCTCGGCCCTGCTCGGTCAGAATGACACGCCGCGTCTGGCGGTCGAACAGGCGCATATCGAGATGCTCCTCGAGCGTCCGGATCTGGTGGCTGACCGCCGTGGCCGTGACCAAGAGCTCGGCGGCGGCCTGCTTGAAGCTGCCATGACGCGCCGCAGCTTCGAATGTCCGCAGCGAGGACAGGGGCGGCAGGCGTCGCATCACGGAGGTCCAAGGATTGAGCTGACAACTCGACTGATTATGGATGAGCTTGATTCAGTTATCGAGTGACGATTTCGCGTTTGTTGTCCTTGGTGTGAATGCACACATTCACTCATCACCGGACGGCCCAACCGATTGGATGAAGCGAATTCATCTCGCGACGCGGCCTGTCCCTTCACAGATGAGATGAAAGATGTTCCAGCAAGTTGTCACGCGGCCCGATCCCTACGAGCCGTATCTGTTGTCGCAGGCGATCAAGGTCGGCAACCTTCTCTTCGTATCGGGCCAGGCCGGCTATGATGACGAGGGCAAGGTCGTGGAGGGCGGACTCCTTGCTCAGGGCGAGCAGGCCTTCGCCAATTTGCGGCGCGCCCTCGAAGCGGGCGGTGCCAGCCTGAAGGATGTCGTCAAGGTGACGATTTTCGTCACCGACATGCAGGCCCAGTTCAAGGACGTGGTCGAGCTTCGCCGCAGGTTCTGGAGCGCGCCCTATCCCGCCGACACGATCGCCGAGGTCAAGGGCCTCTACGATCCCAAGGTGATGATCGAAATCGAGGCGATTGCGGCAGTGCCAGGGGAGGGCCGGTAAGATGACCGGCAACCCCGCTTCGGGCCCGCCTCGCCAGACGGCGGTGGGAAGACTCTTCTCCCCCGTCCGGATCGGCAAGCTCGCTCTATCCAACCGGCTTGTCGTTGCGCCCATGACGCGCGTGAGCGCAACCGTCGATGGCCGCGCGACCGAAGGCATGGTGGCCTATTACCGTTCATTCGCGGAAGGCGGCTTTGGCCTGATCGTGACGGAGGGCATCTACACCGACAAGGCATTCTCACAGGGCTACCAATACCAGCCCGGCCTCGCTGATGCCGAACAGGGCGAGGCGTGGCGACAGGTCGTCAGCACTGTTCATGAAGCAGGCGGGCGGATTGTTGCGCAGCTGATGCACGCCGGGGCCCTGGCGCAAGGCAACATCTATCGGGACCATACCATCGGCCCGTCCGCCCCGCGTCCCAAGGGCGAGCAAATGGCGTTCTATCGCGGCAATGGCCCCTACCGCATTCCTCGTGCGATGTCGGAGGCGGATCTCGGTGAAGCGGTCGCGGGCTTTGCGAGCGCGGCCGCGCTCGCAAAGGAGGCCGGCTTCGACGGTGTCGAGATCCACGGTGCCAACGGCTACCTCCTCGACCAGTTCCTGACCGAGGGCATCAACCTGCGCCAGGATGGCTATGGGGGGAGTACAGCCGGCCGCCTGCGGCTTATCGTCGAGGTCGTTGAAGCCGTTCGCTCTGCCGTGGGAGCGGATCATGTCGTCGGCATGCGAATATCGCAGGCCAAGGTGAACGACTTCCTCCACAAATGGGTCGGAGGTGTCCGCGAAGCCGAGGCGGTGTTTCGCGCATTGGGCACGCTTCCCCTCGACTACATCCATACGACCGAATTCGAAGGGTGGCGCCCGGCCTTCGGCGATGCCGGGCCAAGTCTGGCGGCCTTGGCGCGGATGCATGCCCGGCTTCCGGTTCTGGCGAATGGGTCGCTGCACGATCCGCAACGCGCTGCGGCCATGATCGAGGGCGACGAGGCGGACTTCGTGTCACTCGGGCGTGGCGCGCTGACCCATGCTGACTGGCCGACGCGTTTCCGCGAAGGGCGGGCGCTGGAGCCGTTCGACAAATGCCTCCTGTCGCCAATCGCGGATCTGGCGAACGCCGAACGGCGCCGTTCAGCGCTGCTCGACATTGCAAGCTGAGGGGCAAGCTCAGGCGCGGCCAAGCGAACTGGAGCCATACCCCTCAGGTGCTGGCAGGACGCTCAGGCGAGCGTCCTGATCACCAGATAGCATCCCAGCATCAGCAGCCCCGCGAAGAAGCTGAGCTTGAAGGTGGCCGCGGAGATGCGCGTGCGGATCGCCTGGCCGACCGACATGCCGGCAAGCGCAGGCAGCAGCGCCAGCAGCGAGGATTGCGCCACGCCGACATCCAGGGCGCCCGCTCCGATCAGGCCGACCGACAAGGCCAGAGTCGAAATGATGAAGGAGACGCCCAGCGCCTGCACCAGCTCGTCCTTGTCCAGGCCGAGAGCCTGCAGATAGGGCACGGCCGGAAGTACGAAGACACCGGTCGCAGCGGTGGCGATGCCCGTCGTGATGCCGATGACGGGGCCGAGCCAACCCTCAGTGTTGGAGGGGACACGCAGCTTCGCCGCTTTCAGCCCGACCAGCGCATAGAGCACCAGCGCACAGCCGAGCCAGAAGGTGGCCGAGCCGCCCTTGCTTTGTTGCAGCAACCCGGCGCCCGCCCATGTTCCCGCGCAGATGCCGGCCAGCATCGGCCAGAGCCTGATCATGATCGCCTTCAGCCCCGGACCGGTTGCGACCTGCCAGCTGTTGGTGACGATATTGGGCACGATGAGCAACGCCGCGGCCTGGGCCGGTGCCATCACCACACCGAGGATGCCGACTGCGATGGTCGGGAGGCCGAGCCCGATGACGCCCTTGACGAAGCCAGCCAGAAGAAAGGTGGCGGCGATGAAGAGGATAAGCTCTGCGTTTTCCATGAGGCTGTTTGTGGCAGTGCCGATGCGAACTGTCGCGTCCGAACGCTACGGTGGGGACCGTACTGTTCCAGGTTGCCTCGGCTGAGCAAGGGAGCAAGATGGCTGCATGAGCACGCATGGCCCCTATCTCGCCGAGATCGCCCATCTGATGGGCGATCCAGCCCGCGCCAACATGCTGCACGCCCTGATGGACGGGCGCGCCCTGACCGCCAAGGAGCTCGCCTATATCGCGGGCGTCGCGCCGCAGACGGCGAGCGGCCATCTCGCGCGCCTGATGCAGGGCGGCCTGCTCGCGGTCGCCGTCCAGGGGCGCCATCGCTATTACCGGCTCGCCGGGTCCGAGGTCGCGACGGCGCTCGAAGGGCTGATGGTTCTCGCCGGAAGCCAGCCCTCCAGCCGTCGCTTGCCGTCCCGCGTCGGTGAGGAACTCAGCCGGGCGCGCACCTGCTACGATCATTTCGCCGGGCGTCTCGGCATCGGCCTTCATGATGTACTGGTCGCGGGTGGGCACCTGACGGTTGCCGATGGCGGTTACGGCCTGACGGCGTCGGGAGAGGGCGTCTTTGCGGCGCTTGGCGTCGACGTCGCTCAGGCCGCCAGGAGTCGGCGCGCGTCCTTGCGCCCATGCCTCGACTGGAGCGAACGCCGTCCGCATCTGGCGGGAAGCCTGGCCGCAGCGCTCGCATGCCGCTGCTTCGAGACGGGCTGGGTCCTGCGCAAGAAGGACAGTCGTGCCGTGATCCTGACCGATGAGGGGCGTGACGCGTTGATCTCGGCCCTGCCGGGGTTTCGCTGCGATGAGCCGGAGGCGCTCAGCCCTGCTGTTCGAGTGCCTGAGACAGCCTTCGCTTGACCTCGTCCTTCAGCGGCTCGGAGGCGTCGAGGATGGCCTGCGCCCGGAAGAAGTCGAGCCCGCCATAGCCGTCGATGCCGGCCCGGATCAGGATATCGGGCGGGTGGCGCTCGATCATGCGCTGAACGATGGTGCGCGTCAGGATCTGTGAGACACCGACCATCGCTTCGAGCGGCTCGGGCACGCGCGTGTCGCTGATCGTTGCCGGTGCGCTGGTATCGACCGCCATGACGATGCGCCCCGGCGCCAGCAGTCTGTCATAGGGCAGGGGGTTGATCGCTCCGCCATCGATCAGCACGCGGCCGCCGAGCACCACCGGGCGCACAAGGCCCGGAATGGCCAGCGAGGCAGCGACGGCCGGCGTCAGCGGCCCGCTCGTCAGGGAGACCTCGGCATGGAGATGGTAGTCGGTCGCAATCGCGGCGAAGGGAAATCTGAGCTCCTCGAAGCGGTCAGGCACGGCTTGCGGCCAGAACAGGTCGAGCAGCCGCTCGCCGTCGATCAGCACGGGATTGCCGAGCCCGCGCATGAGATCGGTGAATTTGCCGACGCGGGCGTCGAGCAGCCGCGCGATCACCTTGGCCCGGTCACGGAATGTCAGTGACACATGCTCGCGCAGCTCGCTGCCCGAGAGGCCGGCCGCATAGGCCGCGCCGATGATCGCCCCGATCGAGCAGCCGACGATGAGGCCGGGCCTCACGCCGAGTTCGTCCAGCGCCTCCAGTACGGCGATGTGGCTCAGGCCCCGTGCCCCTCCGGCCCCGAGCACGAGGGCGAGCCTGGGCTCGGCGCTGTCGGATCGTTGCTGGGCAGGCGTCGTGGAGCGTGGCATGGTACGATGCTGCGGCCTGATCCCTGCTCAGGCAAGGAAAGGCTTCAGGGCTTCCAGCGTTGCTGCAGGATTTTCCTCCGGCAGGAAATGACCGCTGACGATCGCTTGCCCTTCTGCCTTGGGCGCGAAGGTCGAGCGCCAGATTTCGAGCGGGCTTGCGCCCTTGGCCGGAATTCCGGCTTCGCCCCAGAGGGCCAGCACCGGGCAGAGGATCGTCTTTCCCGCCGCGAGATCGGCCCTGTCCTGCGCGAGATCCGTGGTGGCGCCGGCACGATAATCCTCACAGGCCGCGTGGATTCGATGCGGGTCGTCGAAGGATTCCCCATAGGATCGCAGCGCGAGCGGGTTGAACACGTCGAGCGCCTTGGCCCGCGTCCAGCTCGCGATCGTATGATCCAGCCAGGCCTGGGGATTGGCCTTGATCAGGTTTTCCGGCACGGGTTCGGGCTGGGCCAGGAAGGTCCAGTGATAGACCTGCATGGCGCGGGCGGCGTCCATACCATCCCACATCGAGAGCGTCGGCAGAATGTCGAGTACAGCAAGCCGCTCGACCCTGCCGGGATGATCAAGGGCGAGGCGATAGGCGACACGCGCGCCGCGGTCATGGCCGATCACGGCGAAGCGGATATGGCCGAGCGCTTCCATGACGGCGACGACGTCCTCGCCCATGGCGCGCTTGGTGTAGGTCTCCTTGCCGCCATCGCCATGGGGCGCCGCCGACCAGCCATAGCCGCGCAAGTCGAGGCAGACGACGCGATGGGTCTTCGCCAGCTCGGGCGCAATTTTGTGCCATTCGGCATGGGTCTGAGGGAAGCCGTGGATGAGCACGAGCGGCGGCCCTTCGCCGCCGGAGCGCGCAAAGATCTTGCCGACAGGCCCATCGACCCAATGGGCCGTGAAGCCGGGAAAGAGCGAATCGAGATTGCTCATAGAGGAGCGCTCCTGGCGTAACCGCTGGCCTGATATCAGTCTGGCTGAAATCCTAACCCTCGACGAGCGCAGATGTTCAGCCTTCCTGCTCCCGTTTGACCGCCTGCCATCCGATGTCGCTGCGGCAGAACCCCCCAGGCCAGTCGATCGCGTCGACGGCGGCATAGGCGCGTTGCTGGGCCTCGCTGACAGTCTTGCCGAGGCCAACGACGTTGAGCACGCGCCCACCATCGGCAACGATGTCGGCCCCGGACTGCTTCGTCCCGGCATGGAAGACGAGGACATTGTCCATTGCTTCGGCCTTCTCGATGCCGCGAATGATGCTGCCCTTCTCGGGCGTGGCGGGATAACCCCGCGCTGCCAGAACGACGGTCAGCGCGGCATCGTCCAGCCAGCGCAGGTCGAAAGAGCTCAGCACACCGTCGCAGGCGGCGAGGAAGGCCGGCACGATATCGCTCTTCAGGCGCGGCATCAGCACCTCGCATTCAGGGTCGCCGAAGCGGACATTGTACTCGATCAGCTTCGGCCCCTGCGCCGTGATCATCAATCCGGCGAAAAGCACGCCCTTGAACGGCGCGCCGCGCTTCTGCATTCCCGCGAGCGTTGGTGCGATGATCTCCGCCATGACCCGGTCTTCCAGGGCCTTGGTCATCACCGGGGCGGGCGAATAGGCGCCCATGCCGCCGGTATTCGGGCCGGTGTCGCCGTCGCCGACGCGCTTATGATCCTGAGCCGAGGCAAGCGCCAGAGCATGGCTGCCATCGCAGAGTGCGAAGAAGCTCGCCTCCTCGCCGATCATCCATTCCTCGATCACCACCTCGGCGCCTGCTGTGCCGAAGCCGCCCGAGAACATCATGTCGATGGCGGCATCGGCCTCGTCGAGGGTCTGTGCCATCACCACGCCCTTGCCGGCGGCGAGCCCGTCGGCCTTGATCACGATCGGCGCGCCCTGAGCCCTGACATAGGCCTTGGCTGATGCTGCATCCCCGAAGCGGCCGAAGGCCGCCGTCGGGATGTTGAACTCGGCACAGAGTTCCTTGGTGAAGCCCTTCGAGCCCTCGAGCTGGGCAGCCGCCTTCGAGGGGCCGAAGGTCTTGATGCCGGCCGCGACGAGATCATCGGCGATGCCAGCGACGAGCGGCCCTTCCGGCCCGACCACGACGAGGTCGATCCCTTGCTGCTTGCAGAGGGCGACGACTGCGGCGTGATCGGCGATGTCGAGCGCGACATTCTCGCCGCATTGCGCGGTGCCGGGATTGCCGGGTGCGACAAGGAGCCGGTCGCAGAGCGGCGAGCCGGATATCGCCCAGGCGAGCGCATGTTCGCGTCCGCCGGAACCGATCAGAAGGATATTCATCGCGCCGTCTCCGCTTGCTCCGCGCGCAATAGCCTTCGTAGCCGCGCGGGGCAACGCTTCTGCTCGGTCGCTGCGAGCGTTATGGTCGCGCAATGGATATCGAATCGCCTGACACCAAGCCCTCCAATGCCCCGGAATGGTCGGTCTCCGACCTGTCGGGCGCGCTCAAGCGCACGCTGGAGGATGCTTTCGGCTTCGTCAGGGTGCGTGGCGAGATTTCGGGCTATCGCGGCCCCGTCGCCTCGGGCCATGTCTACTTCTCGTTGAAGGACCAGAATGCCAAGATCGACGCGGTGATCTGGAAGGGCGTCTTCGGGCGGCTGAAGACACGGCCTCAGGAAGGGCTCGAGGTCATCGCGACCGGCAAGATCACGACCTTCCCCGGCAAGTCGAGCTACCAGATCGTCATTGATTCACTGGAGCCGGCCGGCGTCGGCGCGTTGATGGCGTTGCTGGAGGAGCGCCGCAAGAGGCTCGCGGCCGAGGGCCTGTTCGACGAGGGGCGCAAGCAGCTTATCCCCTATCTGCCACGCGTCGTCGGCGTGGTGACCTCGCCGACCGGCGCGGTCATTCGCGATATCCTGCACCGCCTGGAGGATCGCTTTCCCCGCCATGTCCTGGTCTGGCCGGTGCGCGTCCAGGGCGAGACCAGTGCGGCCGAGGTGGCGGCCGCCATTGCCGGTTTCAACGCATTGCCGGAAGGCGGACGAATCCCGCGCCCCGACGTGATCATCGTCGCGCGCGGTGGCGGTTCGCTCGAGGATCTGATGGGCTTCAACGAGGAGGTCGTGGTGCGCGCCGCCGCGGCATCTCTCATCCCGCTCGTATCCGCAGTCGGTCACGAAACCGACTGGACGCTGATCGACCACGCCGCCGACCTGCGTGCGCCGACTCCGACCGGCGCCGCCGAGAAG
>UBZM01000067.1 GCA_900470095.1 Hyphomicrobiales bacterium
AGCATCCGGCAAGCCCCCGCCACCGTTGCGAACGCGAGATCAGCGCATGAGTTCCGCCGCAGATGACGCCCTTCCGGCCCGTCTTTCACAGACAGCCGATGCGATCGAGGCTCTGCTCGACGGTCTGCTTCAGGCCGCTCCAGGAGCGGGAGAGATCACGCGGCCCGAACGGCTGCTCGCAGCCATGCGCCATGGCGCGCTCGGCGGCGGCAAGCGCCTGCGGCCCTTCCTGACGGTCGAGACGGCGCTGCTGTTCGGGGCCAACGAAGCGCAAGCCTTGCGTGCCGGCGCAGCCGTCGAGCTGCTGCATTGCTATTCGCTCGTCCATGACGACCTGCCTTCGATGGATGATGATGATCTGCGCCGCGGACGACCGACGGTCCACAAGGCCTTCGACGAGGCGACCGCGATCCTGGCCGGGGATGCGCTGCAGACACTCGCCTTCGAGGTCCTTGCCAATCCCGCCACCCACGAGTCCGGTGCGGTCCGCGCGGCGCTGGTGCTTTGCCTCGCCCGGGCGTCCGGCCTCGGCGGCATGGTTGGCGGCCAGATGTTCGATCTCGCAGCGGAGGGGCGCTTCAACCCGGGCTCGACCGCGCTTGCCGAGAACGAGATCCGCCGGCTGCAGGCGATGAAGACGGGGGCGCTGCTGGCGGCCAGCGTCGAGATCGGTGCGCGCCTCGGCGGCGCCGAAGAGACCGCCCTTGCCGCGCTTGGGCGTTACGGCCGGGCGGTCGGCGCCACCTTCCAGGTGGCTGATGACATCCTCGACGTAGAGGCCAGCCAGGAGCAGATGGGCAAGGCCACGGCCAAGGACCAGGACAAGGGCAAGGCGACCCTGATCAACGCGCTCGGTCTCGCCGGCGCCAAGCGCGAGCGCGACCGGCTCTGCGAGGAGGCCGTCGCAGCCCTGTCGGGTTTTGGCGAGGAGGCCGCGATGCTGCGGGCTGCGGCATGGTTCGCAGCGACGCGGCAGAACTAGGGCCCGAGCTCCGAAGCGATGACATCCACGCAGTTTTGCGTGGCGCGGCAGCATGAAGCTCCGCATTCGGCTTGGCCTCTGCGCCGCAGGACATGCCCACGGGCGGAGAGCAGCCGCTCGCCCGGCAGACCCGGCAATTTTGACACCCACCCCACCTGGCGCGCGCAGTGCCGCGCGCAGCCGCGTTGCCCTATAAAACCCGCGAGCGATCTCTATGCACGTTTCGCCCCTGCCTGGTTTCTCCTCGCAGTGGCCGGGTATTCGACCGCTTCACCACGAAGGCTCGCATCCACGACTGGAAATGCGAGCCAGTTGAGGGAGGATTGTGATGAGTAAGTTCAAGTTCTTTGTCAGCGCGGCCTTTGCTGCCACGCTGCTCGCCGCGGCGCCGGGGGCGCGGGCCGATATCGTCATCGGCCTCATCGCGCCGCTGACGGGTCCGGTCGCAGCCTATGGCGATCAGGTGCGAAACGGCGCAGAGGCGGCGGTCGACGCCATCAACAAGAAGGGCGGCGTGCTCGGCGAGAAGCTGGTGCTCAAGCTTGCTGATGATGCCGGTGATCCCAAGCAGGGGGTTTCGGCCGCCAACCTGCTCGTTGGGGACAAGGTACGCTTCGTCGTCGGGCCGGTGACCTCGGGCGTCGCGATTCCCGCGTCCGATGTCTTTGCCGAGAACGGCGTGCTGATGGTGACGCCGACGGCTACGGCTCCGTCACTCACCACCCGTGGGCTGACCAATGTTCTGCGGACATGCGGCCGCGACGATCAGCAGGCGGAGGTCGCCGCCAATTATGTCCTGAAGAATCTTAAGGATAAGCGGATTGCGGTCATCCACGACAAGGGCACTTACGGCAAGGGCCTCGCGGATGCCTTCAAGAAGGGGATCAATGCCGGCGGCCTGAACGAGGCGCTCTACCTGTCGCTGACACCGGCCGAAAAGGATCTCTCGGCCATCACCACGCGTCTCAAGGCCGCCAATATCGACCTGATCTATTTCGGCGGCTACCATCCGGAAGGCGGTCTCCTCGCCCGGCAGCTTCGCGACGCCGGTCTCAAGGCCACCATCATCGGCGGCGAAGGGCTTTCCAACACGGAATTCTGGGCGATCGCCGATGAAACGGCGTCGGGCGCACTCTTCACCAACGCGACAGATGCGCTGAAGAACCCCGACTCCGCGGAAGCGGTCAAGGTCCTCAAGGACAAGGGTATCCCGCCGGAAGCCTTCACGCTCAATGCCTATGCCGCAGTCGAAGTGCTGAAGGCCGGCATCGAGAAAGCCGGCAAGGCCACCAATGCGGCCGCAGTCGCGACAGCGCTGAAGTCCGGAGGGCCCATCACCACCGCCATCGGCAAGCTGGCCTATGACAAGAATGGCGATCTCAGCTCGCCGGCGTTCTCGATGTTCAAATGGGAGGCCGGCAAGATCGTCGCCGTGGAGTAACGAGCAGGTCTGGGCGCGAAGCGGGCAACCCCGTGCCTTCTTCGCGCCGCCGCCTGACTTCCTCGTTGATCCCGATGCCCCCCGCCAGCTTGACGCTCTGCGCTCGGCTTTCCCCGGGAGCGGGTCCATGCGCGCCGAACATTGCCTGCCTCGGTCCATGATTGAATTGCAGTGGAGCTGGGCGATGACAGCAGCCTCGGGCTTCGTCGGCGGCAATACGCGAGCACCCGCCTTGCGCTCGCTTCCGTCCTCCGGCAACAATGCCTCATGATTAGGACGCCATTTGCGACGCTGCTCTGCGTCACCGCACTCACAGCATGCAGCCCGACACCGGTCCGTCAGGTTATCGTGCCGGACAGCACGCCCGAGAAGCGCATCATGCGAACGGGCAGCGACCTCGTGTTGCCTGACGGCACGCGCGTCACACCCGACCAGAGCGGCGGCTTCCAGCTGCCCAACGGCGATTATGTCCGGCGGGATCCGCGCGGAGCATTGATACTGCCCACGGGCGCACGATGCCTCCCTGACCCAACCGGATATGTTTGCCCCTGATCAAGGGCCATCGTTGCCTGCGCGCCATCAGAGCCGATCTGCTCCATGAGCAGCGCCGTCGGGACCTAAGGCATCGACCCGAAAGGTGGATCGCGGTTTTCGGGAAAGCCGATGCCATCACGGATGGTTGGATCATCGGACGGATACGATATCCGGTCCCATGATCTAATGACCGATGCCGAAGACAACGGCGAAGACGGGAACGGGTTGATCGAACCCTTTCAGACTGCGTGGATCCAACTCGACGAGCGGCACGCTCGAACCAACCGCGCGGGCGGCGGCGCGATCGATCAGGATCTCGGAATCCCGGGCGCTCGCGCATAGGCGCGATGCCAGATTCGTGACGTTGCCGATCGCAGCGTAATCGAGGCGGCCTTCCGAGCCGATCCGCCCGACCGTGGCCGGCCCCATGGCCAGCCCCACGCCAAAGCCAAGCTGGTGGCCCCGGGTGCGCCAGCCGACCAGATGTTTCTGCACGCTCATTTGCATGTCGCTCGCCATCGAGACGGCGCGCAGGGCCGGGTCAGGACAGGAAACCGGCGCGTTGACCAGGACCATCGCTCCGTCGCCGGAAAAGCCCATCAGCGTCGCCCCATGTACGCTGACGACCGCTTCGATGGCGCCATAGTACTCGCCGAGCACGCCCATCACGGTTTCGGGCTCAGCCTGCGCCGAGAAGGCAGTGAAGCCCCGCAAATCGCAGAAGACCACGACCACCTCGACGCGCCGCCCGTCGAGCACGCTGTCGTCACCTGTGCGGTCGACGAGTTCGGCCACTTGCGGCGCGAGAAAGCGCCGGAGCCGACTGATGCGTTCAGAGCGTTCCTGGGACACTGCCAATTCGGCGGCCATCTCATTGAACCGGGTGGCCAACCGCTCGAACTCGTCGCCCGTGCCGAGGCTGATCCGGTGGTCGAACTGCCCTGCGCCGATCTGCGCGACGCCCTCCTCCAGGAGCCGTATCGGCCCGACCATGCGCTGCGTCAGCCAATAGGCAAGCACGGCCGCGAGGACCGTTCCCGCAATGAGCAGCACCCCGGTGCGCCAAAGTGCGGCGTTGATCCGTCGGAATGCCTCAGTCACGGGCTGCTTGACGATGACGCTCCAATCGACGCCGGGGATCGGCGCCATGGCGGCCAGCACGGAGTTTCGCGCGATATCCTGGCCGGTAATCGCCTGGCCGGGGCGCGCCAGAATGGCGGCTCGCAAGGCTTGAAGCGGTTGCGTTGCGGCTTCGTCGGCGCGCAGCACCAGACTGATATCGGGATGAGCGACAAGGCGCCCCGGCTGGTCGAGCACGAACGCCTCGCCGGTTCGCCCCACCCTTATCGCCGAGATTACATCCCAGATGAACTTGAGATTGACCTCCGCGACCGCCACCCCGACCGCCGAGCGATTGCCGGCGACCGAGACCGTCATGAAAGGCTCCGAGCCGCCATAGAACGTCACGGGCCCAAACCAGACACGCCCCGAGCGTGCTCCCGCCACCGCCGGATTCGCGGAGTGGTCCTCACCGCTCTCGACCCGGTTCAGGCCGATGCGCGACACGAACAGGCGTTCCTTGCCGGCAGCGTCGATGAGGCGGAGGCTGACCACGGCGGGGACCTGGCGCAGCAGGCGCAAGGCGTCGAGCCTGCGCCGCTCGTCGGTGTTCTCCGACCACGGCAATTGCACCATCCATCCAAGCTGATCGCGAATCCCTTCCATGAAATCCTGGATCTTCGCCGCCGCCCCTCGGGCTTCTGCATCCAGCAGGTCGTTCAGCCTGGCGCGCTGGTCGTGATAGCCGAACCAGGCTTCGCTCCCACCCGCGATCAGAAGCGGCAGGGCGACTGCCGCGAACAGGGCGAGAAAATACTTCCTGAACAGCGAGGTTCGTGGGGCGTCGGGCGAATGGGGCACCGTGCTAGCTCACGCGCCGGCTCACCGGCCGGGTCATTCGATCACCCCGTCGGCGCTGCTCAGCAGCGAGGGCGGGAAGGATAGTCTCAGCGCGCCGGCGGCCTTCAGGTTGATGAACATCTCGACCTTGGTGACCCGCTGAACCGGCAGGTCGGACGGCTTCTCGCCCTTGATGATACGGCCGGCATAGTTGCCGGCGTGACGGTGCGATTGCTCGAAATCACCGCCATAGCTCATCAGCCCGCCGGCGATCGGAAAGTCGCGGGATTGGGTCACAGCCGGCACCGCATGCTGCGCTGCGAGGACGGCAAGCCGCTGACTGCGATAGGCAAAATAGGGGTCGGAGGAGAAGACGAGGCCGCCCGCCTGCGTCTGCGACACAGCCCTGAACATGCCGTCGAACTCCTGTTCGGCGCTGGCAGTCAGGACATGAAGCTCCAGGCCAAGGCTGTCCGCCGCCGCCTGGAGATTCTTCATTTGCGAGCTCGAGGTCGGGCTCGTTGGGTTGACGGCAACAGCAAAGCTCCTCGCAGTGGGCAGCAATTCATGCATGAATTCCAGCCGCTTGCGCGAGACCTCCACGCTGAGGCTCGACACACCCGTGAGATTGCCTCCCGGCCGGGACAGGCTGTCCACGACGCCCAGCGCAATGGGGTCTCCCCCCATTTCGAAGACGATCGGTATCGTCGTCGTCGCCGATTTTGCCGCGAGCGCGACCTCGGCGCCGCCGGGTGCCACGATCACCGTCACCTGACGATTGACGAGATCCGTCGCAAGGGCGGGCAGTTGGCGATACTGGCCCTCCGCCCACCGATACTCGATCGCGAGATTGCGCCCCTCGACGAAACCGGCTTCCGCCAGGCCGTCACGAAAGGCCCGCAGGCGGCTCGCATAGGGCCCGGGGGATTCGGAGCCGAGATACCCGATGATCGGCATAGCCGACTGTTGCGCGCGAGCCGGGAGGGTCCAGGCCATCGCCGCACCGGCGAGCGCGACGAAATCGCGCCGCCTCATTCGGCCAGCGGCCCCGGCACAGACGGAGGGCATGAAACGCAACGCCGTCTCTCCTTCCAACCAACATTGCCAGTCGGCTTGAAGCGCTCGATGTTACCTCAATCACTCGGCCGCAGCATAGCCGCGCGACCGATGCTGCAAAGCCGGCTGAGCGGCATCGGGCCGCCCAACCGGACACACCGCCGCCGGATGGGATGGCGGCAAGGTCGCCCTCGCCTCCCTCCCCTCCGCGATGCCTGGGAAACTAGCCGCCGGTGCGATCCGGATGCTTGATCTTATAGACGCGCGGCGTCAGCTCCTCGATTTCCCGGCCGGCCCAATCCCGCTCGCTCGCCGTCTTGATCACGTCCCGCTGCCCCTGGCGCAGCATCTCGATATCGTTTCCGATGTCGAAGTGGAGCATCTGCCCGTTGGCGACGACCTGTCGCCCATCCACGTAAACGTCCCGGATCGCCCGGTCATTCGCGGAATAGACGATGCTGCGGATCGGATCGTAGTCAGGCTGCATGTAAGGGTTCGTCATGTCGACGATCGAGAAATCGGCCTTGCAGCCGATGGCCAGACGGCCGAGATCGGGCCTGCGAATGATATCGGCTCCGCCATTGGTGGCGGCACTGAAGGCATAGGATGTCGGCGCCGCGGTGAAGCTGCCCGCAACGATGCGCCCGGCGTAACAAGCCATCCGCAACTCATCCAGCATGTTGTGCGGAAAGCTGTCGGTGCCGATGCCGACCGGAACTCCCGCATCGACATAGCGGGCGAGCGTATTCAGAGCGATGCCCCGACGCGCGAAGACGACGGGGCAATGGGCGACCTGCGCGCCGCTCCGCACAAGCCGCTCGAAATCGTTGCCTTGCGGCCAATGCAGCCATGGATGATCGTTGAGGAAGATGCAGTGCCCGATCACGGTGTCGGGACCAAGCGCACCGATCTTGTCGAGCCACTCGATCGGCGTGCAGCCGGTGCGACGTACGATCTCCTGGAATTCGACAATGCTCTGCGCGGCATGGAGCTGGATCGGCTGGCCACGCTCGCGTGCGGCTTCAAGTGCACCGAGGATCTGCCCTTCGGTGCAGGTATCGATCTGCGCGGGGCCAAAATATCCGCTGATCCGGCCGCTCGGATGCTTGTTCGCGTCGTCGGCCACCTTGATGGCCTCCAGCAGCAGCCTGTCGCCGCGTTCCGTATCCAGGTCATATTCGACGGAGTGGCCATTGCGCGTACGCCAGGCTCCCGAACGATGCATGGCCCAGAGGACGGCGCGAATGCCCGTGACCTCGTAATCGCCGACCCAGTCTTCGCGGGGGGCGGCGAGATCGCAGATCGTGGTCACGCCGCTCCGCAGCAGTTCCGATGTCGCCACCCGGCAGGCATGACGGGCATATTTCGGACCGATGTTGAAGACCGGCATGAACTCGTAGAGCGAGCTTTGCCCCAGGCGCTTGCTCCCCAATTCCTCGAGCATGCCCTTCCAGCCCGGCTCATGGCCAGTATGGCTGTGAATGTCGACAAAGCCGGGCATGAGCATCACGCCGCGGCCGTCATGCTCGATATCCGCCGATCCGGGATAGCCCGGCCCGACATGGGTGATCTCATTGCCGGCGAAGGCGAAATCCGCATTCTGCAGATAGACATGGGAGGATGTTGAAGCGTCCCATGCGACGATCCAGTCGCAGTTTCGGATAACGGTCGTCCCGACCTCCCCTTTGCCGACCTGTCCTTTGCCGTCATTCATCCTGTGATCCCCCCTCGAATGTGTCGCGGAACGGCATTCTGCGCCGTGCCTTGCAGAAATCGCATCAGCTCACTGCGGTAAGTCATCGCGGTCCCTTGGTCTCGCATGTTCCGGGATGGCGTCCTTCGCCGGTGCCTGACGCACGCCCTGCGATTGCAGCACTCCGATGGCAGTGTTGGGAACCGGGTCCCACCGCATGACGACCGTGCTGGTCAGGACACTTGAAGTTGTTTTCCAGCACAAATAGGCTCGTTACTACACGCCGGAAAAAAGGCGGGCCTAGGGGAGTGAACAATGCCGAAAATGATCAATAAAATTGCTGCGCTCGGGATCGCCGCCGCCGCACTCGCCGTATTTGCGGGTCCGGCCTCGGCACAGGCGACGCTCGATACCGTGAAGAAGCGTGGCAAGGTCCTTTGCGGTGTTTCGCCAAGTTCCGCCGGCTACTCCTACGCTGACGACAAGGGCGTGCGTCAGGGATTCGATACGGATGTTTGTCGTGCAGTGTCGTCTGCAGTGTTCGGCGCGCCCGACAAGGTCGAATTCGTCCCGCTCAACACCAATATCCGCTTCCAGGCCCTGCAGTCCGGCGAGATCGACGTGTTGTCGCGCCAGACGACCATGACCTTCTCGCGTGACAACTCGCTCGGGCTCGATTTCGCGCCGATCGTTTTCTATGACGGCCAGGGCTTGATGGTCTCGACCAAGCTCGGGGTGAAGAGCGCGTCGGAACTCTCGCAGGCAGCGATCTGCCTGCTGCCCGGCACGACGACGCTCCAGAACCTCGAGGACTATTTCAAGCCGCGCAACATCAAGTACGAGGCCGTCGTCTTCGAGGACAATAACGAGTGGCGCAACGCCTTCTTCTCGGGCCGCTGCGACGTCATCACCACCGACCGCTCCGACCTTGCTTCGGTGCGCGCCGTTGCGAATGATCCCAAGCAGTTCGTCATCCTGCCCGAGACGATCTCGAAGGAGCCGCTCGCGCCCGTCGTTCGCCAGAACGACAGCAACTGGCGGGACATCGTCTCCTGGTCGGTCAATACGCTGATCGCGGCTGAGGAATACGGCATCACCCAGGCCAATGTCGACGAGCAGCTCAAGAGCAAGGATCCCGAAATCCAGCGCATGCTGGGAGTCAATGGCGATCTCGGCAAGATGCTGAATCTCGACAACAAATGGGCCTATAACATCATCAAGCAGAACGGCAATTACGGCGAAATCTTCGAGCGCAGCCTGGGCGAGAAGACGGCGCTTGGCCTGAGCCGCGGCCCCAACCAGCTCTGGAACAAGGGCGGCCTGCTCTATTCGCCACCGTTCCGGTGATCACAGCCACCGTGCGTTCCCTCGATTGAACTGAGACCGCCGGCAGCGCTCCGTTGCCGGCGGCCCTCCAGCCCGGGACAGCTCGATGGCTTCCTCTGCATCCAGTCCGGTGCGGCTGCTCTATGACGTGCGCGTGCGCGCCGTGCTCTATCAGGTCGTCGCCGTGGCCCTCGTCGTCGGTGTCGGGCTCTATCTGTTCGGCAATGTCTCGCGCAAGCTGGCGGAACAGAATATCGCGACCGGCTTTGCCTATCTCTCGCGGCCCGCCGGCTTCGTCATCAGTCAGTCCTTCATCAGCTATGATTCCGGCGATACTTACGCGCGTGCCCTGCTCGTCGGCATCTTCAACACGATCTGGGTGTCGATTTTCGCAGTTACCCTTTCGACGCTGATCGGACTGGTTGTCGGCATCGCCCGGCTGTCGCGCAATCCTCTGCTGTCCTTTCTGGCGCTGATCTATGTCGAGGCGCTGCGCAACGTACCGCTGCTTCTGTACCTCTTCCTGTGGTACGCGCTCATCGTCGCGGTCTTCCCGCCTGTGCGCGAAGCCTGGCAGCCATTGCCCGAGGTCTTCCTGAGCAATGGCGGCCTGATTGTTCCGTCGCTGCGCTGGTCATCCGCGCATACCGGCGTCCTCGCAGCGGTGATCCTCGGTATCGCGCTGGCATTCGTCGTGGCATCCAGGCTGCGCAACCGACGCGTCGCCTCCGGACAGAACCAGACGGGATGGCCGCTCATCCTCGCCGCCCTTCTTGGCCCTCCCCTGCTGGCGATCCTGCTGCTGCAGCCTGATTTCGTGATCAATTGGCCGGAAAAGGGCCGGTTCCGCATCACGGGCGGCGTTCAGGTCACCCCGGAATTCACGGCATTGCTGGTCGGGCTCGGCCTTTCCGCCTCGGCCGGAATTGCGGAGATCGTGCGCGCCGGCATCCTTTCGGTCGGGCGCGGCCAATGGGAAGCGGCGCGTGCTGTAGGATTGCATGACCGCCAGACCATGCGGCTGGTCGTGCTGCCGCAGGCGCTGCGCGTGATCGTGCCCCCGCTGACCAGTTCCTATCTGTCGACGTTCAAGAACTCGTCGCTCGCCATCGCCATCGGCTATCCCGATCTCGTGATGGTTTCCAACACCACGATGAACCAGACTGGGCAGGCGATCGAGGGCATCGCCATCTTCATGCTGGTCTATCTCAGCATGTCGATCACGATCTCCCTGTTCATGAACTGGTACAACGCCCGCGTCGCGCTGGTGGAGCGCTGAGATGGTCAGCGCCACCGAAATGGAAACACTCAACCTGGTGCGGGCAGACCTGCCGCCACCACGCGGGCGCGAATGGACCGCCCGGTTGAAGCCCTTTCTGGGCACGCCGATCAATGCCGTCATCACCCTGGCCTGCCTGTGGCTGATCTATCGCCTGGTTACGGGAGCCTGGGGCTGGCTCGTGACGCGCGCGGTGCTCGAAGGCGGGCCCCAGGCGTGCAAGGTCGGAGCCGGGGCTTGCTGGCCGTTCCTGGCGGCGAAGCTGCGGTTCATGATCTTCGGCTTCTACCCTTACGACGAACACTGGCGGCCGGCCTTTGCGGTGGTCCTGTTCCTCGGTGCCATGATCGTTTCGATGATCCCGCGCTTCTGGTCGCGGCGGCTGCTTTGGCTCTGGCTGGCCGTGCCGGTGATCTGCGGTGTGCTGATGTATGGCGGCGTGTTCGGCCTGCCTGTCGTCAGCACCACGAACTGGGGTGGCCTGCCGCTCTCCTTCATGCTGTCTTCGGTCGGCTTGGCGTTCGGTTTCCCCCTGGGTGTCGTGCTGGCGCTGGCACGCAGTTCGAAACTGCCGGCCATTCAGGTCATCGCCATTATCTTCATCGAGGTCGTCCGCGGCGTTCCGTTGGTTTCGATCCTGTTCATGGCCTCGGTGATGCTGCCGCTGTTCATGCCGGACGGGCTCACGGTCGACAAGCTGCTGCGGGCACAGGTCGCGATCATCATCTTCGCCGGAGCCTATATCGCGGAAACCGTCAGGGGCGGACTGCAAGCGGTCTCGAAAGGCCAGCACGAAGCGGCTGCAGCGCTCGGGCTCGGCTACTGGCTGTCGATGCGCAAGATCATCCTGCCGCAGGCGCTGAAGATCGTGATCCCGCCGCTCGTCAATATCTTCATCGGCTTCTTCCAGGACACCACGCTGGTCACCATCATCGGCCTCCTCGACTTTCTCGATACGGTTCGTGCATCGCTGCGGGACCCGAACTGGCAGGGTATCGCCGTAATCGAGGGATATGTGTTTGCCGCTCTGGTCTATGCCCTGTTCAGCTATGGCATGGGGTCCTATAGCCGGTTCCTTGAGCGTCGACTCAAGACCGATCACGATCGCAGTCCGGCCCACTGACCGGACTGCCTCGCTCCTCCTGCGACAAGAGCCTTGCTGGGCATCATGCTGACCTATCCCGATACCTTCTATGCCCGCACCGCCGCCACGACGAACAAGAGGGCCCCGCTGCAGGGCCGCATCGAGGTCGATACCTGCATCATTGGCGGCGGGCTCGCCGGGCTCACCTGCGCCTATGAATTAGCCCGGGCCGGACGCTCGGTCGCGGTGCTGGAAGCCGAGGCGGTCGGCTGGGGCGCATCGGGGCGCAATGGCGGTTTCGTCAGCCCCGGCTATGCCCGCAGCCATTCTTCGATCGCAAGCGCCATTGGTGAGGCCAAGGCGAACGAACTCCATGGCCTCTCGATCGAGGGCATGCGCATCGTCTCCGACAACATTCGCGACCTCGCCATCGCCGGTGCCGATCCCCGGCCGGGCAGGATCAGCGTCGTGCGCTATGACAGCGGCGACAGTCTCGCTCGGGCTCGCGACCAGTTGGCGCGGGATCACGGCTACACCGTCGACTTCTGGCCGACCGCGCAGGTTCGCGAGGTGCTTCGTTCGCCGAAGTACCACCAGGCCCTGTTTGATCCTCATTCCTTCCACATCCATCCGCTGAACTACGTACGCGCCCTGGCGGACGCCATCGAAACGCTGGGAGGGCGAATCATCGAGGGATCGCGCGTTGTCTCGGCCGAGCTCTCCGGTCCCGAGAAACGCCTGGTCACCGCATCGGGAGAGCTGCGCGCCCGGCAGGTCGTGATCGCCTGCGGCGGCTATACCGACAGCCTCGTGCCGAAGCTGCGCTCGAGCCAGTTGCCGATCGCGACCTATGTGCTGACGACCGAGGCAGCGCCGGAGCTGATCGCCAAGGCCATCGGGACGCGCGCTGCGATCAGCGATGACCGTCGTGCCGGGGATTATTATCGCATCGTCGAGGATGGCCAGCGCCTGCTCTGGGGCGGCCGCATCACCACCCGCACCAGCGAGCCGCGCGATCTCGCCGCCCTGTTGCGCCGGACCATGATCTCGACCTATCCCGAGCTCGAAGCACTGAAGGTCGAGATCGCATGGTCGGGCCTGATGTCCTATGCGCGGCATCTGATGCCGCAGATTGGCCAGCTCGGCCCGAATGTCTGGCACTGCCTCGGCTTTGGCGGACATGGGCTCAACACCACCGCGATCGGCGGTCGCGTCATTGCCGAGGCCATTCTCGGAACCAGCGATCGCCATCGTCTGTTCGCGCCCTTCGGCCTCGTCTGGAACGGTGGCATATTCGGCACCGTCGCTGTCCAGGCGACCTATTGGCGCTATCAGATGATGGATTGGCTGCGCGAGCGTTGAGCGCAAGCGGTCGCAGCTCCGGCGCGCCCCTGATCGCAAAATCAGCCCCGCGTGACCGAGAGCGACCGTTTTGGCGCGGACAAGCGCTGAGCTCGCAAGGATTGCGGTGTCGGAGCACAGATTCAGGCTCGGTCGCCCCCGAGGAATGAGCCGATAGAAGCAGCCATGCGCCGCTTCTTTACGGCCTCCTCTCCACGTCATACGCTCCAGACGCCGGGGAGCCGTACATGACCTTTTTGCAAGCGGGCGTGGGGTACAGCATTCGTCGTTCGAGACGGGGCTGTTTACTATCATCCCGCATGCGTTGGACGGCGATCGCCGGCGCGATCATCGCCGCGGCGCTTGCGGGCGCCTGCGCCTCACGGCCCGAAACGGGGTTCCTGGCCCCAGTTGCAGTAGCAGATGCAGGGTCGACCTCGCACACGATCCTGGTCGCCACCACACGCCAGCGCGACGATCGGCCCGGCACGCTCTTCAACGGCGAGCGCGCGATGCCGCTCGATTTCGCCAAGATCGAGGTGTCCGTTCCGCCAACGCACACACCCGGCGAGATCGAATGGGCCTCGACGGCTCCTGGCGATCCGAGGACCAATTTCGTCGTGCGCCAGGCCGGTTATCTCGACGGAGAGCAGGCCTTCGTCAGGTCCCTCAATGCCCAGCTCGCCCTGCGCCCGCGCGGCAGCCGCAACGTCGTGCTCTTCATCCATGGCTACAACACCATGTTCGCGGAAGGGCTCTACCGCTTCGCCCAGGTGGTGCACGATTCCCAGGCGCCTGCCGTGCCGGTGCTGTTCACCTGGGCATCGCGCGGGGCGTTGACGCAATACGTCTATGACTCGAACAGCGCGACGGCGGCACGCGACAACCTGGAACGGACGATCCGACTGCTCCTGGCCAGCAATGCCGAGAAGGTCAGTATCCTGGCCCACTCGATGGGCAACTGGGTCACCGTCGAAGCCCTGCGCCAGATCAAGATTTCCGGCGAACTCTCCGGCGCCGGGAAGATCGGTATGGTCATTCTTGCCGCGCCCGATATCGACATCGACGTCTTCAAGACTCAGATGCGGCGCTTTGGAAAACCTAAGAGGCCGTTCTTCATCGTGCTCTCCAAGGATGACAAGGCGCTTGGTGCCTCGAGCTTCATTGCCGGCGGCCAGGGCCGCGTCGGAGATGCCCAAAACGCAGAGGAACTGGCGGAGCTTGGCGCCGTTGTCGTCGACATGACCGAGGTCAAGGCCAATGATTCAAGCAATCACGGCAAGTTCGCGCAATTGGCGGAGATCGCGCCCCAACTGAAGAGCACCCTGGAGCGCGGCGTTGGCAGGCAGACACACGCGACCGAAAATGCGCGGGAGGCCCTGGGCGACTCGCTCGAAGCGATCGTCTCGGTGCCACTCAAGATTCTTGGCGCACCGATCAAGATCATCACGGGGCGATGAGCCACTATCGGCACCGCCGCGGGATCAGGACGTCAGAATACGAGTGCACATAACGTCCGTTCGGAGACGAGCTGCGCGCTGCGGCTCAGCGGCGCTATCGATGGGCAGCGAGCCGTCGATCTGATATCGCCTGCGGCGCCCGCCCCCGCGAACCTCGTTCCCGTTGATGACCTCCCGCACCGCGACCCTCACCGGCTTTGGCGCCGTCCTGCTCTGGTCGACACTGGCGCTGTTCACCGCCATGTCGGGTCGCATACCGCCGTTCCAGCTCGTCGGCATGACGTTTGCCATCGGCAGCGTGCTGATCCTCTGCATCACCGCCGCACGCGGGCAACTGCGCCGGGCTCGGCCGACCTGGGGCTCATTCGCGCTTGGCCTCTACGGTCCCTTCGGCGACACCGCTCTCTACTATGCCGCGGTCAAGACCGCGCCGCCGGCCGAGGCCAACCTGATCCACTATCTCTGGCCGTTGCTGATCGTGCTTTTTGCTGCGCTGCTGCCGGGCGGCGGCCTGAAGCTGCGGCATCTGATCGGGGCCTTGATCGGGCTCGCCGCGACTGCGCTGTTGATCTCGGGTGGGCTCGGTGCGGGCGGCGAGCTCTCGCTCGGACACGGGCTCGCTGCGCTTGGCGCCTTCGTCTGGGCAAGCTACTCGGTCCTGTCACGCCGATTTGCCGAGGTGCCGTCCGAAAGCCTTGGCGTTACCCTGCTTGGCTGCGCTGCGGCCGCTTTTGCGTGCCACGCAGCCTTCGAGACGACGCTCTGGTCGCTAACAACAGTTGAATGGGCGGGCGCGCTCGGGCTCGGCCTCGGCTCGATCGGGCTGGCCTTCATCTGTTGGGATATCGGCATGAAGCGCGGCGACGTCGCCTTCCTCGGTGTCGCTTCCTATGCCGCACCGGTGCTCTCCACCCTCATCCTCGTGATCACGGGCTATGCGGCCGCGAGCTGGCTGCTCGCGGCGTCCTGCGCTCTGATCGTGGCCGGGGCGCTGGTTGCGAGTTCGCGCAAGGCCTGAAAGCGCTCAGTTCCGCCGGAGCAACCGCTCGAGATAGTCGAGTTCTTCGAGCGGCCGGGACGGATCTCCGAGTCGGCGGCGCAGTTCTTCGAGGATACGCCGCGCCCGCTGCGTCGCACTTTCATCGGCCCCGGGCACGCGCACGCGGCCATCGGCCCAGTCGCGCTGACGCTGCGGTCGTCCGAGCGGATCGTCACGGCCGCGCTGCTGCGCCGAAGGCCGGCCGGCCGGCTGACCGTCCGGCTCGCCGAAAGCGCCTTCCGTGCCGTCGCCGTCACCGGGCTGCCCCTGCATTTGCTGGGCGAGGTTCTGCCCGCCACGGCGCAAGGCATCGAGCGCCTTGCCCTGCGATTCGAGCGCGCCCTCGCCCTGCCCCTGGCCGAGCTGGCCTTCCGCCTCGCGCATGGCGTCCTCTGCCTCGCCGAGTTCGCCGGACTCCGGCGCGCCCATGCCGCGCATCCGCCGCTGCAGGTCCTGCAGGCGCTCGCGCAGAGCCTGCTGGCGCTGCGACAGCCCCTGACCCTGACCCTGCTGGCCCTCGGCACCCTGCTGTCCGTCCTCGCTCTCGCCGTCTTCGCCTTCTTGCCCGGGCTGCTGCTGGCCGCGCTGCCCGCGCTGGCCCTGTTGACCCTGCTGCCGTTGTCCCTGGCCAGGGCGTGCCTGCTGCTGGCCAGGCCGACGGCCCTGCTGGGCCCGGTTCTGACGCTGCTGTTCCTGCTGATAAGTCTCATCGCGCAGGTTCTGCTGGTCGCGGGTCATCCGATCGAGATCGCCGAGCGCCTGGTTCATTTCGCGCTGCCTCGGGTCCTGCTGGCCCGGCCGCGCCGTCTGGAGATTGTTGAGGAGGTTATTCAGCTCCTCCATCAGCCGCTGAGCCTCGGCCATGTCGCCGCGTCGGGAAAGCTCCTCGATCCGGTTCAGCATGTTCTGCAGGTCGCGCGGCGTCACCGAGCGGAAATTCTCCGGCAGTTGCGCCTGGTTCTGGTCGCCATTCTGCTGCTGGCGCTGCATCTGCTGGGCGAGCTCGCGCATGAACTTGTCGAGTGCCCGCCGCATATCCTCGGTCAGCTTGCGGGTCTCCTCCTCGGATGCCCCGCGCTCCAGAGCCTGCTGCAGTCGCTCCTGGGCAGCGCGCAGATCGCGCTCCGCATCGGAGAGATCGCCATCCTCGAGCTGGAGCGCCATGCCCCACATCAGGTCGGCGACATCGCGCAACTGGTCGTCATTGGCCGCGCGCCGCAGCCTTTCGCCGATCATGCGCATGCCGAGATAGACGCCGGCCTCCTTCATGAAGCGATCAGGCTCGATCAGCAGCGCGTCCATGGCGAGCTGAACGCGCTTGCGCGCATCGACATCCATGACGAGCTTGCGCCGCTGCTCGACCAGGGCCTTGGCGAGAGGCTTGGTGAAGGTGCGCTGGGGCAAGACGACCTCGATCGTCTCGCTGCGGCCCTCCTGCCCGGCCTCATCGCGCGCAACGAGCACCATCTTGACCTTGGCGCCGGCCCAGGGATGAGCAGAGAAATCGACGGTGTTCCTCAGCTCTTCCTCGCCGGACGGGGATGATGGAACGCTGAGCGCCTGCTTCGGAGGCTCGACCAGCGAACGCCCGCCAGATGGGGGCCCGGCCCGCGAGACGACGACTTCAGCCGAGGCAATGCCATAATCATCCTTGGCGCGGAATGTCACGCCCAGCCCGCCTTGTACCCCGCTGACCGGTTTCGGCGGCTCGACGAAGCTGATCTGAGGCGGCTGGTCGGCAACCGCGGTCAGGGTCAGCGTCGCCTGCGGCGCGCCACTACCGGTGATCCTCAGCGTGCCATTGCCAGTCAACATGTAGCGTTTTTCCAGCACGGCAATTGAGCCCGCCTCGACCGGCTTACCCTCCTTCGCTTGCGACGGCGGCAGCACATCGAGCCGGCCCGTGGTCACGACATCCATGCCGCTCTTGCCGGCAATGCGAATCACCACGGTCGATTTTTCCGGCGCGGTGAAGGCGGTGTCGTGCAGCCGGGTGAAATCGATCAGGATCGGCGGCAAGCGCGTATAGGCGGGCGGATCGATCCAGGCGTCGATTCGGGCGGCTGCAACCGGGGCGGACGGACCGCGCCAGTCGAAGGCAGCCGAGATGCGAGGCCCGGCCTCGTGGCCAGCGACGAAGAAGGCGGTAACGGCGGCCAGCAGCGGCACAGCGCGAATGGCAAGCCGGTCACGCATGGCCATGCGTGGCCGCGGCGGAGCGACCCGCAGGCCCGCAACCTGCGCACCCTGCCGTTCGACGTGGAGTTTCCATAGTGCCTGCGAAACCGGATCGCTCGAACCGACGGCGAGACTGTCCTCCAGCGCCGAGGCCGGGCGATGCGCCCCTTGCAGCGACTGGTCGAGCCGCGCCAGCGCATCGCGCCGCGACGGCAAGGGCGTGCGAACAACGTACCAGATGCCGGCAGCCAGCGCAGACAAGAAGACCACGACGCCCATGGCGCGGCCCTGCCAGGGCAGGTGCGTCCACAACCCGAGCCAGGACAGCGCCAGGAACGTGAGGATAATCGCTGCGGGCAACCAGAGCCGGGGCCAGAGGCGCTCCCAGGCAAGCGAGGCGCGGGACACCGCAGCCAACCTGCCGAGGCGCTGGCGGATGCTCCCGATCGGATCAAGCGCCGTGCGGCGCTGCGCCTCTTTCATGCCGTCGCTCCGAGCCGCCCCCGCTCCGCGTGAACCCCACTAGATAACACCACGCTAACACGTGAATATGGCAAGGCCAGAGCGCAGCCTCGTCACACACAGGCCGCTCCGCGTTTCGTGAACCGCAGGCTTAGGCCAGCCAGGGCGGCGCACGATCCGTGCCGATCAGGTCTTCATAGCTCTGGCGCGGGCGCGTCACGGCAAATTCGGCGCCTTTGACCAGCACTTCGGCGACCAGCGGACGCTGATTATAGGTCGAAGACATGCTGGCGCCATAGGCACCCGCTGTCATGAAGGCGATCAGGTCGTGCTGCTTCAGCTCCGAGAGCAAGCGATCAGTGGTGAAGGTATCGCCCGATTCACAGATCGGTCCGACGACATCATAGGTAAGCTTGCGCGTATCGGCGGCAGGCTCGGCCACAGGCCAGATCTCGTGATACGCCTCGTACATCGCGGGCCGCAGCAGGTCGTTCATCGCCGCATCGACGACGAGGAACTGCTTGGTGGGCCGCGAATTGAGGTGCAAAACCTGCGTCAGCAGGATGCCGGCATTGCCGACGATCAGGCGGCCTGGCTCGAACCCGAGCTCGACATCGAGCCCCTTGGTGACACGTCCGACCATGGCCGCGTAATCCTCGATCAGGCTCGGACCGTGATCGAAATCCTTCGGGATCTCATAGGGAATTCCAAGCCCCCCGCCGAGATCGAGCCGGTCGACCCGGTGCCCTTCCGCCCGCAGACTGCCAACCAGGCCGACCATCTTGGCATAGGCCGCCTCGAAAGCCTCGGTCTCGCGGATCTGGCTGCCGATATGGACCGCCAGCCCCATCATCCGGACGCCCGGCATATTGGCGGCGCGTGCGTAGAGCCGGCTCGCCTCCTCGAAAGAAACGCCGAACTTGTTGGCGGCCGAGCCGGTGGTGATCTTCGCGTGGCCGCCGGCGCCGATATCAGGATTGACGCGGAAGACAGCCTCCTGGCGCTTGCCGAGCCTTGCCGCCACTTTCGACAACAGTTCGAGTTCGCTCTCCGACTCGATGTTGATCTGGAAGATGCCGGCCCCAACAGCGAAGGCAAGTTCGCTCTCGCTCTTGCCGACGCCGGAAAAGACGATCTTCTCGGGAGCGAAACCGGCGGCAAGCGCCTTGCGCACTTCGCCTTCCGAGACGGTATCGGCCCCCGCACCAAGTGCGGCCAGCGTCTTCAGGACGCCGAGATTGCCGTTCGCCTTGACCGCATAGAAGACGTGCGGCGCCGGAGCCGCGGGATCAATGCCGCGCATCGCACTCTCGAAAAGCCTGTAGTGCCGCTCGATCGTCGCCGAGGAATAGACATAGACGGGCGTCCCGACCTCGGCAGCAATCCGGCGCAGATCGACATCCTCGGCGAAGAGCGCGCCGTCGCGATAGGCAAAGTGATGCATCGGAATCTCAGAGCAGAGGGTCGAGCACGAAGCTCTTGTTGGGAATCGGGATCGTGCGACTTGATTTCGGTGGCTTGGCGATCGGTGAGGTCGTGGTCTCCGGCACACGGTTCTCGACCGCGCCGATGTCCTCGTCAGGCAGGTCGATGGCATTGGTTGCGTTCGGCGGCGCTTCGAGCGGTCCCTTGCGGCCGCAGGCAGTCAAAGCGAGACCTAGCAGGCCGGCGACCACGATGGCGCGGCCGAGTTTCAGGCGGGGATGCGGCACGAACGGGAATCCTCGGGCAATATGTGGCGGGGACTGTAGCGAAAGGCGCGCGTGCTTGCGAGCCTTTGCAGCGACGGAGCGTCATTCCCAGGGCAGAATGCAGGGCCGCCCCGGAAATCGCCTGCGGTCATGCCCAGGTCGAGCCGGGCATCTCCCACGAATTGTCACTGCTGCTCCTTGGCGAGCTGCTTCAGCCAGCGCTTGGCCTGACGACGGACATTGGCCGGCGCCGTGCCGCCATAGCTGACACGGCTCTTCACCGACTGCTCGACGCCGAGCACGGCGAAGACAGCCTCGGTGATCTGCGGCTCGACGTCCTGCATCTCGGCCAGCGTCAGCTTCTCCAGCCCGATGCCTCTGGCAGAAGCGACGCCGACCAGCTTGCCAGTGACGTGATGCGCATCCCGGAACGGCATCTTCAGAACCCGGACCAGCCAGTCGGCAAGGTCGGTCGCGGTGGCGTAGCCGAGGCCCGCCGCCTTCTTCATCACCTTCAGGTTGGGCTCCATGTCGCGGACCATCCCCGACGTGGCGGCAAGGCACAGCGAGAGCGACTGCAGCGCATCGAAAGTGCCTTCCTTGTCCTCCTGCATATCCTTGGAATAGGTGAGCGGCAGCCCCTTCATCATCGTCAGCAGCGCCTGAAGATGCCCGAAGACGCGTCCCGCCTTGCCGCGCACCAGCTCGGCAGCGTCGGGATTGCGCTTCTGCGGCATGATCGAGGAGCCGGTCGAGAATTTGTCCGAGAGCTTGACGAAGCCGAACTGGGGCGTCGCCCACAGCACGATCTCCTCGGCGAAACGCGAGAGATGCATGGCGCAGATCGAGGCCGCCGCGAGTGTCTCCAGCACGAAATCGCGATCCGAGACCGAATCCAGTGAATTGGCGGTCGGCCTGGCGAAGCCGAGCGCCTTGGCCGTGTGAAAGCGATCGATCGGGAAGGATGTGCCGGCAAGCGCCGCAGCGCCGAGCGGGCATTCGTTGAGGCGCTCGCGCGCATCATGGACACGACCGCGGTCGCGCGCCAGCATCTCGACATAGGCGAGCATGTGATGCCCGAATGTCACCGGCTGCGCCGACTGCAGATGCGTGAAGCCCGGCATCACCGCGCCGGCATGGGCCTCGGCCTTCTCGGCAAGGGCCAGTTGCAGGTCGGCGATCTGCCGATCGAGCGTTTCAAGCGTATCGCGCACCCACAGACGCATATCGGTCGCGACCTGATCGTTGCGCGAGCGAGCCGTGTGCAGACGGCCCGCCGCAGCGCCGATCCGCTCCTTGAGATTGCTCTCGACATTCATGTGAATGTCTTCGAGCGCGCGGGAGAACGTGAAAGTCCCGGATTCGATCTCGGCCTCGATCGCTTTGAGCCCTGCGCTGATCACGTTCACATCATCGCGGGTCAGGATGCCGGTCTCGCCCAGCATCGCCGCATGCGCCAACGAGCCCCGGATATCCTGGCGCCACAGGCGCTGGTCGAAGTCGATGGAGGCATTGATCTCCTCCATGATGGCGTCCGGCCCCGTGGCGAAACGCCCTCCCCACATGCGATTGCTCACGACGCTCTTTCCTGCTTTTTGGACGCGCAATGACGTCTCGTTCGAAAACACTTGCCGCCTTCGGCGCTCTCGCCTTGATTGCGTTCGGCGGCGTCGCGGCCTTCTACTCTGTCCAGGGCCGAGCCGGCAATTCGGGATCATGTTCGGCGGCGGCAGCGACGGCTGAAAAATTGCGCCCGTTGGCACGCGGCGAACTTGCAGCCGTGGAGGTTGCAAAGGCATCGCAGCCCCTGCCGAATCTTGCCTTCAACGGCCCCGACGGTCAGCCGACCACCTTGTCAGCCTTCAAGGGGCGGACCGTCCTGGTCAATCTCTGGGCGACATGGTGCCTGCCCTGCCTGCATGAGATGCCGTCGCTGGACGCGCTGCAGGGCAAGCTCGGCGGCCAGGACTTCGCGGTGGTCGCGATCAATATCGACACCCGGAACCTCGAGAAGCCGAAAACCTGGCTTGCCGAGCGCAAGATCGACCAGCTCGGCTATTACGCCGATCCGGAGGCCAAGGTCTTCCAGGATCTGCGCTCGGCCAAGAAGATCGAGGGCATGCCGGTCAGCTTCCTGGTCGACCCGTCGGGCTGTGAACTCGCGATGCTCCAGGGCCCTGCCGACTGGGCGAGCCAGGACGCGCTCTCCTTCATCCGCACCGCGCTCGGACGCTGAGCCGCCGCGGTTTGCCTGATCGCGCGCTCTGCTCCATATCGTTGCGGCATGAGCTACACGATCGGCCTCGCGACCACCTTCCACGATCCTGCGATCGCGATCGTTGGCCCCGATGGCGAGGTGCTTTTCGCCGAGGCGACCGAGCGCTACCTGCAATATAAGCGCGCACCGAACTGCGAGCCCGATTCCGCGCCGCGGATGGAAGGCCTGCTCAAGCGCTACATCCCGGCAGGCGCCCCGGTACAAATCGCGACGAGCTGGAGCGGGGAGTTTACCGGCTTCCTCGAGCAGATGAGCCGGACCGGCGCCTTCACGATCGATGAACTGCTCAAGCTCTCCCCCGAGCTCAACCGCTCGCTGGTGCCGGAACGCTCCGAGCGGGCCTTGATCGCCTCGCTGCATCTCGGCCAGCAGCGCGCCGGCCTCGGCACGCTGCTCGGGCTCGACCGCGCCTTCGGCAAGGCGAACGTCACCGGGATCAAGCGCTATGGCCACCATCTCGGTCATGCGGCCTATGCCTGCTGGTCGTCGCCCTTCCGCGATGCCACCTGCCTCGTCGTCGACGGCATGGGCGAGACAGGGGCCTCGGCCATCCTCGCGTTGCGCGATGGCGAGATCAGCGAGGTGAAGCGTCACCGCGGCCGCGAGTCGATCGGCTTCTATTTCGGCCTCGTCACCGACCTGGCCGGCTTCGACCAGGCGAAGGGCGAGGAATGGAAGATCATGGGGCTCGCGCCCTATGGCAAGCAGGATGCCGAGCTGCTGGCGCTGCTGCGCCGCCTTTACCGGATCGACGAGAACAAGCTTTCCTTCGCGGACGCCGCGACCATACGCGCGGTCTCCGCCGAGATCCTGGCGCAGCGGCCCACTGAGGCGCTCGACCAGGGCTGGGCCGACCTTGCCCGTTGCGGCCAGGATGTCTTCGCCGAAATGATGGCGGCTCTGCTGGCGGAAGCCGCCGCATTGGTGCCCTGCGAGAATCTGGTGCTGTCAGGCGGCTGCGCGCTCAACTCCTCGTTCAACGGCAAGATCGTCGGCCACCACGGCTTCGGCCGGGTGTTCGTACCCTCCGCTCCCGCCGATGATGGCAATGCCATTGGTGCGGCCTGGCTGGCCCATGCCGAGGTGCATCCGGACTGGCGCGCGCCAAAGGGGCCGATGACGCCCTATCTCGGCTCGGGCGTCTCGACCGAGCCGCTGGAGCGCATGGCGGCCTGGGAGCCTCGCCTGAAGCGTCTCGCACCGAAAGAGGTCGCCCCGGTGACGGCCCGACTGCTTGCCGAGGGCAAGCTTGTCGGCTGGGTCCAGGGCAAGGCCGAGTTCGGCCCGCGCGCGCTCGGGAACCGTTCGATCCTCGCCGATCCGCGCCCCGCCAACGCCAAGGATCTGCTCAACGCCAAGGTCAAGTACCGCGAGGCCTTCCGCCCCTTCGCGCCGTCGATTCTCGCCGAACACGGCGAAGACTGGTTCGAGAACTACCAGGACTCGCCCTATATGGAGCGCACGCTGGTCTGGAAGCGGCCCGTGCGCGGACGCGTTCCCGCTGTGGTCCATGAGGATGCGACAGGCCGGCTCCAGAGCGTCACGGCCGAGCGCAACGAGCGCTATCACGCGCTGATCTCAGCCTTCCACGCCATCACCGGCGTGCCGGTGATCCTCAACACCTCGTTCAACATCATGGGCAAGCCCATCCTGCACACGGCAGAGGATGCGATCCTGATGTTCTATACCAGCGGCCTCGATGCGCTGGTCGTCGAGGACTGGCTTTTGGTGAAGTGATCGCCTGAGCTGATCGATCTCATCAGCAAGTCGCGCTGGCGACGCAGCACCGCCGGCCACATGATCTCTCCGCCGCGTCTGGAGAATGCCATGCTGCAACTTCGCCCGAACTGTGAATGCTGCGACCGCGACCTGCCGCCGCAGGCGCGCGACGCGATGATCTGCACCTTCGAATGCACCTTCTGCGCCGACTGCACGGAGACGCGCTTCAAAGGCGCCTGCCCGAATTGCGGCGGCGAACTAGTGCGCAGGCCGATCAGGCCCGCCGACAAGCTGAAGAAATACCCGCCCTCGCAGGAACGGATCCGCAAGCCCCACCCGGAATGCGCCGCGGCCTGAAGGCTACGACGCCACTCCGCGGATGCGTCGGACGAGCCTCAGCTCGCCTGCTTGACGGTGATGCCCTTTTCTTCGAAGAGCGCCTGCAGCTCGCCGGCCTGGAACATCTCGCGGGTGATATCGCAACCGCCGATGAACTCGCCCTTGACGTAAAGCTGCGGGATGGTCGGCCAGTTGGAATAGGCCTTGATGCCCTCGCGGATCTCCTGGTCTTCCAGCACGTTCACGCCCTTGTAGGGCACGCCGAGATAACCGAGGATCTGGGCGACCTGCCCGGAGAAGCCGCACATCGGGAACTGGGGCGTGCCCTTCATGAAGAGCACGACGTCGCTGGATTTCACTTCGGCGTCGATACGGGCGTTGACGTCGCTCATCGGTCTTTTCTCCTGAGGCGGGGTCAAGGCCCGCTGGTCATCTCTGCTAATTCTGGGGAACCGTCGTCGTCAGCGCAAGGGCATGCAGCACGCCGCCCATGCGGCCTTGCAGCGCGGCATAGACCATCTGGTGCTGCTGAACCCGGCTCTTGCCCTTGAAGGCGGCCGAGGTCACGGTCGCCGCGTAATGGTCGCCATCCCCGGCGAGATCCTTGATCTCGATAACCGCGTCCGGCAGCGCTGCCTTGATCATCGCTTCGATATCGTGCGCGTCCATCGCCATGATCGTGTCTCCTTACGCGCCCTTGGACGACATATAGGTCGGGAACCAGTCCTCATGCGCCTTGTCGAGCGCGGTCAGCGCCAGCGGCGCCTCGCCCGGCAGCGCAAGGGCGTTTCCGCCGGTCCGGCCGATGAGAGCGGCAGGAACGCCGGCCGCCCTGGCCTCGGTCAGGAGCCCCTCGACGGCGCCTGACGGCACAGTGACGAGATACCGCGCCTGATCTTCACCAAACAGGACGGCATGGGCCGGCCCCACGGGAAGCTGCGTCACGGTCGCGCCGACGCCGCCGGCAAGCGCCATCTCGGTCAGGGCAACCGCGAGGCCGCCATCCGACAGATCATGGCAGGCGCTGACGCGGCCGGCCGTGATCAGCGCGCGCACGAATTCGCCATTGCGGCGCTCGATCGCGAGATCGACCGGCGGCGGTGCGCCTTCTTCCCGGCCGCAGATGGTCGCGAGATAGGCCGACTGGCCGAGCCAGCCGGAGGTCTCGCCGATCAGGATGATGCTCTCGCCTTCGGCCTTGAAGCCGACAGTCGCATGCTTCGTCACGTCGGCCAGAACACCGACGCCACCGATCGTCGGGGTCGGCAGGATCGAGACGCCATTGGTCTCGTTGTAGAGAGAGACGTTGCCGGAGACGACCGGGAAGTCGAGCACCTTGCAGGCCTCGCCGATACCCTTGATGCAGCCGACGAGCTGACCCATCACCTCGGGGCGCTCGGGATTGCCGAAATTCAGGTTGTCGGTGATGGCGAGCGGCGTCGCACCGACGGCGCTGAGGTTGCGCCAGGCTTCCGCGACCGCCTGCTTGCCGCCCTCGAACGGGTCTGCCTCGCAATAGCGCGGCGTCACGTCGGCGGTCATGGCGAGGCCCTTCGGCCCCTCCTCGATGCGGACGATGCCGGCATCTCCGCCGGGCGTGACCACCGAGTTTCCGAGGATCAGCGTGTCGTACTGCTCATAGACCCAACGCTTCGAGCAGAGTTCCGGCGAGCCGACGAGCTTCAGCAAAGCATCCGCGTTCGACATGGGCGGCTTCACCGAAGCCGCCTCGATGATCGCCAACTTCGGGGTCTCGATCCAGGGCCGGTCATATTCGGGAGCCTCGTCGCCGAGTTCCTTGATCGGCAGGTCGGCCATGGTCTCGCCCTGGTGCTTCACGACGAAGCGCAAGGTGTCGGTGGTCTTGCCGACCACGGCGAAATCGAGCCCCCATTTCCTGAAGATCGCCTCGGCCGGCTCCTCGTGACCCGGCTTGATCACCATGAGCATGCGCTCCTGGCTCTCCGAGAGCATCATCTCATAGGCGCTCATCTGCTCTTCGCGGCAGGGCACCGCGTCGAGATCGAGCTCGACGCCGAGATCGCCCTTGGCGCCCATCTCGACGGCCGAGCAGGTCAGCCCGGCCGCGCCCATGTCCTGGATGGCGTCGACATGCCCGGCCGCCATGATCTCGAGGCAGGCTTCCAGCAGCAGCTTCTCGGCGAATGGGTCGCCGACCTGCACCGTCGGGCGGCGTTCCTCGCCGCCATCGCCGAAGGCGGCCGACGCCATGGTCGCGCCATGGATGCCGTCGCGACCGGTCTTGGAGCCGAGATAGACGATCGCCTTACCGACACCCGACGCCTTGGCGTAGAAAATCTCGTCGGTCTTGGCGAGGCCGACCGCCATGGCATTGACCAGGATGTTGCCGTCATAACGCGTGTGGAAGCCGACCGCGCCGCCGACCGTCGGAACGCCGAAGGAATTGCCGTAGCCGCCGATGCCGGCAACGACGCCCGAGACAAGGTGACGGGTCTTGGGATGCGAGGGATCGCCGAAGCGCAACGCATTCAAGGCTGCGATCGGGCGCGCGCCCATGGTGAAGACGTCGCGCAGGATGCCACCGACACCGGTCGTCGCGCCCTGATAGGGCTCAATGAACGACGGGTGATTGTGGCTCTCCATCTTGAAGACCACCGCGAGTCCATCGCCGATGTCGATGACGCCAGCATTCTCGCCCGGGCCCTGGATCACCCAGGGCGCCTTGGTCGGCAGAGTCTTCAGATGGATCTTCGAGGATTTATAGGAGCAATGCTCGTTCCACATCGCCGAGACGATGCCGAGCTCCGTGATCGTCGGTTCGCGACCGATCAGGTGGAGGAAACGCTGATATTCGTCCGGCTTGAGGCCGTGCTCGGCCACGAGTTGCGGAGTGATCTTGATCTCGTTGGGAATCACGGCTCGCCTGGTCCCTGATCGCGGACGCCCGGCCCGCCTCTGATGCGCGGGGCATAACCTGCTTGCCCGCCGGAGACAACGCATTCCCGCCGATCAATGCCATGCAGGCGTGCATTCAAGCCTGTTCCGCCCTTGACGGCACCGACTGGTGCCCCGAACTGAGATCAGCCCGGCGCGTCCGATACGGCGAGCGCCTGAAGCGCATCGCGCAATCCGTCAGGGATCGGAGCCGCCTTCTGACTGGCGCGCCCGACATAGACGTGGGTGAAGCGGCCCTGCGCCGCCGCCTGCTCGCCACCGTGCCGGAAAATGCCGATCCGATATGTCACCGAACTACGGCCTAGTTTCTCGACCGCAATTCCAGCCTCGATCGTCTCGGGGAAGGCGACGCTTTCGAAATAGGTGCAGGCCGTTTCGACCACGAGGCCGACACTCTCGCTTCCGGCAAGATCGAGATGCCCCTGCTCAATCAGCCACGCATTCACCGCCGTGTCGAACCAGGAGTAATAGATCACGTTATTGACGTGACCATAGGCGTCGTTATCGGCCCAGCGCGTCGGAATCGCGCGAAACAGTCTGAAATCTGAGCGACCAAGCCGCACCGCGCGTCCGCTCATCGGCTGCTGCTCCCTGTCATTGCCCCGGCTTCTCGCCTGTCCCGATCTCGGGCACGCCGAGCGCATCCGCCAACCTCGCCTTGGCCGAGCCCGGCCTGAGCGGCTTCTGCTGGCTTTCATGCGGCGCCCAGCCGGAAAGCCAGACGATCTCGAACGTAGCGCGCAACCGGCTGTCGGGATCGGCGAAGCGCTCGGCATAGAGCGCAGCAGCGCGCAGCAGCGTGTCGCGACGGAGCGGCGCCTTGCGCCGGTCGGCCAGCGCATTGGCCCAGCCCATCGCACGCAAATCGCGCAGCAGGCCGAACAGGTCGCGATAGCGCACTGTGACGAGCTCGCTGTCGACCACTGGAAGTGCGAACCCGGCGCGCTGCAGCAGGCTGCCCATGTCGCGCAGATCGGCGAAGGGCGCGACACGCGGGCTCACGCCGCCGGTCGTCTCGGCTTCCGCGGCAAGCAGGACTTCGCGCAATTCCTGAAGCGTGCGACCGCCCAGCAGGCAGCCGATGAAGAGGCCATCGGGCCTGAGCGCCCGCCTGATCTGGATCAGCGCGCCTGGCAGGTCGTTGACGCCGTGCAGAGCGAGCAGCGAGGCGGCAAGGTCGATCGAAGCCGCGGCGAGCGGCAAACGCTCGAGATCGCCGACGACATCGCCTCTCGCCCCCTCGGTCTCCGCCATTCGCCAGAGCGCCTCGGCCTTGGCGCGCAGCACGGGTGCTGCAACCGGCAGCGGCGTGCCGAGATCGGCCGCCAATGCGAAGCGGCGCAGCACGGCGGCGAGCCTCTCGTCGAGATCCTCGCTGGCGCGGGCCAGCAGGAAATCGGGATAGCCGCCCGCCACCGCCCGTGCCTGGCGGCGGCGAACGAGATCACGATCGAAAACCAGGGGACCCTCAGCCATACCCGCGCTCCAGCGCTATTGCGGCCTCACGCCATTCCTTCCAGCTCGATGATCAGCCCCTCGATCATGGTGAGGCCGATCTGCCAGAAAGCAGGATCGCGTGCATCGAGACCGAACGGCTTCAGAAGCTCGGAGTGGTGCTTGGTTCCGCCCGCCGAGAGCAAGGCGAAATAGCGCTCCTGAAAGCCCCCGGCCGAGTTCTGATAGACCCCGTAAAGCGAGTTCACCAGGCAATCCCCGAAGGCATAGGCGTAGACATAGAAGGGCGAATGAATGAAATGCGGGATATAGGCCCAGAACGGCTCATAGCCCGGTCCGAGCGTGATCGCCGGCCCAAGACTTTCCGCCTGCACGCTCATCCAGAGTTCGCAAAGCTGGTCCGCCGTCAGCTCGCCTGCCTTGCGCGCCTCATGCACCTTGCGTTCGAAGGAGTAGAAGGCAATCTGGCGCACGACCGTGTTGATCATGTCCTCGACCTTGGCGGCCAGCATCGCCTTGCGCTGCTTCGGATCGGTGGTTCCGTCGAGCAGCTTGCGGAACGTGAGCATCTCCCCGAAGACGCTCGCCGTCTCCGCCAGGGTCAGTGGCGTCGGCGCCATCAACGCCCCATTCGGCGCTGCCAGAACCTGATGCACGCCATGCCCGAGCTCATGGGCGAGTGTCATCACGTCGCGCGGCTTGCCCTGGTAGTTCAGCAGCACATAGGGGTGGACCGACGGCACGGTGGGGTGCGCGAAGGCCCCTGGCGCCTTGCCCGGCCGGGCCGGCGCATCGATCCAGCCTTCATCAAAGAAGCGCCGGGCAATGCCGGCCATCTCGGGCGAAAAGGCGCCATAGGCGTCGAGAACGGTGTCGCGCGCCTCGGTCCAGGGAATCGTGCGCTGCTCGACCTTGGGCAACGGCGCGTTGCGGTCCCAGTAATCGAGAACCTCGCGGCCAAACCAGCGTGCCTTCAGCTTGTAGTAGCGGTGCGACAGGCGCGGATAGGCCTCGCGCACGGCTGCAACCAGAGCATCAACCACCTCGCGCTCGACCCGATTCGCCAGGTGCCGCGAATCGGCGACATCCTCGAATTTGCGCCAGCGGTCGGAGATTTCCTTGTCCTTGGCGAGCGTGTTGGTGATCAGCGAGAACGTGCGCAAATTGCCGCGCAGCACTGCGCCCAGCGCTTCGGCGGCGGCTTTGCGCACTGCGCCATCGGCATCCTGCAGCTTGTTCAGGGTGAGCTCGAGCGTCAGCTCCTCGCCATTTACGGTGAAGCGCAGCGAGGCGACGGTCTCGTCGAAGAGCCGGTTCCAGGCACCACGCCCGGTCACCGACTTCTCGTGGAACAGTTCCTCGATCCGGTCTTCGAGCTGGTGCGGCTTGTCCTTGGCGAGATCCTCGATCCAGGGTTGCCAATGGCTCAGCGGCGGTTCGGCCGCGACCTGCGCCAGCAGCGCCTCGTCGAGGCGGTTGAGCTCGAGCCCGAAGAACAGCAGCTCGGTCGAGGCGGTCGTCATCCGGTCCTGGGTGTCACCATAGAACTTGGCGCGTTTCGGATCGGTGGTGTCGCCGGAATAGACGAGGCCGGCATAGGACATGATCTTGCCGAGCAGGTCTTCCAGCTGCTCATAGGCACGCACGGCCTCCGCCAGTGTCGCGCTCGCATCCTCACGGGCGGCGAGTTCGGCCAGCTTGCCGCGATAGAGTGCGGCGAAGCGCTGCGAGTCAGCCAGCGCGCGGTCGAGATCGGCGCTGAATTCGGGCGAATCCATCGACGGGTAGAGATGGCTGAGATCCCATTCCGGCAGCTTGCCCAGCGCCTTCGCGGTCCTGGCGGCGCTGCTCGCCGCGCTTCTTGCGACGTTGGCGGAGATCGTCCCGTCGAAAGCAATCGTCATGTCAAAGGCACCTCGCTGGCAAAACCATCCATACCCATATGCGCGGACAAGGCCGCGCGATCAACGCCGCCGCCCGGCCGGCGGCGCTTAAGAGCGGCTTAACCGTTCTGGATGACAGTGCCCCGAAACGGAACACTGATTCTGCAGCGACCGGCATCGAGGTTTCATGACAACCACCGTTCTCGTCGTTGATGACGACCCCGTCCAGCGCCGACTGCTCGACGCCATGCTCAAGCGCTTCGGCTACGACGTCGTCGTGACCGAGAGCGGCGACGAGGCGCTTGCCCTGCTCGGCAATGGCGAGACCGGGGCCTTCGACGCGGTGGTCCTCGACCTGGTCATGCCCAATCTCGACGGCATGGGCGTGCTCTCCCGCCTGCGTGAGCGCGGCATCGACACGCCGGTCATCGTGCAGACCGCCAATGGCTCGATCGAAACCGTGGTCTCGGCCATGCGCTCCGGGGCCGTCGACTTCGTGGTCAAGCCGGTCGGCGCCGAGCGGCTGCAGATATCGATCAAGAACGCGCTGAAGCTCGGCGCGCTCGAACATGAACTGCGCTATCTCAAGCGCCGCGCCTCGGGGCAACTCGGCTTCCGCGACCTCGCCACCAAGAGCCCGGATATGGGCCGCGTCATCGGACTGGCCGAACGCGCCGCGAAATCGAACATCCCGATCCTGATCGAGGGCGAATCCGGCGTCGGCAAGGAGGTGTTGGCGCGCGCGATCCAGGGCTCCAGCGACCGCAAGGGCAAGCCCTTCGTCACAGTGAACTGCGGCGCAATCCCTCATAACCTCGTCGAATCCATCCTGTTCGGCCACGAGAAGGGCGCCTTCACCGGTGCCACCGAACGCCATATCGGCAAGTTCGTCGAAGCCAATGGCGGCACGCTCTTCCTCGACGAAGTCGGCGAATTGCCGCTCGACGCCCAGGTCAAGCTCCTGCGTGCGATCCAGGAGGGCGAGGTCGACCCCGTAGGCGGCAAGAAATCGGTGCGCGTCGACATCCGGATCATCTCGGCCACCAACAAGAGCCTGCTGGATCAGGTGAAGCGCGGCGAATTCCGCGAGGATCTCTACTACCGCCTCAATGTCTTCCCGATCACGCTGCCGCCACTGCGGCAACGCTGGGAGGACATCGCCGATCTGGCCCGCGGCTTCCTCGTCCGCTTCGCTGCCGAAGAGGGCAAGAAACTGCGGGCGATCTCGCCCGAAGCTCTCAACCTGATCAATGGCTATGACTGGCCGGGCAATGTCCGTCAGCTCGAGAATGCGATGTTCCGGGCGGTCGTGCTCGCGGATGGCGATGAGCTGACCGTCGCCGAATTCCCCCAGATCGCGGCGCAGATGGAAGGGTTTGAAGTCCATATCCCGGCCGCGCCGACCGCAACCGCCCGCCCCGAGCCGCGCGACGAGGCGCCGCGCATCATTCAGGTGCCGGTGCGCGATCCCAATGCGCTCGATTTGGTCGCGGGCTCCGACATCCGAAGGCTCGAAGAGCTCGAGCGCGAGATCATCAAATTCGCCCTGGCGCATTATCGCGGACACATGTCCGAGGTCTCGCGCAAGCTCGGCATCGGTCGCTCGACGCTCTATCGCAAACTCAAGGATTACGGGCTGATCGAGGGCGATGAGGCATCCGCGAACTCGGATGCGGCATAGGCGTTGTAGAGCTGAAAGATGCCCGCTGTTGCACCCCCGCATCTTGTCGAAACAGGCCGAGTCACGCAGGTATCGCGGATATCGGGCAGAGCTATAAGGAATTGGACCATGCGTCGTCGCCACTGGGCGAGCTTTGCCTCCGCATCGGTCCTGGCCATGGCCCTCGGCACCGGATATGCGCTTGCGCAGGGCACTCCTGAGCCTGAACTCGGCATTCCCCTGCCCGAGCAGCCGGCACTGCTGATCCTGAACAGCGACAAGCCACCCGAGAGCCTGACGCCGCCGGTCTTGCCAGAGGTTGTCGTCACGATCGAGACCGCCCCCAAGCCCGGGGACGCCGAGCGGGAGATGGTGACGGGCACTGTTGCCCCCTCGGCCCAGCCACAGGGCGGGCTTGCTCCGCTCGAGGTGCCCCCGACGCCTGCCACGACGCCCGGCGTCGACCTCGACGAGCCTGTAGTGCTCGACATCCCGGCCATTGATCTGCCGCCTTCCGATCCAGCGCTTGCCCCCGCCGCCAGGCCTGCGCCGCTGCGCTCCGCCGAGCCCGTGATTGCGCCGCCGGACCTGCCCAAGGTCGTGGTCGAGCTACCCCCCGGACCGGCGCTCGCCGCCGAGATCACCGAGCGCGCGCCGGAAGCGCTGGCATTGCCGCGCCTCGCGGAACGCGAGCGCAGCGAAATCCTCGCCGCCTATCAGGCTTTCGAGAACCGTCCCTTCTGGATCGACGGCAAGGGCTGGAGCGCCGCTGCCACGCTGCTCGTGGCACAGTTGAGCCGCGCAGGCGAAGATGGCCTGCGGCCGACCGACTATCCGCTGCCCGTTTTCGAGGCCAGCGACAAGGGCAGCCTCGCCGAGGCCGATGTCCGGCTTTCCGCGCTCGCCGTGCTCTATGCCCGCGACGCGCGCGGCGCCCGCATCGACCCGCGCCGGCTTTCCAAGCTGCTCACGCCGACACTGTACTTGCCTTCCGCCACCGAGGTTCTCTCCGAGATCGCGGCCGTTCCCGACCCGGGCAAGGTGCTGGCAGCCTACAACCCTCCGCATGAGGGCTATCGCCGGCTGAAGGCCAAGCTCGCCGAACTGCGCCACCACCAGGACGATACGCCCATGGTGCGCATTCCAGCCGGCCCTCCGCTCAAGCTCGGCATGCGCGACGAGCGCGTACACCTGATCCGCGCCCGCCTCGGCCTCGGCCCGTCCGATGAGGCTGTGTTCGATCGCTCGACCGCCACCGCGGTCGCCGAATTCCAGAAGCAGGCCGGCCTGCGCGCCAACGGCATTCTCAGCGCCCAGACGATCGCGGCGCTCGGCACACCGGCGACCAACCGCGCCCAGCAGGACATCGTCGCGCAAATGGAGCGCTGGCGCTGGCTGCCCGCCGATCTGGGCCAGACCCATATCATGGTCAATGTGCCGGAATTCCAGATGCGGGTGATCCGCGACGGCAAGGTGGTGCACCACGCCCGGACCATCGTCGGCAAGCCCGAATCGGCGACGCCGATCTTCTCGCATCGGATGGACCATGTCGTGGTCAACCCATCCTGGTTCGTGCCGCCATCGATCCTGAAGAAGGAATTCCTGCCCGGCCTCGCCGCCGATCCGGACTATGCCGCCAAGCGCGGCTATGTCGTGACCCGTCGCGGCAACAACATCTCGGTGCGCCAGCCGCCGGGCGAGCGCAACGCGCTGGGCTGGATCAAGTTCATGTTCCCGAACGACCATGCGGTCTATCTGCATGACACGCCGAACCGCCGGCTCTTCGCCACGGATCGCCGGGCCTACAGCCATGGCTGCGTGCGCGTCGACAATCCCTTCCTTCTCGCCGACCAGGTGCTCGGCCCGGAATGGACGACAGAGCGCCTGAAACGGCTGATCGGCTCTGGCGAGCGCACAATCCGGCTGCCGCAGCCGCTGCAGATCCACCTCGTCTACAACACCCATGTCGTCCAGCCCGACGGCAAGCTGGTGACCTTCGACGACATCTACGGCTTCCACCGCATGGTGCGGCAGGCTCTGGAGCAGCGGGGCTGAGATCGTGGCGAAATGTGGGATCGGGCACCTTTTCGCCACGATCCACAGCTAGCCAGCTTAGGTGGAGAGAATCGTAGCGTACAGGTTACCTCCTTGTTAACCTGCTGTTAACGCATCTCCGCAACTGTTCGTTGACGTTTGCCGAGCTCCTTGCCGGCGCATCGAGACGGGTCGAGTAGCTTGAGCAGATCCTCAGCCACCATGCCGAGACGGCTTCTGCTGCGCGTGACGCCGGGTTTCCGTGGCGGACTGACTTTTGCCATTGCATTGGCGGCCCTCGTCTGCGGCATCCGCGGCACGCAGAACGCCGTAGCCAATGGCGACACGCGCACGATCTCCATCCGGCACATGCACACCAAGGAGGAGATCACCGTTACCTTCAAGCGTGACGGACGTTATGTCGCCGAAGCCCTGGAGAAGCTGAACTGGGCTCTGCGCGACTGGCGCATCGACGAACCCATCAAGATGGACCCGCGGCTGTTCGACGTCGCCTGGGAGGTTCAGCGCACCGTCGGCTCCGAACAACCCTTCCACGTCGTCTCAGCCTATCGCTCGCCCGGCACCAATTCGATGTTGCGCCGGCGCTCGCGCGGCGTCGCCAAGCACAGCCAGCACACGCTCGGCAAGGCGATGGACTTCTACCTGCCGGATACCCCGACAGCCAGGATTCGCGAGGCCGGCATGCGGCTGCAACGCGGCGGCGTCGGCTTCTATCCGGGCGCGCATACGCCATTCGTCCATCTCGATGCCGGCTCGGTCCGCTCCTGGCCGCGCATGACGCGCGACCAGCTGGTGCGCCTCTTCCCGGACGAGAAGACCGTGCATCTGCCGGCCGATGGCCAGCCGCTTGCCGGATACGAACTGGCCAAGGCCGATGTCCTGGCGCGCGGCGGTGCCGTGGCTGGTTATGCCGCTGCCGATCTCGATGAAGGCGCGGTGATCTCATCCGGGCGCAAGAGCCTGTGGGCCGCCCTCTTCGGTGGCGATGACGAGGAAGCGGATGCGCGGCCTCAGCGCGGGCGTGCTGCGGCACCGAAGCCGCAACCCGTCGTCATGGCCTATGCCCGCCAGAATTACGCCGACAGCAGCTCGGAGGATGGCGGCACGCGCTTCGGCGCATCGCTCGTCGCCGCCCCGGCGCCGGAGCCGGCTCCGCGTGTAACCCGCCCAAGCCGTCAGGCACCGATCCCGGCCGAGCCGCCGGTTCAGGTCGCAGCGCTCGCACCGGCGCCTGCCCCCGAAGAGATCAGGCCGAAGCTGATCGACGCACCACTCCCGATCGCACGCCCGCGCTGAGGCCG
>UBZM01000110.1 GCA_900470095.1 Hyphomicrobiales bacterium
CTGCAAGAACGCGCGCGCGTGGACGACCCCGGCAATCCAGAGGGGCAGGAATACTTGCAAAGACGGAAGTCTTCATCGCTGTGCTCCCTGAATGTTCAGAAGACAGGTATAGACCAGGGGAGATTAGTCGAAAGCGGCCTGGCGCGCGATGCGCTTCTGGCGGCCTGCAAGTGGTCGTTCGGTGCCTTGGAGGACCGCTCAAAGCTACAGCGATCAGTTGCAGAGGGGGCCTTTTGGGTCATTTGTGACCAGGCGAGCCAGCAGGCGTCAGTTCACTGCTTTGGGTCGGCCGCAGATTGGGGTTTTCAGGAATCGCAAGTTACCCGGAGGAAAAATGCCGGCCAGCGCAGCGGCCAAGGCCGCGCCGACCGGCGCGCCCGCAGTGGGAGGGGAAAGCGAGCAATAGTTAGCTTATCTCGCTCGATGACCAAGAGAACAGCGACAAATGCATCTTCGCTATGCGTTCATCATTTCAAATTTGTAAGCAATTCTGATTTTTCAACTATAATACACGAGTATAATTGCCTCGATATCGACTTGTAAAACCGGCCTCGCGCAGCGCTGAACGACCAGCCCGACTGGACCTGACCATCCCGCGCATCCGTTCATCGCGGCGGTCCGATTGACCGTCATGCTGAAAGGAACGCGCCTTGGGGCACTCCGGAGAGCCGGTCCGGACCGACCTCATCCCCCCGAAAGCAGCGAGGCTCCGACATTGATACCGAAGGCCAGAATGGTCGTGTTGAAGAAGAACGAGAGGATGGAATGGGCGAGCACGATCGTCCTGACCTCGCGCGTGGTGACACCGATGTCAGACGTCTGCGAGGTGCAGCCGATCGTGTAGGAAAAATAGAGGAAATCGACATAGTCAGGCTCGCCCTTCCCTGGAAAATCCAGGCCGCCCTCGGCGCCGTCATCACTGTAGAAATCATGCGCGTAATGCAGCGTGAAGAAGGCGTGCACCAGCGCCCAGGAGCTGACGATGGTGACAGCGCCGAGCGCCAGGTGCAGCGCCTTTTCGTCAGGCGGCACGCTCTTCAGACCGGCGAGCTGAATTCCGATGGCCGCGACGCTTGCGGCGGCGGCCAGGCAGGCGATGACCAGGATGGCGAGCGCACCTTCATCCTGCTCGGCGGCGCGCGCCTTGATCTGTTCG
>UBZM01000043.1 GCA_900470095.1 Hyphomicrobiales bacterium
ACCAGCCGCTGCCCGAGACGACTTCTTCTACGGCGCAACCGCAGAGCCCGCCTGCGCTGTTGTGATAGCGTCAGGCAGGCGTTGTCATGACGCGGATGCGTGCATCGCGGCGGTCTCGCCGGGCGGCTTCTCGATTGTGCGGTGCTATCTAGGCCGTTCGAACAGTACACCGAGGACAGGCCAGATGGTTTGAAGGTGCGGGGCTGCTCCGGGCTTGGCGCCAAGAACGATCGGAGGAAAATCGCCTCCGATTTCAAGGCTCTCCAAAATCACCACGCGGTCAGATCCGCGATAGCGCTTGAAATACCGGCTGCCATCGGAGTCTTCGGCGATGACCGGGTGCCCCTCCAGTTGCGACCGCGCAAAACTAAGGCTGACGGATTTCCCGATAATAAGAAATTGCTTGTCGAGCGCGTGGGGCTCTGCGCTGTGGCCGGCAACCTCTACTAAGCCCTCCATACCGGCGAAGGCGTTTCGAACATGCGCTTCGCCGCCGCAATCACATATCTCCGTATCCGTTGCCGCGCTGCCTGACCATCGCGCATGATCGAAGATGACCCCAACCACTTTCTTCAATGACAAGGTCGCCATTCTAGCGACGACGGGAGGCGCGATCATGCGAGGATTTATCGCATTCGCCGTAAGAACGGCGACGTCCGAATGATTTTCCGCGATTTCCAGCCGCCGCGCTAAAAGCCTGTCTTCGTTCATCGCAACGACCAAGGATTTTGCGCTGGGTTTAGCGTGCTCGCTGACAAGCAGGAGGTCTCCGCGCCGGGCCACGGGCTCCAAGGTGGGAGCCGTGATACGAAGAACGATATGATCTTTCAGCTCGATCGTTTCTGTCGCCGTTCCAGCAATCGACAAATGAACGCAGCCGTCTGCTGCTTTGCCATCGCTCAAGGCGGCGGCGGAGCCGACTAGAGGGAATTGCAAGCTTCGGATGAACGGCTTGTAGCCATCAGGCAACGCAATGGATGGCGGGAATGCGTGCAAGGCGGTAAGCCCACCATGCAAAGCACGGTGCTCCCGCACGATACGGAAGGCAGCTTCTAGTGTCGGTCGAAGGGATTTCTTCCAGTATTTCTCAACATCGATAGCTTCCGTCATTCCAAGGTAAGCATTGGAGGCATGGTGGGCTGCCTCGATGTATTTTATTTCAGGAACGGACTTTCCGAGTACGTTTGCGAGCACCTTGAACACAGATCTGTTCCAAGGCTCGAGGCCAGAATTGTTAAGTACGGATATCTTTTCCCGGCAATCCCCGATCACAAATGTGGGGACCTTTGCGTCCTCACCCCGGAGCATCAAACGCAACATACCTTCCAGATAGACACGCATCGCAGCCATGTAATCTTGCGCGGCCGTTGGCGTTTTCAGTTTTAGGACTGTCTGCCATCTGCGGTCGAGAGAATCGCCCTCGAAGAGACCGATATGGCCCAGCTCTGGGCCAGCCGACGAAATGAGTGTCCGTCTTCCGGTAACGCCGTCAATGGCCAGGAAGGAGAGGAAGAGTTCCTCGTGGGTCGCAAGGAGAAGCTGGACGCCCGGTGTTGCCTTTTGCAATTTGGCGATCTGTTCAGCCCATCTGTGGCGATGCTCGCTGTCGAAAGTCTGCTGCGGGTCATCCAAGACGAAAATGGGGAATGTATCGGCGCCCAATTGTTGAACTGCTTCTTCGCGGAGGGCAAAAATGAACGCCCAAAGGATGCCGCGTAACCACGAGGTATTGGCGACTAGCGAGGCGTCGATACGTATATTGTCGGTGAATTTGCCGCGAACGATCAGGCCGGCTTTCTTATCCAGCGAAGCCTGCTGGAACTGAAGGTTATTGGCGATGTAGGTCTGCCCGTGAATTTCCCCAATGCGTTTGGAAAGTTCTTCGATGGCGTTTCGGGCCTGAGCCTCGGCCATCGCGCCAAGGCTCTTTAAGGGCGCAAGCGCGTCCGCAATCTCCGCCCGCTTCTCTAGCTCCTTCTCGATTTTTGAGGCAAACTGTCCTTCCCTCCAGGCTGCGCGCATGGCCTCTGCGCCCACGCGATAAGGCTCGGCTTCGCCCAAGGCCTTTGCAAGTCGAGCCAAATGGGCTTGAACGGGCTCTGGATCGCTTTCCGGAAATGAGCCGTCTGGTAAGGGCTCGCAAACCGCAAATTTTTTCCACCACTCCCGCCAAGCGCCATGCTGGGCCTCAAACCATTTAGCGCTCGCGCAGATCGCCTCGATCCTCACAATGCGTTCAATCACCGCGGACGTTTCCGGCGATTGAGGCGACGCGGGCCGCGATGCCGGCATTTCCTCAGTTGGTGGGTGCGTGCATGCCGCTTCAACAAGCTGGCTGCATTTGGCGAGATACTTGGAATAACGTTCTGCCGTAACGAATTTGGCGCGTAGATCTTGCAGCAATGCCGACTGCGGCGTCCCGGTGAGCGGATCGGATAGGTACCGACGGAGCGCTTGGGGCAAGGCATTTTCAAGCCCCGCATTGATTGCGTTGAGATTGTCTGCAAAGCGACGCGTTGCAGCTTCGCCTGCGGATTGCAGGTCTTGCAGTTCCTGCCGCAGCGTCGGGTTTGCAACCAGAGAATGCGTACACAGGGGACAGTCCGCAATTTCTTCACTCGCTCCGCCATGATCTGAGTGCCATCGCGCGCCCATCGCCTTGAGGCGGTATCGATTGTCGGCCTGCTCCCTTTGATGAAAGTCGACAGCCGAGCCCAATGCCTCATGGGCAGTGGCGGTGGCTTCTGCCATATTCCTTCGAGCGGGCTCGCCGAGCGCATCGAAAACGGATTGCAGCGTTTTCCAAGTGGGCAATCCCTGGAGGCCATCCCTCAAATCCTGTTCTGCACCAGCTAAGGCAAGCCCGACCTGCTTCTGAACCTCCGCATTCGCAAGATTGAGACCCGCCACTAGATCCGCCGAAACGACTTGAGTGAGTTCGGACGCTTTCTCGTTAAGCGTCTTACCCAAGGCCGCCATCGGACCATCGCGTTCGTCTGTGTCCGTTGGTTTGAAGCTCGGAACGGCAAGGAAGATTGGTTGCAGGGCTACACGTGCTTTTTCAACTTGGTGGTGGAATTCCTTTAGAACGTCAGCGAGTTCGGTCGACTTGTAGGAAAGATAATCTCTGCTCTTGTGGCAGAGGCCTTGAATGAACGTCCCGAGATCAATGAGTTCGTCGAGGCCCGTGAGTTTTTGCACAGCGTCGGTCAGGCGTCCGCGGCCTTGATCAAGACGCAGTTGAGGAAGACGGGCCGGCATCAGCAATCCGGCTTCGAGCAAGATGGATGTAATACTCAAGTTTGGATCGATGACGGTGGTCGTATCTGTTCCGTCAAAGCTGCGCTTATAGGAGGCCCGAGCACCCGCTGGATCAGTGAAGATAATCTCGACCGCAACAGAAGGCGGATTTTTCAGGTCGGGAAGATCGGTCGGGTAGGTCGCCACCGGCGGCCATTGGCCGGCCGGCTTGTCATCAGCCCCGAAAACGGGGCGGCTTTCATCGGCCCCTGTCGTATCTTGATCGCGCGGGCGCTCTCCTGACAGCGCCCATATGACCGCGGCCGTGAGCGAAGACTTGCCGCTTCCATTCGGCCCCTCAATCAGCAAGCTCTCACCATCGAGCGCAAATTCAAGAGGTTTGCCCTTCCACGCGTTCACGCCGCCGAATCCCTCGATTTTAAGCGCGTGAATTTTCCAAGGTCCTCCACCCACGGAACCGGCGGCGGACGCGGCGGCGCTATTTGCGGGATCGCCTGCGGCATCGTAAGCGGCAGCGAGGCCGTCTGTGAACTGAACCGGCAGGCTTTTCACTTCCCGCACCCGCGACCTTAAAAGGAAGTCGAGAAGGCGACGTTGTTCAGCGGCATCAAGTGTAATGGATGATGATTTCCCGTTGGCTTCTCGCCATGAGATTGATCTGCCGGACAGCAAATCGCGCTCAATATCCGCCCTCGTCAGCCTTGGCATCCAATCCCCCGCCGTATTAATTATCGTTATTCCGGAGCCTAGCTCGGGATCGCCTGACTGTAACGCTTGAATTTGCAACTTTGAGGCGCATTTCTTCCCGCATTCAGCTCAGAAATCGATGATCTCTGGCGCTCCGCCTCGTTGTCGCGGAGAATCAGGTTGTGAGCCGATGGCCGGCAAAGCGATCCCTGGGCACTGGCTGATGATAGAATTCGAACGCGGTGGCGTCCTGGACAAGCTTCGGACGGGTGGTGGCATGAGCGATGCAAACGGAGATCTGCGCGACACCTCAGGCGCCGTGATACGGCCGCCGATCGCCTGGGCGATCGCGGTGCTCGTCGGGCTCGCGCTCGACTGGCTCGCTCCACTGCCATTCCTGGCACCGGAGATGCCGGCGGGCGCGCTTGGTAGCATCCTGTTCCTCGCGGGCCTCGCCCTGCTGATCTGGGCGGCGGCGACGTTTCTCCGTGCAGGCACGCACGCAGATCCAGACCACCCAGCCGACGACGACGATTGTCGAGGAGGGGCCGTACCGTTTCACGCGCAATCCGATCTATCTCGGCATGGTGCTCGGCCTCATCGGCCTCGCCGTCGCCTTCAACAGCCTGTGGCTCTTCGTCCTGCTGGTGCCGTTCTATCTCGTCATCCGCTACGGCGTGGTCGCCCGCGAGGAGGCCTATCTCGATCGCAAGTTCGGTGACGTCTATCTCGCCTACAAGGCCCGCGTCGGGCGCTGGCTGTAGCGACGGAGCGCGGGCTAACCACCACCCAAATCCAGCGCCATCAGGATGCTGTCGCGGTAGACGCCGTCGTGCTTCCAGCCGGCGCCGGCCTTCGATCGGGAAGCCGAGCTTTTCATGAAAGCGCGCGCGCCGCGGGGCGGGCCTTTCGTCCAGCGGCTGGATCAAGGCAGGCATGGTATGGTGCGACAGGCGCATCGCTCCGAGCGCCATCATCAGGAGGGAGCCATGTCTGAACAGCCTCGCTCGCCTTCCCGCAAACTGCCGGCCGCTTCCGCCGTCGCCTTTGGCGCGGCGCTTGCCGTCCTGGGCGGCATGGCGCTCGCGCAACAGGACAAGTACACGCTGAGCGTGCCGGGTGGGCTCGCGTTCTCCGAGTTCAGGGGATACGAAAGCTGGCAGGTCGTCGCCACCAGTCAGAATGACAGGCTGGTCGCCGTGATCCTCGCCAACCCCGTGATGATCGAGGCCTACCTGGCCGGCATTCCCGGGAACGGCAAGCCTTTCCCCGATGGCGCCAAGATGGCGAAGATTCATTGGAACCCGACAAAGAACCAGTATTTCCCGGACACGACGGTGCCGGGCGCCCTCCATGACGTCGACTTCATGGTGAAGGACAGCACCAGGTTTTCAGATAGCGGCGGATGGGGATGGGCCGTGTTCAACCATGACGCCGCGGCCAACACGTTCACGCCGGGCACCCTGACCGACCAGCCGCCGCAGGGGAACGACGCCAAGTGCGGCTTCTCCTGCCACACGGGCGTGAAAGCACGGGATTACGTTTTCACGAACTACGGCAAGCGGTGAGGGGCGGAAGGGTGAATGGGCCCGATCAGGCTCAGCGATAGCCGAGGACACGGGACCATGCGTGCCGCGGCTGCCTTGCGGGCCATGTCACCAGGACAGCGGTGACGGCGGGCGAGAGCACTCACCACGGCATCGCGCGTTCGACGCTCATCCCGGACCATGGGTCCAGGCTCGCGTCACCGCCTCGGCGCAGAGCCTCTGCGGCTGCGGAAGGAAGGCGGCAAGGGAGCCTGCTCAATGAGACGGTTTCGCGTTCCCGCGCGTGTCGTCATGGGAAAGATAGCTCAGGACGCTGACAATGGGCTGAAGCACCGAGATGCTGGCGGCGTTGCCCTTGGTATTCGCCAGGAGCTGGTCGTAGCGGGCCACGAGCTCGCCGCGCTGAACAAGACCCTTGTCGATCAACAGGTCGAGGAGGGTTGTGACAATCAGGAACTGGCTGCTGCTCAGGTCTGCCAGGACGTCAGCGTCATCGTCGTGCATCGCTCCGTCTCCCTTATTGAGCGACCAGCTGAACATGTTGAGGATGGTGCCGCAACGACGGAATGAATGAGGCGCGGCAGGGCCTGACGCTCCGGCGGCCGGCGCAGATGAGCGCGGCGGCGTCGGCGCAGGTCGGGTTGACCGCGAAAACCGGGCCGAGCTTGTCCGGGCCCGTTGCTTGCCAGGGCCTCTTTCGATGTCAGCTCCTTCATGAGGCGGCGTCACAGGAACGCAAGGGGGGCGGTCACTCGGGCGCCCCGAGATCCAGCGCCATCAGGATGCTGTCGCGGTAGATTCCGTCGCGCTTCCAGTCGCGCCGGCGCCGCCCTTCGATCTGGAAGCCGAGCCGCTCATAGAGGGCGCGCGCCGGCGCGTTGTCATTGAGGACCGAGAGCTCGATGCGCTCGAGCCCACGCTGACGCGCCCGGTCGAGCGCCAGGCTGAGGAGGCGCTGGCCGAGGCCCTTGCCGCGATGGCTGGCGACCAGGCCCATGCCCAGGCGGCCGACATGGGCGCGGACAGGCGAGGCATCCGGGATAATGTCGCACCAGCCGACCACCTCGCGATCGACCGCCACGACCTGCGGGGCGTTGGCCTCGCGCAGGCCGGCGACGAACGCCGCGTAATGCTCGATCGGCGGCGCGCTCAGGCGCGAAAGCCAGCGCCCCTCACGGGCAACCTCATCAAGACAGCGGTGACAGCCGGCGAGATCGCTCGGCGAGGCATCGCGTATATCCACACTCATCTCAGTTCCCAGCCCCACGCCCGCATGCCCGCGCCGAGTAGAACCGTAAGCCGCGACCAAAGGGAAGGGCGGGGAGGGCGTGAGCTTGTGTCCTACGCGACCCATGGCGGAGATGCCGCCAGGATGACTGCACCGCCCGTGGTCGGGCTTCTCGATTGGCAGGAGACAAGCAGTCCGGCGCGGTGAGTGTCTCGGTCGTGGCGTAGTCAGCCGTTGGCGTCGGCCGGATCGGCTGCTAGGTCTGGCCTTCCCGTGTTCGGCTGAGGCGAGTGATGAGCATCCAGGTGCGTTCTGCGCGAGCGGACGATGCCGGCGCAATCAGCGCCGTGATCCTCGCCGCGCTGCGCGAGACCAATGCCAGGGATTATTCCCGCGACATCATTGAACGGGTGGAGAAAAGCTTCAGCCCCGCTGCCGTCTCGGAGCTGATGGCCAGGCGAACGATGTTCGTTGCCATGCAGGCAGAGCAGCTTGTCGGCACGGCGAGCCTGGATGGGCGGGTCGTGCGGAGCGTCTTCGTGCGCCCCGACGTTCAGGGCCAGGGTGTCGGCACGCGTCTGATGGCAGAGATCGAACAGACGGCGCGCGACAGGGGCGTCGCGGTCCTGACCGTGCCGTCCTCCGTCACGGCGGAGCCGTTTTATGAGAGGCTCGGCTTCACGGCGGTTCGCGACAGCTATCATGGCGAGGAGCGCACCATCGTCATGGAGCGGAGCCTGACGGACCCGCAGGATCGGGGAGGGGACTAAAACTCGGCGTAGATCTCGATGATGTTGTCCTCCGGATCCCGGAAGAACAGCGTGCGATGGCGCCATTTGGCCAAGTCGGTCGGCTCCCTCAGGATCGGGACGCCCTTGGCGAGCAACTCCTGGTGGCAGCGATCGACGGCCTCAAACGGCACGCGAAAAGCCAGTTGGACCGCTGCCGAGCCGGGAGGCATGGGGCCGTCGTCGCAAACGGACCATGGTCCGCGAGGGCGAAGCGAGAGCAAGCTCGACCCGACGCGAAAGCTGACCCAGTTCTCCTGATCGTGCTCGATCTGGAAGCCCATGATGTCACGATAGAAGGCGCGCGTGTCCGCCATCCTGCTGCACAGGATGACGGTATGGTCGAGGTTGCCGATTCCACCCAGGCTCATGGCGGATTCCTTGCGCTACGGCCTTGAAGGCCATGCGCGGCGCTGAAAGGACTCGAGCGTTTCGAGTTCGAAGAAACGTGGGTCAAAGATCGCGTTCCCAAGCTGCAGGGCAGACATGGTTGTGACGATGATAAGCAGCAGCCAATAGGTCTTTCGCAGCCCGTCCGCCGTGGCTGGGCGTTGGCTCTCGTAGTCATCGCTCGGATGCTCGAAGTTATATTTCGCATGACGATCGAGAAAACCGCCAATCCTGTGCCGGAAGGCATACAATAATATATAGGCGGGTACCAACGTGCTCAAATGATAGAGATGAACGTTGACCTGCAAGGTGTCACCCGGCTTCCCAATACGGAATCGAGGCTAACATGGCGGCGCTGCGCTCGCCAGCAACGGCCTCAGTCCGCGCCGTGACGGAGACCGTGCCGCTCATCTTGGGCGGCTTCTCACGTGCAAGTGGTTCTGCACCTGCCGTCAGATGTCCTTGCGGGTCTCACCGGAATCTGGCCCCTTGTGGCACTTCTTCTCGCCCAGGCGCTGCGATGCTCGACGTTCTCAAATTCTTGAACGACATCGCGTCGTGGGGTGGTGAGTATTTCGCCGATCGGCATAAGCTGGTCAGGCAGGAAGCGGGCGCGCTGATCAAGCGGGCAGGCCCTTCCGCCTTCGAGACCGCGCAACAGATCGCACTGCTTGCCCGGCAACGCGGTGACAAGCGGGCCACGAAGCTTTGGCTGGATGTGGCCCGGGAGATTGCGCGACGGGAGCGCTGAGGCCGGGCAAGGGTCCAGACGGGGGGAGGTGAACTCTCCCACCTGCCGTCCAGCGCCGGACGGCGTCTCTCCGGGGCAGGAAACGCGACGCCCGCCGCAGCTTAGGCCCCGGTGAGGCGGTCAGCGGGCCAAACCCTCCGCTCGCTCGCGCAGGCGGGCGGCGGCGTGTTCGGTCGCGGCTCGCCGCCGGTCGATGAAGGGCGCGATCTTCTGGCGTGTCGCCTCGACCAGGGCCGCAGGGGCCGAACGCGGCGAGCCGCCGTCGAATGGAGGTTTTGGGTCATATTCCATCTGCAGCTGGATCTCCCGGGCGATCTCCTCTCCCAGGAGATCGGCGACGACGGTGAGCGCAAAATCGATCCCCGATGTGACGCCCGCGCCGGTGATGCGGTTGCGATCCTTCACGACACGCTCCGCGACCGGGATGGCGCCGAGCAAGGCAAGCTGGTCGATCGAGGACCAGTGCGAGGTCGCCCTGTAGCCGTCGAGCAGGCCTGCTGCGCCGAGCACCAGCGAACCGGTGCAGACGGAGGTCACCAGCTGACAGCCGGCCGCGATCCGCCTGAGAAAGCCGAGCGTCTCCTCGTCGCTCATCAGCTCGATCTGGCCGGGGCCGCCGGGCACGCAAATCAGATCGAGCGCGGCGCAGTCGTCAAAGCGCATCGTCGGCAGAATCGACAGTCCACGGTCCGATGTGACCGGCTCCGTGGTTTTCCAGAGCAGATGAACCTTGGCCCCGGGCATGCGGTAAAACACCTCCGCCGGGCCCGTCAGGTCGAGCTGCGTCAGTTTCGGAAACAGAACCAAACCAATCTGCATCGCGTGATCCCCGCCGGCGAATGGGACCGCACTTATAGCGTGCAGCATGGTGTGTGCCACGGGCGGTGAGCCCGGTCTCCCGCGAGGTCTCTGAATCCGCCGCCCTCCGAGGCGGCTCTTTCCATTCCTGAACCGCCGGGCCAACGCCCGCCGGTCCCAAAGCTTCGGGCAGGTCTTCGCATGATGCGGAGGCCGCCACGATGACCCAGGCCGCTCCTCACCGGGCGGCCTTTTTCATGAGCGAACCCATGAGCGAGGATTTCAACCAGGCTGCCCCGGAGGCCGCGGATAGCGCGCTGTCGGAGACCTGGGACAAGGCCGCCCGTCCAGGGGCGGGGCCCGAGGCGCAATCGATTGAAGCCGCACTGCCGGAAGGCGAGGCGGGCGAGGGCGATGACGACGAGGGCCAAGAGGGTCAAGAGAACGGCGACCAGAACCAGGACGAGAACCGGCCGCGCAAAAAATCGCGGTCCGAGCGCCTGAGACGGCAGAACGAGCGATTGCAGGCAGAGCTTGCCGTGCTGAAATCCGGGTCGGCTGCCGCAGCCGTGCAGGATCAGGCCGGTTTTGAGGCCGCGGTCGCCCGAAAGGTCGGGGAGCCGCCGCGCGAGGCCGATTATGGCGGGGACTGGTTCGCTTATGAGCGCGCCATGACCGCCTATGAGGCCGACAGGCGGCAGGTTTCGCGCCAGGTGCTGGAGAGTGTCGAGCAGCACCACCATGCGGAACAGGCGCGCATCTCCGAGAGGCTCGACGACTATGTCGAGCAGTGCGAGGAGGTCGCCAGGACCATCCCCGACTTCAAGGCGGTGGTGACCTCGCCCTCCTTCATGACCACCGACCTGGTCAAGCGTCTCATCCTGGATGCCGGCGATAAGGCCCCGCTGGTCGCCTATAACCTCGCTCAGAACCCAAAACTCTGCGCCCGCATCAACGCGATGTCGCCGCTCGCGGCGGCACGCGAGATCGGCCGCATCGAGGGCCGGGTTCTGCTCCCCAAGAACAACGCCACGCGCGCTGGCCCCCCGCTTTCGGCGGTCCGGGGCAGTGCTTCCCCCGCAGCCCGCCTCGGCAAGTCGATGAGCGACTACGAGCGCTGGCGCAATTCATAAGGAAAAGCCGCAATGGCCAATGATCTGAAGGTCCAGGACATCATCGTCCGGGAAGCGCAGTACCAGCTCAAGAACGCGCTGGTGCTCGGCAATCTCGTCTCCCGCGTGCATGAGGGCGAGTTCGCCTCCGATGTCGACGGCTGGAAGAAGGGCGACAAGGTGCGCGTCAAGCGGCCGGAGAATTTCATCCCGGGCGAGGGCGCGACGCTCTCGGTCGCCGAGGCCGAGGAGGCGACGATGGATGTCGTCGTCGACACCCAGCTGAACAAGGGCCTGTCCTTCACTTCGAAGGAACTGACCCTGTTCCTCTCGGGCCCGAAGGGCGCCAGGCGTATCGGCGAGGAGAAGATCAAGCCGCTGATGCACGCCTTCGCCAACCGGATCGATTCCGATCTCGCGGGCTTGTATCGCCATGTCCCGAACCATGTCGGCACGCCCGGCCTGACGATCGCCTCCTATCCGGACTATCTCAAGGGCACCGAGCGCCTGAACGAGCTCGCGGTGCCGATGGATGCGCGCTACGGCCTGCTCAGCCCCGCCGATGATGCCGGCCTGAAGGGCGCCTTCAACAACTATTACGACACCGCCGTCTCGCGGAACGCCCTGCAGAAGGCGCGGTTGCCGATGCTGGATGGTTCCGACGTCTACATGTCGCAGAACGTCAAGACGCATCTGGTCGGTGTCGCGACCGGCACGCCCTTGGTCCAGGGCGCCGGCCAGGCCGTGACCTATGCGGCCTCGAAGGCGAGCTACACCCAGACCCTGAACACCGATGGCTGGACCAATTCCACCACCGGCATCCTGAAGGCGGGCGACATCATCACCATTGCCGGGGTCTATGCGGTCAATCCGGTCGATGGCGACGTCTTGCCCTTCCTGCGCCAGTTCGTGGTCCGGGCCGATGCCGATTCCGGCGCCTCGACCGGGCCGGCGGCGCTGACGATCTCGCCGCCGATCATCACGTCGGGCCCCTACAAGACGGTGAGCGCGGCGCCCGCCGACAATGCCCCGATCACGGTCGTGGGAACCGGCGGCACCGGCTATCGTCAGCCGATGATCTTCCACAAGGACGCCTTCCATCTCGCGGTCGTCCCGATGGAGATGCCGGAAGGCGCGGCCTTCAAGGCGCGGATCAACGAGGATGGCATCTCGGTGCGCGTCGTCTCCGGCTACGGCATCACCGACGATATCAGCACCTGGCGTTTCGACGTGCTCTACGGCGTGACACCGGTGCGGCCGAACCTCGCAGTGCGCCTGAACGGCACCGCGTAAGTCCCGGGCGCATCGCGACAATCACAGGGGCGGCTCTCGGGAGCCGCCCTTTCTTCATGGAGGGCCTCAGATCATGAGCAAGAGCCGCGATGAGCTGGTGCAGGCGGTGCTGGAGGAAATCCAGCGCGCCGGTGTCAACGAGCCGCCATCGGCGGAAGATCGCCAGAGCGTGCTTGCGCGCATGGACACGGCCTTTGCCGAGCTGCTGGCGCGCAATGTCATTCTCCAGCCGGTCGGCGACGAGATCGATGACGAGATCTTTGACCATCTCGCCTGCGTGCTGGCGCGCCGGATTGCGCCGCGCTTCGGCCTCGGCAACGACGGGGCGATCAAGGCCGGCGCCGACGAGGCCGAGGACAGGCTGCGCCTGATCGGCCGCATCAATCGCAGCCCGTCGCGGGGCTTGCGTCTCGACGCCCTGTTCCGCCCGCGCCGCACCGGTTCCTTCACGCGGATCTTGGGCTGATGGTCGCCGTTCCTTTCCCCCGCAGCTCGGCGCCAGGCCGGCTTGCCGAAAGCGGCGGCCGGCTGATCAACGCCTCCGTGGAGATGCTGAGCGATGGCCGCACCAAGATCAGCGGCGCCGCCGGCATCCGCGCCATCATCGAGACGACGGCGCACTCTCACTGCCGCGGCATGATCGAGATCAATGGCGTGGTACTGGCTGCGCTGGATGACCGGCTCTACACGCTCACCCGGTCGGGCGGCGCCTATATCATCCGCGATATCGGGGCCTTCGCGGGCTCCAAGACGGTCTATTTCGCCCGGAATAACAAGGCGCCGACGCCCGATATCGTCGCGGTCACGGATTCGACCGCCTTCGTCATCAGCATGACGACGGGCGCCTCGTCCTATCCCGATGCGGATATCGGCTCGCCGAATTCCGTCACGTCGTTCGATGGCTATTTCTGCTTCAGCTACGGCAATGCCCGGATGCGGACGACGGGCCTGAACGACACCGCGATCAACACGCTCGACACGGCCTTCGCCGAGAGCAAACCCGATGGCCTTCTCAGGGTCATCTCGATTGGCCGTTATTTGTTCGCCTTCGGATCCCAGACGATCGAGGCCTGGCAGAACAACGGCAACCCGGTCGGCTTCCCGTTCTCGAAGCTGGAAACCATCCCGCGTGGGCTGGCGAGCGCCGATGCCGTCGCCGGCCACGAGAGCGAATGGTCGAACACCATCGTCTTCGCCGGGAACGACAATGTCGTCTACCGCATCAACGGCCTGGTCGCCGAGCCGGTCTCGACGCCCTCCGTCCAGAAGGCGCTCGAGCGGCTGGACGACATGTCGACGCTGCGGGCCATGGTCTATGCCCATGAAGGGCACGCGGTCTGGGCCCTGAGTGCGCCGGACTGGACCTGGTGCTGCGACATGACGACGGGCTCATGGGTGGAGCGGGCGAGCTATGGCTCCAGCCGCTGGCGCGCCTGCGCTTCCGTCAAATGCTTCGGCAAATGGGTGGTTGGCGACGCGGATACCGGCAAATTCGGGGTGATCGACCCCGATCATCACCTCGAATTCGGCGACCCGCTGGTGACGCGCGTTGTCTCGGCGACGATGAGTGGCTTTCCCGTCCGGGCGTTCCCCTCGCGGCTGGTGCTCGACATCATGGCGGGCGTGGGCGAGGCCGATGGGCCCGACCCGATCGCCACCAATCCGCATTGCGCGATCGCCTGGAGCCGGGATGGCGGCGTCAGCTTCGGCAGCCCCGTGCGGCGCGAGATCGGCCGGCAGGGGCACTATGCCCGCGTCGTCTCGGTCAACCGGTTGGGCATGGCGAGCGCCAAGGGTATCCAGATCGCCGTCGAGATTTCGGACCCGGTCGCCTTCTCGCTATTTGGCGGCGAGCTTTCCGTCCAGCCGGGAGCAAGCTGATGACGCAAGCGACGAAAGGGTTGCCGGGCTCCGACACGCCCGTGCTGCAGCCCGGAACCGCGGTTCTGAACCCGCTCTATTTCATTTTCCTCGCCGCGCTCTTGGCGGCGCTGAACGACCGCATCGCGGCGACCAGCCTGACGACGAGCCCGGGCGCGCCCGGCGCAGCCGACATCCCGGCCGGCGACATCCGCATCTGGAAGAACACCGGCGCCGGCACCGTGCGCCTTTACGTCAACGATGGCGGGACGCTGAAGAGCGTTCTGCTGAACTGAGGAGAAATCGCCATGGCTTCAGCGAAGGGCGCCAGAAACGCCGCGATGTGGGGCGCCGACATGCTCAACGACGGCCAGGGACGCGTCCTTGGCGAGTTGGACAAGGGCTACGGCGCCGCAAATGGCTATCTCGGCCAGGCGGGCGATCTCTATGCCGGCATGACGGGGCAGGGGCAGCGGGGGCTCGACCGCCACAACGCCCTGACGCTGGGCAGCGGTGCGGACATCCAGAAGGCTCTGGAGGGCTCGGGCGGCTACCAGTTCAACATGAATCAGGGCTTGCAGGCGCTGCAGCGCACGCGCGCCGCCCAGGGCATGCTGAACTCGGGCAATACCGACACGGACGCCATGTCCTTCGCCAGCGGGCTCGCCAGCAACACGCTCGGCGCCGAGCGCCAGGCGCTGCAGCCCTATCTCAACATGTATCAGCAGGGGCTTGGCGGCCAGGCTGGGGTGTACGGCCAGCAGGCCGGCGCCGCGAGCGACCATTACGGCAATCGCGGCTCCATCATGGACAACACGACGAAGAGCATCGTCGGGCTCGGCACCGACGCGTTCAAGGCCGGCGACCAGGCCAAGGCGGCGAACCAGCAGATGATGCTGGGAGCGCTCGGCAGCGTCGCAGGTCTCGCCGGCTCGGCGCTGGGCGGCGGCTTCGGCGCCGGCGGCTTCTTCACCAACATGTTTTCCCCCAAGACATAGGGCTGAGCCATGGCATTCCAGATTACGCCGCTGCAGATCAGCCAGCGCCAGACAGATTACGGGCAGCTCGGCACGCTCGCGGGCAAAATCGGCGAGCAGTTCACCAGCGGGCTCGAGGCCGGCCGCAAGCTGCAGGAAACGGCCCAAAAGCAGCAGCTTGAGGCGCAGAAGCAGCAGGTCGAGGCACAGAAACAGCAGGTTGAGGCGAAGAAGCAGGAGCTGCTGGGGAACCTCGCCTCCCGCAATCCCGATTACGACAGGGTCGGCCGGGGCCTCATGGCGCTGGGCGCGATTTCCGACGGGGCCACGGTCATCGGCCTCGGTGGGAAAGTCAGGCAATCCCCGCAGCGCGTGGCGGGCAGGGCGAACCCCTATCTCGGCGGCGATGCAAACGCTGGTGTTGCTGCAACGGCGCGGGGGCCGGCACTGAGGCAGGGCGCCCACGTCGCCTTGACCCCGGAGGATGAGGCGCGCCTCGAGCGCGCAACCGGCATGGTCACGACCGACGCCGACCGGGATGCCATCGTCAGGACGGTGTATGGCGAGGCGGACCGCGAAAGCCCCGAGGGGCAACGCGCGGTCGCCGCCGTCATCCGCAACCGCGCCAACCAGGCCGGGCTCACGCCCGAGCAGATCACGCAGCAGAATGACGGGCGCAACTGGCAGTTCGAGCCCTGGGGCGATCCGGCCGCCCGCGCGCGCATGGAGACGATCCCGCAGCGGCGTTTCGACCAGATCGCCGGCACGGTGGCGCCCGTCATCGAGCAGGGGCTCGATCCAACCGGCGGCGCGACGCATTTCTACGCCCCGAAGGCGCAGGCCGCGCTCGGTCGTCCCGCGCCGCGCTGGGATGACGGAACCGGTACCGACCTCGGCAATCATCGCTTCTTCGCCCATGGCTACGGGCCGGGCGGTGGAACACCGGCGCCAGGCGCGGCAACCATCATCGCGCAGGGCGGGGGCGAGGGGCCGTCTGGTCAGGCCGCTCAAGCGGGACAGAGGTTCCTCGCCAACGAACCGCCTGCAGCCGGCCGATTCACCGCGCCGCCTGCCCAACTCGCTCCAGCCCCAGCGCAGCCCGGCGCTTCCAGTCTCAACGACAGCCGGACGGGCGGAACTGATGAGGCGGGGAGGAGGCGCGAGAGCACATACCGGCGCGCACAAGAGAATTTGAGGGCAAGGGATTTCCCACGCGGTCCTATGATGGATCCGCGCGAGATATGGCTCCAGGAGGAGGCCAGGGCAGCCATTGCCAGAGGCGCTTCGAAGGATGACGTCGCGATGCGCATGAAACAGAAATACGGCCTCACGCTGGAGGGCATTTGATGGGCGCTTTTGACGATCTTGTACCGAATTCGACCGGTAAGCCGGGCGTCCTTGAAACTGCCGCACTCAGTGCCCTTCAGGGTCTCACATTCGGCTTTGGCGACGAGGGTTATGGGCTGACGCAGGGCCTCAGGGGGTGGGCCTCCGGCGAAGGCTTCGGCAACGGCTATAATCGCGGCGCGACGGAATTCCGGGAGCGCGAGAAAGCCGGGAAGGAGGCCAACCCGATCACCGCCACGGTCGCGGAGATCGCGGGTGGAATGGGCACCGGCCTCGGGCTGGCCCGGACCGGGCTAACGCTTGTGCGCGCGGGAATGTCGACCCCCAAACTGTTGGGGGCAAGCGCTCTCGAGGGGGCGGGCTATGGCGCACTCTCCGGCGCTGGCAATGCCGAAGGCGGGCTCGCCGGAGGCGCGCGCGGTGCATTCGACGGGATGCAGACGGGGCTGCTTCTTGGCGTGGCGGCTCCCGCCGTCACGAAGCTGGGTGGCGAGCTCGCCCGCCATGTCCCCAGCCCCTTCAAGATTTCCCCCGAGCGGCAGGAGGCCCTTTCGATCCTGGCGCGCGAAGGCGTTCCGCTCAGCGCCGGCCAGAAGACTGGAAACAAGACTCTTCAAAATTGGGAAAGCAATTTCGGTGACGCTACGCTCGCTGGGGGCAAAGCGTCAAATGCGATGAAAGCGCAGGCCGAGGCTTTTACCGACGCTGCCATGCGGCGGGCGGGCGGATCGGGCCGGGCAAGCCGCGAGAATATCTCCAAGGCTGACGCACGTATCCGAGGGCAGTTCGACGAGTTGTCTGAGCGGAATACGTTTCAGATGGACCCAGATTTTCTAAAAGATCTCTGGAGCGTTAAGCGGCACTACGGAAATGAGCTTCCACCCGACAGCATAAGCGGTCTCGTCGGACGCCTCAAAGCGGGCAGCACCACGATGACAGGCAGAGAATACCAGACCCTGCGCACGGAGTTCGCAAAAAACGCGGACCAGGTCGGTGGAAATCGTGCGAAAGGTTGGAACCTGCTGCGCGACGCACTCGACGACAATATGCTGCGTTCGCTATCGCCGGATGATGCTGCGACGTGGCAGGCGGCGCGTCGACAGCATGCCAATTTGAAGGATATCAAGGCGGCGCGCGAAGATGCGACAACCGAGCTCATTTCCCCCCAATCTCTGTGGAAGGTGATAGCGGGAAGGGAAGCTGATGTGGGCGAGAGGGCCCTCGACGGCCTCGCGCGAGCTGGTAGCCAACTCATGACGCCGCTTGAGAAAAGCGCCAAGGCGCAGGGCGCTATTTCCATCGGTCAGCTCGGCGCAATCGTCAGCGGGACTGGGAATGCCCTGGAACCTGCCACTGCCGCAATCATGACCCTCGGCCCCCCTGTGTTCGGACGCGCACTCTGGTCTGGTCCTGTCCAGAAATATCTGGCCGGTGAGGCGCTCACACTGGCTGAGCGCGCAGCCATCAACGCCCGGCTTCGCGCTGCACTCCATGGTGGGGGGCAGTCTCAAGGGCAGAAATTCGGCTTGCCGACTTTCGATCCCTGGTCGAGGAGCTCCGCCGCCCCTGGCAAGCCCTGAGGTCGGTGGAGGCGCCCGCCCGAAGGCCAGCGCCATTTTGCGCGCGCGTTGCCGAGGGCGTTGACCATCAGAAGGCCGAGAGAACCGTGAGATTTGCGACCGGTTTGGCGGTCACCAGCGGTCGCGAAGCTCCTTCACTATTGCTGCCACGGCAAGAGGAACCAAATAACTTGCGATGATGAGGACGTTCAGCCAGAACGGGAGCCGCTCGAACATCTGTCGCGCGGTCACGAACACGAACGCCAGGCCGATGACCGAGATGATGATCATGGCGACGCATATCAGCAGCCACAGCGCCTGCCGCCAAAGCGGGATCCGCCGCACATAATCGCGGCTGCTCTCGCCGCGGATATCGTGTTCGTTGAGCTTCAGCACCAACCAGTCCTCCTGTCCCCCACGCTTCGGCACGGCGAACGCTGCCATGTCAGCGGGTTGTCCGGGTTAATCCACGCCCTCATCCGTTCGCGCCAAGTGCCCGAGTTGATTCGCAGACCTGGAACGCCGTTGCACGGCGCAGCTGCTCAGGAAGGGCGTCATCTAGCACTCTCCCGGTTCGGCATGGTCGCTCCAGAGCCAGGCGATTCCGATCCCGATCAGGCCAACCGCGACAACCGCGCCCGTCTCCATTTCGCGCGCTCGTTGCCGAGGGCATTGAACGGCAGAGGGCCGAGAGTATCGTGAGATTTGCTACCGGTCTGGCGGTCGCCACCGGATGGGCCACTCCGTCACGATTGAAGCCACGGCACAAGGAACCAGAAAGCTCGCGGTGATGGTGAGGTTCAGCCAAAGCGGCAGCTGCTCGATCATCTGCCGCGCAGTTAAGAACACGAACGTCAGGCCGAAGACCGGGAGGATGATCGCGCTGACGCCAATCAACAGCAACAGCGCCTGCCGCCAAAGCGGGATGCGCCGCACATAATCGCGGCTGCTCTCGCCGTCGCGGATATCGTGTTCGTCGAGCTTCAGCACCACGCAGTCCTCCTGGCCCCTGCTTCGTCCACGGCAACCGCCGTCACGCCGCCCATCTGTCCGCGTTAATCCACATCCTCATACGTTCGCGCCAAGCGCCCGAACTGACTCGCAGATCCGGCGCACGATTGCTCGGTGCGGCTGCTGGAAAAGGCGTCAGCCTTCTCTCCGTTCGGCATAGTCGCTCCAGAGCCAGGCGGTTCCCAGACCGATCAGGCCGGCCGCAGCGAGCATGACCCATTTATGCGGCCAGGTTCCCGAGAAGACCGGACTGAACAACCAGATCCCGCCCCCGATCATGGCAAGGCAAAGGACGAGGCTGATCAGACGGCGAAGGGCGGAGAGTTTCATCGGCAGGAGGCCATCTCAGTTCAGGTTGGGCTTTGCGGTGCACCGGAAGGCCAGAAGCCAGGTGCGCATCTCACTCCACCCCGACATCGTCGAGCGTGCCGAGCGCGAACATGGCGCCGATGCCAAGTACGGTGCTACCCAGCGACATCATTCCAACGAGAACGGCCAGCGCAAAGCCAAGCCGCGCCCATGACCGCCTGCGCCGAGGTCGCGGCCTGGCGGGCGTCATGGCGAGTGAAGTCCTGCCGGTGGGCGAAGGCTGCGCGCTGCGGTTCATCGGCAGGGACCGGCCATGGCGCGATCCCGCGCACTGTTCAGCACGAAGCGCATTGTCGCGATGGCGCGGACGAGCGCGCTCCTTCCGGCGATGATGTCAGCAACCATTTCGTTCCCCCAGCTTTCCCGATCCTGCCGCAGGGGCATGCACGTGTCCACGGCAGGTGCTGACAAATCACAGCCTGGTTCAGCCGGGCGGAGATCCTGGCCATTTGCGGCGGGAGCACCATGACGCTCGCCGCGCTCGTTGCCGGCCCGGATGCGGGGATGATGCGCTCTCGCCTACCAGCCGGGATCGACCGGCTTGCGGGCAAGCGTGAAGCGCGGGAACAGCGCTGAGCCGAGAAGCACGGCAGCGCCGAAACCGCTCCACACCCCACCCAGGAAGAAAAGCCAGCCGAGGCGCGCGCCTATCACGGCAAGGCCGAGCATGGAGACGGCCGCGATCAGCAGGGCGCCGCCCACCACGCCGCACAGCACCCGCCGCGCAGGCGTTATCGGCTCCAGCCGCTTTTCGCGCGGGTCGTGCTCGAGAATCCTGGGCGGTCTGATCTCTGTCATCGCGCGGCAAACTGCCGGATCGAGCGCCGCCCGTCCACGGTATTCGCTGCCAGGACCGTGGCTGATCCTGCCAGCCAACAGCAGCGGTGCAGCATGGTTACTGAACCTGTTTTGAAGCTTCGGTCGGAGCCAGTGCGGGAAGGCGCTCGGTCAAGGCGAATTGCAGCGATCGCGCGGCCTCGGAAGCCAGGCGAACCCGAACCAGGCCCCCGTCCTCTGTCTGGAGCGCGAGCGACAGAAAGCCCTGATCATCCGTCGCCACCTGGGAGGAGATCACCTCGCCAGCCTCATCCGCGAGAGTGGCGAGATTGTAGTTCTCCGCCTTGCCGCTCGCGACAAGCCGCCTTGTGCTCTCCCCCGCAAGCGAGCGCAGGTTCGAGATCAGCACGCCGAGGCTGTCAGGGTTCACGTAGAATCGCGCAGGCGCCGTTTCGTGCATTTCGAGCGTGATTTCCGCCTGGGCGCCATCGTCGGTCAGGCCGATCGCCATGGCCTTCAGCGCGTAGAATCGATCGTCCATCAGTCCAGCCCCCCGAGCCGGGCCGATCCTGCCTGACGCATAGTCACGAGTCCACGCCCGGCCGACCGCCGCCAGCCGCTCCCACCGGAGCGGCCTTTCTCTTGGAGACATGCCCTCATGCCAGCCCTTTCATGGCCCCTGTCGCGACAGACGGTGCTCGACCTCAACGGCAATGCGGTGGCCGGCGCGCATTGCGCTTCTTTCTCGCGGGCACGACCACGCCGCTGATCGCCTATGCCGATGATGCGCTCTCGGTGCCGCTGCCGGCTTCCGGCATGTCCATGGCCTTCGCTGCCAAAACTGGCTGATCATGCCGTGCCCTGCTGACTTTCCTGGTCCTGGAGCGGTCAGCGCGCCAAAGCATCAGGCGGCTTGCAGAGCCCGCAATGCCGCTTCGGGTTCCCTGGCGACGATGGTGAGAAGCGCGCGCGCGGCGGGGTCGGGTAATGTGCGTCCCTGTTCCCAGTTCCGAAGCGTCGGGAGAGGAATGTGGAGCGCCTTCGCGAACTGCTCCTGTGTCATGCCGAGTTTGCTGCGGACAGCCTGTGGAGGAAGGACAAGCGAGAGCCCGGTCACACCACCATCCGGGTCGTCGCCATCTTCGCGCGCGTCCCGGCGGATCTCGCGCTCGGTCGTGGCGATCATCTTCGCGCGGTCGACCTTCGGGCGGTCAGCCTTGATCTGCTCTAGGGTTTTACGAACCATTGCCATGCTGCGCGCTCCTTCGTGTTGGCCATGCGGGCCGAAACGATCCGGCGGCTCGTGTCCCTGTCGGTGTAGACGATCGCAAGGATAAAGCCGTCGGCCTCGCCAATGGCCCTGCTGCGAGCCTCGCCATGGTCCGTCCGATCGTCCGCGGATTCGAGGGTAGGCCCTTCGAAGACGAGGGAGGCGAAATCGAAGCCGAACCCGCGCTTTGCGGGGTTCGCATCTGATTTTGCTTCGTCCCACTCGAATTCCACATCTGAAGACTACGCTGTGAGCGTAGTTTCGTCAAGAAGGCGCTGCGCTCCAAGCGTAGCAACCCAGTGCCCACCACCCCAGGCCGCTCCTCACCGGAGCGGTCTTTCTTTTGGAGACATGCCCTCATGCCAGCCTTTTCCTGGCCCCTGTCGCGACAGACGGTGCTCGATCTCAACGGCAATGCGGTGGCCGGCGCGCAACTGCGCTTCTTCCTCGCGGGCACGACCACGCCGCTGATCGCCTATGCCGATGATGCGCTCTCGGTGCCGCTGCCGGCCTCGCCCGATTTCATCGCCTCGGATGCCCATGGCCGCTGGCCGCGCGTCTATCTGCCCTATCGGAACTACAAGGAGGAGGTGCGCTCCGCGGCCGGCGTGCTGCTCTGGAACGATGACGGCATCGCCAACCCGGCGCCGGCCTCGTCCGGCGGCGGCGGCACGGTGCCCGACAGCGAGCGCTTCAGGACCGGCGACCCGAAATGGTCGTTCGAGCCGGGGCAGATCGTGGGCTTCGTCCGGCTGAATGCGCTGACCATCGGCAACGCGTCCTCGGGCGCCACCGAGCGCGCGAATGCCGATACCGAAGCGCTCTTCATCTGGCTGTGGAGCCGGCTGGACAACACGGTCTGTCCGGTCGCTGGCGGGCGCGGTGTGAGCGGCGCAGTCGACTATGCCGCGGGCAAGACGCTAGGCCTACCTGACTGGCGCGGGCGCGCTCCTTTCGGACTCGACACAATGGGCAACTCGGCGGCGAACCGACTGACGGGCGCAACGTTCGATCAGGGGAATTCGTCCACTTCAGGGTCGTATGGTGGCCGGGCGACCAATACCCTCGCTCAGGCGAACCTGCCGGCAGTGGCCCCCACTGGCTCCGTGACGGGGGCACTCAACAATATTACGGCGCTCACGGGCATTGGCTCCGTCGCAATCACGCCGGGTGGTGCTGGCGACGCTGCGGCGAAAAACCCCGTCGCAACGAGCATCCCGGTATCGTTCAGCTCTCCTTTGACTTTCACGGGCAACGCGCTTGGGTCGGGCACGGCCTTCAACGGCATGCCGGGCTTCGGGCTCGTCACCTGGCATTTGAAGCTGTGAGGGCAGGGCGATGAACCATTTTGGCTCCTTCGAACCCGCTTCCAACGCCGCCGATTGGGCGGAAGCGATCTCCGTCACCGACGCCGACACCGGCACCAGTTGGCCGCTCGCAACCTGTCTGATCGAATTGGAGCTGCGCGACCAGGATGGCGCCCGGCGCCTCCATGGCTCGACCGCGGACGGGGCGCTGACGTTGACCCCGACCGGTTTCGAGTTCGCATTCCCGGCCGCATCCATGCGCGGCCTTAGCGCCGGCTCCTACACCGTCAATATCCGCTTCACCGACAGCGCCACGGGCTTTGTTGCGGAGCCCGTCATCGCTGAACTGCCCGTGCTCGAGGGAGGCTTTCGCTAATGCCACGACCCGCCATGCGCTTGCGCATCCTGCCCCGCTTTCCCGCTCAGGTGCAGGCGACAGCGCCCGTCGTCGTCACCAGGATGGCGGGAACCTATGCTTTCACGGCCGATTTCAGCCCGATCGGCGAAATGCCGGCGCCGGCGCTGACCGATTACGACGTCCTGCTTCAGAACCGCTCGACCAGGGCCTTCATCCGCACGCGGCTGCAGGACCTCTCGACCGGCGCCACGGACTGGACCCATATCCAGAATCGGCCAACGAAGATCGACGCGCTCGCCACGCTCGATACCTCGCAAGGTGCTGTCGAGCAGACCGGCGCCAACAGCTTCGCCAAACGCACGATCGGCGGCGGCGGGCCGACCGCGCTGGTGACCTATGGCGACGCGAACCTGTTCTACCAGCCGATGAATGTCAGGCTGAGTTCGATCGCGTCAGCGGGCGTGGCGACGGGGGACATCGCCAATGACGCGGTCACCTTCGCCAAGATGCAGAACATCGGTACGGCGAAGTTGCTCGGGCGCACGACGGCCGGCAGTGGCGACGCCGAGGAGATCGCGGTCGGGGCCGGCCTGACGCTTTCGGGGGGGATGCTATCGACTGCGGAAACCGCGGTGATCGGTCAGCACCTCCGCGGCTCGTTCACCGCACTTCCCCCGCTCTGTGTCTGGGCGAACGGCCAGAATGTGAGCCGGACGACCTACGCCGCTTTGATGGTGGCGACCGTCATCGCCGGAACCGTCGTAACATCAAATACCTCGACGGCAGCGACCTACACTGTAGCGAACAGCGAGCTTGGCGCCCAAATCCAGATTGGCATGCCGATCGAGGGGGCTGGCATCCAGGCGGCCACGACGATTGCAGCATTCTCGCTCGCGTCAGGCACGACCTACAACATCACGCTCTCACTTGCCGCAAACGCGACTAATCCCGGGTCAATCGGCGCGATCTTCCCGCACGGAAACGGCAACGGATCCACGACCTTCACCGTTGCGGATGCCCGCGATCGCAGCTCTCTCGGACGCGGTAATATGGGCGGCGCGGCAGCCGGGCGGGTCACTGTAGGCGTCACGGGGCTCAACTCGTCCAAGTTGGGCGCAGGCGGCGGCGATCAGAACATGCCGACCCACTTTCACCAGATCAGCGGCACCACGGCCAACATCAACAACTCGCCCGGCGCCCACTTTTACAACACCAACCAAGCCAACACGGCCGGCGGGACAGCCAATGCGGGGACGGGTACGGCGAACAACCTCCCGCCCGTGCTCGTCGAGAACGTTGCAATCTATGCGGGGGTTTAAGCAATGACCGAACTTCGTCTCGATCGCGCAGAGATCGATGCGTTAGAATTCGATCTGTACGCGGAGGTGGCCGCATTCAAAGCCTCGCTGGAGGCGCACAGGCTCACCGAAGGCCAAGCCGCTCCAGTCTCCTACCCGATCGTCGAGCGCATCGTTCGCGAGGGCCTGGCCGTGGTCATCGTGGAGCCACCGCCACCCGCGCTGCCGACCACGCTTCGGATGGAAACGTTTTGGGCGCGCATGACCGAACCGGAGGCCGAAGCGGTCGACGAAGCCGTCAACGCTCTCTCCGCTCGTCTGCGGCGCATCTTCAACGGCCTGCAGTTCCTCGATTTGGATCTGCCGGATTATACAGCGATCCGTGCTATGGTGGCAGGCGCGACGACGCCTGCGCGTTCGGACGTGATCCTGGCGCCCGAGTTTTGATCAGGCCGGAACGTTCTTGAGCCGCGGCGCTTTCGCCGTCAGCGGCCGGAGGGCCGACATGATCGGCTTCTCGAACCCGTAATACGCCGACATGGCGAGCAACACGCTGACCACCTCTTCACGCTTCTGCGTCAGGTAGTAAGGCCAGGTGGGCGAGTTGTCAGCCTGGATTGTGCATATGCGCCAGGTCAGGACCCGATCGCGGAGCTGTTCGTACAGGTTGACCGCGGACAGCACGCCCGTGCCCCCGAGGGCTACCGGGCGTTGGCAGCTCCGCACTTCGATCGAACTGGAGCTATGCGACCAGGATGGCGCCCGGCGCCTCTCCGGCTCGACCGCGGACGGGGCGTTGACGCTGACCCCGGCGGGTTTCGCCTTCGCATTCCCAGCCGCCGCGATGCGCGCCCTTAGCGCCGGCTCCTACACCGTCAATATCCGCTTCACCGACAGCGCCACGGGCTTTGTTGCGGGGCCCGTCATCGCTGAATTGCCCGTGATCGAGGGAAGGTTTTCGCTAATGCCACGACCCGCCATGCGCTTGCGCATACTGCCCCGCTTTCCCGCCCAGGTGCAGGCGACAGCGCCCGTCGTCGTCACCAAGACGGCGGGAACCTACTCGTTCACGGCCGATTTCAGCCCGATCGGCGAAACGCCGGCGCCGGCGCTGACCGATTACGACGTGCTTCTCCAGAACCGCTCGACCAGGGCCTTCATCCGCACGCGGCTGCAGGACCTCTCGACCGGCGCCACGGATTGGACCCATATCCAGAACCGGCCAACGAAGATCGATGCGCTCGCCACGCTCGATACCTCGCAAGGCGCCGTCGAGCAGACCGGCGCCAACAGCTTCGCCAAGCGCACGATCGGCGGCGGCGGCCCGACCTCGCTGGTGACGTACGGGGACGCGAACCTGTTCTACCAGCCGATGAATGTCAGGCTGAGCGCCATCGCGTCAGCGGGCGTGGCGACGGGGGACATCGTCAACGACGCCATCACCTTCGCCAAGATGCAGAACATTGGTACGGCAAGGCTGCTCGGCCGCAGTGCGGCCGGCAGTGGCGACGCCGAGGAGATCGCGGTGGGGGCCGGCCTGACGCTTTCGGGCGGTACTCTGACTGCGTCAGCGGTCGCTTCGACCGGGGCGGTGATCCAGACGCTCGCGAATGCCTTCAGCGCCAACACCACGCTGACGACAACCATCCCAGTCGATGACACCACGCCGACCAGCATCGAGGGCACGGAGATCTGCAGCCAGTTGATCAACATCGCCAGCTCCTCAAATTCAGTGCTGTTGACGTTCTCTGGCTTTGTCAGCTCAGGGATGACTCAAGGCGTGACGGCAGCCCTGTTCCGGGGCTCAACCTGCATCAACGTGCTTGGGTCCAGCATCAGTGCGTCAACGACGGTGCCGTTGGTAATTCCCCCGACGCTCGACACCCCGGCGACGACCGGAAGCATTACGTACTCGGTCAGGGTCGGTGGCCAAACGGGCAACGTCGCAATGAACGGCGGCATCGGTGCTCGCTATTACGGCAGTGCCGCGAAGGCCGTTCTCGTCGTTCAGGAGATCAAGGGTTAGTCGTGACCTACACAATCCATTTTGCTGCCTACGCCAACGCTAAGCATACCGCAGCAACCGTCATAACTTAAGAGGTTGCGGCTAAGATGGTATCTGCAGAAGACACCCGAGAGCTCTGGGACGAGATGCTCGCATGGGGCACGCCATCTGCCTACATGCAGCCGCGCCTCAGGTTGACCCTGTTGGCAGGCTCGTCCCGTCCTGGGCGCTAACCCGGATGTGAGGGGGCTCATTCAGTTGCCGGACAAGAGGTTCGGTACCATGAGGGTTTCCGCCGGGAGTTTAAGGAGAACCTGTCCGGGGGGCACTAAACGACGCCGCGCCTCTCCCTAAGGGCGTCCGAACCGGCGCCCCTCCTTCAAATGCAGTGGCGGCCTTGCGATCGACAACCCTTGTTCTTGACGCGCAACTGCAGAGTCTTCAGCAAACTGCGGTTCCTTGCCCTCGATTTCCCGGAATTCGCCACATTCGAACGATTTTGGAAGGCGCGATCGCCCCGGCGCACACCGCCGAGATCCTCGAACGCGAGTTCTGATCAAGCCGCTGGGACTGGTTTGAGCCGCGGCGCTTTCGCCGTCAGCGGCCGCAGCGCGGACATCACAGGCTTCTCGAACCCGTAATGCGCCAACACGGCGAGCAACACGCTGACCGCCAGCGCCGACAGCATTCCGGACGTCGTGGTCGGCACCAGCCACGGTGCGATCGTGCTTGTCGCGCGCAGGGTCTCGATAACGAGCGGGTGCACCAGATAGAGCGCGTAGGAGATTGCGCCAAAGGCCATCGTGAAGCGGTCCCGAAGTTGATACCCGGCGGAATGCAAGCACAGCGCAGCGAAAACGACGCCAGTCGGGACGAAATAGTGACCCAGCGCCGACCACTGGCCGAACAGGCAGTAAAGAGGCCATACGACGAACATTCCGAGCGACAAAACCGCAGTCGCCCCGCGATAGCGCTGCGTCAGCGCTTCAACCTTGCGCCAAGCGTAATAGACGCCAATCCCGAGCACGAAGAACCGGAAATAGTTGTGGCCGTAGGCCGTGCAGACAGGGCCGCAGTTCGCCTGATTGAGAACGATCTGGAGAACAATAACCACTACCGCGGCAATCGCCGGCCCTTTCCTCTGGTTGATCCAGAGGCAGACGGCAAAGACGAGATAGAACGCCATCTCGAGGTTGAGCGTCCATCCCACACCGACGAGCGGAGGTTTCTCCGTTGGAATGAAAAAGAGGCTGGTGAGGAAGCTCCAGGTCAGCTCCGGCGTTACCGCGCTGGCGTACTGAAGCTTAAACCAGTTTCGCAGGTTCCCCGGGTCGGTGACGAGCCAGTCTGCCCATAGCGGCCACATGTATGGCGGGTTGCTGAAGCCAAAATTGAACCAGATCAGGCTGAACAAAGTCACGAACCAGTACAGCGGCACGATCCGGATCACGCGCTTCCTGATGAAGAACAAGGCGTCGTCCCGGGTGACGTAGGTGACGATGAAGCCACTGATGACGAAGAAAATCGCCACGCCTCCGAAGTCGGTCGGTTCCAGGTACGCTGTGTGGTAAAAGACGACGGAGAGCGCGGCGAGGCCGCGCAGCAATTGAATGCTGCCTATCACTTGGTCGGGCTCGCTGTGAAATTCAACGCATCGCTACACTATCCGCGCGAGGCGAGCAAGCTGAAGAGCCGCTTACCGATCCGCGCGGCGCTCGCAGATCAAGGGCTCCAAGGGGGGGGGCGTAGGCACCAGCAGCTGTTCCTTGCCCTTGCCGCAGTCGCGCTCGGCCTGGGCCGCCACATGGCTGCGAAGCGCCGGATCGAAAGCGGGGCTTTGGACATACCGGAGTATTGTTTCAAACGGGTGTCCACGAAACCGAGCCGCTCCATTCAGGTTTGCCCGGCCGCCTACATCCCGCCGCCGGCCGATCCCGTCGAAAGCTCGTTGTGTTCCAGAACGCCAAACCAGACGTGAGGGCGCTCCTTCAGGCGTCGCCGCAGGCAGGCCGCAATCAAGCTGTTGCAGTCCTGAGCGGCCTGCGCCCTTTAACCCACCTTGCTATGCGAGTAGCAGGTTCATCAACATAGACCGCAAACGCATACGCGAGGGCATAAACAGCGACGATAAAGATCGCGCTTAGGCCGGCGAAAGCTAGATCCGAATCCTGGCCAAAATTGATGAACAGCGTCGCCATCAAAGTCATGAGCAGGGGCAAGTGAATTAGGTAGACCCCGAAGCTGACCCTACCCAGAAACTGGCAAATCGGGCTCTCCAGAACGCGCGCCGCCGGGGCGCACGTGAGAACCCCGAGCACGACCAGAATTGACCCCGCCGTCCAGATATACATTGCTCCACCAATGCCAGCTATGAACGCGTAGGGGATAGAATAAACCGACTCAATAGGGGGCGGGAAGAACGGCTTGCCCCCCAGAAAAACGCCTGCGGCGAGGATGGCCCATGAAGCGTAAGATGGTGCCTTCGCGATTAAATTTCTGAAGATAAACATCGAGGCGCCGAATGTGAAGCACAGGTAGTAGTAGGGCTCGAAGTTATATTTAATGGTCAAAATAGATATGATAACCAGAGAGATAAGCCTAAGCACGTCGCTCTGTATGGTTCTGAAAACCACAATTATCCCGATAGACCCAACCAATTCCTTCTGCATTGACCAAAGTACGGGGTTGAGTACCGATGCAGAGGATATGTAATAATATCCTAGTAAATCTTTGAGCGCCGCATTCCAGAGGTTGCCGTCCTTCGGCGGCGTCATCGCGAGCGGCCATCCGTGATTAACGATAGCCGCCGTACGCTCAAAATTCGGGGCGCCTTGGCTCAAAACGACCGCAGCGAGCAATATCGATGCGGCACATGGAATACTCAGCCGCACAAACCGAGCGAGAGAAGCATATGCGACCGAGCCCGTGAAGCGATCCACCGAAATGGCGATCACATACCCGCTGAGAACGAAGAAAATATAGACCGCGAACGAGCCGTTTATCAGGACGAATAGAGGGCTAGTGGCGAACCAAGTTTGCCAGGCATCAAGAACGCCGCCTTGAGCGCCGAAATACAGTCGGGGCCTGAACCCGGCGGCGAGGTGCGAAAACACCACGGCGAGTGCCGCGACCCCTCGCAGGCCATCCAGTCGGCTCACCCGCATTCGCCTGCACCTGTTCAATTAGCCGCGTCAGTCGCTTGTCGCGTCAACCACAGGCCCGTGCCGCTGTCAAACGCCAACCCGTGCCTCCCGGGGGGGCACCCTAACCGGCGGCCCTTTTCATTGCCCGGAACAGCCCGGGATTGGTACTCCTTTCCAGCCTTGGAAATGGACTATCGCGCTATTCGTATCGATCAAACCTGTGTAGGAGACCGCTTTAAGACGGGACTTGTGGCGCTGGGCATCGCAAGTCGTCAGCGCCGACAATCTTGGAGCGACCAAATGTGCTGGACGTGTAGCCGCCGATGATGCGTACCGCCGAAGAATCAACGGGCGCGAGACGCGCGGATACCGCTTTTTCGATCGCAGCTATCTTGCTTCCGACGTTCGTCTGGCTGTCCTTATATGTTAGGCGACCCGGCCTATTAGGATTCTATCACGATGACTGGATTACAGTCAGGACGATGGATCTGGGCCAGTTTCTGGAGCTTTTGAAGCAATTCCCGAGCCGCCCTGTGCTGGCCGTTCTACAGTATACTTCTGCTTGGCTGCTTGGAAATGACCCTGTGGTCTGGCAGTCCGCCATGGTGCTTCTCGCGCTATTAAGCGCTTTCGCCATCGGTCTGTTGGCTAGAAATATTGCCCGGCTTCTGCTTGACGACAATCGCGTCGCCGCGCTTGCGGGTAGTTTGTCGGCCGCTTTGTGGCTGTGTTTTCCTTGGTCGCTCGGCTACACGGCTTTTCCGACGACATTCAATGGAATGGTGTCGATCTGCATCCTATGGGCCCTTGTCGCCAACATTATTTCGATGTGGACAGATAAGGAAGCGCCATGGCGGGTCTGCATTCTTTTCGTAATTCTGATCTCAATATTTGAGATATTCTGGTTCTTTCCAATTTTGATTATGGCGCTTGTCATTCTTGGCAGGCCTAAGTCCACGGGGCTTCGCGATCTGGCACGATCGCGTGTTCTGTGGGCGCTTGTGATCATTCAGATAATTTATATTGTTTATAATAGATCTCTATTCTATTTCGGGTTTGGTCAAAATAAATCAGTTGGTAGCAGCGCCTTCTACGTTTTTGGCATAAGTTTAGAAATAATAAAAACTGAGATATTTAGTAAATTGTCAAAATTATATTTTGCATTTTTACCAATCATTGGTTTGGTTGTTGTGTTTATTGGAGGCTTATTGAGAAGCCCGAGAAGGATGCCCGCGATTTGTGTTCTGGTGGTGATATTCTTGGGGGTGGTCTATTCGATCTTGGTCTATGCAGCGGGCGGTTACACGATTCAGTTTTCAGGCTTGGGATCCCGGACCATGTTCGGGGTCAGCTTTTGGCTTGCATTCCTCCCCGCGCTCATCCTTCCGGTCGGAGCCAGTCTGGGACGACCGATCGGTCATCTCAGCGCGGTGCTCATGCTGGTCGTGATCGGCGCGTTTTCGGTGTCGCTTCTGCAAAACATGCAGCCTTGGCAGCGAACCTGGGCGTTCGAGCAGGATCTGCTGAAGCGTTTTCCAATCGACGAAATCATGCCGCATCTAGACAGCAATACATTGATACTGGTCGACGCTGAGCGGCCGGAGGGCAATATCGAGGGTTTGGAAGCGTTCTGGGACATTTCCGGCGCGTTACACACGCGTTTCCCCGCAATGAGGGCAATTCATCCGTATCCAATGACGATCGGCCCCCCATTGCGAGCCGTCGCCGCCATGGCGAACTTCTCCAAGTTCAGGAGCGCATGGGATGGCCAGGGTCTTTCGCAGAGTTGGTGCGCGCAGACGAGCCCCGTTTGGACGATCGCCGCATCGACGATCGTGATCTGGAGCTATCAGAGTGGAAAACTGGAGGTCAGGAGCGCTCCGTTCTCGCTCGGCTGCGGAGCGGCCGGATAGCAAAAGGTCGGCGCAACGGTAGCTGGAAGGGCGACGATTTGGTCGGGCCGGATCAGAGGCCGTTCGGTATCATGAATGCTGCGGGATCATGAAGCGATTTCAAATGATCGCGCGCGGCCGGCCCGCAGCGGAGCAAGGTGTCCAACATGCTAACGCCGTGCTGGAAGGGGTCGTGATCCTGATCGTAGGCCCGGTAGCCTCCATAGTCGGCGAACAGCAGTTCTATGCCGGCCTGGGCGAATAGATCGTCCTGGAGATAGTCGCGCGCAGCGGGGCCAGAGAGATAGCGTGACGCGCCGCGTGCCCGGCAGATTTCGATCAGCCGGGCGGTTGGATCCTCCGTCGTGCGAGGAACTACGTCAGCGCGGAGGAGGGGCGTGTTCAGCTCGAGCATCCCAGCCAGGCTACGCAACAGAGCCTCGTTGACGTCGCTGAGACGCGGGTGCCGGCCCGCATTCTGAAATGCTGCCTCGATCGCGGGCGCCATCTGCCGAAAGAAAGGGGCGCGACGATAGGCCTGCGCCAGAGTCTGCCAGTGGCTGTCGGACCAGGAGGCGTTCGAAACCTCGATCACATTAATCGGGGCGCCGAAAATGCCCGATGTCTTGACCGGGATCGTAAGCCAGTGGAGCTTCCCGCCGAGTACGATCTTGTTGCGGTTGCGCCAATCGTTCTTCGTGAACTGGACCTCGTCATAGATCAGAAACTCATCGACGGCCGCGATCAGGTCGAAATAGCCCTTCCAGGGAACATAGTTCGATTGCAGGATTGCGATTGTCTTGCCACGGGACATGAAGCGTGCCCGTTCCGTCAGCTGTTTTCTGGTCGCTTGGCGACCAGAACCTGCGAGCCCCCGCAGGGCAGGGGAAGGCCAAGCCGGCGCAGTCCATGTTCGATTCGGCTAAGGCCGAGCATAATGCGCGCTGTGACAGGAGACATGACGTACTCAGCCTGCAACTGCTCTCTTAACGTGCGCGGCACCGTCCTGCGGCGGGCGAGCAGCCGGGAGGCGACCATGAGCGGAAAGGCCAGTGTCATGAAGCTCGACTGGTAGGCGATCGTGAAGCCTACCCCGGCGGCCCTCCGAGCGAGTTCGCCGACGCGATAGCGTCGCTGATGATGGGCGAGATCATCCGTGGTGCTCCACATCCAGGGATGTTGCGGAACGGTCGCAATGAGGACGCCGCCGGGCCGGAGCATGCGATGGATCTCTTCGAGTACGGCAACATCCTCAGGGATATGCTCGAGCACGTCGAAGGCGCCGACGACATCCAAGGCATTGCGGAGACCGCTACGGCGCGCGTCCATCTGGAACAGTTCGACGGATCCGCCATGACGTTCGCGCGCAGTCGCAAGACCGATGCTGTGGAGTTCGGACCCAGCGACTCGTGCTGCAGGCAATGCGTCACGCAGCGCCTGTAGCACGAACCCGGTCCCGCAGCCGATCTCCAGCGCACGCCGGGCGTCGGGGGCGAAGCGCTGCATGAGCCAGCGCACCAGCTCGTTGCGGCTGATGAACCAGAAATGCGTGCTTTCGACCTTGGGAAGCAATGCGAAGTTCTCAAGATCGAAGCCCTCATTGACCTCATCGAGAAGCGGTGACAGCAGAACGAACCCGTTGGTTTCAGCCGGCTCGAAGCCGCATGCGTCGCAATGCCAGTTCCGCGGCCAGAGAGCCTCCTCCTGCCTCAAGGCCGAAGCGGCCCCGCAAGATGGACACAGGCGACACGAATCGACGCCGCTGTCCGTGCTCATGTTCTCAAAACCAGCGCGATTCCAATCGCGACGCAAAGAACTCCGGCGAGTCGAACGAGCGTGATGGCCTCTCCGAGCAGAAAACCGCTCCCTACCGCGTTGACGACAAGCGCGACCGACGCGAGTGGCAGCGCCAGCGAAAGTTCGAGCCTGGTCAAGGTGAGAAGCCAGATGACGAAAAGCGCAGCGGCCAGAAGACCGATCGCGAGCGCGCGCCACGTCAATGCAGCCTGCAGCAAGGCGCCCAACCTTGCTTGAAATCCTTGGTCGCCTCGCGTGACAAGCGGCGTAATTTCGATAGCAAACTGCTTCATCTGCACCTGAAAGATGAAGCTCAGCGCCAGCATGGCGGCAATCAGAAGAAGCCCTTCCTGGCGATCGGTCATCATCGCGCAGACTCCATGTGCGGCGGCATCGCCGCAGCCGCGTCAGCGTCCAGTCTGCCCAAGTCAGATCGGCGCGCCCCGCTCATGAATTTGTCGCGGGCTTTTGAGCGAGAACAAACTTCTGGTCGGCCAGGCGCGGCATGAGCTTCAGCAGTTTTTCACCCAAGCCGAAAGCGGGATAGGTCACCCAGGACGGCCATCCGAAGAAGGCGAGCGAGAGCCGCACGGGCGCAAATTCGGCGCCCCTGGTCTCGACCACCTCGAAACCTGCCTTCCGCAGTTCGTCGGTGAACTCCGTCAGGTTCATGCGCAGCACGCGTCGCAGAAAGGACTTGTGCAGGGGCTCGACGAAGATGGCTCGCCCCCCCGGCCTCAAAGCGCGTCGGATTTTGGCGAAAGCGCGCCCCAACTCCTCGGCATTCGTACAAGCGATCGTGACGACCTTCGAGGTGACGACGAAATCATAGGCGTTCTCCTCGTCGAGATCGTAGATCGAGGCGACGGTGAAGCGCACATCGGGCGACTTGGTGATCTTGCGGGCAACCGCGATCGATTTTTCTGAGAAATCGATACCATGCACGCGTGCGCCGCGGCTCGCGAACTCCCGCGAAAAACGGCCTCCGCCGCAGCCCAAGTCCAGGATATCCTTGCCGCGGACATCACCAAGCCAGCCGTCGATGATCTCGCTTTCGACCTTCTGCAGAATCTGGTTGAGATGTTCGTTCTTCCAACTCAGCGTACCCTTGTCGGAATAGTGCTCAACCGCGATATCATCCCAGAAATCCGGCTTTGTATAGATCTTGTCGCGATTCCAGCGCTTCTTGACCATGTCCCATGTAATCATCGCGACGTCTCCGACGAATAGACTTGCCTGACCACGAAGCGTGGCCGGTCTTTCACTTGTTCAAATACCTTGGCGACGTAAAGTCCGATCACCGCCATGCAGTTTGTGGTCACTGCCCCAACAAACCAGGTGGAGATCACCAACGACGCCCAGCCGGCCTGAAAATCCGGGTTCATCAAACGCTTGATGACCAGTCCGCCAGCCAGCAAGACAAAGAGCAGTGCTGCCGCGAGGCTGCCGAAGAACAGCCAGTAGAGCGGCTGCGTGCTGAACGACAGGATGGCGTCGCCAGCCATCATCAGGCGCTTGCGGAACGAATATCCCGAACTGCCCTTGTAGCTCTTTTCGACGATAATGGTCTCTTTCTCGAAGCCCGCGTGGTGGCTCAGGCCCGCGATGAAGAGATGGTAGTCTCCGAGCGATAGATAGGCATCGAGAAAGCGCCTCGTCATCAGCCGTAGGACCAGCATGTTCTGGAGATCGACGATGCCCGTCATCCGGCTGAACACGGCGTAGAACAGGCGGCTGGTCAACGCTCGCAATGGCGGATCACGCCGCGCCTGCTGCACCCCATAGACGACGTCGAGGCCGGGGCGAGCGAGCAGTCGATCCATAAACGACCGGAGTAGGGCCGGGGATTCTTCCAGGTCGCTGTCCAGAACGAAGACATAGTCGCCGCGCGAATAACTCAATCCGGCATGGATGGCTGGAAGTTGGCCGAAATTGCGTGAAAGGTCGATCAGGGTAACGCGAGGGTAAGTCGATTGGAGCTCGATCACGATCTCCCTGGCACGATCAGGCGAGCCATCGTTGACCAGGATGATCTCGTAATCGCTCGTGACGGCGGCCGCTGCTGCATCCGCCTGCCTGACGAACTCAGCGATTGTGCTTTCCGAACGATAGATCGAGCTGACTACAGAAAGATGCATCGGCTTGCTGTCCGCCGCGCGTTGGCCGGCGGTCTCGCGCAGGTTCATTTCGCTCTGCCCATGCCGAACTCGTCTCCTGTCCCCTTCGATGTCCCCTTGGTCAGCGGGACCACATTCGATGCTGCCGAGCGGCGCAACGGCGCCATCGGCAAGCCGCCGGCCGCTGTGATGGCGGTTTCGCGCTCTCGACGGCGGTCCGCTTCGTATACATTGAACTTGCCCATTGTCGAGATGGCGCGCGCGTCGCCGGTCTCCAGTGAGTTTGAACTGCGGCTGTCCTATGCGCTAAAGGGTAGCGCGCGGAATCGCTCCCATTCTCCGCGCCCACCGGGTATCGTGATGCAAACAGTAATCTGCGGGAACGGCATCGTCGCATTAACAACGGCATTCCGCTTGCTTGGCGACTTGTCTCCGGGAGACCGCATCAGCCTGATCGGGCTATCGCATCGAACGGGGTCGGCGACGCTAGCGGCGGCGGCGATGTTGAACTCTTTCGCCGAAGTCGAGGTCGGATCGCTGAAATCGGAGATCGATCGCTATCGGTTCGAGCTGAGCCGCCAGGCGACGGCGATGTGGCCGGGATTTGAGTCCGCGATCGATAAGGCCGCCGTCTCGCTGCCAGAAGCCGTGAGGCCACCGGATGGAGTGGCGCAGAGTGAGGAAGGCGATCTGGGAACCTTCATCGTCAACAATACAGCGGCGGACGATCTGGACGACGAGAACTTCGATGCAATCGTAGGCGCTCTGCAGGAGTTCGACGAACCTTATCAAGAGGTTTCGCCCCGCGACATTCCCAACTACATGCCAATGCAACGCAACCGAGCCACGCGGGCCATCTATATTCCCGGAGAGGGCTGGTACAATCCGCGCCGCGTCGTATCGCATCTGGAGGCCGTGCTAGCGCATCATCCGCAGGTCACGCTGATTGATGCGTCTGTCGACCGACTGGTAATGGCTGGCGGCGGGATAAGCCATGCGGTCCTCGACAATGGCGAGACCGTCGCGGGCGACATGTTCCTGCTGGCCACAGGGGCCACGGCCAGCGATGTGCTCGCCCGCAGCGATCTGGGTCTCGCCATGCAGCGCGTTTTCTACGGTGTCGGCGTCTCGATCGAGATCAAATCGCGGGACTATCCCCACAGCAAGTGTATTCGGACACCCAATCGCGGATTGGCCTGCGGCGTGTACAGCGCGCCCTATTTTCAGGGGCAAGGCCTAGCCAATGATCACGTGTTGATCGGCGCCAGCAACTTCATTTCGCCGACGCCCTACCACCACGGGCGGCTAACCAGCGTCGAGACGCTGATGCGCAGTGCCATCGAGCAGATCAACGAAAATTTCTATCGCGCCGACCTGATCCGGGTGAATATCGGCTGGCGCCCCACGAGCACCGACACCTATCCGCTGATCGGCACCTCGTCGATTTCAAACCTCGTCATCGCGACCGGCACCAAACGCGATGGCTTCCACCTTGCTCCCGTGTTGTCGGAGAAAATCGCCGCGATGCTCCATGGCCGTCACGTCGAGCAGCAATTCGCCTGTTTCGCGCCTGAGAGAGTTCCGATTCGCAGCCTCACCCGCGATGAGGCGATCGAGAAAGCTGTGCGTCATCAGGTGAGTGCATCATACCAGCACGGCTTTTCCCCTTCGACCAGCCGCATGCCCGACCAGATCCGGAAGATGTACCGGCAGCAGGTTAGCGAACTTCATGACGAGGTCGGAGCACAGGATTGGGGTATTCCGCCGGAGATGATTGATATGTATCGCTACGGGCATATCTCGCGGTAAATCGATCGGTTCTTCGATCGAAAAGGTTGCAATCTCCTTTTCCATGCGGCCTTGGGTCGATGGCATCACGCTCAGGGCTTCACCGGAACATGCGGATCACGTTCAACAAGCCTCCCGTCACTGGACGCGAGCTGGAATATATATCTGACGTGATCGCATCGCGTCAGTTGTCGGGGAACGGGCGCTATACGAGGCTCTGCCAGGAATGGCTGAAGCAGGAGATTGGCGCGTCCGACGTCTTGCTGACGCAGTCGTGCACTTCGGCGCTGGAAATGGCAGCGATCTTGTGTGATCTGCAGCCGGGCGACGAAGTCATCATGCCGTCCTTCACCTTCGTGTCTACGGCGAACGCCGTCGTCCTCGCCGGCGCGACACCGGTCTTTGTCGATATCCGCTCCGACACGCTCAACATAGACGAGACACTGATCGAAGCTGCGATCACGCCGAAAACTAAGGCGATTTTCGTCGTCCATTATGCCGGCGTGCCCGCTGAGATGGATAGCATCATGCGCATCGCGCATGCTCATGGCCTGCTGGTTGTCGAGGACGCGGCTCAAGCCCTGACCTCGCGCTACAAGAACAAGCCGGCCGGGTCTCTCGGCGACATGTCCTGTTTCTCATTCCATGAAACAAAGAACATCGTGTCGGGTGAAGGTGGGGCGATCGCCTTGAACCGGCCCGAGCTTGTGGATCGCGCTCGTGTCATTTGGGAAAAAGGTACGAATCGCCGCAAATTTCTGGAAGGAGCCGTCGATAAGTATACTTGGGTCGACAAGGGCTCGTCATTTCTGCCGAGCGAGATCACGGCAGCCTATCTGTGGGCTCAATTGCAAGAGAGCGGGACAATTTGCAGCGCCCGTTTATCAAGCTGGAACCGCTATCATGCGGCTTTCTCGGCGCTGTCTGACAAGAACAATCTCATCAGCTTGCCAAAGGTGCCGATCGACGCCGAGCACAATGGGCATCTCTACTATCTGCTCGCGCCCGACGCCGATTTCAGGAGCGAGATGATCACGGCGCTCGACCAAGCGGGCGTCAGCGCTCATTTCCACTATATACCGCTTCATTCCTCGCCGGCTGGATTGAAGTATGGCCGTTCGCATGGGGATCTTCCGGTGACTGACCTCATTTCTGGTCGACTGGTGAGGCTGCCGCTCTGGTATGACATGGGAAGCTCTGTCGATATCGTTGTCGCTGCGCTCAAATCCGTGCTGAAAATCTAGGGCGCGCTTGCCGGCAGTGAGTTGTCAGTCGACAGGGTCGCATTCCATGCGCACGCGCTGACCAGGTTCGTTGTGCGTGCGGCAGGAGACTAACGCCGGCACACTTTTGATGGGTTCCTTAGGCATCGAGGCAGGCACAGCGCGGGGGACAGGCGGGGCGGCTGGCTTCGGTGCGCGTACGACAACGGGGGTGGGTTTGAGGCGCGGCGCCGCCTTCTCCTGTGCGGGCGTGATCAACGCCGGTTCATTCGGCGCCGGCGCTGCATCGGAGAGCACAATGGGAGCCGGCTGCTGCCTCTCCGGTTGAGCCGATTCCCAGGGCCGCCAGTTCCCCAGCCGGGCAAAGGTCTCATATGTCGGCTTCGTGATCGACTCGACCGTCGGCACCGATTGGGCCGAGCAGCCAGACATCAACAGGCCGGCGAAGCCGGCACGACAGAGCAAGTTCGCCATACTAACCCCTTGTCATACTCGTGGCGAAGTCGTGGCAAGACGGAGGAATGTAGCCTTTTTGTGCGCCGAAGGTGTTAACAGTCTCATTGCCAGTCGCCAACTGGGGCCTGTCTCGCGCTGCGAGGGGCTTAGCGGCCACCCGCCGGAGACGGATGCCGGCACCGTACACCCATCCCGTCGTTGCTAGCGCGACTGGCGTCTTCCCGCCGATCTTCATGCCCTATGGGACGAATGGCTATCGCGTCGAAACGTCTGCCGAGGGCCCTGGTGTCGCTTGCCTTCAATCGCGGCGAGTGGGGCGATTAGTGACGCCCGATACGCGCCAATCTGGAGATCGAGAGCGCCGCATCAACCCTACGCACACAAGGGTGATGCAGCGGTCGCTGCGTGAGCGTCACGTCGCTGCAGGCGGCGCCTCCGGCTGGACCGGTTCGAGCGGCTTCCTGGCTGTCAGGTTGAGCGAGAAGAACTCCCCGAAAGGGGCGTGGGCCATCGAGTTGTCCCAGAAATTGGCCCCGATGAAATGCGGTTCATGCGCATACTCCGCCATGTCGACGAAGCCGATATTGCGCATGATGTGGGAGAGCCAGCAGAAGTTCCAGCCGGTCTTGTGAAAGTCGTACTGGTCGGTTTGCCCGCCATAGAGCAGGCCGACCCAGGGCGAATGCCCGTCCTTCTGGAAATGGTCCCAGTTCTTGACGTAGATCTTCACGATCTTGTCGATATCGGGAACCGAAATCCGGATCGTTCCGCCGGGCTGAAGCACGCGAAACCAGGTCGACAGCACTTCGACCGCTTCGGTGTGAGAAAAATGCTCCAGCACGTGGCAGGCATAGATCGACGCCGCGTAATTGTCCGGGAATTTTTCCAGCGTGACGACGCTGTCGACGATGTCGACGGATTCCTGAGGCGTAATATCGACATTGCAGAAGCCTTCGGCACGCCGGCCGCCGCAGCCCAGATGCAGGTCCCGCGGAAAATCCTCGATCGTCGGGGGCGGCGGAGGCGGCGGAGCGGGCGGCGGCAACGGCTCGGGAGGCAGCAGGCCAAGGAGCTTGCGGCCACGATACGAAACTGAAGCCAGAACCCGCTGAGCGATTGCCATGAGAACGTCCGTGAGGGTGTGTCCTTTCTGCCCCTAGCATGACGATCCCCGGGCCACAAAGCGCACAAGTGGAAGATACCGGCACCCTTGGACGGCTTTCCCGTTCTGGAGGCCCCCGCCGCTTTGACGAAAAACCCTGCGCAGACGTTCGCCGCGTTCTTCGGCGCCGATCCTGACGTGGCGGCGACGGTTCGGACGGAGTCAAATTTCGAGGTTCACGTCTGCAGCCTGGCTTCCGAGCGCCCCGGCATGCGAGCAAACATGGCTTTCAGCCATAGACGTGACGGTTGTTCGATCAAGAGGAATATGCCCGCGCTCACTGCGGAAGAAACAGCGCAGACGATGATGAATAATACAGGCGCCGGCAGTTCACTCCCGAGATGGTGCATGTCGGCGTAACGAAGGATCAGCATGTGGGTCATATAGACGGAGAAGCTGATCTCGCCTGCAAATAACAACGGCCTGAAATTCAGTGCGTCAGCGACGGGGCCGGGCAGGCTCAGCGCGAGGATGAGCGTGCATCCAACGCCGACATTGACCACCCACAAACCGAAGAAGCGGACAAAGAACCCACTTGGCCCAACGGCCACGATCTCCTGTTGATAATAGAATGCCGCCACGGCCAGAACGACGAGGGCGGGCTGGATCAGTCGAGCTGTCGGTAATCTACGAAACCTGGCCGCCGCGGCGCAGATCGCAATCCCCAGGGCAAATTCCCACAATCGGGCGGGCGGCCAGTAGAATGCAATCGAATGGCAAGTGGGCGCGTAGGAATCGCCTGCTGCCTGGAATGCGGCCTGGCTATTCCAGCAACCAATGCTGGTCGCCCACCCCATCGCTATAACGGACGAAATGGCAGTGATAGCCAGCGCCGGGACCCAGCCGCGAGCGATGAGCAACGGAAATATGAGATAGAAAAACCACTCGTGCGAGATGCTCCAGGCCGGGACGTTGAATGCCTGCGCTGCAAATGTGCTGGCCGACCAGGCGTGAGTGAGCGTTAAGCTGGCAGCCAGATAGGATGGCGCCATTTGCGCGAGGTGACGACTGCTATCGAACAGTGCGTAGGACGCCAATAACGTCACGGCCTGAACTGGAAACAACCGCCAGAAACGCGAGATGACGAATTTTAATACATCAGAGCCGCCAGACAATTTCGGAAAATTGTAGGCCAGGATGAACCCGCTGAGGATGAAAAACCAACTCACGGCGATGTTCCCCAGAGGGCCCATCCAAGGCGCCGCAATCGTCGGATGATAGCCCGCGAAATGCGTCGCTACGACCATGATGGCGAAGACGAACCGGATCGATGTTAGGGCGGGAAGTGGGGCGTTTCGGGCCACGAGCACCTTGCTGTCAATGTCTGATCGCGGCGACGCAACACGATAAGTTCCTGCTGCCTGACCTTGATGGGCGATATCGTCGCCATGACAGAGGTGCCGGGTTTCTGTGACTTTATGACGGCCTCGGCGCGCAAGCGCAGGCATTGAGATTCCGGATATCGCTGAGGTCGGAGGCCGTTCATCGCCGTCGACACAGTGGTGAACACACCGGTCTTCCCTGGCGGCACATCGGGAGCGGAGGCGGAGAGGCGCCAAGCCGTCATGGCCTTGATGCCAAATAGTGGTGGGCTGAAGTTGCCCCCCCGAACTCGCGAGTAACCCGCCACGCTGCGCCATCACGCGCCGCCTTCAGGCGACTTTCTTTGCCCCGCCCCGTCTCAGTAGCGGGGCTTTTTCATCCACGGAGCACAACCATGACACGTCGCATCAGCGATGAAGGCCTGGCGCTGATCAAGCGCTGGGAAGGATGCCGGCTGACCGCCTACAAGGACGTGGCCGGGGTGCTGACCATCGGCTACGGCTCGACGGGCGCCCATGTCCGGCCGGGCTCGCGGATCACGCAAGGCGAGGCCGAGCGGCTGCTGCTGCGGGATCTCGCCCGGTTCGAGCGCGCCGTCGCGACCCTGGTCAAGGTGCCGCTGAACGAGGGTCAGTTCGCGGCGCTCGTCTCGTTTGCCTTCAATGTCGGCGAGGGCGCGCTCGCCCGCTCGACGCTGCTGAAAAAGCTCAACGCCGGCAGCTATGACGCAGTGCCATCCGAGCTGATGAAATGGGTCCATGCCGGCGGCCGCAAGCTCGAGGGCCTGGTCAACCGGCGCTCGGCCGAGGCCGGCCTCTGGGCGCGCGGCTCGCATGTCGCCAGCAATACGGTCGCGGCGCGCCCCGCAAAACCCCCGGTCGTGACTGTAGACAATGCCATCAAGGTCGCGACGCCGCTCTCAGGCCTGCTCCAGGCCTTCACCAGCGGGCCGGCGCAGCTCGTGCTGGCGCTCGCCTTCGTGTGTGGGGGCGCCTTCCTGCTCTGGCGCTGGCATCGCGCGCAGCAGGAGGCGGCGGCGTGAGCGCGCTCTCCGCACTCTGGGGCCGCTTTGCCGGGGCCATCGCAGCGCTTGGCGCGCTGCTCGCACTCCTGCTCGGAGCTTATGCGAAGGGCCGGCGCGAGGGGAAAGCAACCCTTCAGGCCGAGCAGGAGCGCGCGCGCCGAAAAGCCATCACTGACAAAGGGAAGCGTGACGATGAGATCGACAGCCTTGGCCCTGCTGCTCTCGAGCAGCGCCTTCATCGCTGGCTGCGCCGGGATGGCCGGTGATTTCTGCGACACCGCCCGCCCGTTCCGGCCGACAGCCCATGCTGTGGCGGCGATGAGCACCCGCGAGAAGGCGGATGTCGTGAAGCATAACGAGCATGGCGAAAGGCAATGCGGATGGACGCCGTGAAACCCCGCCTCTCTGTCAGCCTCGGCAACATTCTCTCGATCGGGATGACGATCGTCTCGCTGGTGGCGGTGATCGTGACCGTCAGCCTGTCCTATGGCCAGTTGCGCGCCAAGGACGATGTCCACGACATGCGGATCGCCATCGTCGAGGCGCAGCTCGCCAAGCGCGAGAATGCCGAGCAGGCGGCGAATAATCGCCTCTCGACCATCGAAGGCGATATCCGCGTGATCCGCCAGATCCTCGAAGGCGTGCGCCCGCCGCCGCGATAGGCGCGGATACGCGCAACGGCCCAGCCCCATTTCATTTCGCCCGCCGGTCCCGTCATGGGGCCGGCGGGCGCCTTTTTGCGTTTGGCTCTGTGAATCCTGGCCTGCCGGTCGTGTCGGCAAGGGCAGGGGGCAAGGGCAAGGGGGCGAAGCAGACTACGCTCCGCCGAGAGACGCTCGCCTATCCCTGCGCCTTCCGGGCGAGGAACAGCCCGATCTGCTTCTCGGCTTCGAGCACGCCGTTCCCCCGCGCGAAGGCGGCCTCGATCGCGTCGCGAAACCTGGCGAGCTCTGCCTCTGTCGCCCTGTCTCCCGGCGGATAGGAGGTCAGCGCCAGGAAGACGTCGTCAGGCGAGGTCACCCGCAGCCGCGCCGGCTGCTGGGCAAAGCTCACGGTGCCGAACTGGGCTCGCATCAGCCGCTCGGCGGCCGCATAGCCGAAACTCGCTCCTGCCGGATCGACCGGGTCGCTGCCAAAGACCGTGGTGAGCGCGTAGAGCGCCTGCAGATTGCCGATATCGTTGGTCGTGACCGCAAGACAGCCGCCGGGTTTCAGGACGCGCGCCATCTCGGCGATGGCCGCGGCGGGATCGGGCAGATGATAGAGCATATGCATGGCGATGACGGCATCGAACGACTCGTCCGCAAAGGGCAACGCAGCCGCGTCGGCCGCTTCTCCGCGGACCGATCCGAGCGACAAGGCCTGGCAGCGCCCGAGCGCCTCCTCGACCATGCCGGGCGAGAGATCGGCGAGCGTCAGGTTGATCGGCCGCGGCAGCTGATCCACCACGCTGGCCCAGAACCAGCCCGGGCCGCAGCCGATATCGAGGACATGGTCTCCGGAGCGCAGCGGCAATTGCCCGGCCACCCATGGAAACCAGCCGGTCTCGGAGATGCTGTACTGGCTGTGGAGCCGGCCCCGCGCCGCAAGCTTGCGGCTGTCGCTATATTGCTCGGCATTGTCCGTGATGATGGCTGTCATGCGGCGTTCCCATCCCTGTCTCGGCGGCCCGGCTGAGACCATAGCGAGCGCCGGCAATGCCTGCTATGGGCCTAGCTGCTCCGCTCGGCGCAGGCGCAGCAACTTCCGGGAACGACAAGGCGCGCGCGCCGCGCTCGCCTGGATTGCGCGCGTCCTGCTGGCGCTGGGCGCTCCGACGCGGCATTGCTTCTCCTTCGACACGGCCTCTCCGAAACGGCCCTTCACCTGAGGACCCTGATGACCATCGCTCAGACATTCGACCAGTGGATCGACCGCCGCGGCACGCATTGCGCGAAATGGGACACGATGGAGACCCATTACGGGGTTTCGCCCGCCGGTGGGCTGGCGATGTGGGTGGCCGACATGGATTTCCGCCCGCCCGCCTGCGTGCAAGCTGCGGTCGAGGCCATGGCGGCGCACGGCATCTACGGCTATTTCGGCGATGAGCGGGCGAGCAACGAGGCCATCCGCTGGTGGATGAAGCACCGCCATGGCTGGGAGCTCGATGAGAAGGCGATCTTCACCACGCATGGGCTGGTGAACGGCACGGCGCTCTGCGTCGATGCCTATACCAAGCCCGGCGACGGCGTCATCGTGATGACCCCGGTCTACCACGCCTTCGCCCGCATCATTAAGGCGGCGGGCCGGCAGGTCGTCGAATGCAAGCTCGTGAACGAGGGTGGTCGCTACCTCCTCGATATCGCCGGCTGGGACGCGCAGATGACCGGCAACGAGCGCATGCTGCTGCTCTGCTCGCCGCATAATCCCGGCGGCCGGGTCTGGACCCGCGACGAGCTGCGCGCGATCGCGCAGTTCTGCGTGCGTCACGACCTGATCCTGGTCTCCGACGAGATCCACCATGATCTGGTCATGCCGGGTCACACGCACATCGCCATGCCCGTGGCGGCGCCCGAGATCATCGACCGGCTGGTGATGATGACGGCGACGACCAAGACCTTCAACATCGCCGGCTGCCATTCCGGCAATGTCATCATCCCCGATGAGGCGCTGCGGGCTCCGTTCCGGGCGCGCATGAACGCGCTCGGCATCTCGCCGAACTCGTTTGGCATGGCGATGGCGACCGCCGCCTACAGCCCGGAGGGCGCGGCCTGGGTCGACGAGCTCGTCGCCTATCTCGACGGCAATCGCCGGCTCTTCGACGAAGGCGTCGACAGCATTCCCGGCCTGCGCTCGATGCCGCTGGAGGCGACCTATCTCGCCTGGGTCGATTTCTCCGGCACCGGCATGGAGTCGAAGGAGTTCATCGCGCGGGTCGAGAAACAGGCGAAGATCGCGGCCAGCCATGGCGCGACCTTCGGCTCCGGCGGCGACAATTTCCTGCGCTTCAACCTGGCGACGCAGCGCGCCAATGTCGCCGAGGCCGTGTCGCGCCTGAAGGATGCTTTCGCCGACATGCAGTAGCAGCGGCCTTCCACATCCTCCCGGCGCCTGGCGCTACCTCAGCCCCGCTGGCCTGGGGCGGCGCCGGAGCCCGGACGGTGAGGTGGGGTTGCACCAGCCGCGCTTTGAAAGCCGCAACGGCCGGTCCATGGTTCGCCTCGCGCTGGGGAACGTCCGGGCGCGCATTCCCATTCCGGGGCGGAGGAATAATCGATGAAGCAATGTTCTTTGGCGGGGCTGGTTCTGACCATCGGCCTGGCGCTGGCCGGGTGCCAGTCGACCACCGAGGCCGTGCAGAACAAGGAAGACATGCTCTCGGCGGCGGGCTTCGTTCCCCAGCCGGCCAATACGCCCGAACGCCAGGCGACCTTGCGCAAGTTCCCGCCCAACAAGTTCGTCCAGCAGGTCAAGAACAACCAGATGGTCTATGTCTATGCCGACCCGATCGTCTGCCAATGCGTCTATTTCGGCGACCAGACGGCCTATGCCCAGTTCCGCCAGATGGTCTTCGCCAAGAAGCTGGCCGACGAACGCCAGATGACGGCGGCGATGGCGCAGGATGCCTTCGATTTCGGGCCCTGGGGCGGCCCGGGCTTCATGTTCTGAGGCGCGGGGCAGGCACGGACCCTGACCCTCCCTGCGCTGCCATCGATGATGAGACGCGCGGCGCGGCTGACCCCGCGCCGCAGCCATGCCGTGCCGGCCATGGCTGGGACAAGGCGGCTGCGCCCCCGCCGATCGGGCCTGCGCGCCCCGTTTGCGCGGCAGGAACAAGCGCCAATACTGTGGGTTGTCTTCTGAGCCGGGCGAATTGTGGCGTCATCGGCTCATCGTGTGTAACATTCGCGTGGGCTGCCGGGGTGGATTGGCGTTCCCGTGCAGGCGAATGGAGATTTCATGGTCCGATAAGACCGCCTGAACAGGCGTCTGCCGAATGCGCAACGCGATCGAAACCGCACCGAAAGACGGGACATTCATCATCCTCGAGGATGATTCGAGTGGAACCTACGACGTTGCTCACTGGCTGTCTGCGACAGCGCAATGGGTCGGCAAGAACCACGAGCCGGTCGCGATCACGCCGACGCATTGGCATCCACTCGCCCATGAGAACTACTTTCTTCGGGAGGATGAAGCGCCGGGTGACCTCGAAGGGCGACGGTCGGTATGGCGCCGCTCTCTGCCCTTCGCCGCCGCCACGCTGATGGCGGCGGCGCTGCTGCTTTTCTTCTATGTTCTCGGCAGCCCCGTTGAGCGCGATGGCGACAAGGCCGGCCCGCAGGTCGCGACCCGAGCCGCTCCGTCTCCGGGCCAGGACGGCAAGAGCCAGCAGGCCAGGAGCCAGCAGGCCAGAAGTCAGCAGGCCAGGAGTCAGGACGGAGGGACCAAGGACGTCAGCAACAAGGACGCCCTGATCGCGCCCGCGGCACCACGGCAGACAGAGGCCGGCCGGCCGAGCACGCCAGCAGGCGGCCAGCAGGCGCTCACGTCGCCGCTCCCGGCTGCGCAGCCGCCGAATGTGCAGCAGCCGGAAGCCCGGGCGGAGGATCCGGTCGATGCCAGGCGTACCCTGGAACAGCTCGATCTCCTGCAATTGCGGGCGCAGGTCGCAAGGAGCGCGGAAGCGCTCCGACGGGAGCGCGAGCAGGCGGCAGCACAGGCGCTTGAACTCACGGCCGCGCGGCAGGAGCTGACGGCCAGCACGGACCAGTATCGCCAGGCCCTCGATGGCGAGCGCGCCCGTGGTGCGGCGCTCGCCATCGATCTGGCGAAGGCGCAGCGCGACGCCGGGGTGCAGGCCGAGCAATGGCGCAAGGCGGCCGAGCAGGCCGCCGAACTCAAGCAGGCGGAGACCGCAAGGACCGTCGCCATGGCTGGACAGGAGCGCGAGCAGTCTGCTGCGCTGGCGCGCGAGGTTGCCGCCGCACGCGAGGCCCTGCGCGCGGGTACGGAGCAGCAGCGCCAGGCGCTGGACGAGGAACGCGCACGCAGCGCGGCTCTGGCGCATGAACTGGTGACCGCACAGGGCGATCTGGAGCTGCAGGCGACGCAACTGCGCAAGGCGGGTGAGGACGCCGAACAGCTGAAGAGCGAGCGCGAGCGGGCAGCCGCTCTCGCGCAGCAGGTCGCGGCCGCGCGGCAGGACCTCACCGCCAGCGCGACGCAGCAGCGCCAGGCGCTCGACGAGGAGCGCGCCCGCAGTGCCGGGCTCGCGGCCGAGCTGGAGAAAGTCCGGCGCGACACTGAGCTGCAGGTGGCAGAGCTGAGGAGGCAGGCGGAGTCCGCGAGGACGGTGGATGCCACCAGGACCGCAGACGCCACCAAGGCCGCCGATGCCCTGAACCAGGAGCGCGAGCAGGTGGCCGCACTCTCCCAGCAGGTCGCAGCCGCGCGGCAGGAGCAGGCTTCCGGCATGGCGCAGCAGCGCCAGGCTCTCGACGAGGAGCGCGCCCGCAGCGCCGCGCTCGCCGACGAGCTGGCGAAGGCGCAGCGCGACAGGGAGATCCTGGTGGCAGAGCTGCGCAAGGCGAGCGAGGGGGCCGCCCAGGCCAGGCCGGCGGAGGTCGCAACCGGTGTGACTGCGCAAGCCGACGAGCGCGGGCAGGCGGCGGCACTCGCCGTCGAGGTCGCTTCCGTGCGCGAGGCCCTGGTGACGAGCACAGCGCAGCAGCGCCAGGCGCTCGACGAGGAACGCGCCCGCAGCGCCACGCTCGCCGAGGAACTGGCGAAGGCACAGCGCGAAGCCGGGACGCAGGCTGCGGAGCTGCGCAAGGCGCATGAGGACGCAGCCCAGCTCAGGCTGGCCGAGGCTGGCAGGACCGCGCAGGCGGAGACGGCCGCGGACGCACTGAGGCAGGAGCATGAGAGGGCGGCAGCGCTGGCGCTCCAGGTCACGGCAGCGCGCGAGACATTGACGACGAGCACGGCGCAGCATCGACAGGCGCTCAACGACGAGCGCGCCCGCAGCGCGGCACTGGCCGATGAACTGGCGAAGGCGCAGCGCGAAGCCGGGGCGCAAGCAGCAGCTTTGCGCAAGGCAGGCGAGGAGGCCGACCAGGTCAGGCAAGGGGAGGCCGCGAAAACCGCTGAGGCGCTGAAGCAGGAGCAGGAGAAGGCGGCGGGGTTGGCGCGCGAGATCGCGGCAGTGCGCGAGGCCCTGGCCACGGGCACGGCGCAGCAGCGCCAGGCGCTCGACGAGGAACGCACCCGCAGCGCCGCGCTCGCCGCCGAGCTGGCGAAGATTCAGCACGACGCCGGGATTCAAGCCGAAGCGCTGCGCCAAGTTGAAACGCTTCGCAAAGCGGGCGCGGAAGCGGCACAGGCCAGGCAGGCCGGGGAAACGACCCTGGCGGAGCTGCGCCAGGCTCTCCAGGACGAGCGCGGCAGGGTGGCCGTGATGGCGCGGGATCTCGAGGCGGCAAGGGGCGCAGCCGTTGCGCGCGCGGCGCCCGAGCCTGCACCGGCCAATCCGCCCTCCAGCCTGCTCGCGAGGCCGGTCCCGGAGCCACGGCCGGTTGCGCCCCCGCCGGTGGCGACGGAGCCGCAGGCTGGTGCGGAAGCGGCGCGGCTGATCGCGCGCGCCGGCGTGCTGATCGGCCAGGGCGATATCGGCGCGGCGCGGGTGGTGCTCGAGCGCGCCGCCGAAACCGGCAGCGCCCGGGCACATTTCATGCTCGCGGAAACCTATGACCCCGCCATCCTCTCGACCTGGCGGACCTATGGCACGCGCGGCGAAGCGGCGAGGGCGCGCGAGCTTTATGCGAAGGCACAGGCCGGCGGCATCCAGGAGGCGAAGGAGCGCTTGAACGGCTTGCGTCAGTAACACGCCCGGGCGGGGGTGACGGCGGCCGAACGGCCGAATGTGGACGTCCAAAGGGGAGTTCGGGAATGACGCTGTTTCCGGGACGATGCCTGTTCCTGCTCGCCGCCTTGACCCTGCTCCTCCCGGCGCTCCCGCCCGGCGATCTGCAGGCGCAGACAACCAGGCTGGAGCCCTTGCGCGCAGGCTCGCCGCGACGCGCGCCCACGCGTGAGACGGAAAAGGATCGGATGAACGCCTGGACCGTCGGCCTTGCCGGCGGCCTGATCGAGGGGGCGCCGCTGCGGCTTGCGGCCGAGATGGCGCGCGTCGTCGATGATGGGCCCAACCTGCTCGTCCTGCCGATCGTCACCCGCGGCGCCACCGAGAACCTGAACTCGCTGCTCTATCTGCGCGGCATCGACACGGCGATCATCAATTCCGACGCGCTGGAAGAGTACAAGAACCAGGGGCCGCAGATCCGGCGGCAGATCAGCTACATCCTCAATCTCTTCCCCTCGGAACTGCATATCTTCGTCCGGCCGGAGATCCAGAGCCTGCAGGATCTCGCCGGCAAGAAGGTGAATTTCAACACTCAGGGCACGGCGGCCGCCTATTCCGGCCCGCTGATCTTCAGCCGCCTCGGCATCAACGCCGACAAGACCTTCATTCCGCATCAGGTCGCGCTGGAGCAGATGCGCAAGGGCGAGATGGCGGCGGTCGTCTTCATCACCTCGAAGCCGGTCGATGCCTTCGTGCGCGGCCGCTTTGAGCCGGGCTTCAAGTTCCTGCCGGTGCCCTATGACAGCAAGTTCGAGGATTACTATCTGCCGGCGGTGCTGGAGGCCGGCGAATATCCCGGCCTGATCAAGCAGGGCGAGCGGGTCTCCACCATCGCGGTGCCGACCGCGCTCGTCGCCTTCAACTGGCAGCCCCAGACCAACCGCTATCAGCGCGTCGCCCGCTTCGTCGACATGCTGTTTACCCGCGTCGACCAGCTGCAGGCGCCGGGCTTCGACCCGAAATGGAAGTCGATCAATCTGGCGGCGACCGTGCCCGGGCTCGACCGGTTCTCGGCGGCTCAGCAATGGCTCGACCGTCAGGCGCGCGCGCCGCGGGCGCTGCAATGAACCCGATCGCGCTTTCGGTCGCCTTCGCCGCCGCAGGCGGGATGGCGCTCGCGCAAGGCACAGCCAATCCCGCGCCCGACCCGATGACGCATCTGCGGGCCTGCGCCCAGATGGCGCCGGCCGAGCGGCTGAAATGCCTGGACACGCTCTCGCGGCGCCTGGAGCCGGCGGCGCCTCAGGCGCCGGCGGAGCAACCAGCGCAGGCGGGCGAGAACTGGATCATCAGCGAAACCACCTCGCCGGTGAACTATAGCCCGATCGTCACCGCCACCGCCCCGGCCCGGCCCGGGGCGGAAGGCGCGTTGACGCAGCTCGCCATCCATTGCCGCGGCGGCCGCACCGAGCTGGTGGTCTCAGGACCGGCGCTCGCCAGGGGCGGCGGCGACTACACCATCTCCTACCGCGTCAATGACGGCCAGCCGGTGCAGCTTTCGGCGGCCCCGCCTTCCTTTGGCGCCGGCGTCGCGTTCAGGGCCGATATCGCGCAGCTCCTGCTGGCGCTGCCGGAGGAGGGCGATCTCACCATTCGGCTCTCCCCGCGGATCGGCCCCGCCCATGACGGCTCCTTCGCGCTCGGCGGTCTGAAGCGGGTGCGGGAGAAGGTCGCCGCAGCCTGCAACTGGCCGGGCGCGACCGCCCGGCCGCGGAATCCATAGTCCTCGCCATCAACCTCGCAGTCCGCAGAGCACGGGAGAAGACGACCATGACGGGATATGCCAAGGCCATGAGGGTCACGCTGGCCGGCCTCGCAGCATTGCTGATCGCCGTGCCGCCGGCGCTGGCGCAGCCGAAGAAACAGGCGACGGCGCAGGCCGCGAAGCCGGCTGCCGCCGAGAAGACGCCGCATCACCTGATCCTGCAGGTCAATACCAACGAGCCGGCGACGATGAACCTCGCGCTCAACAACGCGACGAACGTGGCGCAATACTACAAGGACCTCGGCGAGAAGGTGGAGATCGAGATCGTCACCTTCGGTCCCGGCCTGCATATGCTGCGCGAGGACACTTCGCCGGTGAAGGCGCGGATCAAGGCGATATCGGCGAGCACGCCGTCGATCTCCTTCAAGGCCTGCGGCAACACCCAGGAGAACATGAGCAAGATGGAGAACAAGGAGATCGGCCTGATCCCCGAGGCGACGCTCGTCAAATCCGGCGTGGTGCGGGTCATGGAGCTGCAGGAGAAGGGCTGGACCTATGTCAGGCCGTAGCCAATGCGATGAAGGCTGCCGTCGTCCTGGCCGTTAGTCTGCGAGCCGGGGGCGGCCACCATCGAACCGCGGAGGCCAGGGGACACGCGGGGTTTGATTGGAGCTTTCCTTGGATGGCGTGACAATCAAGCGTTGTCGCGGATCTGCCGGCGCGCTGCATCGGCGAGCGGGTGCAGCGCCTCTGCGGGCGTGGCTCCGACGAGGCTGTATCCGAGCCCGTTGTCGGACCAGCTGAAGCCGCTCACGCCATCCACCGTGTGGCGAGCCATGGGGGCGTTCGCGTCGACCGTCATCGGTCGCGCCAGCATCACGAGGCGGCTGCCCTTGTCGTCGTCGTACATGAACAGTGCCGCCGGGCCATGCGCCGTCGCCACGATCCGCCCGCCCATGAAGCGATAATCCGAGCCTGAAAGATCGGGTACGGTGATCGGCCGGCCGAGCCGCTGCGAGACCCAGTCAACGAGCTGCGCGCGATCATCCGCCCGGATCTCGACCGGGCGAACCCGGTCCGGCGCATAGACGGCGTAGCTTGCGACGGCTTCGTGGGCGAGCGCCGCCACACCTTCGAGCGGGGACTGGGAGAGGCCGCGCAGC
>UBZM01000047.1 GCA_900470095.1 Hyphomicrobiales bacterium
GCGGCGGCGCCGTCTCGATGGCCGCGTTATAGGCCCCGCCCTCTCCACCTGTCAACGCCAAAACAAAACTTTTCCGACAGTTCCGTGACAGGGCCTCTTATTTTGGCGCCCCGTCGCCGAGAGCGCCGAAATAAAACCAATGATCGCAATGCCTTGCTGAGTTATCCACTTCCCGGGCCCGGATCTGCTCCATTCCGAGGCGCGGGACGCCGCCATCGACGGCAGCGAAAGTCCTTCTCACGCGCACCGTCTTGGGGGCGATCCCGGACAGCGACCGGCCATTCCCACGACATGCCCGAGGATCTGCGCTGCCGGTCTGGACGCCGAACGCGGCGCTCTGCACATTCCCAGGTCTGCCTCGCTTCCGCTCGCGGCAGTCCAGGACGCCCGCCGGCAACAAGCCGGCGCGCGGACTGAACCGCATCACGAGCGGATTCACACTGTGCCGGAGAATACTATGCCTGAGATCATCGTGATCGGTGCCGGAGTCCTCGGAACCTCGGTCGCCTACCGCCTCGCGCTCGCGGGCGCGCGCGTTACCGTGCTTGAGGCGACACGGGTCGGCGGCGGCACGTCCGGCATCAGCTTCGCCTGGACCAACGCCTGCAACAAGGAGCCTCGCAGCTATCACGACCTGAACGTCGCCGGCATGAAGGCGCACGCAGCATTGAAGGAGGAGTTTGGCGCAACACCCTGGTGGCATGGCGGCGGTCGCGTCGAATGGAAGGCAGAGGCCGAGCGCGACGCTCAGCGCACCAAGGTTTCGCGCCTGCAGAACTGGAGCTACGCGGCCGAGTGGATCGACCGCAAGCAGCTGCTCGAACTCGAGCCGGACATCGATCCTCAGGCGATCGGTGATGCGCCCATCGCCTGGTACCCGAGCGATGGCTGGCTCGACCCGGTCGTCTATGCCCACGCCATGATGCGCGCGGCATCCCGGCTTGGCGCGCAGCTGAGGACACAGACCAGAGTGAAGGCCCTCCTCGTCGAAGGGGGCAAGGTCAAAGGCGTGCGCTGCGAAACCGGCGAGACATTCCATGCCGATATGGTGGTGAACTGCACCGGCCGCTGGTCCAACGACACGATCGGCACTTCTGCACCCAATATCCCGCTGGAACCCACGGTCGGCTTCCTGGTCTTCACTCCACCCGTGCCGGCTTCGATCCAGCGCGTGATCTCGTCGCCGCTTTGCGATTTCCGACCGGATGGCGCGGGAAGGCTGATGGTGCACTGGGGAGCAGCCGACGCGCAGGTGACGCCCGAGGTCAGCGAGCATCCCGGCATGGCGCAGGCTGCGATCGTGATCGAGCGGCTCACGAAGATCCTTCCCGGTATTGCACCAATCAAGCCCGAAGCCACGCGCGTCACCCAGCGCCCCATCCCCAGGGATGGCCTATCGGCCATCGGGCCCGTACCTGGCCTCGACGGCTATTATTTGATGGTCACGCATAGCGGCGCGACGCTCTCGCCGGCGCTCGGGGCCATGGCCGCGGACGAGATCCTGACCGGCATCGAACGGCAGGAGCTCGCCGATTTCCGCCCCGCGCGTTTCTTCACATAGAATAGGAAGCCGCGGCGGCACTCGGAAAGTCGTTCAGCCGGGTGGTTGCCGCGCCACACGATGGGAGGGCAAGCCGTGACGGAGCTTCACGACCTTCAGCGCTTCGTTACCGCCCAGGAGCCGATCTTCGAAACCGCTCTTGCCGAGCTGCGAGCAGGCCGGAAGCGGACCCACTGGATGTGGTTCGTCTTCCCGCAGCTGCGCGGCCTCGGCCTTTCGCCGACGGCAGCGCGCTACGGCCTGGCCTCGCTGGCGGAAGCGCGTGCCTATCTCGCCGATCCCGTCCTCGGTCCCCGCCTCGTCGCGTGCACCGCCGCGATCCTGGAGATCGAGGGCCAATCGGCGCACGCCATCTTCGGCTCCCCCGACGACATGAAGCTGCGCTCCAGCATGACGCTTTTTGCGCTGGCCTCGGGCAGCGACGGCACCATCTTCCAGCAAGGCCTGCAGCGCTTTTTCGACGGCAAGCCAGATCAGCGCACGCTCGATCTGATCGGGAGCCCCGGGGGCGGGGCGACAACGTAATCTCCTAGCGGCGAGGCCGCTCACAAAGTTCCGCGGAAACAGATCCCAGAGAGGGAAACTGCAATTGCGGCGATGGGCTAGCCGAACGCGCTCCCCGACCGCCTGTCGCCACGCTTCGAGCGCGCCAGGGCTTCGAGCTCGCTGACCATTCGCTCCGGCGTCTCACATGGCAGGGCGCCGAGCACCGAAATCTCGCGGGTCACGTCGACCGGCAACCCGGAGTTCGAATCGTCAGGAATCTGATTCAGCCGGCCGCCAATGCAAACCGGGATGGACCGCCCCGCCCGCTCGAGTGCGCCCAACACCTCGGTCGCGAACCGAAGGGCGATGCCGTTATATGTGCTGATGGCGATGACATCGCATCCCTGTGACAGCGCGATCTCGACCAGATCATCGGGGTCCACCGAGGTGCCGCCATCGACAGCCTCGATTCCGAGGTTCGTAAGGAGGTGCTCGATCAGATTCTTGCCGTGCTCGTGGACATCGCTGCCGGCAACACAAACCTTGAGACCGCTCGCTCCGAGCAGCGACCGGGCGGCGACCGGGACCTTCGCGACCCAGGAGTCTGTAGCGTGCTGCAGCTCCTCGACCCATTCGGCGAGCACGATGGCGCGCCGGCCGCCCCACGCCGCACGGTCGATCGAGCCCGCACCATAGAGTGCCTCCAGGCGCTTCGGGCCGGTCCGGCGCAAGGCCAGCATGAGAGCTGCAGGGTCACGCGTGTCGATTCCAGCCTCCTGCAGGCCCGTCAAAACCTTGCCGGCAAAGGCCCGGCCGCCGGCGACGAGGCTTGCGGCCATCCCGTCGACCAAAGCCAGGTCGATCAGGCCGAGATTGGCGGACGCGTGCTCGACCATCCGGGCTGCGAAGACCTGTGCATCGATGATTTCGTCGGTATCGGGGATGCGCTCGTTCTCGGTCACCGGAACGGGATTGATCGCATGCCCGCTCGCCCGGCGCTGCAGCGACCAGATATCGGCCTGGAGGTAGCTCGCCAGACTTGCGAAATTCCCGGCCGGCGTGGATCTGTAACTCACCGTGTTGCCGAAGATCATGCTTCCCGGCGTGTCCGACACCTGCATCAGTGCATGGTGGAAGGCGAGCCGCATAAGCGGCGCCGTGAAATGGTGCCCGTAGCAATGCGAGACCCTGGCACCGATCAACTCGTCGACGATGTATTTCTCGATCAGAACCATGCCGAGCGCCGAACTCATATCGGCGAAAAGGCCTGCGAAGCCGTCGTCAAGATTGGAATGAACCAGCACTTCGACCGGCTGGGCGGCGATCAGCCCAAGCGCCGTGACGGTCGCCTCCGTGGTGGCGACATCGTCGTCCCAATCGGGGAGGCGGAACGTGAAATATTGGCCGAGGTTCCCGACAGTGGTGACCCCGGCTGCCAGCGCGGCCCGGGTATTCTCCACGGCGCCGGGTAACCCCAGCATGAAATCGCCGAAATGCGCCGCCGCCGGCACCACGCCGGTGATCCGCGAAAAGTCCTCCGGCCCGTCGAGGACGATGCCGGTGCCGCGCGGACGCTGGGAGCGCTGGGCAAGCGGATACCCCATCGACCAGTCCAGGGTGATACCGAAGCGATCGACCACCGTGCCGAGCCTGGCGCAGCTCTCATGCACGGTCCTGATCGCGTCCAGCGTTCTGTCGACGCTGCGAAAGCCGATATGGGCGTGCTGCATGATGCGGCCCTGAACGGCCGCCTGGCGCTTGTAGGCCGCCTCGGAAGCAACACCCATCGTGTCGAGGAAAAGGTTGCGACCGACCTGCCAGTGGCGCGCCATGACCGCGCCATCGGCAAGAAGCTCGGCGCCCGGCCGGAGCGCAGCGGGAACAAGGTCCGCGAGCGGCGGCAGCACCATGTGAGTCATGAAATTCTCCCGGCCAAGCGCGCCCGAATTCCCGCGTCAGAGGGCCACGATGTCGAACTGGCGTCGGATTGCAGCGACCAGACTGGAGGCCGTGATTGCCGAAGTCTTTGGGTTGCCGGCGGAGGGCAAGTTGGTGAAGCGCAGATAGGCCGAGCCGAGGGAGCTCTCCGTCTCAATCTCGTGAATGTTCCCCGTTGCAGTGGGATCGGAAACAATCCGCGTCGTCACCCGTGCTGCACGCGCTGCGAGCGCAATGGTGAGCCCGACATTCAGGTTCCTCGGATAGAGCCGCGCCGCTTCCTCCGCGCTGCCTTCATAGAGCACGATCTCGGCGACAAGCGACCGCTCGCTAAGCCCGGCTTGCGCCAGCTCGGCCGCCCACGCGGCCGGTGGCTTGCGCGAGGTGTAGCGAATCCGGGCATGGTCGGCTTCGCGTAGCGCCGCGAGATAATCGAGCCCACCGATGGCCCCGGATGGCAGGATGAGCCGCGCCCCGCTCAGTGCCGCAATCCTGGTCATGCGAGCCAGGAAATCAGTATCGGCAAAGGCCCCCGTGGAAGCCGCGATAACCGGCAGACCAGCCGCCAGGACGTCCGGCAAGGCCTCGATGACGGCGGCGTGCCCGGCTGCCTCGACAACGAGGTCGGGTCGACTGCCAATCAGCTCCGACACCGTTGTGGTAACCTCGACGCCCTCGGGTACGGCGCTGCAGCTCGGGGAATCCGGCCGCAGCAGCACGGTGAAGTGAAAGGCCGCCGGCTGCTGGAGGCGCGCATGCACCTCGCGCGCGATCGTTCCGAAGCCGATCAGCCCTATACGCTTCCTGCTCATGGCAGTCTCATTGCAACAGATCAGGGTTTGCGTTGGTCGGTTGGTGGCGCAGCGAACACCGTCTGCCGCTCGATTTCGAGAACATTCTCCGGGCGCGGGAAATTGGCGGGCGCCGCCTCGCCCGCGACCCGCGAACGGCCGATCAGACGGAAGAAGTCCTCGAGGCCGTTCGGCACGATCAGCCAGACCCAGTGCAGGTCCTCGGTCCCCTCGTTGATGAACATATGCCGGCGGCTCTTGCCGACGAAGATCGCGGTGCCGGGCTGGAGCGGGACGTCCTTGCCGTCGAGCACGGCTCGCCCCTTGCCCTTGATGAAATAGATCACCTCCTCGTGGCGATCGTGGCTGTGTTCACGGACATAGCCACCAGGCGGCACCGTCTGAGTTCCCAGAGCCAATGGGTGGTCCATGCGCACCCGCGCGGGATCGACGACCACCTCGATATGCCCGTTGGCCGGAACAGGTTGCCAATAGCTCGTCGCCTGGCCGGGCTGGATGACGAATGTCTCACCGGCTTCGTGAACCTCGGTCATCGGGACATCTCCACTGCGTTGACTCTTCCCGGGACGGCGGAAAGCAATTTCTGCGTATAAGGATGTTTGGGAGCAGCGAAGATCTCGGCGGTAACGCCGTGCTCGACGACCTCGCCGCGCTGCATGATCGCGATCCGGTCGCAGATCTGCGCCGCGACGCGCAAGTCATGCGTGATGAAGATCATCGACAGGGAGAGCCGATCGCGCAGTTCGACGAGCAGCTGCAGAACCTGTGCCTGGACCGAGACATCGAGCGCCGAAACTGCCTCGTCGGCGACCAGGATCTTTGGCTCGAGCGCAAGCGCCCGGGCGAGCCCGATGCGCTGGCGCTGCCCGCCCGAGAACTGATGCGGCAAGCGATCAGTGGCGCTGGGATCAAGCCCCACCAACGTGAACAGCTCCTTGGCCCGAGCCAGGGCCTTGTCCTGTTTCACGCCGCGGGCGACCAGCCCCTGGGAGACCAGGTCCCCGGCCGTACGACGCGGATTGAGCGAAGCGTAAGGATCCTGGAACACCATCTGGACGAGGTGGCGGTGGCGGCGCAGTGTCTCGCCGCCAAGCTTGCCGAAATCGACGCCATCGAGCTCGATCGTTCCGTGATCGGGATCGAGCAGGCGCACGATGCAGCGTGCCAGGGTCGATTTGCCCGAACCGCTTTCGCCGACGATGCCCAGGGTAGCCCGGCTCGGCAGATCGATATCGACCGCTTTGACCGCATAGGTCACGCGGCGCTGCCGTCCAAACCAACCACCGCCGGTCCGATAGGTCTTCGACAGATCGCGCACCGTCGCGATCGTCTTATTCGGCAATACCCGCGGCGGCGGCGGAGTGATGCTCGGAACCGCCGCGATCAGCGCGCGCGTATAGTCTGCCTTGGGATCATTGAGCACGTCGCCGACAGTTCCGCTTTCGACGACGCGGCCATGCTGCATCACCATCACCCGGTCGGCGATCTCCGCAACGACGCCGAAATCATGGGTGATGAACAGGACGGCCATGCCAGTGCGCCGCTGGATGTCCCTGATCAGCGTCAGGATCTGCGCCTGGATCGTGACGTCGAGGGCGGTGGTCGGCTCATCCGCGATCAGGATCTTGGGTTCCAGCGCGAGCGCCATGGCGATCATCACGCGCTGGCGCTGCCCCCCCGAGAGCTCATGGGGATAAGCCCGGTAGGCCGAAGCCGGCTCGGGAATGCCGACCTCGTCCAGCAGCTTCAACGCGCGAGCCCCGATCTCCTGCTTCGAGAGTTTGGTGTGAGCCCGGAACATCTCGGCGATCTGGTCGCCTGCGGTTCGCAGCGGGTTCAGGGCCGTCATCGGCTCCTGGAAGATCATGCCGATCTCGGGACCCCGGATCGCACGCAACTCGTCTTCGGAAAGTCCGAGAATGTTTCGCTCGCCGAGCATGATCCTGCCGCCGCGCACCGGCAGGCTGGTGGGAAGCAGCCCCATCAGCGCCGACGCGGTCATGGACTTGCCGGAACCGCTTTCCCCGACCACGCAGACGATCTCGCCCGGCGCGAGGGTCAGCGAGAGCTTTTCGACCGCATAAGGCCGGTCAGCCCCGCCGGGCAGGGCGATCGACAGATCTTCGATACGAACGAGGGGGGTCATCGGCCGCGCAGCCTCGGGTTCAGCGCATCGTTCAGTCCCTGGCCAACCAGGGAGACGGACAGGATCGTCAGCAGGATCGCCACGCCGGGAATCGCGGAGACGTACCACTCGCTGCGCAAGACCTTGCGCCCCTGGCCGATCAGGTTGCCCCAGGAGGCGATGTTGGGATCGGAGAGGTCGAGGAAGGCGAGCGCGCTTTCGAGCAGGATCGCCGTCGCCATCACGACGCTGCCATAGACGATGATCGGCGCCAGCGCGTTGGGCAGGACCTCGCGGAAGATGATCCAGCGGTTGGTCAGGCCGAGTGTCCGGCAGGCCTGGACGAACTCGCGATTGCGCAGGGTCAGGAACTCGGCGCGCGTCAGACGCGCCACCGCCGGCCAGGAAACGGCGCCGATCGCAATCGTCACCGCCGTCATATTCGAACCCACCACCACCACGAGCACGAGCAGCAGGATGAAATTCGGAAGCGTCTGGAAGGCCTCAGTCATGCGCATCAAGGCGTCATCCGTCATGCCGCCATAGAAGCCGGCGAGCGCACCGACGACGATACCGATCGCAATCGCAATCAGTGTCGAGACCATACCCATCAGCAATGTGGTTCGCGCGCCGTGGGCAATCTGCGCCGCGATATCACGGCCCGAAGCATCCGTTCCGAGCAGGAACCGACCACCGAGCGAGGGCCATTGCAGGGGCCGGCCGGCAAGCGCCAGCGGATCGCGCGGGTAGAGCAGATCGGCAAAGATGGCGAGGCCGACGATACCGATGAGCAGGAGCAGGCCAAGCACGGCAGCCGGGCTGAACAGAAAATGTCGAAGCGCCTTCATGATCAGGACGCCCCGGCCGTGATCCGCGGATCAAGGCGCGCATAGATGAGATCGACGACGAAATTCACGCAAATGACCATGATGGCAGAGACAAACACGATGCCGAGCAGCGTATTGAGATCGCGCTGAACCACGGATTCGTATGCGAGACGCCCGATGCCGGGCAGCGAGAACACGCTTTCGATGACGACCGAACCACCCAGCATCGTGCCGGCTTGCAGGCCGATCAGCGTGATCATCGGCAAGAGAGCATTACGCAGCACATGCCGCCGGATGATCTCGCCCTGCCTCAACCCCTTGGCGCGGGCGGTTCGCACGAAATCCAGCGTCGAGACCTCGAGCATCGAGGCCCGCATGATGCGCAGATAGATGGCAAGGAAGATCAGGGACAAGGTGATCGTCGGCTGGACCAGATGCCGGGCGATATCGAGCACGAGCCAAATGCCCGTCAGCCCCGCACCGATTTCCTGAAAGCCCCCGGGCGGGAGCCAGGCAAGCCAGATCGAGAAGACGACGATGCTCATCAGGCCAAGCCAAAATGATGGCGTGGCATAGAAGACGAGACCGAGCAGCGAGATCAGCGTATCGGCCCAGCCGTTTACACGCTGTGCCGAGACGATGCCGAGCAGCATGCCGGCAAAGAAGGCGAAGCTCAGCGCCGAGAACATCAGCAGGAGTGTTGCCGGCAGCCGCTCCAGGATAACCGTGGCGACGGGTTTGTTGTAGATCGCGGAGAAGCCGAGATCCAGGCGGACGAGCCGCCAGAGATAGTCCAGCAAGCGAACAGCCGCGCTGCCTTCGAGCCCATAGAAGCGACGCAACTCTGCCGCAGTGGCGGGGTCGCCCCCGCCCATCTGCGCCATCAATGCATCAACCGTATCGCCGGGTGCGAACTGAAGCAGCACGAATAACCCGGCGAGCAGGATGAGCAGCGTGGGAATGCTGCTCATCAGGCGTCGTCCGGCCAGTTTCAGAATGTGCATGGCCGTACTTTTCTAGGGCGCGCCGCGATCAGGATTCGATCCAGAGATCCGCCCAGTGGCTCGAGGGCCAGCGCGGATTGTTGTGGTGGTTCTTGAGCTTCTTGCTGGTGACCGAGATGAACTGGCGTTCCGTCGCCATCCAGAGCGGGAGCTCGGTGTTCAGCAGCTTGACGATCTCGGGATAGGCCGCCTTGCGCTTGGCCGGATCGATCTCGAAGGCGGCATCGTCCATCATCTTGTCGGCCTTGGGATCTTCCCAGCCCCACTGGTTGGTGAACGCAGTGCCCTTCGGGCTGCCCGAACGATACCAGACCATGGTGCTGATCGCCGGATCGGCGCGATAGATGTGCCAGCCGGTCGAGAGATCATAGTTCCAGTCGCGATAGACCGCCGTCAGATAGGTCGCCGCATCGGGGCGCTGAAGCTCGACCTTGATTCCGACCTGCTGCAGCGACTGCTGGATGAAGGTCGACCAGAGCGGGATATCCTCGCCGAAGGGCGGGCTCAGCATCTTGAGCGAGAAGCGCGTGCCGTCGGCGCCGCGCTTGAAGCCGGCCTCGTCGAGCAGGGCATTGGCCTTCTTGACATCGAACGGATAGTCGGGCGCGCCCGCCTTGTAGAAATTGGTCGAGACCGACGGAATCGGCCCATGCGCCCGCTTGCCGTTCCCGTACAGGAAGTTCTCGATGAAGAAGTCGGTGTCGACCGCGTGGACGATGGCGCGGCGGACCCGGACGTCAGCGAGCTCCTTGCGGCGCAGGTTGAACTCGATCGTGTTCTGGAAGGGCTGGCGCTCATTGCCGCGCGAGGAGACCTCGAAGCGGGCGTCCTTGCCCAGCCGGTCGATGTCGGCCAGCGGCAGCGAGGAGTAGTTGCTCATATGGACCTGGCCGGCCTCGATCGCGGCCGTGGCCGCGGCCTTGTCGGTGATGAAGCGCCAGATGATCTTGTCGAGATAGGGGTAACCCTTGCGCCAGTAGTCGGGGTTGCGCTCGGCGATGACATATTGGCCGCGTTCATACTGCGCGAACTTGAACGGTCCGGTCCCGATCGGCGCGACATTCGCCGGATTGTCGAGGATGTTGGTGCCTTCGTAGACGTGCTTGGGCGCGATGTAGCCCAGGTCGGGCGCGGCGCCCATGAACAGGTCCATCGGCATCGGACGGTTGTAGCGGAAGATCGCCGTATGCGCGTCCAGCGTATCAACCGCCTCCAGGGCGGAGTGCAGCGCCGTGCCGTAGTTCAGGTGCTTCTTCCAAAGCTCCATCGCCGTGTACTGCACGTCAGCGGAGGTGAAAGGCTTGCCATCGTGCCACTTCACGCCCTCGCGCAGCTTGATCGTGATGGTCTTGCCGTCCGGCGAGCCTTCCCAGCTCGTCGCCAACATGGGCTCGAGTTCGCCCTTCTCGTTCAGGTCGACCAGCGGCTCCATGATCTTGGAGGCGATGACATAGACACCGGTCGAGGCCCGCAATGCGGGGTTCAGGATGCGCTGCTCCTGCGGCATGTGCACCGTCACCGTACCGCCCCGCCGCGGCTCCTGAGCGAACGCTCCGATCGGCAAGCCCGCCAGCAGCGCCGCCGCACCTGCCGATGCGAGCATCTGACGACGCGTAAATGTTGATGCAGTCATGTTCCCCTCCATTATTGTGAATTCAGGCCTGCTGGCGTCAGGCGATCGATCAAGGCCGCGCGGACCGCCTTTCGGCTTCCCAGCCAATCAGAGCCCCTTCGACGGAGGCGCAATGCAGCGGCCATTCGCCGGCTATGCTCCATTCGGCGAATGGCTCAGCGGTCGTGACAGCCGCGACGTCGAGGACAATTCCGCAGCCTGTGCCTTGAGCCTGCGCGCCGACCTGCCAACGCCTGTCGAAACTTGCTGCATCCATGAAGACGAGATCCGCACCCCGCGGACGCATGGCGACGCAAAAATCACCGTCCTCGCCCTGCGCCAATGTGAGGCCGAGCATTTGCGCGCAGAGCGCCGCAGCAGCCGGCGGATCCTCAGCCACGATCTCGATCCGGCTCAGGGCCCGGGCACCATTCGCATGGCGGACGAGATAGGGCAGCCAGACGGCCTCTCGCGTCAAATGCTGGCAGGCGAAGAGGCGCACACCGGCAGGCGCCGTCTCGAGCGGCCATTGGAAGATGCGAAACCCCGCCTCTCCCATGCCGCCGCTGCCCAGTTCGACCGGCCGGCGGAATTCGAACGGCCCAGTCGCCGAAATGCCGCCTCGCTTGAGCGTATCGAGCGCCGCCTGCGCATCGTCGGTCCGCATCGCGAGACGTTCCAGCCCCGCTCCGGCGGCGAGGAAGTCGCGGGTCGGCCGATTGAAGTCCGTCGGGGCAAGCACGCCGAGCAATTCGACATAGTCGTCCTCGAACATGATCGTGTGATTGGCGGTGCCGAGATAGTCGCTGTGGAGACCACGCGGCGACACCGAAAACCCCAGCGCGCGCCAACGTTCGGCCGATGCCGAGAGTTCGCTCACGGCAACAACGATATGGTCCAGGCCGAGTACGTGATCGAGCATCTCACTACCGTTTTGCGCGGAGCCGCTTTCCCTGACACCAATGACCGTGTCATAAGTGCATGCAGTTGTACAGGCACTTTTGAAACTTCAATTTCTGGCGGCTGCACAAAGATGAGAACGCGCGTGGCGCAAGGGTGGGCAGGCCATGCGAGACCCCGCATCCAGCACCCCGAATCGCGGGGCATAGGGAATAAGAACGATCGCGATGTCAGCAGCTTGTTTGGCAGGCAGGCATTACCTGCACGCAGTCCCGCCTCGCCGGCTGACATTGGCCGGCCGAGTGAGCGCGCGCAAATGCGCGGCGGGAGGAAATGCGCGTCAGAAACGCAGCGGGTCTCGCCACGTCCTCATATCCCGAAGGCGGATCGGGATGTCAGTTCCGCGGAACGCGTGCCCGGCGCCGTGCCGACCCCGACTCTTCCGGCACGAAAATCTTCAGGAGCGCATCCTTGAGAACACTGCGCGCCTCGGCGAAAGTCAGCGAAATATGTGCGCGCAGGATTTCGATGCCCTTTGCGGCGTCGCGCTCAGCAAGCGCCTGGACGATCCGCGAATGATCCCCGACGAGACTCGAGTGTTGGGGGCCGTTTTCGATCTGGACTCGTCGGATAAACCGGATTCGAGCGTTGACGCCGATGAGCTGGCGCACGACCTCGGGATTGCCGGCAAGCTCTGCGACATGGACATGAAAGGCTTCGTCCAGCTCGAGGATCTCGTCGGGATCGTTATTGGCATAGCGCCGACGCGCGTCCTCCCAGAACGCCTGAAGGCGCTCGATCCCGGCCTGATCGACGCGCTCGCACGCAAGAGCGAACGCGCCGGTTTCAATGATGGAGCGCATCTCGAACAGATCGACGAGATCGTCGATATCGAGGCCGCGGAAGTAAAAGCCCCGGTTTGGCGTGAAGACGACAAAACCCTCGCTCGCCAGTCGGTTCAGCGCTTCTCGGACCGGCGTGCGCGACAGCTCCAGCATCTGCGCCAGATGCACCTCGTTGATGCGCTCCTCCGGCCGCATCTTGAATTCGACGAGCTGCTGCCGAATCGCGCGATAGGCGCGTTCTGCGCTGTCCGCCGCCCGACGCGGTGGGGCTGCCTTGACGGTCGGGGCCTTCGCGGTCTTCGGCATTCCGTCTCTCATTGTCGACGACGTTTCCCCACTCTCGCATCACCAAGAAGCGGTCAGTTCAAGCTTCAAATCGCGCAACGGGAAAAAATCAACCAGCGCCTTCCGAATCCGGTCGGCCGCTTCTTCTTGGGATCATCATGACACGGATCGCATTTCTCGGGGTCGGGCATCTGGCCGAGGCGATGATTGAAGGCTTTTTGCGCGATCGGCAGGAGCTTCCCCATCTGGCCCTGTCGCCGCGCGGTCATGGGCCGAAACTGGCCAAACGTCACGGGCTTGAGCTCGCCGAGCGCAATGACGCGCTCGTATCCGGTTCGGACATCGTCTTTCTCGCGACACGCCCGGGCGATGCGATTGCTGCCATCAGCAACTTGCCCTGGCGCCCGGAGCACATTCTGGTCTCGGCCTGCGCGGGGGTACCCCTCGCGCAGTTGGAAAGAGCCGCCGCGCCTGCCCGCGTCATGCGGATCATGCCGCTCACAGCCGCCTCTCTCGGAGCGAGCCCGACAACGGCGTTCCCGAGTTTTCCCGAAGTCCACCCACTGCTTGCACGGCTGGGCCCGGTCATTGCCCTTGAGAATGAAGCCCAGTTCGAGACCGCGACGGTCAGCGCCGCCATCTATGGCTGGGTTCAGAGCCTCATCGGCCTCGGCCGCGACTGGTCCGTCGCTCATGGCATGAGCCCTGAGGCCGCTCGCCAACTTGCCGCGACGACCTTCGTGGCCGCCGGCCGGATGATTGCCGAAAGGCCGGAGCCCGTCGAGACGCTGATTGCGAATCTCGCGACGCCGGGCGGGATCACGGAGCGCGGTCTCGCGGTGCTGTCCGAGCATAGCGTCCAGGAGGGCTGGACCGCGGCTTGCGACGCCGTCCTCGCCAAGCTCATGGATGGAAGTGCGGGCCGGTGCCCCTGAATCCCGGCCTCCTTCAGGCCGGCGGCGACTTGTAGACATGCCCACCCACGGCCTGGTCGGTTGGCGAAACCTCGATTTCGGTGATGTCGACATGCTCCGGCAGGGAAAGCACGGCGGCGATCGTGTCTGCAATGTCCTGTGGTTTCAGGGCACGCACGGCGCCATACATCGAATCATGCAGGCGGCTGCGATCGCCCGCGAAGGCCTGGAGATAGATATCGGTCTCGACGCGGCCCGGAGCGAGATCAGTAACGCGGACATTGCTGCCGGCAAGATCGTAACGCAGAGAGCGGCTGGCATGGGCGAGCCCTGCCTTGGCTCCGCCATAGGCAGATGTCCCCGCAAACACCCCCCGAGCGGCAGTCGTTGTGATGTTGATGACATGCCCCCGACGACGCTCGACCATGCCGCCCAACAGGGACTGCATCAGCAGCATGGGCGCAGTGAAGTTCACCGCGATCGTCTCGGAGATTTCCTCAGCGGTCTGCTCGTAGAGCGGCTTCACCGACGCAACCATGCCGGCATTGTTGACCAGGATGTCGATCTCGGCGCCGTCGAGCGCGGCGACGATCGCCGCAGCATCACGAACATCGGCAACCACCGGGATGACCCCGACTTCGGCGACGACGGCTGCGAGTGCGTCCTGGCTGCGTGCGACGCCGTAGACCGTGAGCCCAAGGGTCGCGAGCTTGCGGCAAATCGCGGCGCCGATTCCGCGCGATGCGCCCGTAACGAGAGCGGTTTGATAGGGGAAGGTGTTCTGCATCATCCGGTCCCTTTCAAAGCCTGCGTTCAAAGCGCCGCGCGCTGTGACATCACGCGCAGCAGATCGACCAGTCCGGCGTCTCGCTGGTCGCGCAGATCGTCATCGCTGCGTTCGCCAATCGCCTCGCGCACGGCTTTCGACACGCGTGACACGGTCGGGGCATCAAGGCGGGCATCGCCGAGATCGTCCCAGATGTCTTGATAGGTCTTGCCGTATTTGGTCAGGAAGGACTCGATACCCTCGGCGTTGAGGTGGTTCGAGATGAACGAGCCCTGCAAGGTCCATTTCGGGCCAGGGCCATAACAGAAAGCTCGGTCGACATCCTCAGCCGACGCGACGCCGCTTTCGACGAGCGCGATCGCCTCGCGCCACATCGCCCCCATCAGCCGCAGGGCCAGATGGCCTGTGACCTCGCGCCGGAGCACGGCGGGCTTCTTGCCGAGATCCTCGTAGAAGGCACGCGTCTGCTCGACGATCTCCGGCGAGGTCGCTTTCCCGCCGACGATCTCGACGAGCGGCATCAGATGAACAGGATTGAACGGGTGGGCGAGAACCACTCGCTCAGGATGTGCACATGCCGCCTGCATGTCCGAGACGAGCAGGGCTGAGGACGAGGACGCGATAACAACGTCCGCTGCGACATGCCGTTCGATGTCCGCCAGCAGCGCCTGCTTCAATGGGAGTTGCTCCGGCCCGGATTCCTGGACGAAGCGAACACCTGCCATCGCAGTCGCGAGGTCGGCGGAGAAGCGGATCTCTCCGGCTTCGACCTTGGCGGGAGCCAGCCGCTGCAGATCATCGGCGAGTGTCGTGCGCAGGGACTGAAAGGTCTCCCAGCGGGCGGGATCGGGATCGTAGCAGGACACCTCGTAGCCGGCATGGGCGAAGGTCGCCGCCCAGCGCTGGCCGATCGTGCCGAGGCCGACGACGCCGATCGGTCCGCGTCCCAGAATGTCTTGCATCGCTTAAGATCCTTGGCATGCGGGCCGGTCAGCCACGCAGAAAATCGAGTACGGCGTCCCGGTAGAGCGCCGGCTCAGCCCGCATGGCGTAGTGACCGCCACGGGGGAGCACGGCGAGTTCGGCGCCGGGGATGGCTCGCGCGAGGCGCTCGGAATGATAGGGCGGGGTCACGATGTCGTCGGCCGCGACCACGACCCGTGTTGGACAGGCGATCGTGCCGAGAGCTTCGTCGGCATCATGCCCCAGCACTGCAGTGATGCGCGCCCGAATCGTCGCAGCATCGCGTTCGGTCGCAGGCGCACCGCCTGTCAGCTCCGCAGTGATGCGGGCGTCGTTCTCGGCCAGCCAGTAGGGCGCATTCAGCAGCGTGACGGCATGACGCCTGTAGGCGTCGACGCCGAGCCGGTCGAGGATCTCGATACGGCCGGCGAACAGTCGCTTCATATAGGCGCACGGTCGCGCGAAGGTCGCCGAGAGGACGAGGCGCGAAAGACGTTGCGGATGGTCTATCGCCAATCGCTGCGCGATGGCCCCACCCGTCGAGTGGCCGAGGATCGCGGCTTGCTCAATGCCCAGATGATCGAGCAGGCCAACGAGATCGTCGCACATCGCGGCGATGCTGGTCGGACCGTCCAACGGGCTGGAACGCCCGACGCCGCGATGATCGTAGGTGATCACGCGAAAATGGCTGGCGCAGACGCCGGCGAAATCCGCCCAGAACGAGGCGAGGCCGCCCAGTCCGGAGATCAGAACGAGCGGCGCGCCGGCGCCGGTCTCGGTGAAGGCGATCCTGCCGCCATCTTGCAAGGGAGCGAACGCGCTGGTCATGCCGCCGCCGCCGCGCTCCCGTCCAGGGCGGTGCGGACGGCGCCGTTGACGGCCGACCACGGGATCCGCAGGTCCAGCCAGGCGGCGAGGCGACCGGCACACAGGATCGCCTCGTCAATCAGCTCCACCAGCGCAATCTCGGGGCGCCGGAAGGCAGCCTCGAGCGCGAACAGGATTTCGGCGCTCTCGCCAAGATGGCAGAAGTCACGCAGGCGGGTACCGGCCTTGTTGCAGGCAAGTGCCGCGATGCTGCGTGAAACCCGTGGCTCTTCGCTGGAGAGGCCGCCGCGGACCCACCACAACAGCTCCTGAAGGATGCGCGCCTCGGATTCAGCCAGGAAGAGCGGGCCGGACGGGTGCATGATCGCGCGCGAGGAGAGCATGCCCTCGATGTCTGGTGGGCTGGCCTGCCACAGTGCCCTGCGGCGCGCGACAAGCGCCTCGGGCAGGCTCGAACCCGGTGCGGCTGCCGCTTGCGCCTGCGCGCTCTCGGCGAGCACGAGGCGTCCATCGAAGGCCTTCACTCCGTGCCCTTCGCGCAGGCGCAGGCCGAGCGCCTGCAAGGCGGGCAGGCCGCCTTCGATCTGGCCCAGCAGCGTGACTGTGGCGGTCTCGGCCTGCAGCGGCGCGAAAGTGAGTTCGAGGAACTGCCGCGCCGGCCAGTACAGGAAAGCGCCGGGAGGTGCCTCCATGACATCAACCCCGCCCTCGGCGTCCTCGACGAACGGAGCATGCCAGTAAATGTGCTGGCCTGCGATCTTGGGCGTGTGGAGCTGCAGAGCTGCGGGTAGCGTGGCGGCCAGAGACTGGAGCGTGCGAGGCGCGCGCGCGGTCTTGCAAGCGATCCGCCAACTCTCGTTGCCGGCAAAGAAATCGAGTTTCATGAAATCAGGATTCCGCATGGACCGGCAGGCAGGCAGACCGGATCAAACCTTCGGATTGAAGAACGATACCGGCTTCAGAATTTGGTTGCGCATGTCCATCAGAGGATCGGCCTCGACCACCTGGCGGCGATAGGCCTGCCAGGCCGGATCTGCCTCCATCGCGTCGCGGCGAGCTTCGCGGTCGGCGAGGCTGTCATATTTCCAGAGATGAACGACACGGCTCAGCTCGCCGATATGGGTTTGGAAGAACCCGAAGGGCTCACCCAGATACTGGCGCTGCATCGGCAGGCCGACATCCTCGTAAAGCCGCAGGAAGTCCGGAAGGCGATTGGGTCGGGCCGTGTAGACGCGGTGGTCGAAGATCATCGTGTTTCTCCCTGTAAGCGCCCTGCCCGCTCAACCCGTTTCGCGCGGGAAAACCCGCCAACACGATCGAGCCCCAGGCCGTGTCGAGATGGAAAGTTCGCGGCCATGCAAATAGTGCATTCCATTGTGCGTACACTTATAGCGCTCCGCCGGGAAATGCGCTAGAGCCGATCTTCGAAAACGCTTGGCTTTCTCCACGCATGCGCCGGTCACGCGCGGCGATCGTCTCGCATCAGGACGCTCGACTCGGCTGCGCGGAGAACACCGACGATGAGAAATTCGCCCACGATTGACGAACAGATCGAGATGCTGCGCCGCATGATTGCGGTGCGGCATCTCGAGGAACGACTGGGCGAGCTTCACAAAGCCGGCAAGACGCGAGGACCCATCCATCGCTGCGACGGGCAGGAAGCCGTTGGCATTGGCGCCACCGCGATGCTCGATGCCGCCGACTTGCTGACCAGCACCCATCGCGGCCACGCCCATTACGTCGGCAAGGGCGTGGGACTTCACCCGATCATAGCCGAGATTTTGGGCCGTTCGACCGGGGCCTGCGCGGGTCGCGCCGGCCATATGCTGATTGCCGATGCAGCAAACGGGCTTCTCGGCGGCAATGCCATCGTCGGCGGCGGGATCCCGGCAGCGACGGGTTTTGCGGTCTCACTCCAGATGCGAAACCGCGCCGATGGCGGCGCTCGTGTCGCCATGTGCCTCTTCGGAGACGGCGCGGCACAGACCGGCATCTGCCATGAATCCATGAATATCGCAGCCTTGTGGAAGCTGCCGGTCGTCTTCGTGCTCGAGCACAATCAGTACGGCCTGACCGCGCATCACTCGACCCAGTCCTCCGTTCCGGACCTAGTGGTTCGTGCTGACGGCTATGGCATGCCAGGCGAGAGCGTCGACGGCAACGACATCACCGCCGTCTATCGCGCGGTTGCCACAGCCGTCGACCGGGCGCGGCGTGGCGAAGGCCCCTCGCTTGTCGAGGCCAAGACCTATCGGATGGTCGGGTTCTCGACCAGCGACGTCGGCGGCTATCAAAGCGCGGACGACCTTGCAGCGTGGCGTGAACGCGACCCGATCGTCCTTGCCCGCCGCTCGCTGGCCGCGAGCGTATCGCCGGCACAACTGGATGCTGTCGACGCGGAAGCGCGCGCCGCCGTCGATGCCGCCGTGGAGCAAGCGCTGGCTGATCCGTTGCCGGGCTTCGTCGACCATGCCCCGAGCGCCCCCTACTACGCAGGAGCCGTGTGATGGCAATGATGCGTTATGCAGAAGCCCTGCGTGCCGCCCTGCGCGAGGAGATGCAGCGCGATTCCAATGTCTGGCTCTTCGGCGAGGACATCGCGGTCTATGGCGGCGTCTTCAAGGTGACGAAGGACCTGCTCGCGGAATTCGGTCCCGAGCGTGTTCGCGACACACCGATCTCCGAGCAGACGCTGACCGCCATGGCGGTCACCGCCGCCATGGCCGGCACGAGACCCGTGCTCGAAATCATGTATGCGGACTTCCTGCCGCTGAGCATCGACGCACTGATGAACCAGGCATCGATCTACAACTATATCTGGAATGGTCAGGTCACCATGCCGTTCGTGCTCCGCACCCAGGGTGGCGGCGGGGCTGGTGCCGGGGCCCAGCATTCCAAGAGCCTGGACGCGCTCGTCGCCCATATTCCCGGCCTGAAAGTGGTCGCGCCGGCGACTGCCGCTGACGCCAAGGGCCTCCTGAAGGCTGCGATCCGTGACGATCACCCGGTGATCTTCCTCGAGCACAAGCTCCTCTACAACAGCCGCGACGAGGTTCCGGACGGCGATCATCTGGTCGAGATCGGGAAGGCCCGGATCGCGCGGGAAGGCCACGGCGTTTCGATCATCGCCTCCTCGCGGATGGTGATCGAATCCCTGAAGGCGGCCGAGCTTCTTGCGGACGAAGGTATTTCCGCCGAGGTGATCGATCTGCGCAGCCTGCGCCCGCTTGATCGCGACACCATCCGCGCCTCGATCGCCAAAACCCATCATGCCGTTGTGGTCAACGAAGGCTGGCGCTTCTGCGGCTATGGCGCAGAACTGAGCGCCACCATCATGGAAACCGCATTCGACGAACTCGACGCTCCCGTCGAACGCGTCGCGACCCACGATATTCCGATCCCTTACAGCGAGCCGCTCGAAAATGCGGTGCTGCCTGACGCCGCCAAGATCGCGGCAGCAGCACGACGCGCAGTGGCATGAGCGGAGGCCAGTCATGACGAGCGAGATCAGGCTCACCGGCAGCGCCGGCGAATACATGGAAAGCGCAACCGTGGTGTCCTGGGCGGTTGCCCTGGGCGACGCGGTGAAGCAAGGCGATGTCGTCGTCGTCGTGGAGACCGCGAAGGCCGCGACTGAAATCGAGGCCGAGCGCGACGGCGTGCTCGTTGCCATCATCGCCTCGGCGGGGGCCGAGGTCGGCGTCGGCAGCGTGCTGGGCCATATCGGCGATGACAGCGATGCAGTCCAGGAAGCTGGCGCACTCGAGCCAACCGTGGCGATTGCCACCCCGGAGTCCATGAACTCCGCCCCGACCTGCCTTTCCAAGGAGCGGATTTCGATTTCTCCACTGGCTCCCCCCCCNNCACTGGCTCGCCGCCTTGCCCGGCAGGCGGGGCTCGATACGGCAGCGATAGTTGGCACGGGTCCGGGAGGTCGAATCAAGAGTCGCGATATCGAGCGGATCTTGGCGGAGCACAGTCCCGAGCCAGTGCAAGTCAGCTCCACGCTTCGGCAGGAGCTTCGACCCGCTCGGCACAATGGCGGCGGCCCTCTTCCAATTGTCTTCATTCATGGCTTTGGGGCCAATTCGGGCGCCTGGAACAGCGTCCGTGCATATCTCGACCCCACCATGCCGTCATTCGCTCCAGATCTGCCCGGCCACGGCCGCGCCGCGGCCGCAGCCATCCCGAGCCTGAACGCGCTGCTGGATGCAACGCTCGCCTATCTCGAGGACAGCGGCCTGACAGAATGCCACCTCGTCGGGCACTCCCTTGGTGGCGCTGTCGCAGCCACCATCGCAGCGAATTCAGCAATTCGCGCGCGATCCTTGACCCTGATTGCGCCAGCAGGCCTCGGTCCGGACATTGACGGTCGATTTCTGGAGGGCTTCCTGGCAGCCCGCTCGCCAGCCAGTCTGCTCCCCTGGCTGGAGCGCCTCGTCGCCGCCCCTTCCCGGCTTCCACAGAGCTATGCCGAATCGGTCATGCGGGAACGGTCGCGGCTTGGCGTGGACACGCCGCAACGGGAACTCGCAGCGCGCCTGTTTCCAGACGCAACCCAGACCATTCACATCGGGGATGCAATCGCGTCGCTTCACGTCCCGACTCGCGTGATATGGGGCCAAGCCGATGGCATCATTCCGGTCTCCCACAGCAGAGGCCTGCCGGGCTTCGTCGCCCTTCACCTGCTCGCCGACATCGGACACATGCCGCATGTCGAAGCTCCCGAACTGATCTCTCGACTCATCGTGCAAACGGCCAGGAGCGCGAACCTGGAGGCCGGGCTGTAAGTCCTTCATCACGACCTTCCACCCCGCGCGCGACCGCGGGAGGCAAAGCTTTGCCGGGCGCGCGAGGGTGGCCTCTGCGGGCGGCCCAGATGCGCAGGACGCCCCGTCAACACCCAAGCCGGGAATGGTTCTCGCGAGCGCGTAGTTCCAGCAACCGCGGACGCCCGAGTGCCCGCGGGCACTCAGGCACCGCTTTGTCCGAAACGCAAAAAGCGCCGAGAAACCCGGCGCCTGCGGCAGTCTTGGTTGGGAAGAATGTCTGGAGCGGGCGAAGGGATTCGAACCCTCGACCCCAACCTTGGCAAGGTTGTGCTCTACCCCTGAGCTACACCCGCATCCGGACATTGGCGCGCCAAGCGGCGCGTGGCGGGCTTATTGCCCAAAGCGCTGCGAAGCGCAAGCGCCTTGTTGCAAAGTTTTTCGCCGAGGCCCCGATTAGCGCCCCGTCGGCCCTGGATCAGCACCCTTGCGGTGATGCCGTCCGGCGGGCTAGGCAACGCCAAGAACTCTTTGTTTCCGTCGAGTTACAATGACCGCGCCACTGACACCCGACGAGCTCTGCTCCCATCTGACCACCCAGGGCATACCTTTCCACAGGCTCGATCACGAGGCGGTCTTCACCGTCGCCGAATCGAAGTCCCTGCGCGGCACGATCGACGGGCACCACACCAAGAACTTGTTTCTCAAGGACAAGAAGGGCCGGCTCTTCCTGGTCTCGGCCCTGGAGAGCACCCGAATCGATCTGAAGCGGCTGCATCAGGCGCTGGGAGCCAGCGGCAGGCTCTCTTTCGGCTCGGCTGAGTTGCTGGAGGAGAAGCTCGGCGTGACACCCGGTTCGGTCACCGCGTTTGCCGTGATCAATGATCGCGCCTGTGATGTAACGATGGTGCTGGACGCCAATCTGATGAGCGGCGAGGCGATGAATTTCCACCCGTTGATCAACACCGCGACACTGCGCATCGCCCGCGACGACATGCTGGGCTTTCTGCGCGGCACCGGACATGAGCCGCTGATCGTCGATTTGCCAGTACCGGTCGATGGACAGAACGACTGAACCTCCCCATCTATGTGGCGCGCGGCCCATGGTCATGCGCCCGTTTTCGTATGCCCGACCGTGATCGGCCCCAGAGTGGCCGCGGTCGACCCAGTTGACGAGATGAAGGAAGAGCCATGCTGCTCAACAGCGATGCGGCCGAGCAACCCGGCCTGATCAAGGATACGACGACGCAGGGCTTTCGGCAGGATGTCGTCGCCGAATCGATGAACCAGCCTGTTCTGGTCGATTTCTGGGCGCCGTGGTGCGGCCCCTGCAAGCAGCTGACCCCGGTCATCGAGAAGGTGATCAAGGCGGCCGGTGGCAAGGTCAAGCTCGTCAAGATGAACATCGACGAGCACCCGCAGATCCCGGGCCAGCTCGGCATCCAGTCGATCCCTGCCGTCATCGCCTTCCAGCGCGGCCAGCCGATCGACGGTTTCATGGGCGCCCAACCGGAAAGCCAGATCAAGGCCTTCATCGAGAAGCTCGTCGGGCCGATGGGCCCGGGCGCAACCGAAGAGCTGATCGCCGCCGCGCAGGAAGCGCTCGAGGCCGGCGACGCGGCAGGCGCGGGTGAACTCTACGCCAATGTGCTGGCGCTCGAGCCCGAGAATGTTGCCGCACTCGCCGGACTGGCGCGCCTGCATCTCGACATGGGCGATCTCGACGGCGCCAAGGGCATCCTTGCCGCGGCCCCCGAAACGAAGGCGTCCGATCCGGCCCTGACCGCGGTACGTGCCGCGATCGAGCTTGCGGAACAGGCCGCCTCGCTCGGTGATACCGCCGAACTCGAAGCAAAGGTTGCGGCCAACCCCGGCGATCATCAGGCTCGCTTCGATCTGGCGCTGGCGCTGAATGCCCATGACAAGCGGGAGGAGGCCGTCGACCAACTGCTTGCCATCATCAAGGCTGACCGGACGTGGAACGACGACGGCGCCCGCAAGCAGCTGCTGCAGTTCTTCGAGGCCTGGGGCCACATGGACGACGCCAGCGTTGCGGGGCGCCGCAAGCTCTCGACGCTGCTGTTTTCATAGGGTGCCGGGATGGAAGGGAGCGACACGCCCATGGGCATGAATGCCGTCTATAACGGAGCCCAGGACTGCCCGTTGGTGATCCCGGTCTTCCCGTTGGCCGGTGCGCTCCTCCTGCCGCGTGGGCAGATGCCGCTCAACATCTTCGAGCCGCGCTATATCGCCATGGTCGACGATGCGCTGCGGGACCACCGCACCATCGGCATGATCCAGCCCGAACCGGAAAGCGGCCGCCAGGCCGCTACGCCCGGCCTGCTGCAGGTCGGCTGCCTCGGCCGGATCACGCAGTTCGCCGAGACGGGCGACGACCGCTACATCCTGACGCTGACGGGTATCGCGCGCTTCCGCATCGTCGAGGAACTCTCGGTGACGACGGCCTATCGCCAATGCCGTGTCAGCTATGACGACTTCGCCATCGATTTCACCGCCCGCGCGGGTGAGGATGAGGTCGACCGCAACAGCCTGCTCAGGGCGCTTCGGTCCTTCGCCAAGGCCAATGACCTCAAGATCGATTGGAAGGGTATCAACGAAGCGCCGAACGAAGCGCTGGTCAACGCGCTCTCGATGATGTGCCCCTTCGGTCCGCGCGAGAAGCAGGCGCTGCTCGAGGCCTCCAGCCTGAAGAACCGCGCCGATGTGCTGGTCGCGATCACCGAAATCGAGCTGGCGCGCGGCGGCAGCGATCCCGAAACGACCCTGCAGTGAACATTTCCCACGCGCCTGCGGCGGTTATCGCGCCCGTCACGTATCCGCCGCGCCGGGCCGTCACGGCCTGGCTGTTCTTCGATTGGGCCGCACAGCCGTTCTTCACGCTGGTCACCACCTTCGTCTTTGCGCCCTTCTTCGCCTCCGCCCTTGCGGCGGACGCAGCAGAGGGACAGGCGCTCTGGGGCTATGCCACGGGCTTCGCGGGTCTCTGCATCGCCCTGCTCTCTCCCCTGCTCGGCGGCATCGCTGATCGCACGGGCCCGCGCAAGCCCTGGATTGCGGCCTTCGGCGCGCTGCTCGTCATCGGCTCGGCCCTGCTCTGGTTCGCAAGGCCCGGCTCGCCCGCCGCCGTTCCGATTGCGCTCGCAGGCTTCATCATCGCCACGATCGGCGCCGAATTCGCCACCATCTTCAACAATGCAATGATGACGCGGCTCGTGCCACCGGAGCGGCTCGGCTGGCTCTCCGGCACGGGCTGGGCCATCGGCTATCTCGGCGGTCTGATCTCGCTTGCGATCACGCTGGCGCTGCTCGCCGCAGATCCGCTCACGGGCAAGACGCTGGCTGGCCTCACGCCGATCCTCGGCCTCGACGCAGCAGCGCGCGAGGGGGACCGCGCCTCGGGGCCGCTCACCGCGCTCTGGTTCGTCATCTTCGTCACGCCGATGTTCCTGCTGACGCCGGATTCACCGGGAACCGGGATGCGCCTCAAGGAAGCTGCACAGGGCGGCCTATCGCGCCTGAAGGCGACCATTGCCGAGCTGCCACGCCTGCCCTCGCTCGGGCGCTTCCTGCTCGCCAACATGATCTATCAGGACGGCCTTGTGGCGCTCTTCGCCTTCGGCGGCATCTACGCGGCCGGCGTCTTCGGATGGCAGACCATCGAACTCGGTATCTTCGGGATCCTGCTCACCATCACCGGCACGCTGGGCGCTTGGTGCGGCGGCAAGCTCGATGACCGCATTGGCGGCAAGCCCGTGGTCCTGGGCGCCATCGCCTGCCTGCTCTTTGCCTGCCTCGGCATCCTCTCGCTCGGGCCGGACCGGATCTTCTTCGTGCTGCCAGCCACGCCCCCCGCTGCGGGAGACGGGTTGTTCGCCTCGATGCCCGAGCGGATCTATCTCGCTCTTGGCCTGCTGATCGGCCTCGTCGCCGGCCCGCTCCAGGCCTCCTCGCGCAGCCTGATGGCCCGTCTCGCACCGGCGGGCCGGCATGGCGAATTCTTCGGCCTCTTCGCGCTATCGGGCAAGGTGACCTCGTTCATGGGCCCGACCTTCGTGGCGCTGGCGACGACCGTATTTGCCAGCCAGCAGGCGGGGCTGGCGGTGCTGATCGCCTTCTTCCTCGTGGGCGGCGCGCTGCTCGCAGGCGTTAATGTGAAACAAGGGCTGGCGAAGTAGAGCGCGGGCCGCTCTGCCCGCGCACTTCACCATCCAACAGCCGCGGCTCTTTCTCCTTACGGGAGGGGGAGCTGCACCCTTCTCGCTTACGGCAACGCCTTCAGATAGCGGACTGGTCGGCCCGGCGCCGCTGCCTGTGCCGCGTGCACAATCGCGTTCGCGTCGATCCCGAAATGCCGATAGAGGTCGGCCACGGTGCCGGTCTGACCGAAATGCTCGACGCCAAGCGCCTTCTGCTTGTGCCCGTGCACGCTGCCAAGCCAGGCCAGTGTCGCGGGATGTCCGTCGAGCACCGAAACGATACCGCAATCGCGGGACAGTTCGCCGAGCAGCCGCTCGATATGACTGGTCGCGCCATGATTGCCGCGCTGTCGAGCCCGTTCGGCCGCCTGCCAGCCGGCATTGAGCCGATCGGCCGAGGTGATGGCGAGCAGGCCGACATCGCGCCGATCTTCGCCGAGCAGCCCCACAGCCTCGATCGCCTCCGGCGCAACCGCACCGGTATAGGCGATGACGACGGAGGCGTTCGGGCCGGGCTTCCTGAGCCAATAGGCGCCATCGATGATGTCGCGCTCGAGATCGGGCGTCATTGTCCGCTTCGGCTGCTCGACCTGCCGCGTCGAGAGCCTGAGATAAACCGAGCCGCCGGTCTCGTCGCGCAGCCAGGTGCGCTCGTCGGGATCGCCCTCCCCGTCCTTCTGCAGGTATTCGAAGGACCAGCGCATCATCACGGCGAGTTCGTCGACGAAGGCCGGCTCGAAGGCGCAGAGCCCGTCCTGGCTCATGCCGATCAGCGGTGTCGCGATCGACTGATGCGCGCCGCCCTCGGGCGCCAGCGTCACACCCGATGGCGTCGCGACCACCATGAAGCGCGCATCCTGGTAGCAGGCATAGTTCAGCGCATCGAGCCCGCGCGAGATGAAGGGATCATAGAGCGTGCCGATCGGGATCAGCCGTTCGCCGAAGATCGAATGCGACAGGCCAAGCGCCGAGAGATTGATGAAGAGATTCATTTCGGCGATGCCGAGCTCGATATGCTGGCCCTTCGGAGAGAATTCCCATTTCTGCATCGAGGGAATGCGCTCGTCCTTGAAGGTATCGGCCATCGAGGCGCGGGCGAACAGGCCGCGCCGGTTCACCCATGGCCCGAGATTGGTCGAGACGGTGACGTCCGGCGCGGTGGTGACGATGCGGTCCGCCAGCGGCCCGCCGAGCTTCGCCAGCTCGTCCAGGACCTTGCCGAAGCCCATTTGCGTCGACATCGTCGCCTGGATGCCGGCCTCGAGTTTCGCAGGCACGGGCAGGGACGGCGCCGAGAAGCGACGGCGCCCTTGGGAAAAGAACGGCACCTTGTCGAGATAGCCGCGGAGCTCGGCTTCGGGCAGCGACAGCCCCTCGAACAGGTCCCATTCATGGCCGGGGCAGATCGTGTTGGCTTGCTTGAAGCCTTCCATCTGCTCCTTGGTCATCAACCCGGCATGATTGTCCTTGTGCCCGGCGAGCGGCAGGCCAAAGCCCTTGACGGTATAGGCGAGGAAACAGACCGGCCGGTCGTGATCGATGCCCTCGAAGGCTTCGAGCAGCGAGGGCAGGTCGTGGCCGCCGAGATTGCACATCAGCTTCGAGAGCTCGGCGTCGGAGCGGCTCTCGATCAGCGTCGTCACGGGCCCCTGGTCGCCGAGATCATCCATCAGACGCTTGCGCCAGGCCGCGCCACCCTGGAAGGTCAGGGCCGAATAGAGCTGGTTCGGGCAGGAATCGATCCAGGCCTTCAGCCGCTCGCCGCCCTTCTCCTTGAAGGCGGCTTGCTGCAGCGAGCCGTATTTCAGCGTCACGACATCCCAGCCGAAATTGCGGAACATCGTCTCGAAACGGTCGTAGAGCCCCTCACGGATCACGGCATCAAGCGACTGGCGGTTATAGTCGATCACCCACCAGGTGTTACGGACACCGTGCTTCCAGCCCTCCATCAGGGCCTCGAAGATATTGCCCTCGTCGAGCTCGGCATCACCGATCAGCGACACCATGCGCCCATCCGGCCGGCTTGCGCCCCAGCCATGGGCCTTCACATAATCCTGGGTCAGCGAGGAGAAGAGCGTCTGCGCGACGCCGAGGCCGACCGAGCCGGTCGAGAAATCGACATCGTCGATATCCTTGGTGCGCGAGGGATAGCTCTGGGCGCCCTTGTATCCACGAAAATTCTCGAGCTTCTCGCGGGTCTGCAGGCCCATCAGATAGTTGATGGCATGGAAGATCGGCGAGGCATGCGGCTTCACCGCAACCCGGTCCTGTGGCTTCAGGGCCGCCATGTAGAGCGCCGTCATGATCGTCGCCAGCGACGCGGACGAAGCCTGATGCCCGCCCACCTTCATCCCATCGCCGTTATCGCGCAGGTGGTTGGCGTTATGGATCGTCCAGGAGGCGAGCCAGAGAATCTTCTTCTCCAGTTCGGCGAGAATCGGCAGACGGGGATCGGTCATTTGGCTTCTCTCGATGCGGCAAAGCCATCATGCACGCTTCCAGCAGCGATTTTTGCCAAAGATCGCCGGCGATGCTTTCCATCTTAGCGCTTTCCGCTAATTCTGCGAACGAAAGTGAGACAAGATGCCAGACTACAAACTCGACGATATCGACCGGCGTATCGTCCAGGCTCTCCAGGCCGACGGACGCATGAGCAATCAGGACCTGGCCGAAAGAGTCGGGCTTTCGCCCTCACCCTGCGCAAGGCGGGTTCGCCTGCTGGAGGAGGCCGGCATCATCGAGGGTTATGTCGCGGTCGTGAACCAGGACAAGCTCGGCCTGCCGGTCTCGGTCTTCGCCTCGATCAAGCTGGAGCGCCAGCGCGAGGAAGAGCTCGACCGCTTCGCGGCGGCGGTGACGCGCTGGCCGGAGGTGGCCGACTGCTACCTGATGACCGGCCCGCGCGACTATCTGCTCCGCATCATCGTCAGCGACCTCGCCGCCTATGAGCGGTTCCTGAAGGACAAGCTGACACGGCTCGACAATGTCGCCTCGATCGAATCGAGCTTCGCGCTCGGGCAGGTCAAGCGCTCCTTCTCTGTGCCGGTGGAGCTGGGGCGCGCATAGACAGGCCAGCTACCAGCCACGCCGGCGGATTGATCATGTCCTCTGGATATCCTTCCGGCGGCCCCCCGAGGCCACGCTGGGACATCTCTATTCGCCCGGCAGGAACGCGACGCGCCCCTCGCCGTCCCGCACCGTCTCGATCCCGACGCCGTAGAGCTCCATCAGACGTGCCGGAGTCAGCAAATCCTTCGCGATCCCGCTCGCCAGCATCCGGCCCTCGCGAATCATCATGACGCGGTCTGCATGCCGCAGCGCCTGATTGGGATCGTGCGTGGTGAAGAGCACGCCCAATCCTTCGGCCGCGAGGCGCCCGATCTGCGCCATCACCTTGCCCTGGTTGCCGAAATCGAGGCTTGCGGTCGGCTCGTCGAGAATGACGTAGCGTGGTTCCTGCGCCAGCGCCCGCGCGATCAGCACGAGCTGGCGCTCGCCACCCGAGATCTGCGTGTAGGGGCGCTCGGCCAACTCTAAGATGCCAAGACGCTCCAGCATGACCATCGCCACCTCGCGATCATGCCGCGAGGGCGCGGCGAACAGCGCGCCATGAGCGGTGCGCCCCATCAGAACAACGGTGAAGACCGAGAAGGCGAAGGTTCCGGCATGTGCCTGCGGCACGTAGCCCAGCGCCCGCGCCCGCTCCGAGACTGTCAGGCCGGCAAGCGGCTTCTCGTCGAGCGTCAGCCCGCCGGCTTGCGGAGGCAGGAGGCCGAGAAGGGTTTTCAGCAGGGTCGTCTTGCCGCGGCCATTCGGCCCGAGCAGGGCAAGCACCTCACCCGCCCGCAGGGCCAGCGTGATCGCCCGGCCGATCTGGCGCTCAGGATAGCCATAGGCGAGATCGACGGCACTCAGGCTCACGACCAGCCTCCGCGGGCGGACGCGAGCAGCCAGATGAAGAAGGGCGTGCCGATCACCGCGGTGAGGATGCCGAGCGGCGTCTCGACCGGGCCGATCGTTCGCGCCAGCGTGTCGATGATCAGCAGGTAGCCGCCGCCGAGGATCGCGGAGGTCGGCACGAGCTTGCCGAAATCGGGCCCGACAAGGAACCGCGCGAGATGCGGCACGACGAGGCCGACCCAGCCGATGATCCCGGCCGCCGCAACGCTCGCTGACGTAACCAGTGTCGCTGCCGCGACGATGGTCAGGCGCAAGGGGCCAGTGTTCAGTCCGAGCGCCCGCGCCTCCTCCTCCGGCAGCGACATGACATTCATGCGCCAGCGCAGGGCGATCAGAACCACGGAGCCGAGGGCGACCGGGCCGAGCAGCGGCAGGAGATCGGGCTTTGCGGCCCCGGCAAGGCTGCCCAGCAGCCAGAAGGTCATGGCTGGGAGCTGGTTATAGGGATCGGCCCAGTATTTCACGAGGCCGATCCCGGCGCCAAGCAGCGAGCCGATGACGACGCCGGTCAGGACGAGCGCCAGCACCGGGTCGCCGCGCCGGATGGTCGAGCCTACGACACAGACGGCGCCGACCGCGATCAACCCACCGATGAAGGCTCCGAGCTGGATGCCGACGATGCCGAGCGAGAAATAGATGCCGACAACCGCGCCGAGCGCCGCGCCAGACGAAGCGCCGAGGATATCGGGTGAGACCAGCGGGTTGCGGAATAGCCCCTGAAACGCTGTGCCGGCGACCGCGAGCGCTGCCCCGCAGAGCATGGCCGCAATCACGCGCGGGCCGCGGATATTCCAGATCACCGTTTCCAGTTGCGGCGGCAGGCCCGACGGCTGACCGCTCACCCCCGCCCAGAGGATGCGCAGAAGATCACCGGGTCCGACCGGGAAGCGCCCAAGTGCGAAGGCAAGCACGACGCCGAGCGCGAGCAGGCCTACGGCGAACAGGTTTCCGCGCGCGGAGGATGGCGACAAGGGGTTAGCCTCGCCCGGTCAGGATACGGTCGAGTTGCGCGTCGGTCGGCCTCACCTGATAGAACAGCGTGTGGAATTCCCGTGCGAGCGGTCGGATATCCTCCGGGAACTGCGCGGGATAGAGCAGCTTCGCCAGCCACCACAGCCCGATCATCCGGTTGACCGAAGGCGGGAAATCGACCCAGCCAAAGGGCAGCTTCGGGGAGAGATGCACGCGGTGATCGCGCACCGCCCGGACATTCGCCCAGGCAGGATCGCTGGAGACGCCATCGGCGAAGACGGGATCGATGGTGACGATCACCTCTGGATTCCAGGACAGGATCTGTTCGAGCGAGACATTCGCAAGACCGCTGCCCGGCGTCTCGGCCGCGACATTGCGCGCCCCGAGGAAGGACAGTGTCTCGACATTGATCGAGCCGCCGAGCCCCGTCTCCAGCCCGCGCGGTCCGCGCGCGTAATACACCGAGGGACGCTTCTCCCAGGGAATCGTCGCGATACGCCCCTTGATCATCGCCATTGCGGTCTCGCACCAGCGCGCCAGCGTCTCGGCCCGTTCGCCGCGTCCGGTCAGCTGGCCGAGGATGCGATAGCTTGCCGGAATCTGCTCGAAGCGACCGTCGAGCAGCGCATAGGGGATGCCGGTCTGCTCCTGGACCCGCATCGCCAGCTCGACATAGGTCCTGCCCGTCGAACCGGCATCGACAATCAGGTCCGGCTTGAGGCCGAGCACCGCTTCGAGATTGGCGCTGTTGCCGCGCCCTGTGATCCGACCGACTTCCGGCCTGTCGCCAATTCCAGGCAGCAGGAATTCGCGCTCCTCCGCGCGATTGGCGCGCGGCCAGCCGAGCAGCAGGTCGGGCGCAAGCGTATAGAGCGTGATGGCGGCCGGTGGCCCCGCCGGAAAGACGCGTTCGACCCGGGCCGGAATGGCGATCTCGCGCCCGGCGCCGTCGTGCACGGTTGCGGCACGCGCAATGCGCGGCGCGGCCAGCGCCGCGGCAAGGCCGCCCAGAACGGCACGACGGTCAGGTCCGCGCATGATGATGCTCCGTGCCGGCGCCCGATTGCGGGCAACGGTTCGGTTTTATGTCGAGAAGCGGCGTACCATCGACACAGTCGAGCCCGCGCACCCGCAGCGCGCCCTCCTCGACTCCGATGAGCCTGACCCGCGACAGGGCGATCGGGTTGGGGCGGACCGGCGAGCGCAACGCAAAAGTGCCGAGGAGCCGGCCGCTGGATTTCGGGCTCTGGGTCAGCAGATCCCTTCGGGCCAGGTTCATCCAGTACAGCAGGTCGAGATACGCGCAGGCTTCGACCCCGGCCAGCGCCGGCCACCAGGTCGCATCGATTTCGACATGGCAGATCGGCCCCGATTCCGGGTCTCCACGCCGCGGGCATTGATCGCGTGAGGCGAAGGGCGTGCGCAGCCGGCCGATGAAGACGAGATGCGCGTCCTGCCGATCGGGCAAGGCAGCGATGGTCTCGCCCGGTCGCGTCGCCTGCCAATCCATTGCTTGCTCCGTCACTTCGACCCGCTATTCGGAAGAACCGGCGCGGCAAAACCGTGTTTCGCCAGAATCTCCTGCCCCGCCTGCGACAGGATGAACATGGCAAGCCGATAGCCGTTTGGCGAGGCCGCGCTCATCACGGTCAGCCCATAATCGGCCCCGACCGCGAGGGCGAGCGGCAACCGGACCAGCGTCACTCCGGGCTGCTCCCGGGCGAGCGGTTGGGCATTGGTGCAATAGGCCAGGAAGATATCGGCCTCGCCACGGGCGAGCTTGTGGCCATAGGCGTTGACGCCGTCAGGGGCGGCGACGCTGCTGGGACCGCCCGTCAGCTGCAGCGCCTTGGCTTCGAGCGCCGCCCTTGCACCGGGCTTCAAGGCTTCGGCCCGGGCGAAAACCTCAAAGGCGTAATCGCCGGAGGGATCTGCCTTCGGCGTCGAGGTGCCGAGCCTGATGGATGGATCGAGCATCCGCTCCAGCACTGTCTCGGCAGTGACCATCAGGCCCGGCCGAACGAAGGCGCAGAGTTCGTTGCGCGCGAAGAGCACGACCGGCCCGGCCAGGCCCGCTTCCGCCAGTGCAGCCGGGTGGTCCATGTTGGCGGAAGCGAACACCTCCGCCGCTTGGCCCTTGGCCAACCGCTCGCGCAGCAATCCCGAAGGGGCATAGGCAGGTTCGACCTGAACCCCGGTCAGGGTTTCGAAAGCCTGGGCCACCTCGGTCAAGGCCGCGCGCAGGCTCCCGGCGGCATGGAGCAGGACCGGCTGCCGCCGTGGAGCCGCCGGGAAAGTGTCCTGCGCCATCAGCAGCTCGACGACGATGGGAGGGCGGATTGGCTCATGCGCCGGCCTGCGTCGTAATGGCGAAGAAAGGCCATGAGCGCGGCGCCCTGCAATTCGGTGGTCGCGGTCTGCCCTTCGGCGCTGATCAGCTCTTTCACGGTAGCCTATCGATCATTGATCGTCTCACGCAGGTGCTCGGCCGAGGCCCGCCAGGATGACACGGTACTGGATGAGACGGTACCGATCGAGCAGCGACTTGTCGCCTTCGACGACGATGGCACAGCGCTCGCCCAGCCAATGCCTTCAGTTTCGCGCGCCTGGAAATTTCTCCAGGCGCAGACGCGGTGGACATATTCGCGGTCCCTTTCAGCTTCGCCAAAGGGCGCGACAAGCCAGTCCCAGCGTTCGTCAGGCGGCGGGAGCGGGACCCCGCGCGCCAGATCCAATTGGTCCCTCACCGTGCCATCGCGGTCATGCTCGCGCATCTCGACATCGCTGATCAGGCAGACGCGCCCCGCGAAACGCGCAAGATCCTGGAGGTGCCAGGCGATGCAGCGCGCCGGCAGATCATCCGGGAGGGCGGCTGCGCGGTCCCCGTTCTCCTCGAGCCAGTCCTCGACCGGCCAGGCGAGCTGCGACATCAGGTTGGCCGAGATCACCAGATCGACCTCCGTGTCCGCACTGAAATCGGCCAGCGGGTCGCTACGCCCCTGGCGCTCCCCCGCCAGCCAGCCCATGACGCCAGTCAGATCGCGCGTCACCAGTTCGGCATTTCGGCGCAATGCCATGCGCAACCGGACCTGGGGCAGGTGCACCGCATCGATCAGCACGACACGCTGAAAACGAGCGCAGAGCAGATCGAGCGGCACGTCGCGCACCAATCCCGAGCCAAGCACGACGGCCGTGCGGTGCCGTTCGAGCTCGCCGACGATCTGCGTCACGACCGCCTGGCAGCGCTGGTGGTGCGGCGCCCAGCTCTCGCGCTGGCGCAACCCCCGCGCCCAGAGCGCCGTGCTCTCCCGCAACAGGCCGAGCTGCCGCGTCATCCGTCCGACCGGGGTCGCAAGGGTCAGCAGGAACTCAGCCAGCATCGGACCTTGTGTCCGAAAAGATGAAGCGGCTTCCGGACGCAATCATGCGCGGCCTCGGTGTCTTCAGGTCAGTGCGCCGCGCCCCGCAACCGGCCAGAGCGTCTCGACATGCGCATCCGGACCGTGCAGCCCGCGCACGCCGACATACCAGTCATGCAGGTTCACCGTCGGGTCGCAATGGCCGGGAACGAGCAGGATGCGGTCGCCGCGATGCGGCAGGGCGATCGGATCGCCCGTGAGGACGCCATGCTCGTCGGAGGGTTTGGTATAAATCACGCCGTCGCGCTGGAACGGCATCGGCATGCCGGAATCGACCGCCGCCGCCTTGTGCCCGGCATCGACGATGGCGCGATCCGGCACGGGCTTGCTCATCACCCCGGCGAGGACGAAGAGTGCGTGTTCGAACGACCTGAAGGGGGTGCCGTCCGCCTGTCGATTGCGGGCGTAATCGGCATCCATGAAGATGTAGGAGCCGGCCTGGATCTCGTTCCAGATGCCGGACTGGCTTTCGAGCTCATAGGTACCTGTGCCGGCGCCGCTGACATATTCGCAGTTGAGGCCCGCCTGGGCGAGACGCTCCACCGCATTGCGGGCGAGCAGCCCGGCACGCTCGATCGCCTCGCGCCGCTCGTCGATCGAGCGCATATGCTGGGCAGAGCCATGATAGGCCTGAACGCCCGTGAAGCGCAGCGAGTTGCTCCGCGCGACCGCCTCGGCGATCCGGACCGCTTCGCCGACGGCCACGCCGCAGCGGCGCCCGCCAATATCGAGCTCGACCATGACATCGAGCATCACGTCGTGCCGCGCCGCCGCCTCCGCTGCCTCGCGCACGCCCTCGGGATGGTCGACGCAAAGGCCGATCCGTGCGTTGCGCGCCAGCTTGGCGAGCCGGTCGAGCTTGGCCGGACCGACGATCTCGTTGGTGACCAGAACATCGCCGACACCGCCCGCAACGAGAATCTCGGCTTCGGAGACCTTCTGGCAGCACTGGCCGACGGCGCCATGCGCGATCTGTAGCAGGGCGATATCCGGGCTCTTATGGGTCTTGGCATGAGGACGAAGACGTACGCCATGGGCCTGCGTATAGGCGGCCATGGCGACGAGATTCCGCTCGAAGGCGTCGAGATCGAGAACGAGCGCTGGCGTGTCGATCTCGGCGAAGCTCTGGCCGATCTGGGCCGGCGGGGGCGCGGGCATGGGTGTACGCTATCTCCGGAATCAGTTGCAGCACTGTGGCTATGGGACGCCAGCTTCTTGTCTGGAACAAGACCGGAGCGCGAAGAGCCACCCCGCCGCCGTGCCAGTGGCATATCGCGGTCGACCATGTTAGGCCCCGCGCCATGAAGATCGGCCGCGTTACCGACGACACCTTTGCGCTCTTCGCCCGCGTCTGGCGCGAGCGCGTCAACGCCTACCTGCCCCAGATGGCGATGATCCTGGCACTTGTGGTGGTGATCGCCGCGACAACCAGCTTCTACCCGCTGCTCATCAAGGCGGCCTTCGACGCCTTCGCCGACCCCCTATCGGCGGAAGCGACGGGCTTCGTGCGCCGAATGGAGCGTCTCGTCTCAAAGTCGATCGGCATCGAAATCGGCGTGGTCAATGCCGTTGCCGTCGTCGTCGTCATCGTTACGGCGATCAAGGGCTTCTCGCTGCTCACGCAGACCGTGATGACCAATAGCGTCGTCAGCCGAATCGAAGCGGATATGCAGTCCGCGCTCTACGCGCATCTGATCGATGCCGACCTTGCACAGCTCCAGCGCGAAAACCCCGCGTCGCTGACCCAGCGCTTCACCACCGACTTCACCTATGTGAAGGAGGCATTGACCCGGATCATCAACATTGCCGTGCGCGATGTCATGACCTCCATCGCACTGGTCGGGGCCCTTCTCTGGATCGATTGGCAGATGACCCTTGTCGTCCTGCTGATCGCGCCGATCGTCGCGCGCCCGATCGGCCGGATCGGCAAGAAATTGCGCCGCATGGCGATGTCGCAGCAGGAGCAGACAGGCATCATGGCAAGCCTCGTCACCGAGAGCTTGCAAGGTGCCCGCGTCGCCAAGACGGATTCGCTCGAGCCCTATCTCAAGGCGCGCGCCGCGCATGCCTTCGAGACGATCCGCTCCCTCAAGATGAAGGCTGCCAATGCCCGCGGCCGGCTCGATCCTCTGCTAGAGGTCGCCGGTGGCATGGCGGTCGCTGGCGTCCTCGCCGCCATCGGCGTCAGGATCACTGCGGGCACCAGCACGATCGGCGATTTCACCGGCTATGTCTCGGCGCTGCTGCTCGCGGCGCAGCCGATGCGTTCGCTCGGCAACCTCAACGCCATCCTGCAGGAAGCCGGAGCCTCGCTGAAACGCTACTATGCCCTGATTGACGAGAAGCCTTTGGTCACCGAGCGGCCCGGTGCGCAGCCCCTCAAGGTCGGCGCCGGCGAGATCGCCTTCCGGCACGTTCGCTTTCGCTATCGCGATGATGCCCGCGCCCTGGAGGGCATCGATCTCGTCGCACAGGGTGGCAAGATGACGGCGCTGGTCGGTCGCTCCGGCTCCGGCAAGTCGACGCTGCTCACGCTCGCGCCGCGCCTTTACGACCCGAACGAGGGCCGCATCGAGATCGACGGGCAGGATCTGCGCGACGTCACGCTCGCCAGCCTGCGGGGCCAGATCGGCGTCGTCAGCCAGGATGTCATGCTCTTCGACGATACGGTGCGGGCCAATATCGCCTTTGGCCGACCGGGAGCGAGCGAGGCCGAGATCATGGCCGCCGCCAGGGACGCAGCAGCGCATGATTTCATCATGGCCATGCCCGATGGCTACGATACGCAGGTCGGTGAGCGCGGTTCGAAGCTGTCAGGCGGCGAACGCCAGCGTGTCGCCATTGCTCGGGCCATCCTGAAGGATGCGCCAATCCTGCTGCTCGACGAGGCGACGAGCGCACTCGACACCGAGTCAGAGCGGCTCGTCCAGCAGGCGCTCGCCCGGCTGATGAAGAACCGCACGACGCTGGTGATCGCCCATCGCCTCTCGACCGTGCGCGAGGCCGATCTCATCGTCGTGCTGGAAGAGGGCCGGATCGTCGAGACCGGTAGCCATGACGCCCTGATCGAGCATGATGGCACCTATGCCCGGCTGCACCGGCTGCAATTCACCGAGAACTGAAACGCGCCGATCTCAGGGCTCGCGGGCGAGCGCGTCCACGGCCGACTGAAAGCCCTTGAACGAGAAGGGCAGCACAACGGCGCGATTGGCGCCATCCTGATAGCGCAGCTGGCCGGCTTCGCTATAGCCGCGCCAGCGCTTCAGCAGCTCGTCGCTCACGTTCACCTCGGCGAAGCAGCCGCCGGGAAGGCAGCGCTGGAAGTCGGCAAGCGTCCCCTCGTCCTTCTCTCCGAGCGCAAGGCGGATACCGGCCTTGGCGCCGAGGCTCACATTCGGCGGCACCTGCACCACCAGCTTGTAGGGCTCATTGCGCACCGGCCGCCCGAGCGCGATCAGCGCCACCGGGCCGCGCTGCCCCTGCACCTCGAGCGTCTGCACGATCTCGCAGATCCGGGTCCCGACGCCCTGCTGGCAGCGATGTGTCCAGTCGCCATAGGTCGCCGTCGTATTGTCCGGCTGCGAAACGCCCCCAGGAACGGCCGGAGACGGTGCATTCGCGGAGGGGCGCTGCGCCTGGGCATGGGCTGCGCCACTGAAGATCACGACGGAAACGAACGCGAGAGGCCGAAGCTTCGAAATCACCTGACAAGTCCCCCTTTGACGGCACCCAAGACTTAGACGGTGGCGTGCGTTTCCACGCAAGCCGTTTGCAGCTCGCTGGGAACGGTGGTCAACAACACCGTGGCAAATCACGGGTTATGGGCGCCAGCCGGCTTCCAGCGCCGGTGCATCGGCCTGGGCCTCTTCCTGCCGCGCCTCTTCGACCACTGCGAACAGGGCCCGCAAGGCATCGTCGACGCCCTGGCCAGACGCTGATGACAGCACGATCGGCGCGCGCTTGGCGGCCCGCTTCAGCCGCGCGACCTGCTCCTTGAGCAGTTCCGGGCTCAGGGCGTCCACTTTCGACAGCGCCACGATCTCGGGCTTCTCGGCCAGGCCCTCGCCATAGGCCTCGAGCTCCTCCCGAACGGTCTTGTAGGCCTTGCCGGCGTGTTCGCTGGTGCCTTCGACCAGATGCAGCAACACGCGGCAGCGCTCGATATGGCCGAGAAAGCGATCGCCGAGCCCATGCCCCTCATGCGCTCCCTCGATCAGGCCAGGAATATCGGCCAACACCATCTCGCGCCCGTCGACCCGCACGACGCCAAGGCCGGGATGCAGGGTGGTGAAGGGGTAATCGGCGATCTTGGGCTTCGCAGCGGTCACGGTGGCAAGAAAAGTCGACTTGCCGGCATTGGGGAGGCCGACAAGCCCGGCATCGGCGATCAGCTTCAGGCGAAGCCAGACCCAGCGCTCCTCGCCCGGCAGGCCCGGATTGGCATGGCGCGGCGCCTGGTTGGTCGAAGTCTTGAAATAGGCGTTGCCGAAACCGCCATTGCCGCCCTTGCACAGAACGAAACGCTGACCGGGTTCGGTCAGGTCTGCGATCAGGGTCTCCCCGTCTTCGTCGAAGACCTGCGTACCTGGCGGCACCCTGAGCGCGATCGGCGGGCCGTTGGCGCCATGCCGGTCCTTGCCCATGCCATGTTCGCCGATCTTGGCTTTGAAATGCTGCTGGAAGCGAAAGTCGATCAGCGTGTTGAGCCCCTGTACGCATTCGATCACGACATCGCCACCGCGTCCGCCGTCGCCGCCATTGGGGCCGCCGAATTCGATGAATTTTTCGCGCCGGAAGGAGACGCAGCCTGCGCCGCCGTCACCGGCCTTCACATAGATCTTGGCTTGGTCGAGGAATTTCATTGCTTCTCAGTAGTGGGCCGCGGGCCGAAGGGCAATGCGGGCGGCTCACGCGGCAAGCCGTGGAGCGGCCATTTCTTCGCGAAGCGCCTGTGCAAAGCGCCGGGCCGCGAGACTAGGGCTAGGCGCGACGATGAGACCGACCGAAAGCTCGAAGAGCGGTGGCAGGCCCTCAGCCGCGCCAAGCCGCCGCAGACTCGGCGGCACCGCGCTTTCGGTGATCGCCGTGACACAGAATCCGGCCTCGACCGCGGAGATCACACCTGCCGTATGCGAGGAGGAAAAGACCAGCCGATGCGCCCGCCCTGCTCCGGTGAGCGCCGCCAGGACACGCGGGCGCGCCCGGCAGCCCTCGGAAAACAAGGCCAGCGGCAGAACCTCCTGCAATTCCGGGCGATGACCGCGCGCCGCGACCCAGACCAGCGGCTCGCGGCGCAGCGTCTCTCCCCTTGGCCGCACCGGATCCTGCGTGATCACGGCGATATCGAACTCGCCGGCCGCAAGCGCGGGCTCGATCCGTTTCGAGAGATCGCAACGCAGTTCCAGCTCGACGCGCGGATGCTCGGCCGCAAACCGTGCGATCAGCGGTCGCAAATAGGCGTCGACATAATCGTCGGGCACGCCGACGCGCAGTCGCCCCGTGGCTGCCTCGCCGCCCAGATCAGCCAGAGCCTCGCGCTCGACTGCGAGCAGGCGCCGGGCATGACCGATCAGCCGTTCGCCGGCATCGGTCGGCGTCACCCCACGCCGCGAGCGCTCGAGCAGCTTCTGGCCCAATTGCGCTTCAAGATCCTGGATGCGGACAGAAACCGCCGATTGCGTGCGGCCGAGCCTGACGCTCGCAGCCGTGAAGCCGCCGGTCTCGGCGACCGTCACCAGCATATCCAGCGCCGCCAGATCGAAATGAGTCGCCATCGCCTCACCCATCGGAAATTCGAATGGAACGATGAGAATAATCCGTTTTTCCGATTGAAGGAAGCGCCCTATATCGCCGGCACTGCCCGTCGCGGATGACCCTGATGACCACCCCGAGCCTCGCCTTGTCACGTCCGACCGCACCCGGCCTCGCCATGTTCGTCGCCCTGATGACGGGCGCGACCTGCATCGGCTTTTCCGGCATCTTCGTGCGTTATGCCGATGTCGGACCGGCCGCCGCCGGCTTCTGGCGCATGCTCTTTGCCCTGCCGGTGCTCGCAGCCTGGACCGCGTTCGAACGGCGCAAGGCCATATCAGGTGCCGCGCGGTCTCATGGGTGGTGGCCCATCGCACTGGCCGGGTTCGCCTTCGCCGTCGACGTGACGCTCTACAATGCCTCGCTTGGCTTCACGACGATCGCCAACGCCTCGCTGCTGGGCAATCTCTCGCCGGTCGTCGTTGTTCTGGCAGCCTGGCTCCTGCTCGGTGAGAAGCCGACCGGGCGCATCCTCGGCGCGCTGTTGCTGGCGATCGGCGGCGCGTTGATGCTGGTGCTGCCGAAATTCACGTCCTCTACGGCCGCGGCCAGTCCGGGCAGCATTTTTGGCGACAGCCTGGCAGTCGGAGCGGCCTTCTCCTACGCCGTCTACATCATCGCCATTCGCCGGGCCCGCGACTTTGCCGATGCGGGGCGCATCGGCCTGATCTCCAGCGCGCTCTGCGCCGTCTTCTGCATCGCGGTCGCGATCCTGCTTGGCGAGACCATCCTGCCGCAGAGCCTGCAGGGTTGGCTCGCGGTGATCGCGCTCGGCCTCGTCTCACATGCACTGGGCCAGGGACTGATCACGCTGGCGCTCGGCCAATATGGCGCCAGCGCCGCCTCGCTGGTGATGGTCTGGCCGGCGCTGGTCAGTGTTCTCGCTGCCTGGGCGATCTTTGCCGAGCAGCCCTCGCCCGCGCAGGCCTTTGGCGGCGTGGCGATTCTGGCAGCGGTTCTGCTCGTGCGGAAGGGCTGAGGTTCGTTGCCACGCTTGGGGCCGCCCCTCTGAACTGGCCTGAGATTGCGCCCCCTGTTGCGAAGTGCAGCAGGTTCTGCGGCCCAATCTCGAAGCCATCGACGGAGCCGCTTCCGCTCGGCTCCGTCCCGCGCTTCGGCCCTATTCCGCCGCCAATCGCGGCGGCGGCAGCTTTCCACTCATCGCCATGGCGCTGGCTTCGCCGGGCGATTCCTCATCCCCCATGGGCTCCCAGGCCGATTCATCTTCCGGCTTGCTGAAGAAGCGGCCGAAGAGCCAGCTGAAACCACGGCCGACATCGTCCATCACCGTGTAGAACGATGGCACGAAGACGAGGCTGAGCACGGTCGAGACGATCAGACCGCCGATCACCGCGATCGCCATCGGCGCGCGGAACTCGCCGCCGTCGCCGACGCCATAGGCTGAGGGCAGCATGCCGGCTGCCATCGCGATCGTCGTCATCACGATCGGCCGGGCCCGCTTGCGCCCGGCCTCGAGCAGCGCCGTGATCCGGTCCTTGCCGCGGGCGACCTCCTCCACCGCGAAATCGACCAGCATGATCGCGTTCTTGGTGACGATGCCCATCAGCATCAGCAGGCCGATATAGACCGGCATCGAGACCGGATTATTGGTCGCGAGCAGCGCGATCACCACGCCGCCGAAGGAGAGCGGCAGCGAGAGCAGGATGGTCACCGGCTGGGCGATCGAGCCGAACAGCAGGATCAGCAGCGCAAAGACCAGCATCAGGCCAGTGGTCATCGCCGTGATGAAGCCCTGCACGACCTCGCCCTGGATCTCGGCGTCACCGGTAGCGGCAATCTTGACGCCGGCCGGCAATCCGACCTCTTTGACGATCTCGTTGAAGGTATCCTGCGCGGTGCCGAGTTCGAAACCGCGTTTCAGATCGGCGCCGATCGCAGCCCGTCGGACGCGATCATAGCGGTCAATCGAGCTCGGCCCCTCGCCGAAGCCGATATCGGCCACCGCCGTCAGCGGAATCGAGACGCCGCTGGTATTGGTGACACGCAGGGCCGCAATGTTGCGGATGTCGGCGCGGGCAGCCTCATCGAGCTGGACACGGATCGGCACCAGCCGGTCGCCGGCATTGAACTTGGCGAGATTGGCACCCGCATCACCGATCGTCGCGATGCGCACCGCTTCCGAGATTGCCTCCGGCGTAACGCCGAGGGTTGCCGCCTGCTCGAGCTTCGGGGTGACGCGCAGCTCTGGCCGGCTGAGCGAGCCGGCAGTCGCGACATTGAGGTAGCCGTCGACCTGGCGCATGCGCGCTTCGATCCGGGCCACCGCCTCGTCGAGCGCATCGCCGTCCTTGGAGAGAATCGAGAACGCCATCTCGCGCTCGCCGCGCTCATTGACATACCAGGCCCGGGCATCGGGGACGCTGGCGAGCTTCTCTGCGATGACGACCTTCAGGTCCTTTTGCTTGATCGCCCGGTCGCCCTTTGGCGTCAGCATGACCGTGACCGAGGCACGCCGGACCTCCCGCTGTCCGGTGGGCGAAGCGCCACCGAGCACGAAGACATGCCTGACCTCGGGAATCGTCCTCAGCGCGTCGACGATCTGGTCGGTGGTGACGCGCGTTTCTTCCAGCGTGGCGCCCGGCGGCAGCTCGACGCTGGCGACGACACGCGCAGTGTCCTCCTCCGGGAAGAAGCCGGTCGGCAGCAAGGCCGTCGCCTGGATCGAGCCGAACAGGAAGATGAAGCCGACCACCAGGGTCAGATAGGCCATGTTGAATGGCAGTTTGCGCCAGCGCCCCGTGCCGTCGAAGCGTGGCAGCAGCGGCAGGCGAATCCGCGCAAGCGTGAGCCGCAGCAAGCCGACATAGCCGCGCATGAACGGGCCGGGCTTGTCATCCTCGTGCTTCACCGGTCGCATCAGATAGGCCGCCATCATGGGCGTGATCAGCCGCGCCACCAGCAGCGAGAACAGCACCGCGATGGCGACCGTCAGGCCGAACTGGCGGAAATACTGCCCAGCGATACCGCCCATGAAGGAGACCGGCGCGAAGATCGCGACGATGGTCAGCGTGATCGCGATGACCGCCAGGCCGATTTCATCGGCCGCCTCCATCGCCGCGCGATAAGGCGATTTGCCCATCTTCATATGGCGCACGATGTTCTCGATTTCGACGATCGCGTCGTCGACCAGGATGCCGGTGACGAGTGTGATGCCGAGCAGGCTGACGAGATTGAGCGAGAAGCCCAGCATCTGCATCGCCCAGAACGTGGGAATGGCCGAAAGCGGCAGGGCGATAGCGGTGATCAGCGTCGCGCGCCAGTTGCGCAGGAAGAGGAAGACGACGAGCACGGCCAGCGCCGCGCCCTCGAACAGCGTCTCCATCGCCGACTGGTAGTTGCCGTGGGTATAGGCGACGGCATCGTCGATCAGCTTCAGCTCGATCGACGGGTAGCGCTTGTTCAGCTCGTCGATGCGCGCTGCAACCACCTGCTTGACCGAGAGCTCGCTCGAGCCCTTGGAGCGGAACACCGCGAAGGTGACGACGGGCTGCTTGTCCAGGCGGCTGAAGGAGCGCGGTTCGGAATTGGAATCCTCGACCCGGCCAAGCTCTTTCAGCCTCACCTCGCGACCGCCGGTGAGCGAGATCTTGGTCTCGGCCAAGTCGGCCACCGTGCGTGCGCCGGCGAGCGTACGAATCGCCTGTTCCTGGCCGCCAACCTCGCCGCGCCCGCCGGCGAGGTCGACATTGGTGGCGCGAATCTGCCGGTTGACTTCACCAGCCGTGGTGCCGAGCGCCAGCAGCCGGTCGGGATCGAGCGAAATCCTGATCTCGCGATCGACGCCACCGTAGCGATCGACGCGGCCAACACCCTTCAGCCCCTGCAATTCGCGCGCAACGACATCGTCGACATGCCAGGAGAGTTGCTCGAGCGTCATGCCGGGCGACGATGCGCCATAGCTCAGGACCGACTGGCCCTCGACATCGATGCGCTGGATCACCGGCTCGTCGATGGTGCGTGGCAGGTCCGCTCTGACCTTGGCGATGGCGTCCTTGACGTCGTTGACGGCCCGGTCGGTGTTCACCTCCAGCCGGAACTCGATCAGGGTGAGCGACTGGCCGTCGGTCAGCGTCGACATCACATGCTTGACGCCAGTGATGTTGGCGACCGCATCCTCGATGCGCTTGCTGACCTGGCTTTCGAGCTCCGCCGGCGCTGCGCCGGCCTGGGTCACCGAAACCGAGACGAAAGGCACGTCGATATTCGGCATCCGCGTCACCGGCAGCGTCGAAAACGACATCACCCCGAGCACGCAGAGCACTACGAAAAGCAGGATGGCCGGGACCGGTTTGCGGATCGACCAGGCCGAGAAATTGATGTTCATTCCGCCGGCCCCGTCAATTCGCCGCGATCGGCGTAACCGCGTCGCCGTCGCGCACGAAAGTGCCGGCGCGCGCGACCACGGTCTCACCTTCGGCAAGGCCGGAGGTGATCTCGATCCGGCCATTTCCGGTCAGTCCCAGCGTCACCTTCTTGGTGCTGACCTTGCCGTCCTTGACACTCTGCACCAGCGCTCCATTGCGCGAATAGGTGATGGCGGAGAGCGGCAGGGTGATGCTCGTCTTGCGGCCGGTTTCGATCACGCCACGCGCAAAGGAGCCAAGCGCGACCGGCGGATTGTCCCTGAGAGCGATCCGCACGCGCCCGAGCCGAGACGCCTTGTCGACCTGCGGCGCAATCAACCTGATCTCACCGACAAGCGGCTTCTGGGCGCCCGCCGGCGTGACTGCGACCCTCTGGCCGAGCCTGAGCGAAGCAAGCTCGACTTCCGCGACATCGGCCTCGAGTTCGATCGCGCCATCCGCGATGATGCGGAAGAGGGGCTCGGTGGCGGCCAGCGGAGCCATGGCGCCAAGCTTGGCGCGGCGCTGGCTGACGATTCCGGCTGCGGGAGCCTTGATCTCCGTACGCGCGAGCTTCACGGCAATATCGCGCTCCTGCGCCTTGGCGAGCGCAAGATCGGCTGTCGCGATGGCAAGCGCGTGCTGCGCCGAGTTGACCCGGGCGACTGTCGTCCTCGCCGCGGCAGAACGCAGGTCGAAGGTCTCGACGCTGGCATTGCCCGAATCGCGCAGGGCCTTGGTCCGCTCGAACGCGTTCTCGGCCTGGACTCGATTGGCCTCCGCTTCGGTGACCTGGGCCTTGGCCTGGGCGATCGTTGCTTCGGCGCGCGCGATCTGTGCTTCGTTCTGGGTGTGAAGGACGTCAAGCGTCGTCCGCGAGAGGCGCGCCAGCACCTGGCCCGCCGTCACGCGGTCCCCCTCCTCGGCCAGGATCTCGACGAGCGCAAAGCCATCGATCTCTGGCGAAACCAGAACCTCGTCGCGCGCGATCATCGAGCCGGAGACCACGACGCTCTGTACGATTTCCGCGGTCCTGGCCGGCGTAACCGTCACGGCCGGGCCATGAGCAGGAGCCGTTGCCTGCGCGGCTGCGCTGGCCGGTGTCTGGGCCGAGGCCGAGAGTGTTGGCAGCAGCGCCAGGGTCAGCAGGGACAGGGCAGCCAGGCGCGTCAGCGCGAGGGGAAGCGGCAACATGGTGATAACCTTCGAATCAGTCATGGCTGATTTGTGTCTGGGGATTGCAGGCGCATTGCCTGGGCCAATCCGCGCATCGCGGTGAACATCGTCTCGGCAGCTGCTTCGGTGTCGAAATTCGGATCCAAGGCGCGCCGGCAGAAGAAGCCGTCGGCAAGCATCGACATCGCCTGGAGGAAGCGGACTTCGTCGAGATCGGCCGGCAGCTCGCCGCCGTCCTTGGCCGCGGCGACCGCTGCCGTCAGGCCCGTCATGACCATGCCGTCGATATCGGCGCACATCGCCGCCATTTCCGGATTGCGCGCGGCTTCCGCCCAGATCTGCAACGCGATGATGGCCTTTTCGCGCGGCTCATCGACGAGATGACGCCGCGCAAGTGCCTCGAGCTGGTTAAGGAGGTTGCCGGCGCGCGGATCAAGTGCCGCGAAATCAGCGACGATCGAGGCCCGGTCCCGCTCGGCCATCCCCGCGATGATCACGTCCTTGGAAGCGAAGTAGCGGTAGAGATTGCCCGGGCTCATGCCGGCCTCGGCCGCAACGTCATTCATCGTTGCGGCATGGAAACCGGCGCGCGCGAAGACGTGCTCCGCCGCATCGAGGATGCGCGAATGGCGCTCCGTCAGGACGCGCTCGGAGGAGGCGAAGGCAAAGGGCGGCGGCAAATGAGGGACCCACAATGAGAATGAACGTTCATTCTCATGACCTATCGTGAACTTGAAGTCAAGAAGCGTGCGCTCCTGGCGGAATCAGGGCGCCGCCATGCAGAAAACACCTGCGCGTCATGCGCTCTTGGCGCATGAATTGCTTGCTCGGTCCCGCATGGAACCGCATTGTCAGTCCATGGATGGACGTTGCGCCATTGGGCGCGACCTTGGCGCGTGAGCGATCCGAAGCCCGTGATGAACGATCAACCTTTTCGTCTCAGCGCTGCCCGCAAGCTCCGCTCCCCCCTCCGCCCCCGCAGGAACAGGCCGGCACCAAAGCCTGTCCTGATCGTCCTCCACCAGGAACATTCGACCTCCGGCCGAGTCGGCCGCCTTCTGGCGGCGCGAGGGCACGCGCTCGATATCCGCAAGCCGCGCTTCGGCGATCCACTCCCGGCGACCATGCGCGATCACGCCGGCGCCGTGATTTTCGGCGGCCCGATGAGCGCCAACGACCCCGATGATTTCGTCAAAGCCGAGATCGACTGGATCGGGACCTGCCTGAAGGAGGAGGCCCCCTATCTCGGCATCTGCCTGGGCGCCCAGATGCTCACGAGGCATCTCGGCGGCACCGTCTACACGCATCCGCAGGGCCGGGCCGAGATCGGCTATTACGATCTTGCGCTGACGGAAGCCGGCCATTCGCATGCAAGCGAGGCCGGCTTCGCCTGGCCCACGACCGTGTACCAATGGCATCGTGAAGGCTTCGACTGCCCAAACGGCGCCGAATGCCTCGCAACCGGGGGCGATTTCCCGGTCCAGGCCATTCGCTCGGGCCCCAAGGCCTATGGCATCCAGTTTCATCCCGAGGTCACCCCGGCGATGATGTGCCGCTGGTCGGTGCGCGCCCATGAGCGCACCCTGATGCCCGGGGCCCAGCTGCGCCATCAGCATCTCGAAGGCTGGTATCGCTATGATCCCGCCGTCAGGGCCTGGCTCGACGGCTTCCTCGACCACTGGCTGCACGTGCCGGTGGATGGAGAGACCTCCCTCGCATGACCCGTACCTCGCTTGTCCTCGGCGCCGGCATTGTCGGCGTATCCTGTGCGCTCGCGCTGCAGAAACGCGGCTTCATGGTCACTCTGATCGACCGGCGCGAGCCCGGCAGCGAAACCTCCTACGGCAATGCCGGCGTGGTCAGCCCGACCTCCGTCGTCCCGCTCAACAATCCCTCGCTCTGGAAGAGCCTGCCGAACTATCTCGGCAACCAGCACGCTGCCGTGCACTATCGCTGGAGCCACCTGCTGCGGAATCCCGGCTGGCTCCTGCGCTTCCTCGCCGAGGCCCGCCCATCGCGTCTCGCGCCGCGCGTTGCCGCACTCCAGGGTCTGACCGCTCAGGCCCTGACCTTGCACAAGGCGTGGATGGCAGAGGCTGGAATCAGCCATCGCCTGCGTGAAACCGGCACGCTGAAGCTCTGGCGCAGCGAGGCCGGTCAACAGGCTGCCCGCACCGAGCAGCAATGGCTCGAGGATCATGGCTTTCGTGCCGACTATCTCGACCGGCAGGCCCTTTCCGCAGTCGAGCCCGATCTCAACCCGATCTTTTCGGCCGGTCTGTGGTTGCGCGACAACGGCTCGGTCGACTGGCCGCAGGCCGTGGTCGCAGCCTATGCGGCGCTCTTCGTGGCACGCGGCGGCAAGATCATCAGCGCCGCGGCCTCAGGGCTCTCCAAGACGTCCCAGGGTTGGCGCGCTATGACCGATTCCGGCAGCTTCGATGCCGATCTTGCGGTAGTCGCGCTCGGCCCATGGAGCGCCGACCTGCTGCGCCCGCTCGGGCTGAGCGTCCCGCTCAATGTCGAACGCGGTTATCACCGTCATTACAAAGCAGGCGACGGACGCAGCCTTTCGCGCCCGTTCTACGACGTCGAATCCGCTTACTTCCTCGCTCCAATGGAGAAAGGCTACCGGCTGACCAGCGGTGTCGAGCTCGCCAACCGCGATGCGCCTTCGAATTTCGCGCAGATCGACGCCGTCCTGCCGCGGGCGAAGGAGGCATTCAAGCTGACTGAGGCGACCGAAGCCACGACCTGGCGCGGAGCCAGGCCGACCCTGCCCGATTCATTGCCGATGATCGGGGAAGCACCGCGAAATCCCGGTCTCTGGCTCGCCTTCGGCAGCCAGCATATCGGCTTTGCGACCGGGCCGGTGACCGGCGAAATCCTGGCTGCGCTGATCTGCGGCGAGAAGCCGATCGCCGATCCGGCGCCGTTCGCGCCAGCACGATATCTCTGATCCCAACGATCCGGTCGCGCACCGAGGCGCGTCCGACAGCGCCGATGTCAGCCCCCGTCGCAACGGGCGAGACCCGAAGCGTCTCCCCGAAATGCGCCCAGGACGCGTAAGCCAGCGCAGGCCATCACGTCAGACGGCCGCACCGGTCGAATAGGTGGCGCCTCAGACCTGGCGCGCCACCATCATCTTCTTGATCTCGGCGATCGCCTTGGCCGGGTTCAGGCCCTTCGGGCAGGCATTGGCGCAGTTCATGATCGTGTGGCAGCGATAGAGCCGGAAGGGGTCTTCCAGGTCGTCGAGACGCTCGCCGGTGGCCTCATCGCGGGAGTCGATCAACCAGCGATAGGCCTGAAGCAGCACGGCAGGACCGAGGTAGCGGTCGCCATTCCACCAATAGCTCGGGCAGGATGTCGAGCAGCAGGCGCAGAGGATGCACTCATAGAGGCCGTCGAGCTTCTCGCGGTCCTCCTTGCCCTGCGCCCATTCCTTCTCCGGCGCCGGCGTCGTGGTCTTGAGCCAGGGCTCGACCGAGGCATGCTGGGCATAGAAGCGAGTAAGATCCGGCACCAGATCCTTGATCACGGGCATATGCGGCAGCGGATAGATCGCGACCTTGCCCTTCGCGCCGCATTCATCGATGCCGGTGGTGCAGGCCAGCCCGTTCTTGCCGTCCATGTTCATGGCGCAGGAGCCGCAGATGCCTTCGCGGCAGGAGCGCCGGAAGGTCAGCGTCGGGTCGATCTTGTTCTTGATCCAGATCAGCGCGTCGAGGACCATCGGTCCGCAATCCTCGCGGTCGACATAATAGGTGTCGGTGCGTGGATTCGCGCCGGTATCCGGGTTCCAGCGATAAACCTTGAACTCTGTCAGCTTCTTGGCGCCGGCCGGCTTCGGCCAGGCCTTGCCTTCGGTCAGTCGTGAGTTCGCGGGGAGATTGAATTCGGCCATCGGTCAGATCGTCCTCAATACACCCGCGCCTTGGGCTTGATGTACTCGATATCGTTCGAGAGCGTGTAGGTATGGACCGGGCGGTCGTCGAGCGTGACGGTCCGCTTCTCGTCATCGATCCAGGACAGGGTGTGCTTCATCCAGTCCTTGTCGTCGCGCTCCGGATAGTCCTCGCGGGCATGGGCGCCGCGGCTTTCCGGACGGTTCAGCGCCGAATCCATGGTGACGACGGCCTGGGTGATCAGGTTGTCGAACTCGAGCGTCTCGACCAGATCCGAGTTCCAGATCAGCGAACGGTCGGTGGTTGCGATATCGGAGGCACCGGCCCAGACCTCATGGATCAGCTTGTGGCCTTCCTGCAGCGTCTCGCCGGTGCGGTAGACGGCGCAGTTGTCCTGCATCGTCTTCTGCATGCGGTTGCGCAGCTCCGCCGTGGGCGTGCCGCCCGATGCGTTGCGGAACTTGTCGAGGCGGGTCAGCGCGAGATCTGCCGAAGTCTTCGGCAGCTCGGGCTGCTTTTCGCCGGGAGTCACGATCTCCGCGCAGCGCAGGCCGGCAGCGCGGCCGAAGACGACCAGATCGATCAGCGAGTTCGAGCCGAGGCGGTTGGCGCCATGCACCGAGACGCAGGCCGCCTCGCCGATCGCCATCAGGCCCGGCACCACCGTGTCGGGATTGCCGTCGACCTTGGTCAGCACCTCGCCATGATAGTTCGTCGGGATGCCGCCCATGTTGTAGTGCACGGTCGGCAGGACCGGGATCGGCTCGCGGGTGACATCGACGCCGGCGAAGATCTTGGCGCTCTCCGAGATGCCCGGCAGGCGCTCGTGCAGGATCTTCGGGTCGAGATGGTCGAGATGCAGGTAGATATGGTCGCCGTTCTTGCCGACGCCGCGTCCACCACGAATCTCCATGGTCATCGAGCGCGAGACGACGTCGCGCGACGCCAGATCCTTGGCCGAGGGTGCGTAGCGCTCCATGAAGCGCTCGCCCTCGGAATTGGTGAGATAGCCGCCCTCGCCGCGGGCCCCCTCGGTGATGAGGCAGCCGGCGCCATAGATGCCGGTCGGGTGGAACTGCACGAATTCCATGTCCTGCAGCGGCAGGCCGGCGCGCAGCACCATGCCGCCACCGTCGCCGGTGCAGGTATGAGCCGAGGTCGCGGAGAAATAGGCGCGGCCATAGCCGCCGGTCGCCATGATCGCCATCTTCGAGCGGAAGCGATGCAGCGTACCGTCATCGAGCTTGAGCGCGATCACGCCCCGGCAGACGCCATCCTCGTCCATGATCAGGTCGATGGCGAAGTACTCGATGAAGAACTCGGTATTGTAGCGCAGCGCCTGGCCATAGAGCGTGTGCAGCATGGCGTGGCCGGTGCGGTCGGCGGCAGCGCAGGTGCGCTGGGCCGGAGGACCGTTGCCGAAATCGGTGGTCATGCCGCCGAAGGGGCGCTGATAGATCTTGCCGTCCTCGGTGCGCGAGAAGGGCACGCCCCAATGCTCGAGCTCATAGACGGCCGCCGGCGCATTGCGCACGAGATACTCGATCGCATCCTGGTCGCCGAGCCAGTCCGACCCCTTGACGGTGTCGTACATGTGCCACTGCCAGGTGTCCTTGCCCATGTTGCCAAGCGAAGCGGCAACGCCGCCCTGCGCCGCGACGGTGTGCGAACGGGTCGGAAACACCTTGGAGATGCAGGCCGTCCTCAGGCCCGCCTGCGAGCAGCCGACCGTCGCGCGCAGTCCCGCGCCGCCGGCGCCGACGACCACGACGTCGAAGGTGTGATCGGTGATCGGATAGGCCTGGCCTGTATAGGCCGGGACCGATTGGGCTCTGGTGATCGCCATCGGGTTCAGCCTCCGAAAGAGAGTTTCAGGATCGCAAAGACGCAAGCCGCGCCGATCGCGATCGCAAAGAAGGTGTTGGCCATCACGGCGAGGATCTTCAGCCCCTCGTGGTGGACATAGTCCTCGATCACGACCTGCATGCCGAGGCGCATATGGACCGCGCCCGACAGCGTGAAGAGCAGCATCAGGATCGCGACCAGCGGGTGCGACAGCGTTGCGACCGCAGCCACATAGGGCTTGCCGAAGAGCGAGATCACAACGCCGAGGAAGACGATCGTCAGGAAGACGTTCGCCACGGCAGTGACGCGCTGCAGCCAGAAATGGCCGGTGCCGGACTTGGCCGAACCGAGACCGCGAACGCGGCCGAGCGGGGTACGCATCGAAGAATTTGACGACATGACGAACCTCCTCAGCGCATCGCGTAGGCGACGACCCAGAGCAGGATCGTCAGGCCCGCCGAGACGAAGACGCTGTACTTCGCCATATTCGTGCGCGTCTCGGGCTCGTAGCCGTGCCCCATGTCCCAGACGAAATGGCGCAGGCCGCCGACCATGTGGTGCAGCAGCGCAAAGGAATAGCCGAACAGCACGAGGCGTCCCAGGAAGGAGCCGGCAATCGCCTGAGCCGTTTCATAGGCACCCGGGCCGGAGGCTGCAGCCACGAGCCAGGCGGCGATGAGCACCGTGCCGGCATAGAGCGCCGTGCCGGTGACGCGATGCGCGATCGACATCGCCATGGTCCAGGACCAGCGGTAGATTTGCAGATGCGGCGAAAGCGGGCGCGCGATCGGTTTGGTTTCGGCCAAGGTGAACTCTCCGACTCTGCGGCCCGCCGGGGGCCCGATCCATTTGGGAATGGTTCTAGAGTGATTGGGTCTCTATAGAAACCATTCCGGCGCTGCAATGCGAGGCAGCGAATCGGTGGTTACATAAATCGCAAATTGTAACTTTATGCTTACGCCTCAGCGTGGCAGCAGCACCCAGTAATCCAGATCGAGGATGACGCCACCGGCATATTGATCGCCCAGCTTCAACGGGTACTCCGTGCAAGGCAGGTTCTTGGTCGCGACGAGTCGCAGGCGCAGGGCACCGACATCGCTTCGGCCCGGCAATTCGGCCTTCTCCAGCACCTCGCTCCAAGCATAGACGGTATCACCGGCGAAAAGTGGCGCGACATGCCTTCCACCGTTGATCGCCGCGATGTGAAGGCCGTTTCCGAGACCGTTGAACGATAGGGCACGGGCCAGGCTGATGACATGGCCGCCATAGATCAGCCTCTTGCCGAAACGCGTCTCGCGCGCGCCATAGGCATCGAAATGCACCTTTGCAGTGTTCTGGTAGAGACGGGTGGCAAGCTGATGCTCTGCCTCTTCCACCGTCATGCCGTCGACGTGGTCGATGCATTCGCCGACCGCATAATGGCCCCAGCGAAACGCCGAGCCTGCAAGCGCATCGTCATAGGCGGTGAGATCGAGAGCCGGGCAGCCCTCCCCGAGCTGTTCGGGACCAACAACCTTCGGCAGTTCGGGCACCTGCTCGGCATGAGCCGAGGCTCGCGGCTCGCGCTTGCGCACCAGCACCCAGCGCGCATAGCTCAGCACGATTTCGCCACGCTGGTTGCGGCCGATCGAGCGGACATAGACGATGCCGGCATCACCCGCCGAGGTCTGCTTCAGGCCGATCACCTCCGAGGTGGTCGACAAGGTGTCGCCCGGATAGACCGGCCTGAGGAAGCGTCCATCCGCATAGCCAAGATTGGCAACGGCATTCAGCGAGACGTCCGGCACCGTTTTGCCGAAGACGATATGGAAGACCAGCAGATCATCGACCGGCGCCGCGGGATAACCGACCGCGCGTGCAAAGCTGTCCGACGACTGCACCGCGAAGCGCGGCCCATAGAGCGCCGTATAGAGCGAGACATCGCCGCTGGTCACAGTCCGCGGCGTGGCATGGACGATCGTCTCGCCCAGCCGGAAATCCTCGAAAAAGCGGCCCGGGCTGGTTTTGGAAGCGGGCAGCGTCGCGGTCTGGGACATCGGCGTCTCGCGTCTGGTCAGGCTGGCGGATTGTGCGCTGCCGTGAGAGCCTGCGTCCAGCCCCGCCCCACTGCGACGATGGGGTAAGGCGCAGGCCCGGAATGGTCGGCCGAGCGCACCCCGCGGCTGTCCGCTGCGCCGCAACAGGAAACGGCGCGAAGCCTACGCCACAATCGCCTGCAGCTTGGCGAGATCGACATTCGCGCCGCAGACCAGCACGCCCAGGCGCTCGCCCGCAGCAGGCTTGTAGGCTCCCGAGATCAGCGCGCCGAAGGCGGCGGCCCCACCGGGCTCGACGGCCAGACGGAAATCGCGCCAGAGCCGCGCCTGGGCCTCGGTGATGGCGGCATCCGGCACGAGCGCAACGTGATCGACCGTGTCCTTGCAGGCGTCATAGACCAGCTGGCCGACATTGCGGGCGCCGAGCGAATCCGCCGCCACCGAGGCGACATCGACCGCGACCGGTCCCTTGGCTTCCAGCGCCGCCTGCAAGGCACGCGAGCCGGCGGGTTCGACGCCGACCACCTTGACCTTCGATCCAGCGAACCAGGAGGCGATTCCCGAGATCAGGCCGCCGCCGCCGACCGCGACAAGCACGGTATCGAGATCTGGCTCCTGCAAATCCCACTCGCGCCCGAGCGTGCCCTGGCCGGCTATGGTCTCGACAGCAGCGAAGGGATGGATCTTGAGCGCGCCGGTTTCCGCGACGAAGCGATCGCAGGCAGCCTGCGCATCGTCATACTGCGCGCCGCCGACCACGGCCTCCGCGCCGAAACGCCGGATGGCCTCGATCTTGGCCGCGGGCGAAATCTCCGGCACGAAGATCGTCGCCTTCACGCCCCGTTCGCGCGCCGCATAGGCCACTGCCGCGCCGTGGTTGCCGCCGGAAGCCGCCGAAACCCCGGCAGCAGGCACCGGCAGGGACAGCAGGTTGTTGAAGGCGCCGCGCGTCTTGAAGGACCCTGCGTGCTGCAGGCATTCGAGCTTGAGCGAGATGTCCCCCACGGATCCGAGCGCCCCCTTGCCCAAGCGCATGATCGGCGTGACGCGGGCATGGCCGGCGATGCGCGCGGCAGCCGCCTCGATCATGGAATGGGACACCGGACGGTCGGACATGGCGCGATCCTGAGAGGCTGGGCGATCCGGCGCGAAAGTCCAGATCGCGATGGGAAGCCCGTGGCTATCGCGTCCCGGCGGATCAGGGAAGGGCTTTCCACGCCCTCCCCGGATGTGTCTGGCGACGATCAGCGCCGCGAACGCATCCAGCATATCGTCTGCCGCAGCCCCGCGCGGCGGCCTTGCGTGAACGCCATTCGCCGATAAGCCTTCCGCGATCAGGAGTGCCCGTCGTTCGGCCATGCCCTCAGGATTGATCGCGCCCCGGACCTTCTTCGGGTTCACCAGAGGAGCGCCGCGCATCGTCCGAAAGGCAAGCTCGGGATGGGTTTCATAGACGCGCTCGCGCCAGGCTGGCTGCTGCCGCAACAAGCCGTCGATCTCCCGGATCTTTGGAAACAGGAAGAAACCCTGCTTGGAGACCTTGCGCGGCGGCTCGGAGGTCGCGACCGCCACACCGCAGGCTTCGAGGTACTCCGCAGCCTGGACTGCCGAGCGCGAGGGAATCGAGAACACCGAAGATTGCCGCTCGCCAAGCAGGCTGCGCACCGCCTGTTCGGGGCCGCGCCCGGATCCGACAATCCGATCCGGCAGGCCGATCGGCATATCGACGGCCACGACGTCAGGTGGCTCCGATCCCTCAAAAAGCTCGGAGAAATGCGAGATCACCCGCAACTGCGGACGCCGGGGCGTAGCGTCGCCCAGGATCGCAACGATCCAGCCCGCCTTGCAGCCGTCGACACCGGCGATCCAGCCCATCCGCCCCCCTCTTCACCTTTCGATGAACTGTCGTTGCATTGCGGTCGCGTCTAGTGTGCATTGCAGCGAAATCCGATCGGCCGTCGTTAAGGAGTTTCCCATGACAGCGATCCGCCCACGCCGCAGCGTCCTCTATATGCCTGGTTCGAACGCCCGTGCGCTCGAAAAGGCTCGCGAGATTGCCGCCGACGCGCTGATTCTGGATCTGGAAGATGCGGTGGCCCCGGATTCCAAGGACGTGGCGCGCGAGCAGGTCTGCGCCGCGGCGAGGGCCGGAGGCTATGGTCGGCGCGAACTGGTCATTCGGGTGAATGGCGTCGACACGCCCTGGTTCGAAGCAGATCTTGCCGCAGCGACCGAGGCCAAGCCCGACGCGATCCTGATCCCGAAAGTGTCGGCCCCCGAAACCTTGATCGAAATCGGCCACAAGCTGACCGGCCTTTGGGCGGATCCGGCGATCCGGATCTGGGCGATGATCGAAACGCCGCTCGCCGTCCTGGACGCCGCGCGCATTGCCGCCGCGGCGAAAGATCCCTCGACGCGGCTTGCCTGCTTCGTGATGGGCACGAACGATCTCGCCAAGGAAACCCGCGCCCGCTTCGTGCCGGGCCGTGCGCCAATGCTGCCTTGGCTGGTGACGGCCATCCTCGCGGCCCGTGCCCATGGCATCGACATCGTCGACGGCGTCTACAACGATCTCAAGAACGAGGATGGCTTTGCGGCCGAATGCGCGCAGGGCCGCGATCTCGGCTTCGATGGCAAGACGCTGATCCATCCCTCACAGGTCGCTGTGGCCAACGCCGCCTTCGCGCCGGATGATCATGAGCTTGCCCGCGCCAAGGCGATCATCACCGCCTTCGAACAGCCGGAGAATGCCGACAAGGGCGCGATCCAGCTCGACGGCCGCATGGTCGAGCGGCTTCATGCCGAGATGGCCAGGCGCATCGTGGCGCTGAGTGAGGCAATCGCGGCGTAATCCGCGCCGTGCCCGGCCTTGCGCCGGGGGCCCGCCCCGATCTGGGCGACGGGACGGGATCATGGCCGGGGCGGGCCCGGCCATGAGGGAAAATACCGGGCGCTGGCCTCAGGCCTTGGCCTTCTTTGCCCGCTCCATCGCCTCGACGATGAGCTGCTTTGCCTTGGTGGCGTCACCCCAGCCGGTGAGCTTCACCCATTTGCCGGGCTCGAGATCCTTGTAGTGCTCGAAAAAGTGCTGGATCTGATCGAGGGTGATCTGCGGCAGATCGGTGTAGTTGTGGACGTTCTCGTAGCGCTTGGTGAGCTTGGGCACCGGCACCGCGATGATCTTCTCGTCGCCGCCGCCCTCGTCCTCCATCATCATCACACCGATGGGACGGACCGCGATATACGAGCCCGGAATCAGCGGCCGTGTATTGGCGACCAGCACATCGCAGGGGTCGCCATCTTCCGACAGCGTATGGGGAATGAAACCGTAGTTCCCGGGATAGCGCATCGGGGTGTAGAGGAAGCGATCGACGAAGAGCGTGCCGGCTTCCTTGTCCATCTCGTACTTGATCGGCTCGCCACCAATGGCCACCTCGATGACCACATTGACTTCGTCGGGCGGATTCTTGCCGATGGAGATGGCATCTAGGCGCATGGGTCATACCTGTTGAGACAAAAAACTGGCGCGCCTTATGCGCGCTGTAGCGCAAAAGTCCAAGCCCGACCTTTAGGCGGACGGGGCATCAGGGTTTGCGCATGGCCCTTCCCACTGATATCGGGCTGCAGATGATCAAGCATGGAACTTTGTGGTGTTGAACCTGCTGCGCCGCAACGATCAGCGTTATGCGAGGCGCATGGCACGCATCGCGCGCTGGGACCGGCCGCTTACCGGCCGGGTCGACCGGCTGCGCGCCTGGGCCAACATGCTGCTGGTCGATCATGGCATCTTCCGCCTGGCCTATCTCAATGCCCACCGGGTCACGCCGCGCCTTTGGCGCGCCGCCCAGCCCGCGCCCACCGACATCGCCTGGTTCGCCCGTCAGGGCGTCAAGACGATCGTCAACCTGCGCGGAGGCCGCGAGCACGGCGCCTGGCCGCTGCAGCGCGAAGCCTGCGAACGCCACGGCATCGCACTGGTCGAGTTCGTCCTGCGTTCGCGCGGTGCACCTGACCGCGAAACAATCCTCGGCTCCAAGGCCTTCTTCGAGGGCCTGAAGGAACCTGCGCTGGTACATTGCAAATCGGGCGCGGACCGGGCTGGCTTTTTCTCGGTGCTCTATCTGCTGGTGCACGAGAATCGCCCGCTCGACGAAGCCATGAAACAGCTCTCGTTGCGCTACGGCCATTTCCGCTTCGCCAAGACCGGGATTCTCGACGCGTTCTTCGAAGCCTATGCCCGCGAGGGCGAGGCCAAGGGCATCGCCTTCCTCGACTGGGTCGAGCGCAGCTACGATCCCGAGGCGCTTGAGAGAGACTTCAAGACGGGCTTTCTGTCTTCTCTGATCGCCGACCGCCTGATCCGGCGCGAGTAGACCTGCTCAACGCGCCGTACGCGGCAGGGCAGGAGCGCCCCCCATCCGCGTCCAGGTAAACTGGATATGCGCCATCATGCGCGCGAACGAAACGCATCCGATCGCGGTGAGCAGCGCGACCGACAAAGTCCCGAACCACCACATAACCAGCGCGGCACCGGCCAGCGAAATCGCATTCGTCATCATCTGCCGTCGCGGATACAGCGACAGTGAACCGATCTCGTGCAGCGGTCCGACCAGGGTACTGCAGCCATAGAACAGCGAGAGCAGCGCCATGATCTCGCCGACCCCTTCCCATTGTGTGCCCTCGAGCACGTAGTCGGCCCCGATTGCGGCGATGGCCACGCCCGCGAAGAGCACGACGACAATGGCGACCATACCCATGGTGATCCGACGGGCCCAATGTTGCCGATCCGCTCCCTCGCGCTTGCGCAGATCGTTCATCGCCAGCGGAGTGACCGCTGCGTTGAACAATTGCATCGGCATTTCCAGCAGGCGCATGGCGAGCGCGACATGCGCCGCCAGGAGGGCGTTACCGGCGAAGGGCAACGCCAGCAGCGGCGCCACCATGAAACCGAAGGACAGCAGCGCCGAGGGCAGTAGATAGGTTGGCGCCGTGCGCCAGCGTATCGCCGACTCCACCAGTTCCCGCTGTGACCAGTAACGCAGCCTCACGAAGCCGATCAGCGCCTTGCGACGGCGCCAGAACAGATAAATCGCAGCCACCGCGTGGCCGAAGGCATCGGCGGCGAACAGCGCGAGCGCCGTCGGGCCGAGCGGCCAGATCAGCAGGATCATCATGGCCGGCTGGACAATCGCCTGCACGACATTGCTGTTGCCGATCGTCGTGAAATCACCCTCCGCGGTCGCCTCGGCGGTGATCAGCCTGATGGCCGCGCGGCTGGCCAACGAAATCAGGAAGAGCGCACCAAAGCCGCGCAGAACCCAGCCCGCGGACGCCGCGAACAGGATTGCCGCAGTCATCCCGGCAAGAAAAACGATCCCCGCAGCGAGGGCCAGTCGAAACGCCTTGCCGAGACGCACCCTGTCATGGCTCTGGAAGAACACGGCCTCGAAGCGCAGCAGAACCGCGATCGCGACGAAATTGGCCAGCGCCGAAAAGATCGCGAAATCCGCGAAGACCTTGGGCGGGCACAGGGCCGCTGCGAAGAGCAGGCCCCATACCGAAAGAATCCGTGCCTGGATGAAGCGCAGCGCCAGCATCAAGCCGTTGCGGAGACCCGTGCGCCTGACGGGAGAGCCATCGGCGGCGATCGGCTCGGCCGGGACGGGCACCGAGGCGGCCGCGGCAAAGCCGCCCCTGTCCAGTGCGAGTTGCGCAGCCATATCCACGTCCCCGGTCGGGATGTCGGGCAGGTCGTCTTCGCTCGGCCGGGGGCCGTGGCGCTCGCCTGCCGGAGTTCGCTCGCGATCAACCCCTTCGATCACGTCGCTTCACTCCGCAGGTTGCACGCTGCGCCGGTATGGTTAACGCAAGGTAAATCTGGCAGCACTTTCGCTGGTCGCGCCGGGGAGGGTTCTCGCTACCACGCAGGTTGTGGCGGAAAAGTGGCAAAACCCGTCATTTATCAGCGTTCTAACCGAGCTCCATTGTCATCTGGGGACGTCCCCGTCAGTGTTTCCCTCGCAGATCGAGAGGCTTGATCCCATGACGCGCGCCCCCATCCACATCGATTTTCTGAATGCGTTGGACGTCGAGGCACTCGGGTTGACCGACCAGGAGATCATCTCCGCAGTGGAGGCCGGACTGGCGGCGCAAGGACGCGGGGAAACCGTGATCGAACCGCGCATGCACCTGATTCCAGGAGGCAGCAGCGGTCATTTCAACGTGCTGAGGGGTGCATTTCGTGCGCCGATCAGCCTGGCGGGCGTCAAGGTGATCGGAGACTTCGTCGACAACTACAAGGAAGGCCTGCCCTCGGAACTCGGCCTGCTCCTGTTGATGGACCCGTCCAATGGCGTGCCAAGAGCCATCATCGACGGGAGCCATCTCACCGATATGCGCACCGGCGCAGTCACGGCCATCGGCGCGAAATACCTCGCACGCAAGGGTGCCAGGGTACTGAGCCATATCGGAGCACGCGGCACGGCCTACTGGAACGTACGCCTGCTCGACTCCCTGTTCGACTTCGACGAGATCCGCGTGCATTCCCGGCGGCGCGAAAGCCGCGACGCATTCGCAGCACGGCTCTCAGCTGATCTCGGCAAGCCCGTCACAGTGACAGAGGACTGGCGTTCCTGCGTCGACGGCGCCGATATCGTTGTTGAAGCCTCGCGCCTCGACGCGCCCGAACCGCTGCTGAAAACGGACTGGATCAAGCCCGGCGCCTTCGTCGTGCCCTATGGCACGATGAGCGCCGTCGAGCTTTCGCTCACCGATATCATGAGTAAGCTCGTCGTCGACGACTGGGGCCAGTGCCGGTCAGGCCAGTTCGGCTCGCTACGCGCCCATGTCGAGGCCGGCAAGCTCTCGGAGGCGACCCTCTATGCCGAGATGGGTGAAATCGTCGCCGGGCTGAAGCCCGGCCGCGAAGGCGACGACGAGACCATCCTGTTCTGGCATCGCGGCCTCTCGCTCTCCGACATCGCGCTTGGTCATTTCATGCTGGAGAAGGCCGGGCGCATGGGGATTGGTCAGAGGCTGCGGTACGCATGACGAATCCTGCCGCCCCGCACCTTGTCGCCAATGCGCGGATGTATGCCGTCAACCCGACGGTTCGTGCTGCCTGGACAGATCTCTTCGCCTGGATCTCCAGTCGGTCGGGGGTTCCGCTGACTGTCGTCGATCATGCAGCACCGGCTCCATTGGAGGACCTCTGGCAACGCGGCGATCTCGGCCTCGCCTTCATCTGCGGCTATCCCTTCGCAAGCGGCAGCTTCCCCGTGCAGCCGATCGCGGCCCCGATCCCGGCTTCGGCGTTGGCGGGCGGGCGGCCCCTCTATGCAACTCATCTCGTCACCCGCACCGATAGCCCGATCGCCACGCTCGCCGGGAGCTTCGGCCAGCGCCTTGGCTGGACGGTCGAGCACTCGCAGTCCGGCTTCAACGCCTTGCGCTGTCACCTGCTCCCGCATGGGAAGACAGGGCCGCTCTATCGGCAGAGCATCGGCCCGCTCCTGACGCCGCGCCGGGTCATTGCCGCGCTGCTGAACGACGAAATCGATATTGGTCCGCTCGACTCGTATTTTCACGACCTGTTGCTCGCGCATGAGCCTGAAACGGCTGCACGGCTGCGGATCATCGAGACCACACTCCCGAGACCGATGCCGCTCCTGGTCGCCTCCGGCACGCTGGAAGCGGCTCCACTTGCAAACCTTCGCGATGCGCTGCTCGAGGCTGCAGCCCTGCCGCAGGCGCAGGCTCTGCTGGCTCGCCTCAAGCTCTCCGGTTTCGCCGTTGTTGAACACGGCACGTATGACGTGCTGCTTCAGGACGCCCGCAGGGCGGAAGCCGCCGGCTATGGTCGGCCGGGCTAGGGTTCGGCCGGACGCCCGGCACTACGCGCCCGGATCGCCGCAAGCGTGATACGCCCCAGCGGCCGGCTCTCGTCGTCGACGATGGTCGCCCCGTCCCGCCCCTCGGTCAGAAGCGCCGAGAGCACGTTGCGCAGATTGGCCGATGCCGGAAGCCGCAGGTCGGAACTCTCTGGCGCTCCCTCTTCGACCGCATCCGCCGCGCTGACCAGAGAGAGGCGCCGCAGGGCAGCGTCGGCACCGACAAAATCAGCGACGAATGCGTCGGCCGGAGCCGCCAGCAAGCGGTCGGGTGTGTCATACTGCACCAGTCGGCCGTCCTTCATGATGGCGACGACATCGCCCATGCGGATCGCTTCATCGATGTCATGGGTGACGAAAATCACCGTCTTCTTCAGCCGACGCAGGATCGCGACGAATTCCTCCTGCAGGCGCCCTCGCACCACGGGATCGACCGCACCGAACGGCTCGTCCATCAGCATGACCGGCGGGTCGGCCGCCAAGGCGCGCGCCACCCCGACTCGCTGGCGCTGCCCCCCCGAGAGATGGCGCGGGTAGCGCGAAAGAAACTGCGCCGGTTCCAGCCCGACCAGGGCCAGCATCTCCTCCGAGCGCGACCTGATCTTCTCGGCCGGCCAGCCCAGCAGTTTTGGCACGGTCGCAACATTCTCGGCGATGGTCATGTGCGGGAACAAGCCGACCTGCTGGATGACATAGCCGATGCGGCGGCGAAGCAGCACGGGATCGGCCTGCGTTACATCCTCACCCTCGACGATGATCCGGCCGGAACTCGGTTCGATCAGCCGGTTCACCATCCGCATCGTCGTGGTCTTGCCGCAGCCGGAGGGGCCGATCAGCACGCAGGTCCGGCCTTCGGGCACAGAAAGATCGAGGCTGTCGACGGCGGCGCGCGCGATGCCCGCGAACAGTTTGCTGACATTCTCGAGACGGATCATCAGGCCCCCATTCGCGCGGAACGCGTCATCACCCGCTCGACGCTCGCAAAACCGATTTCGACCAGGAGCGCGAGCAGGGCGACCGCTACCGCTCCGGCAATCAGCTGCGGAAAATTGAAATTCGCCATACCGGCGGTGATCAGCTCGCCAAGGCCGCCGCCGCCAATGAAGGCGGCGAGCGTCGCCGCCGAGACGACCTGCACGGCAGCCGTGCGGATGCCGGCAAAAATCACCGGCAGCGCCAGCGGGATCTCGATCCGCGTCATGACTTGCACATCCGAAAGTCCCTGCCCGCGCGCCGCCTCGACGATGTCGCGGTCGACCTCGGTCAAGCCCGTATAGGTGTTGAGCAGCAGAGCCGGCAGGCCGTACAGCGTCAGCGCCACCACTGAGGGCAGGAAGCCGGTGCCGAGCACGGGCAGCATGATGACGAGCAAGGCCAGGCTCGGCACGGTGCGCAGGATGTTGACGATCGCGATCGCCGAATTGGCGAGGCTGCGATGGCGCGTCAGCGCGAGCCCGAGTGGCAGCGCGATCAGCATCACGGCGAGAAGTGCCACGCCCGAGAGCCAGAGATGGTTCTCGACCGCTGTCCAGAAGATGCGGGGATTGGCAGAAATCCAGTCGAGCATCAGGCCCCCTCCGCCTGGGCCGCCCGCAGGCCGAGTTCAAGCCGGCGCAAGATCTCGTCGCAGGCGATGGCCAGCAGCGAGGTCATGATCGCGCCGACCACGACCTTCTCGCCGAAATCCTGGGTGATGCCCTGGAAGATGATGTCGCCAAGGCCGCCTGCATTGATGAAGGCCGCCACCGTCGCGACCGAGACCATCGTGACGACCGTGATGCGGATGCCCGCGATGATCACCGGCAGCGCCAGCGGAAGCTCGATGGCGAAGAGCCGGCGCCATCGGCCGTAGCCCATGCCGTCGGCGGCATCCAGAATCTCGGGCGCGATCTCGCGCAGGCCGGTTGCCGTGTTCCGGATGATGATCAGCAGGGCATACATCACGAGCGCCACGATCGCCGGACCGAAGCCCAGCCCGAGGATGGGAATCAACAGCGCAAAGATCGCCAGTGCCGGCACCGTGTAGAGCGCCCCCGAAATCAACAGCACGACGAGGTAGAAGGTCGGCCGCCGCGCCGAGACGATCCCGAGCGGCAGGCCGATGACGAGCGAGATCGCGAGCCCGATGCCGACGAGCTGGATATGCTCCCAGAGCGCGATCAGCAGGCGGTCGTAATTCTCCAGCGTCCAGGTCATGCCGGCAGGCCCGATAGGGCAGCGGCAAGCTCTCCTGCCGTCAGCCGTTCGGCGAGCGCCTCGAACTCGCGCCCCATTGGCCGGTCATCGTCGAGCCGAGCGACATGGGCGCGGACGAAACCATGCGCGAGGCCGGTACCAGCACCGAGCCGGATGCCGTCGCGCTGATCCGCCGCCTCGGCCGCCACGACGAGTTCGATCGCAGCAAGCCGCAACAGGTGCTCGGCGATCACGGCCGTCTTTGCGACGATGCGCGGCGTCATCGGGGCATAGTCCTCGACACCATCGGCAACCGGCATGGTCATCGGGCCAAGCGGCAGGGCGAGATGGCGGATCTCCGCTTCCAGCGCTGCTGTCGTCTTCTGCGTGGTCGCAAAACCGGCATGCGTGCCGCCATGGCGGGTCAGGAAGCGCGGCAGCTCACTGGACGCAGGCGACATCAGCTTGGTGACGCGGAACGCCGAAATCGTCGCGGCGTGGGCGGCCGCCAGTCCGAGCCCTTCGAGCGCGAGCGCAAGTGCCGTGGTGTCGAAATTGACCGTCGAACGCAGGACATCCTCGGTGATGAGCACCGCCGGGCTGTCGGCGGCCGCGTTAAGCTCGACTTCGACGAGCTTGCGCGCCGTATCGAGCGCGGCGCATGCGGCTCCATTCACGGGCGCCAGGCAGCGAAAGGACAGCGGGTCCTGCACGCGCCGGGCGGCGCCCTCGTCAAGGAGATCGCTCCCGGCCAGGAGTTCGCGCAGCTTCGCCGCGCCGGCGACATGGCTCGGCACCGGCCGAAGGGCGACCAGATTGCTGGCGATGGGCGAGAGATTGGCGCGGTAAGCCTCCAGCGAGAGTGCGCCTGCTGCCGTCAGCGCCTGCAGCGCCATTGTCATGGCGCGAAGCGCCAGCGCAGCCAGGCCGGCGCTCTCGGCGTTGGCATTGAGCAATGCGAGCCCATCCTTCGGCCCAAGGGCCGGAAGCGCTATGCCGGCCAGGCGCATCGCCTCGGGACCAAGTCGAATCTGCCCGTCGAATTCAGCCTCGCCCTCTCCAGCCAGCGGTAGAAAGAGCTGGGCCAGCGAGCTGAGATCGGCCTCCCCCAGCGAACCGATGCGTCGGACGACAGGGTGAACGCCGGAGTTGAGCATCGCAACGAGTGTCCCGACAAGACCCGGCGAAATCCCCGACGCGCCCTGAGCAAGACCGGCAAGCCGTGCCAGCAGCATCGCCCGCACCTCGGCCCGCGACAGGCGAAGCCCGACGCCGACGGCCCGCGCCCGAACCGCCCGCTGCTGGAAGGCGGCGATCTGATCCGCCGCCAGTCGCGTGTCGACAGCGGCCCCAAGGCCGGTCGTCAAACCGTAGACGGCCTCGCCGCGTTCAAGGCTGCGCTCGACCACCGCGCGAGCGCCGCTCAGCCGCTCCAACAGTGCGGGAGCCAGCGCGACCCGCTCAGCACCATGCGCGACGGCATGAACCTGTTCGATCGAAAGCAGCCCGACACCGATGACGACGGCAGGGGCCGCTTGCACCAGCTCCATCCGCGGACCGCCCGCCTTAGCGAACAAGACCCTTGGCTTTCAGGAAGGCGGCGGCGACAACACGCGGCTCCTTCTTGTCGACTTCGACCTGTCGGTTCAGCTCCTGCATCGTCGCATTGTCGAGCGCCGCCCCGACCTTCTCGAGGATTTCGACGACCTTGGCGTTGCCGGCAATCTCCTGACGCACGACCGGGGCGAGGAAATAGGGCGGGAACAACGACTTGTCGTCGTCCAGTGCCACGAATTTCTCTGCCGCGATCTGCCAGTCGGTGGAGAAGCCGTTGGCGATGTCGACCTGCTTCTGGTTCAGCGCCTCGTAGCGCAGCCTGAGCGCAGCGAACTGCTTGAACTCGGCAAACTCGGCGCCATAGACCTCCTTGAGGCCCGCGATACCATCCCGACGGTCGACGAATTCGGTGCCGGCCCCGAGCCGGAGCTTGGACGAGACCTTGCCGAGATCGGTCAGGGTCTTGAGGTTGTATTCCTTCGCTGTCTCAGGCCGCACCACGATGGCATAACCGTTATTGATACCGGAGGGCTTCAGCCAGGTCAGGTTGAATTCCTTCTCGTAGAAGGCCTTGACCATGCCGCGCACCTTCTCCGGGTCGGTCTCGGTCACGCCCTGCGCCTTCATCACGGCGTTGAGGCCAGTCCCGGTATATTCCGGATAGAGGTCGATCGCGCCGCTCTTCAGGGCCTCATGCGCCACCAGCGTACCGCCGAGATTGATCTTGCGCTCAACCTTGAAGCCAGCCCCCTCCAGGGCCGCGGCATAGAGCTCGGCAACAATGAACTGCTCCGTGAAATTCTTGGAACCGATCTTGATCGTCTGGGCCGCCGCCGCCGACAGCCCCACCAAGATCATGGCGGCAACAGTACAAACCGTCTTCGCGAAGCGCATGCTGATGAGTTTCATGGCAGCCTCCTGTGATGGCTCAAGGGGTTAGCTAACGAGGGATCGAACAGCGATGCAAGTTTTGGGCGTGCGAAGGAAAAACGCGCCTTTGCGATTCCGGTGCGGGGCATGAACGCCCTGCGCAATCGCTCAACTGAGGGGATTTCGCTCGCCTGCACGGATGGCGGCAGGCAGGCGATTCTCGATGGGCGACAACGGGCAGACCCAGGCCTCGGAATAGGCGCAGGACGGGTAATAGGCGAAATTGAAGTCGAGGATCGTCCGCCCCTCCGATGTCGCGCCGAGATCGGCGCTCTTGATCGTATCGAGCAGGTAGCGGCCGCCGGCAAAGGTCTCCTCGCCATTGCTCGCATCGCCAAAGGGCAGGAAGGTCCCACCGCCATAGCCCTCGATCCAGTAGAGCGTCAGCTCCCGACCGAGCGCGCCCTCCAGCCCATCGGTCAGCGCGTAGGGCCTGAGCACCATGGCGCCGTCCTTTCCGGCTTCGACCCGGATGGTTTCGCGCCCGATTGCGGGCCGCGAGCCGACCTCAAAGCGCAGCGCCGGATCGTAGGGGAAATAGCGGATGCCCCTGAAGCGTTGCCGCCGGGCGGCCGCAAGCGGCGACTGCCGATGCTCGCGAAACAGCCGGTCGCGCACAGTGCGCCACTGCGCCCAGCCCGCTTCCGCCGGCATCGCCCGCACCGCCGCGTAGAGATCAGCCACCTGCCGACGCCAATCCTGGAGCGAGGTTGTGTTCTCGAGCACCGCGTTCGCAGACGGGCGCGCTCCTGTTCTGGTGGATGCGGCTCCGGCAATGATCTGGTTTTTCATGGAGTGCAGCCTTCGGTTCGACTGAACGGGATCGCCTCGGCACGGGAGCCGCCGCGACCGGTCAACGCGTCGGCGACGCAGGCGTTCCCACATCGCCCATTGTGCCGACCATCCTGTCAGGCCGTGTCAGCGTTCCCAGCGGTGCCGGCAAAAATCGTCGCATCGAGGCACAAAGCCAAGGCCAATGAAGAACGCCGCCGTCACGAGATCGCGACGACGGCGTTGAGCTGGCGGATCGAGGCCCCGAGCTGATCAGGAAAACTGCGTCTTCAGGCCTTCGAAGAGCGCAACCTGCTCGGCAATCAGCGCGCGCTTCTCGTCGCGCCGCACGAAGACCTTGAACATCGCTTCCCCGGCAGCATTGAAGAACTGGACCGAACAGGAGCGGCGGCCATGGAACTGCCGATCGACCAGGTAGATCGCCGTGCAGTTGCCAGCCTTGATATGTCCGCCGATCGGGCTGTCGCCATGAATGTTGTAGTAGCCATGGCCGAAGGACCCGACGGGCAGCGACCCTTCACATTCCAGCACGATATCGGCGGTGTGGACGATGAAGAGCACATCGCCCCAGGTCGAGAGCGCCTGCCACAGCGCCTCGAAGCGCTCGGCAGCGATGAAATGGCGCTGGTCGGCCGGCGCTGCCTCGAGCACCGCGAGCGTCGGCACGCCGACCTCGCGGGCGATGGCCTCGATCACGCCATCCGGCTTGGCTGCCAGCGCCTGCCTGACGCGCTCCATCGGGTCTGCCTGTGACGGGTCCTGGACCGCCGCGGCACTCGCCTGCGAGATCGACATGCCGTCCTCCCTCACTCTGCCGCCTGGCGGGGCAAATGCGGATTGGCCTCGCTGAGCACCGTCTCGAAACCTTCGAATTCGGGATGCCCGAGATACATCGGCGTAGCCCGGGGCTGGCCGGCATTGCGGTGCGATTCGCGGAACTGGTCGGACTTCGTCCAGGCCGTGAAATCATCCTTCGAAGCCCAGGTCGTGTGCGAGGAATAGAGGGTATGGTCCTCCTTCTCCGGCCCCTTGAGCAGATGGAAGGCGATGAAGCCCTTCATCTCGTCGAGACGGGTCTTGCGCGAGGACCAGACCGTCTCAAAGGCGGCCTCCTCTCCCTTGACGACCTTGAAGCGATTCATGGCGATGAACATGGTCATTATCCTCAGTTGGCTGGCTGTTGGCTGGCTTGGTTGAACGGGAAGCGGGCAATGTCGCGCGGCATTGCAGTCCTCATGTGCCGAAACGCGTGGAGAAGCCGATCTTGCCGACGAAGCCTGGGCTGTTGTCGCCGTCGCGGTAGCGGCGATAGCGAACGTCACCGACATTCTCGAGCGAGAGATAGGCGCGGGCATCCGGCGTGATCTTGTAGTCGGCGTAGAGATCGACCAGCGCATAGGCCTTGCTGGCAATCACCTGCGATCCAGGCGGCAGGCGCTTCTGATCGTCGACCAGCGTCAGCCGGGCGCCGACCGTCAGCTTCTCCTCGAAGAAGCGCAAACCGCCGTTGAGGACCAGCTTATCGGGATAGATCGACTGCAGCGGCTGGTTCAGTGTCCGGTTGTCGCCGCGGATGGTCGAGCCGGCAAGGGTCATGAACCAACGCTTCGCGTCATAGCCGAGCTCGGCCTCGAAGCCGGTGATGCGCGCCTTGGCGACGTTCTCGTAGGTGAAGAAGGCGTCGTTGCAGGCCCCGGGGATCGGCGCGCCGCAGGGTGCGCCGGGATCGACGAAGACGCCGTCGATATAGTTCTTCACGTCGTTCCTGTAGATCGCGAGCTTGCCGCGGAAGCGGTCGCCCTCGCTCAGGATGTCGTCATATTTCAGATTGATGCCGGCCTCGAGCGTCTTGCCCACTTCCGGCTTCAGGTTCGCGTTCGGCCGGAAGATGAAGCTGGCCGGAGCGGGATGGGGCCCGTCGACCAGCGTCTCGGTCACCGACGGCGCCCGATAGCCCTCGGCATAGGTGCCGTAGACCTGCAGCCCCTGCAGCGGCGTGACGCCGAGCGTCAGCTTGGGCGAGATGCGGTTGCCGTCGGAGGAGGTGCGCCCGCCGCTGAGCTCATAGGCGTCGTAGCGGAGCGCGCCGATCAGGTCGAAGATTGAGTACTTGACGTGGCTCTGCACGAAGCCGCCATAGACGCTGCGCTTGCCGGACGGCGTCGTCTCGTCGCCATTACCGATCGGATCGCTGGTCCTGACGCGATCCTCGAACCAGTCGGCACCATAGCTCAGGTTCAGCGCCGCCGCGCCGAGGTCGAACTTCATCGTGTTGTGGATGTCGAACCCGGTGGTCTGGACCTTGAAATAGCGCTTCGCGCCAAGAGCCGCGCCCGTACCTGAGATCTGGGTCTGGTCGGTGTCCGTCGAGGTCGAATAGGCACTGATGTTCAGGTTCAGCCACGGGATGTCGGGCCGCGAGAAGCTGTAGCGCGCCGTGTAATTCTGCGTCGTGACCTCGTTGTCGCGACGCGGAGCCGTCGCAGTGCCGACGCCGTTGGAGAAGTCGTAACGCTGGTACTGGCCACCGAGCTTGAGCTCCTGGCCTTCGCCCGGCGTGATCACGATCTTGCCGAGACCTGAAACCAGGTCCTGGCCGCTATCGGCGATCTTCGTGCCGCCGCCGTCGCGATAGGGATTGAGCGAGCGGAAGGAAAGCCCGACCAGGCCTTCGACGACATCATTCGCGCGGAAGGCGCCGATGGCATTGCCGAAGGCGCCGGACTGGCGGGCGAGCACGCCGGTCCCGCCGATCTCGAGCGCAGCGCGCTCGCCCGGCCTGAGGACATCCTTGGGATCGACCGTCTCGAAGGACACGACACCACCGATCGCGCCTGAACCGTAGATGTTGGCAACCGGGCCGCGCGTCACGTCGATGACGCGCACGAAGGCGGGATCGAGGAAGAAGGCGCCATTGGCATTATGGCCGGAACGCTGGAAATTCTGGCGCGCGCCGTCGATCGTCACCGCGACGCGGCCGAAATCCTGCAGACCACGAATATTGATCGCGGTTGCCGGATCATTCGGGTTTTCCTGCGTCGACACGCTGGGCATCTGGTTCAGGAGAGTGCCGAGCCTTTGCGGCTGCTGCGAGCGGATCTCGTTGCGCGTCATCACCGAGACCGAGGCGAGCGCATCGATCGCGCGCTCTTCCTGCTTGCTCGCCGTTACGGTGATCTCGTCCAGCGCAATCGGCGCAGCGGGGGCGGTCAGCGCCGGCTGGGATTGAGCCTGAGCGCCAAGCGACCACAGTGCGATCGCCGCCACGGAAACGGAAGCGCGCAACAGCGCGGCGTGAGAATTCATGCGTCCAGCCCCGAACCTGACCTGAAGATTTTGCAGCGACTGGCTGGCTGGACGCGGGCTGCGTGTGGCTGGCTGGCGCGGGCGGTCGCACCGTCCCGGCGCGCCGCTCTTGACCCTTTGTAGTAAAGCTGAATATCACCGTCAACAACGCTTAAGCATTATTGTTTCTTAGAATAATTAAAAACTGATGACTGCTTTATATTACCTTCAGATGACGAGATGTCGCGCACTCTTGGGTAGACGAGATCGATTCCGATCCCGTCTTCCATTGAGGCGCAACCCGGGAAGCGGAGAGACCATCATGCCAAGCCCCCTGGCGCCTGCAAGGCCGCTCGGCGCACGGCCCCATCGACGCGAGCTGAGCGCGGCGATCGGATTGACCCTTTTGGCCGCCGCCGGCCTCGTTGCCCCATCCATGCTCCCCAGCCCGGCCCAGGCACAAACTCCGGATCGCATCGTTGCTGTCGGTGGCGTGATCACCGAGGTGCTCTATGCTCTGGGCCTGCAGGATCGGATCGTCGGTGTCGACACCACCAGCCAGTTCCCGCCCGAGGCCCTGCGCGACAAGGCGAGCGTCGGCTATGTCCGTGCGCTTTCGGCCGAAGGCGTGCTCTCCCTCAAGCCCTCGCTGGTCATTGCCCTCGAAGGCGCCGGGCCACCCGGTGCGGTCTCTTTGCTCAACGAAGCCGGGCTGCGCCTCGCCAGCATCCCGGAAGACAACTCGCCTGATGGTGTCGTCACCAAGATCCAGGCGATTGGCGCCGTGGCTGGTGCAGCCGAACCCGCCGCTCGCCTCGCACAGCAGACGAAGCTGCGTTTCGATGAACTTCTGACGCTACGTTCCGGCCTGCCGGCCAAGAAGCGCGTGCTCTTCGTCCTGTCGCTCCAGAACGGTCGCGTGCTGGTCGGCGGCCGCAACAGCTCCGCCGATGCGATCATCCAGATGGCTGGCGGCGTCAACGCCGCGACTGCGGTCGAGGGCTTCAAGCCCCTGAACGACGAGGCCATCATCGCCGCGGCGCCCGACGTGATCCTGATGATGCGCAACAGCAGCAGTCATAATGCATCGCCGGAAGAGGTGTTCGCCATGCCGACCTTCTCGCAGACCCCGGCCGCAGCGAAGATGGCGCTCGTCAGGATGGATGGCCTCTACCTGCTCGGCTTCGGGCCGCGCACACCGGCGGCAGCCCGCGACCTGATGGCAGCGCTCTATCCCGAGGCCGCGATTCCGCCGCTCAAAACCGCCGCCGCGCCATGACGCTCGCCGTCCGTCCGACCGGCGCGATGAGCGCGCTCGTCAGCTTCGCGGCCGGACAAAGGCGGCAGGCCGCTCTGGTCGTTGCCGGCCTTGTCCTGCTCTGCGGCCTGTTGATGATCATGGCCGTTGGGCAAGGCGCGTTCTCGATTCCGCCTGGCCGGGTCGCCGAGATCCTCTGGGCCAGGCTGACAGGCGAGACCGCCCTGCTGGAAGGGCGCGACGCGCTCGTCGTCCTCAATATCCGCCTGCCGCGCGTGCTGCTCGGCGCCCTCGTTGGCGCCGCACTCGCGATTTCGGGAGCTCTGATGCAAGGGCTCTTCCGTAATCCCCTCGCGGATCCCGGGCTCGTCGGCGTCTCCGCCGGCTCCGGCCTAGCGGCGGCCGCGACGATCGTGCTCGGTGACCGGCTCCTCGCCGGTTTGACGATGAAGCTGCCCTTTGCAGCCCTCCCATTCGGCGCCTTCTGCGGCGGCCTGATCTCGACGCTGACCCTCTATCTGATTGCGACCCGCCAGGGTCGGACTTCGGTCGCAACCATGTTGCTCGCCGGGGTCGCGCTCGGCGCGTTGGCGGGCGCGCTCACCGGCGTCCTCGCCTTCATTTCCGACGACCGACAGCTGCGCGACCTGACCTTCTGGTCGCTCGGCAGCCTTGGCGGAGCGAGCTGGACAAAGCTCGTGGTCATCGCGCCCATCGTCTTGCCGCTGCTGCTGGCGGTGCCCCTGCTGGCCCGCGGGCTGAACGCCTTGATGCTTGGAGAGGCGGAAGCCTATCATCTCGGCATCCCGGTGCAGCGCATCAAGGCGTTGGCGATCGTGCTGGTGGCGCTGGCTGTCGGCGCCAGCGTCGCCTCGGCCGGCGTGATCGGCTTCGTCGGCATCGTCGTGCCGCATCTGATCCGCCTCGCCATCGGCCCCGATCACCGGCTGTTGCTTCCCCTCTCGGCGCTCGGCGGAGCAACGCTTCTCGTCGCCGCCGACATCGTCGCACGCCTGATCGTCGCCCCGGCCGAATTGCCGATCGGCATCGTCACCGCGGCGCTCGGCGCGCCCTTCTTCCTGTGGCTCCTGCTGCGTCGCGCGGATGGTCTCGATGTCTGAGCCGATCAATGGCGAGCCGATCCTGTCGGGTCGGTCCCTGAGCTTCGTGGCCGGCGGGCGGGCGCTGGTCAGTGAGGCTTCACTCGATCTCAAACCCGGCAAGACCACGATCCTGATCGGCCCCAACGGCGCCGGCAAATCGACCCTGCTCAAGCTGGTCACCGGCGAGCTGAAGCCTGTCAATGGTGAGGTCCTGCTCGACGGCGAGCGCCTCTCCGCGATCCCGTCCTGGCGCCTGGCCTGCCAGCGCGCCGTGATGGCGCAGCACACGCGGCTCGCCTTTCCCTTCAGCGTCTACGAGGTCGCTCGCCTCGGCGTGGACGGTGTCGGGCGCGCCTTGTCGCGTCAGCGCCGCGAAGCCCTCGTCGGAGAGTGCCTTGCCTCAGCCGGCGTCGCCGAACTCGCTGCACGGCGCTATCAGACCTTGTCAGGTGGCGAGCAGCAGCGCGTGCAGTTCGCCCGCGTGCTCTGCCAGCTCGAGGCCGGCCGCAGCGTCGCATCACGGCAGACACTCTTCCTCGACGAACCGATCGCCAGTCTCGATCTCTGCCATCAGCTCGCCCTGCTCGACATGGCACGTGCGATTGCGGCCCGCGGTGTGGCCGTTCTGATCGTGCTCCACGACATCAATCTCGCCGTGACCTATGCGGACCACCTCGTCGTGATGGACCGCGGTCGCATCGTCGCCCAGGGAGCCCCTGCAGCGACGCTGGACGACGCCTTGCTGCGCAATGTCTTCAAGGTCGACCTCAGCTTCAGCCGCGCGCCGGCCGCCGGCCTGCCCTTCCTCCTGCCCCAGCAGCATCGCCCTACCGCAGCCGCTTGATCCCCCGGAGCAGTTATTTTAAGTTTGAAATAACTGCTCCGAACCGGGGTCCGCGATCATGGCCGCTTCACCGCGCAGATTGTCCTACGGAAGCTATTTGCAGGTCGATGATCTGCTGGCCTGCCAGACCCTGGAGAGCGCGAAGGTCGGCACTCCGGCGCATGACGAGATGCTCTTCATCATCGTCCATCAGGCCTATGAGCTCTGGTTCAAGCAGATCCTGCATGAGCTCGACCGCATCCAGCTCGATTTCTCGGCGAGCCCGGTCGCCGACGAGAATCTTGGCCGCATCGTTGCGGGCCTCGGCCGCATTCATGAGATCCTGAAGCTTCTGGTCGGCCAGCTCGACGTGCTGGAGACGATGACGCCCGCCGGCTTCCTGGAATTCCGCGACCTGCTGACCCCGGCCTCGGGCTTCCAGTCCGTGCAGTTCCGGCTGATCGAGAGCCGTCTCGGTCTTGCCGATACACTCCGTCTCCGGATCGACGATCAGGGCATGCGCGAACGCCTGGCGCCCGAGGATCGGGCCAGGCTCGACGCCGCGCATAAGCCGTCCCTGCTGTCCCAGCTTGACGCCTGGCTCGCGCGCACGCCCTTCGTCGCACTGGGCGACTACAGTTTCCGCGAAAGCTATCGTGCCGCCGTGACCGCGGCGCTGCAGCGCGATGCGCGCAGCGTCGGCACCGACCCATCCTTGCCGGAAGCGCAGCGCCAGGCCGATGCCGCCGCGATCGAAACGGCGCTCGCCCGCTTCCAGGCCCTGTTCGAGCCGGACGCCGCCGGGACAACCTGGCACATGTCGGCGCGCGCGATCGAAGCGGCTCTGTTCATCGCGCTCTATCGCGACATGCCAGTGCTCCAGCAGCCCTTCCGGCTGCTGCAAAGCCTGATGGATATCGACGAGAGCCTGACGCTCTGGCGCCTGCGCCATGCGCTGATGGTCGAGCGCATGATCGGCGTCCGGCCCGGCACCGGCGGCTCCTCGGGCTCGGGCTACTTACGTGCGACGGCCGAGAAGCACCGCATCTTCATCGACCTCTTCCATCTCTCCAGCTATCTGCTTGCCGCCCGGGACCTGCCGGCTTTGCCCGTGGGGGTACGCCGGCGCATGGGCTTCAGCTACGGAGCAGCCTGATGCGCGGCGACTGGACAGCTCATTTCAGCCGTTTCCGGAGCGCGGCGCCGGAGCGGATCAACCTCGCGGCCCATAGCCATCACGACTGGCCCGATGTCAGTTTCGCGGCACAGGAACAGGCTTGGACCGATGCCGCCCGCCTTGCGGGCCATAAATGGAGCCTCGTCTTCGGCGAGCTGATTCCGGCGGTTCAGGCCGGAATTGCCCGCGAACTGAGGCTTCCCGATCCGTCGAGCATCGCCTTCGCGCCGAACACCCACGAATTCCTGCGTCGCCTGCTCTCCTGCCTGCCAACCGACCGCCCCCCTCGCGTCCTGACAACGAACGCCGAATTCCACACGGCGCGGCGGCAGCTCGCGCGACTGGCCGAAGAGCGGCTGATCCAGCTCGACGAAATCAACGCAGAGCCCTTCGCCACATTTCACGAGCGCCTCCGGACGGCGATCATCGCCGGTGGCCACGACCTGATCTATGTCAGCCAGGTCCTGTTCAATTCAGGAGCGACCTCCGGCGATCTCGCAGCACTTGCCGGCGCTGTAGCGTCCGAGGAAACCCTGGTCGCGATCGACGGCTATCACGGCTACCTCGCCCTGCCGACCGACCTTTCGGCGATAGCGGACCGCGTCTTCTACATCGCCGGCGGCTATAAATACGCGATGGCCGGCGAGGGCTGCTGCTTCATGCACTGCCCGCCGGGTTATGGCCCGCGCCCGCGCGACACCGGCTGGTTTGCAGCCTTCGGCGCGCTCGCGGCTCCGCCCGGCAGCAATGTCGGCTACTCCGCCGATGGCGGCCGCTTCCTCGGCGCCACGTTCGATCCCAGCGGGCTCTATCGCATGCGAGCCGTGCTGGCGTGGCTAGAGGCCAATGGCCTCGCTGCGCATCACGTCCACGCGCACGCCCTCTCCCTGATGCGGCAATTCCTCTCCGGCCTCGATGCGCTGACGATTCCCTGGCTATCCCCGGCGCAGCTCATCACGCCCCTTGGCAATCCCTCGGCACATGGCAATTTCCTGGCCTTCCGCACGCCCGAAGCCGGCGCGCTGGAGGCGGCACTGGCGAAGCGCGGCATCGCCACGGATCATCGCGGCGACGTGCTGCGTTTCGGCTTTGGCCTGGCGCTGTCGGACGGAGATGTGACTGAGGCGCTCAATCGGATGAAGGTCCTGAACGCCTGACCGAAATCATCGGAATGATCGATTTTACGCCGGATTCATCGTGAATCCAGGCTTCACCATATCGCTCAACCGCCGGTTCACGGTCGCAGCGCCACATCTCCCGCAGAACCCGAAGCGGGAGATGAACCGTGACCAGACGCCTCGCCCCCATCGACCTGCTGCTTGCAGGCGCGATGTCCCTGCTGGCCCTTGCCTTCGCCGGCCGTCCCGCGCTCGCTCGCGAGCTCGTCCAGTTCCAGGACCAGCGCTACTATCCCGGCACGATCGTGATCCGCACCGGCCAGCGCAGCCTCTATTTTGTCACGGCGCCGGGTGAGGCAATCCGCTACCAGATCGCCGTCGGCAAGGCCGGCAAGCAATGGCGCGGCGTCAAATATGTCGAGGAACTCGCCGTCGAACCGGCCTGGAGCCCCCCGGCCGAGGTCAAGCGCGCCCAGCCGAACCTCCCCGACGTCATCGCCGGTGGCTCGCCGCGCAATCCGATGGGCGCCCGCGTCATCGGTCTCGGGCCGGGTGGTGAATACGCCATCCACGGCACCAACGCGCCGGGCACGATCGGAACGGCAGCCTCCTTTGGCTGCTTCCGGATGCACAACCCCGACGTGATCGACCTCTATGCCCGCGTCCGCATGGGCACGCCCGTGGTGGTCCTGCCTTAGATCATCTCATGTGATTGCATCGGCTGTCCAGAGAACCGCAATCCACTTTTCGGGCCGATGCCTTAGAGGGCAACCGGGGACAATAATGGCTTTCCGGAGAAGAAGGCCGCGAGATTGCCGATGAGCAAATCCTGCTGGGCATGCTGCGCCGATTCCGCATTGGCGCCGATATGGGGCGTCAGCACCGCATTCTCGCAGGCCCGCAATCGCTCGGAGACGTGCGGCTCGTTCTCGTAGACATCGAGCGCCGCGCCCGCGATCACGCCCGTCTCGAGCGCGTCGCACAGCGCCGACTCATCCACGGCGATGCCGCGCGAGATATTGACGAGATGCCCTTGCGGGCCAAGCGCCTTCAGCACCTCCGCGTTGATCGCGTAGCGATTTTCGGCACTGGCACGGACGGCAACGACCAGCAGGTCCGCCCAGTGAGCCAGCTCGAGCAGGCTGTCGTGATAGAGATAGGGCAGGTCCGCGCGCGGCGAACGATTATGGTAGCCGATCGTCATGTCGAAGGCCGCAGCGCGACTGGCGATGCGGGCACCGATGGCGCCAAGTCCGTATATGCCCAGCTTGCGACCAGCCAGGCCAGGCACGTGCGCCATCCGCGCGACCGCATTGCCTTGCCATCGTCCGGCGCGCAGGAACCGGTCTCCGCTATTGATCTGCCGCGCGCTGGCCAGCAGCAGGCCCATGGCAAATTCCGCGACGCTTGTCGCATTGCTGTCGGCGGCATTGCTCAGCAGGATGCCGCGCTCCTTCGCGCGCAGCCTGTCGACCCCCTCGAAGCCCGTGCCGTAGCACGCGATCAGCCGCAGCTTCGGCAGGGCGTCGATCAACGCCGCATCCGTCTTGTGGCTGCCGATGGTCAGGAGGGCCTGAGCCTCCCCGGCCCCTTCTGGCAACGCGTCCGGAGCTGAGCGCGCCATCGGGCCAAGCAATGCGTAGCGTTCGTTCAGACGCGCGACGAGCCGATCAGGCAGACGCGGCACCATCAGAATGGTCGGCTTCATCTGGAATCGAGCTCCGTGGCGGTGTTGCATCGCAACATCGAAAGGCAGCTCGCTCAACCCATTTCGGAGCGGGGACCGCCATCTCGCCGACGCAATGCAAGCGCTCCCGGCAGCTCGCCGAAAAACGGCACCCTCGCCTAGCGTAACCTCTCGCCTGCGACAAAGAAGCGCGTTAACGTTTGCCTGCACGACTTCAATCGCGCTCGGGCCTGAAGCACCGAGCCCAACAGGGGCTATCGATGGATCATCTCGCCGACGTCAAGAAATACGCCAGGAAGGCCGTCAACGAAGCTGCCTTTGCCGGTATGTCCAAATCCTACGCGCTCGTCATGGGCAAGCCCGACACCCGCTTCGTCGCCTGCACGGATCCGGCCGAACTGGAGCGTGTCCGCGAGAACTTCCTGAAGAAGAAACTCGGTCTCAAGAGCGCCGATCTCGACGCATCCATCAAGGCAACCTGCGAGCACATGAAGGACGACAAAACCAAGTCGCGCCTGACCTTCTATTACCTGCTCGCTGAGCACTACGGTAAGCTCGATCTCTTCGTGAAGAAGTAGACGCGCCCTGCGCGCATGCCCGGGCACGACCCGGGCATCCCTGGATCACATGTTCAGTCCGGGACGAGATGGTCGGCTCCAGGCCGGCCATATTGCCTATCCGCTTATCGCCACGCTCAGCGATAGAGGTCGGCGCGCGTCAGCGGCAGACCAGATGGTCCCTTGCGCCGCTTCGAGACCAGCGTCTGGTTGATCAGCGCGCCACCGCGCTCGAAGGCGAGCGAACAGCCAGCCAGATAGAGCAGCCACATCCGCGTCCGCTCGGGACCGATCTCCGCCTCGGCCTCGGCCTTGCGTGCATTCAGCCGCTCGAACCATAGGCGCGTCGTGCGCTGGTAATGCTCGCGCCAACCCTCGACATCATGCACCTCGAAGCCATGGCGCTCGAGATTGGCGATCGACATGCCGAGATGGTCGAGTTCACCGCCCGGGAAGATATAGCGCACCAACGCCCGGTACTCGGCCGGCATCTTGTTGAAGGCGCGCTCGGTCTTCTTGGCTCGCCGCGAGATCGTATGGTGCAGGTAGAGACCGCGCGGCTTGAGCAGCCGGTTCACCGCCTGGAAATAGGCCGGGTGATTGCGGATGCCGACATGCTCGAACATGCCGATCGAGGAGATCTTGTCGAAGACCCCCTCCATCTCAGTGAAATCCTTGAGATGCAGCGTGACCTTGTCTTGAAGACCGAGTCGCTCGACCTTCTCGCGAGCCAGCGCGAGCTGCTCCTCGGCAAGCGTCACGCCATGCGCCTCGACGCCATAGTGCTGCGCAGCGTGGCAGATCAGCGCGCCCCAGCCGCAACCGATATCGAGCAACTTCTCGCCGGGCTGCAGGCGCAGCTTGCGGCAGATCATGTCGAGCTTGTCGCGCTGCGCCCGCTCGAGATCGGTATGATCCTCGGTGAAATAAGCACAGGTGTAGACCATCTCCTCATCGAGGAAGAGCCGGTAGAAAGCGTTCGAAACGTCGTAGTGATAAGCGATATTGGCCTTGTTGGTGGCGGGCGCGCCATCGCGGGCCGCCTTGTCGCCCTGCAGGTGCTCGACGGCCTGCGGCGCGGCGCCGGGCGCGAACGCGAAACGCCGCACGACATCGAACACCGCCGATTTCGGGATGCCGCGCGCCAGCCGGCCGACCTTGCCTTCCGGCCGCGCCGCCGCGAGATCGAAGATCGTTCCGTTCACGATCGCGATCCGGTCGGTGACATGCAGATGCAGCAGCGTGTCGAGCTTTGGCTTCCGGAGCAGGGCCGCGACGGCGCCGGAGTCTCGGATCGCGATCGCCAGGCCGTCCTGGGGCCACTCGGACGGGATGCGGCTCCCGTCCCATAATGCGAAGCCGAGCTTCAATCCGAGCTTCTGGTGCGCCTCGGTCAGAAGTCGCCGCAAGGCGGCGAGGCGTTTGGTGTCGCGATCCATGCGTGGCCGTTCCATCCCCGTCCCGCCCTGTTTGACGGCAGGTGCGGAGCTTGGCAACCACCCGTCAGAAATCGCTTGCGATTCCCTTCACTTCCCAGTCGTCGTAGCGCACCGGGTCGAGACCGCCGCGACCGTTGAGCTCCTTGTCACGCTTTGCCGCCGCCGCCTTGGCGTCGATCTCGGCGCGCCGCTCCTGTGCTTCGGCCAGTGCGCGCTGCGCCGCCGGCGAAAGGCTCTTGGTCTGATCGGTCTCGCTCGTCGGGACCGCGGCTTGATCCTTGGCAAGGTCGTTCGGCATCGGCGCAGTGCTCTCTTGCGGGATCGGCATGGTCTTCACCACATAAGGCCGAAATCGGCATTCGGGGAGAGCCAATTCTCCATCCCGGCCTGCAACAGACAAAGGGAACCAAGATGAACTACGTCCGCACCGGCATCCTGATGGCCGGCCTCACCGCGCTCTTCGCCGTGGTCGGCTATCTGCTCGGCGGCGCGGGCGGCATGTTGATCGCGCTCGGCATCGCCGCCGCGACCAATCTCTACAGCTACTGGAATTCGGACCGGCTCGCGCTCGCCTCCCACAATGCCCATGAGGTCGACGAGCGCAGCGCGCCCGAGCTCTATGGCATGGTGCGCGACCTCGCCGCGCGCGCCAATATGCCGATGCCGAGGGTTTACCTGATCGACGAGGAGCAGCCCAACGCCTTCGCCACCGGGCGGAACCCGCAGAACGCAGCCGTCGCCGCGACCACCGGCATCCTGCGCACGCTGAGCTACGATGAGCTCGCCGGCGTGATGGCCCACGAGCTTGCCCACATCAAAAATCACGACACCCTGACGATGACCATCACCGCGACCATGGCCGGCGCGATCTCCTCGCTCACCACCTTCGGCATGTTCTTCGGCTCGCGTGAGAACCGGCCGGGGTTGTTGGTGCAGATCCTGATTTCGGTGCTCGCGCCGATGGCCGCGATGGTGATCCAGATGGCGATCTCGCGGTCGCGCGAATACGAGGCGGACCGGCTCGGCGGCGAAATCTGCGGCAATCCGGTCGCGCTCGCCGACGCGCTTGCCAAGATCGCGGGGGGTGTCGCGCATATTCCGAACGAGACGGCGGAGGCCAAGCCTGCTACGGCCCACATGTTCATCATCAATCCCCTGAGCGGACGCGGCATGGATTCTCTGTTTTCGACCCACCCCGACACCGGCAATCGCATCGCCGCCCTGATGGAGCAGGCGCGCGCCATGGGTATCGGCCGAGGTCGCGATGCCGGCGGTTTCACCAGCCAGGCCGCACGGAGCCCGTGGAACGGCTCCCACAAGCCCGGCCCGTGGGGCTGAGATGACTGAACAGGACAATTTGCGCCGCAAACCGGCGCCGGCTCCGGCACGGCCAGCTGATGACGCACCGGGTCTGCCGGCGCGCCGCCTTGCGGCAAACCTGATCGACGAGGTGCTGAAGGCCGGCACCGCGCTCGACGAAACCTATGAGCGCATGAGCCCGGCCTTCGGGCTCGATGCAGCCGATGCGGCATTGGCGCGCGCCATCGCCATCACCGCCTTCCGTCGGCTCGGCACGATCCAGCACGCCATCAATGCGCGGCTCGAACGCGGCAGCCCGAAGAATTCCGGCCCGTTCGAGCCAATCCTGGTCGCCGCCGCGGCCCAGATCCTGTTCCTCGACGTGCCCGATCACGCCGCTGTCGATCTCGCGATCCGCCATCTCCACGAGGATGCGCGCTCGGCCCGCTACGTCGCGCTGGGCAATGCGTTGCTGCGCCGGCTCGCCCGTGAGCGCGACGCCATCCTGACCGGAAGCTCCGCCCCCTTTGCCGATACCCCACCCTGGCTCGCCGAAAGCTGGCGCAACGCCTATGGCGATGAAACGGCCGCCGCGATCGCAGCAAGCCACGCCGACGAGCCACCGCTCGATCTGAGCGTAAAGGGTGACGCTGCAGGCTGGGCCGAGAAACTCGGCGGCATCGTGCTGCCGACCGGATCGGTACGTCTGCGCGAACGCTCGCCGGTGCCGGGCCTGCCCGGTTTTGCGGAAGGCGAATGGTGGGTGCAGGACGCCGCTGCGGCACTGCCGGCGCTGCTGCTAGCGGCCAAGCCGGGCGAACGCATCGCCGATCTCTGCGCCGCCCCGGGCGGCAAGACAGCACAGCTCGCGGCAGCCGGCGCCGCCGTGACCGCAGTCGATCGTTCGGCGCCGCGCTTGCGCCGCCTGCGCGCCAATCTGGAACGGCTCGGGCTTACGGCCGAGATCCTGGCGACCGACGCCGCAAACTGGCAGGCCGAGCCCTTCGACGCGGTACTGCTCGATGCTCCCTGCAGCGCCACGGGCACGATCCGCCGCCATCCCGATGTCGCTTGGACGAAGACGCCCGAGGATCGCGACAAGCTTGCCGCGCTCCAGGCCCGGCTCCTCGACGCGGCAGCGCGCCTGACGCGCCCCGGCGGCCGCCTGGTCTACTGCACCTGTTCGCTTGAACCGGAAGAGGGCGAACACCAAATCGACGCCTTCCTCGCCGCGAACCCGGACTTTACGCGCCTGCCGATCAAACCCGAGGAAATCGGCGGTCTTCCTGAGGCGATCAACGCCGCCGGCGACCTTCGTACCCTGCCCCATCAGCTGCGCGGCGAAACTCCGCGGCTCTCCGGATGGACAGGATTTTACGCAAGCCGTCTGATCAGGCTATGACGAAGCCGGGATTCGCAGGGCGCGACCACGTCCTCCGGGACGATTCGCATCGGGACGGGGTGAGCGGGGGCATTGAACGGCTGGACTGAGCGTAGGGGGCTTGCCCAGGCGGCGATCGGTCGGGCTGCGCGGCGTACGCGTGGCCAGTTCGTCGGCGCCGCGCGCAGGCTCTGGCCTTTCGGCCATGTTCAGGCGACCCGTCTGCTCTTTGCTCCGCATGATTTGCGCACGGCCGATCCGACCACGGCCGGCGATATCTATTCCGGGTATTATGCCTTTGCCGGACGCACGCTGAGAACCCATGGCGAATCGCCCTTCGACTGCCTGCCGCCGAGCGAGGGCTGGTCCGAGGCTCTGTACGGCTTCTCATGGCTTCGGCATATGCGCGCCGCCGATACCGCGATCGCCCGCGCCAATGCGCGCGCGCTGGTCGATGAGTTCATCGACAGGCGGCACGACCGCAGTGAGATCGCGAAGCTGCCGGCAGTCGCCGCGCGTCGACTGATCTCCTTCCTGTCGCATTCGCCGCTCCTGCTCGAGGGCGCAGATCACGCCTTCTACGAGCGCTTCATCCGCCATGTCGCGCGGCTGACGGAGCGGCTGACGCTGGCGCTGTCCGGCGCAGTCGATGGCGCAGCGCGGCTGCAATGCCTGATCGCGGTGACTTTCGCCGCGATTAGTCTCGACGGCCAGGAGCGCCGGCTGAGACGCGCCGAGGCCGCCCTGTCCGACGAGCTCGACGTCCAGATCCTGCCCGATGGCGGCCATCTCAGCCGTAATCCGGGGCTGATCATCGAGTTGCTGCTCGATCTCCTGCCCCTGCGCGAGACTTTTGTCGCGCGCGGGCTCGAGCCGCCGCGAAGCGTGCTCATGGCGATCGAGCGGATGATGCCGCATCTGCGGCTGTTCCGGCATGGCGATGGTTCGCTCGCCCTTTTCAACGGCATGGGCATTACCCCGCCTGATCTGATGGCGACGCTCGCGGCCTATGACGACGCGCGTGCCCGCCCGATCGAACATGCCGCCTATTCCGGCTATGACCGGCTCGGCGCCGGCCGCAGCACCGTGGTGGTCGATGCCGGTGCGGCGCCCCGTGGGGCCAACTCGGTCGAAGCCCATGCAGGCTGCCTGTCCTTCGAGTTCTCCAGCGGCAGCCAGCGCATCGTCGTCAATTGCGGTGCCAGCCGTTTCGGGCCTCCCGAGCTTCGGCTGGCCGCGCGCAGCACCGCAGCCCATTCCACGGTGATTCTGGCGGAGCGCTCCAGCGCCTCCTTCGGCCTCGTGCTCGGCGAGCACCGCATCACCGCCGGCCCCTCCGACGTGCGGGTCGCGCGGCAGGACAGCGAGGCTGGCCATGAATGGGTCGCGAGCCACGACGGCTATCGCCGCACTCTCGGCGCGCTGCACACCCGCCGGCTGCTGCTCAGCAATGACGGCACGACGCTGACCGGCGAAGACGAGATTGCCCTGCCCAAGGAAACGGAAGCGCTGCCGGCCGTGGCGCGCTTCCACTTGCACCCCGGCATTCGTGCCAGCCTGATCCGCGAGGGCGAAAGCGCCTTGCTCGCACTGCCCTCTGGCGAAGTCTGGGAGTTCGAGGCCTCCGGCCTCGTGGTCACGATCGAAGAAAGCATCTTTCTCGCCGCGGCCGACGGCAAGCGGCGAACCGAACAGCTGGCGATCCACTTCGATGCTGCCGTGACGCCGCAAGTCACCTGGCAACTGACCCGCGTCGGAACGGCACCCCGAGCCACGCGGCCGCACGAACGAGGCGGACCCGAGGCACAACTGCTGCTTTGACGGCGGACAGGGCTTCGGGCACCGCACTTTGCATCCGGGGCCCAGCATGATAGGGCCCCCGCCAAGCTGCCTTCATTGCACTGCACACCGGATTGTCCCGATGCCGACTGAGCTTCGCCGCGTCGAACGCGCCCTTCTTTCCGTCTCCGACAAGACAGGGCTGATTGAATTCGCGCGCGCCCTTCACCGTCTCGGCATCGCGCTGGTTTCGACCGGCGGCACTGCCAAGGCGATCGCCGGGGCCGGCCTGCCTGTCACCGACGTCTCCGATCTCACCGGTTTCCCGGAAATGATGGACGGTCGCGTCAAGACGCTGCACCCCAAGGTGCATGGCGGCCTTCTCGCCATCCGCTCGCATCCGGAGCATCAGGCCTCGATGCTCGGCCACGGTATCGCGCCGATCGACCTGCTCGTCGTCAATCTCTATCCGTTCGAGGCGACCGTCGCCGCCGGCCGTTCCTATGACGACTGCATCGAGAACATCGATATCGGCGGCCCGGCGATGATCCGTGCCGCCGCCAAGAACCACAACGACGTCGCCGTCGTGGTGGATGCTTCGGATTATGCCGCCGTGCTCGGGGAACTCGAGAGCCAGAAGGGTGCGACCACGCTGACGCTGCGCCGCAAGCTCGCCCAGAAGGCTTATGCCCGCACCGCCGCCTACGACGCGGCGATCTCGAACTGGTTCGCCAATGAGCTGGCCGAGACATCTCCGGCTTACCGCGCCCTCGGCGGCAGCCTCGCCGAGACGCTGCGCTACGGCGAGAACCCGCATCAATGGGCTGCGTTCTACCGGACTCCCGAGCAGCGTCCCGGCGTCGCCACCGCCCGCCAGGTCCAGGGCAAGCAGCTCTCCTACAACAACATCAACGACACGGACGCCGCCTTCGAATGCGTCGCCGAGTTCGACCCTGCAGTCTCGGCTGCCTGCGTCATCGTCAAGCACGCCAATCCCTGCGGCGTCGCCAGCGGCAGCTCGCTGCTCGAAGCCTATGAGAAGGCGCTGGCCTGCGACCCGGTCTCGGCCTTCGGCGGCATCGTCGCGCTCAACCGCAAGCTCGATGCTCAGGCCGCGAAGAAGATCGTCGAGGTCTTCACTGAAGTGATCATCGCGCCCGAAGCCGATGACGAGGCGATCGCGATGATTGCCGCCAAGAAGAACCTGCGGCTGCTGCTGACCGGCGGCCTGCCCGATCCGCGCGGCGGCGGGCTGGCGCTGCGCACAGTTTCCGGCGGATTTCTCGCGCAGGCCCGTGACAACGCCGTCGTCGACGACATGGAACTTCGGGTCGTGACCAAGCGCGCGCCGAGCGAGGCCGAGCTTGCCGATCTTCGCTTCGCTTTCCGCGTTGCCAAGCACGTCAAGTCGAACGCCATCGTCTACGTGAAGGCGCAGGCAACCGTCGGCATCGGCGCGGGCCAGATGAGCCGCGTCGATTCCTCGCGCATCGCCGCCTGGAAGGCGAGCGAGGCCGCGAAGGCCGCGGGCGTTGCCGAGAGCCTGGCCAAGGGCTCGGTGGTGGCCTCCGACGCCTTCTTCCCCTTCGCCGACGGCCTGCTTGCCGCGGCCGAGGCCGGCGCCACTGCGGTGATCCAGCCCGGCGGCTCGATGCGCGACGACGAGGTGATCAAGGCGGCTGACGAGGCTGGCCTCGCCATGGTCTTCACCGGCCATCGCCATTTCCGCCACTGAGGCGCGAACGGCCGCAAGGGCCGCTCTCGACCACGGGCGCGGCTTGGTCCTATTCTGCCGGCGTCGCGAGCGAGGCCGGCATGACGCAGACACATCAGCGGCGAACGCCCCTGCGGACGCGCGTCGCACACGAACACGCCAAGGTCAGCTTCGTCGAGCTGTTCTTCGACCTCGTCTTCGTCTTCGCGATCACGCAGATCTCGCACACATTGCTGGAGCATTTCTCGCTGCTCGGGCTCGCCCAGGCCGCCCTGCTGCTCGGCGCAGTCTGGTGGGCCTGGGTCTGCACGAGTTGGGTGACCAACTGGCTCGATCCCGACTCGACGTCGGTACGCCTGATGCTGTTCGTGCTGATGTTCATCGGCCTGGCGCTCACGACCTCGCTACCGGGCGCATTCGAGGATCGCGGCCTGGTCTTCGCCTGCGCCTATGTCGCGATGCAGCTCGGACGCAGCATCTTCACGCTGCTCAGCCTGAGGGGCCGCAGCCCGGCCAATTACCGGAACTTCCAACGGATCTGCCTCTGGTTCGCGCTGTCCGGCGTGTTCTGGATCAGCGGCGGACTGGCCGATGGCGGTCTTCGTTTCGGCTTTTGGGCGCTCGCGCTTGCGCTTGAATATGGCGCGCCCTGGATCGGCTTCAGGGTGCCGGGCCTCGGCCGCTCCAGCACCGCCGAATGGGATATCGAAGGCGCGCATCTCGCCGAACGATGTGCGCTCTTCATCATCATCGCGCTCGGCGAATCCGTGCTGGTGACGGGCGCCACCGCATCGAAGCTGGCAGCGACGCTGCCCAACGCGCTCGCCTTCGGCAATGCCTTTCTCAGCTCCGTCGCGATGTGGTGGTTGTATTTTCATGTCGGCGCCGAGCGCGGCAGCCAGCGCATCTCCACGGCGGAAGATCCGGGCTCGCTGGCTCGCAGCGCCTATACCTTTATCCCGCTACCCCTCGTCGCCGGGATCATCCTGGTTGCCGTCGGCGACGAGTTCGTGCTGGCGCACCCGACCGGCCATACCGAGCTCAAGGTAGCGACCGCCGTCATCGCCGGGCCGATCTTCTACGTGATCGGAAATCTGCTCTTCAAGAAGGCCACCGCGGGATGGTATCCGCTGTCGCATCTCGTCGGGCTCGGGCTGCTTGCTCTCTGGGCTCCGACGGCCGCGGTCCTGCCGCCGCTCGCTCTGAGCTTCGGTGCGACGCTCATCCTCGTCCTGGTCGCGGCCTGGGAAACGCTCTCGCTCCGGCCGAAGGAGGCCTGACGCATGCATACGATGAAGATGCTCTCGGCCGGCTTTGCGCTGCTCGGCCTCCTGCTGTTCCTCGCGCCGCGGTTGAACCGCAGCGGCGCGCACCCGATCGCCTATGCGGTCAAACTGTTCATTCCACTCTGGCTCGCGGTCTCGCTGATCAATCTCGTCGTCGGCGTAACCCGCGCCGGCTACACGTTTATCGAGGAGGCTCCCATCCTGCTCATCGTCTTCGGCGTGCCGATGGCGATCGCGCTGCTGCTGCGCTGGTTTTTTGGAAAGGCCTCGGCATGAGTCTCGAATCGGTTCGCTCGTTCTTCGCGAAGCACGCGCCGGACATCGCCATCATCGAGACTGCGGAGAGCAGCGCGACGGTCCCTCTGGCCGCGGCGGCTCATGGCGTCGAACCCGCGCAGATCGCCAAGACGCTCTCGCTCCGGATCGGCGAGCGGGTCGTACTGGTCGTCGCGCGCGGTGACGCACGGCTGGACAACCGCAAGGCCAAGGCGGCCTTTGGCGGCAAGCCTCGCATGCTCGATGCCGGCGAAGTCAGCGAGATCACCGGCCATCCGGTCGGGGGCGTCTGCCCATTCGGGCTTGCCTCCCCGCTGCCGGTCTATTGCGACATCACATTGAAGGCCTTCGACGAGGTGGTGCCGGCTGCCGGATCCACGCAGAGCGCGCTCCGCATCAGCCCGCAACGGATGGTGGAGCTGACCAAGGCCGAATGGGTCGATGTTTGCCAGGAGCTGGCCTGACGGGCCTCAGCCTTTGCCGCCGACCCGCTCGATCAAGGCCATTGCGGCAGCCGGGTTGCGGATCTTGTCACCGCTGATGACATACAAAAAGACATCGCGACCGCCCTGCGCTCCCGCGGGCGTCGCGACTGTCTCGAGATCCTTCGGCACCTCACCTTCCGCCCAGCGACGGGCGCGCTCGGCCCAGGCGTCGAGGTCCCCGGCCGAATAGCCGTTTGGTTCGGCCTCCTGCGTGCCCATGATGCGGCTATAGACGAAAGGCGCCGTCGGATCGGCAATCTGCGTGTATTTGGAATCCGCTGCGGTGACGACCGCAACGCCGTATTCGCGCAGCAGCGCGACGAAGTCCGGGGAGCGAAAACTGTCATGGCGAACCTCGACGGCGTGGCGGAGCGCGCGGCCTTCGACGGATTTCGGCAGCAGCTTCAGGAAAGCCTCGAAATCCACCGGGTCGAAAGCCTTGGTCGGCATGAACTGCCAGTTGATCGGGCCGAGCTTCTCCTTGAGCTCCAGCACGCCGCCCGTGATGAATTTCTCGATCGAGGGGCCAGCTTCCGCGAGCACCCGGCGGTTGGTGATGTAGCGTGACCCCTTCAACGAGAAGACGAAGCCATCTGGCGTCTCCTCGCGCCATTTGGCGAAGCTCTCGGGCTTCTGCGAACCGTAATAGGTGCCGTTGATCTCGATCGAACTCAGCTTGCTGCTGGCATATTCGAGCTCGCGCTTCTGCGAGAGACCGTCCGGGTAGAAGCTGCCGCGCCAAGGCTCGAAAACCCAGCCTCCGATGCCGATCCTGATGGCGCCCTTTGCTGCTGCGGACATGACGGTTCCTCGTTCAAGCTGGCTGGGGGCATTCTTGTCGCAAACGGGCATTCAGGCCACCCGTTTTCAGACAGTGTCGCGTCCCTGTATCGCAGTATCGTGGCCAAACGGCTTGTCAGCGCCTGTCAGCAGAGGTTCGGCCCGGCCTCAGCCGTCGCGTGACCGCCGATGCAGCCCGGCGGCGTCCAGGCTGCCCAGATTCAGTAGGGGCAGAAGATCGTTCTCCGCCCTGAAATCCCGCGCACAGACCGCATTGAACAACGCGATGCCGGCCTGATGCAACGGCACTGGCAGGCCCGTGACGGCGCCGAGCAGTTCGAGCGGAACGAGCCTGAAAGGCACGTCCTCGGTGATGAAGCGGGTATCGAGCGTCTTCGGCCCCATCAGCTCCGGGCGCATTGCGTAGACTGCGCCGGCCATCTCGCCGACAGGGCCGGGCACGACGCCGAAGGACAGGGCATAGTGATCGTGCACGCTGTGCACCGAGAGTCCGAAGGCAGCCGCAAGCGTGAGCCGCTTCTACCCCTGCTGCGCGGACGGCTCAGTCGCGAACCGGTTCGCCGAGCGTATGCATCAACCGGTTGGCCCAACCGAAGATCGAGGCGGACAGGATCAGGTCGAGGATCTCGAGCTTCGACAGTCCAAGATCGCGCAACGCGGCAATATCCGTCGGTGTCGCCTCGGACGGCGTCCTCGAGAGCCTGACCGCGAAATCGAAGATCGCCTGCTGGTGTTCCTCAAGCTCGGCATCGACGCCATCCGCGAAGATCGCTTCGATCACGTCGGTCCGCTTCGTCAGCTGGTTGAAGCGCGATGCATGCACCGCCGCGCAATAGACGCAGCGATTGACGATCGAGGCGCCGACCGCGCCAAGCTCTCGTTCGGCCGAGGACAACCCGCCCTTGCCATACATGATGGCGTTAAAGAGCGGCGAGCGCACCTTCAACGATTCGGGATCATGCGCGAGCGTCAGGACATAGGCCGAAACCTTCTTGTTCGACGGCGTGATCTGCAGCGCATCGAGCTGCTCCGGGGTCGCATCCTCGAGCGCAACCGGGGTGACATAGGGCGCCCAGCGCGGCACCTCGACCGTGAATTCGTGGACCGGGACGCTCACAGGACCTCCTCCAGCAGCCGCAGGCCGGCAATGACGCGGACCTGGTAATTGACGAAGGCAGCCAATTCGGCGAGCCGGACGATGTCGGGCTCCGCGAGACCTGCCGCCTTGAGCGCCTCGATATCCGCCCGCGTTGCGTCCTTGACGGTCTTCGTCAGGATATCGACATGACGCGTGATGGCGATCAGCCGCGCATCCGCGTCGAGCACCTCAAGGGCAGCGCCCGAAGCAACCGCGGCCAGCACGGAGGTCTCGCCGGCTTGGCCGAGCAGTTCCCGGTAGTGAGCGGCCAGCCCGGAATCCCCGTTCCATCGGGCCATTCTGACCGCCAGCGCCGCACGCTCGGCATGGCTCAGGCCGCCCGGCTCGCGTGGCAACAGGACCGCATCATGGCTGGCCTGGCTCATCTCCATGATCCCGGAGCGCTCGGATACGGCATCCGCAAGCTGCGAGCCCGCCTTCAGGCCCGCCAGGCTCTCGATCAGATTCGTCCCGCTCAATCGCACCTCCCGTTGCTGCGCCGAGCGATGTTTAGGGTCGGCACGGGCCAAGGTCCACCCGTCGATCTATGCGGGTCGAATTGCCGGCTATATGACAGATTCATGATCCGACGCGCGGGACGTCTCTGCCTTGCCCTTGCGGCCTTGACCTGGCTTGCCGCCGGCCCGGCGGAAGCTCGCCGCGTTCAGATCATCACCTCGTTCCCACCTTCTTTCTTCGAGCCGTTCCGGGCCGCCTTTCGCAATCGACACCCGGACATCGCGGTCGAGGTCGTGCAGCGCAAGACCACCGCAGCCGTCGCGGACATTCGGACACAGCAGCGTCAGGAGGCCGATCTGTTCTGGGCTTCAGCCCCCGACGCCTTCGAATTGCTGAAACAGGGCAAACTGCTGGCACCGCTGCAGGCCCGGCCGACCGGCTCCCCCGAAAGCATCGCGGGTTACCCCATCAACGATCCCGATGGGCACTATCTCGGCTTTGCCGTCTCGGGCTACGGGCTGGTCTACAACCCGTCCTATCTCGCGGCGCGTGGGCTGCCGGTGCCGCGCAACTGGGCCGACCTTGCCGCTCCCGCCTATGCCGGCCATATCGGGCTGACCTCGCCGGCCCGCTCCGGCACGACGCACCTGATGGTCGAAGCCCTGCTTCAATCGCTCGGCTGGGAGCGCGGCTGGGCGCTCTGGTCCGAGATCGGCGGCAATCTGGCGACCATCACGGCGCGCAGCTTCGGCGTGACGGCAGGTGTCGCACGTGGCCGCTTCGGCATCGGCATCTCGATCGATTTCCTGGCGGAAACCGTCGGCGCGGAGGGCGAAACCAGCCGCTTCCTGCTGCCGGAGGAGACGCTGTTCGCACCAGCCAGCATCGCGCGGCTGGCAACCTCCCCCAATCCGAAGGAAGCCGAGCTCTTCATCGACTTCGTGCTCTCGCCCGAGGGCCAGAAACTGCTGCGCGAGCCGCGGATCGGCCGGCTTGCGGTCTCACCGGCTGCCTATGGTCCCGACGAGGCGCCGCCGCATCTTTCGGACGTGTCCGGCCTCTTCAACCGGACACGCTTCGATGCCGGGCTGTCGGCCGGTCGCTACGAACTGGTTAACATCATCTTCGACGAGTGGATCACCTTCCGCCGCGCTGAGCATGCCCGGCTCTGGCGCAGCCTGCAGGGGATGGAGGCCGCGCTTCTTGCCTATCCCGACCAGCAGGCGGCCCGCCTCCTGACCGAAGCGCGCGGAGCGCTGATACGCCCGCCCATCGCCGCCTCCGACCTCGCCCAGCCCAAACGCTTTTCCGATCTTGTGCGCGTACCTCGCGGACTGGCCGTACCCGAGGCACAGGCCCGAATCGAAGCCGAAATCCGCAGCGCGATCGCAACCCAAGCTGCGGACGCCGCCGTCAGGTTGCGGCAGGCTGCCGAGCGGCTCACCGCCGCGGGCTGGACCAACTCTGATGACGGACTGACTGGAGGGCTGCCATGAGGCACCTCTGGCGCGGCCGACGTTTCGGCATCGGCGAACGCCTGATCGCCGCTTTCCTCGGCGTCGGTCTGTTTGCTGTCGGCGCGGGTATCGTCGGCGTCATCTCCTATGAACGGCTGAGCACGGAGCTCGCGGCCATCGCGCGCGATCATCTGCCGGGCCTTGCCTCTTCGGCGAGGCTCGCCGAAGCCAGCGCGCGCGTCATCGCCAGCATGCCCGAGCTTGCCAATGCCGAGCGGCGCGACGCCTATGAACGCAGCCGACGGCTTGTCGGCGAACGGCTGGATGAGCTCGACCGGGTTCTGGCCGAACGGGCCGAGGGCGGGTTCGCCTCGCCCGCCCTGGCCGCAGTTGCGACCGAGATCCGCAGCAATCTCAAGGCCATTGATGCAGTCTCTGAGCGGCGCTTTCCGCTTGGCGAGCGCAACCGTGCCATCGGCGAGGAGCTGCGCTGGCTCCAGGCCGATCTTCTCGACGAAATCGAGCCGCTTACCGACGATGCCCGCTTCAATATCGAGACCGCGCTGGGCCAGGCCGGGACCGAAGCATCAGGCGCGGCCAAGCCGAATGCCATTCGCGAGGAGACCCGCAAGAGCGCGGCGTTGATGACGCTGAATGCCCAGGCGAACCTGATCGTCGGCCTCTATGGGCGGCTCGGCGCGGTCCGCACCCGCGAGGATATGGAGCAGACCGGCCACGTCATTGGCGAGGCGGTCGACCAGCTCGAAATCGAGGCCAGGGCACTGAACGGCTGGCCCGATACCATTACCGTCAGGCAGATCGCCCAGCGACTGATCGGACTTGCCGATGCCGGCACCGGACTGCCCGCGATCAAGCGCGCCGAGCTGGCAGCCCAGTCCGACGCACAACGCCTGATCACGGAAAGCCGCCGGCTGGTCAGCGAGCTCGGCACCCTGGTCTCCCAGGAGGTTCAGAGAACGGAGGCAACCGCGAAGGCCGCAGCCGAGCGTTCCGCCGCGGCGATCAGGCTCGGCCGCAACCTGCTCCTGGCGATCGCGGCCGCCTCGCTGATCGGAGCCCTTCTGATCGGCTGGTTCTATGTCCGCCGCAATCTCGTCGCGCGGCTGCGCGTGCTGACCGAGGCCGCAACCAGCATCGCCAGCGGGCAATCCTCGGCCGTGCTGCCCCACGCCGGCAATGACGAGCTCGGCGACCTCGCCCGGGCACTCGCCGTCTTCCGCCAGACCCGCGACGACCTGATCCAGGCGGCCAAGCTCGCCGCGCTCGGCCAGATGGCGGCCGGCCTCAGCCACGAACTCAACCAGCCGCTGGCAGCGATTCGCTCCCACGCCCATAACGGCGTGCTGCTGCTGGAGCGCGAGCGGCCCGATGAGGCCCGCCACGCCATCATGCGCATCCAGGCTCTGACAACCCGCGCCGCCGAGTTGATTGCTCACCTCAGGCGCTTCGCCCGCAAGCCGGGCGTGACGCTTTCTCCCGTCGAGGTCGGCGGTGTGGTCGAGACGGCGCTGTCGCTCTTCGGTCCGCGCCTCGATGCCGGGCAGGTGACGCTGAAGCAGGACAGGCCCGCCGAAAGGCTCTATGTCCGCGCCGAGGAAATCCGGCTGGAGCAGGTCCTGGTCAACCTCATCGCCAATGCCCTCGATGCCATCGCGGGCCGGCCAGACCCGACGCTCGCGATCGGCGCGTCCCAACGTGGCAAGGCCGTCGAGATCTGGGTCGAGGATAACGGGCCTGGCATCGACCGCGCGCATCTGGAGCGAATCTTCGACCCGTTCTTCACGACCAAGCCGGTCGGTTCGGGGCTCGGCCTCGGCCTTTCGCTCTCCTACAACATCATCAAGGACCTTGGCGGCACGCTCGCCGTCGCCAGTTCCGGTCCCGCCGGCACGCGTTTTCTGATTATGCTCGAAGCCCTGCCGAACCGCGTAATGGCTGCCATGGAAATTGACGCATGAATGCGCCAAGGATTGTTCTCGTCGACGACGATGCCGAGGTTCTCGAGGCCTGCCGGCTGACCTTGGAGCTCGAAGGCTTCGAGGTCGCGGCAAAGCGCTCGGCCGACGCAGCCCTCCCCTTGCTGACCCGCGACAGCCCGGTCGTTCTGGTCAGCGATGTCCGGATGCCCGGCCGCGACGGCTTTGGCCTGCTTGCGGCAGTCCGGGCAATTGATCCCGAAATTCCGGTGGTGCTCGTCACCGGCCATGCCGACGTCCCCATGGCGGTAAAGGCGATCCGCGACGGCGCCTGGGATTTCGTCGAGAAGCCGGCCGATCCCGTGCTGCTCACCGAGACCGTCCGCCGGGCAAGCGATTATCGCCGATTGATCATCGAGAATCGGCTGCTGCGTGCAAGAGCCACCCCCGACGACCCGTGGGTCGCACGGCTTGTCGGCGCCTCGCCGGCGATCGTTCGTTTGCGTCAGCGCCTGACCCTCATGGCCGACGCCGATACCGACGTGCTGCTGTTCGGGGAAACGGGGACGGGCAAGGAGGTCGCCGCCCGCGCGCTGCACGATCTCGGCAAGCGCCGCAGCGGCCGCTTCGTCGCGGTGAACTGCGGCGCCATTCCCGAAACCATGATCGAGAGCGAGCTTTTCGGCCATGAGGCCGGCGCGTTCACCGGCGCCCGCGAGCGGCGCATCGGCAAAATCGAGCATGCCAGCGGCGGCACGCTCTTTCTCGACGAGATCGAGTCGATGCCGGTGGCCGCGCAGGTCCGGCTGCTGCGCGCGCTCCAGGAGCGGCGCATCGAACGCCTCGGCTCAAACCGCGAGATCGCGGTCGATATCCGTATCGTCGCGGCAACTAAGGCTGACCTCGCAGCATTGGCAAAGACCGGTGGGTTTCGCGAGGACCTGGTCTATCGCCTCAATGTCGTGACGCTGCGCCTGCCGCCCTTGCGTGATCGGCGCGAAGACATTCCGCTGCTGTTCGAGCATTTCCTCGGGCTGGCTGCCGCCCGCGTCGGCCGTTCCGCCCCGCCGCTCGGCCGCGATCTGCTGCAGCGTCTGTCGCGACAGGACTGGCCCGGCAATGTCCGCGAATTGCGCAACGCCGCCGAACGCAGTCTGCTCGGGATGGACGAGGATTTCGATGATCCCGTGACCACCCCCGGACCATCGAGCGCCGAACTGACGCTGGAAGAGCAGATCGCGCTCGCCGAAGCCGAGGTGATAGGAGCGGCGTTGAAACGCCATGGCGGGCGGATCGGCGTCACAGCAGCCGCCCTCGGCATCACCCGCAAAACCCTCTACCTCAAGATGCGCCGCTACGGATTGAGTGGCGCGGCAGCGCTTCCCGACTGACGTCGCGATGTTACCGTCCTGACCCATCCTCTCGGCGCGACGGTTACCACAACGACCCGCAGAGATCGCAGACTCCGCCCCGAAACCAGAATTTCCTCAACAGAATCAATACGACGCCCGATTGGCACCGTCGTTGCTGACAGATGTTCATCGGCCTCGACGCCGGGTGAGCAGAAACTGTCTTGGAGGAAATCATGGTCAATCGCAGGGTCGCACTCGCGACCGCCCTCGGCCTGTCGCTCAGCACGTCATTCACAACCATCGCCCTCGCCCAGGCTCCGGCCGGCAAGGTCACCGTCGTCACCTCCTTCTCCAAGGACGTGACCGACCCGATCAAGAAGGCCTTCGAGAAGGCCGCTCCCGGCGTCACGCTCGAGGTTCAGAACCGCAACACCAATGCCGGCGTGAAATATGTCGAGGAGACCAAGGCCAACAACCAGGTCGATCTCTTCTGGGCCTCGGCTCCTGACGCTTTTGAAGTCCTCAAGGGCAAGAAGCTGCTGACGCCCTACAAGCCCAAGGCGGCCGGCATCCCCGAGAAGATCGGCTCCTACCCGATCAATGATCCGCAGGGCTTCTATTTCGGCTTCGCGGCATCGGGCTACGGCATCATGTGGAATGATCGCTACGCCAAGGCCAACAAGCTGCCCGAGCCGAAGGACTGGCAGGATCTCGCCAAGCCGGCCTTCTACGACCATGTCTCGATCGCCTCGCCGGCCCGTTCCGGCACCACGCACCTGACCGTCGAGACCATCCTTCAGGGCGAAGGCTGGGAGAAGGGCTGGCGCACGCTCAAGGAGATGTCGGGCAATTTCCGCTCGATCACGGAACGTTCGTTTGGTGTGCCGGAGGCGGTGAACTCCGGACAGGTCGGCGTCGGCATCGTCATCGACTTCTTCGCCTTCTCGGCCCAGGCGTCCGGCTTCCCGGTCAAGTTCGTCTATCCGACCGTGACCACCGTCGTGCCGGCCAATGTCGGCATCATCGCGAACCCGCCGAACAAGGCGGCGGCCGAGGCCTTTGTCGAGTTCCTGCTCTCGCCGGCCGGCCAGGAGGTCCTGCTCGATCCCGGCATCCGCCGCCTGCCCGTCAATCCGGCCGTCTATGCCAAGGCCGGCGCCGACTATCCCAACCCCTTCACCGATCCGCGTTTCCAGAAGATGATCGGCTTCGACGTCGACAAGTCCGAAGCCCGAACCGCTGTCGTCGACACCCTGTTCGACCAGCTGATCTCCTTCCAGCTCGATGCGCTGAAGGGAGTCACCAAGACGCTGCACGAGGTCGACGCCGCGCTGGCCAAGAAGCCCAACGCCCAGGCCAAGGCTGCGGCCGATGAAGCGCGTAACCTGATCGCCTCCATGCCGGTCAACGAAGCGCAGGCAGCAAGCGCAGAGCTCCGCGGCGCCTTCACCGGCGGCAAGGAGAAGGGCGCAAGGCAGGCGGAGCTCGAGAGCCAGTGGGCCAATGCCGCCCGCGAGAACTACGCCAAGGCCAAGACCAAGGCCGAGGAAGCGCTCAAGCTCGCGCGCTGAGCCGTCGCCACTGCCGTCATCCCGGCCTGCAGCGGAGTACAGGGCCGGGATCCATGCCGAACTCCCAGCGGAGACTCAGGCCTGGATCCCGGACATCCGAGCGGTCTCCTGGAATGACGGTGCAGGCTTCATCGATCGAGCCTCTTTCGGGAACTCCCCATGACCGCCGTCCCCGCGCTCTCGCGCCCCAAACGCATGTCGGCGACGCCTGGCCAGATCGCGCTCGCGCTGGCCATTGCAGCCTTCCTGCTGTTCTTCCTCGTGCTGCCGGTGGCAACGGTGATCTATGTCGCCTTCACCGAGAAGGGCACGAACAGCTTCACGCTGATCAATTTCTACGACTTCTTCCGCACCGAGCTGTTCATCCGCTCGTTCTGGAACTCGGTCTATGTCTCGGCCATGTCGGTGGTCTGGGCGTCGGTCTTCGCACTGCCGCTCGCCTATCTGACGACGCGCTTCGTCTTCCGCGGCGCTGCGATCGTCCAGACACTGGGTTTCCTGCCCCTGATCATGCCGCCCTTCGTCGGCGCGGTCGCGATGCAGCTCTTCTTCGGCCGCAACGGCTCGATCAACCTGCTGCTGGATGATTGGTTCGGCTTCAAGATCGGCTTCATGGAAGGGCTGAACGGCGTCATTTTCGTCCAGTCGGTCCATTATTTCCCGTTCATCCTGATCAATCTCTCGGCGGCGCTACGCAATATCGACCGGGCGATGGAAGAGGCGGCGCAGAATCTCGGTTCCTCCGGCTTCCGCCTGTTCCGCCGCATCGTCTTCCCGCTCGCCATGCCGGGCTATCTCGCCGGCGCCTCGCTGGTCTTCGTCAAGGTCTTCGACGATCTGGCGACGCCGCTCCTGCTCAACGTCAAGGACATGCTGGCGCCGCAGGCCTATCTGCGCGTGACCTCGATCGGGATTGCCGACCCGATGGGCTATGTCATCGCGGTCGTCCTGATCGTCGCCTCCGTCGTTGCCATGTGGCTGTCGGCCCTGGCGCTGAAAGGGCGCGACTACGCCACAACCCAACGCGGCGGCGGCGGTCTCGCCAAGCGCGTGATGTCGCCGACTGAGGCCATTTTCGGCTACGGTGTCGTCATCCTGATCCTGGCGCTGGTGCTCGCGCCGCATCTGGGACTGCTGCTGCTCTCCTTTGCGACGATCTGGTCCTATTCGCCGCTGCCGGACGCCTTCACCGTCGCCCACTACGCCCGCGTCTTCGGTGAGAGTTCGATCTACATCAAGAATACGCTGATCTATGCCAGCCTCGCTGGCGGGATCGACATCGTGCTCGGTGTCGCCATCGCCTATCTCGTGCTGCGCACGAAGCTCGTCGGCCGCGAATGGCTCGACTGGACTGCGTCGGCGGCGCTGGCGATCCCGGGGGTCGTGCTCGGCATCGGCTATCTCCGGACCTTCTACGGCATCACCTTGCCGGACGGCACGCCGCTCGCCTCGCTCTGGATCACCATCGTGCTGGCGCTCGCGATCCGGCGCCTGCCCTATGCGCTGCGCGCCTGCCACGCGGCCCTGCAGCAGATCTCCGTCTCGCTCGAGGAAGCGGCAGAGAATCTCGGCGCCACCAAATCCCGGACCGTGCGCCGCGTCGTCGTCCCGCTGATGGCAGGCGGCATTCTCGCCGGCTTCGTCACCAGCTTCTCGACCGCGGCGGTCGAGCTCTCCGCCACGCTGATGCTGGTGCAGTCCAACTCCGACGCGCCTCTGGCCTACGGGCTCTATGTCTTCATGCAGTCCGCCGCCGGACGCGGGCCTGGCGCGGCACTCGGCGTCGTTGCGGTCATCCTCGTCGCGGCCTGCACCTTCCTCTCCCATCTCATCATCGAACGCAGCCAGAAGGCCAAGGGAATGGGCCACTGATCATGAACGCCATCGCACCGCTCGCTACCAAAGCCGTCGCCGTCGATATCGAGGGCATCAATCTCTCCTACGGCACCAACCATGTGCTGAAGAACGTCAACCTCGCGATCCGGCCCGGTGAATTCTTCGCCTTTCTCGGGCCGTCGGGCTGCGGCAAGACCACGCTGCTCCGTCTCATCGCCGGCTTCAACCAGGCCGATACCGGCCAGGTCCGGATCGGCGGCCAGGACATTTCCACCCTGCCGCCCTGGAAGCGCGATGTCGGCATGGTCTTTCAGTCCTATGCGCTCTGGCCGCATATGACGGTCCGCAAGAACGTCGCCTTCGGTCTCGAGGAGCGCGGCGTCGCCCGCGCCGAGATCGAGCGGCGCGTCGGGATCGCACTCGACCTGGTCGGGCTCGGCCATCTCGGCGACAGGCGCCCGTCTCAGCTCTCCGGAGGCCAGCAGCAGCGCGTCGCGGTCGCGCGCACCGTCGCGGTCGAACCGAAGGTCCTGCTGCTCGATGAGCCGCTCTCCAATCTCGACGCCAAGCTGCGTGTGCAGGTGCGGCGCGAGCTGCGCGACCTGCAGCAGCGCCTCGGCCTGACGACGATCTTCGTCACCCACGACCAGGAGGAGGCCAACACGATCTGCGACCGTATCGCGGTGATGAACGAGGGCATCGTCCAGCAGGTCGGCACCCCGATGGAACTCTACGAGCGTCCGGCCAATCTCTTCGTCGCGAATTTCCTTGGCACGGCCAATATCCTCGAAGGCAAGGTTGTCGGCAGCGGCACCGAGCGCGCTTTCGAGGTTAAGGGCGGCGCGAAGCTGCCGATCCCCGGCGACGTTGCCGTTCCCACGGGGGCCAAGCTGGTCTTTCGTCCCCAGCATGCGACTCTCGGCGCGGCTGGCGCCGCGCATGCCGGGCAGGTCGCGTTGCCGGGCAGGATCGCGCATCGCGAGTTCCTGGGATCGAGCATGCGCTACGGCGTCGCGATCGGCGAAACCGAGGTCTCGGTCGACCTGCCCTTCCAGTCGGGCGGAGACCTGCATGAGGTCGCGGCACCCGTCAGCCTGTCGCTGTCGCCGAGAACCGCGCTCTGGCTGGAGCGCTAAAGCATCGGCCCGAAAGGTGAATTGCGGTTTTCAGGGAAAGCCGATGCAAGCACGGAAGCCTGGATCATCGGACCGGATACGGTATCCCGTCCGATGATCCAGGCTTGGCGAGAACCACGACCAATGTGCGACGCCAGGCAAGTCCATGACGAATATCCATTTGCCAGCACGGTGCCGCGCCGCTCAGAGTTGGTGCATCCCGTGATGCCGTGACGGCTCTTCGCCTGCGCACGGCCTCGCTCACCGACCTTGCGCAAGAGACGTTCACCATGAGCCCGCCTGCTGCCGCCCGCATCGACATCGAGCGCTTCTGGACGACCATCGAACGATCGGGTGAAATCGGAACCGGCCGGCCGGGCGGCCTCTCCAGGCTTGCCCTGTCGGACGCTGACAAGCAGGTCCGGGACGAGTTCGTTGGCTGGTGCCGGCAGGCGGGCCTGAGCGTCCGCATCGACGGAATCGGCAATATCTTCGCCCGCCGTCAGGGCAGCGACGACACGCTGCCTCCCGTCGTGATGGGAAGTCATCTCGATACACAGGTGAATGGCGGCCGCTTCGACGGCATCGCCGGCGTGCTCGGTGCGCTCGAGGTCTGCCGCACCCTCGATGCGCTCGACCATCGCACGCGCCGCCCGCTGGAGATCGTGAACTGGACCAATGAGGAGGGCGGCCGCTTCTCCCCGCCGATGATCGGCTCGGGCTGCTTCACCGGCACCTACACGCTGGACTGGGCCCGCGGCCGCACCGATGACGACGGAATCAGCCTTGGCCAGGAGCTTCAGCGCATCGGCTATCTCGGCGAGATGGAGGCAAGCCCGCATGCCTTCGACGCCTATTTCGAGTTCCATATCGAACAGGGCCCGATCCTCGATCGCGAGGGCATGCAGGTCGGCGTCGTCACCGGCGGCTACCCCAGTTGCGGCATGCTCGTCGAATTCCGCGGCGAGACCGCCCATACCGGGCCCTGGCCGATGGAGCGGCGCAAGAACGCGCTGGTGGCCGGCGCGCGCCTGCTCACCGCGGTCGACGATATCGGCTGGGAACACGCCGGCACAGGCGGAAAGGCGACGGGTTCACGGCTCGTCGCCTGGCCAAACAAACCCGGCATCCTGTCGGACTGGGCGCAGGCCGTTTGCGACGTCCGCCATCCAGATGCGGAGACGACCCTGGTCATGGCCGAACGCGTGCGCCGCGCCATTGGCGAAGCCGCTGCACGCGGCGGCTGCACGGCCGAGATCCTCGACACCTGGAACTGGGGCGGTCGCATATTCGCGGGCGACCTGATCGAGGGCATCCGCTCCGTCTCGCTCGGGCTCGGCTACCGGACGCAGGACATCCTGAGCCAGGCCGGGCACGACGCCTATTTCGTCGCCCGCCACGCTCCGGCGGCGATGATCTTCGCGCCGTGCAAGAACGGCATCACCCATAACAACCTGGAACTCTGCACGCGCGAGGATCTGGAGCCCGGACTGAATGTCCTGTTCCGCTCCGTGGTCGCGCGCGCCGATCGATAGGAGTTCCGTCGCCCCGAACGATCCCGATCTCTAGGACGGGTGGCTGAAGCGGGCGACCCGCGCATCCTTCATCAGGTTGCGAAAATCGGGACCGCTGACACGCACCAGCGTCCTGTGGTCGCCACCCTCGAAATAGACGTCCCTGGCGTCATGAAGGCTTTCATCGAGGATCACCGGCACATCATAGGCCGATCCGATCGGCGGAACCGCGCCCAGATCGCAATCGGCGAACAGCGAACTCACCTCATCCTCCGAGGCGAGGCCGAGCCGCTGGTGTATCACGTCCTGCAAGGTGGAAAGTTCGATCCGGTGCGTGCTGGGAACGACGGCCAGGACATACCCGGTCTCATGGTGAACCACCACGGACTTGGCCAGCCTGCTGCCCGGAACATGCGCGGCTTGCGCCGATTGACTGCTGGTGGCCGTACGGTGATGCGCGACGGTATCATAGGCGATGCCTTCGCCGTCGATATAGGCTTGGAGTTTCTTTGCGATTGTCATCGGAGGCGCCCCTTTGTTACCTGGCGACGCGTCAGGACAACATCCTCCTCTCCTCCTCCGCGAAGTCAATGACGAATGGGCAGTCAGGGTCGGAACGCACGGGCTCCGCCCCTGTGAACCAACGCGGCTCTCGACATGGGACAGCGGATCCGGGTTCCGGGCCTCGGCTGACCGATCGTCCCGGAACCGCCCAACCCTCTGTCCGCAGGTGAACTCAGTTCAGGCTTGAGCGCTTCATGAAGGAGCCGCCCTTCATGATCAGCGGCATATGCCGGCCCTGGCGGGTCAGCAGTGCCAGGTCTTTCAGCGGATCGCCGTCGACGACGATCAGGTCGGCATGGGCGCCTGGCGCAACCGTGCCGATCTTGCCTTCGAGCCCGAGCAGCTTCGCCGCGACATGCGTGGCTGCACCAATCACCTCATGCGCCGGCAGGGCACGGCCGCGAATGACGAACTCCTCGGACTGGTGGCGATGCATCTCGCCGAGCAGATCGCTGCCATAGGCCATGGCCAGCCCCGCCGTTTTCATGATGGCGAGCGAATCCATGCCGGCGACACGAACACTCTCGACCTTGGCGACGGAATCCGGCGGGAAGCCGAGCTTGCCGCCTTCGCTGGCGAGCTTGTCATAGGTCACCAGGGTCGGCACGGCGACGGCGCCCTTCGCGGCAGCAAGCTTGGCTGTATCCGCCTGGATCAGGTTGCAATGTTCGAGCGAGTGGACTCCGGCCTCGACGCAGCGGCGGATCGCCTCGTCGGTATAGACATGGGCCGAGACATAGGTGCCGGCCATCCGGGCTTCCTCGACGATCGCTTCGAGCTCGCTCACGGAATAGCCGAGGAAATGGATCGGATCGGTCGGGGAGGCGCAGCCGCCATTGGCCATGATCTTGATGAAATCGGCTCCGCCCTTGAGCTCCTCACGGGCCGCCCGGCGCACCTGGTCGATGCCGTCGCAAATGCGGCCGAGAGCGCCGAGCCGGTGGCGGGTCGTCACAGCCTCGCGATCGTCATAGCGACCGCGGAAATCGGCATGGCCGCCGGTCTGGCTCAGAGCCTTGCCGGAAATGACGAGGCGCGGCGTCGGAAAATGCCCTTCCTCGGTCGCGACCTTCAACCCGAAATCCGCACCACCGACATCACGCACCGTGGTGAAGCCGCGTAGCAACATCTCGCGCATGATCACGAGGGAGCGCACCGTCACGAGGGAGTCCGGCAGCGCCGCATTGCGCCCGAGATCGGCGACACCGGCGATGACATGAACATGCGCGTCGATCAGGCCAGGCATCAGGGTACGCCCCCCCAGATCGACCACCTTCGCTTTGCCGGCGGAAACCGTCTTGCCGACCTCGCGGATCGTCCCGCCCTCGACGAGGACTGAGACCGGCGCAGCGCGCTCCGGCGCGGTGCCGTCGACGATTCGAGCATTGGTGAAGAGAGTGGAAGCCACGGCGTTTCTCCAGTCGAATGGATGCGATCAGACGGCGCGCGCGGCTGCGCGAGCCGCGAGAAATGCGGGAACCAGCAGGGGCGCCAGCCGCTCGACCAGCGGCACATGCTCCTCGCGATAGAAGCCTTCCGGCGCGAGCAGGTTGATCGTGCCGACGACCTTGCCGTCATAGAGCGCTGGAACATTGATCACCGAGCCGAGGCCCATGCTCTCGATCAGCGCATGATCGAAGAAGGCCCAGCGGATTCCGGCCTTGTCGTGTCCGAGATAGGGCTTGCGCCCCTTGAGCACATGGTCGCCCCAGGGCGTCGGCCCCATCGTCTTGCGGCCCGAGACCGGATACTCGGCCGCGCGGTTCGAATAGATCCGGGCGACCTCCTCGCCATCGACATAGAGCAGGGTGAAGAGCTCATGCCCGACGAGCCGCTTGGTCGCAGCCTCGAAGGCCTTGAACAGCGTGTCCGGCTGGCCGGGCTCTGCAAGCAGACGCGACAGGGCGGCAAGATCATCGGACATCGTGAACTCCGGGGCTTCAGGCTTTGGAAGGGACGGGTTTGGGTGCCCGTGGAATGCATTCGGGCAGGAGCCCCTGCGGCCGCAGGTGCAGGACGAGGATCAGCGCGAGCCCGACCAGGATCTCGCGCAGTGCCGCGACCTGGACCGGCTGCAGCCCTGGCACCCATTCGGTGGCGAAGCGCGTCGCCTCGAGGAAGATCACGACGAGATAGGCGCCCACGACCGCGCCGCTCGGGCGACCGACACCGCCGGCGGTCACCGCCAGGAAGATGTAGATCGTGATCAGCGGCTGGAAATGGTCGGGCGAAACATAGGATTGGAAATGCGCATAGAGTGCGCCAGCCAATGCCGCGATGGCAGCTGAAAGCGCAAAGGCCTGGAGCTTGAAGCGCAGCACGGTCTTGCCAGCGAAGGCTGCAAGCTGCTGATCCTCGCGGATCGCCTTCATCGCCCGACCATAGGGCGAGCCGTCGAGCCGGCGCAGCAGCAGCCAGATACCGGCCACGATCAGCGTGACCAGACCGAGATAGAACAGGTTGAAGCCCATGAGGCCGAGCTCGGCCTTGAGAGGCGCCTTGATCCCGGAGATGCCGTCGGATCCCTTGGTGAGCCAGCGCTCGTTCAATGCAACGAGCCGGATCACCTCGGCAAAGCCGAGCGTGACGATGGCGAGATAGTCGTCGCGCAGGCGCAAGGTCGCGAATGTGACGACAAGCCCGACCACCGCACCGACCGCGAGCGCCGCCGTCCAGCCGATGAGCACCGGCGCCCCTGCCCCGGTCGCCAGCGCAGAAGCATAGGCTCCGACCGCAAAGAACCCGGCGAGACCGAGATTGACCAGTCCGACGCCGCCCCAGATCAGGTTCAGGCTGAGCGCGAGCAGTGCGTAGATGCCACAGAGCGTCAGGGTGAAGATGACATAGGACACCATCAGACCGCCCTCTCGCCCAGGATGCCGCGTGGACGGAAGGTCAGCATGATCAGGATCGCGATAAAGCCGACGGCGGTGCGATAGGTCGCGGGCACCGCGATCAACGCCAGTTCCTCGGCGATGCCGAGCGCGAGTGCTCCGACCACGGCACCAGGGATCGAGCCGAGCCCGCCGAGGACCGCGGCGGCGAAAACCGACAGCAAGACGCGATAGCCGGTGAGCGGGTCGATCGAGGTATCGAGGCCGATCAGCACGCCGCCGACACCGGTGAGCCCTGCGCCCAGGAAGACGGTGACGATGGCGATCCGGGCCGGATCGATGCCCTTCAGTCGGGCGAGATCGGGATTGTCGGCGACTGCGCGCATGGCCTTGCCGAAGCGCGTATAGCGCAGGAAGGCAAACATTGCGGCCATGATCACGACCGCCAGAGCGAGGCTCTGCAGCTGCTGCGGTCCAATCCGCAGATCGCCGAAGCGCATGTCGCGCATCAGGGGCAGGTCGTAGCCGCGCATATCGTTGCCGAAGAAGAACCGGATGATGTTCTCGAGCACGAGATTGAGCGCGATCGAGGCGATGGCGACGATGAGCGCCCCGTTTCCGCGCAGGCGGCTGAGCGCGCTCTCCTCCGCAACCACGCCGACGGTTCCGGCGATTGCAAACGCAATCACGAGAGCCGGGATGATCGGCAGCCCCAGCACCACATTCGCCCACCACGCGGCAAAGGCACCGATGGTGGCATAGGATGCGATGGCGAAGTTTGGATAGCGCAGCACGGCAAAAATGGCCGAGAAGCCGACGGCCGGGACGGCGATCAGCGCCCCGGTCATTAGCCCGTTGATGAGCGCCTGCAGGAGGAGGGTCACGCGTGCGGGTCTTTCCGGATCAGGCGATCTTGACGAGGACGATCTTCCCGCCCTGGACCTGCTCGTAACGGAACTTCGAATCGCTGATGTCGCCGGTCTCGGTGAAGTCGCACGGCCCGCTGGCGCCGTCATAGTCGACGGGCTGCTTGGCAGCGATGGCTTTCAGACCGTCAATGGCATTGTCGATCTTGGCACCACCTGGCGCCTGGCTGGCCTTGCGGATCGAGTCCTTGATCGCCGTACCGGAGGCATCGCCGGCAAGAGCGATCGCCATCAGCACCAGGTTGATCTGATCATAGATCTGCGTGGTGTAGGGATCGGGCGACGGCACGCCGATCAACTTGACCAACCGCTCATAGGCCTTCGAGCCTTCCGCCGAGGAGGGCGAGATCGTGTAGGTCTTGTCGACGACATCGGCCGGAACGCTGTCGACCAGCTTCTGGTTCACCGAATAGCCGAAGGCAACCTTGAGGCCGCCGAAGCCGGCGCGGAAGAGATCCTTTAGCATCACGGCGGTGTCGGGGGTATAGCCGCCGAACACGACCGCATCGGGCTTGAAGCGCAGCACCTCGTCGATCTCGGTGCGGTAAGCCGGCTTCTTGTCGTCATAGATCTGGGACGCCGTCTCGCCGCCACCCTTCTTCACTGCCTCGGTGATATTGTCGAACTGGCTCTTGGCGAAGGGCGTTTGCGGCGACAGGAAGAAGACGCGCTTGGCCTTCTCGGCGATGACGAACTCACCGAACTTGCGGCCCTGCAGCGTGGTCGTCGGCTGCGTGCGGATCAGATAGCCCTGATGCGGCAGCTGAGTGATCGAATCCGCGCCCGAGACGGTCGCGAGGAAGGTCTTCGATTCCCAGCAGAGCGGCGCGACCGCGGTCGTGACCGAGGAAGCCCAGGTCCCGAGAATGGCCGAAACCTTGTCGACGTCGATGAGCTTGCGGGCCGCGCGGACGCCCGCTTCCGGGCTGGTCTGGTCGTCCTCCGAGATCAGCTCGACCTTGCGCCCGAGCACGCCACCTGCCGCATTCACCTCATCGATGACGGCCTTGACCGCCTTGACCATCACCGGGCCATAGGGGCCGCCCGATCCGGTCAACGGCGTCAGCGTGCCGATCCTGATCGGCGCGCCCTGGGCGAGCGCGAGCTTCGGTAGCGCACCGATGCCAGCAAGCGCGGCAGCGCCTGTCAGAAGCGTCCGGCGGTTCGTCATGAAATCGGTCATCGTGATCCCCTTGTAATTTTTGAACTGCGTCGGCGTCGGCTTCAGCCACCCAGGAAGAGGCGGCGGATATCGGGGTCGGCGGCAAGAGCAGGACCTGCCCCCTCACGGCTGTTGCGCCCGGAGACGAGGACATAGCCTCGCGTCGAGATCTCGAGCGCCTCGAGCGCGTGCTGTTCGACCATCAGGATCGGCAGGCCGCCTTTGTTCAGGGCGACGATCGCCTCGAACAATTCATCGGCCGCCTTGGGCGAGAGCCCAGCTGTCGGCTCGTCGAGCAGCAGCAGGCTCGGCGCATTCATCAGCCCCATCGCCATCGCCAGGATCTGCCGTTGGCCGCCCGACAGCGTCCGCGCCAGCGCACGCCGCTTCTCGGCCAGCATCGGATAGCGCTGATACATCTCCTCGCTGCGTGTCCTGATCCCGCCAGGATCCTGGAAACCGCTGATCTCCAGATTCTCGGCGACCGTCATCGCACCAAAGACATTGCGCTCCTGCGGCACGAAGCCGATGCCGGCCCGCGTCCGGCCAAGCGCGTTCGCAGCCGTGACATCCGCGCCCTTCAGGCTGATCCGGCCCTTGCGCGCCGCCACCAGCCCCGCGACGGTCTTGAGCAAGGTCGACTTACCCGCTCCATTCGGCCCGATGATCGAAACGATCTCACCGGGCGCGACCGTGAGCGACGTGCCCTTGAGAATTTCCTCGGCCGCGCCATAGCCGGCGACAACACCCTCGACCGCGAGCAGGATGGTCGCCGCAGCAGCACTCAATGCCGCCTCCCGAGATAGGCTTCCTGAACCCGGATGTCGGCGGCAACCTCCTCGAACGAACCCTGGGTCAGGGTTTTGCCTTCGGCCATGACGACGACCGGCTCGCAGAGCCGCTTGATCAGCGCCATGTCATGCTCGATCAGGCAGATCGTCAGGCCTTCACGATTGAGCCCGACGAGATGTTCGGCGATCTCGTCGGCCAGGCTCGGATTGACGCCGGCCATCGGCTCGTCGAGCAGCAGGATCTTTGGCCTGGCCATCAACGCCCGCCCGATCTCAACCAGTTTCTTCTGTCCTCCGGACAGCGCCGTGACCGGGTTATCAAGCACGTGGTCGAGCTTCAGCCGGCGCGCAATGTCGAAGGCGCGCCCGGCCAGCTCGGCTTCGCGACGGCGCGCGGCGGCAGAGCCGAACAGCCCGGCGAGCAGATTCTCACCAGGCTGATCCGCCCCATAGAGCATCAGATGCTGGAAGACGCTGAGCTTGGGGAACCCCCGCGCCAGCTGAAAGGTCCGCACCAGGCCCGCGGCAACGAGCTCTTCCGGGGGCAGACCCGTGGCATCCGACGAACCCAGTGCCACGGTGCCACCTTTGGGCCGGTAGAGGCCAGATACCGCATTGAACAAGGTCGACTTTCCCGCGCCGTTCGGGCCGATCAGGCCGGTAAAACTTCCGGCCGGCACGGCGAGATCGACGCCGCGCAGCACATGCACGCCGTAGAAGTCGAGTTTCAGGCCCGTGACCGTCAGGAGTGGCGTCATGAAGCCGGTGCCCCTGCGACAGGCTGGCGTGAAGGCGATGCCTGTGTCGGAAAGTGCTGGCGGACCTGGAGCTTCCAGAAGTTCAGCATCGCGGCGTAATAGGCGGGGTCCTTCCGCAACACGGTCTGGGCGATCATGCCGCGCACCAGGCACATGGTGGCGTTCATCACGACGCGGGTATGGTCCGGATCGGCCTTGGTGCGGGCCGCAAGTGCGGTCCAGACCGCGTCCAGCCCGGCATGGAATTCGCGCACCACGGGCACGAGATCGGCCCGGAACTCGTCATTGTGGCGCGCCTCCGGCAGGAACTCCATGGTCACATAGAACAGCCGGTCGGACATCATTTGCCAGATGTAGTCGACGATCTCGTCACTGGAGCCACCCCGCTCTGCAAACGCCTCGGCGAAGCGATGCAGGTTCCGTGACGAGCGTCCAAGCAGATCGGCGACGGAAGCCGTGATGACAGCCTCGCGCCCGGCAAAGTGATGCGTCAGCGCGCCGCGCGAGACGCCGGCGGCCCGGGCGATTTCGGGGGTGGTTGTGCGAGCGAGCCCGCGGTCATGCATCAGATCGATCGTCGCATGCATCAGCCGCGCAGAAGTCTCCGCGCTGCGTTCCTTCTGCGATCGCCTCCCGCCGGTTCCGGTCAAGCTGCGCTCCTCCGCTCTGAGCCGGGCGAGCCTGTAATCGCAGTTACAAACAGTCAAGACTGTTTCTACAGCATTGAGGCCGAGTTGCCTGCTGGATAGGTAAGCGGCATGACAAGCAGAGGATCTGGCCAAGCCCAAGGCCGGTCGGCCTGCGGATACTGCAGGGAGCCTTGATATGTCGTTCAGCTGGGATGAGGCCGTCGCCTACGCGCTGACGCTTCCGGGCGCGGAGATTTCGACGAGCTATGGCATGCCGGCGGTCAAAGTGAACGGCCGGACTTTTCTGTCGGCAGGCCATGAGCCCGGTTCGTTCTGCATCTCGATCGATCGCGACACAGTCACCATGCTGATGGAGGTGGCTCCCACGACATACTGGCAGACTGCGCATTATGCCGGTTGGCCGGCAGTCCTGGTCCGCCAGAATGGCCCGGATCCTGATCATATCCGCGCGATGATCGTTCGTGCCCGAGACTGGAACGCCGGCCGCCCGCGTCTGCGGGAGAAGAGGTAACGATTCGGGTCCTGGCCTTGCCCGGTCTTGGCGCCAAGTCGGCGGGTTCACTGGGCCATCTGCGAGTCGATCGGTCGGATCATGCGTACCGAGCGCCGCATTTCGTAGGAATTTCACGGCGCTCTGACGCGTATCGTCCGCGCGGATTCTGCGCCTTTGAAGCCTTGAACGACGAAAACCCCG
>UBZM01000100.1 GCA_900470095.1 Hyphomicrobiales bacterium
GCCTCCGCCGTTCCACCAGTACGAGACCCTGCCGCGCATCGTCGGCTCGGACCACTGAGATCGATGGCGACTAGCCTTCGCTTCGTCCACCGCTAGATGCGAGATCAAAAGAACGCCGTGCCGCGCGTGGCCGCCCGTCGGCGCGTTCAGTTCGTTTCATTGTGGCCGCCGCTCGGAAGATTATCAACCGACATGCGACGCGAAGTGGCAGGTTGCTGGCATAAATTCTAATCAACCCACCCGCATACGAAGTTGCTAAGCCATTGCTGTCCGGGCCTTGTGATCAGTTAGATCGACGCGCACGCCCTCCATCCGGCTCCAGGCATCCTGGTGAAACCGGCTGAAACAGCCGCAGACCGCGATGGCGACGGTCAGCGTCATTGCGGATTGGCTTTTCCGCTCTCGATCAGCTCGGCGATGGTGTCGCAGCCCTCGTCTACTCGGCGCGCGCCCTGGATTGCTTCGAGCGGATGGCCACTCCCAATTCTGCCGCGGCCGAATGAACAACACCGATCCCCCGCCGCTCCTGCTCTTTGTAGCGGGTGCCGCCGAGCCAAGGCATGGTTGGCCCGGACCGTCCATGGGCCGTGAGCAGGGGTGGAGGGTCGCTGCATTAGTCCCCGCAAGGGAACCCGCCCTGCAGAATAAGGGGTTTCATCGGATGCCCCCGTCCGCCGGCTCGGTACCCTTGAGTACGTTCCGTCGCAGTTTCCAGCGGAAACCTTTACTCGATGCAGAGGCTTCGGCTGCGTTCAAGTTCCTTCGACCACTCTTACGCCGAGACCGATGGGTAGTCCGTGTAACCGTGGGACGAGCTGCCAAAGAATGTCGAGGCGTCGGGAGCGTTGAGTTTCGCCGCTTGCTTCAAGCGCTCCGGCAAATCCGGATTCGCGATGAAGAGACGGCCGAACGCAATCATATCTGCCCTGCCCTTCTCAAGTGCATTTTTGGCCCTGACTCCGTCGTAACCACCCGCCAACATCAGGACGCCGCGAAAGCGCCGCCGCAGGTCGAGAATGATGGCGTCCCACCGAGGTTTTGGAGTCGTTGCTAGATTGAGGGCGGCCCAGGCCGCCGATCGCTAGCGGGCGAGCTCGCCTGCAATCCAGTCGTTCGTGCCCTTGCTGCCGCACTTGCGACGATCGTGTGCCGGGGCGTGTTGTAGCTGACGGCTTTTGGTCACCGCACTCTCCGGCATGGCCAGGATCATCGGCGCGCCACGGCTGGCAGGCTGATGAGCGGATCATCGCTCATCAGGGCGATTGTTCCCAGCGTCATGGATTTCAGGGCCGGGACCGATCTTGCTCACAATGACAGGCTCGTCGCGTAGATCGTTCGAGCCGATCAACCAGGTAACGCCGGCGCCGTGAGCAAGCGTGATCGTTGAGCCGCCTACGGTGTTGACGAACATCAGAGCCTGGTGGACGGAAAACCGTGGCGCGACGCTAGCCAGGACACCAGCAGCGCCGGACTGAGCAGCACGAGAACCACCCAGGGGAACGACTTCACGCCGAAGCCCTCCAGCAGCAGGCCACCGATGAGGCCGCCACCGGCAACGCCCGTGTTCCAGACCGTGACGAACATCGCCTGGGCGACGTCCGTGGCCTCGCCCGCGACCTTCGCCTCGGCTGTCTGGAACAGGGTCGGCGCTCCACCAACCACCAGGCCCCACATCGCCGTGGCCGCGAAGATGGCAGGCGGCGAAGCGCTCCCCAACCCGAGCACGAGGGCAACTCCGCCGAAGGCGAACAGGCTTGCAAGCACCATTTGACGAAGGCGTCGGTCGATTAGTGCTCCGACAATCCAGAGGCCCAGCATTCCCGCGATACCGAAGACCAAGAGTACCAGATCGACCCGGTTCGCGAGGCCGGACGGAACGAGAAACGGTGCGATGTAGGTGTAGAGGATGTTGTGTGCGACGACGAAGACAAACATCACGAAGAGAATCGGCCTCAATCCGGACAGCCTCAAAACCAGCCTGATGGACAAATGTTTGCCGGGCTGTTGTCCTGGAAAGTCGGGCAGCTTTGCGAAAACCCATCCTATCAGAACGAAAGCCATCACGCTCATCAGCCCGAATGACACACGCCAGCCGAGGATCGTGCCAAGAAAGGTGCCCGCCGGAACGCCGAGTGAGAAGGCGAGCGGCGCACCGATGCCGGTAATGGCAATTGCACGGCCGGCAAGATGTGGCGGCGCCATGCGGGCCGCATAGCCAACGAGTAGCGCCCAGACGACTCCACCGAACATGCCTGCAAGGACCCGCGCCGCCAGCGTCAGCCAATAGTGATCCGAGATGGCCGTCACCATGTTGACGAGCGCAAAGCCGACGATCGCGACGAGGAGCAGCTTCCGACGCTGCATGGCCTGGGTGAGCGTCATCAGCGGGATGGCGGTGATGAGGGCCCCGGCTGCATAGGCGGTGACGAACTGGCCGGCCATGCTCTCGGCAATGCCCAGGCTCCCGCTCATCTGCGGCAGCAACCCGGCCGGCATCACCTCCGTCATCAGAGTAATGAAGCCGGCCAGCGCCAGCGCCAGCAGGCCGCCGAGCGGCAGCCTGGCGTCGGCCGGGACAGCTGATGCTGTGTTCGTCGCTGATGTCATGAGTAGAGCACCTTCTTGAGCCTTTCGGATGTGCGGCAGCCAAGGGACTGCCGATTCCAGGCGGAGGCGACGGCACGGCAACCATGTGGCGCTGAAGGTAGATGCTTCGAAGAGGCCGAAGAATGGGATATAGTTCACAACACTTTGGATATTTATGTCGTGCTTAGGTCATGGGTATGGACAGTCTCGGATCACTCCATGCGTTTGTTCAGGCGGCCGACGCCGATGGCTTTACCGAGGCCGGCCGCAAACTCGGGGTGTCGCCCTCGGCTGTCAGCAAGGCCGTGCAGCGGCTGGAGGACCGCCTGGGCGTCCGGCTGTTCCACCGCTCGACCCGCAGCATCACACTGACGCAGGAAGGCGGAATGTTCCTCGAACGCTGCCGGCGCATCCTTTGCGAATTAGAGGCGGCTGAAACCGAGCTATCGCAGACGCAGATCGCCCCTCAGGGCAAATTGCGCGTCAGCCTGCCATCGATGGGCATGTTGTTCATGCCAAAGATCGCTGCGTTCAAGCGTCTTTACCCGCAGGTCGAGTTGGAGCTGGATTTCACAGATCGCGTGGTGGACGTAATCGACGAAGGTTTCGACGTTGTGATCCGTACCGGCGAACATGCCGATTCCCGGCTGATGACACGGGCGCTCGGACACTACCGCCGGGCGATCGTGGGCTCGCCGGATTATTTTCGTGAAGCTGGGTTGCCCGAGACGCCGGAGGATCTCGCCCGATATCCTTGCCTCGTCTACCGCTTTGCCACCACGGGCAAGCTCGACCGATGGCCTCTGTCTCGGAACGGCAAGCCCGTTCAGGTCGAATTGACGAACAGCGTGGTGATGAACACGCTCGAACCGCAAATCTGTCTTGCCGAAAGCGGCCTCGGTATTGCGTGCGTCCCCGACCTCGCAGTCACGCGCCAGTTGGAATACGGCTCGCTCGTCAGCATACTCAAGAGTTATCTGGAAACCCGAACGAAGATTAGCCTGATGTGGCCGACGAGTCGGCATCTCTCGCCCAAACTCCGGGCCTTCGTCGATTTTGCGGCCGAAAACTTGAGGGCGGGTTGACGCTGGTTACTGGGAGGCAGCCAGGGGCATCGCTTTATTACCAACCTGTTGAAGGATCAGAATCATGATCCCGACAATGGCGGCAGCCCCACCGACGACGGCGTCGCCAATTCACAGGAGAGAACAATCGATAGCTCAAGAATGCCCATTGTCGCCTCCGAGGTTCGCCCAGCTTCAACAGCGGCAGCCTCACCCATATCGCGCCTCGGTATCTCCTAGAAAAGAAGGCACCCTCCCCGTCGACCGCCACGATGCTGTGTCGGAATCGGAGATCGGCTTGTGTCTGGACTTGACCTTACGCTCGGCCGCTGAGACGAGGAACGGCCTTCATGCCCCCCGCCTCTCGCGTGGGGTGACCTCAATTACCTGCCTGCGGCCATTGCGCAGCAGTCCGAAGGCGGTGGGCCGGCCGATCTTGTCCTCGGCCAGCAGGCGCACGAGGTCGTCGGCGCCAGAGATACGGGTGCCGTCGACCGCCACGATGATGTCTCCCGCCCGTATGCCGGCCACATC
>UBZM01000050.1 GCA_900470095.1 Hyphomicrobiales bacterium
ACGCTGGCGCGACTGCTGGTCGGGCTCGATCGCCCGAGCAGCGGCCAGGTCTTGTTCGAAGGGCGCGACCTTGCGGGCTTCGCGGCCGCGGACTGGCAGCGGTTCCGAAACCGCGTGCAGTTCGTCTTCCAGGGCGCGCACACGGCCCTGAACCCGCGCAAGACTGTGGCGCGCAGCCTGAGCGAAGCCTTCGCGGGCCCGGTCGCGCCTGGAGCGCTCGAAGCCTTGCTGGCGCAGGTCAGCCTCGGGCCCGAACTGCTCGATCGGCTGCCGCATCAGCTTTCGGGTGGCCAGAAGCAGCGGATCGGGATCGCCCGCGCCTTGGCCAGGCAGCCGGAGGTGCTGATCGCTGACGAGCCGACATCGGCGCTCGACGTCTCCGTGCAGAACGAGATCATCGCGCTGCTTCAGCAGCTGCATCGCGACAGGCACCTGACGCTGGTGATCATCAGCCACGATCTCGGGCTGGTCGGGGCGTTCTGCGACCGCGTGCTGGTGATGTATGCGGGCCGAATCGTCGAGATGGGGCCGGCCGCGGAGATTCTGGCGGAGCCGGCGCATCCCTATACGCAGCGCCTGGTGGCCGCCATTCCGCGCGGGCTCGCCGGGCGCAACCGCCCCGCCGAACCGCCACTGCCCGAAGCGGCCCGCCATGGCGGCTGCCCCTTTGAACCTCGTTGCAGCAACCGGATTCCGATCTGTGCGCAAAGCGAGCCACCCGAGGTTCTCCTCGGCGATCGGCTCGTCCGTTGTCACGCAGCGCCCATCTCGGTCCAAAACCTAGCGGAGACCAACCTATGACAGCGCGCTCGTTTCGCGTGGGTGCCGATATCGGCGGCACCTTCACCGATATCACCTTCCTGGAAAACGGTCAGACGGTGCATTCGTTCAAGCGCCCCTCGACCCCGGACGACTATAGTCGCGGCATCGTCGAAGGCGTGCTGGCATTGCTTGACCGCATTGGCGGCAAGCCGACCGAGATCGAGGAGGTCGTGCACGCCACGACCGTGGCGACCAACGCGATCCTGGAGGGCAAGGGCGCCACGACCGCGCTGCTGACGACGCGGGGATTCCGCGACGTCCTCGAGCTCGGCCGGCTGCGCATGCCCGAGCTCTACAATCTGAATTACGAGAAGCCGACACCGCTGGTGCCGCGCCATCGTCGCTACGAGATCGCCGAGCGCATGGGAGCCCATGGCGACATCGTCCTGCCCCTGGACGAGGACAGCGTCGTCGAGGCGGCGCGCAGCATCGCGGGGAGCGACACGCGCGCGGTCGCGGTCAGTTTCCTGCACGCCTATGCTAACCCGCAGCACGAGCGGCGGGCCTGCGAGATTCTCACCGGGATGCTCGGCCCCGAGGTCTTCGTCAGCTGCTCCAGCGACGTATTGCCGGAGATCCGCGAATACGAGCGGACCAGCACGGTCGTGGTCAACGCCTATCTCGGGCCCGTCGTGCGCTCCTATCTGCGCGCCTTGTCGACGCGGCTGCGCGACGCCGGCATTCACGCACCGCTGCAGGTCATGCAGTCGAGCGGAGGCGTGATGAGTGCCTTGTCCGCGAGCGAGAAGCCGGCCTGCATCATCGAATCCGGTCCCGCGGCCGGCGTCATCGCGGCCGCCCGCATCGGCGCTGCCGGGAGCTCCAGTGATATCATTACGATCGACATGGGCGGCACGACCGCCAAGGCCGCGATCATCGAGCAGGGCCAGCCCGCGCGCACGACGGAGTACGAAGTCGGAGCCGGGATCAACATATCGAGCAAGCTGATCAAGGGCGGTGGGCACGCGGTGAAGCTGCCTTTCATCGACGTCTCGGAGATCGGCGCCGGCGGCGGCAGCATCATACGGGTCGATGCCGGCGGCCTGATCCAGGTCGGTCCCGATAGTGCCGGCGCCGTTCCGGGCCCGGCCTGCTACGGCACAGGCGGAACCCGCCCGACGCTGACCGACGCGCTTGTGGTGCTGGGCTACATCAATCCGGACTACATCGCCGGCGGCGCCGTGCGGCTCGACGCGGAGCGCTCCCGGCGCGCGATCAGCGAGCAGGTCTGCGCCCCCACGGGGCTCGATCTCGAGACGGCCGCCCATGGCGTCTACGCGATCGCGGCCTCGACGATGATGCGCGCCGTCAAGGCCGTCTCGACCTATCGCGGCCGCGATCCGCGCGACTTCACCCTCTTCGCCTTCGGCGGCAACGGTCCGGCGGTGGCCGCCGAGATCGCGCGTCTCCTCGACATGAAGCGTGTCGTCGTCCCGTCCCATCCCGGCGTCTTCAGCGCGCTCGGTCTGCTCTACTCGACGACCGAGCACGACCTGATGCAGACCTATTTCTGCGCTCTCGATGCGATCGATTCCGACAGGCTCGATACCGCCTACCGCAAGCTCGAGACCAGCATGTTCGCCGGCCTCGAAGCCGACGGCTTCGCGAGAGCGGAGATCGAAATCGAGCGGCTTGCCGACCTGCGCTATGCCGGGCAGGCCTATGAGCTGACGATCGGGCTGAACGACCGTCCGGGCGACCGCATCGACATTGCCGCCATGCGCGCGGCCTTCCGCCGTGAGCACAAGCAGACCTACGGCCATGCATCGGAGAGCGATCCGCTCGAGATCGTCAATATCCGCGTGACCGGCCGTCCCCGCAGCGACAGGTCCGACGCCTATCGGCCGTCAGCCCCGGACGCACGAACGGGGGAGCCGGGCTCTCCATCGGTGCGGACCTGCTGGTTCGGGCCGGATTGGGGGCACCTGGAGACCCCGATCATCACGCGTCTCGACCTCGCGGCCGGCGACCGGGAAAGCCCACTGATCGTCGAGGAATACGACGCCACCTGCGTGGTTCCTCCTGGCTGGACGGCGGGTCTCGACGAATTGGGCAATCTCGTACTCACAGCCTCGGAAAGGTGACGTCATGCTCGCCCCTCATAGTGCGCCCCATTCTGGCCCCGAATTGTCGCGCTCCGATCCGGTGACCCTGGAGATCGTCAAGAACGCGCTCGCCTCCATCGCCGACGAGATGGCGCTGGTCATCCTGCGCAGCGCCTATTCGCCGATCGTCCGGGACTCGATGGACTACTCGACGGCGCTCTGCGATCGAAACGGCCTGATCATCGCCCAGGGCCTGACCAATCCGGTGCATCTCGGCTCGTTCCCGAGCGTGATGGTCAACATCCTGAAACGCTTCGGCGGGACGATGCAGCCGGGCGACGGCTACATCACCAACGACCCCTATGGCGCCGGCGGCATGCATCTGCCGGACGTCTATCTGGTCAAGCCCGTATTCCACGCCGGCCAAGTGGAAGGGTTCGTCGCCAGCCTCGTGCACCACACCGATCTTGGCGGCATGGCGCCGGGCAGCATGGCGCTGCACGCGACTGAGATCTTCCAGGAAGGATTGCGGATCCCGCTCATCAAGGTGATGCACGAAGACCGGATGGACGAGAACCTCCTTGCGTTCCTGGAGGTCAATTCCCGTGTTCCGGAACAGGTTCTGGGCGATCTTCGGGCCCAGATCGCCGCCTGCGCCGCGGCCGAACGCGGCTTCGGCAAGGTGCTCGAAAAATACGGCGCGCCGGCCATGCGCGGCATGCTGGCGGAACTGCACGACTATGCGGAAAGGCTCGTCCGCGATGAGATCCGCGCGATGCCCGACGGCGTCTATGAGGCCGAGGATTTCATCGACGGCCTCGGCGAGGGCGGCGGCCCGATCCGTTTCAAGGTCACGATCACGGTGGCAGGCGACGAGCTCGAGATCGACTGGACGGGGACCAGCGGGGAGGTGCCGGGCGCCATCAACGGCCCCGTGGCGATCACCTATTCGGTCGCCTATGCCGCCCTGCGCTGCGCCGTCCAGGCGGCGGTTCCGAACTGCGAGGGTTATACGCGGCCGGTTCGGGTCGTGGCTCCGCTCGGCACCATCGTCAACCCGCGTCCGCCGGCGGCCTGCGCAGCCCGCGGCGTCATGGCCTATCGCATGCTCGATGTGCTGTTCAACGCGTTTGCCCAGATCGTGCCGGACCGGATGCCTGCCGCCGGCGAAGGCGGGCCCTCCGCCGTGTCGCTCAGCGGCATCCACGAGGGCAAGACCTGGCTGATCACCGATGGCATTCTCGGAAGCTGGGGCGGCCGGGCCACGAAGGACGGGGTCGACGGGATCGCCAACCCCGGCGCGAACCTCTCGAACATGCCGATCGAACTGATCGAGGCACGCTATCCCTTGCGCATCGAGAGCTATGGTCTCGTCGCCAATTCGGGTGGTGCCGGCCGCCGCCGTGGCGGCATGGCGATCACGCGCTCGTACCGTATCCTCGGGGATGACGCGCAGCTGACGATCCGCTCGGACCGGCGCGCACATCTGCCGCCGGGTCTCTTCGGCGGATGTCCGGGCTCTCCATCGCTCAATATCATCGATCGGAACGGCACGACTGAACTGCTTCCGGTGATGCCGATGCGGACGCTCGCTCTCGGCAAGGGCGATCTCTTCACCCATGTCGCCCCTGGTGGGGCAGGCAATGGCGATCCGCTCGAACGTGACCCGGACCACGTCGCAGCCGATGTCCGCGACGGCCGCTTCACCAGGGAGTTCGCCCGCGACGTCTATGGCGTCGTCACAGGAGAAAACGGTCGCGCGGACCCGATCGCGACGGAGGCTCGTCGCGATGGCCTGGCGGCCGATTTGCCCGGGCTGGCACAAGCGCAGCTCCGCCACTTCATGGAAGGCGATCAAGGCCGGGCGGCGCTGAGCCCTGACTACGAGGAGGAGCTGGCATGACCGCGCAAACCGCACTCTCGGCAATCGATCCGGGCGGCAACCGGACCGATTGCCGCCGGCACGATCTCGCCCGGCTCCTGCGCCCAAGCTGGGCCGAGCTCGATTTCGGTGCATTGAGCCGGAATGTCGCGGCAACGCGCAGTCTGGTCGGACGGGATGTTCGCATCTACTTCGTCTGCAAGGGCGACGGCTTCGGCTTTGGCGCCGCTGCGGTCGCCAGCGCCGCGGAACGCGCCGGCGTCGACGGCTTTTGCGCCGGCAGCCCCGACGAAGTCGTTTCGATCCGCAGCACCGGCACGACGCTGCCCGTCCTGTTGTTCGCGTCGACCACGCCGGGCGATCTGCCGGCCGCTGCCCGGCTTGGCGCCACGGTCACGGTGCAGAGCATGGCCGATATGGACGCGGTGCTTGCGGCTGGCGAGTGGATCGAGGTCTTTGTCGAGGTCGATTGCGGGCTTGGCCGCTACGGCCTGCGCCCCGAGCAATGGCCCGGCGTCCTGCAGCGCCTTCGTGCTGCCGATCATGTCAGGGTGCGAGGCCTGTACTCGCATCTCAGCACTCCGGATGACCCCGACATCAGCAGGGCACAGGCAGAGCTCTTCCGGCAGGCGGCCGCCGATGCTGCGGCAGCCGGCCATGACGATCTCATCCTCATGCTGGCGTCGAGCCGCGTGGTGCTGGCCTATCCCGACATGCTCTTCAATGCGGTCGACCCCGGGCGCTTGATCTACGGCGGCGGGCTTGACGAGAACTGGATGGAGAGTGGCGGCCTCTCGCCTTTGCTCACCGCCGTGAAATCCCGGGTCATCCAGGTCCAGGAGCATCCTCCGGGAACGGTGCTGGGGATCGGCTATGGCGCGCCGATCGCCATCGAACGCGGCATGCGGACCGCGGTCGCTCCGATCGGCTTCTGGGATGGGCTGAACCATATTCCGCCGCTCGGGGAGGTGCTGATCCACGGCCGGCGCTGCCCCGTGCTCGGGCGCCGGACCTTTCAGCATTCGGTCATCGACGTTACCGGGATCGCCGACGTCGCGCCCGGCGATGAGGTTGTGGTCCTGGGGCGGCAGGGAACCGAAGAGATCTCGATCCATGATCTCGCGGGGGCGATCGGCATCGCGGTCATCGAACTGGTCCCGCGGCTCGCGCGCTCATTGCCGCACGTGTATGTCGGCCAGGGGCAGGAGAGGGACGGTTGGCGTGGCTAAGATGGGGACGAGGCAGTCGGCGGACGAGCCCAGGCCGATCACGATCAAGGATGTCGCGAGCCGGGCCGGTGTCGGGCTTGGCACCGCTTCACGGGTTCTCAATGGCAACGAGAATGTCGCGCCTCACTTGCGCGAACAGGTTTTCAAAGCCGTCGAGGATCTGGGCTATCACCCCAATTCCGTTGCGCGCTCGATGCGGCTCGGAAAAAGCTACGCCGTCGGCTGCCTCGTCACGGATATCCGCCAGCCCATAGCCGCTGAAATGATCGCGGCCGCGGAAAACACGCTGCGTCGCGCCGGGTACACGCTGATCGTCGCCAGTACGCATTTCGACGACAGCCGCGAGGCCGAGATCCTGTCGCTGCTGCAGAACCGTGTCGTCGACGGCATGCTCCTGGCGGTCAATCGCGACAACGATCCGGAGACGGCGCGGCGGCTCGCCGCCATCACGATTCCCATGGTGCTCTGGGAGCGCAGCCCCGATGGCGGTTTCGATACCGTCCTGACGGAGCATCGTGCAGGGGCCCGCCGGGCAACCGAGCATCTGCTCGCGCTGGGGCACCGTGAGATCGCACTCGTTGCCGGTCATCTCGACACCTGGGTCGGCAGGGAGCAGCGGGCCGGTTTCGATGCGGCGTTCGCAGACCGGCGGCTGGAACCGCCAGCAGGTCGCATCTTCGAGGTGGGCGCGTTTGGCGCCCGCAAGCTTGAGGCCCTGTGCCGTGGCGAGCGGCCGATCACGGCGATCCTCGCCAATATCGACGAGATCCCCGGCATCCTGCATGTCTGCGCGAAACGCGGCCTCGTCCTGCCGCGCGACCTGTCGATCGTGTCGATCGGTGACGCGAGTATCCTGGAGGTCATGACGCCGTCGATCACGGCCGTGCGCGGCAATGGCACGAAGGTGGCCCAGCTCGCAGCCACTCTTCTGATGAAGAAGATGTCCGACAAGCAACCCGAAACCGAGGCGGAGCGCTTATCCGTCGGCATGCAGCTCAAGATCCGGCACTCCACGGCGCCTTTGGGCACTGCTGGCAAATCGTTGCTGATCGCTGATCGTTCGTGATGGGGAAGGCCTAATGTCCCTCCATGTCAGAACGCCAGCTATCGTTTCATCTTCGCTCTCCCGGGCGAGCGGGCGCAAGGTGTGGCTGAAGCTTGAATCCCTCCAGCCCTCGGGATCGTTCAAGCTCCGCGGCATTGGCTTTGCGTGTCAGGAACATGCCACCCGCGGGGTCAAACGTTTCGTCAGCTCGTCAGGGGGTAATGCCGGGATCGCCGTCGCCTATGCCGGGCGTGAACTCGACATCCCGGTCACGGTTGTCGTGCCCGAGACGACATCGCCAAGGGCCTGTCGCCTGATCGCGGACATGAAGGCCGAGGTCCTGATCCATGGTGCGTCCTGGCAGGAGGCAAACGAGCGCGCGCTTGCGATGCTGGGCGACAGCGATGCGTTCATCCACCCCTTCGACGACCCGGTGGTGTGGCGGGGGCACGCGACGATCATCGACGAGGTGGTCGAGGACGGCGTGCAGCCTGACCTCGTCGTCCTCTCCGTCGGCGGTGGCGGATTGCTCAGCGGTATCGTCGAAGGCTTGCAGCGCCACGAGCTGAACTGTCCGGTTCTTGCGGTGGAGACGACGGGCGCGTCCTCCTTTACCCAGTCGGTCGCCCGGCGCGAACGCATCGTTCTGCCCGCGATCGAGAGCATCGCCACTTCGCTCGGTGCGCGTCAGGTCTCGGAGCATGCCTTTGCTCTCGTTGCAGAGCATCGCATCGACTGCGCCGTGGTCTCGGATCTTCAGGCGGTCGAGGCGTGCCTGCGGTTCCTGGACGACCATCGCATCCTGGTCGAACCGGCCTGCGGGGCTGGTCTCGCCACGCTCTACCGGAATGTCGCTGAGCTCGCCGATTATCAGACCATACTGGTGATTGTGTGCGGCGGGGCGACATCGACGGTGGAGCAATTGATTGCATGGCGCCACAGTCTCTCGTCCGCGAGTAACATCTAGGCCGAGATCTGTACGTCCGCCGATGCGTGTCGAGTAACGCTTCAAATCTAACTTTGGATGATTGTGATGTCGGTCGATTTCAACGGCGGATACATCGAGAGGGCGGCCCTGGTCGTCATGCATTATCAGGTCGACGTGTTCGAGATCCTGTTCGGCGAGCAACCATCGCCCTTGCTGGAGCGGTGCAACGCCCTGATCCGGCGCTGGCGCGCCACGGGCCGGCCGGTGCTGTTCCCCAATTTTTCGCTGGGCGAAGGGTATGAACATGCGCCGCCGGCGGAAAACCGCCAGATCACGCCCTATCTGCCGAGCGGCCGGTTTCGGACCGGCCTGCCTGTCGCAGGGCTCGCGATCGAACGGGGCGACCTTGTCTATGCCTGTCCGCGCGCCAGCGTCTTCCATGGCACGTCGCTCCACGCCGACCTTCGCACGCGCGGCGTCAGCACGCTCGTCATGGCCGGGATCAGCACCACCGGCGTAGTGCTGTCCAGCGTCGCCTGGGCCTGTGACGCGGACTACGATCTGCGCCTGGTCCAGGACTGCTGCTTTGATCCGGATCAGGAGGCCCATGACGCTCTGTTTCGCTCCGGGTTCGGCGGACGCGTCCTGGTCCTGTGAGGCGGAATGCGGCTTTGACCTGCGGCCCGGTACGCGAGCCGTTCGAACGATGCCGAGGAGGGGCTGACGCGCTGGATCATAAGTAGTTCGCCATGCCGACAATCTCGACAGGCGCGCCCTGTGCTCGGATTTTGTAGGCAACGCGATCGCGAGTGGACGCCAAGAGACCCCGGCAGAGTGTGCCAGGCTTGGCGGATGCTGACAGGCGTTGCCTTCACTGGGAGGGATGTGTCTGTCAGCGGGGCTGCTTGTCGGACTCCGGGGACGCCGATGGCGTTAGCTGTGGACTGGCCGCCTCGGCGGTGCTGCCCGGGTCCGGAGCGGCCTCGGCCATCGCGATCGCATCGCTCTCGATCGAGGCCGCGAGGCGGCAGTAATCGCCGAAGTTGAACATCGCGCAGCGTCCGTCCTGGGACCACTGGGTGATCACCTCCCAGACGAGATCGTACTCCTCGCAGATGCTGCGAAACCGTAGATCCTGCATTCGTGCGAAGCGATTGCGGAGCGCAGGAATCCTAAGCATGAGACGGGCAAGCCCGCGTTCTTGAGCCGACATGGTACGCCCCTCGTGAACCCACCAGAAGACATAGGCAAGGAACGCATAGGCGAGGGCGGAAGGCCGGAGCGATATCGAGTATCGCCATTTCTCCCGGGAATACTGACACGAAGCGACATCAGCCTCAAATATACTTTGGAGTGCGGTCGACCATTTGTGTGTGGGATGCGGCATCGTAGTTAAGGCAGGTTTGCCGGATTCCCAGAGTGTCGCCGCCGAATTTCCAGTGCTGCGTTCAAAGCAACGATTTGAGCCGGCTGCGTTGCCGTCAGCCCTTGCCGCGCGCTGGCACGGTGCGAGACGGAACGGGGCGGGTTTAGTCCAGCCTGATCAGACGCGCCCCCGGGCGACATCCAGAAAGGCTTTGATCGCCTTGTTGTCCCGGCGTTCGCTCAGGCAGATCAGGGATTCCTCCATCAGGATCGGCGGCCCGTCGAGGGCGATGGGCACCAGGCCGCGTTCGCCGCGCAGCTCGGCCTCGGAGACGAAGCCGATGCCGGCGCCGGCCGCCACGATGTCGAGGGCAGCCTCGCGCCCTTCGACCTCGATGGCATAGCTCAGCCTGATGCCGGTCTCGGTCGCGCGCTGTTCGAGCAACCGGCGGGTCCGCGAGCCGTTTTCCCGGATCACGAGCGGCATGCCGGCGAGCTCCGCCAGCGACAGCGACCGGCGCGAGGCCATCGGATGATCGGGCGCGACGACAGCAATGATCCGCGCCGCATTCAGCGCAATGATCTCGAAATCGCGATGCGCAGCCATGTCGCCGAGGACGCCGATATCGGCCTCGTAGCTTTGCAGCTGCGCCACGATGGTCTCGGTGTTTCCGGCGCTCACCGTGATCCGAACGCCCGGATAGATCGCGCGAAACGCCGTCAGCACATGCAGGACATGGTGGACGGAATCGGCTGCGAGCCGCAGGGTCCCGAGCCGCAGGGCGCGCGACTCGGAGAGCAGCCCGCGCGCCTGATCCTCGGCATCGAACAGGCGGTGCGTGATCGCGAGCAGCCTTTCGCCCATCGCGGTCAGGGCGATCTGCCTGTGCTGCCGGCTGAACAGCAGCACGTCATACTCCTCCTCGAGCTTGCGGACCTGATCGGAGATCGCCGGTTGCGTCAGGTTCAGCTCGCTTGCTGCCCGTGAAAAGCCGCCGGCGAGCGCGACCTGATGGAAGGCACGGAGTTGGACATAGCGCATGGTTGGGATCCGGGCGGGTTGGCGCCAGGGCAGGCGATGTCCTTTCATGTAACGATTCAACTTATCAGTCGATCGAAAATAACGATTTTTCAGATGGCCCATCGCCAGCGATGATGCAGGTATCGAAAGCAGTCACCAGTCGAAAGCAGTCGCGAACGGATCGACCCGCCGCAAGGTCGGCTCGTCGCCTCGGCACGGGAGTTTCAGGGATGTCAGGTTTTTCCGCCAAGCTCGTGCATACCGAAGGCGAGTCGAACACCTCGGCGGCGCGCGGCGCCTGGTCGGCGCGGCTCGATGACAAGGCGACGCAGAGCCTGCTCAAGCGCGACGCCGACGCCTTCCTGCACCAGAGCCTGTCGAGCCCCTGCGTCACGGCGATCGCCAAGGCCGAGGGCATCTGGATCGAGGACACGGCGGGGCGCCGCTACATGGATTTCCATGGCAACAGCGTCCACCATATCGGCTATGGCCATCCCCGCCTGAAGGCTGCGATCAAGCAGCAGCTGGACGATCTCTGCTTCGCGCCGCGCCGCTTCACCTGCGAGCCGGCCGTCGAGCTGGCCGAGACGCTCGGCCGCCTTGCCCCGGGCGATCTCGGCAAGGTCCTGTTCACGACGGGCGGTTCGGATGCGGTCGAGGTGGCGCTGAGGCTGGCGCGCGCCGCCACCGGGCGCTTCAAGACCCTGTCCTTCTGGGATGCCTTTCACGGTGCGGGCTTCGGCGCCTCGAGCGTCGGCGGCGAGGCGACCTTCCGCTCAGGCATCGCCGGCCCGCTTCTGCCAGGGGCCGAGCATGTCGCGCCCTGGGCGAGCCATCACTGCGCCTATGGCCATAGCAGCCTGGAGGATTCGGCCCGCGCCTGTGCCAGCATGATCTCCTACGTGCTCGGCCGGGAAGGGGATTTCGCCGCCCTCGTCGCCGAGCCGATGCGGGCGACGCCGAACCCGCCGGCGCCCGGCTTCTGGAAACTGGTGCGCGAGGCCTGCGACCGTCACGGCACGCTCCTGATCTTCGACGAGATCCCGACCGGGCTCGGCAAGACCGGCCGCTTCTTCACCAGCGAACATGACGGGGTGACGCCGGACATCCTCGTCGTCGGCAAGGCGCTGGGCGGTGGCATCCTGCCGATCGCCGCGGCGATCGCGCGGCGCGACCTCGATGTCGCCGGCGATTTCGCGATCGGCCACTACACCCATGAGAAGAACCCGGTGACGACGCGCGCGGCGCTGACCACGATCGCGATCATCCGCGAGGAGGGGCTGCCGGAGCGGGCGGCCGAGCTCGGCGGCTTGGCGATGGACCGTCTGCGCGCCTTCGGCGAAGGCTCGCCCCATGTCGGCGACGTGCGCGGGCGCGGGCTGATGTTCGGCGTCGAGATCGTGGCCGACAAGGCCGATATGGCGCCCGACAACGCGCTCGCCGAACGGGTCTATTATCGCTGCCTCGAAGCCGGGCTGAGCTTCAAGATCAGCCAGGGCAATGTGCTGACCCTCTCGCCGCCGCTGGTGATCCCGCAAGCCGACCTGGACCGGGCGCTCGACATCGTCGAGGCCGCGATCGCGGCGGGTTGAAACCCATTCTGTTGTCCCCGCGACCGAAAGGGTCCGATATGAAAGCCGTCCGCACGGACCGTGAGCTGGAATGCCCCGAGATCGATGCCGGCCTCAGGGCCCGCGGCATCGAGCTCGTCACCTTGCCCGATGGCATTGCGGAGGCCGCGCTGATCGAGGCCGTCGCGGACGCCGATCTTATCCTGATGTGCTACACGCCCATCACGGCCCGCGTCATCGCGGCGGCCCCGCGGCTCAGGGGCATCGTCAAATACGGTGTCGGCATCGATGCGATCGACATCCCCGCAGCGAGCGCGCGCGGCATCCCGGTCGTCAACGTCCCCGAATATGCCGAGGAGACGGTCGCGGAGGGCGCGTTCGCCCTGATGATCGCGCTGGCCAAGCGCCTGCCTGAAATCGGCCGCGCCATGGCGACTGATGGCTGGATCTGGCCGGAACAGCGCTGGCTCGGCCGCGACATCTCCGGCGCCACGCTTGGGCTCGTCGGTGCCGGCAAGATCGGCCGCAGCATGGCCCGGATGGCGGGGCAGGGGTTTCGGGCCCGCGTTCTCGGCTACGATCCCCATGTCGACCGGGAAACGCTCGCGGCCGCCGGCATCGAGAAGGTCGACGACCTCCATGCGATGCTGCGCGCATGCGACTTCGTCTCGCTCCATTGCGTGCTGAGCGCGGCGACGCGCGGATTGATCGGCCGCGCCGAGCTCGCCTGCCTGAAGCCCTCCGCCGTGCTGGTCAACGTCTCCAGGGGAGCGTTGATCGACGAGGCGGCGCTCGTCGAGGCCGTGCTGGCGGACCGGCTCGGTGGCGTCGGGCTCGACGTCTATTCGACGGAGCCGCTGGCGAAGGCCGGACACGTGCTCAGCCCGCTCTTTGGCCGCGACGACGTCATTCTCTTCCCGCACCTGACCTTCTTCACGGTCGAGGCGATGCGGCGCCTCTCCGACGACACGCTCGCCCGCTGCTTCGAGGTGCTCGACGGGCGGCCGGTCCAGGTGCGCTCGCGTGATCCGCGGCTCCGCGCGCAGCGCGAGAACGTCGCTTTCGCCTGACGCGCGAACCGGCCTGCTTCACCCGGACCGCAGCGCGCGGATGTCGCTGCGGTCGTCCGGCAGCTTCGCCGTGACGTCGAAGAAGGCTTTGACGACGGACCGCATCCGTTCGCTCTTCAGGCAGGCGACATAGTCCGTGCTCGCCACCTCGCCATCGCTGAGCTGCAGGGTGGTGAAGCGTCCGGAGCCATAGGCTTCGAGCTCCCAGACGATGCCGTGGCCGAGGCCGGCTGCGACCGCCTCGCACAAGGCCTCGCGGCTGCCGAGTTCGAGGACATAGCGCGGCCGGGCCTTGGCGCGAGCGAAGGCGGCGTCGACGAGCTTCTGCGTCATCGAGCCGTCCTCGCGGCCGATCATCGCCTCGCCGTCCAGCTCGGACAGCGAGATCGATCGGCGACCGGCCCAGCGGTGGTTGTTGGCGACGATCACCACGCCTCGGTGATGCCAGAGCGGCATCGCGTGGATATGCGGATGGTCCGCGACGCCGGGCAGGATGCCGATATCGACATGGCGGTCGAGCAGCGCCTGCCGCACCATCCGGCTGTTGCCGGTCGAGACCGAGAGCCTGACCCGCGGATGCAGTGCCATGAAGCGGGCGAACAGGCCCATCACGATATGCGGCCCGTCCACCGCCAGCCGCAGGCTGCCATCCTGCAGTTCCTGGGAGGCCGCCAGCGTCTCCTCGATCAGCTCGTCGAGACTCGCGAGCTGGCGCGACAGCGAATAGAGCCGCTCGCCCGCCTCGGTGAGCCGGACACGCCGTCCTTCGCGATGCAGCAGCTTGACGCCGTGCCGCTCCTCCAGGGCCTTGACCTGGATCGTCAGTGCCGGCTGCGTCAGCCCGAGCACCTCGGCCGCCCGCGAAAAGCTGCCTTCTCGCGCCACCGCATCGAAGGCCCGGATCTGCGTGTAGATCATCAGCGACCGCGCTCGCATCCATAAATTTCTCTATGTATCGGTATAAAACTTCTAATTTGTCTAATAGTTTTTCCGCTGCGACGTTCGGCTCATGGATCAACCCGAGGCGAACATCGTGGACAGCGCAGAAACACATTCGCAGGCAGCAGCAGCGCTCGCGTTGGCCAGGAGCCGGCGGGCGCAGAGCGTCGCAGCCCTGGCTGAGATCGTGCGGATCCGCAGCCTCACGGGAGAGGAGGGGCCGGCGCAGGGGCGCATGGTCGAGATCCTGTCGACCGCCGGGGCAGCCGTCACGCAGGCCGAGCCGGATGTCGAGGCGATGTTCAAGGCCTTCCCCGATGTGGCGCAGTACCCGACGCATTGGCAGCACGATCTGATCCTGCCCTATGCGGGGCTCCCGACCTTCGAGGCCCTGCGCGACAGCGGCCTCCAGCCGGTGCTGAACTATGATGGCAGGCCCAATGTCGTCGGCACCTGGCGGGGCACCGGCGGTGGCCGCTCGCTCATCCTCAACGCCCATATCGACACCGTCACCGTCGAGCCTCTGGCGCAATGGACGCGCGATCCCTTCGGCGCGGAGATCGCCGGGGGGCTGATGTATGGCCGGGGCACCTCCGACATGAAGGGCGGCCTGATGGCCGCGCTGCTGGCGATGCGCTATCTCAGCGAGGCCGGAACGCGCCTGCGCGGCGACGTCACGCTGCACTGCGTCGTTAACGAGGAGCATGCCGGCAACGGCACGCTCGACCTCGTCACGCGTGGGGCTGTGGCCGATGCGGCCGTGGTGCTGGAACCGACCAGCAACACCATCGCCTACAGCCATCCCGGCGGCCTCTACTGGCAGGTCACGCTGAGCGGGGTGCAGCGCTCGCCCGGCGCGCGCTGGAACGGCGGCACGCTGGAGGGGCTGGGCGCGGTCGACATGCTGCCGCCCGTGATCGAGGCGCTGCTCGGGCTCGAGCGCCGCTACAACCAGGGCACGCCGGCCGGTGCCAAGCCGCCCTTTTCACTGACCATGGGCAAGATCGCGGGCGGCCATTACGAGACGGTCACGGCTGGGGAGGTGGTGATCAAGGGTGGTGCCTATTTCGCGCCCTCGCTCGGTGCCGTGACGGATATCATGGATGGTTTCCGGGACGCGATCGCAGGCGCCAACGCCACTGACGAGAGGCTGCGCGGCCATCCTGCCAGGCTCGAATTCCTGCACCATGACGACAGCACGGATCAGCCCGCCGACCTTCCCGTCGCGCGTGTGATGGGGGAGGTGCTGGCGCGCCGGGGGGGAGACGGCACGGCCTATCCCGGCCATTTCTGTTGCGACATGCGCCATCTCGTGAACCAGGGCGGAATCCCGAGCATCATCTTCGGGCCGGGCTCCATCGCCCAGGCGCACAAGCCCGACGAGCATATTCCGATCGACGATTTTCTCGCGGCGATCGAACACCTGATCGCGTTCATCGCGGAGTGGTGCGGCACGGAACGGTAGGAGGCGACCCAGCAAGGGTTCGCCCAATCATAAAGGGGATGTCCAGACATGGGTATGAGCAGGCTTCCGGCTATCCTCGCAGCAACGCCGCTGGCGCTCGCTCTTTGCGGCGCCGCTGCGCTGGCACAGAGCTGTCCCAAGACCGGCGGGACGCTGACCTATGTCTATTCGCTCGAGCCGACCTCGCTGTCGACGATCGCCACCTCGGCCGTTCCGGTCGCGCTGATCTCCACCAAGATCTATGAGAGCCTGCTGACCTATGAGGGCCCGGCGCTGACGCCGAAGCCGGGCCTCGCCGAGTCCTGGACGATCTCCGACGACAGGAAGACCTATACCTTCAAACTGCGGCCGGGCGTGACCTGGCATGACGGCAAACCCTTCACGGCGCAGGATGTGAAGTTCAGCGTCGAGGACATCATCCGCCCCTATCATTCCCGCGGAAAGGTCTATTTCGGCGACGTCGAGGCCGTCGAGACGCCCGATGACCTGACCGTGGTGTTCAGGCTTAAAGCGCCGGTGCCGTTCTTCATGAACGTCTTCCAGCCTGGCGAGGCGCCGATCATGCCGAAGCACGCCTTCGACGGCATCGACGTGAAGGCGGTGGCTGCGGTCCGCGCCGCGCCGATCATGCAGAACCCGGTCGGGACCGGCCCGTTCCGCTTCAAGGAATGGCGCAAGGGCAGCCATATCACGCTGGAGCGCAATCCAGGCTACTGGCGCAAGGGCTTCCCCTGTCTCGACCAGGTCGTGCAGCGGATCATGCCGGACGGCGCGGCGCGCGCCATCGCCATCGAGACCGGCGAGGTCGATCTCGCGCCGATGAGCAGCCTGCCGGAGGCGGAGGTGCAGCGGCTCGAGAAGATCCCGACGCTGGAGGCCTCGCAGGCCGGAGCCGAGGCGCTCGGGCCCAATCTCTGGCTCGAGGTCAACATGCGCGAGAAGCCGCTCGCCGATCTCAAGGTCAGGCAGGCGCTCAGCCTCGCGCTTGACCGCGAGCGCATCGTCGATGTGATCTGGTATGGCCAGGGCAAGCCGGCGCGCGGCCCCGTCGTCAGCACGAATGCCGCCTTCAACGCCGCGCTGAAGCCCTATGAGTACAACCCGCGCAAAGCCAACCAGCTTCTCGACGAGGCCGGCTACCGGCGCGGCGCCGACGGTATCCGCTTCAAGATCACCCAGCATTTCCTGCCCTATGGCGAGAACTGGGCCCGGCTCGGCGAATATGTCCGCCAGGAGCTCGGCAAGGTCGGCATCGCGGTCGAGACCCAGAGCGCCGATCTCGGCGGCTGGCTGAAGGCCGTCTATACCGACTGGAGCTTCAATCTCACCAGCACCTTCTCGCACAACTATTCCGATCCCTCGATCGGCGTCGAACGCACCTTCCATTCCGATTTCATCAGGAAGGGCGCGACCTTCACCAACTCGATGGGCTATCGGAATCCACGGGTCGACCAGCTCTTCGGACTCGCCGCCCGCGAGATCGATCCGGCCGCCCGCCAGAAGCAGTTCGACGAGATGCAGCAGATCCTGCACGACGAGCTGCCGGTGATCTTCCTGATGGAGATGTCCTACACCCATGTCTGGAACCGCAAGGTGAAGGGCCTGATCACCAACGGCATCTCGATGTACTCATCCTGGGACGGGGTCTCCAAGGACTGATGGGAACGCCGATGCGCTCGCGCCCCGTCATCACTCGCTTGCTCCGGGAACCGGCCTGATGTCCTCCCTGTCACTTGGTTTCGTGTCCGTTCGCCTGCTGCAGGTGGTTCCGAGCGTGCTGGGCATCGCGGTGCTGAACTTCGCGCTGCTGCATCTCGCGCCCGGCGATGCGGCCGAGATCATCGGCGCGCAGTCGGGCGGTGCGTCGAAGGAGTTCGTCGATGAACTCCGGCGCTCCTTCGGCATCGACCGGCCGCTCTACCAGCAGTTCTTCATCTATCTCGGCAAGCTGCTGACCTTCGATCTCGGCATGTCCAACGTCCAGCAGCGGCCGGTGCTGGACCTGATCGCGGACCGCATGCCGGCGACGCTGCTGCTGATGCTGACGGCGATCGGGATCGCCATCGTCGTCGGCGTGCTCTGCGGGGTCGTCGCCGCGATGCGCCACCGCAAATGGGTCGACACGATCGTCTCGGTGCTGGCGCTGCTGTGCTATGCGACGCCGCAATTCTGGCTCGGCCTGATGCTGATCGTGCTGTTTTCGGTGACGCTGGGCGTGCTGCCTTCGGGCGGCATGATGACGATCGGCGCGCAGATGGAGCCGCTGGCCCGCGCCCTCGACATCGGCCGCCACCTCGTGCTGCCGGCGCTGACGCTCGGGCTGTTCTATGCGGCGGTCTATGCCCGGCTGATGCGGGCCTCGATGCTCGAGGTCTATTCGTCCGACTTCATCACCACGGCCCGCGCCAAGGGCCTGTCGGAGGGGCGCATCAGCCTGACGCATGCCGCCCGCAACGCGCTGATGCCGGTGGTGACGCTGGGCGGCGTGCAGATCGGCCATATGCTCGGCGGTTCGATCCTGGTCGAGACCGTGTTCGGCTGGCCCGGCCTCGGGCGACTGCTGTTCGACGGCCTGCTCCAGCGCGACCTGAACCTGCTGCTGGGCATCCTGTTCATCTCGTCGATCCTGGTCGTGCTCTGCAACCTGCTCGTCGACCTGGTCTATGGCTTGCTCGACCCGAGGATCCTGGCGCGATGAAGCGGACCTTGCATTTCTGGCGGCGCTACCGCCGCAACCGGGGCGCGGTCGTCGGCCTCGTCCTGCTGCTGGCGATCGTACTCGCGGCGGTTTTCGGCCCGATGGTCTACACGGTCGATCCCTTCGACATGATCGGGCGCCCGGCGCAGACACCCTCCGCGCGCTTTCCGCTCGGCACCGACGTCTCCGGCCGCGACATCCTCGCCGGCCTGCTGCATGGCGGCCGGGTCTCGCTGCTGATCGGAGTGGCGGCGAGCCTGTGCGCGACGACCCTGGGCGTCGTCGTCGGCGCGGCTGCCGGCTATTGCGGACGGGGGAGCGACATCCTGCTGATGCGGCTCACCGATTTCTTCCTGACCATCCCGTCCTTCGTCCTGGCGGTGGTGATCATCGCGATCTTCCGCCCCTCGCTGATCAGCGTGATGAGCGCGATCGCGATCGTCTCCTGGCCGCCGGTCGCGCGGCTGGCGCGGGCCGAATTCATGGCCCATCGCGATCGTGAGTATGTCCAGGCCTGCCGCGCGATGGGGATGTCCGACTTCCGCATCGCGGCGCGGCATATCCTGCCCAACGCCCTGCCACCGGTCATCGTCGTCTCGTCCCTGCTCGTGGCGACGGCCATCCTGACGGAGTCCGGCCTGTCCTTCCTCGGACTGTCGGACCCCAATGTCGTCTCCTGGGGCTATATGATCGGCATCGGCCGCACCATGCTGCGCACGGCATGGTGGATGTCGGCGATCCCCGGCATGGCCATCCTGGTGACGGTGCTCTGCATCAATCTCGTCGGCGAGGGCCTGAGCGACGCGCTCAATCCCAAGCTACAGGAGCGCTGAGGCACACCCGCCGACGTCCTGAGGGCCGACCGGGCCATCAGCCCTTCCGAAGCTCGTCATGCAGCTCTGCGGGGCTCAGCGCTGCGAGGTCGAGCGCCGGCAGGAGATCGTTCTCGGCCCGGAAATCGCGAGCCGCGATCGCGTCGAACAGGGCAATTCCGGCCTGATGGACCGGCAGGGGCACAGCGCAGATCGCGCCGAGGAATTCGAGGGGAACGAGGCCGAACGGAACATCCTCGGTGATGAAGCGCGTATCGAGCGTCTTGGGCCCGGCCAGCTCCGGCCGCATGCGATAGACCGCTGCGGCCATGTCTCCGACCGGACCGGGCTCGACCCCGAAGGACAGCGCATAATGCTCCTGCACGCTGCGCACGCTGAGGCCGAAAGCGTTGGCCAGGGCCAGCCTTTCAACATCCAGAGCCTCGATGATGCGCCCGACCCCCGGGGTGATCGAGCCGTAATTCGGCCAGACCTCGCCGCGTTCCGCTCGCGTCAAATTGCCGAGCATGTTGGCCATATGCGCGGGCGGATTGAGGTTGCTGAGCATGATCGCCAGCATGTCCTCGCGCAGCTGGAAGCGGTTCCCGAACAGGGCCTCGCAGAGCGCCAGTCCGGCTGCGCCATGCCGAACGGGCAGGGTGGCGACGTCCAACCGCTTGCGGATGCCGGAGACATGCACGCTGCGGGGACCGCTTTTCCGGGCGGTCAGGGCCGTGGTCGCCCAGGCGGCGATCGGAAGTTCCAATCCGCGCTGCTTCAGCAGGCGATGCAGATAGAGCGCCGCAAACGAGCAATGGGCGCTGAAGATGACGGCCTGACCTTCTCGCAGATGCGCCGCGAGTGCATCGCACACCGTGCGGAAACCGTTGGCCTGCACGGCGATGATCACCGCATCCGCGCCCGCCACGGCCTCGGCGCAGCTCCGTGCCACGACGAGCGGAAACTCCCCTTCGATCTTGCCCGTCACGGACAGCAGCGCCGCCCCTGCGAATTCGGCCTGGGCCGCCCCGCTCGGCGACCAGAGCACGGGGTGGTGGCCATGGGTCGACAGGTAGGCGGCATAGCCGCGCCCGATTCCGCCCGAGCCGATGATGGCGACACGCATATGACTATTCCAATGTGATCGAATGAAACGAGACGGCCCGGCCCATGCCTGTGCCGGGCGCGGATGGGCATGAAAGATCGGCAGCGCGATCCGAAGCTGCCTGGAAACCAGCCTCGGCGTTGACCTTCAAAGCCGAAACCCATTCTTCTGGCGGCAGGGATTCGCGCCGGCCCGCTCCGGACGGAGCGCTGGAAGGCAACGAGGCGAGGCGATGAAGCGGCCCCTGCAGCTCAGGCAAATCGAGGCCTTCAAGGCCGTCGTGGAAACGGGATCGGTGACGGCGGCGGCCAATGTCCTCGGCATCTCGCAGCCTTCCGTCAGCAAGCTCATCTCCCATCTCGAAGAGGATGCGGGCCTGCAGCTGTTCGAGCGCGTGCGCGGGCGCCTGGTCCCTTCGGAGCGGGGCATCCGCCTCTATGAGGAGGTCGACAGGACCTTCGCAGGCTTGCGGCAGATCGAGCGCGCCATCGATTCCATCCAGCGCGAAGACATCGGCCAATTGTCCGTCGGCGTGCTTCCGGCCCTGACGGGCCACCTGACGCAGCAGGCCACCAGCCGGTTCCTCGCGAAGCATCCGGACGCCTATGTGTCGATCCTGGGCCGCAGCTCCCAGGTCGTGATCGACTGGCTCGTCAGACGCCAGATCGATGTCGGCATCGTCAGCGCGCCGATGGAGAACCCGTATCTGAATGCGGTTCCGCTGACGACGCATCCGCTCGTCTGCATCATGCCGCGCGGCCATCGCCTCGCCAGCAAGCATGTCGTTACTCCTCAGGATATCGCGGGGACCCCGTTCATCGCCCTGGCGTCGGAGAACAAGACGAGGGTGCAGATCGAAGCCAGGCTGGCCGAGCACCGCGTCCAGCCCCGTATCGTTGCCGATGCGAACCTGACCGGCACGATCTGCGAGTTCGTCGCCTCGGGGCTGGGCATCTCGATCCTCGACCCGGTGTTCGCCCACGCGGTCCGGGACCGCGTGGAGATCCGGCGTCTTTCCTTCCAGATCGAGACCGACCTTTGGCTCTGCTACCCGCGCGAGGCGCGAAACAAGATCTTCGTCGAGACCTTCCTTCGCGTCGCGCAGGAGTCGATCGCGGTCATGATGGGCGAGGTCTTCAACGTTCTGCCAGGGTCGTGACCTCGGTGATCGGCAGCGACAGGTTCAAGGCGCCCTTGAGCGGATAGCCATAGTCGACCTTGCTGCTGCGCCCCCAGACCTGGAGGATGTCGTTGATCGGCACCGCGCAGACATCCTCGTGGATCTTGCGTTGCGCCTCATGCCAGAGGGCGATCTGCTTCGCCTGATCGGGCTCGTGCCTGGCGGCGTCGATCTCGGCATCGGCGACCGCGCAATGGGAGAAATTGGCCACCGCAGTCGGTTTGCCCACCGCCGATTTCGAGGCGTAGAATTCCGACAGATAGGTATCGGCCACCGGGAAGCGGGCCGCGCCGTAGAAGACAAGGGCGCTCGCATTCTTGCGGATCTGGTCGTGATAGGTCGGATGGTCGACCACGTTGAGCTCGAGCTTGATGCCGACCTTGGCCAACTGGGCCTGGATGATCTCCATGGCCGGCAGATGGGCCGAGATGTTGGAGGTGGTCGCCCGGATCGTGACGCCGTTGGGATGTCCCGCCTCCTTCAGCAGGGCAGCCGCCTTGGCCGGATCGAATGTGTAGGCACCATAGGAGCAATCCGAGCCGAGATAGCCGTCCGGTACGACCGAGCAGCCGCGTGGGCCGACATCGATGCCGACGAAGCGCTCGATCTGGGCGGTGTCGATGGCATGGGCGAGTGCCTGCCGCACGCGAAGGTCGTCCAGCGGCGCGACCGTGCGGTTGATGTGGAGGGTACGGTATTCGCCCGGCCGGAAGATGTCGACGACGACATTGCCGCGACGGCGGGCCTGATCGACCCATTTCTGCTCGCGCTTGGCGTAGAAGATGTCGAGCTCGCCCGAGGAATAGGCCAGTTCGCGGCTGCTGTCGGACGGGATGAAGCGGTAGTCGATGCCGTCGATCTTCGGCTCTCCGCGGAAATAGGCCTTGTTGGCGGCGAGCTTCACCCGCTGCTGCGTGATGTGCTCGACGAAGCTGAACGGCCCGGTGCCGACGGGGCTGGTGGCGAAGCGGTTGCCCAGCGCCTCGACCGCCTTGCGGCTGACGATGTATCCGCCGCGATAATTGCTGACCAGATTGAGGAAGGACGCGTCCGGCTCGCGCAGCGTGACCTTCACCGTATGGCTATCGAGAGCCTCGACGCTGAGCATATTGGCGAGGCTTGCTGCGAAGGTGGAGGTGTCGCGGCTGGCGGCGCGCTTCAGCGAGAAGGCCACGTCGTCGGCCGTCAGCTCGCCCCAGTCGCCATGGAACTTGACGTTGCGGCGCAAGTGGAACGTCCAGGCCTTCTTGTCGTCCGAGGCCTCCCAGCGCTCGGCGAGGTCGGGTTCGAGATCGGCGGACTCCGCACTGCCGGGCTTGAAGCGGACCAGGCCGTTGAAGATCCATGCGACGACGGACTGATCCGTCGTCGACACGGCGCGGTGCGGGTCCAGCGTCGCGATGTCCGTGCCGTTGGGGCTGATGCGCAGCACCGCGGCCTGGGCAGGGGCCGGCAAGGGCGCGACCGAGAAGGCAGCGGCCGTCGCCAGCATCACGGCCATGATCCGGGCTTTCATTCGTGTCGTCCTCCTTGGTCTTGCAATGGGTGCCGCCGGTCGCCGGGCGCGGTTCTTCTTCGGGGCGGCCTCGGTCATCGTGACTGGGTCCGTGGGTCGGAGGCATCGCGCAGGGCGTCGCCGAGCAGGTTGAGCGCGAGCACGGTCACCAGGATGGCCAGGCTCGGAAACACTGCGAGCCACCAGGCATCGAGGATGTTCTCGAAGCCCTCGCGGATCATGCTGCCCCAGGTCGCGGTGGGCGGGGGGACGCCGAGCCCGATGAAGCTGAGGGACGCCTCCGTGCGGATCGCCGACGCCAGCCAGAGCGAGCTCATCACGACCACGTCCGACATCATGTTCGGCAGGATATGGCGCGTCATGATCCGGACCGGTCCGCAGCCATAGGAGCGGCAGGCCTCGACGAAATCGCGCTCTCGCAGCGAGATGGTCGGAGCCCGCGCGACGCGCGCAAAGGGCGCGATCTCGGTGACCGCGATCGCGATGATCAGGTTTTCCAGGCTGGCGCCCAGCATGGCGGCAATCATCAGGCCAAGCAGCAGGGTCGGGAAGGCGAGCATGACATCGAGCACGCCCATCACGATCTGATCGAACAGGCCGCCGACATAGCCGGAGATCACGCCGATCGTCGTTCCGACCAGCATGGCGACCACGATCGCGGCGAAGCCGACGAAGAGCGAGACCCTTGCCCCGTAGATCAGGCGGGACAGGACATCGCGGCCATAGCTGTCGGTGCCGAGCCAGTATTCGGCGGAAGGCGGTTCGAGGCGGGCGGCGATGTTCTGTTCCAGCGGGTCGTAGGGCGCGAGCCAGGGGGCGAGCAGCGCGACCAGGACGATCAGCGCCAGCAGCGCGAGCCCGATCCAGGCCAGCCTGTTCTGCGAGAGCGCGAGCCACAGGCGGCCGGGCCTGCTTTCCAGGGAAGGAGCCGCAGCGTCGCTCATGAGTATTTCACCCTGGGATCGACGAGGCCATAGGCCAGGTCCGTCAGCGTGTTCACGGCGATGACGCAGATGGCGAAGATGATCATCAGCCCCTGAAGCAGCGTGTAGTCGCGCGAGTTGAGAGCGCCGAGGATCAGCTTGCCCAGCCCGGGGCGGTTGAAGATGATCTCCGTCAGGACCGAATTGCCGATCAGCGTCCCGAAATAGAGACCGACCACCGTGATGATCGGGATCAGGCTGTTGCGCAGCGCGTGCCGGGCGACGAGCCGGACCGGGCCGACGCCCTTGGCGCGGGCGGTGCGGATGTAATCCTCGGTGAGGACACCCAGCATCGCAGCGCGCGTCACCCGCATGACATAGGCAGTCATGATCAGCCCGAGATTGAGCGCCGGCAGCGCCAGGCCGCGCAGGTGCTCGGCGAAGCTCTGACGGCCGCCGGAACCGCCGAGCACGGGGAACCAGCCGAGCTGGATTGCGAACACGATCAGCATCAGGATGCCGGAGACGAAGGCGGGAAAGGACAGGCCGATCAGCGAGACGACGCGTGAGACGTAGTCGATCCAGCCGTTGCGGCTGAGTGCCGCCGCCACGCCCAGAGGCAGGCCGAAGAGGAGGCCGATCCCGATCGCGGCTGCCGTCAGCTCGATCGTCGACGGCAGCACCTGCCCGACTTCCTCGATGACGCTGCGACCGCTGCTCAACGACTGACCGAGATCGCCACGGGCGACGTTGAGCAGGAACGAGACGTATTGGACGTAGACCGGCTGGTCGAGGCCGAGCTTCGCCCGGAGCGCGGCGAGCGAGGCCGCACTGGCCTGGTCGCCGAGAACCACCTGGGCGGCATCGCCGGGAACCATCCGTACGAGGACGAAGATCGCCGTCAACATGACCAGCAGCGTCGGGATGGCGAACAGCAGGCGCCTGAGGACGAAGCTCGTCATGGTGATGGATCGATCTCGGTCGAAGGCTGCGATCCGATGGAAAACAGCGGTCCGCGCCCCGGTCGCGAGAGCAACGCCACGGTTTGAATCTCGCCGATGGCGCCCGGAAAAAGCATGAGGCTTCGCGGCCCGGCCGTTGGGGATGAACACGCCCTTGGCGCATGCCCGTTCGTGATCAGCGGTTCCAAAATCGATCCATACCTGAGCTTGCACCGTGGCAGCGAACTTAGGAGGGGAGTCGATTATTCGTCAAAGTCGTTTTTCTGCCTAAGCCATTCCGCAAAGCTATGGCATCCGCCAGTTGCTTTCTGCCCTGGCGACCACGCTCCGATGCTGATTTTCAGCGGAATTGGGATCCCGCAAATCAGCCGGATCGTGATTCAAGACCTCCGGCCGGGCTGCGATTGAACCCGGCCATGCCCGTTCGCTTGCCAAGCGCGAAACGACGACATGTGGCAGATTGGGATGGCTTCTTCCCCCGACCAGGATCTTTGGCGTCGTTTCCATGATCCGCGACATCGCTGCGCGACGGCATCGCATCGTCTTCGACAGTCTCGAAGGACAGGAATCGATCAGCGTCGAGGAGCCGGCCCTGTCGTTCGTGAGACGATCTGGCGCGACTCAAGGCCTTGTCGGCCGCCGGTCGGCGCTTTGCTGGTCGGCGACGACGCCACCGCATCGATCTTTCGCGCCGCGCCGGGCTCTCGCCGATAGTGTCTTGCTGCATCCACGGCAGCGCTGGCCGCCGGTTCCAGTTGCGATGCTGCCCCTATCCACCGTGAGTGCGGCGCAGGAGCGAGCGCGGAGGCGCCTCTCGGTTTCCCTCCGTTCGGTCGCGATAGAGGGCCGCGCGGGCGAGCAGCATCAGGGTGACCGGCGTCGTGACGATCATGAAGACGCCGATCAGGAGTTCATGCACCACGGGCCGGGAACCCAGCGCCGAGAAGCAGACAATGGACGCGAGCGCGATCGCACCCGTCCCCCAGCTCGTGCCCAGCGTGGGGGCATGAACCCGCTCGAAGAACCTGCGAAAGCGCAATGTTCCGATGGCTCCGAGCAGTGTCAGCCCGGAACCGAGAAGGACCAGGAAGGCCGTCAGCAGGGACGCCCAGGCGGGGAGGTTCTCGGCATGGGTCATTCGATCACCTCGCCGCGCATGAGAAATTTGGCGAGCGCGATGCTCGATACGAAACCCAGTACTGCGATGATCAGCGCCGCCTCGAAATAGATTGCGCTTCCCGAGCGGATGCCGATCGTCAGCACCAGGAGCATGGCGGTAACGTACATGGCGTCCAGGCAGAGGACCCGGTCCTGCGCTCGCGGCCCCCGGATGACCCTGTAGGCGTAGCACCCCATGGCGGCGACGAGCATGGCCTGGGCGGCCGTCACCGACCACAGGAGGATCGCGGCCGTCATTCGAAAATGTCCATCAGCAGCGCCTCATAGCGGTTCTTGATCACGGCGATCCACTCGGCCTCGTCGGCGAGGTCGAGGACATGGAGCAGGAGCACGCCGGACTCTGGGGCATATTCAACCCAGGCCGTCCCCGGCGTGCTGGTCACGATGCAGGCCAGCACGGCCAGCGCAGTCTTGTCGCGCAGGTCGAGCGGTATGGCGACGAAGCCCGCGACGCGGTCACGACGATCTCCTCGGATGATGATGCTGGCGACGGCGATGTTCGATCGCAGGATGTCCAGCGTGACGATCCCCAGAAGCTTCGGAAGCAGCTGCCATCGCCTCAGCCGGGGCTTCGATGGATGAAGCGCCGCCATCGCACGGGAGGCTCCGATCGCGACGGCCGTCCCGACGAGGAATTGCCCGGTCGAGAAAGAGGTCAGCAGGAGCCACATCAGCAGCAGCGCCGCGGTGAGAAGCGGATAGGGCAGAAGGCGGTTCATCGCGCACCGCCCGGCGGATGCCCCGTCCCCAGTACGCTCTGGATATAGCTCGACGGGGCGTGAAGGGAACGGGCCGCAGCCTCCGTGTAACTGAGCATCGGACCGCCCCACACGGCCAGGACCGCGCAGAGGGCCAGCAGTGCGACGATCGGCGCGACCTCGACCATGACCACGCGCGGAACGAGTTCCTCGAGGGGCGCCCAGAAGATCCGGACGCCGCTGCGCATCATGGCCACAAGGGTCGCGAGCCCCGACAGGATGACCACCGCAACCAGCAGCCAAATACGCCCCGAGATCTCGGCGACAGAGCCCAGTCCGTCCGGATTCAACAGGCCCGTCAGCATCGCGAACTTGGCGATGAACCCCGATAGCGGCGGCAAGCCCGCGAGCAGGAGCGCGACGCATCCGAACGAGACGCTCAGGATGGCGAGCGCCCCCGGTACGGTCACGCCGACCTCCTGATCCTCGTGCTCCTCGCGCTCGTCGGTCTCGTCGCCATATGCTTCCATGGTGACGGACAGCACGTCGGCCGCCGGTTCGCGCGTCCGCTCGACCAGCTCGATCAGCAGGAAGAAGGCAGCGACGCTGAGGCTCGAACTGACGAGGTAGAACAAGGCGCCCGACACGACCGCAGTGTTGCCGATGCCGACCGCCGCGAGCAGGGTCCCCGAGGAGATGAGAACGCTGAAGCCCGCGAGCCGGCCCAGCGCCTGGGACGAAAGCACCCCGGATGTCGCGAAGAGGATCGTCGCCATCCCGCCCCAGAGCAGCACCGTTCCGCCGAACCCCGCCGTGGCCCCGGCCTCGGGGGCAAAAAGCAGCAGGGAGAGGCGCAGAAGCACATAGGTGCCGACCTTGGTGAGCACGACGAAGATCGCGGCAACGGGGGCGGCCGCCGCCATATAGGCGGAAGGCAGCCAGAAGCAGAGCGGCCACATGCCGGCCTTGACCAGGAACGCGATGCCAAGGATCGCGGCGCCTGTGTGAAGGAGCGCGCGGTCCTCTGCGGACAGTCCCGGGAGGCGGACGGCGAGGTCTGCCATGTTCAGCGTTCCGGCGGTCCCATAAATCAGGCTGACGCCGATGAGGAAGAGAAGCGAAGCGGCCAGGTTGATCGCGATATAATGGAGGCCGGCGCGCACCCGGAACGCGCCGGATCCGTGCAGCAGCAGGCCGTAGGACGCCGCCAGCGTGACCTCGAAGAAGACGAAAAGATTGAAGAGGTCGCCCGTAAGGAACGCGCCTCCGAGCCCCATGAGCATGAACTGGAAGAGCGTGTGGAAATGTGGCCCGGCCCGGTCCCAGCGCGCCGTCGAGAAGACGAGCGCGGCGACCGCCAGTGTGGATACGAGGGCGAGCATCAGCGCCGACAACCGATCGAGCACGAGCACGATGGCAAACGGCGCTGGCCAATTGGCGAGGGCATAGGAGGAGGAAAGGGCGCCGCCTCCGTCGACAACCCCGTCCGCCAGTCGCATCAGGGCGATCGCCGTCACAAGGAGCAGCACGCCCGACGCGATGCTGAGAAACGCCTTCAGCGTATGGCGCAGCTCGTCGATCAGCAGGAGAGCCGCCCCCGTGATCAACGGGAGCAGGATCGGGACGATGAGAAGGTGTCTCGTCCAGTCCATCAGTTCGGCTCTCGCCCGTCGACGTGATCGTTACGGGTCAGCCCGCGGGCGACGAGCAGCACCACGAGGAGGAGCGCGGTCGTGGCAAAGCCGATCACGATCGCCGTGAGCACGAGCGCCTGCGGAACCGGGTCGGCCAGAGCCGCCGGATCGCCTGCGCCGCCAGGGCCGAGCACCGGGGCTGCACCGACGCGCAACCGGCCCATGCTGAAGATGAAGAGGTTCACCGCATAGGCGAGGAGCGAAAGGCCGATGACGAGCTGATACGTCCGCGGACGCAGGACGAGCCAGACTCCCGATCCGGTGAGCACGCCTATGGCGATCGCAAGCGTCAGTTCCATCGCTGGCGCTCCTCTTCAAGACGGGCCGCGCGCAGGCGGCGGATGGATTGGTGGGCGATCGCGATCAGCATCAGAACCGTCGCCCCGACCACGACGCCGAACACGCCGAGATCGAACAGGGTCGCGCTCGCCAGGGGAACCTTCCCGACGATCGGCAGCTCCAGATACCGGAAATACGAGGTGAGGAAAGAATCGCCCAGGAGCATCGAGGCTGCCCCGGTGAACGCCGCCAGCAGAAGGCCGCCGCCGATCCAGGCAACGGGAAGGATGCGCAGCCTGTCCTCGACCCAGACCGTGCCCGCCGCCATGTATTGCAGGATGAAGCCCGCCGCCATCGCGACGCCTGCGGCGAAGCCACCTCCCGGAGCGTCATGCCCGCGCAGGAAGAGATAGGCGGCCAGTACGATCACGACCGGGAACATCCACTGCATGATGACGGACGGCACGTAGAGATATTCCGCCTTGGTCGCTCCGACCTCCGTGTCCGGCTCAGCCTCGTCATTGGAGCGCTGGATGCGCTGCTGCTCGGGCCTCTCGATGCTGTCCGGTGCGGGGCGGAAACGCCGGAGCAGCGCGAATACGGTCAGTGCCACGACGGCGAGGACCGTGATCTCGCCGAGCGTGTCGAAGCCGCGGAAATCGACGAGAATGACGTTGACGACATTCAGGCCGCCGCCTTCGCTATAGGCCTTCTCGACGAAGAATTTCGCGATCGAGTCCGGCGGCGTCCGCGTCATCACTGCGTAGGAGATCGCCGTCATGCCCAGGCCTGCGACGACGGCGATGGCAAGGTCCCGGAAGCGGCGCAGGCGCGGTCGCCAGCCTCCCGGTTCGGGCACGTCCAGCGAGCGCTTGGGCAGCCACCGCAGTCCGAGCAGGATGAGCACCGTGGTCACGATTTCGACGACGAGCTGGGTGGCCGCAAGGTCCGGCGCAGAAAGCCAGACGAAGGTCAGGCAGGTCACGAGCCCTGTCCCGCCGAGCAGGGCAAGGGCCGCGAGCCGATGGAACTTGGCCTGATAGGCGGCTGCGACGGCGCAGATCATGCCCACGGACCAAAGGCCGGTGAAGGCGAAATCCGTCGGCCCATTGCCGAGAGGACCGAAGGAGAGGCCCGAAGCGAGCAGCGGAACGGCCCCTGCGGCGACGGCGACCGCCACCAGAAGGCGCATCTGGGGCTGAAGACGATTGGTGCCGAACGCGCCCTCGAACAGATGCGCCCATCGCCACGAAATCGCGACCATGACCCGCTCGAAGATGCGCTGTCCCTGAATCCGACCAAAAAGCGGAGGACGCTCGGAACGTTCGAGGTAATCGCCGGCGACGCGATACAGCAGCACGCCAGCGACCAGCGCGACGATGCTCATCGCCAGGGGAAGGTTGAAGCCGTGCCACAGAGCCAGGCTGTATTCCGGCGCGGCGCCACCGAGCACGGACGACACGGCAACGTGCAGGAACGGGCCGATGGTTTGGGCGGGCATGATCCCGACCACGAGACAGGCGACGACCAGGAACATGACCGGGAACCGCATCCAGAACGGCGGCTCGTGGGGTTCCCGGGGAAAGCTCTCGGGCGGCGTTCCCAGGAAGATCGAATGGATCAGCCGTAGGGAATAGGTAACGGCGAGCGCGCTGCCGAGCACGGCCGCGTAGGGGGCGGCGGTGTCCAGCCAGGAATCGGCGTGGGTCTCAACGGCTTCGGCGAAGAACATCTCCTTCGACAGGAAGCCGTTCAGCAGCGGTACGCCAGCCATGGCGGCGCAGGCCACCATCGCCAGCGTGCCGGTGATCGGCATGTACCGGAACAGTCCGGAGATCCGCCTCATATCGCGCGTGCCGGTCTCGTGGTCGATGATGCCGGCCGCCATGAACAGCGATGCCTTGAACGTCGCGTGGTTGAGCATGTGAAAGATGGCCGCGCCGGCGGCGAGCGGGCTGCCGAGGCTGAGCAGCAGCGTGATCAGGCCCAGATGGCTGATCGTGGAGTAGGCGAGAAGTCCCTTCAGGTCATTCTGGAACATGGCGAGGTAAGCGCCGAGCACGAACGACGTCATTCCCGCGATGCCGAGGATCATGAACCATTCCGGCGTACCGGAGAGCACCGGCCACAGCCGCGCCATGAGGAAGACCCCCGCCTTGACCATGGTGGCCGAATGCAGGAACGCCGATACGGGCGTCGGCGCCGCCATGGCGTTGGGCAGCCAGAAATGAAAGGGAAACTGCGCGCTTTTCGTGAGCGTGCCGAGGAGGATCAGCAGAAGCGCCGGGACGTATAGAGAGTGCGACCGGATGAGGTTGCCCGATCGGAGGGCGTCGTCGAGGTCGTAGCTGCCGACGATATGACCGACGATCAGGACGCCACCCAGCAGAGCGAGGCCCCCCATGCCCGTGACGGTCATGGCCATGCGGGCGCCGTCGCGCGCCGCCTGGCTCTGCTGCCAGTAGCCGATCAGCAGGAAGGAAAAGATGCTGGTCAGTTCCCAAAACACGACCAGGAGCACCAGGTTGCCCGAAAGGACCACCCCCAGCATCGAGCCCGTGAACGCCAGAAAGAACAGATAGAAGCGCCGGACCGGATCGTCGGCGGACATGTAATACCGGGCGTACATGACGACCAGGAGGCCGATACCGCTGACGAGAGCCGCGAAGATCCAGGCGAAGCCATCCATCCTCAGCGTGAAGTTCAGTCCGAGAGACGGGATCCAGTCGATCTGAAGCCGGAGGGCATCTCCGCCGCTCACGGATGGGTAGAGCGACAAGGTCACGATGAGGCAGGCCAGCAAGGTGAGACCGGTGATCCAGGTCACCGGTTCGCGGGAGGCCCCCGGAGACAGGACCACGGCCAGACTGGCTACGAAAGGCAGAATGAGGATCAGCAGTAGCGGGGAAAGTTCCATCATTCTCCTTTGCCTGGGAGGCGTCGTCCGTTCTTAGGCCATCGAGGCTGATCCGCCAACGACGAGCGGGTCGCGGGCGCGTTCGAGGGGGCCAGCCCTCGGACGATTCCCGACGTCGTCACAGGATCGACGGCCAGGACGTCGACCCATGGCGGCGCGCGAAGGTCGGCCCCGATTATCGGGATTCGATCGCCCACCGAAAGTCCAAGCAATGTGATGCCCAGAGGCGTGATCACCGATATCTCCGCTGGCGGCCACATTTCGTCTGCGGGATCGATCAAGCGTCGGCGTTCGGGCTGTCCCGTGCCGCCGACACGATAGGTGACGAAGCCATCCAGCAAGACCGTTTGCTCCGGCATATCGTCCGCCTCACGCCACTCGGCGCGGTCCAGCTTGCGCAAAAGCGCGGACGCGAGCGGATGAATCTGCTCCTCGAGCAAGCGCGCCAGTTCTTGCAGCCGCGCATAATCGCCGGCAGGAAGCACGGCGACCGGTCGTTTCAATGTGAAAATCATATTGCCACCAGCGGGTTGCAGGCAGTCATGAGGGAAATGTCTGAATGGGTTGCCGCTCTGTGGCCTGCGCAAACCCGGTACGCGGGAACGCGAGCCTCTGCCCGGACCGGGCCGCGACGCAGCCGGGTCGGGGTCAGTCCCCCGTGATGGGGCACGCCCGCTCGAAGAGAAGAGTAAGGGAATCGATCCGCATGAGATGTACGTGGAATGTCGTAGTCCCGAAGTCAAGCGAACCAATTGCGGTATGTACTAGGTTCTATCTCTCCGAGGGCGAATAAGATCTTTTACTAACGCGGACGCTCTTCGGTGTCGCTGGGAGTTATTTCTCGGTGAATTAAGTTTATGTCTCTTTTTATATTATGAATTCTCTGTGGCCGCGCGCTTTCGCGCGGGCGAGGGCTTCAACTCACTCGATTCCGTCGTTGCCTGCCATGTTCTTCAAGGATGTCGAGGAGCCTGAGCCATCGAAGCTCGGCTGGAAACAGTCGATATCCTCAACTGATGAAAGTCGCGGGGGCACACTGTGCGGAGGCAAAGCTTGTCCGGCCCGGCTGCAATCGAAGCCCGGCCGTGCCCCGTTCGATTGCCAAGCGCGAATCGACGACATGTGGCAGATTGGGATCGCTTCTTCCGCCGATCAGGATTTTTGGCTTCGTTTTCATGACCCGCGACATCGCTGCGCGACGGCATCGCATCATCCTCGACAGTCTCGAAAGACAGGAATCGATCAGCGTCGAGGAACTGGCCCTATCGCTCGACGTCTCCCGCGAGACGATCCGGCGCGACCTCAAGGCCTTGTCGGCTGACGGGCTGCTCGCAGTCGTTCACGGCGGAGCGATCCGGGCCGAGCGTTCGGAAGCATCCTTTGCCAGCCGCCGGACCGTGAACCGTGCAGGCAAGGAACTGATCGCCACTCTCGCCGCCTCCATGCTCGGCGATGGCATGACCATTCTGCTCGATTCCGGCACCACGACCGAAGCGGTGGTGCGCGCGCTGGCGCGAACGGACCGAAAGCGGCTGGTCGTGCACACCACTTCGCTCGAGAACGCGCGGCTGGCCAGCCGGCTGTCGGGTGCCCGCGTCTTCCTGATCGGTGGCGAATTCGACCCCAACGAGGATGCGACCTCGGGCACGGAGGCCCTGCGGGCGATCGCGCGCCTCTCGGCTGATGTCTCCTTCGTCAGCGTCGGCGGCGTCGATGCGGAGGGGCGGCTCACCGACTACACGCGCGCCGGAGCAGCCATCCGGAGCGCGCTGCTCGGCGCCGCCGAGCAAGGCTTCCTGATGGCCGACAGCAGCAAGTTCGGCCTTGTCCTGCCGAGCCGGATCGGCGGAGACGAAGCTTGCGCGGGCCTGCTGCTCGACCGGCTTCCGCCGGACCCGATCACTGCCAACCTGACGAAGAACGGGGTTCGTCTGTTCGTTTCCTGATTTTGCCCGTTTTGTGGTTTTTTGTTGTTTTATGGATTTGAGCTGCTAGGCTGCCTCCATCGCGGAGGCGCTCATGTCCATTCCCACCCAATCTCGTGTCGTCATCATCGGCGGCGGTATCGTCGGCTGTTCCGTCGCCTATCATCTGACCAAGCTCGGCTGGCGCGATGTGCTCCTGCTCGAGCAGGGGCGCCTGTCCTCCGGCACCACCTGGCACGCGGCCGGTCTGGTCGGGCAGCTGCGCAGCCAGTCGAGCATGACGCGCCTGATCCGCTATTCCACCGAGCTCTACGGGTCGCTGGAGCAGGAGACCGAGCTCGCCACGGGCTGGAAGCGCTGCGGCTCGGTTTCGGTCGCTCGCACGCCCGAACGCATGACGCAGCTGCGCCGGACCATTTCGGCGGCGCGCGCTCAAGGGGTGGAGATCGAGGAGCTGAGCCCTAAGGAGGCCGGCGAGAAATGGCCGGTGATGCGCACCGACGATCTCGTCGGCGGCGTCTGGCTCCCCGGAGACGGCAAGGCGAACCCGTCCGACATCACCCAGGCGCTGGCGCGCGGCGCCCGTAGCCGCGGCGCAATCGTGCGCGAAGGCATCCGCGTCACCGCCATCGAGACTGAGAAGGGCCGGGTGAGGGCGGTGCAGACCGACCAGGGCCGGGTCGAATGCGAGGTCCTGGTCATCTGCGCGGGCCAATGGTCACGCGCGGTCGGGCAGATGTGCGGAGTCTCGGTGCCGTTGCATTCGGCCGAGCACATGTACATCGTCACCGACAAGATCGAGGGCGTGACGCCGGACCTGCCGGTGATGCGCGATCCCGATGGCTACACCTATTACAAGGAGGAGGTCGGCGGCCTCGTCATGGGCGGCTTCGAGCCCGATGCGAAGCCTTGGGGCATGGCCGGCATCCCCTATCCCTTCGAGTTCCAGCTCCTGCCCGATGACTGGGACCAGTTCGCGATCCTGATGGAAAACGCGCTGCAGCGCGTGCCGGCCCTGGAAACGGCGCAGATCAAGACCTTCCTCAACGGTCCCGAGAGCTTCACGCCGGACAACAACTTCCTCCTGGGCGAGGCTCCGGAAGTGGCCGGCATCTATGTCGGCGCTGGCTTCAACTCGATGGGGATCGCGTCCGCCGGCGGCGCCGGCAGCGCACTGGCCGAATGGATCGTCGCGGGCGAGGCCACGAGCGATCTCTGGCCCGTCGACATCCGCCGCTTCGCGAATTTCAACAACAATCCGGCCTGGCTGAAGGATCGCATCAAGGAGACGCTCGGCCTTCACTACGCCATGCCTTGGCCGAACCGCGAACTCGATACTGCAAGGCCCTTCCGCCGCTCGCCGCTCTATGAGCGCCTGGCCGCCAAACAGGCTGTCTTCGGCTCCCGGATGGGCTGGGAACGCGCGAATTATTTTGCCCGCACCGAGGATGAGCGCACGATCCGCTATTCCTTCGGGCAGCAGAACTGGTTCGAAACGGTCGCCGCGGAGCATCGTGCTTGCCGCGAGGCGGCCGGGCTCGTCGACATGAGCAGCTTCGCCAAGTTCCTGCTGCAGGGTCCGCAGGCCGAAGCGGCCTTGCAGCGCCTCTCCGCCAATGATGTGGCGGTTCCGGTGGGCAGCTCGGTCTACACCGCCTTGCTGAATGCGCGCGGCACCTTCGAAAGCGACCTCACGGCCGCCCGCATCGCGCCCGACACCTACCTGCTCCTGACCGGCACCGCCCAGGCGACGCGCGACGCGCACTGGATCAGGCGCCAGCTCCCGGAGGGAGCAACACTGACGGACGTGACATCGGCCTATGCCGTGCTCTCGCTGGCCGGCCCGAAGGTCGTCGAAATCCTCAGTCGCGTCTCGCCGGTCTCCTTCGATCCCGTCGATTTCCCGGCCAACGCGATCCGGCAGATGACCATCGGCTATGCCACGACCTGGGCCTGCCGCCGGTCCTATCTGGGGGAGGGCTTCGAACTCTACGTGCCGGCGGAATTCGCAGCCGCGATCTACGATCTGCTGCACGAGGCCGGCGCCGATCTCGGGCTCGTCGATGTCGGATATTATGCGGTCGACTCGCTGCGCATCGAGAAGGGCTTCCGCGCCTGGGGACGCGAGCTGACGCCGGACATCAATCCCTACGAGGCCGGCCTCGGCTTCGCCGTGAAGCTGAACAAGGGCGATTTCATCGGCCGCGACGCCCTCACCATCGCCCGCGCGGCGCCGCGCACCAAGCGGCTGGTCGCGCTTGTCGGCCCCCGTCCGAACGGCCAGATGGCCTGGGGCGGCGAGGCGATCCTGGCCGATGGCAGGCCGGTCGGCGAGATCACCTCTGCGGCCTTCGGCGCAAGCGTCGACGGCATCGTCGCGCTCGGCTGGGCCCAAAGCCACGAGCCGATCGACCAGGCCTGGCTCGACGCGCGCAACTGGACGATCGATCTCGCGGGCACGGCGATCCCCGTGACGGCCAGCCTCGCTGCACCGCTCGACCGCTTGCAGGCGCGCGGAGCCTGAGGGCATGACCGATCTCACGCCGCTCGCCCCCGCCTTGACCAGGGACATCGTCCTGCGCAAGCCCGCCCGTGTCCTCAACCTCGCCTGCGAGGACCGGCCGGGAATCGTGCATGCCGTCAGCGGCGTGCTCTATCGGCACGGCTGCAACATCCTGGAAAGCGCGCAGTTCAGCGATCCGCGCGACGCCCGCTTCTTCATGCGCGTCGCCTTCGCCGCTGGCGATCGCTTCGACGATACGGCCTTTCGACGCGAGTTCGACGGCGTGGCCGGCACCTTCCAGATGAGCTGGGAGGCGGTCGACACGGCCCGCCCGGCCCGCGTCTTGCTGATGGTGTCACGCTTCGGCCATTGCCTGAACGATCTGCTCTTCCGCCAGGCCACGGGGAATCTCAACATCACGATTCCCGCGATCGTCTCGAACCACCGCGATTTCGAACCGCTGGCGCAGAATTACGGCATCCCGTTCCACTATCTGCCCGTCACGGCGGAGACCAAGGCGGAGCAGGAGGCAAAGCTGCTGGAGCTGGTTGCGCAGACCGATGCGTCGCTGGTCGTGCTCGCCCGCTATATGCAGGTGCTCTCCAACGATCTCTGCCGCGCGCTCGACGGGCGGGCGATCAACATCCACCATTCCTTCCTGCCGAGCTTCAAGGGCGCCAAGCCGTACCATCAGGCCTATGACCGCGGCGTGAAGCTGATCGGCGCGACGGCGCATTACGTGACGCCGGATCTGGACGAGGGCCCGATCATCGACCAGGACGTCGCGCGCGCCGATCATTCGCTGGCTCCCGACGATCTCGTCAGTGTCGGGCGCGATATCGAGGCGGTCGTGCTGGCGCGTGCGCTGCGCCTGCATGTTGAGCGGCGGGTAATGCTGGCCGGCCGGCGGACCGTCATCTTCCGCTAGAACGTCCCTCGAAAATCGGATTCACCTGCAATCCTTTAGCGCTTTGTCTTCACGCAGTTCCGGAGGCAAAGCCGCGACGCAGTCTTGTGGGAATTGCTCCAGGAGCCCCTCCATCACGCCGGTTCTGGGCGGCGTCGCCGATAACGGTCACCATGCTGCTGGTAAAGTCGGCCGGGTGCGGGAACGGGATGATTTCATCGCATCCAAACAGAGCGCGGGCCGTAAGTGCTTTCACTCGGCCGCCTTCAGTGCGCCGCCATCACTCGGCCGCCCGCATCAGGCGGCTTCCCATCAGGGCGCCCCGCTGTTCGAGAAGTCCGTGCACGGTGGCGGCGATATGGGCGTCGATGCGCTTCAGATCCCGCGCGATATCAAGCTGCAGCGCGCTGACGATCACGGCCTCGCGGCTGCCGGTGCGCATCTCCGCGAGATGGGCCTCGATCGCTTCCCGCTCCAGCTCGCGGAAGGTTTCCTTCTCGCGCACGATCCGGCGCGCGGTGGCTTCGTCCTGCGAGATGAAGACCGTGAGCGCCAGGCGCAGATGATCCCGCAACCGGTCATGGGTATCGGCGATGCGGGCAAGCGCTTCCTCGGGCAACCGGCGCTGGTCGCGGATGCGCTTGCCGGCCATCTGCATCAGGTTCTTCTCGATGATGTCGCCGATATGCTCGAGATTGATCGCCAAAGTCAGCACCTCCGAGAGCCGGTGCTCGTCGGATTGCGACAGCGTCTCGTGCGCGATCGCGCCGACATAGAGCTGGATCTGGTTATAGAGGTTGTCGAGCACGTCGTCGGCCCGGCTGACTTCGGCCACCCGGGCCGGGTCGTCGCCCCTGAACGCCGTCAGCGACGTCTTCAGCATCCCGTCGACGACATCGGCCATATGCAGCACTTCGCGGGTCGCGTTGGCGAGCGCGAGCGTCGGCGTGGTGAGCGCCGCGGCATCGAGATAGCGCGGGCGCGAAGGGTCCGCTTCCGGCGCGGGATCGGGCAGGAGGCGCGTCAGGACGCCCGCGAAAGCCGGCAGCGGGACAAGGAAGAGCGCAGCCATCACGATGTTGAAGCCAAGGTGGAACAGCGCCGCCGTTTGCGCGGGATGGCTCGCGAACCGCTCCGCAAGCGGGGTGAGCACGGGCAGAAGCAGCAGGCCGGCCGCGCAGCCCAGAAGGCGGTTGGCGAGGTTGCCGACCGGCACGCGCCTGGCCGCGGCATTGCCGTTCATCGCCTGGACGAGCGGATTGAGCGCCGTGCCGAGATTGCAGCCCAGCACCATCGCCAGCATGGTCTGGGTTCCGACGACCCCGGTCGCGGCAAGGCTCATCACGACCAGGATCGCCGCAAGCGAGGAATGAGCGGCAAAGCTGAGCACCGCGGCCAGGAGCAAGGCAATCAGCGGATCGCCCGAGAGCGCGCCGAGAACCGTGCGCAGCACCTGCGAGTGCTCGACCGGCGCCATCGTGCCCTGCATCAGGCGCAGGGACAGCAGCATCAGGCCCAGCCCGAACAGCGCCTTCGCCATTTCATTGGCGGCCAGCCGGCCAAAGCGGCGCATGCCGAGATAGCCGACGAGGAGCAGGAGCGGCACCATCATGCTGGTGTCGAAGCCGACGAGCTGGACGATCAGCGTCGTCCCGACATTGGCGCCGAGCATCATCGCCAGGGCCGGCGCCAGCGCGATCAATCCGGCGCCGGAGAACGAGGCGATCATCATCGCGGTCGCCGTGCTGGATTGCAGGCCGGCCGTCACCAGAAGCCCCGCGCCGAAGGCCCGCCAGCGACTGTCGAGACCTGTCGCCAGCAGCGCGCGCAACCGGCTGCCGAAGGCGGCCGTGACCCCCGCCGTCACCAGCTGCACGCTCCAGAGCAGCAGGGCGACCTCGCCGGCGAGCGCGAGCAGGATCTGGGTCGGCGTCTGCCCTGTCATGATCGCGTTCTCCCGCGCGCCGCTAAAGCATCGGCCCGAAAAGTGGATTGCGGTTTTCGGGAAAACCGATGCGCCGCTAGAGCATCGGCCCGAAAAGTGGATGCCGGTTTTCGGGAAGGCCGATGCGCCACAGAAGGCTGGATCATCGGACCGGATGCGATATCCCGCCCGACGATCTAGCGTTGCCGCCAGTGCTGCAGGCGGCCGAAGACCAGACGGTCGAGGCCGGCATGGGCGAGTTTCACGGCAATGGCCGTGAACATGATGATGCTCGCCATGCCGGCCGCCGAGGCCATGGCGCCCGCCTCATCCATATGCACGATCGCGATCGAGGCGAGCTTGGTGTCGGCGCCATAGAGGAAGATCACGGCCGAGACCGTGGTCAGTGCGTTGACGAAGACATAGACCGCGATGTCGAGGATCGCCGGCATGCAGATCGGCGCCGTCACCCGTCGGAATGTCGACCAGAACGGCACCTTGAGCGAGGCCGAAACCGACTCGAACTCGCTGTCGAGCTGCTTCAGGCTCGTCAGCGCGGTGATGTGCCCGACCGTGTAGAAATGGGCGATGGTGTTGATCACGAGGATCGTCAGCGTCCCGTAGAGGAAGCCGAGCGGATTCCACCCCGCATTGAAGAAGAAGACATAGCCCAGGCCGAGCACCAGGCCGGGCACGGCCATGGGCAGCATCGCCAGGAACTGGGCGAAGGCGCGCAGCCGCGGGTAGAGCTTCACCTTCTCGATCAGATAGGCGCCGATGAAGATCAGCGCCGTGCCGATCACCGCCGTCAGGGACGCGAGCAGCAACGAGTTGCCATAGGTCTTCCAGCCATCCGGCTCGACCGCGGCGAAGTTGTAATTGCTCAAGGTCAGGGACAGGTTGTAGGGCCAATATTTGACGAAGGAGCCCCAGAAGGCGATCGCGTAGGGGCTGACGATCGCGAAGGCGATCACGCCGACGAAGCCGAGCAGGGCGAGATCGCGGCGCCGGTCAGGGCGCGGCACATAGGGAACGGCGCGGGCCGAGAGCATGGCGCCCTGGCGCCGCTGCACCACGCGGTCGACGAAGAAGGCCAGCACCGCCGGCACCAGCAGGATGATGCCGACCACGGCGCCCATCGGGAAATTCTGCTGGCCGACGACCTGCTTGTAGGCGTCGGTCGCCAGCACGTTGAACTGCCCGCCGATCACCTTGGGAATGCCGAAATCGGTGATGACCAGCGTGAAGACGACGAAGACGGCGCTGATCACGCCATAGCGCGCGCCGGGAAGGGTGATCGTCCGGAAAATCCGCCAGCGCGAGGTACCCATCGCGTCGGCCGCTTCGCGCAGCCGGCCGTCCGAAAGGGCGAGCGCCGTGACGAGGATCAGCATGGCGTGCGGAAAGCTGTAGAGCGTCTCCGCCGCGATGATGCCGACCGGGCCGTAGAGCGAGGCGCCCATCATCCAGGACTTGAGCAGCCCCTGGTTGCCGAAGACATAGATCAGCGCGAGGCCCGACAGCAGGGACGGGGCGAAGACAGGGATCATTGCCGCCGCATAGAAGACGCCCTTGGCGGGAATGCAGCTGCGGCGCAGCGCATAGGCATAGAGAAAGGCGAGCGGCACCACGATGACCGTGGTCGCACTGGCGACCGCGAGGCTGTTGAGCAGCGAGAAGAACAGCGTCGGCGTCGTCGCATAGCTGACGAAATTCGCCAGGCCGACGAAGTTCCCGTGCGTGTCCTCAAGACTCTTGGAGAGCAGGGCCCAGAGGGGCAGGGCGATGATCAGGACCAGCACCGCGCAGAGCGCGACGATCAGGACCCCGGCGACATGGCGCTCGCTGATCCGCACCGGCGCCACCTTCACGGACGCATCGATCATCGTCAGCCGTGGTGCGAGGTCGCTCATCGTGCGCCCCCCGCAAAGACATGCAGGGCCTCGGGCGGAAAGGCGACGGTGCAGACCTGTCCCGCCGTGATGCCGAGATCGCGCATCGCATTGGTCGAGAAATCGGCCGCGATCCGGGTCGAACGGGAACTTGTCGGCTCCAGATGCGCCCGGCAGTAGGAACCGAGGAAAGCGAGGTCCCCGATCCGCGCTTCGAAGCGGTTCGGCGTATCCTCCCCGATGCTGCGGGTGCGAACCTCTTCTGGCCGCATCGCCAGCCGCACCGGCGTGCCCACGGCGAAGGGGGTGGCATTGGCGACGAGCAGGTCGAGTTCGTCGACACGGACCCGGCCCGGCCCGGTCACGATCGCATCCATGAAGGTCATATGCCCGACGAAATCGGCGACGAAGGGCGTGGCAGGGCGCCGGTAGATCTCCTCGGGCGTACCGACCTGCTCGACGCCACCGTCCCGCATCACGACGATGCGGTCGGCCATCGCAAGCGCCTCCTCCTGATCATGCGTCACCATGATCGTGGTCACGCCGAGCCGCTGCTGCAGCGAGCGCATTTCATCGCGCAGGCGCACGCGGACCTTGGCGTCGAGGGCCGAAAGCGGCTCGTCGAGCAGCAGCAGCTCCGGCGAGGTGGCAAGCGCGCGCGCCAGCGCCACGCGCTGCTGCTGGCCGCCCGAAAGCTGGATCGGATATTTCTTGCCCTGCTCGGGCAGGCCGACCAGCGTCAGCAATTCCTCGACGCGGCGGGCGATCTCGGCGGACGAGCGACGCCGGTTGACGAGGCCATAGCCGATATTGTCGGTGACGGTGAGATTGGGGAAGAGCGCGTAGGACTGGAAGACGATCCCGAAATCGCGCTCAGACGGGCTGGCCCGCGACACGTCGCGCCCGCCCATGAGGATGGTGCCGCCATCCTGCTGGTCGAGGCCGGCGATGGCCCGCAGCAATGTCGTCTTGCCGCAGCCCGACGGCCCGAGAAAGCAGACGAACTCGCCGCGGCGGATGTCGAGATCGATATCGTGCAACGCCCGGAACGCGCCGTAATTCTTGGAGAGGTCGCGGATCGAGAGAAACGGGGGGGCAGTCGTGGACATCGGGACCGACCTTCATCTGAACAGGCAGTGATCAGGCTCGCCGGCAACGGCGAGGCCGCACGCTTGGCGTCTTGCACAGACCATGCCGCCGGCCGCTTGCGCGGGCCGGCGGCCTGGCAAAGGCTCAGTTCTTCGGCGCCGACTTCGACTCGTAGCGCTTCGACCATTCGGCGAGCACGCGCTCGCGATTATCGGCCATCCAGCTGAGGTCGTTCTTGATCATCCCGGCCTCGGCATTGACGGGATAGTTGGCCGGCTTGTTCTCGACACCCGGCGCAGCCACGATGGCGTAGGTCTGCGAATAGAGCTCGTTCGCCGCCTTGGTCGTCGACCAGTCGGCGATCTTCTTGGAGACGGCGAGGTTCTTGCTGCCCTTGACGATGGCGCTGGCTTCCATTTCCCAGCCCACGCCCTCCTTCGGAATCACGACCTCGATCGGCGCGCCCTTGGTCTTCTCGGATGCGCCGCGCATGTCGAGCGCCAGACCGATGGTGCGCTCGCCGCGGGCTGCCTGCACGCAAGGCGCGGAACCGGAATGGAGATAGGCGCCGATATTCTCGTGTAGCCCGTCCATGAACTTCCAGCCTTCGGCCTCGCCCATGCTCTGCAGCCAGCCGGCGACCATCAGATAGCCGGTGCCGGAGGAGGCTGGGTGGGGCATCACGATCTTGCCTTTGAACGCCGGGTTGAGCAGGTCCTTCCACGAGGCCGGCACGGGCACGCCCTTGGCCTCGGCCGTATTGTAGCAGACGACGCCGAGATAGGCGTCCATGCCTGTCCAGGTATAGGGACTGTTGGGATCGCGGAAGACCGGCTTCAGCGCATCGGCGCCGGCCGGCTTGTAGGTTTCCAGCAGCCCGGCCTTCTCGAACATGAGCAGGCTGGACGCCGCGAGCCCCATCACCATGTCCGCCCGCGGATTGTCCTTTTCGGCCAGGAAGCGGGCGGTGATGACTCCGGTGGAGTCGCGGACCCAGACCACCTCTGCCTCCGGCACGGCCTTCTCGATCGAGGCCTTGAACGGTCCGAGCTGGTCGTTCTCGAGAGCGGTGTAGATCGTTACCTTCGTTTTCTGCGCCAGGGCGACGCCGGGAATTGCGAGCGCGAATGCCCCGATGACGCAGGAAGCAAGCCAGTTCTTCATGTTCTCATCCCCTCGTGGTGATCGATTAGAGCGCTCTTTCGGCGTTTTCCCCTGAGATACTAAAACGCAGGCGGATCGCTCCGCCTGCGCTGGTCTTCTTCGTCATGCGGTCCAGGGCAGGGACCAGGTCTTGACGTTGGTGAAGCTCTTCATGGCTTCGACGACGCCCTCCTTGTAGCCGAGGCCTGAATCCTTGATGCCGCCGAAGGGGGACATCTCGATGCGGTAGCCGGGAACCTCCCAGAGGTTGACGGTGCCGACCTCGAGCTCCGCGACGAAGCGCTGGATATAGTCGAAGCGGTTGGTGCAGACGCCGGAGGACAGGCCATAGGCCGTCGAGTTCGAGATCCGGATCACCTCGGCGATGTCGTCGGGCACGCGGACGATCGGGATCACCGGGCCGAAGGTTTCCTCATGCACCAGCTCGCAGGTGTAGGGGATGCGGTCGACCACGGTCGGATGGAACAGCGCACCCTCGGCCCGCTTGCCGTAGAGCACCTCGGCGCCCTTGCTCACGGCGTCGTCGACGCGCGCCTGGAAGAGCGCGGCCGAGCGGGCGTTGATGACGGTGCCGACATCGGTCGCCGGATCCATCGGGTTGCCGCATTTCAGCTTTTTCGCCTTCTCGACGACCAGCTTGGTGAAGGCGTCGGCGACGCTCTCGACCACCAGGATGCGCTTGACCGCGGTGCAGCGCTGCCCGGAATTCTTGGTCGCACCGGCAACCGCGAGCTCGGCCGCCTTGTCGAGATCGGCATCCTCCATGACGATCAGCGGGTCGTTGCCGCCAAGCTCGAGGACGATGCGCTTGTAGCCGGCGGTGTTGGCGATGTGCTTGCCGACGCGCACCGAGCCGGTGAAGGTCACCAGATCCGCATCGGGATCGGTGATCATCGCATCGCCCATGGTCGAGGGGTTGCCGGTGACGACCGAGAGCATCTCGGGCGGGAGGCCCGCCTCGTAGAGCACGTCGGCCAGTGCGAGCGCGGTCAGCGGGGTCAGCTCGGTCGGCTTCAGCACGAGGCGGTTATTGGTGGCGATCGCCGGCGCCAGCTTGTGGCTGACCATGTTGAGCGGGTGGTTGAACGGCGTGATCGCCGAGATCACGCCGAGCAAGGGCTGGCGCGTCGTGAAGATCTTGCGTGCCTTGCCGTTCGGCGAGATGTCGCAGGAGAACATCTCGCCATCATCCTTGATGGTGAGCTGGGCCGCAAACGACCAGACGTCATAGGCGCGGCTCGCCTCGTAGAGCGAGTCCTTCCAGCACAGCCCGGCTTCGGCCGTGATCAGCCGGGCGAACTCTTCCTTGCGGTCGCGCAGCAGCTCTGCCGTCTTCTGCAGGATCTGCTGGCGCTCATAGCGGGTCAGCGTCGGCTTGAAGGCGCGCGCCTTGGCGAAGGCCTCGCGGACATGCTCGGGCCGCGCCGCCGGCACCAGGCCGACGACGGAATTGTCGTAGGGGTTGCGGACCTCGACCATGTCGTCGGTCGAGACGAGCTTGCCGGCGATCCGCATCGTCTCGCGGCGCACGGGCGGATTCACATTCGCGTTCATCTCAGAGCACCAGATTGAGGGCGACGTCGAAGACGTCGAAATTGCGGAGCGTGCGCCCCTCGGGCACGGAGATCGGCCGGTTGGCGATCATCGGCACGCGCTGCTCGGTGATGCCGCCATGCGAGCGCAGCGGCTCGGTCAGCCCCGAGAGATCATGCCGCTCCGGCGAGGTGCCGATCACCTTCGAGCGCGTCGAGATCGCGACCACGTCGCCGATCCGGTCGGCCGGCAGCTCGAAACGCTCGCAGGCCTCCGCCGCGGTGACCGCGAGCGCGATGCCGTCGATGCCTGAGATGCGGGCCGCAACCTCGGTCTGGTCGGCGCCCTCGGGCAGGTAGACCGTGGCGAAGGAACCGAGCGCGCCGTGATGCACGACATAAGGGTCGGTGATCGGCAGGATCACGCGCATCGTGCTCTTGCCATACCATTCGTCCATCAGCGTTTGCAGATAGACCACGTCCGGCTCGCCATTCGGCAGGTGCTTGTCGTTCATGCCGTGGTCGGCGGTGATGACCAGCGTGCAGCCGAGCGCATCGAGCCTGCCGACATAAGAATCGAACATGGCGTAGAACGCGTCCGCCGTCTCGGAGCCCGGCGCCGCCTTGTGCTGCACATAGTCGGTCGTCGAGAGATACATCAGGTCCGGCTTGAAGCTTTCCAGCAGCTTGACGCCGGCCGCGAAGACGAACTCGGAGAGATCCGCCGAATAGACCGAGGGGACCGGCATGCCGACGAAGGCGAGCACCCCGTCGATGCCGTTCTCTGCCGGGTTGGCCTTGTCGGCCTTCTCGGAGGAGAAGGCGATCGCCGTGCCGCTGGTGAAGTCGAGCCCCTTGCCCAGCAGGGTGCGCAGCTTGTCCTTGGCCGTCACCATCGCGACCTTGAAGCCAGCCTTCTGGAACTCCGCCAGGATGGTCGGCGCCCGCAGGAAGCGGGCATCGTTCATCATCACCTCTTCCTTGGCCTCGCGGTCATAGAAGAAGTTGCCGGCGATGCCGTGGACCGCCGGCGGGCGGCCGGTGATGATCGAGAGATTGTTCGGGTTGGTGAAGCTTGGGATCACCGAATAGGCATGCGTGCTGGCGCCAGCCCGCATGATCCGGTCGAGATTGGGCGTCAGGCCCTTGGCGCTGGCGGCCTCGATATAGGCCGGCTCCGAGCCGTCCATGCAGATCACGACCGTCGCACGCTGCGGCCGGGCATAGGCCCGCCCGTTCGCGAGGACATCCGACCCGACCTTTGAATGCATGTTCATCATCTGCTCCTTCACGCCGCCGACTTCAGGCCGACGCCCATCTCGGCAAGCACGTCCGAGACCGTGGCGACGAAGGCCTTCATGTCCTGCGCGCCGAGGGCGCCGATGCAGCCGATGCGGAAGCTGTCGGCGACGGTCAGCTTGCCCGGATAGATCACGTAGCCGGCATCCTTCAGCGTGTCGTAGAAGCGCTGGAAGACGAAGTTCTTGTCCTGCGGCATGTGGAAGGTGACGATGATCGGCGCCTGGTGATGCGCCGGCAGCAGCGTCCGGAAGCCGAGCTCCTGCATGCCCTCGATCAGGATGCGCGCATTGTCGGCATAGCGCTCGCCGCGCCCGGCGACGCCGCCTTCCGTCCAGAATTCCTGCAGCGCCGCATGGAAGGCGACGATGACATGGATCGGCGGGGTGAAGCGGTACTGCCCGGTGCGCTCGAAGGCGGCGTGCTGATCGTGGAGATCGAGCACCAGCGTGGTGGCGTTGCCCTTGGTCTCCGCCAGGGCGCTGCGGCGGGCGATGACGAAGCCGAGACCGGGCACGCCCTGGATGCACTTGTTCGAAGAGGCGGCGACCGCGTCGAAATGGACCTCGCGGCTGTCGAGCGCCAGCGCCCCGAAGGCGCTCATCGAGTCGACCAGCAGGCGCCTGCCATGGCGTTTGACCAGCGCGGCCACCGCCTCGATCGGGTTGCGGATGCCGCTCGTCGTTTCGCAATGGACGACGAAGACATGGCTGATCGCGGCATCGGCGACGAGCATCCGGTCGACCTCGGCAAGATCGGGCGGCATGTCCTCGGCCGTCTCGTGGATGACGACGTTGCGACCGGCGATCTCGAGGATGCGCTTGGCGCGCTGGCCATAGGCGCCATTGATCAGGACCAGCGCCTTGCCGCTGCGCGGCACGAAGCTCGTCAGCATGGCCTCGACCGCGAAGGTGCCCGAGCCCTGCATCGGCACGGTGACGAAGCTGCCCTCGCCATGGATGACCTTCGGCAGCTCCTCCATCACGGCTTTGTTGATGCCGACGAAGGTGGCGTCCCGGGAACCCCAGTCATGCACCATGGCTTCCTTGATTGCCTTGCTGGTCGTCAGCGGTCCGGGCGTCAGGAGGAGGGGATCACCGGTCTCGGAAACGGCGGGGCGGCGGGCTTGGGCCATGTCGATCTCGCTTGTGTCGTTGCAGCCGATGGCGAAACGGTAGGGCGGGATTTGACATAGCTCCAATACATCTTATCCATGCGATCCATAGAAGGGATCTATGACATGGCGATCAGCTATTCCGGCCTGTCGGCGTTCCATGCGGTGGCGGAGGCCGAGAGCTTCACCGGCGCGGCCAAGGCGCGCCATGTCAGCCAGCCGACGCTTTCGGCGCAGGTTCGCTCGCTCGAGGACGCCTATGGCGTGCGCCTGTTCGATCGTGTCGGCCGCAAGACAAAACTCACCCCGCTGGGCCAGAGCCTTTTCGCCATCACGGCCCGGCTGTTTTCCGCCCAGGATGAGGCGCAATCCCTGCTGGCCGGCAGCCGGACGCTGCAGCGGGGCCATCTGCGCATTGCCGCCGACAGCGCCACCCATGTCATGGCCGCGCTCGCCCGGATGCGCGAAAGCTATCCCGGCCTTACATTCTCGCTGACGATCGGGAATTCGTCGGAGGTCGTCGACCAGATCATGGACTTCGCCGCCGATGTGGCGATCACCGCGCGGCAGAGTTCGGATCCGCGCCTGCATACGGTGAAGCTGCGCTCGGACCGGCTGGTCGCCTTCGCATCGAGCGAGCACCGCCTGTCGCAGCATGAGAGCATCCCGATCGAGGCCTTCGCGGGCCAGGACATCGTGTTGAGGGAACGCGGCTCGATCACGCGCGAGACCTTCGAGGCCCGCCTGTCCGAGGCCGGCATCAAGCCGGCGAACCTGCTCGAGGTCCAGTCGCGCGAGGCGGTGCGCGAGGCCGTCGCCGCCGGCTTCGGCATCGGCGTGATCTTCGAGGCGGAGTTCCGGCCCGACCCCGCGCTGAAGCGGCTGGTCATCACCGGCGCCGATTTCGCGGTCGGCGAATATGCGGCCTGCCGGGCCGAGCGCCGGCGCATTCCGTTGGTGCGCGGCTTTTTCGAGACGGTCCAGGATCTCGTCGAGGCCGAGGCTGCGATCGCGCGCTGAACTCAGGCGAGCCGCATCAGCGCGAGCGCGGCGACGATGAAGCCGCAGGCGACCAGGCGCGAGGCCTGCAACGGCTCCTTCAGCCAGACATAGGCGATCACGGCGGCAAACAGCACGGAACTCTCGCGGACGGCCGCGACGAGCGGGATCGGCGCGACCGTCATCGCCCAGATCGCGATCCAATAGGCGCCGAGCGACAGGACGCCGCCGGCCGCGCCCTGCAGCCAGAACGGTCGCATCGCCGTCAGCGCATCCCGTCCATGGCGCACGGCGATAGAGGCGATCAGCGGCGTGCCATTGATCACGAACAGCGCCGCCGAATAGGCGTGCGGGTCACCCGCCGCGCGTGCGCCGAGCCCATCGACGAGGGTGTAGCCGCTGATCATGACGGCCGTCAGCGCGGCAAAGCCGAGCGCGCCGGGATCGAAGGCGGCGCCGCGCCGGCGTCCGAGAATTGAGATCAGCATGATGCCGGTGCCGAGCAGGCCGATGGCCGCGAGCTGCGGGAGGGCGAGATGCTCGCCGAAGACGGCGATCGCGATCGCCGCGGTCAGGAGCGGGGCGCCGCCGCGCGCCATCGGATAGATCTGGCTCATATCGGCACGGCGGTAGGCTCCGGACAGGCCGACATAATAGCCGAGATGCAGGATCAGCGAGCCGATGAGCCAGGGCCAGGCCTCGGGCCTCGGCCAGCCCGTCACCAGCAGCGCGGGGAGGGCGAGAAGCCCGGATGTGAGCGAAATCATCGCCATGGCGTGAAGCGGATCGAGCTTCACCTTCACGAAGGCGTTCCAGCCCGCATGCATCGCTGCTGCCGCGAGCACGGTGAGGAAGATCGCGAGGCTCACCGGCGCACGGTGCCCGTCGACAGAGCATGGGCCCAGTCATCCCGCCCATTCCGCCGGGCCTCGGCCGAGGCCGCCTCCCAGTCATAGGCGATGGCGTGATGCTCGACCGAAATCGCGCCCGCGATCGTCACAATCGCGAAGCGGGCATGCGGGCTTCCGCTCTCGCAGACATGGGCAGGCGGCGTCTCGTCCTGATAGGCCGGGTTCCCGACACTGCCGGGGTTGACGACGACCATGCCGCTGGAGAGCCGGAAGACCCGGGGCAGGTGGCTGTGCCCGCAGAGCAGGAGCGGCCCCTTCGTGCCGGCCAGCCGCGCCTCGACGGCGGCGACCGTGTCGGGAAGGAGGCGGCCACCGGCAACGGCTTCCATCAGATAGGCTTCATCGTCGCCGGGCGAGGCATGGACGCATTGCGCACCGGCGGCGAACTGCTCTTGCGGCAGCGCGGACAACCAGGCGCGATCGGCCACGTCGAGCCTCTCCCAGGCGAAGCGGTCGGAGCGACCGAGCCCGTCGGGCGAGGCTGCTCCCATGGCGCGGTCATGGTTGCCGCGGACGTGAAGCATCTCGGCTGCCCTGAGACGCGCGACCGTTTCTGCCGGCCATAACGGCCCCGAGGCGCAATCGCCGAGATTGACGATCAGATCGGGCGAGGCGCGCTGAAGACGGTCCAGCACCGCCTCGAGAGCCAGCAGATTGCCGTGTATGTCCGCAATGACGCCGATGCGCATGGCTCACTCCGTGGGCGGCGAGCCGAAAGACTTCGACGGTCGCGCCGCGCGCTTTACAGCATGCCGGACGCTTTGCCAGCGAAATATGGCCTTGTGTACGGTATGGCTGACGACACAGGCACCAGGAGACCGGTCACGGCCGGAACGCGGCCACGCGCAGCCGCCAGGGTACACAAAGCCTTAACGCGGGAGTTACCATTCTCCGTCACGTTGAACGGACCCGGCCGTCGCCTCCGGGCTTTCGATCGGACGGACGCTAGCGCCAGTGAAGACGGATGCTGTAAGGCCGGCCGGCCAGTTCCTGGCGCCCGACATGCGCGAAGCCATCGGCAAGCGCGCCCGCCTGGTGGTCCGGGCCGGCCTGGTCTCAGCCGCCATCATGGTCGTGACTGCCGGCTGCGCACTCTGGCAGGGCCGCCAGACCGCAATCGCGGTCTCGCAGCAGCAACTCGGCACGCTCGCGGCGCTGCTCTCCGACCAGACCCGCCAGACGCTCGCGACAGCGGATCTGATGTTGCGCGCCTGGTCCGAAGCCGGCGCTGGGGCAGATATCGTCTCACCGGACGATTTCCGCGCGACATTCGGCACGCGTCAGCATTTCGACGCCCTGACGGAGCACTCCCGCGCCATCCCGCAGATCGCAGCGGTGACGATCGTCGACATGCAAGGTGATGTCGTCAACTCGACACGATCCTTCCCGCCGCCGCCGGTCAGCCTGAAGGGCACCGAATCCTTCCTGGCCCATAGGGCCGATCCTGTGCTTGCGCTGCACCTGGCCGCGCCGGTCCCCGGATCCGACGCGGCAAACCGGACGATCGCCCTGTCCCGCAAGATCCGAGACCGGAGCGGGGCCGTGCTCGGCCTCGCCCTGATCGAGATCGAGACGGGCTTCTTCAGCGCCTTCTACGACAAGGCCCGCGCCGATGCGCTCCTCCATGTCGCGCTGTTTCGCCGCGACGGCGTGCTGCTCGCCAGCCTGCCGAATAATGACGACACCGTCGGTCGCTCGCTCGCCGGCCGCTCCGCCCTGTTCCGCGACCTGCCCGAGGCGGCCGCACCCGCCACCAGCATGTCCGCCGGGACGCGCATTGCCGGCCCGCAGGACAGCGAGGCGGGGCTGATCTCGGCGCGGGCGGTTCCTGATTATCCGCTCCAGATCAGCATCGCGGCGCCTGGGGAGTTGATCTTCCGCTACTGGTGGAAACGGGCCCTGATGCTTGGCGGCATCGTCGCCTTCCTCGTCGGCCTGATCAGCGTCCTGACCTCCTGGATCGCCAAGCTGCTGCGGCAGCACGGCGCCATACTCGTCGAACTCGCGGCTTCCGAGAAGACGGCCTCCGACCAGATCCGGGAGCTGCAGGTCCGCGATGCGCGAGAGGCGTTGCTGCGACGCGACGCCGCCATGAAATCCCACGTGACGGCTTTCGACGCGCAATTGCGCAGTTCGCTCGACCGGCTCGGCCGGATGATCGAAAGCGTGGCCAGCCTGTCGGAGCGCATGATGACCGCGGCCGGGCAGGCGCGCGAGGGCAGCGAGCGGGCCGAGATCGCCTCCAGCCGCGCCGCCGACCATGTCACCAGCGTGGCCGCGAATGCCGAGAACATCTCCAGCGCCGGGCACGAGATCGCCGCGCGCGTGGCGGCCTCGGTCAGCACTGCCGCCGACGTGATCGCGGAAGCTGACCAGACCGACCTCGCCATCGCGCAGCTGGCGGAGGCGACGAACCAGATCGACCACGTCTCGACTCTGATCAGCGAGATCGCCCGCCAGACCAATCTGCTGGCACTCAACGCCACGATCGAGGCAGCCCGCGCCGGCCAGGCCGGCCGCGGCTTTTCAGTCGTCGCCTCCGAGGTCAAGTCGCTGGCCGCGCAAACGAGCGGCGCGACCAGCGAGATCGGCCGCCAGATCGAGGCGATCCAGCTGGCGAGCCAGCGCTGCATCGAGGCACTCCAGAGCATCCGGAGCCGGATGCTGGACACGCAGACGATCGGCGAGGGCGTCTCCGACCGGATCGCCGGGCAGAGCCGCTCGACCGCGCAGATCGCGCTGACCATCCGGGCGGCGGCCCACGATGCGCAGGGCGTGCTGGCCAGCGCCAGGGCCGTGCGCGAGGCGGCCGACCTGTCCAATACCAGCGCGGTTGATGTGATGGCGCTGGCCCGCGATCTCGATGACGAGGCAAGGCGGATCAGGAGCCAGGTCGGCGAGTTCTTCGGGACGCTGGACGCTGCTTGACGGATGGTGCCCCTCCGGGGCGAGCCGGAACAACCGGCTGCGCCCGTCGTTGATGAACAGGTGCAGCTTCGGAAGCGTCGATCGCTTCCTGTCACGGCGGCTGTCCGGCGACACGCGCGCGAGGCAGATGGCTTTGCGCTCTGCCGCAATCCAGCCGCGATTGGTTCACCCGCCATTCAACCGGCCGGCGCGAACCTGTCCTCATCTTCGGGAGGAGGAGAGCCCGATAAAAGGAGATCCGATCATGATGTCTCTCAGGAAAACCGCCATCATCGCGCTGGCTTCCGCGAGCGTGGTCTCGGCAGGCTCGGCTGTGCCGGCCTTCGCTGGCGAAGCGCGTCCGGTCGTGGATGCGTCGCGGCTGGACAAGGCAGCGGCGGAATATTCGCAATATCGCTACCGCGGGTATCGCGGTGGCTATCGTGGCTACCGGAGCGGCTGGTATGGCGGCCGTGGCGCTGCCGTAGCGGGCGCCGTTGGCCTTGGAATTCTGGGTGCCGCAGCGATAGCCGCGAACCGCCGCGCCTATGCTGACCCCTACTATTACGACAATGGCTACTATGCCGCGCCGGTCTATGCAGCACCGGTCTATGGCGGGCCGGTCTATGCCGCGCCGGTCTATGGCAGGCGCTATTATGCCCCGACTTACGACTACCGCGACGATCGCTGAAGTCTGATCACGGTTCCCGGTCCCGCGCGCGCGTTTCAGGCGCGCGGGACATCCGGCAGCCTCGGATTGTCTTACGACAGCCGTGCTGCTCCGTGCACATGCGACACCTGGCACATGACTAGCCTGTCGAGAAGACCGCCGGGAATCCTCACGGCTCGAGATCGGGTCTTGAACAGATTGATCCGGAACGACCGCTTCCGGGCGATGACCCGGAGTTACCTCTTGGCGTCTTGATGAGGAAGAGCCGGACAATGGTGACCTTGAGGCCGCTCCTATTGCCGTGTAATGCGGGCTCGTCATGATGTTCACCTCGACGTTCTTTCCCCTGATCTGAACGGCCCCAGCCGTCCGGCGCTTTTGCGCCGATCAGATCAAAACGGCTTCGCTGATGCGCTAGCCGAGCGGAGAGACGCGCAATGCCCCATAATGCGCAGATTGGCCTGACATCCCGTCGGGTCCAGAGCTTCATCGACGACGGATTCGTCAAAATCGAGAACGCCTTCAGTGCCGACCTTGCAAGGCAATGCAGGGATGAATTGTGGGCGGATATCGGCTTGTCACCCAGCCAACCGGAAGGCTGGACGAGACCCGTCATCCGGGTGAGCTCGAAATCCTCGCCCCCTTTCATCCAGGCGGCCAATACGCTGCTCCTCCAAAGAGCCTTCGATCAGCTCGTCGGCGCAGGGCGTTGGATTGCCCCCAAGGGGCTTGGGACCTTCCCGATCCGGTTCCCCTCGGCGCAAGCCCCGGGGGACGATGGCTGGCATGTGGATGTGAGCTTTGGCCTGGACAATCCGGATTTCATGGAATGGCGAGCCAATGTAAGGAGCAGCGGACGAGCCCTGCTCATGCTTTTCCTGCTATCGGATGTCGGGCTCGACGATGCTCCCACGAGAATTCGCCGGGGCTCGCATGCCATGATCGCCCGGGAGCTTCTGCCCTATGGCGAGGCGGGAGCCACACTCCGGCAGCTCTCTGCGAACGGCTACGCCTCGACCGCGGATTGTGCGGTCGAAATCGCAACCGGAACGGCGGGCACGGTCTACCTGTGCCACCCGTTCCTGGTCCATGCGGCACAACCCCATTGCGGCCAGCATCCGCGATTCATGGCGCAGCCGCCGCTGTTGCCACGGAGCGAGTTTGATCCGTCCTTGCCTCCCTCGCCCGTTCAGATCGCCATCCGTCAAGCGTGCGGGTTGACCTTCTGATCCTGGCGTCCGGGGCCATGCTGCGGCTCCGGACGCCTATCCCAGCCTTGGCAGCCTCCGGCGCTTCCCGAAGCGGACGCCCGTAGCGTCCGGCAAGCGTCGGGAGCGGAAATCGGCGTCCGACCAGATTGTGGACATCCGTTCGAAGCCCCGCGCGACTATGCTGCCGGCGAGGGCAGGGGGCCACATCGCCCGCGTCCCCTGGATGCGTCGAACAACGCCTTGCCATCACGCGATTGCCGCTCAACCCTTCCGGACAGGTTTTGAACTGAGGCGTCCCATGGCCGAGAATGTCCATCCCCTTGACGGGGCGCATCTGGCCCGGATCGAGCCCGAGGACCGCCTCGTGGTGCTTGCCCGGACGCTACAAGCGGATCCCGGAGCGGAAGCCGAACTCAAGCACCGCGTCGTCGACTGGGCGCGCTTTGGGGAAACATGTCTCGGGCAGGCGCTCTATCGCCATCGCTCCGTCTTTCGGAACGCTTCCGATGCGGCTGTGTGGAGCCATCTGGAGCTGAGCTACTTCCAAGACATCGTTCCTGCCGACGCCATTCACGAGCTCGTGGTCAAGCAGCAACCGCCGGAGGTCCAATTGCTGCGCGCGGAGATTCTCCTGACCACCCCCTCGGCCTTCGTCATGCCGCGAAACTGGCAGGGCTCGGCCGATCGGCCCGAACGGCAGGCATCGCTGGAATATATCGAGGTGCACTCTCCCTCTCTCGGCGAATACAGGGAGATCATGCGCAACTATATCGGACCGGCCGCTGCGAAGCTCGTCCAGGCGAACAGGATCGGGACGTTCAGGACCATGGAGACGGCGGCTGTGCTCTACCGTGACCCAGCGCTGAGGATCGACTGGAACCAGATTCATCTCTGCGAAGTGGAAGCCGACGGCTTCAACGGGTTCGGCCAGGCGTTCGATGCCGCGCTCCGCGAGGTTTCGCCGGATGGCGGCTTTCCGGCCGTCTTTGCCGGCCTCGACCGCATGCGCTCGATCCCGCGCTGGACCTTCAACGATCCCGTGGTGGAGGCGGATGCTGCGCTCGGGCGGGTAGGCAGGGCGGAGCCATGAGCGGAGGGGTGGGGGCGGCCCGGAACACGCGCGCGGCGGCTGTGCCCAATGCCGCATCCCAACCGCCCGCAAAGGGAGCGCCGTGGACTGTCGAGCCTTGCCTCCCCATAACGTGGCGGGCGAAGCGAGCGATCGAGGCTGACGCCTACTTGGCGGCGGCCGCCAAGATGGGTTTTTTCACGACGGAGGCGGCTTTGGCAGCCGGTCTGCGGGTCAGCAAGCCGCAGAGCCTCGCGAGCGTGGCGCGCATGTCGGCTCTGGGCACGACCATATCGACCATGCCGTGCTCCTTGAGGTATTCGGCCCTCTGGAAGCCCTCCGGCAGCTTTTCTCGGATCGTCTGCTCGATGACCCGCTGTCCCGCGAAGCCTATGAGGGCGCCAGGCTCCGCGAGATGCACATCCCCCAGCATTGCATAGGAAGCCGTGATGCCGCCGGTCGTCGGGTCCGTCAGCACCACGAGATATGGCAATTTTGCCGCCCGCAAACGCCGCACGGCCACGGTGGTGCGGGGCATCTGCATCAAGGACAGCACCCCTTCCTGCATGCGCATCCCGCCGCCGCACGCGAACAGGATCAAAGGCGTGCGGTGCGCGATGGCGGCTTCTGCTGCTGTGATGATGGCTTCACCGGCCGCCATGCCATGCGAGCCGGTCATGAAATGGAAGTCCTGGACCGCTACCGTGACAGGAATGCCCTCGAGTGTGCCGCGGGCCACTTTGACGGCGTCCTGCAGCCCGGTCATCGCTCTCGCCTCCTTGAGGCGGTCCACATAGCGCTTCTTGTCGCGGAAGCGCAGCGGATCAACCGGCACGTCTGGGAGGGGCACATCCTCCTGGGAGCCCAGATCGAGCGTGATCGACAGGCGTTGCGCTGCCGTGATGCGCAGATGGTGTTTCGAGCCCGGAATCACCCATAGGTTGGCCTCGACATCTTTCTGGAAGACGAGCTCGCCGGTTTCCGGGCACTTGATCCAGAGATTTTCGGAGGTTTGCCTCCGCAGAAGAGTGCGGACCTTTGGACGCACCACCGCGGTGATCCAATTCATCGGCGTTTCCATCATGGGCGTTCGCAACTCCGCTGCGCAGGTCGGCCATTGGAGCCTACCCCGAAAAGAGCTGAGCGGGTTCAGTGGGCTGTGACTCCGTCAGGTTGCGAGACTTGATGGAGGCGACGATGCCCTGGATCGAGACCGCTCGGCGCGATTATGCACGGCGAGGGATGCGCTATTCAAGCGATCTGAGCGATCGGGATTCGCTTGCTCGGCCGTGCCGCAGGCTCGCAAAGGACGTCGAGAGAATCATCGCCAGTGCCGAGGCCGGGACCCTCGTCGCAACTCTCGGGCTCCTCACTCGCCCGCCTCGCAAGGTATCGCTATCCCTCGTAGAGTTTTGAGTCAGGCACTTGGATCATCGGGCCGGATATCGCGTCCGGTCCAATGATCTAACCGTCTGTGTTTGCATCGCCTTTCCCGAACGCCGCAATCGGCTTTTCGGGCCGATGCTTTAGACGTTGTCCAAACGGGCCTTGGCGCCAAGGTAACCCCCATGGTGCCGGAGGCCATAGTCCTTTCGCGTGAAGCCGCGCCGCTCCATGACGATCAGCGCAAGGGCATCCGCAATTGCCGACATCACTGCAATGCTTGCAGTCGGGGTAAGTCCCAAGGGACAGGGCTCTGCGATCTGTCCCATGTCGATGATGATATCGCTGACAAGACGAAGATCGGACTGAGGATGCGAGGTAACGGCAATGACCTTGTGAGGTCCCAGATGCCGGGACAGTTCGACCATCTCAACCACTTCCCGCGTTTTTCCTGAAGTGGAGAATGCGAACAGGCAATCCCCTGGGCCGACGACGCCCAGATCGCCATGTGCGGCCTCGCCCGGGTGCACAAAGACCGCTGGCGTCCCGGTCGAACAGAGGACGGCTGCAAAACGATTTGCTGAAAAACCAGCTTTCCCCATGCCGGTGACGATCACCTTGCCGCGACAGGCTTCTATGGCCTCAATCGCAGCATCGAAGGCCGAATTGACCTCCACGGCCGCGATGGCCGCCGCTTCGGAGCGCAATATTTGCTGCGCTCGTTCTTGGATATGGGTCATTTCCACGTCCCGATACCTCCAAAATTACTTCATGCTTCGTCGCCGAAAGGTCCGCAACGGGGCGATACCGTTGATAAGGTCGGTCGTGAAATCGCCTCCGGCGCCAAGCGGATGTGGCGGAGCGGTGGTTTTGCTGGAGGCCGGGAGTGGGCCGACGCGTTGTTGTCGGCCCACAGATTCGATCGTCTACTGCTTCGGCAAGACGAACTCGACGCGTCGGTTCAGAGCACGCCCTTCGGGATTGTCCGCTCCGGTTTTGAGCGTATTGGGTTCGATCGGACGACTATCACCGAGCGCTTTGACCGAAAGCCGCGCTTGATCTGCTCCGTGTCTCGCAAGCCATTGCGCGACGACCTGAGCCCGTCGAAGGGACAGGTCCTGATTATACCGAGCTGACCCCTTTGAATCGGTATGCCCCTCGATGACGATCGTGCCGGCGGGGGCAGATGCGATGAGACGCGCGATATCAGTGAGTGTCGGTTCGGCAGCCGACTTGATGTCGGCCTTGTCGAAATCGAACAGGATATCGCCCGTCATCGACATCCTGACGGTCGTCGCATCTTGTCGTACGGAAAGACCACCGTGCCGGGCGGCAAGTCCGCCGGCTTTCGCCGACAGATCGGATACCGCGCTGTTCAAGTCGGAGGGGAGGCCCTTCAGATCCAGAGCCGTGGCCTTAAGATCCAGAACCGTGGCTTTGAGATCTCGTATTTCGCGATGGTAAGGTGGCTCTTGGGCAAACGAGCCGCTTGTCGCTGCCAGAAACACGATGATCGCGATGGCGGACTTGGTAGCACAGGCCATGGCTATCGGTCGGTGATTTTGATCGCGTCGAGTGTCTCGACACCCGGGATCGTCAGCGACACGTCCGTGACGTCCTTCGGTGGAGCAGGGAATCTGCCATGCCATGAGCCCGCGATCGGAGAATCCTTGTTGGCCTTGATGACCAGGTTAGGATTTGTCAGAGGCTTATCATTGCTATCTGTCAGAAGCAGGTATTTCTTCTTGCCGGCAAGAACATAGAAGCTGTTTTCATAGGTGTCCTTGCTGATCGAATCATAGAGTCGTTCCAGCTTGTTCGTGGCGATTGGCTTGAAGCGAAGCTTGATCGTAAGGACATCGCCGGATCGGACAGCTTCGACGACTTGGGCTTCCGCAGCCCCGCCATCGGTCAAGCCAGTGGCCAAGGGGGCGACAGTAGTGGCCTCGGCTTGAGTTTGGGCAAATGCCGCTTGATCTAATCCAGCTGTGGCCAGGAAGGCACCAAGGGCACAAGCGGTCATGGCAATTCTGGTCACCTTTACCATGTCAATCCTCTTTACTTTCAAAATGGCAGGCAGGGCGTACGAATCACAATACGAATCTCCAATAGCCTGCCGTCGTGAGGGCAATGTGGCTGCCTCCTCAGATTCCCACGACGCTGCCGCGGACACGTGGGCGGCCAGGACGAGGCCCGCCTTGGGATTCAGGCAGTCTGAACGCCTAAATGCGCGAACGCGAAGAAGACCAATGGTTGGATCTCGCCGGCCGGCTCGACTCCGAGGCGGCATGCCCTCGGGCGGCGAGGGCGATTGGCAAGGCCACCAGCAGGGACGTGCGATCCCATGGCGGCCCGCGAGGTGCCAGACCACGACGTCCCGAGCAGCCGCTACGCGGCCCCCCGAAACACCCGACCGAGCTCAAGGGCTGGCTTGGATGGAAGGCTGCCGCTAAGGGGGCGAGCCCAATGCCGCGATGACCAACGACGCCACAGCGTCCACTCGCAAGGCGCGTTCGCCTTTGGCGCCAATCGCGCCGCGCCGTCGCACCCGGTCGAGCCGCAAGATCGAATCCAGCGGCAACGACCGGTCGGCAAGACTGTTCATTCGGTGGGGAAGCCCGCCGTGGCCAGGATCGTGGCAAGGCTGGCCGTCATGCCGGATACGCTGGCTGTCTTTTCGACATCGATCCATTCGCCTAGAGAATGGGCCCTCCCGCCGGTGCCGCCCGAACCGATCTTGATCGCCGGGATGCCCAGGCTCATCGGAATATTGGCGTCGGTGGAGGAGGCTTCGTGCCTGGGCGCAAAGCCATGGGCCTGAAGGGCTGCGGTCGCGTATTGCACGATATCGGCGTCCACGGGCGTGTTGCCCGCGGGACGGTCGCCCAATGCTTTGATTTCGACGGTGATCGCCCCCTCGCTGGTCGCGCGGGTCGCGTTCTCCTGATCCACCGCAGCAGCCACGATCGCGCGGCAACGGGCGTCCAGTCTTGCAAGCTCGTCCGCCGATTCCGACCGTAGGTCGATGTCGATCCAGGTTTCCTCGGGGATGGCGTTGACGGATGAGCCGCCGCCGACGACGGAGGCGCAGAACGTGGTGCGCGGTGTCGCCGGCACCTGGATGCGGCCAAGCTCCACGATCGCCTGCGCCATGGCATACATCGGGTTCACGATGCCGAACGCCTGGAAGCTGTGCCCGCCCGGTCCCTTGAACCTGACGGAATAGCGCTTCGAGCCGACGCCGCCGACGACGATCTTCTCCACCTGCGGACTGTCGACGGTGATGAAGGCTGCAATCTTGTCGCGATACCGCCCCTTGGTGAAGAGATGCCGGACGCCACGCAGGTCGCCGAGCCCTTCCTCTCCGACATCGCCCACGAACAGAATATCGTTGCGGGTCCGGATCCCGGCAGCGTCCATGGCGCGCACGAAGGCCAGGAGCACGGCAAGGCTGCGGGTGTCGTCGCCAACGCCCGGCGCAAAGAGCTTCGTGCCCTCGCGGCGCACGGTGACATCGGTTCCCTCAGGGAAAACCGTATCGAGATGGGCGGCGATGACGATCAATCCACCGTTGCCGGTGCCGCGCCTGAGGCCCATCACATTCCCGATCTCGTCCTGCTCGACATCCTCCAGGCCCTGCGCCTGCAGCATCTCCAGATAGGCGGCGGCGCGTTTCTCCTCCTTGAAGGGGGGCGCGGGAATCTCGGTCAGCGTGATGATGTCGGCAATGGTGCGGTCATGCTCGGCTTCGAGCACCCTGACCGCCTCCTTGAAGGCCGGATGGCGGGTGATCGCGGCAATTTCGGAGGCGTGATCGCGCTGCACTGGCATTTCCTCATCATGCGGTCTTCATGACCTTCAGAACTGCGCACCGTCTGCCTTCAGCCTCGGTGCGACGCAAGCGTTCTCCCCCTGGGCGACACGCGTGGCGCCATTGCGCCGGGCTCAAGGCGCGCACCGACGGGGCGCCGGATATAGGCGATCAGTCCGGCCGGGGAGGGTGCTTTGCGGTCGCGCGGCGGCCTCCCGCGCTAGAGCGGGCGTTGCGCCACCGGGACTGTTCTCTACGTCAAGGCAGGTGCCCGATGGAGAGCTTGGACGGCTCCAGGCCAGATCAGCGATTTGCCGATACGTTACGGCAGGGGCGTTCTCCAACACCCAATTGCCCATGGTATCGCTGCACCCGACGCAAAACAGACCGTAACTGTTACAACCTCGCTGCTCTCGTGCGAGAGGAGTGTCGAGGCTCTAGATTTCGTCGCCGGGGGGATCACCAGCGAGGATATCGACGATGCTTTGGCAGATCCGCGCAAGGGCGCTCGTGGCAACATGTCTCGGTGCCGCCCTCTCCGGTCCATTGCTTGTTCCGGCAGCCATGGCTCAGCCAGCCGTTCCGGCGCTCTCCCAGGCGCGGCCTGCGGGCCCGGTGCCCGGCACCGTGCTGCAGAAGGCCTATGTGCGCGAGATGGCAAAGGCCGCCTATGTCTGGGGCTGGCCCCTGGTCAACCTGCACAACCGGCGGCTCGTCTTTTCACAGGTTCCTGAATCCGGTCTCGGTGACGGCGTCCTGCCCGTCGCGCCGCTCAACCACCTGACGATGTTGACCGACTATATCGCGCCCGAGGAAAGGGCGGTCGCCTGCCCGAACCAGGATGTCGTGTACGGTTTCGGCATCTTCTCGCTCGACAAGGAGCCGGCGGTCTTCCAGGTACCCGATTTCGGCGACCGCTTCTGGGTCTACCAGCTCGGCAACCAGCGCACGGACTCCATCGGCCAGGCCGGCAAGATGTACGGCACCAAGCCGGGCTTCTACATGGTCGTCGGCCCGGACTGGAACGGCACCGTTCCGGACGGCATCGCCGGTGTTTTCCGGTCGCCGACCAATCTGGCCTATATCATCCCGCGCGCCTTCGTCGACGATACGGCCGAAGACAAGCGGGCGATCCAGCCGGTGATCAGTCAGATCATGGCCTATCCGCTGAGCCAGTTCGACGGCAAGCAGAAGACCAAGGACTGGAGCAAGATCCCGAAGCTTGCCGATCCCGCCGGAGGCAAGCAGGGCGGCGGTGCAGAAACGCAATGGGTGAAGCCGGACAGATTCTTCGACGAGCTGCCGGCCATCCTCAAGGAAGTGCCGCCGCTGCCCGGCGAGGAGGCGCTCTATGGCTGGCTCGGCTCGATCCTCGAGGCGGCAGCCAAGGACCCCGATCTCAAGGCGACGCTGAAACAGGCGGCGCTCGAGGCCGACAAGGAGATCCTGACCCCGCTCAAGGCCTTCCGCTATTCCGGAGTGCCGGTTCAGAACGGCTGGACCTCGCCGCTCAACGGCGCGAATTTCGGCACCGACTACTACACCCGAACCGCCGTCGCGCGGACCAACATCTTCGTCAATGCGCCCAACGAAACCGCGTATTTCTATCAGGAATACGATGGCGACAAGAAGCGGCTGAACGGCAAAAGCGCCTATACCGTGACCTTCGCCAAGGGCGAGGTGCCGCCGGTCGACGGGTTCTGGTCGCTGACGCTCTATGACGCCGACCATTTCTTCGCGCCCAACGAGCTCAGGCGCTTCTCGCTGGGCACCAAGAACAAGGATCTGAAGCTCAATCCCGATGGCTCGCTGACACTCTATGTGCAGCGCAATCGTCCGAGCGGCGACAAGGTCTCGAACTGGCTGCCGGCGCCGAAGGGCGATTTCGAACTCTACATCCGGGCTTATTGGCCGAAGGAGGCTGTCCTTAGGCGTCAATGGGCTCCGCCGATCGTCAACCGCGCCAAGTGAGGAACAGCAGCATGACGCTCAATCTTGCCAGGACGATTGTCGCAGCAGCGTTTGCCGCCGCGCTGGGGTTCGGCCCCTCCGCCCAGGCCCAGTCGTCGCGCTATGAGGAACTGTCGACCCTGCCGCTGACGGAAGGCTACCTGTCGAAGGCCGACACGGCGAAGCTCAAGGACGAGTTGCTGTTCCAGCGCGCAGTCCAATCCTATCTCTGGGCCCAGCCGGCGCTGAACATCTTTGCGATGAAGGAAGGTTCCGAGAAGCTCTTCGGCAAGGGCTACAACGTCCTTCCGGTCTGGAAGGAACGCCTCAACGCCAACACCCAGGTCACCACGCCGAATTCCGACGTCATCTACGCGATGGGCTATCTCGACCTGAAGCAGGACGGGCCGATGGTGCTGGAGGTGCCGCCGGGCCTTCAGGGCATTCTCGACGATTTCTTCCAGCGCCCGATCTGCAATCCGGCGCCCGTCGAGGAGAAGACCTGGTATCCGGAACCCTATTCGAAGGACATCTGGTGCGGCGATGTCGGCCTGCCCGGGCCGGACAAGGGCAAGGGCGCGAACTACCTCGTGATCCCGCCCGACTATACCGGGGAGATCCCGAAGGACCATATCGTCTACAAGTCGCGCACCTATAACGTCTTCGTCTTCTGGCGTGCGTTCTTCAAGGATCCCAAGGATCTGTCGGGGCCGGTCAATCTCGTCACGCAGACCCGCATCTATCCGCTCGGCAAGAAGGACAGCGCCAAGCCGATGCAATTCCCCGATGGCTCGGCGGCGGCGCCGAACATGCTCTATCCGACGGATGGCAGCGCGTTCGACATGCTCTCGCGGTTCATCGACAGCGAATATGTCGATCCCACCGATGCCGACATGCGCGGCATGCTCGCCAGCATCGGCATCATCAAGGGCCAGCCCTTCGCGCCGGATGCACGGACGCGCGAGATCCTCGACCGCGCCGGGCGCACCGCCTTCCGCATCGGCCGCGCCATCGCCTATGACCCGCCGCCGATCGTGCCGAACACCCGCTGGTACAAAGACAGGCAATGGGTGAACCCGTTCCCGGCAAATACCGAATTCACCGGGCCGTCCTTCAAATATCTCGATCTGCGCACCGGCTTTTTCGCGCTGGCCTATTCGGCAAGCCCGGCGATGGCGGTCAACATGGCCGGAATGGGGGCGAAATATCCTGTCGCCTTCACCGATGCCGACGGCGACCCGCTTTCGGGCGGCAAATCCTACAAGCTGCATCTGCCGAAGGATATTCCGGCCGGGATTTTCTGGTCGGTCACCGTCTATCGGCCGGAGACAGCCTCGGGATTGGCCAATGGTCAGCCCTTCCCGTCGCTCAACACGATGGACAAGCCGGAGATGAATGCAGACGGCTCGCTCGATCTCTACTTCGGACCCGATGCACCGTCAGGCAAGGACAAGAACTGGCTGAAGACGGTCTCCGGCCAGGGCTTCTTCGTCATCCTGCGCCTCTACGGCCCGACGAAGCCCTTCTTCGACCAGAGCTGGGTGCCCGGCGATGTCGAGAAGGTGAAGTAGCGCGGGGCGGGCACCAGGGGGCTGGACCCTATCCTCGGGTCCTCTTGACCAAGCCGGCCGGGGGAAGGTGCGACGCATCTCGGTCGTCAGGCAGGCGCGCGAAAGAGCGGGCCTGCGGCTTCGACGAGCGGTTTCGGCAGCATGGGCAGTTCGTCTGGCGTAAACGGCAGGTGCGGGAGGTCCTGTGCCCCCATGGCCCCGACCGCTTCCGCATGGGCCCTGTCGCGCTTGCGCCTGATCGGTTCGCGGCTGTGCTGCTGGGCGATTCAGAATTTATGGACGGCAAACACCCGAGGATTACGCCAGGATCGATGGACGTCCGGTGCCCGGCCGTTCGATGTCGGGACGAACGCATCTTCTTGTGATCCGAGCGCACTACGCCAGTGCGGCGCAACCGCGTCGATCAGGCAGGACGGCTGGAGCGCGTCGAAGGCGGGCCGCGCCATGAATTTTTCCAGCCAGAGCGCAAGGCAACGCGATAGCATTGGCCTTGTCAGCCGGACATTCGATGCCAGGACTGATCTGAATTGCTCTGACGGAGCTGTCCCATGTCACTCGTCTACAGGCCGGCCCGAGCGGAGGATTTGACGGCGGCCGATGCCCTCGTCGTTGCCAGCATCAATGATCTGACCACGCGCCATGGTTTCGGTCCGATGGCGACGCCGAGCGCTCCCAACCTTCAACTGTTTTCACTCAAGGACGACCCTGACGGCTTATGGATCGCGGAGGATGACGGCGATCTCCTGGGTTTTGCCTGGAGTTGGGTGTGCGGGGATCTCTGGTTTCTTGCCCAGTTATTCGTCGATCCGGCCCAGCAGGGTCGTGGCATCGGCAATGAGTTACTGAAATTAACCTTGGAGCACGCCCGGACATCAGCCGTGGCTCACAAGGCACTGATCACTTTCACCTTCAACAGGGTCTCGCAGGGTCTCTACATCCGGCATGGCCTCTTTCCAAGGATGCCGATCTATTTTCTCAGTGCGGCGCGAGAGCGGGTGATGGAGGGACTGCCGGAGCCTGCGTTGCAGAGCATCCCGATCGACGGCAGCGCTGCGACCATGGAGACGCTGGCTGAGATCGATTCCCGTGCGATAGGCCTTCCGCGGGAGAAGCATCACCGCTACCTGCTCAATGACCCTGCGACCACAGGGGTCTTGCTCTGCGCCGGCAGCGATTATGTCGGCTACAGCTATGTCAGTTCCAGCGGGCATATCGGACCTCTCGCCGTCAGGGAGGTCGACGACCTCGGGGTTGTCTTTGCGGCGGCGTTGAGGATGGCGGCCGACAGGTCCTGCGAGACCATATCGGCGTTCCTGCCTGGGACATGCCAAAGCGCATTGAGCCTTGCCGTCAGTCACGGCATGCGCATCACCTTTCCGATGCTGCTGATGGCATCACAGGGTTTTGGAACCTGGACGCGGTACTTGCCGCGTAATCCGGGCTTCATGTGATCATGAGCACCTGCTTCTGATGAAAGCGTTGGAACGGGCTGCCTCAACCGCCTGGGGGGCGCGGCACAATGCGCGTCCCGGTGCCTATGAGCCATAGCGATCAGGCAAGCTGACGGCTGGACCGTTCGAAGACCGTGACCCCCGTCTGCGCGTCGACGCCTTCCAGGCTGACCTCATAGCCCCATAGCTCATGGATATGCCGCAGCGTCGCATCGCAGCCGGTGCTTTCCAGCAGGATGCCGTCATTGACCTTGTGCTGCAGGCGCAGATGCCGCTGGCCGAGCAGGTCCACATCCACGACCTGGATGTCCGTATGGCTCGCACCGATGTCGTATTTCTGGGCCAGGGCCGTGCGTATGGACGCGTAACCGCGCTCGTTATGGATCGAAGCCACGCTGTAGAACGAGTCGTTCGCCGTGTCGGAGAGCAAGAACAGCCGCCACTTCCGGATCAGGGCCGGGCTGAGATACTGGCGAATGAAGGATTCGTCGCGGTGGTTGGCCCAGGCGTCGAGCAGGATCGTGCGCCAGTCGCCGGTTCCCGCGATCTCGGGAAACCAGTCGCGATCTTCCGCGGTCGGCTCGGTCACGACACGCTGGATGTCCTGCATCATGTCCAGCCCCAGTGCATAAGGGTTGATGCCGGAAAAGCGGGGATCGTCGAAGGCTGGCTGGAAGACGACGTTCGAGTGGTTGCGCAGGATTTCCAGCATGGCGCCCTCGCTGATCCGGCCGCGGTCGAACAGCGTATTCATGATCGTGTAATGCACGAAGGTCGCGCAGCCTTCGTTCATCACCTGCGTCTGTCGCTGGGGATAGAAGTACTGCGCGATGACCCGGACGATCCTCAGGATCTCGCGCTGCCAGGGCTCGAGGATCAGGCTGTTCTTCTCCAGGAAATAGAGCAGGTTCTCCTCGGGAAGATTGAGCGCCCTTTTCCGTTCGGCGATCGAGGCCTCGCTCTCGTCGGGCTTGGCGTCGTCCGCCAAGCGCGGGACGGTGCGCCATAGGTCGTTATAGGAACGCTCTTCGTATTCCAGCCGCTCGCGAAGCCCCTCGCGGTGCCTGTCGGACGAGAGCCGGGGAGGGCGGCGATAGCGGAACACGCCCTGTTCCATCAGTGCATGGGCAGCGTCGAGAATGGCCTCGACGGCGGCAATGCCATGCTTTTCCTCGCAGCGAGCGATGAAGCCCTTGGCGAAATCGAGATAGCCGAGGATCGCGCCGGCATCGGCCCATTGCTGGAACAGGTAGTTGTTCTTGAAGAAATGGTTGTGGCCAAGGGCTGCATGCGCGGTCACCAGGGCCTGCAGGGCCATGGTGTTCTCTTCCATCAGATAGACGATGCAGGGATTGGAGTTGATCACCACTTCATAGGCGAGGCCGCGACCGGCCTTGCGATAGAGCAGTTCCTCGCGGAGGAAGTGCTTGCCGAACGACCAGTGACGGTACATCAGCGGCATGCCGATGGACGAATAGGCATCCAGCATCTGCTCCGAGGAGATGACCTCCATCTGCACCGGGTAGACATCGAGCCGGAGTTCCTCCTTCGCCACCGCCTCGATGACGTCGTAGGCATGCGACAAGGTTGCGAAGTTCCAGTCCGAGCCGGAGAACAGCAGATCGGATCGGGGCGTTTGCCTCGCCATCGGCGCTTCCCTCACTTGCGCAGCCGCGCCGGTTGGCGGGTGAAGAGATGCCGGAAGACCGGGTAGATGTCGGCGGCCCTGGCGATGCGGCTCATGCCAAAGTTCGGCCATCTCTCCTTGACCGTGAGATAGGCGCGCCAGAGCGAGGTGCCGTTGTCCGTGGAGCCGAAGATCTCGCTCTCGCGTTCGTCGATGATCTCGACATAGGCAAAATACTGGCACAGGCGCATGATCTCGCCATCCATCAGTTTGAGGCAGCGCCTGGAGTCGGTCGCGAGATTGTCGCCGTCCGACGCCTGGGCGGCGTAGATGTTCCACTCCCGGCGGGGATAGCGCTGCGCGATGATGCGCTGCATCTCCTCCAGAGCTGTGGAAACCACGGTGCCGCCGCTCTGCATGCTGAAGAAGAAGGTGTCCTCGTCCACCTCCTGCGCCATGTGGGTATGGCGGATGAAGACGATGTCCGTGCGATCGTAGCGCCGCTTCAGGAACAGATGCAGCAGGACGAAGAAGCGCTTGGCCAGATCCTTCTCGCGTTCGCCCATCGAGCCTGAGACGTCCATCAGGCAGAACATCACCGCGTTCGCGTTGGGCTGAGGCTGCGCGTCGAAGCGATTGAAGCGGATATCGACCGGGTCGACGAAGGAAATCACCCGGCGCCGGCGTTCCAGCCGGTCGAGTTCGGCGCGCAGGGCTGCGACGTCGGCGCGGGCGGCGTCTGGCTCGTCGGCCTCGATCCTGGCCAGTTCGCGCAGGATGGCCTCGACCTCCTCGCGCCTGGGCCGCTGGAGGGCGATGCGGCGGCCATGGCTGTTTCGCATGGTGCGCGCGATGTTGATGTTCGTCGGCGAGCCGCTCGCCGAGAAGCCGGCCCGCCGCGGCTTGAAGGCGACGATCTCCTTGAGATTGAGCTTGACCATGTCGGGAAGCGCGAGATCTTCGAAGAACAGATCGAGCACCTCCTCGCGCGACAGCACGAAGCGGAAATCGTCCTCGGACTCCTCCAGGCCGGGTGACGAACCCGATCCGGATCCGCCGCCCCGGCCCGGCTTCGGCATCCTGTCCCCCGGCGCGAAATGCCTGTTTCCGGGCAGGACATGCTGCCGCCGGCCGCTGTCCCCGGCATCGCGGAAGCGCGGCTCGCTCGTGCGCTTCGCCGGGAGCGAAACGGCGTGCGCCCCGTCTGCATCGGCGATCTTGCCGGCCCGGATCTGTTCCTGGACGCTTCGCTTCAGCTCCGCGCGCACGCGCTGCAGGAAGCGCTGGCGATTGCCCAGGCTCTTGTCCTTCGGGTTCAGGCGGCGGTCGATGAAAATCGGCATGGCACGCTCCGGCCGCGTTCAGCCCGCCTTGTTCACACGCATGTACCAGTCCACCAGGCGCCGGACCTGGCGCTCGGTATAGCCACGCTCGACCATGCGCTGGACGAATCCCTGGTGGCGCTTCTCGGTCACGCTGTCCTGCTTCGAGCCGAAGCTGATGACGGGCAGCAGATCCTCGACCTGCCCGAACATCCGCTTCTCGATCACCTGGCGCAGCTTCTCATAGCTGGTCCAGGACGGGTTGCGGCCATTGTTCCTGGCCCGGGCGCGCAAGGTGAACTTCACGACCTCGTTGCGGAAGTCCTTGGGATTGGCGATGCCCGCCGGCTTTTCGATCTGCGACAATTCATTGTCCAGGACCTGCCGGTTGAGGAGCTGGCCGGTATCGGGGTCCTTGTAGTCCTGATCCTCGACCCAGGCGTCGGCATAGGCGATGTAGCGGTCGAACAGGTTCTGACCGTATTCGCCATAGGATTCCAGATAGGCTTTCTGGATCTCGTGGCCGATGAACTCGGCATAGCGCGTCGCGAGCTCCGACTTGATGAAGTCGAGATAGGCCGCTTCCATCTCCTTGGGGAATTGCTCGCGCTTGATCGCGCCTTCCAGGATGTACATCAGGTGCACCGGGTCGGCGGCCAGTTCCCCGGTGTCGTAGTTGAAGGTCTGCGAGAGAATCTTGAAGGCAAAGCGCGTGCTGACGCCGGTCATGCCCTCGTCGACCCCGGCGGCGTCGCGATATTCCTGGATGGCCTTCGCCTTTGGCTCCACTTCCTTGAGGTTCTCGCCGTCATAGACGCGCATCTTGGTATAGAGCGGCGAGTTCTCGAACTCGGCCAGCCGCGTCGAGACCGAGAAGCGGCTGAGGATGTCGAGCACTTCCGGTGTGCAGGGGCTGCCGGCCAGTTCACTCTCGCGCAGCAGTTTCTCGTAGATCTGCCGCTCTTCGGTGACGCGCAGGCAATAGGGCACCTTGACCACCAGAATGCGGTCGAGGAACGCCTCGTTGTTCTTGTTGTTCTTGAACTGAAGCCATTCGGACTCGTTGGAGTGCGCGAGGACGATGCCCTGGTAGGGAAAGGCTCCGAAATTCTCGGTGCCGTTGTAGCTGCCTTCCTGGGTCGCGGTCAGCAGGGGATGCAGCACCTTGATCGGCGCCTTGAACATCTCGACGAATTCGAGCAGGCCCTGCGTCGTCCGGTTCAGCCCGCCGCTGTAGGAATAGGCGTCCGGGTCCGACTGGCTGAAGTTTTCGAGCTGGCGGATATCGACCTTGCCGACGAGCGTCGAGACATCCTGATTGTTCTCGTCGCCCGGTTCGGTCTTCGCGATGCCGACCTGCCGCAACCGCGATGGGTTCAGTTTGACGACGCTGAACCTGGAGATATCGCCCGAGAGCTCGTCGAGCCGCTTCGCCGCCCAGGGCGAGATCAGGCCGGTCAGTCGGCGCCGCGCGATCCCGTACTTGTCCTCGAAGAGATCGCCCATCCGATCGGGACGGAACAGGCCCAGAGGCGATTCGAAGACCGGGCTGATCCGGTCCCCGACCTTGAGCGTGTAGAAGGGACGCTCCTCCATCAGCTTCTTGAGCCGCTCGGCGAGAGAGGATTTGCCACCGCCGACGGGGCCGAGCAGATAGAGGATCTGCTTGCGCTCTTCCAGGCCCTGCGATGCGTAGCGGAAATAGCCGGCGATCCTCTCGATCGTATCTTCCATGCCGAAGAAATCGGTAAAGGACGGGTAGAGCTTGACCGTCCGGTTGGAAAATATCCGACCGAGGCGCTCGTCCTGGCTCGTATCGAACAGCTCTGGCGCGCCGATCGCGTCGACCATCCGCTCGGCTGCGGACGCATACATCGATTTGTCTTCGCGGCAGGCCAACAGGTATTCCCGCAGGCTCATCTCCTCCTGCGAAAAGCTCCTGTAATCATCAGAAAATAAACGGAATACATCGCCGTCTCTCTCGATCATGGCAACCATCCCACGTCGTCGGAGCTTGTCGACGACAGCCCCGAACATTCAACCGATGACGGTCTCGCAAGTTCCTGCCCCCAGGCACTTTGCTGTCGGCCGCACCGGGACCTCGAATGGCGAGCGCTGTGTGAGCTCGCGGCCTTCACGGTATCGGCGCCTTTCAGACGTCGGGACCATCTGCGGACTGTCGACGGTGATGAAGGCTGCGATCTTGTCGCGATAGCGGCCCTTGCTGAAGAGATGGCGGACGCCACGCAAGTCGCCGAGCCCTTCCTCGCCGACATCCCCCACGAACAGGATATCGTTGCGGGTCCGGACCCCGGCAGCGTCCATCGCGCACGAAAGCCAGGAGCACGGCAAGGCTGCGGGTGTCGTCGCCCACGCCCGGCGAGCCTGGACGCGGTACTTGCCGCGTAATCCGGGCTTTATGTGATCATAAGCGTCTGCTTCGGGTGAAACGTCGCCACTCATGCCGATCACAATGAACGTCCATCGCCCTGCCGAGGCTGCCTGGAAACGCCGGTCGAAGGGCGGCCAGGCCTGCCTTCGCGCGCGAAAATCAGCCCTCGCGCGCGAAATGCTGCATCAGCCGGATCGCGTCCGGCGTGCTCCAGTCTGCCGCGCCGGCGAGATGGCCGGCCGTCCTGCCTTTGGCATCGACGATATAGCTCATCGGCATCCCGTAGAGCTGGAAGGGCGTCTGCAGCTGCGATTTCGGGCCCGAGGCGACGAGGCCTTCGCGGTCGATGAAGCTCGTGAAGCCGCGCAGTCCCAACCGGTCGATGAGCCGTTGGGCCTTGGCCGCGTCGCGGTCGATCGAGACGGGGATCACGGCGAAGCCGAGATCGCGTCTCTGCTGCAGGCGATGCAGGATCGGCAGCTCACGAAGACAGGGGGGACACCAGCTCGCCCAGAAGGCCACGAGACAGGGACGGCCGCGATAGCTCGCGAGCTGCCGGGTTCGGCCGCTGAAATCCTTGAGCGAGATGGCCGAGACATCCTCGCGCGGGTCGAGTTCGATGAATTGCCCGCCGGCTTCGCTCACGAAAGGCGGCGGCGCCGCCAGCGCCCGCGGCGCCAACAGCGAGATCAGCCCGGCCGAGCCGCCCAGCCGCAAGCTGCCCAGAAGGACCTGGCGGCGATGCAGGATCGGGCTCGCGGGCTCCCTGGCCTGTTGGATCTCGTGGTGCTTCATGGTGATGCCTTGCTTCCTTTCCGTCGGAAGCGGGAGAGGAAACCCAGCTTAAGCCTGGCTTAAGGCGCGGGCCCGATGCAGCCTAAGACCGGCCCGCGGATCGGCCGGCCTTGCAGCACGAGAGCCAGGGCGCGCATCGAATGAACGCAGTCAGCATCGGTCCCTTCGTCTTCGCGCCGGACCGCTTCGCCGCGATCCTCGCGATCGCGACCCTGCTGCTGGCAGCCGCGCTCCTGTCCCGGCTCTTGGACGCCCGCTTGAACGCGTGGGCGTCGTCGGCGATCCCGGCCGCGATCGTCGCCGCTCGCCTCGGCCATGTCGTCCTGCATTGGTCGAGCTTTGCCGAGGAGCCGTGGCGAATGCTGGCGATCTGGCAAGGCGGATTCTCGATCCCCGCCGGGTTGCTCGGGATAGCGCTCGTCAGCGCAATCTATGTTCGGTCGCTTCGCTTTGCCGCCGGGGCCGTCGGGGCGGTGCTGGTCGCCGGCCTCGTCGGACTGGTGACGCTGGAGCTGACCAAGGCGACCTATGGCCAGCAGGCGCCGGCAACCCGCATGGCCACCCTGGACGGCACCGTCCGCTCGATCCGCGACTACGAGGGCAAGCCGCTCGTTCTCAATCTCTGGGCGACATGGTGCCCACCCTGCCGCCGGGAGATGCCGATGCTGGCGCGCGAAGCGGCCGATCGGGCGGATGTCGGCTTTGTCTTCGTGAATCAGGGTGAGAGCGCCGAGAAGATCCGGAGCTATCTCTCCGCCGACCGGCTGAAGCTCGACCATGTCCTGCTCGATGCCGCGATGGCACTGTCACGCCATTACGCAGCGCCTGGCCTGCCGGTGACGCTGTTCCTGCGCCGCGACGGCACGCTCGCCTCGCTCCATACCGGCGAAATCTCGCGAGAGGCACTGGCGGCCGGTATCGACGCCCTCCTGGGCGAGGCGCCCTGAGCGATCCCCCCTCGCACCGTCCAGCTTCAGGCTGGCAGCACCACGGGCTTCGCGCCCCTGGGCACGCGATCATTCAGGCCGATCCCGCCCTGGTTCCGCTTCCCGGCGAAGAGCCGAGGCTCCCCGGAGCCGCGTCCGACTTGAAACGGACGAGCCTCGCGATAAAGTCTCGGCACCAGCCACGGAAGGTGAAATCCGATGACCGCGGTTCCCGCCCTCAAACCGGAAATGCCGACTGTCTGCATCACCTGCCACGAGGATTATCGCTATGCGCGTCAGCGCATCGGCGAGATCGAGGATGCGAAACCCGACACGCTCGAGGAACTCGAGCGGGCAGCGCTAAAGACCGCAATCCTCGCCTATGAGGGGCGGGAGGCATCGCCCACCGGATGACCGGGACAGAGGATCGGGTCTTCGGAGGATAATCCAGCGTCTCGAACAGTATGCGCCGCCCATGGCAGATGCTGACATCCGCTTCCCCCGCATGTCCGGCGTTGCCGCATAGGGGACGATGCCCCCAAGCAGGCCACGAAGTCATGTTGGGTGAGGCGGCGAAACGCGAACGCCGCCATCGGTCGGATTCCCTCACGCGCAGCGCAGGATCACCCCTTGCGATATCCCGGGAGGCGCGGGAATTCTTGGGCTGATACAGTCCTGGGTTGTGAGAACCGCGCCGAGCGGCGATGTTGACCTGGACGGGTGACTGGCATGGTTCAGGAGCCCCGGCGCAGACGAGGGGATGGGTTTGGAGCGAAGCAATCGGCTGAGCACGGTTATTGTCGTGCCGTGGTACGAGGAAGCTGATTTCGCCGAATTGGTGCGGTTGGCGTCTGACGAACCGCGACTTCCGACGGACTTTGAAAGTTGGAAACGGGCAGCCACGGCAGCCACGGAACGTCTTCTCGCCAAGGGACACGCAATTCAACTGATTACCCTTCGGGCCAGGGATTATACCGCCTGGCTGGACCGGACGGGTCGGTCGAATTCGCGCCAGGCTCGCTTGCGCTTCCTCATGGCCGAGGCCGCCAAGGCGGGGGGAGATGTTGCCATATTGCGTGGCAAGGCCGAGCAATCGCAGGACGCTTCGCGATCGTACTAGGTTCTGTTGACGAAGTGCCTTGCCCATAGCTGTATGGATGCGACGAGTACGACGCCGACGTAGCCGTCGGCGGTCTTGCCGTAGCGGATGCCGTCTTCTCGACATTGGCCAAGATGGGCACGTCTTCACGTCCTCCCGATGGAACTGGAGGCGCCACGTGATTGCAGATAGGGTGTGCAACCCCTGCAATATCGGCGAGCGCTGCAGCGAGGCAATCTCTTCCGAGTTCGCCGCCGCAGGATGGAAGACCTGGAGCTGCGCCACGCTGCGAAGAGTCCTGCGCCGCCGTCGTGGTGCCGGAAGATGAAGAGTGGACTCCGCACTGCTCTGAGGGGGAAACCATGATCAGGAAAATCTCCGCGCTCGCACTTGCAGTTGGTATCGGAATCGCGTCGACGAATATGCTTGCCGTGTCGCCAGCCCCGGCTGCGGATCAGGGGCAGTGGCCGGGCACGAGCGTCGACAAGCCCATGCCGAAAATTCCAGGAATTCCGGAAGCCTTAGCCCGGAACCTGCGCAACTTCGACGACCTGGATTTCCACGTCTACACCGGGCAGCAGTGGGAGAATCTGCACCGGAGCCACGCCCAGGACATCGTCGTGCACTATCCTGATGGGCACACCACCAAGGGTATCCCCGACCACATCAAGGAGCTGGCGTTCATGTGGACCTTCGCTCCAGACAATCGGATCACCGAGCACCCGGTGCGCTTCGGCACGGCGGACGGCGAGTGGACCGCCGTCATGGGCTTCCTCGACGGCACCTTCACGAAGCCGATGGCGCTGCCCAATGGCGTGGTCATCCAGCCGACCGGCAAGGCCTATCACCTTCCGATGACGACCCTTGGGCACTGGAACAAGCAGGGCACCATGGATGAGGAATATCTGTTCTGGGACAACGCCACGCTGATGCAGCAGATTGGGGCGGCCAAGTCGTTATGAGAAGGGCATATCGATGTGCAAGGCACGGATGACGAAGTGCCTTGCCCTTCCGATGTAGCTGTCGGCGGTCTTGTCGTATCGGGGGGCCAGTCTGCGGCTGTGCTTGAGTTTTGAGAAGCATCGCTTGGTGAGATTGCGAAGGGCGCAGAGGTTGCCGTCGATGATCGGCTGGACTTGCGGTTGCGCTTGGACGGGATGACGGCGGCGATGCCGCGATCATCCAGGTGGGCGAGGATGGCGTCGGCATCGTAACTTTTATTGCCAAGCAACACTGTCGGCCCAGGTCCCGGCTCCGCCATGACCGGGGCGTGGCCTTTAACGTCGGAGACCTCGCCGCGGGTGAGGACCACTACCATCGGCAGGCCTAGTCCTTCGTCCCGAGATCCCATTTTTTGCGTTGGCGGCATGCTGGTGGGTGCGCACAACGGTAGAGTCGATGCAAACACAAAGGGCGCGGCGGAGCCCCTGCGCCAGCAGGTTCACTCGGCCCGCTTCGTCTCTCCAGGCGCCGCTAGCGAGAGCGCGCTTCACTCCTTCAGATCAGACCTCAGCCTGTCGAGTATGTTCAGCGCGTGGGTCGCATATTCGCCGATCCAGCGATCGTAGATCTGCTTGATCGGCATCGCGTTGAGGTGGTTCCAGCGCTCGCGGCCCTCGCGTTGAACAATGATGAGATCGGCCGCTTCGAGCACCTTCAGGTGCATCATGACCGTACACCGATCCATGTCTGGAAACGCGTCGACCAGCATGCCGGTGGTGAACGGCTCACCCTTCAGCAAATCGAGGATTCCGCGCCGCCGGGGATGGGCGAGCGCCTTGAAAACCAGGTCATCGAGCGAGTCTGTTGACATGTTATTTTTTTATAACATATGGTCTGCTCATGCAAGGGCAAGGGCAGAGGATGACCATGACGCCGGAATTCAGAGTTTCCGCACGCATTTCGAAGCCGGTGGCTGAAGTCTTCGACGCTGTCGTCAACCCGAAGACGCTTTCGGGCTATTTCACGACCGTGGGTGGCGCCAGCGCCCCGTTGGTACCGGGTTCGACGGTGGTCTGGTGGGGGGAGGTTCCCGTCGAAGTGGACGAGGTCGAACCGTGCAGCCGCCTGGTGTTGCGATGGGACGGAGCGGGCGTCGAGGCCTCCTACAAGACGCGGATCGACATGAGTTTTGAGCCGCTCGAGGACGGAGCCACCTTGGTCACGATCGCTGAGACCGGTTGGCGCACGGACGCCAAGGCGGTCGGCCGGTCTTATCTCAACTGCGCAGGCTGGTCGCAGATGCTCTGCTGCATGAAGGCCTATCTCGAATACGGCATCAATCTGAGGGAGGGCTATTACCGCAGCGAACTCAAGGGCGTGCCTGCAAGCGAAGACAATCTCTGATTTTTACAACCTGAACCTGGAGGGATCTCATGACTGCCGCGATCAGAGGGGGGCTCAACATTGCGATGAAGATCCCCTCGCATCAGCACGCCGCAACGGTTGCATTCTATCGGGACGTGATCGGTTTGAAGCCCATTACGGCCAAGGCCCCGGCCATCGGCTTCGAGTTGGGGCCCAATCGACTCTGGTTGGACGACGTACCAACCGTGAGCCAGGCTGAGATATGGCTCGAGCTCTTCACGGAGGATTTTCCCGGCGCCTCGGATCATCTCGCCAGGGCTGACGTGATCCGCTGCGATCCGATCGAGACGCTCGAGGCGCCCGGCGAAGAGTTCCGCGGGGGATGGATCATGAACCCCGCGAATATCGTTCACGTGGTGCGCGAGCCCGACGCCTGGTGAGTTCGTCGTTCCATTGCGCGACGGGCGCGGCGCCTTTACCGGCACCGTATTGAATGGGCTGAACGCAGAATGGTCTGAACAGTGTCCGTTCTGCAGGTTTGAGCCCAGTGCTGCGGGTTTGGCCCGCCTTCGATAAGCGCTCAGCACAGTGCCTCCGCCCCCGATCGGGGGGCGGGCGGCTGAAGGGGACGGTCGGGAACAACGCACGTGGCACCTGTTATCGTCCTGTTTGTCATCGCTCCCCTGATCGCCGAGTACCTTCTCGGAAATGTGCCGACGACGATGATCGCGCTCCTGCCCCCTTTGAGCCTGCTCTATGGCTCAGGGGCCGTCCTCATCCGTGAGGTGACCCGGCAAACCGGTCGCGGTTGGCCCAGCATTTTGATGCTGGCCACCGCCTATGGCGTCCTTGAAGAGGCGTTTGCCACTCAGTCGATCTTCAATCCGAATTTCGAGGGATTGAGGCTGCTCGATTATGGTTACGTGCCCGCACTGGGAATAAGTGGGCCGTGGACCGTCTTCACTGTCACGCTCCATGTCGTGTGGAGTATCGCAACGCCGATCGCATTGACCGAACTTCTGTTCCGCGAACGCCGGAACCATCCATGGCTTGGGCGGCGTGGGCTGATATTCGTCGGAGCCCTGTTCGTCTTCGGTCTGATCCTGATCATGGCCTTCATGATCTGGAAGTCGTCGTTTGTCGCGACACCGCTACAGTTCGGGATCAGTGGCGCGATCGTGGTGGCGTTGGTCATTGCGGCGTTCCGGCTGTTTCCGCCGCGGACCGAGGCTGAACTTCAACGGCCCCCAGGCTCCCTCCGCCGGGCACCGAAACCATGGTTGATCGGGGTGGTCGCCTTCCTCACCGGGTATGGCTTCTACCTGCTTCACGATTCCGCGGCGGATTGGGGGATTTCCCCAATCGTGGAAGTCCTGTTGATCCTGGCTGCCGCTGGAGGCTCGATCGCCCTCATCAGCTGGTCATCAGGGGCGGGGGATTGGTCTGACATACACCGCTTTGCCTTATTGGCTGGAAGCCTGCTGGTTTACTGTTGGTGGGGCTTCTCGATCGAAGCCGAACTCTACCCCGGCACCCCGATAACCGGGCGGATCATGCTGGTCTGTGGCACACTCACGCTGTTGCTTGGACTGGCGGCGAAGGTCGGTGCTCTCGGTGGGCGCGCGAATGCTTGGGTCGTCGCATGGACGCGCCGTTAGGACCGGATATCGTATCCGGTCCAATGATCTAACCCTTTGTGTTTGCATCGGCTTTCCCGAGAACCGCAATCCACTTCTTCGGGCCGATGCTCGAGCCCAGCGTCTGAGCGCCGCCAGCTTCGCCTGGTCAGCCTTCCCCAGAGGAAACAAGCCTCCGATCTGAAGGTCACCCTCTCCAGGCGAGGGCGGCGATCGTCACCCCCAGATAGGGCCGCGACCATGGGCAATCCAACCGTCGCGGATGTCGGTAAAGCGGACGAGCGCGCGGCCCTTGCCGACATCTGTGACGTCAGTTTCCGGGCCGGCCGATCGGCCAGCGACCCGACGGGCCAACCTGCGCCGGCACTTGCGGTATCATGGTGCCAACGAATCAGGCTTGGCTGGCGCGGCGTTTGGCGGCTTAAGCTCTCCGGGCAAACCGGAAATGGAACGGTCGATGACAAGCGTGCTCCCTGCCATCTCTCCCGTTGCGGCAGATGATCGACATATGTTCGATCTCGCGCCGGTCTCGCTCTGGCTGGAAGATTACAGCGGGATACGGGCGCTGTTTACGGAATGGCGGGGGCAAGGCGTCAGCGATCTGCGCGCCTTCCTCGAAGCCGATATTGGGCGGGTCAAGGCCTGCTCGAGCCGCATCCGCCTGCTCAAGGTCAACCAGCAGACCCTGGCCCTGTTCGGTGCTGACGACACCGAGCACCTGATGGCCAATCTCGACCAGGTCTTCCGGGCCGACATGTTGAAGAGCCATGCCGACGAGCTCGTCCAGCTCTGGGAGGGCAAGCTCGATTTCAGCAGCCGCACCGTCAATTACACGCTGGCGGGCGGCCGGCTCGACGTCCAGATCAAGGGGCGCATCCTGCCGGGACACGAGGCGAGCTGGGACCGGGTGCTGGTCGCCATCGACGACATCACCGAACGCGAGCAGGCGCGGCGCGAGCTGGTGGCGAGCGAGGCCTATGCGCGCGGCCTGTTCGACCATTCGCCGGTCTCGCTCTGGGTCGAGGATTTCCGCCATGTCAAAGCCCTGCTGGACGATTTGCGCGAGCAGGGCATCGAGGATCTGCGCGTCTTCACCGAGGTGCACCCCGAATTCATCGACCGCTGCATGCACGAGATCAGGGTCATTGACGTCAACAGCCACACGCTCGAACTCTTCGCGGCCCGCGACAAGGGCCATCTGCTCGACAATCTCGACGACGTCTTCCGCGACGAGATGCGCGTTCCCTTCCGCGAACAGCTCATCGATCTCTGGAACGGCAAGATCTTCCAGCAGCGCGAGGTGGTGAACTACAAGCTCGACGGCACCTTGCTCTACCTGCACCTGCAATTCTCGGTGTTGCCGGGCCATGAACAGAGTTGGTCGCTGGTCCAGGTGGCGTTGACCGACATCACCGCAAGGCGCAAGGCCGAGGCCTATCTCGAATTCCTGGGCAAGCACGACGTGCTGACCAAGCTCTACAACCGGAGCTTCTATGTCGACGAGCTCAACCGCCTCGAACGCAAGCGCACGCAGCGCGTCTCGCTCATGCTGGTCGATCTCAACGGCCTGAAACGCGTCAATGACGAGTTCGGCCATGGCGCCGGCGACGATCTGCTGCGCCGCGCCGGCGAGGTGCTCGCCAAGGCCGTGGACAAGCCGCTTTTCGCAGCAAGGATCGGCGGCGACGAATTCGCCGTGGTGCTGCCGGGCGCCGGCACGGGCGAGGCGGGGCTGGTTCTGGCCAATGTCCAGCAACTGGTCGAGCTCAACAACCAGTTCCATGGCGACACGGCGCTCAGCCTGTCGCTCGGCATGGCGACCTCCGAGCCAGGCGAAACCATGGAGTCGCTGGTGAAGCGCGCCGACCGGCTGATGTATGAGAACAAGCGCAGCTACTACGCCGACAACGATCACGACCGCCGCCGGCCGAAGACGGTCCCCATGCCCTGACGCGGGGGGGGGGTGGAGGCGCCGGCCGGCTCCGCGGGATGCCGCTGGTCTGGCTTTTCAAACGGACTCGCCAGCATCCTGCGCGGCACCGGGGACATGATCGTACCGTCAACGGTGACCTGTCCCGGCAGCATCATCCTGGGCCTGAGCCGTCCGACGCTGCGAAACGCGGACGTCCGTCTTCAGGCTTTGCGCGAGGACAGGCCGACGACGACCACGACCGCGATCATCAGGCAGCTCACCACGATCAATGCTGTCGACAGGGAGACGGCCGTCATCACCGCACTGGCCAGGATGACGCCGATCGCGTTGGCGGTGCGAAGCAGGGCGAAAACCTCCGGCCGCTTCTTCGGAGGCGCCAGCGCATCGAGAGCGAGCGAGTAATAGGTGCCGAGCGGGGCCAGAACCACTCCGACAAGGACCGCGCCAAGGACCGTCACCGCCAGCGAGATCTGGAGCGCGGCGAGGATGGAGCCGGTCGTCATGATCGCCAGCTGGATCAGCACGGTCCGGCGTGTCTGCATGCGGTTGCGAATGCTGACCCAGACACCGCCCGCCACCGAAGCCAGGCAAAGCGGCACCGTGAACAGGATCGCCAGGGTCGGCTCGTAGCCGAAATGCAGGGCAAGAGCGACGGCGCCGATCTCGAGCGCCGCCACGGTCGAGCCGCCTGCCGCGGCGCATGTCAGCCAGAGCAGGATCGCCGGGCTTATGACCGACGCATCGGGATGATGCGCGTCTTCCAGGGGCGCTGCAGCCGCCGTCGGCACCAGCAGGGCAGGGATGGCTCCGAGCGCCGCGACAACCAGCACGGCAAAGACCGGCGAGACGCTGCCCAACCCGGAGGCGGCCACGGGAGCCAGGACGAACGTCACCTCGTTCAGGGTCGCTGAGATGCCGAGCGCTCGCGGCAATTTCGAGGCCGGCGCCAGCGCGTTGAGCACGGTCCGCAGATATCCGAAGGCGGCGCCGTTCACCGCCCCGGCAAGCGCTGAAACTGCGACGAGCCAGCCGAAGGCGGCCGCCTGGTGAGCCAGCACGGCGATGGCGGCGAGCGCAAGGGTTCGGAAGACCACCAGCAACCGCAGGAAGGTCGTCGGCGGAAAGCGTCTCCCGGCCCGGGTGATCGGGATCGCACCGATCACTTGCGCGAGTGTCATCGCCAGGATCATCGCCGCGCCGCCGCTGGTGTCTCCCGTCAGAGCCAGGGCGACCAGCGCGAAGGCGACCGGCCCCGCGGCCTGCGGGACAGAGAGCGTCGCCGATGAGATGAACCACCGGACAAGCAGGGCTGTGCTTGATGTCCCAGGTCTGAGTTTAGCCACGCACGGGAACCAAAAAACGAGCCGGATCGGCCCTGGAGATTTCAATCCCGCAACAGGACTGAGGACGCTGCCTCGCCGGCCTGCGTAGCAATATTCGGCATGCTGTCAATCAAGCGGGAGGAGCCCGGCAACCTCGCGCATCGACGTGCTGCCGGCCAGCCGTCGCGGGCGCAGCGCGCCAGGCGCTGTTCGACCCTGCATCGTTCAGGTAGCATGGCTCGGCCGCAGGAGAGTGGCCGCCCGGGCCGCATCCCGCGCGGGAGGGTGCCATGCGCTTCATCGCGGGTTTCATCACAGCCTTCATCGTCCTGGCCGTCGCCGGCCTCGCCCTTGTCTTCAGCGGCGTCGCCAATATCGCCGCCCGCGAGCCGCACAGCGCTCCGGTGTTCTTCCTCCTGCAGACCGCCATGCGCCAATCGGTGGCTCGCCAGGCGGCCAAGGTGCCGGCGCCGGCACCGTCCACGGACCTTGCCCGAGGGTTCCGCCTCTACAACGAGACCTGCGTCTATTGCCACGGCGGCCCGGGCAAGGACCCGACCGATATCGGCAAGGGTCTCAATCCGGAGCCGCCATTCCTGCCGGACACGATCCGGCGCTGGAGCGCCGCCGAGATCTTCTGGATCGTCAAGAACGGGGTTCGGATGACCGGCATGCCGTCCTTCGCGGACAGCCATGGCGACGACGATTTGCGGGCCGTCGTCGCCTTCGTGCAGACGCTGCCGGGCATGACGGAGGCGCAATATGCCGCCTATGAGAAGGCGCAGTGAGCCCGGTTCCAGCGGGCTTGCAAGGTCTTCATAGGCTCCGGGGCGCCGTCCCGCGGTGTCAGTCCGCCGCTTGCGTCTTCAGACCGGTCCAGCCCGCGGCAAAGGCCCAAAGATCGGCCATCTCGTCGAGCGCCTTGCCCATCGGCTTTCCGGCGCCATGTCCCGCCCGCGTGTCGACCCGGAGAACCCGCGGTCGATCGCCGAGATCGGTGGCCTGAAGTGCTGCGGCATATTTGAAGCTGTGGGCCGGTACGACGCGGTCATCCGTATCGGCGGTCGTGACCAGGATCGCCGGATAGGACGTTCCCGAACGGATGGTGTGACAGGGCGAATAGGACAGGAGATTGCGGAAATCGGCCTCCTTCTCCGGGTCGCCATAATCTCCGATCCAGAACTGTCCGTTCGTGAAGCGGGCGAAGCGCAGCATGTCCATGACGCCGACACCGGCCAGCGCTGCGGCAAAGAGCTCCGGCCGCTGGTTGACGACCGCTGCGACGAGCAGCCCGCCATTGGATTCGCCCTGGATCGCGAGGCCCTCGGCAGAGGCGATGCCTTCGCTTTTCAGATATTCGGCGGCCGCAATGAAGTCGTCGAAGACGTTCTGCTTGTTCGCCAGCCGGCCCGCCTCGTGCCACGCCTTGCCGTACTCCCCACCGCCGCGCAGATTGGCGACGGCGTAGGCACCGCCTGCCTCGACCCAGGCGAGGACGGCGGGCGAATAATAGGGGACCATGCTGATGCCGAAGCCGCCATAGCCGTAGAGGATGGTCGGCGCCGGCGTGGCGACGTCGGCGCGTCGCACGACGAACATCGGGATGCGCGTGCCATCCTTCGAATGGTAGAAGCGCTGCTCGACGGCGATCTGGTCGAGATCGATCGCAACCTCGGGCTCGGCCCAGACCGTCCGGGTTCGGCGCGCGACGTCGTAGCGATAGATCGTCGTCGGCGCGTTGTGACTGGTGAAGACGAAGAAGGCCTCGTCATCGTCCGGGCGTCCGCGAAACCCTCCGGCGGTGCCGATGCCGGGAAGCTCGATCATCCCGTCGGGCGTGCCGTCAAGCTGGTAGCGCCGGATCTCGCTCTTGGCGTCGACGAGATAGGTGACGAGAAGCCTGCCGCCGAGAAGGGCCGCCTCGTTCAAGGTCCCGTCCGTCCGCTCGTCGACCAGGTCGATGAAACGCGGCTCCGCGGCTGCGAGGTCGAAGGTGACGATCTTGCCGCGCTCGGCCCCTTCGTCAGTTGCCAGGAAAAGCTCAGTCCCCCGGTTGCCGACGAGCGTCCAGTTGTGACCATAGGTCTTCACGATGGGGCGCGGCGCCCAGGCCGGTTCTGCGAGGTCGATGATCGACAGCGCGTTGCCGCCCGCGCCGGGCGTGGAATAGATCACGCCATAGCGCCCGTCCGGCGTCACGCCGAGCGCCTGGATGAGCAGGTCTCCCTCCGGCGTGGCGTGAACGAGCCGGTCCTCGGCCTGCGCGGTGCCGAGCGCATGGAAGCAGATCGCGTGCTCGGTGACCGGTGCCTCGAAGGCGTTCGCAGCCGGCGGTTCGGGAAAGCGGGAATAGAAGAAGCCGGACCCGTCCCGCGCCCAGGCGATGGCGGTGAAGCGCGCCCAGGCGATCTCGTCGGGAAGGATGGTTCCGGTCTCGACATCGAGGACGCGGATGCTGCGCCAGTCCGTGCCGCCTTCCTGCCTGGCGAAGGCGAGATGGCGCCCGTCTTCGCTGACTGCCCATTCCGCAAGCGCGGTCGCGCCATCGTCAGACCATCCATTCGGATCGATCAGGACGCGCTCGGTGCCCTCAGTGCCCTCGCGCATGACGAGCACCGCCTGATTGTCGAGGCCGGGGTTGCGGGTGAAGAACATGCGGTTCCCCCGTTTCACCGGAGGCGTGAGGCGGGCATGATCGAGGAGCGCCGCCAGACGCTGCCGGAAGCGGTCGCGTCCCGGCAGCTCGGCCAGATGCGATCTCGCGAGATCGTCCTGCGCGCGGATCCAGGCCGCGACCTCCTGATGGGTGCGGGCGTCGCCTTCGAGCCAGCGGTAGGGGGCGGCGACGGCCGTGCCGAAATGCGCTTCGACCGTGTCGGTGCGTCGGGTCTTAGGATAGATCATCATCATGTCCTCATGCGGAGGGGGCTTCAGCCGGCCTGGCTTGCGAGCGGATCGCAGATCGGCAGGGTGCTGGCTGTGCGGATGGCCGCGGCCAGCCGGTCGCAGACTTCGGGATGTTCGAAGCGGCGGCCATGGGTGAAGGTGGCAGTGCAGATGTCTTCGTCGACGACGCGGACGGCGGCCATCGCAGCTGCAGCGCAGAGCTTGACGTCGAAGTCGTCGGGATTAAGTCCGGCGCGGGCGGCGATGATCGCGACGAGCGCGTCCTCGGCCTGCGCGCTCGCCATCAGGTAGGCGCATCGGATCGCCGGTTCGGTTTTCAAGCGGGAGATCAGGCGCGCCGCAGCCACGCCGTCGCGGATCTCCTGCTCGGTCTGCAGCATGGAGCCCAATGTCTCGTGCAGGTAGGTCTCGATCGAGACCTCACGCGGCCATGCCCGCAGGAGCTCGACGAAGCGCAGGCCGGTGACGTGGAAAAGTGGTTCGATACAAGCTTCCTTCGAGCGGAAGTAGCGCCAGACCGTGCGCTTGGAGAGCCCGGCCGCAGCGGCGATCGCATCGCCGCTCGTCTTCTCCACCCCGTCCCGCCAGAACAGCTCGGCCGCATGGCGCGCCACGGCAAGCCGCCCCTGCTCGATCTTCGACTGATCCATCATCAGTTCCTGTCACTTAGTGCCATTTCAGATTTGGCACTAAGTGACATAGCGGTCAAGGCTGGACCTAGCGACGTCGCGCGCCGCGTCGCGCCGCTGCTGCCTGGCGAGAGCAGTGCCTGGCGGAAGCAGGCATTGACAGGAGCACCTTTCGGTTGCCGATCCCTCCTATTCACTCCCCAGCTTGCGCGATTTCAGCAGCGCCAGCAGGCCCTCGTCGCGGCGGGCTTCCAGCTCGGCAATCGAGCGGCCGGCGCTTTCCTCTGCAACCCCCTCCACGATCCGGCGCTGCACCTCTTCGCCCAAACCCGGCTGGCCGAGCGTGTCCCAGCGCCTCAGCTGGCTCGGCTCGAGATGGGCGAGATAGCCTCGTTACCGCCGCCGACGCATCGCCGGGTTGCGATGGCGCGTTCCGTGCGTGACCCTCGCATCGAGGTCGATGATGCGCTCAGTCTCTGCGGGCAGAGCGATTTGTGGCACGGCGGGCGCCCGCCGTGCTAGGTTTGTCCCGTCGCGTGCAAGCGAGATGAGGCGCCGGCTCGTCCGGTGAGGGATCGCGGTCATCCCGCGGATGCCAAGCACCCAATTCGCCACGCCGACCTGATCATGATGCGCTCTCCTGGGTTCAGCCGACGGGAGGACAGACCGATGCGACACACCCTTATCGACAAGGCGTTTGCGGTGGCCCTGGTCCTGGCCGCGACATCGCCAGCCTGGGGGCAGGACCAACACCCTGGGTTCAGCCAATCGTTCACTTGCAGCTTCAGCGGCGACCAGGGGGAAACGAGGCTCACCCTGAGCGGCCGCTGCTCCGGCGCGCTTGATTTCAGCCTCTCCGTCCAGATCGAGCGCCGGGACGCGTCGCGGACGAGGGGGCAGGAGAGAACCTTCCGCGAGGGGACGGGGCCGATATCCGATTTGTAGGGAAATCTGCCGGCGAGGGACACAATGGGTCGGTCGTTTCTGGACGTGGCGACCGCCGGCCGCTTCACGATCGCGAACGCGCATTGTTTGGGCCGTTGACGAGAGTCCGCCTTCCCCGAAAGGCGCTCATGTCCGGCTGCGGCGCGATGGCGGCACCCGAGCGCGCCAGATGACCTTCAGCCATCCATCCAACTCAGACGTGGCGACGCGCCGTCGCCACGTCCGGACTCGCCCCGACTGAGACGTTGGCGGCGAGGTCGGTGACGGACGAAGTTGGGCCAATCCGGACCCTCGGAGTGTCCCTTCCTGGGGCATCGAAGCGCCAATGAATCCGCTCGCTACTGCCCCAAGGTACAATAGAACGCAGCCCTGCTATCCCGGTAAATCGGCGCGGCCGCCATTCTGAATAGGTCCTGGAGGTGCCCGCGGAGGCCCGTGGGCGCCGGGTGCGGCCGTAAGCATCATCCTGGAGGGTCGGACATGAAGATTGGTCGACGCGAATGGCTTGGTCTCTCTGCGAGTATCGCCATGCTGACCGGGGCGAGCCTCCCTGCGATATCGCAGCAACCTCAGCCCCAGCAGCAACAGCGGCCCAACATACTCGTGATCATGGGCGACGACGTAGGCTGGTTCAATGTCGGGGCCTACCACCGGGGGATCATGTCAGGGAAGACTCCCAACCTCGACAGACTGGCGGCGCAGGGAATGATGTTCACTGATTACTATGCCGAAGCCAGTTGTACCGCGGGCAGGGCCAGTTTCATCACCGGCGAAATCCCGTTGCGCACGGGGCTGACCACGGTTGGACAAGCCGGCGCAGATGTCGGCATGCCCGCCCAGGCGGCGACGATCGCCACGGCTCTGAAAACACAGGGATATGCCACCGGGCAGTTCGGAAAGAACCATCTGGGCGACCTGAACAAGTTCCTGCCGACACTTCACGGCTTCGACGAGTTCTTCGGCTATCTCTACCACCTCGACGCGATGTCCGATCCGTTCTGGTATTCGTTCCCGGACGAGCAGTCCTATCGCGACAAGGTCGGCCCCCGCAACTTGCTGCATACCTTTGCCACAACCGTGGATGACGCGACCGAGATGCCGCGCTGGGGCAAGGTCGGCAAGCAGAGGATCGTGGACGAGGGGCCTCTGGCGCCATACCCCAACATGGGCAACGTGCCTAACATGCACGACATCACCCCGAAGGCTAAATACGACATGACGACTTTCGACGAAATACTGGTCAAGTCGTCATGTGATTTCATGGACAAGGCCAAAGCTGACAAGAAGCCGTACTTTGTCTGGCACAACACGACGCGCATGCATGTCTGGACGTTCCTGTCGCCAAAATATCAGGCTCTGATGAACAGCAAGACCAATTTCGGCCTTGAAGAGGCGGGCATGGCGCAGCTCGATGACAGCGTCGGCGCCCTGTTGAAATGCGTGGAGGATTCAGGCCAGGCGGACAACACGATCGTCATCTTCACCACCGACAACGGCGCGGAAGTCTTCACCTGGCCCGATGGCGGAATGACCCCTTTCAAAGGGACCAAGGGAACGGTCATGGAAGGCGGTTTCCGGGTGCCTGCGATCATTCGCTGGCCGGGCAAGGTCAAGTCGGGCACGGTCGAGAACGGGATCTTTTCGGCGCTGGACTGGTTCCCGACGCTCCTGGCTGCGGCAGGCAATGGCGACATCACCGGCCAGCTCCTGAAGGGTGTGGCGTTGGGCGAGAGGACCTACAAGAACCATCTCGACGGCTACAACCAGATCGATCTGCTCCAGGGCAATGGCCCGTCCGCGCGGCATGAGTTCTTCTATTTCGGCGGTCCGCAGCTCGGCGCCGTTCGGATCGACAACTTCAAGTACCAGTTCTACCAGCAGCCGCAGGGGTGGCCCGGGGCGAAGGTCACCACCGACATGCCGACCATGGTCAATATCCGCCAGGACCCCTTCGAGCGAACCCCGTCGATCGGTGGCCAGAGCCTCAATGACCTGGGCGGCGGCTACATGAACGACTTCTATGCCCGAGAGTTCTGGCGGTTCGTCTCCGTTCAGGAAGAAGTCGCCAAGCTGGCTCGGACCGCACTCGACTACCCACCGATGCAGGACCCGGCCTCATTCAATCTGGAAGCCGTAAAGCGGCAAATCGATCAGGCGATCAAGAACAAGCCCGGTAACTAGGGCAACGCGAGGCGACTGGCGGGCAGCTCCGAGTCAGCTTCGCCCGCCATCCTTCCCCCGCCATCCTTCCCTTGGGCACGATAGCCCAGCGGGCTTCGGCTGACGCGACGCTTCAGTATGCTCGCATGTCGTCGCTGGGGTGAGATCGTGTCGGTTTCGGCGCGATGCACGGGTTCACGCAGGCCTGCTCGCCCGGAACGGGGCGGGCGCGCCGTGGGCTCGGCACAGGCCCGACCAGCAGGCGCAGGGTCCCCTGACACTCTCAGCCGGAACGCTTCCGACTCCGGGGCGTTCAATCCCGGAGCGGAAGAGAGGAGCCATTGCGATGAAGGTATCCGAAGCGATGACCCGAGGGGCGCGCATCGCCCACCCCGAGGAGACCCTGCAGCTGGTGTCTCGCCGAATGGCCGAAGAGGATATCGGCTTCCTGCCGGTCGGCGACGAGGATCGGCTGGTCGGTACGATCACGGACCGCGATATCGTTATCCGGGCTGTTGCCGAGGGGCGTGACGGCTGGACCCTCGTTCGCGACGTGATGACGCGCGATGTCAAATACTGCTTCGAGGACGAGGAGATGGAGAGCGTCATCCACAATATGGGCGACAACCAGATCCGGCGCCTTCCCGTCGTCGATCGCAACAAGCGGCTCGTCGGCGTCGTCTCGCTGGCCGACGGCGCGCTCAAGGGCAACCCGGAAACGGCCGGGGAAGCCCTGACCGAGATCGTGGAGCCGGCAGGGCGCGCCGCCGCCTGATCCGCTGCGGTTGCGATCGATCGCCTTCGTCCGACCGGACCCCGACCTACTCGCTCACCAGCTTGCGCGATTTCAGCAGCGCCAGCAGGCCCTCGTCGCGGCGCGCTTCCAGCTCCGCGATCGAGCGGCCGGCGCTCTCTTCTGCCACCCCGTCCACGATCCGGCGCTGCACCTCATCACTGAGTGAGGGTTGGCCGAGCGCTTCCCAGCGCTTGAGCTGGCTCGGCCCGAGATGGGCGAGATAGCCCTTGATGCCGCCGGCGCCGCCGCCAAGATGATAGGTCATGTGCGGACCCATCAGGGCCCAGCGCAGACCCGGTCCATGGCACAGGGCGGCATCGATATCGGCGACGCTGGCGACGCCCTGCTCGACCAGATGGACCGCCTCGCGATAGAGCGCCGACGCCAGCCGGTTGGCGATATGGCCGGGCATTTCGCGGTTCAGCACCACGGGCCTGCGCCCGAGCGCGCGGTAGAAGGCGCTGGCGCGCTGAACGACGGCCTCATCCGCGCCGATGATCTCGACCAGGGGCACGAGATGCGGCGGGTTGAAGGGATGGGCGACGATGATGCGCTCGGGCCTGCTGCACTCGGCGACGATGGCGCTGCGCAGCAGGGCCGAGGTGCTGCTGGCAATGATCGCGTTCGGCGCCGTCTGGGCGTCGATCTGGCTCAGCAATTGCCGTTTCACGGCCTCGTTCTCCGGGCCGTTCTCCTGGATGAACTGCGCGCCTTCAAGCACCGCGCCGAGCCTGGTCGAGAAGCTGAGCGCACCCGCGCCGTCAAGCCCCAGTTCGGCGAGTTGCGAGCGCGCCCGCGCGACATAGGCGAAGAATGTCTCCTCGGCAGCGGGCGAGGGGTCATAAGCCGCGACAGCGACGCCATGGGCGCAGGCGAGCGCCGCCCAGCTCGCGCCGATCATGCCGGCGCCGACAATGGCGATGCGCTCGATGGGGTTGGTCATGATGCTCTCGCTCTCAAGGGTTGGCGTTGATGAGCGTAAGCTCTCTCCGGCGCCACCACTGCGGGCCTAGCGCAGCGCGGAGCCAAATTCCATCACTCGGGCTTCAGCCCGGTCGCCTTGATCAGGTCGCTCCATTTCTTCATCTCGCTGTCGATCAGCGCGGCGGCTTCAGCCGGCGTGCCGGGCTTCGGCGTCACGCCCTGCAGCTTCATCGCCTCCAGCGCCTTGGGGCTTTTCAGCGCCTTGACGATCTCGGTGTTGAGCTTGTCGATGATCGGCTGCGGCGTGCCGGCCGGGGCGAGCACCCCGAACCAGGAGCCGATCTCGAAATCGGGCAGCCCCTGCGCGATCGCGGTCGGATAATCCGGCATGAAGGGGGAGGGCTCGCGGCCGGTGGTCGCGATCGCCTTCAGCGAGCCCGCATTCACATGCTGGAGCACGGAGGGAATGGTGTCGAACATCACCTTGACCTGGCCGCCGATCATGTCGGTCATGGCCGGGCCGCTGCCGCGATAGGGCACATGGCCGAGCTTCGTCCCGGCGCGCGCATTGAACATCTCGCCGGCCAGGTGCTGCGGCGAGCCATTGCCGGAGGAGGCGTAGTTGAAGTCATCCGGCTTGGCCTTGGCGAGCGCGACCAGTTCGGGAATCGTCTTCGCCTGCACGGAGGGGTGGACGACGAGCGCCAGGCCGACCGTGCCGGCGAGGGTGACGGGCGCGAAATCCTTCTTCAGGTCGAAGCCGGGCTTGGCCTGCAGTCCCATATTGATCGAGTGGCTGGTCAGCGCACCCATCAGCAGCAGGTAGCCATCGGGCTGGGCCCGGGCGACGGCAGCCGCGCCGACGCTGCCGGCCGCGCCGGCGCGGTTTTCGACGACGACGCGCTGGCCGATGCTCTGCGAGAGCTCCTCTGCGATGACGCGGCCGATAATGTCGGTCGCCCCGCCCGGCGCATAGGGCACGAGCAGCGTGATCGGCCGTTGCGGATAGGCCTGGGCGCCTGCGGGACCGGCAAGGGCGAGCGAGAGACCGGCGAACGAGAGAGCGGCGAGCGTGCCGCCGAGAAAGGCGCGTTTCAGCATCGGGCGTAGTCTCCTCCGGGTTGGGCTGCGGGCCGGTTCGTCCGGCCCTGCATCACGTGTCTTGAGCCGCGCTGCGGCCGGTCAGCAGAAGTCGAAATCGCAGCCTTCGTCGGCCTGGAGGACGCTTTTCAGATAAAGCCCGCGATAGCCGCGCGAGGGCTCGCTGAGATGGGCGGGGGGGTGCCATTCTGCCCTGCGGCGTTCGAGCTCGGCCGCATCGACCAGCAGTTCGATCTGGCGGGCGGGAACGTCGAGCCTGATCATATCGCCGTCGCGGACCAGCCCGAGCGGGCCGCCCACCGCCGATTCAGGCGTGATGTGCAGCACGATCGTGCCGAAGGCGGTGCCGCTCATGCGGGCATCCGAGATCCGGACCATGTCCTTGACGCCGGCCTGGGCGAGTTTCTTCGGGATCGGCAGATAGCCGGCCTCCGGCATGCCGGGCGCGCCCTTGGGGCCGGCATTGCGCAGCACGAGCACGTCATCGGCGGTCACATCGAGCCTGGAATCGTCCATGCGCGTGACCATGTCCTCGACGGAGTCGAAGACCACGGCCCGGCCGGTGTGCTGGAGCAGGGCAGGAGAGGCGGCCGAATGCTTGATCACCGCGCCGCCCGGCGCCAGGTTGCCGCGCAGCACGGCCATGCCGCCGGTCTGCTTGAGCGGGTGTGCGGCGCTGCGGATGATCGTCTGGTTCGGCACCTCCTCGGCGGCCTCGGCAATCTCGCCGATGGTCTGGCCGCTGATGGTGATGGCGTCGAGCGCCAGATGCGCGCGCAGCTCCTTCATCAGCTTCGGCACACCGCCGGCCCAGTGGAAATGCTCCATGTAATGATCGCCCGACGGCTTCAGATCGATCAGCACCGGCACCGCGCGGCCGATCGCGTCGAATTCCTCGAGATCGATGCTCAAGCCCGCGCGGCGGGCGATGGCCGCGAGATGGACGAGCCCGTTGGTCGAGCCTCCGATCGCCTGCAGCACCACCATGGCATTGCGGAAGGCCGTCGCGGTCAGCAACTCGCTCGGTCTTGATCCGCCCTTGGCCAGCGCGACGGCCTGCCGGCCGCTCGCTTCGGCGGCGCGGATGCGGTCGGCATGGGTCGCAGGGATCGTGCCGGTGCCCGGCAGCGCGATGCCCAGCGCCTCGACGAGGCAGCCCATGGTGCTGGCCGTGCCCATGACCATGCAGGTGCCCTGCGTCGGCGCGAGCCTGCCGCTCAAGACCTCGATCTCGGCCTCGTCGATGGTGCCGGCCCGGTGCTGGCCCCAGAGCCTGCGGCAATCCGTGCAGGCGCCGAGGATCTCGCCCTTGTGATGGCCGACCAGCATCGGGCCGGTGATGAGTTGGATCGCCGGCACATCGGCCGAGACCGCGCCCATCAGCTGCGCCGGCACGGTCTTGTCGCAGCCGCCGATCAGCACGACCGAATCCATCGGCTGGGCGCGGATCATCTCCTCGGTGTCGATCGCCATCAGGTTGCGCAGGAACATCGAGGTCGGGTTCGAGAACGACTCGTGGATCGAGACGGTCGGGAACTCCATCGGCAGGCCGCCGGCGAGCATGACGCCGCGCTTCACCGCCTCGATCAGGCGCGGCACATTGCCATGGCAGGGGTTGAAGTCGCTGAAGGTGTTGGTGATGCCGATGATCGGCCGGTCGAGCGCATCGTCGGAAAAGCCGGCCGCCTTGATGAAGGCCTTGCGCAGGAACAGCGAAAAACCGGGATCGCCATAGCTGGCGAGATTGCGGCGCATGCCGCGCGGGGCCAGTTTGGCGGGGGCAGTCTTGTCATTGGCGCTCGTCATGACAGGATGAGGCGTTGCCGTTGACATGATTGTCAACAATTATGTTGGAATTGGAGTTGGTCGCATGTCCGTCCTCGCGTTGAAGCCCGCCACCGCCGACCGCACCCGCCTGGTGGCGGACGCTCTGGAGGAGGAGATCGTGCTCGGCTGGCTCCTGCCGCGCGAGCGCCTGATCGAGGAGGACATCGCCGCGCGGCTCGAAGTGAAGCGCCATGTCGTGCGCGAGGCGTTGGCCGAGCTGGAGCGGGTCGGGCTGGTCGAGCGCGTGCCGAACAAGGGCGCGGCTGTCAGGCTGCTGGAGCCCCACGAGGTGCGCCAGATCTATTCGGTGCGCGAGGCGCTGGAGACCTTGGCCGCGCAGCAGATTCCGCTGCCGGCCGGGCCCGAGGTCGTGTCGCGGCTGAGAGCCATTCAGGACGTCCATGCGGCCGCGGTCGCTGACGCCGATGCGCGCGCGGCTTTCCGCGCCAATATGGCGTTTCACGAGGCGCTCTTTGCCGCCTGCGGCAATGCCCATCTCGTCGAGCTGATCCAGATGATGGCGCAGAAGGTCCATGGCGCCCGTTCGATCACGGCGGCCAGCCCCTCGCATCTGGCGCTGGCCTGCGCCGAGCACTGGGCGATGATCGCCGCGCTCGAGGCCGACGACCGGGCGAGGCTGGTGCAACTCTGCCGCGACCATCTCGGCCCCTCGCGCGACGCCTATATCGCTGCGGTCGAGCAGCGGCAGGGCCGCGATCAGGCGCGATAGGGGGATAGAACTTCCTCATCGCCAGGCGTGCACGTCCCTTCGGACTGAGCAACGAAGGGACGGGTGCAGTGGAATTTGTTCTTCATGCCAATAGGTGGAGAGCCCAACGTCCACCAACAGGCACTGTCACATTAACGGGCCTGGGACCCGCGACGGTGTATCTCGCCGGCGACCTCATGCGGCGGTGTGGTAAGGCGTATTCAAAAATCTCGATCAAGAAGTGGCTTGGGAAATGAACGAAACTGCTGCTCCAGCCTCAGCGAAAGTGAACGCGGGAGATTCCTCTTTGCGCCTCGATCCCGATCTGCACGAATTTCTCGCGTCCCACGGCGGACCTTTCTTCGAACTGCAAGAGCAACTGAAATTGCTGCGGAAGAACGCGCTTCGCGTAGAATCTCGGGCGGTCTTGTTCGTGGCTTTGGCTTGGGGCGTTCCTTTTTTGCTTGGCCTGCCACGCAGCTTCTCCTTGGAGCGCGGCCAAGGAGCCTATCTTGCCGATCTCGGAGTATGGGCGAAGTTTTTCATCGGGATCGGTGCTTTTGTTTTGGCTGAGCTACAGGTCGAAAATGGCTTGAAAGCGAAGCTGGCCCAACTTGCGCGCGCGCCAATCGTTGCTCCGACGTCAATTCCGGCCGCCGCGACGATTGTGTCCTGGGCGCTTCGCCAGCGCGATTCTCGGGGAGCGGAGCTTGCCTGCCTAGCCTTGGCAGTTTTCGCCTCGACCCTTTCCTATCTCAATTTTCACACCGCCGAAGCATCTTCATGGGCGGTTGAGCATTTGCTCGAAGGCAATAGGATTACACTTGCCGGTTGGTGGTCGATCTGCTTCAGCCTTCCATTGTTCGTGTTCCTCTTTTTGCGAGGAGCGTGGCGGCACCTTGTTTGGACGCGCTTGCTTCGCAAGTTGGCGACGCTTGACCTTCGCCTGGTTGCAACCCATCCCGATGGTAAGGGCGGCTTGGCGTTCCTGGGACAGTATCCGAACGCCTATGCCATTTTCGTCTTTGGAATGAGCTGTGCGATCGCTGCGGCAGTTGCAAAACATCACCTCAACGAAGGCCTGTCCACCGCGACGCTGACTACGGTCATGGGCGGCTGGCTGGCAATCGTCATCAGTTTTTTCGCCTACTCGTTATCCGCCTTCAGCCCGCCGCTTTATCGATTGAAGGAGCAAGGCATGTCGTTGCTGGGGGCACAGGCGACAAACTATTGTCGATCTGCCGAGCGGAAGGCCATCGGCCAGAATGTCTTTCCGGCTTCCACTCCCGAGCCAGACACTGAATTGTCGGATCCGGGCAAGCAGTATGAGGCAACGTGCAAGCTCTCGACGATTCTCGTCAGCAGGGCCACCGTAGTTCCCGTCGCCGCTGCAGCACTCATCCCTTTCGCCCTGGTGGCTGCGACGATGCTGCCATACAAGGATGTACTTTCCGTCCTGAAAAAACTGCTCGTTCTGTGATGTACATGCTGTGCCGTTTCAGCGTCGAAGATTTGAATGACACGCTGTTTTCGACGCTCGCCGAGGCCCGCAGCGCCGTCAGCTCATCGACCACATTCGGCCCTCGGCAACATGACGCCAACCGAGTTCGCCCAGAAATCCAGGCTGGAAAAACAGGCCGCATAAGGCCGGACAAGAAACTCAGGACTCTTCCTTGATCTGGAGGAGAAGAGGGTCTCAGGGCGCTGGCGCACTGGAAGGCCGTGGCCGGCCTCACCGCCTAAGCCTCTCACCCGGCCAAATGCGCCTCTTTGCGCCCGCCGGACGTTGACGTGACAACGCCGTCGTGAACCACAAGCGGCTCTTCCGGCTGTATCGCGAGGAGAAGTTGGCGGTGCGCCGGCGCGGCGGCCGCAAACGAGCCATCGGCGCAAGAGCGCCAATGCTGAGTCCGCTCGGGCCGAACGAGCGCTGGTCGCTCGACTTTGTCTCCTGCCAGTTCACCGATGACCTCGATCATCGCACCAAATGTGCTCGATCGTCAGTTCGCCGCAACGCGGCCGAACAAGCGTTGGGTCGCCGAATTCACCTATGTCGGAAACAGGAACGTCAGCCCCACCCGCGGACCCCAGCCGCTCGGTCCGTTCTTCGGCGCAGTCGCCCAATAGCGTACGCCGCCGAAGAGACTCACCGGCTGCTCACCAAACTTCACAAGCTTCGAAACCTGGAAATTGATCGGCACCGACCATTGTTCGGCCTCCCAGTCATAGGTGCTCTCGGTATTGAGCGTGAACGTCCAGGCGTCCGATGTCCTGTAGGAGATGAAGGGCTGCACGTAGGTCGCGCTGATGTCGGACCTGTCTCCCTTGCCCGCAACGGACCAGATGTGGTTTGCAAGCGCGCCGACCGTCCATGGCCCTTCCTGCTTCAGAACGACGGCAGTCAGACCCAGCCCGAACTTGCCGCCTCCGAGCAGATCGTCGCTCGCCGTCGGAACGAGGAAGACGGGTCCTGCACCCCAGATGATCCCGCCAGCGGCCGGCTGCGTCGGGGAAACGAAGAAGCTCTGCGTGACGTCACCGAGGCCGAACTGGTTGCCGGAGGAGCCGGCAAGGTCATGCTGCCGGGTGACAGGAATGATTGTGCGGGAGATGAGGTTCCAGTCGCCGTTCAATGCAAACGGGATGACGGGTTGGATGTCGAGCGTTTTCCGGTCGCCATGGTTGGGTCCGAAGCCCCGGTCGTAGTTGAATTGGAAGGGCACGCTGATCAGCGATGACACGGGATTGCTGAGCTTTTTCGCCAGATCGGCATTCGCGTCCTGCGCCCGTGCGCCGCCGGTACCGGCCAGGCTAATTCCTAGACCAACGAATGCGACGGCTGAGAACACAGCCAGTTGGTCGATTCTCGACAGCATGCAAAAGCTCCTCAATATGCAGTCTTAGAGGGCCACCCTGCGGATGGCCGATCAGTTCAATGGCGATGAAAGGGACCCGCGCGGTGCGGCGGGGAGCCATGTGCGGTGACGCTCACCTGCACGTGATGGCTGAAGGGCATGCAAGCGCCGGCTGTGCGAATAGGAAGCCCTGGATCAGGCTCACGCCGAGCTGAGAGAGCAGCGAAAATTCGGCATCGGTCTCAACGCCTTCGGCGATGACTGTACACCCGATGGTCTGATAACGATCGATGAGGCTCTCCGATCAAAGTGACCAACTCTGTTGGGGTCACTTGGTGCATAGGCAGGCGTCAGTCTTGCCATTTCGCGCCAATCGCGACCGGCTATTCTTCACCTTCGCCGGTCCCGAAACCCCCGAGATTCGGCCTAGAGCCAACGCCCAACGTCCGCTGCTGGGCCATGCGCCAATGTCTTCGAATGGCGCGAGGCCGTCTTCGCCGGGTCACTGCGGCCGTCCCTGACGCCATGTTCGGCCGTGCTGATCGCAGGTACGTTTCTCCCCATTGCAGCAAGCGGAAGGAGGCGAGCCATGCCGAAGTTCCTGACGATCGGATATGGAGACCGAGAGGGGTACGATCGTACCGCAGTCGCCATTCGAGACGCCGCCCATGCCCATGATGCAAAATTGCAGAAGGACGGGGTATTGATGGGCATCGCGGGGCCACCGGTACAGGTGCGCAATCCCGATGCTGCCCAGATTGAAACGGCGAACGGTCCATTCATGAGATCCGCCTTGCCAGTGGCTGGATTTGCCATCGTCGAGGCTGCCGATCTCGCTGAAGCCATAAACATGGTGTCACGAACTCCCTGCGCTGTTGCACATGGTGTCGTCGAGGTGTGGCCGCTGGAGCAGCCGTCCTGAGAACGCCACGATAACGACGGCAAAGGGGCAGGGGCGACGCCCGGCGCAGTTTCGGGGGATGCCCGCTCTGGATGGAGCGCCAACATGCGCAACGGGCGCTTTCCAAACAGAATTCGTGACGTAAGACTCGGGAATCACGCTCGGGGATCAACGCCGGCGCCCCAGAAACAGCCGTCGGAAAAGAGCCGGGTCATGGATGTGCAGAAGCCCGCGGCAGGCACTGGGCCGTTTGCGCCTCTCAACAACCTGACCTTTCGAGCCATCTGGCTCGCCGGGCTGATCTCGGGGTTGGGATGGCTCATCCAGACCATCGCAATGAGCTGGCTGATGGCAACCATCACGCCGTCCAGCGTCATGGTTGCCTTGGTTCAGGCCGCGACGAACCTGCCCGCTTTCATTCTGTCGATTTTCGCCGGGGCCATCGTCGACAATTTCAACCGCCGCAAGGTGATGCTGGCGGCGCGGTCCTTGATGGCCGTGACCGCTGCTGCGCTGACGATCCTCGTCGCCTTTGGCATGATCAACCCCTGGATCATCCTGTTTTTCAGCTTCCTCGCGGGGTGCGGCATCGCCTTCAACGACCCGGCCTGGCAGGCATCCGTGGGCGATATTGTCGATCGAAAGGATCTCGCCGCGGCCGTGACGCTGACATCCGTCGGGTTCAACACCGTGCGCAGCGTCGGGCCGGCTCTCGGGGGCATTATTCTCGCGTCCTTCGGCCCTTTGACGGCGTTTTGCCTGTACACCCTTGGCCATCTCGCGCCGCTGATCGTGGTCTGGCGATCCCGGTGGAAAGTCCCAACCTCGAGACTGCCACCCGAAGCGATGCTGACGGCGATCTCCGACGGCATTCGCTTCACGTCGCTGTCCTCGGAGATCAAGACGGCGCTCGCCCGCGGCTTCCTGTTCGGGCTCGCGGGCATCGCCATTCTCGCACTGCTTCCGTTGGTGGTTCGTGATCAGCTGAAACAGGGAGCCGTTGCCTATGGCACCCTTATGGCCGGCTTCGGCGCAGGTGCGCTGCTGGCGGGCCTGACGTCGACGGCGCTCAGGCGAAAATTGTCGGACGAACAGCTCCTGAAGCTGGCTTGCGTGGCGTGCGCGACATGCACGCTCAGTCTTTCGCTGACGAAAACCCCGGCTGTCGCGGCTGTCGCGCTCATGCTCGGCGGCGCCGGATGGGTTCTGGGGTGGTCGGGCCTGAGCATCAGCGTACAATGGGCGAGCCCCCGTTGGGTCGTCGGCCGGACGATTTCGCTGTATTACGCCCTCACGTCACTCGGGCTCGCCGCCGGGAGCTGGCTTTGGGGGATGATCACCGAGAGCTATTCCTTGAGCTTTGCCCTGCAGGCCTCGACCGCAGCCTCTCTTGGCGTCGCCGTTCTCGGTCTGCTCCTGCCCATCCATCAGCGCAAGGATTCTGATGTTTCGACGGCCGAGACCTTCGAGGCGCCCGCGATCAACCTCGATCTGAAGCCACGCAGCGGGCCGATTGCTGTCAGAATCGAGTATCAGATCGCCACCGATCAGGTTGAGAACTTTCTTGCCTTGATGCTGCAGCGCCGGCGTGCCCAGGGGCGCAACGGCGCCCGGAGATGGATTCTGACGCGGAATCTGCGCGATACCAAAATGTGGACCGAGTCGTTCCACACGCCCACCTGGCACGATTACCTGCGTTTCAATTACCGCCAGACCGCAGCCGATAGGGTGCTGAATGCCAGCCTCTTTGATCTGCATATGGGGCATGACGCGCCGGACGTGACCCTTTCGATCGAACGCCCGACCGCCACGCCTCGCAAAGCCGATGTCTTCCGGCCCGACACCCCACACACCTGAACGTCGCCTTGGTCATTCCTCGAAATCACTGGGTGCTATCTCGGTCTTGTCGCCGACGACGCCCCGATCCTCTCCGAGCAGACCGATCTGACAGTCGATCGGCGCGGCGAGCAACCGTCGCGCTTCCATAGACCCGCAATCGCGAATTTCGGAGGGCACAAGCAAACGTCGATCAGTCTGCAACAATTGCCGATTCTTCTGAGTAAAATTCGGCCTTTCTGCCGTTCGCCTTGTAGTAGCCTCTCGAAGGCTGGGGCTGTCGATATCCGGCGATTGCGGATGACGGCGGCCTTCACCAGCCTCTATGGCGCGAATGCAATCTCGGGAGAAGGCTGTGCAGAATACCGATAAGATTTGGACGATCGTCGATTCAAAGCAGGCGGACTACATCGAGTTGAGCGACCGCGTCTTTGAAATGCCCGAGCTCAACTACCGCGAGGTCAAGTCGGCTGCGGCCCACGCCGAGCAGCTTCGGCGCGAGGGATTTCGCGTGGAGACGAGCATCGCCGGATTGCCGACCGCCGTCATGGGCGAGGCGGGAGAAGACGGCCCGGTGATCGCCATCCTCGGCGAGTACGACGCGCTGCCTGAGCTCTCGCAAGCCCCCGGCGTGTCCGAGCATCAACCGCTTTCGAACCAGCCGGCCGGCCATGGCTGCGGCCATAACCTGCTGGGGGCCGGCGCCATGCTGGCGGCTGCGGCGGTCAAGGATTTCCTCGCCGAGCGTGGGCTCAAGGGCCGCGTCCGCTACTATGGCTGCCCGGCGGAAGAAGGTGGGGCAGGCAAAGCGTTCATGGTCAAGGAGGGCGCCTTCAAGGACGTCGACATCGCGATTTCGTGGCATCCGGCGGATTTTGCGGCGGTGACGGCAGCCATATCCCTGGCTAACACGACGATCGACTTCGAGTTTTCCGGGCGCGCCAGCCATGCCGCCGCTTCTCCGCATCTCGGCCGTTCCGCGCTCGACGCCGCCGAGTTGATGAATGTTGGCGTCAACTACATGCGCGAGCACATGCCGAGCGATGCGCGCATCCACTACGCGTATCTCGATGCAGGCGGCATCGCGCCGAACGTTGTCCAAGCCAAGGCCAAGCTCCGATATGTCGTGCGGGCGACGATGGTCTCCGAGGTCCATGAACTCCTCGCCCGGGTCCGGAAAATCGCCGAAGGAGCGGCCCTTATGACGGAGACCACGGTCACCAGCGAAGTCGTCAGCGCGATGAGCAGCTTGCTGGCGAACGCGCCCCTGGAGGACGCCATGCAGCGCAATTTCGATCGGCTTGGTCCGCCTCCGTTCGATGCAGACGACGTCGCCTTCGCCAGGCGCATGCAGAAGAGCGTGACACCCGCGCATATCGAAAGCGCATTTCGCCGCTCGGGATTGCCGGTGACGGATTTTCCCCTGTGCAACGCGATCGCACCCAAGGAGGTGCCGGGGCCGCGTATGATGGGCTCGACCGATGTCGGTGACGTCTCCTGGGCCGTGCCGACGGTACAGGCGCGGGGCGCGACGTATACGATCGGCACGCCGGGGCACTCCTGGCAGTTGACGGCCCATGGTCAATCGCCGCTGGCGCACAAGGGCATGGTTCACGTTGCGAAGATCATGGCGGGCGTAGCTGCGGACGTGCTCGTCGAACCGGGGTTGCTGGAAAAGGCCAAGGCCGACTTCGAGGAGCGCCTTGTCCGGACGCCCTATAAGGCGCTCCTGCCAGACGACGCCAAGCCGCCTTTCCACATGTTCTGACGAATGGACGGCCATGGCCCGGCCGACGAATGGTCGGGCCATGGCCACGAGCTCGCGCTCGCTCGCCGAGCCTCCTAAGCCCCACGATCGCCTGTGCCGCAACGGCATTCTCGAGGTCCGCTTGCGGACAGGAGGGCAAAGTCCGCTTCCGGCGCCGAGCGCCCGGATGGGCTCGGCGCCGATCCATCCCTGCGGTCAAATCCGTCGCCATCACTGCTATAGTGGGCGCGAATGCGGGAGATGTCCCGGCAGAGCAGGAGCAGAATGTGACCGAGCGATTTGAACGGCATCGCCAACCCTGGACACATGAGGAACTTGAGAAGCTCAAGTTGCTCGCCAAGAAGGGCATGGCACTGAAGGCGATTTCGAAAGCGATGACCCGCAGCGAGGAATCCATCAAGGACCGCGCCAAACTCGATGGTATCGGGATCGCCAAGCTCCGTTAGCCGAGCTGACGACCGGGGTGAGTGGTTTGCCGATATTGTCATCCACTGGCTCGATCCATTTTCGGACCGTCGGATGCCTGAGGAGGGCTGATTGAAGAGCACGGGGTTCTACGTGTGGATGACCGTCTTCGCCGTGGTCGTCGGCGTTCTGGTTTGGAGCCTCAGCCCCGGCCCTTCGGAATACCCATCGATCGGAGGGGGCGGTTATGACCTCTCCGGCCCAGTCTACACCCTGGTGCTTCTGGCATTCACGGGCCTCTGGACGCTTGCAACACTGCTGGCCGGATTGAACCACAGCGAGGCACGGGCCCGTCGTCGCGCGTTCATCCTGGCGGTCATCGGCCTCATCACCTTCTCGCTGTCGATCATGATCTGGGGCAACAACCTGAGTTAGCGGGCACGGGGGGCGTGACGCTGGAAATCGGCTATTCGCGACGCGCAGGTCGATCGCCGATCCCATCGGTGTGCCTCTCTCCGGTCGAACGACAGTCGCTGGTCCGATTCGCCATTGGGGTTGGCGCGAACAGCTCTGCCTGGCGCGGAACAGCGGTGGGTGGGCGCAAGGCGCGCTCGCAGGTGGACAACCACGCCTCGGCCGCACGTGCTGGATCGGCCGGCTTTCGGCGTTGCGGCAGATGGACGGCGGAAACGCCGAGCTAGCGGACAGAAGCTGTGTTGGATCGCGCTGGCAATCGCCAAGCCGGGGCGCCAGTAGCAGGCCTCGCCGATGTCGGCTGAGGGTGGATTGCTGACGTTCGCTCGGATCTCCTTTGACCGGCCGCCGCGCGCCAGGAGCGGAACTTGGCGTAGCTCCCGGAGTCGGGCGTTCGGGTGCCGGCGTCTAGCGTCGCGAGCTCGCAGCTCCGGCCACCTCTCACCTACGATCCTGACCAGCAGCACGCGGGTTGAAGCTCGATCCACCGGAATCCGGATCGGGCTCTGCGCATGCTGTTGCTCTTTCTTGTCTATGCCAAGGTACAGGTCAGTCTGGCGATCTATCGAGAGCAGAGGTCGGAGGGGCCAGTAGAGATCCAAGCGCTCAACGCGAACAATTTCCCTCGCTCCTGCTCTGTCACCCCGCTCCGAGATCATCGCGAGTGCTCGGTGGTGAGCGCACTTCTGGCGAGAGGTAATTGATGAAAGCGCTCTTGACGTGCGAGGCGATGCTCCCTCGAAGCGGCGCTGCTGCCGCGGCGGTCGTCATCATGGTGGCGTTCAACGGCATATTTCTGAACGCGAACGGCCTTTTCATGCTGATCGCGCCACTGGCTTGGTACGAAATGGTCCCGGGTGTGACTGATACCGGCTTCTTCAACCAGCACTTCATTCGCGACATCGGGATGATTCAGATGTTTCTCGGCGTGGCGTTCGGCCTCGGCCTGTTCGTGCCGGAGCGTCGCGTTGGACTATGGGCAGCCGCGACATCTTGGCTTTGCGCGCATGCGCTCTTCCATTTTTGGGAGGTTGCCGTCGGAATCTGCTCGCCTGCCGTCATTCCGCGGGACTTTCCGGCGGTGACGCTGCCGGCGCTTCTCGGACTGGCGCTGACCCTCTTGGCGCTGCGCAATCCCCGACAGGCAAGTCAACGACCGGCCGCGGCCTCAGAGCCGCTTGACTGCGCCTCTTCCTGTGTTCGACGTCGGTCTTGATCACCTAGAAATCTGGATTGATTGGCGAATTCGTTGGCCAAGCAGCCCGAGGCCCGAGCTTGGCGCAGGCTGCTCCGAACCTATCGACAAACCCGGAGAACGCATATGAAACCGAGTGTCTTCGCTCTGGCGGCAGCCGCCGTGCTGCTCAATTCGGCCATGCGACCAGCGCAAGCAGCGCCCCGTGCCAAGCCGGTCATCATTCTGGTGCACGGAGCCTTCGCCGAATCCGCGAGCTGGAACGCGGTGATCGCCCGGCTCAACAAGGCGGGCTATGAGACGGTCGCGGCTGCCAATCCCCTGCGCAGCGTGAAGGGAGACGCGGCGGAAGTCGCGACGGTAATTCGATCCATCTCCGGCCCGGTTGTTCTCGTCGGCCATTCCTATGGCGGTCCGGTGATAACAGAGGCTGCGAACGGGCAGGCGAATGTGAAGGCGCTCGTCTATGTGGCTGCGTTCGCGCCGGAGATGGGGGAAACCAGCCTGTCGCTTTCGGGCAAGTTTCCGGGAAGCACGTTGGGAGGTGCTATCCGCGCGGTCGCGACGCAGAACGGTGGGCGCGATCTCTATATCAAGCCGGAGAAATTCCGGATGCAGTTCGCAGCCGACGTTCCGAAAGGCCAGGCTGCGTTGATGGCTGCCACGCAACGCCCCGTTGCCGAAGCAGCCCTGGCCGAGCCGTCCGGGGTGTCTTCGTGGAAGTCGCTGCCGTCGTACATGATCTATGGAACCGGCGATCGGAACATTCCGCCGGCTGCGATGGATTTCATGGCGCAGCGTGCGCGGGTGGTGAAGACCGTCGCCATCAACGGCGCGTCGCACGCCTTGATGATTTCGCACCCCGCAGAGGTTGTATCCATGATCGAGATGGCTGCGTCGTCACGATAGTCGAACAACGATCACGGGGATCGAACTGCGCGTGCTCGACTGAATTCGTCGTGACCATCGCTCATCGGATCACTCGTCAAATAGACATCTGGTGTAGGAGTTCGACGATTGACGGCAGTGTCGGCTCTGTCACTCCGCGACCCTCCGGGACAATGCCACTCGCGGCGACTGAAGGAATTCAATAATTCGGATTTTCATGGTAATTTTATCAGTTTTTATTGTGAAATAATAGAATTACGAGATATATTACAGAAGCTGAGCTTACCTATTATATGGTCTAGGTGAGTTTATACTTGGATCTAATCGACTGCGCCGTGCTCTCAATCTAGCATCGTCAAAGCCGTAATTTGAACGGTATCGATCAGGAGAGAACCATGAGCCTAGACGTCGCTTCACGCTCCGGACGACCGGGGCCCGAAGAGCTGGTCCCGTCGCGCTACGCGGTGCGGGTCGGCGAGATTGATGTTCTGGTGGTCAGCGACGGGGTGCTGCCGCTCCCGACCAAGATGCTGGGGCATAACGTCGCCGAGACCGACCGGGCCAGTTGGCTGAACGACATGTTCCTGCCGTCCGACGCTTTCGACTGGGCGCTGAACGTAGTCCTGGTGCGCAGCGGCGAGCAGGTCATACTTATCGACGCCGGGCTGGGTCTTGATCCGGAACTGAACCTGCCGCGGGCCGGACAACTGGTTAAGCGCCTGGAGGCCGCCGGCATCGATCTCGGCTCCGTCACCGACGTGGTGCTGACCCACATGCATATGGACCATGTCGGCGGTCTCCTCGTCGAGGGGGTGAAGGACCGACTGCGCCCGGACCTGCGGATCCATGTGGCGGCCGCCGAGGTGAAGTTTTGGGAGGCGCCCGACTTCACGCACGTCAACATGCCGGCGGGTTTCCCGGATGCGCTTCGGTCGGCGGCCAAGCGGTTCGCGCAAGAGTATCGCAGACACCTGCGGCTGTTCGACGAGGAACACGAGGTCGCACCGGGCGTCATCGTCCGCCGTACGGGCGGCCACACGCCCGGACACAGCGTGGTCCGTCTGTCCTCAGGCGGCGACCGCCTGACATTCGCCGGTGACGCCGTTTTCGCTGTGGGGTTCGAACACCCTGACTGGTATAACGGCTTCGAGCACGACCCCGAGGAAGCGGCCCGCGTTCGCCAGCGTCTTCTAACGGAGCTGGCGGGGACCGGCGAACAGCTCGTGGCCACCCACCTCCCATTCCCGTCGGTCGGTCGGGTCGCGGTCGAGGGCGCTGCGTTCCGCTGGGTCCCCGTCTTCTGGGATTATTGAATACCTGTCTGGCCGTCGGCCGAGCTTGGCTGCGCAGGTTTCAAAGCCATGCCGGTTCGGCCGACAACCCGACCTCGACGAGGTCGCCCCCATCCCATCGATCGAACGACGCACCGCATGGGCGGCTGCGCAGGAGGCATCTCATGAAAATCGTCATTATCGGCGGCACCGGACTGATCGGATCGAAGACCGCGGAGCGCCTGCGCAAGCAGGGGCATGAGGTCATTGCCGCCGCTCCGAATACCGGCGTCAATACGATCACCGGCGAAGGCTTGGCCCAGGTACTCGAGAATGCCGAGGTGGTAATCGACCTCGCTAACTCGCCTTCCTTCGAGGACAAGGCCGTGCTCGAGTTCTTCCGGACGTCCGGCAAGAACCTGACGGCGGCGGAGAAGGTGGCCGGCGTCAAGCATCACGTCGCGCTCTCGATCGTCGGCACGGACCGTCTGCCTGACAGCGGCTATCTTCGCGCCAAGGTCGCTCAGGAAGAGATCATCCGGAAATCCGGCATTCGCTATACGGTCGTGCGATCCACGCAGTTCATGGAATTCCTCGGCGGCATTGCCCAGGCCGGCACATCCGGCGACACCGCCCGCTTGTCGACGGGCAATCTTCAGCCGATCGCGTCCGACGATGTCGCCGATTTCGTAGCTGAGGCGGCGCTGGCCGCGCCGGCCAACGGCATCATCGAAATCTCGGGCCCGGAACGCGCGCGCCTTTGCGATTTCGTCGCCCGCTACCTCAAGGCGATCGGAGATGCCCGCACCGTCGTCGCTGATCCGGATGCCCGGTATTTCGGGACCAAGCTGGAGGCCGGCTCGCTCGTCTCCGACAACAATCCCCGCATCGGCCGGATCGACTTCGATCGCTGGTTCGCGACAGCTCCCCGGAAATAATGGCTCGTGGATGAGCCGATTTCGAAGCGGTTCATCCACCTCCATCGTGAAAGGACATTAGACATGACCAAGTCACTGGCGTGCGCCTTTGCGCTGACGGCTCTTCTGTCGATTTCGGCATTCGCACATGACACGCCCGGAGGTGGCGAAGGTGCAAAGGTGACGCTGGTCTACGACCGCGAGCTGCCTAACGTACCAGGCAAGAGCATGAGGGGCGTTCTCGTCGAATACGCTCCGGGCGGATTCTCGGATGGCCACACTCACCCGGCTTCCGCTTTCATCTATGCAACCGTGCTCGAAGGGGGGATCCGCAGCCAGGTCAATGATGGCCCCGTCACGGTCTACAGGGCCGGCGAGAGCTTCTCGGAATTCCCGGGCGACCGTCACGGTGTCAGCGAGAACGCGAGCAAGACCCATCCGGCAAAACTGCTCGCCGTGTTCGTCGTCGATACCGCCCAGCAGGAACTGACCTTCCCGCTCAAGAAGTAGCTGGCGACGCCGGACAGCGATCCGGCGCACTGTCTTCCTCAGCATGAGCTACCACCACCGGAAACTCTTCCCATGCCCGGCGATGACCACTTCCTGCCGTTGGTACTGATAAACATCCTCGGAACCGCCGGCATCGTCGTGTGGCACGTCCAGGGTTGCGACCGTCCGAGGGGTCGCCTGATCGTCCAGATCCTATTCTTCATCGGCATGAGCATCGTGCTCTATACGGGAGGTATCGCTCCGCATCAGGCCGATGACGTCTATGCGGAGGGGCTGACTGCGGTGCTTTCCAAATCCGCCAGAATTCTCTGGTGGACCCATCTCGCCTGGACGATCATCGGCTTCATCCACATCTATGTCAGGCTTAATCGCAAGCCGCGGGAAGCACACCTGATCCTGGATATGGCCGTCGCCGGCATCTATCTCGGTGTGGCGCTGTCGGTCATGGGTTTCGTCTTCGGCCTGCCCATCGCCACCCTGGTGACGACCTCGGGCGTCGTAGCTTTGATCCTGGGCCTCGCATTGCAGAACACGCTCGGCGATGTCTTTTCCGGCATCGCGCTGACTCTCGGCAAGGCCTATGCGATCGGCGACTGGGTCCAGTTGAGCGATGGCACGGCGGGCCGCGTCACGGAAACCAACTGGCGTTCGACCAACCTGCTGACCGGGTTGAACAATATCGTCGTGCTGCCGAACAGCATGCTAGCAAAGCAAAGCCTGACCAGCTTGAGCCGCCCCGACGAGTCGCACCTCATTACACTAGGCGTGCGCTTCGCCGCGGGGCAAAGGCCGCGCATCGTAGAGAACGCGATGCGGACCGTGCTGGAAACCAGTACCCGCATCGTAAAGGATCCCCCGCCAGCCGTTGCCCTCAAGGCCATCGATGCGGCGGCCATCGAGGTCGAGTTGCAGTTCCGTGTCGCGAGCCTCGCAACGGGGACATCCGCCAAGAACGAGATCATCGACCTCATCCATGACCAATGCAGCGCGAGCGGTCTTTCGCTGGCCGGGCCTGCCTAGAAGTCTCCATTCTGGTGCCAAGGTGGATTGCGGCGCTCTTCCCGCACGCCGTCGCGCGCAGCAACGGAACACTGGACGATCTCCCTGCAAGTCATGGATTTCCATAAGTGCGGCCGAGGCGTCCTGGCGCTAGTTTCCACTGAGCTTGCCAGCCGGATGTTCGAAGACTGGTGCTAGATGAAGCTGTGACGGTTTCCAGGTAATCCGTCTCGGGAAGGGCACGCGACCATGATTGCAGCGCTCCATCGAACGCCACCGTTCCTCGTGTCCCTGACTCTGGCTATTGGCCTCCTGGCATACTGGCTGGCCGGGTCCACCATAGGAATACTGGCGCCGCTCGGTGCGCTCTTCCTCTATGCGCGAGGATATCTGCTTCGATCGCTCTGGGGCGGGCTGCTTGCCGCCTTTGCCGGTGCGACGGTCACCGCCGTACTATATCCTGGCGCCGTACGGGAAGCCGCGCTTTCCGTTGGCGCATCCGTCGCGGTGGCCGCGTGCATGGGCGCGCTCATCGTGCGCGATCCGTCCAGACGAGGCGCCCGGGACGCGGCCGCGCAACGACAAGCGCCGGGCCATCCCGGTGGTCTCGGGGCCATTCCAGATGACGTGGCCGAGGGTGCGATCCACCCAGATGACAGGGCTGCGATCGCACAGGCGGCGGCCTATGCGTTCTGGACGGGCGTGCCGCAGGTGACGAGCTATCGGTTGCGCCTGCCGGACGGCAGATATCGCTGGACCGAGCTCCGTGCCGAGCCGGGCTATGGCGTCAGCGTCGATGTCGACGCCATGGTTTCGAGACCGGATGATCGCTGGACTGTCACGGAATCGCTTGGCGAGACCGTGCAGGCGGTACAGGCCGCCAAGGTGATCGAGAGCTTGCACGGCAAGGCCTGGGCTTTCGATGCGACAGGGAAGTTCACCTATGTGACCCCTGCTGCTCAGATTGCCATCGACATGGCTCTGGAGGATCTCAATCGCCGTCTCGGCGAGCGGGAATTCATCGATGGCGGTGAGGTCGGCTGGATGCGCGGTGTTCATCCGGACGATGTCGACGGCGCCGCCGCGACCCTGCGCCATTGCCTGAAAACGGGCGAGCCGTGGAACATCGAATACCGCATGCTGCGCGCGACGGGCCACTATGTCTGGCACCGCATTTCAGCGCGGCCGACACGGGATGGCGAGGGGCGCATCACCGGCTGGTTCGGGACCTCGATCGATATCGACGTCTACAAGAAAACCGAGGCTGCGCTGCGAGAGCGAGAAAAGCATCTCGAACAGCTCATCGACACGGTGCCAGCCATGATCTGGAGCATGTCATCGGAGGGGCGACCCATCTATCTCAACAGGCGGATCATGGAGGTCACCGGCGCCACGCTAGATACCGTCAAGGCGTCGGATGGGTCTCTTTCTTTGAAGAAGATGATTCATCCGAATTTCTGGGAGCTGGCAGAGCAAACCTTCACGAGATCGGTCGTGACGGGCGCGCCGTACAACATCAAGTACCTCCAACATCGGGCTGGCGGCACCTATCGATGGACGCAAACGCGCGCTGAACCTCTGCGCGACGAAGCCGGTAAGATTATTCGATGGTACGGTGTATCCGTCGATATCCACGATCTGATCACCACACAGACCGAACTCAATCTCCGAAAGCAGGAATTGACGCGGCTGATCGATCTGGTTCCGAGCTTCCTCTGGCGACTGACACCGACCGGGGCGCCGAATTTCTTCAACCGCCGCTTCATCGACTTCCTGGGCATTGACGAAGGCGGCCTCGAGCAATCCCAGACGGAGCGATACGCGGCCGCCCTGAAGGAGGCGATCCACCCGGACGATGCCAGTCGGGTGTGGGCCGAACTCAAGCGTTGTCTGAGCAGCGGCCGGCCCTACGCGATGCGCTATCGCTTACGCCGCCACGATGGCGTCTATCGCTGGATGGACGGGCGCGCGGAGCCGCTTCTGGATGACGATGGCAGCATCATCCAGTGGCATGGTCTGTCCCACGACATCGACGACCAACTCCGCGTGGAGGATGCACTCAGGGAAAGCGAGCGATCGCTGCGTCAGTTGGTGGAGACGCTGCCTGCCCTCATCTACTGCGCCGCGCCGAATGGCGAACCGATCTATCGAAGCGAGAAGCTCGGGGAATTTCTTGGCTTCGGACTCGGAGACAAGGACGCAGAGGGTCAGACACGCCTGGCCGGCACGCTCGAAGCGATCATCCATCCCGATGACCTCCCCAACGTCAAAGAAAAATATGGGCGTTCGCTGGCGACCGGCACGTCCTATGCGATGAAACACCGCCTCCGGCGGGCGGACGGCGAGTTTCGCTGGGTCGAGACGCGAACCGCGGCGATGCGAAATGCCGAAGGGGAGATCGTTCAATGGAACGGCATCTCCTTCGAGATCGAAGATCAGGTGCGCGCGCAGGAAGCGCTGACATTGACGCAGGAGCGCCTGGCTCGCGCAGCGCAGGCCGCGAGCCTGGCAGAGCTCTCCGCTTCGATCGCCCATGAGGTCAACCAGCCGCTCGCGGCCGTGGTCGCCAATTCGCACGCATGCCAGCGCTGGCTGACCTCGGACCCGCCCAATCTTGAGCGGGCGCAGAGAACCATCGAACGCATCATCCGGGATGCGAATTCAGCCGCCGATGTCGTCGGCCGGGTCCGTGCCTTGTTCAGGCAGACGGACCAAGCGCGAAACCTCTGCCCGCTCGACGCCATTCTTCATGAGGCGAGGGATCTGATGATGGAAGAAGCGGCCCGGCGCCGCATGCGTATCGAGGTCGAAGTCGGGGCTGGTCTTCCGTCGCTGGAGCTGGATCGCATCCAGATCCAGCAGGTCCTGGTCAACCTGATCCGCAACGGCCTTGAGGCGATGGAGCCTGCTCGGCGCGGGGTTCTTCGCGTCCGAACATTGCGCGCCGGCGATTTCGTCAGGACCGAAGTCCGGGACACCGGCATGGGTCTTGGCGCGCCCGATAAGGTCTTCGAAGCCTTCTTCTCAACGAAACCCAATGGGATGGGCATGGGGTTGGCGATATCGCGAACCATCATCGAGACCCATGGCGGGCGACTGTGGGCAGAGAACAACCAGGACGGCGGGGCGGCGTTCATCTTCACCCTGCCTGTCGAAGCGAAATCCGATCATGACCGTTGACGACACAATCGTGTTCATCGTCGACGACGACGATGCGCTCCGGGAAGCCCTGGGCGAGTTGCTGGCGGCGAACGGTGTCCGATCAGTCCCATTCAGCTCCGCCGGCGACTATATCGGCTCGAACAAGCCCGATCTCCCGGCCTGCCTGATTCTCGATGTCGAGCTTCCCGATATCAATGGGCTGGAGCTGCAACGCCAGATCGCGCAGGGAGACCATCCGCCGATCGTCTTCATCACGGGGCATGGCGACATCCCGTCATCGGTGCGAGCCATCAAACATGGTGCCGTCGATTTCCTGACCAAGCCGTTCAGCGATACGGCGCTGCTCTTGGCCATCCGCTCGGCAATAGCGCAGGATCGGGAAACAAGGGCGAAGCGCGCCGAGCTCACGCTGCTGAAGCAACGCTATCACGAGCTCTCTCCGCGAGAGCGCGACGTGCTTCCGCTGGTCGTGAGCGGACTCCTCAACAAGCAAGCTGCGGCCGAGCTCGGCATCAGCGAAGTCACCCTTCAGATTCATAGAAGAAACGTGATGCAGAAAATGGCGGCGTCATCGCTCGCCGACCTGGTGCGAATTGCGGAGCGGTTGGAAATCCCGATCCAGCATTCGCGCCGGATGGGAGGAATCTAAGCGTGACCAAGCATAAATCTGTCGTGGCCGTCGTCGATGACGATCCGAGATTGCTCGAATCGCTTGAGGAATTGCTCGAGTCTGCGGGATATGCGGTTCGTAGCTTCTCGTCCGCGGCAGCGCTGACCCGGGCTGGCCTCTCCGGACTGGATCTCCTCATCACTGATGTCGGCATGCCGGGGTTGAACGGCTTCGAGCTGCGCGACCTCGTCAACCAAGAGCGTCCGGATCTGCCGGTATTTCTCATCACTGGGCGCCACGAGATTGCCGAGCAGATCAGGGCGCGGGCCGTAGAGAGCTTCTTCTGCAAGCCGTTCGATGGCCAAGCCTTACTCGCCGCGATCGCAAGGGCATTAACTCAACAGGGACGTGGAAGGTGAACATGATCATTGACCGCTCACTCTCGCGGAAATCGGTGCTCTCCTCCAGGCGAGGTGCAGCCGAAGAACAGCAGCCTCTCATCATCATAGTCGATGACGACGCCTCGGTCCGAGACGCACTGTCCGAGCTGATGGAGTCAGCCGGCTTCGCAGCGGTTTCGTTCAGCTCGACGCAGGCGCTGCTCGAGACCAGCATGCTCGACCGGCCGGGATGTCTCATTCTCGACGTGCGTATGCCCGGCTTCAGCGGGCTCGACCTCCAGCGTCATCTGACGATGAACGGAAATCCCAAGCCGATCATCTTCCTCACCGCGCATGGCGACATCCCCATGACCGTCCAGGCCATGAAAGCAGGCGCGGTGGATTTCCTGACGAAGCCGGTTCGCGACCAGACGCTTCTGGACGCGGTCAATGCGGCGATCGGGCTGGATGCGGCGCGAAGGGCGGAAGCTGCGAAGATCAAGGGATGTGTCGAGCGCTTGCAGACTCTGACGCCACGGGAGCGCGAAGTCATGTGCGAGGTCGCACGGGGTCGCCTCAACAAGCAGATCGCCTTCGACCTCGGCATCAGCGAGGTCACGGTCAAGCTGCACCGGGGCAACCTGATGCGGAAGATGGAAGCTGCCTCACTCGGCGAACTTATCAGGGCGTGGGAAGCTCTACCGGTTGGGATGCGTATGGCGAACGCCGCCTAGCCTTGGCGCGGCTGGAGCACCGGATTCGGTGCTCCAGAGCTCATGGTCACGGCGTGATGCCTCGCCAATGCGCCGGAATGGCTGGGCGAAGGAAACGGCATGGCGACCTCTCCTGAGATCAGGTCAGCGTGATGCCGCCATCGACGGCCAGGTTGACGCCGGTGATGAATTCCCCGTCGCCGGAGCAGAGAAAGAGAGCCGCCTGTGCGAGTTCTTCCGGCTTGCCCATCCGGCCGAACGGGATCATCCGGGCGGCCTGCTCCTCTACCTGCGCCTGCGTTTCCGGAGCGACGCCGAGCTTTCCAATAATCGGCGTATCGGTCGGGCCGGGGCTGAGCACGTTCACGCGGATGCGCCTGTCCTTAAGTTCCAGTGCCCAGTTGCGCGCAAACGCTTCGATTGCTGCCTTGCTGCCAGCGTAGACCGCGTGACCATCCAGCACCTTGCGGCTCGCGATTGAACTCGTCAGCAGGATCGCGCCGCCATCACGCAATAGCGGAGCGATCTTCTGAACGCCGAAAAACGTGCCGCGCGCATTGGTGAGGAATTGCGTGTCGTAGTCGGCGGCCGTCACGTTGAAGCTCGGCTGAATGCGGATGCTGCCCGCATTCGCCACATAGATGTCGACCTGTCTGAACCGATCGGAGACCAGCGCGGCGACACGTTCGTGCGTGGCGAGGTCGGCGACGTCACCTGCGAGGCCGGTCGCCTGAGACCCGAGGGCGGCGACGGCTTCGGTCACGGCGTCTTCTCGACGACCGATGATCAGCACCTTCGCACCTGCGGCTATGAACAGGCGCGCTGTCGCGAAGCCGATCCCGCTGTTGCCGCCGGTGATCACGGCGACCTTGTTCGACAATTTTCCCATGTGGATCTCCATTGATGATCCACAGTTGGGCCGCTCCTCATCGAAATCAAAATATGCCGAAGTCGATATGATCTATACATTTGAATAGAGTGAATTGTCTTCGAGCGTATTGATCGTCGTTTCAGGAAGATGAAAAATAAATACGCCTCGAAAACCTGACGATCATACCGATATCGTCGCCGATTTGAGGTCGAAGTATCGGGGTTTCATGTCGAATCGAGCGCCCTGAGCATTTCGGTCCGCAACCAGTAACTGCGCCCTGGAGGCGCCAATGCCCAACAAAGCACTATCCAGTTCCACCGACCTCAGTCGGCGGGACCTCCTTTGCGGCGGCGCCGGCATAGCGGCGGTTGGCACGCTTCCGCTCCAGTCCTCCGCGCAGCCCGCCACCGTTTCCCCTCGCAATAGCAAAAGGAGCCGACGCATGAATTACGTTACAACGCGGGATGGCGTTGAGATTTTTTACAAGGACTGGGGCCCGAAATCGGCCCAGCCACTCGTCTTTCACCATGGCTGGCCGCTCAGCTCGGACGACTGGGACGCCCAGATGCTGTTCTTTCTGGCGCAAGGCTTCCGGGTCGTCGCTCACGACCGGCGCGGACACGGCCGTTCGAGCCAGGTCAGCGAGGGACATGATATGGACCACTACGCGGCCGACGCCGCGGCCGTCGTCGAACATCTCGACCTACGCAACGCGGTGCATATTGGACACTCCACCGGAGGCGGCGAGGCCACGCGCTACGTCGCGCGCCATGGCAGGAGCCGTGCCGCTAAGCTCGTTCTCATCGGCGCAGTCCCGCCGATCATGGTCAAGACCGAGCGGAACCCCGGCGGCCTGCCGATCGAAGTCTTCGATGGCCTTCGGAAGAGTCTCGCTGCCAATCGCAGCAAGTTCTACACCGATCTCGCAGCGGGGCCGTTCTACGGGTTCAATCGCGCTGGGGTCGAGACGGATGCCAGCGTCGTCCAGAACTGGTGGCGCCAGGGCATGATGGGAGCCGCCAAGGCTCACTACGAGGGCATCAAGGCCTTCTCCGAGACCGATTTCACCGAGGATCTCAAGGTCATCGAGGTTCCGGCTCTCGTCATGCATGGCGATGACGATCAGATCGTCCCGATCGGCGACAGCGCTCCGCTCTCGGCCAAGCTCCTGAAAAGGGCGACCCTGACGATCTACAACAAGTTCCCGCACGGCATGGCGACCATCCATGCGGATACGATCAACAGGGACATTCTTGCCTTCGTCCGAGGGTGACGCTCGCAGACGAGGCGGCGAATGAGGCCGCCTCGTCAGGTTTGCAGTCCACCGATCAGGTTCGACGGCTCGGACGCTGGTTGGTCAGTCATCGCATAGCGAAGCTGCGGCCTTCGAACCGACCGTTCGCTGACGACTCCTGGAATCCGTCACTCGAGGCCCTTGAAAGCCATGTCAGATATCCAAAAGGACCGTCGAATTCTGGCCGGCGTTTCCGTGCCGGACACCGAACTTGTGGCCAGCGCTCTCGCTTATGCGCGCCGGGCCTGCGAGCCCTACCTGTACAACCACGTTGTCCGTTCCTGGCTTTTCGCGGCTCGGCTGGGGCAGCTTCGGAATATTCATCACGACGAGGAAGTCGTCGCGGTCGGGACGCTCCTGCACGATGTCACGCTGAATGAGCGCTTCAACGGGCCGCGCCGGTTCGAAGTCGAAGGCGCCGATCTCGCGCGAGGCTTTGCCCGTCAGAGCGGTCTCGACGAGCGCCGCGCCCAGTTGATCTGGGACAGCGTCGCCCTCAACTCGACGCCGTCGATCGGCCTGTACAAGGAGGCTGAGGTTGCGCTCTGCACGGCGGGCATCTGCCTCGATGTCGTCGGGCTGCAATACGACGCGCTCCCGCCGGACGAGGTCCAGCAGATCCTCCTGGCCTATCCGAGGCTCGGGATGAAGCGGCTGATGACGCAGTGCTTCTGCCACATCGCCAGAACCCGCCCTGAAACCAGCTACGACAATTTCGTGCGTGATTTCGGCGAGCGGCTCGTCGCAGGCTACCGCGCGCCGTCATCGGTCGATTTTGTCGAGCGCGCGCCGTTCGACGAGTGACATGCTTCCGGGCAGGGAACGAGGCTATCAAGGAGACGGCGGATGAAGATCGTTGTGGTAGGCGGGACCGGCATGATCGGGTCCAAGCTCGTCGATGCGTTGGCCGGCCGTAGTCTCGAAATCGAAATCGCCTCGCCATCGCGCGGCGTCGATACGGTCACCGGAGAAGGCCTGGCCGAGGCGCTGTCCGGCGCGCGGGTAGTCGTGGACGTTTCCAACTCTCCAACCTTCGATCAGGACGTCGCTCTTGCTTTCTTCGAGGCCTCCGGACGGAACCTGCTCGCTGCCGAGGAGGTCGCCGGCGTCGAGCATCACGTCGTTCTCTCTGCCGTCGGGACCGATCGGCTGCCCGACAGCGGGTATTTCCGGGCCAAGATGATGCAGGAAGTGATGGTGAGAAGCGCAAACGTACCCTACACGATCGTGAGGTCGACGCCCTTCTTTGAATACATCAACGGAATCGTCGAGACAGCCGCGCAAGGAGATGCGCTTCGCATTTCGCCGGCCCTCATCCAGCCCATCGCAGGCGACGATGTCGCGCTGGCGCTGCGAGATGTCGTCCTAGGGCGCGCGCAGAACCGCGAGCTGGAGATCGTGGGGCCGGATCGTTTCCGTCTCGACGACCTCGCCCGGCAGATACTGACCGCGAACGAGGATCCGCGCCCGATCATTGCCGATCGCCAAGCGCTCTATTTCGGCGCGGTGCTGCGTGACGACAGTCTCATTCCGAGTGGTCATCCACGCTGTGCGCAAACGCGGTTCGAGGACTGGCTTCGGCTTTACGTGGCCCAGTCTCTCGCCCCAGCCAACTGAGGCCTCCGACAGCACCCGCCTCGCCGCTGAATATCGATCTGAACCGCCGGGAAGCGGACGTTCCGAACGTCAGCGATGGGCCAAACTTCGATCGCCGCCCCAATGGGCGGCGAATGACCGACTTGGGTCGATTGCGTTGAAGAA
>UBZM01000048.1 GCA_900470095.1 Hyphomicrobiales bacterium
GACACCAAGAAGTCGATCGACTGGCATCTGACCTACGACCCGAAGACCGACAGTTGGGAAAGCCGTTCGCCGCTGCCGACGGCCCGTGACCATACCGGCACATTGGCCATCGGCCCCCTGATCCATGTCATCGGCGGCCGGGTCGACTCGTTCCACACCAATTCGAACCTGCATCACGCCTATGACCCGGCAACCGACAAATGGACGCCGCGCAACCCGTTGCCGACAGCCCGCTCCGGCCATGGCGCGGTGCTCTACCGTGGAAAGGTCTTCATCATGGGCGGCGAAGGCACCAACCGGGTCTTCGGGCAGATGGAGGCCTATGATCCCGTTGCCGATGCCTGGGAGCAATACGCGCCGATGCTGACGCCCCGCCACGGGCTCGGCGCCGCGCTGGTCGGAGACGCCATCCATGTCGCCGGCGGTGGACCGATCATGGGCGGCGGCGTCCAGAGCGCCGTGCACGAGGCATTTGTGTTGGGGTGAGCCGCTGGCGGCTGGCTCCCGCCTCACATCCGGAAGACACCGAAGCGCGTTTCCGGCACCTCGGCGTTGAGGGAGGCAGAAAAGGCCAAAGCCAGCACGCGACGCGTCTCCGAGGGCAGGATGATGCCATCGTCCCAAAGCCGTGCGGTGGCGTGGTAGGGCGAGCCCTCATCCTCGTATTTCGCGCGGATCGGGGCCTTGAAGGCCTCTTCCTCCTCGGCCGACCAGGACTTGCCCTCGGCCTCGATATTGTCGCGGCGGACGGTCGCGAGCACGCTCGCCGCCTGCTCGCCGCCCATCACCGAGATACGGGAGTTGGGCCAGGTGAAGAGGAAGCGCGGGGAATAGGCGCGCCCGCACATGCCGTAATTGCCGGCCCCGAAGGAGCCGCCGACCAGCACGGTGATCTTCGGCACCTTGGCCGAGGCGACCGCAGTGACCAGCTTGGCGCCGTCCTTGGCAATGCCGCGCGTCTCGACATCGCGACCGACCATGAATCCGGTGATGTTCTGCAGGAAGAGCAGCGGAATGCGACGCTGGCAGCAGAGTTCGATGAAATGCGCGCCTTTCAGCGCGCTCTCCGAAAACAGGATCCCATTATTGGCGATGATGCCGACCGGCATGCCGTGGATGCGGGCAAAGCCAGTGACCAGAGTCGCGCCGTAGAGCCGTTTGAACTCGTCGAATTCGGAGCCGTCGACGAGCCGGGCGATGACCTCGCGGATGTCGTACTGCTTCTTCAGGTCGGTTGGCACCACCGCCTCGAGCTCTGCGGGGTCGTAGAGCGGCTCCCTAGGCTCGGCGATGTCGATATCGGGACGCTTGACGCTGTTCAGGTTTGCCGCGATGCGGCGCGCAATGGCGAGCGCATGGGTGTCGTCGCCGGCATAATGATCGGCGACACCCGACAGTCTGGCATGGACATCGGCGCCGCCAAGATCCTCGGCCGAGACGACCTCGCCGGTCGCCGCCTTCACCAGCGGCGGGCCGCCCAGGAAGATCGTGCCCTGCCGGCGCACGATCACCGTCTCGTCCGACATCGCCGGCACATAGGCACCACCGGCCGTGCAGGAGCCCATGACGACGGCGATTTGCGGAATCCCCTCCGCCGAAAGCGTCGCCTGGTTATAGAAGATCCGACCGAAATGCTCGCGATCGGGAAAGACATCGGTCTGATGCGGCAAGTTCGCCCCGCCGGAATCGACGAGATAGACGCAAGGCAGCCGGTTCTCGCGTGCGATCTCCTGCGCGCGCAAATGCTTCTTCACCGTCATCGGGTAGTAGGTGCCGCCCTTGATGGTGGCGTCGTTGCAGACGACCATCACCTCGCGCCCGGCGACGCGGCCGACCCCGGCGATCATGCCTGCGCCGTGAATCTCCTTGTCATACATCTCGAAGGCGGCCAGCGCCCCGATCTCGAGGAAGGGCGAGCCCGGATCGAGCAGGCGCAGCACCCGCTCCCGCGGCAGCAGCTTGCCACGCGCCGTGTGGCGCTCCCGCGACTTGGCATTGCCACCGAGCGCAGCAGTCGCGCGGTGCCGAGCCAGCTCGGCACGCAGGCCGTCCCAGGCCTCGGCATTGGCGCGCGTCTCGGCCGAGTTGAGATCGACCTTGCTTCCGATGACCGCCACGGCACGCTCCCTTAAGCGAAGAAGTCCTCGCCGGGTTATGGCGCGCCGCGCGAAAAACGCCAACCGGCGCGGATGCGCAGGGGCGCGAGCGCAAATCCGCCCGCTCTCAGCGCGCCACCGCAGGGGCAGCCACGGCGCCGATGGCGCCCCCCGCAACCGCTCCGATCGGCCCGCCGATAAGGGCCCCCGTGCCGGCGCCGGCAGCCGCGCCGGCGATGATCTTGTCGTTGGTGGTGCAGGCACCCAGCACGACCGCGCAGGCGGCCGCGAACATCACTGTCCGGATCATCTTCGTCCCCGTTTCCGATTCATCCCACAGCGGGAGGTTGGCCGGCTTTGGTCAACGGATGGTGAACGAAGGATGAAGAGCCTTCGTCGAGGCTCAGGCGAGAACCGTCGCCCCGAAGATCCCCTCGAACTCGGCGCGCAGCATCGAATCGACCTCCAGAAGCGTCACCGGCAACCCGAGATCGACCAGCGAGGTCACGCCCTGGTCGCTGACGCCGCAGGGCACGATTCCCCCGAAATGCGAGAGCTCCGGCTCGACATTGAGCGAGATGCCATGGAACGAAACCCAGCGCCGGACGCGGATGCCAATGGCGGCGATCTTGTCTTCGCTATCCGCTCCTTTCTCGGGCCGGCGCACCCAGACGCCGACGCGGTCCTCGCGCCGCTCGCCGCGGACATTGAAGCGCTCGAGCGTGCCGATCAGCCAGGCTTCGAGGGCGGCGACGAATCGCCGGAGGTCGGGATCGCGACGCTTCAGGTCGAGCATGACATAGGCCACCCGCTGGCCGGGACCGTGATAGGTGAACTGCCCGCCCCTGCCGCTCTGATGCACCGGAAAGCGTTCGGGCTCGATCAGATCGGCCTCGCGGGCCGAGGTGCCGGCGGTATAGAGCGGCGGATGTTCGATCAGCCAGACGCGCTCGCGGGCTTTGCCGTCCGCGATCAGCGCCGCACGTGTGTCCATCTCGGCAACCGCCTCGTCATAGCCGACTAGCCCCTCGGCATGGACCCATTCGACGGGCTCGGAGCCCGGCTGCGGCAGGAATGAAACCGCAAGCGTCTCACGTGTCTTCACGGTGCATTAACTCTGTTTGTTCAACGATCGCTAACCGGCTACCGCCAGTCGCCGGCAGGCTCATGCGCCGAAGCCGGCCGGCAGGCAAGTTTCGTTGGTTGAATTCGCAAGTAGGGTTTCGGAGGCAGGACTTGAAGGCCGATCTCGATCTCGTTTCGGTGGAGCTCACCGTGGTTCTGGGCTCGACTCAGATGCCGATCTACAAATTGCTGCGCATGGGCCGCGGCGCGATCATCGAGCTCAACGCCACAGAGAACGACGAGGTTCAGATTCTCGCCAACAATCACCCCTTCGCCCGCGGCAATGTCGTGGTCAGCGGTTCGCGCATCTCTGTCGAGATTACCGAGCTCCTGAAACGCCCCACGGTCTTCAGCGCGCAGACCATTGCCGAGGCCGCCTGAAAAGGATTTCAAAGTTTTCCACACAACGAGCTTGTCGCGACGGATTCGATTTGTTAGACCCGCGCCGCTCCGGAGTTCACCGCCTCACCGCGGTTTTCTCTTAGCCGCTGCGGTCATGGCGGAATTGGTAGACGCACTACCTTGAGGTGGTAGCGGGGAGACCCGTGGAGGTTCGAGTCCTCTTGACCGCACCAAATTCAGGCTGATGCCTTGAAACGGCGACCCTCGCGGGTCGCCGTTTTGGTTTTCGGCCCTGCCTGCAATGAAACGTGAGGTCGCCGCGGCGCGTTGCCAGCACAGCCCACGGCTGACACAAGGGGCCCTTCCCTCGAATCCATGCCTCTTCCTCGAATCCAAGCCCTTTCCTCGAATCCAAGCCCTTTCCTCGAATCGTGGAGCCGGACCGATGGTCGAAGCCGAAAACGCTCCCGACGAATCCGCCACCCGCAGGATCCGCGACGAAGATGGCGCGATCGACCCCGCGCTGGTCGAGCAGGTCTCCCAGGCCGTCCTGCTCTCGGACATCACGACGTTGCGCGGCATCGTTGCCGACATGCACGAGGCCGACCTCGGTGCATTGCTGGAAGCCCTCGACGCCGATGAGCGCCCGCGCCTGATCTCGTTGCTCGGCTCCGATTTCGACTTCACGGCACTGACCGAAGTCGACGACACCGTTCGCGAGGAGATTCTCGAAGAGCTCTCGGCTGAGACCGTTGCGGAAGGTGTGCGCGAACTCGACACCGACGACGCGGTCTACATTCTCGAGGACCTCAACGAGGCGGACAAGCAGGAGGTTCTGGACAAGCTCACACCCTCCGAGCGCATCGCGCTGCAGCAGGGTCTCGACTATCCCGAGGATACGGCCGGCCGGCGCATGCAGAGCGAAGTCATCGCCGTGCCGCCTTTCTGGACGGTCGGCCAGACCATCGACTTCCTGCGCGACACCGCGGACCTGCCCGACCGATTCTTCGAAATCTTCGTCGCCGACCCCGCGCATCATTTCGTTGGAACGGTGCGGTTGGACCGGCTGCTGCGCAACCGGCGCCCCGTGGTGATTTCCGATCTGCTGGAGGAAGACCGGCGGGTCGTCGCGGCGACCGACGAGCTCGAAGACGTCGCGCGGCTGTTCCAGCGCTACAACCTGGTTGCGGCACCGGTCATCGATGCGACCGGCCGTCTCGTCGGCGTGCTAACCATCGACGATATCGTCGACGTCATCGAAGAAGCCGCCGACGAGGACGTGAAACAGCTCGGCGGCGTCAATCCCGACGAAGAGCTCTCGGACCCGGTCCGAAAGATCATCTGGAGCCGCTTCAGCTGGCTCTTCGTCAACCTGATGACCTCCTTTCTCGCTGCCGCAGTGATGAGCCTGTTCGAGAATCAGCTCGCGAAAGTCGTCGCGCTCGCGATCCTGGCGCCGATCGTGGCAAGCCAGGGCGGCAATGCCGCAACTCAGACGATGACGGTCGCGGTCCGCGCACTGGCCACGCAGGAACTTGGTGCGTGGAACCTGCGCCGCTTCTTCACACGCGAACTCATCGTCGGCCTGGTGAATGGCTTCGGCTTTGCCGTGATCACCGGCGCCATCGCCGCAGCCTGGTTCGGCAGCGCAGGACTGGGCGCCGTCATCGCGATTGCGATGGTCGTTACCCTGATCTCGGCCGCCATTGCGGGCGTCCTCATTCCGCTGGTGCTCGACAGGCTCGACATCGATCCGGCCATTGCATCGGGAACCTTCGTCACCACCGTCACCGACGTCGTCGGCTTCTTTGCCTTCCTGGGGATCGCCACGCTTCTGCTCGGCCTGGGGTGACGAATGCGAAAACTTCGGTAACGTAAACCGGGCGTCAAGTTTTCTCCGCAATTCTCCGCGAGATGATCCCCCGTCGCATGTTTCGCCTCCGCGCAGCCCCGTTTCTTGTCGCCGCCGCACTCGCGGTCCTTGGCGGCTGCGTGGCGTTCGAAGGCCGCTATCCTCAGAAGGGCGATGTCAGGCCGCATCCTGGCGTCGCGAGCGCCCTGAACTATCCCGTCCAAGGCATCGATATCTCGCGCTGGCAGGGCGAGATCGACTGGGCGGCGGTCAAGGGTGCCGGCACCCGCTTCGTCTACATGAAGGCGACAGAGGGTGGCGATCACATCGACCCCTCCTTTCTGCGCAACTGGGAAGGCGCCCGCCGGGCCGGCGTGCCGCGCGGCGCCTACCACTTCGTCTTCTGGTGCCGCCCCGCCCATGAGCAGGCGGTCTGGTTCAAGCAGCACATCCCGAACGATCCCGGCGCCTTGCCGCCCGTGCTCGATGTCGAGTGGAACGGCCATTCCAAGACCTGCCCGCAGAAGATCGACCGCTCGCTGGCACTGGAGAAGATCCAGCTCATGCTGACCGAGCTCGAGCAGCTCACCGGCAAGAAGCCGATCATCTATACCGACATCACCTTCCACAAGGACGTGCTGGAGGGACAGTTCAACGAATATCCCTACTGGATCCGCTCGACTGCAGCGAAGCCCGAGACCCGCTACGAGAACCGTCCCTGGGCCTTCTGGCAGTTCACCACGACCGGCCGCGTGCCCGGCATCAAGGGCGATGTCGACCGCAACTCATTCTTCGGCGACGAGGAACAGTTCATCGGCTGGATCAATGGCGAGTTCGACATCGGGCGGAGGCAGTGGACCAAGCGGCGCGCCTCCCCGGCACAGCCCAGCCCCAGCATCGTCAATGATCCGGAATTCGAGCCCCCCGTCAGCCAGGCTCCGCCCGCCCCCGTCATCCCCGGCGCGCTGAAGCCGGTGCCTTCCTCACTGCAGATGGACGGATAGCAGCGCCCTGATCATCCGTCCGGATTTCGCATCCGATCCGCTGATCTGAGCCTTCTGTGTTTGCATCGGCCTTCCCGAAAAGCCGCAATCCACTTTTTCGGGCCGATGCTTCAGCGGGCGCGCCGGTTAACCAACCCTGAAATCATCCGCTCGCATCCGAGCGAACGCTTACCGCGCCTTAACCACGCCTGCCGCACCACTGCTTGCATGCAGGAGGGGCGGATGCCGGCGCGTATGAAGACCGATTACAAGGGACTGCGGTGCTTTCTTGCAGTTCTCGGCCTTGCACTCGGCAGCGCCGGCCCCGCCTTCGCGCTCTATCCCAAGAAGGGCGACGCCTCGCCCCATCACGGCGTCCGCGATGCACGCCGCCAGGCGATCCAGGGCATCGACATCTCGCGCTGGCAGGGCGAGATCGACTGGGCCAAGGTCAAGGATGCCGGTACCCGCTTTGCCTTCATCAAGGCGACCGAGGGCGGCGACCACCTCGACCCCAATTTCCGCAAGAACTGGGAGGGGGCGAAGAAGGCCGGCGTGGCGCGCGGCGCCTACCATTTCGTCTATTGGTGCCGCCCGGCCAAGGATCAGGTGCGCTGGTTCAAGCGCCATATCCCGAAGGACCCGGATGCCCTGCCGCCTGTGCTCGATGTCGAATGGAACGGCGAGTCGGAGAGCTGCGGCAAGAAGATCCCGCGCGATAAGGCGCTCGCCAAGATCAGCGAGATGCTGAAGGGCCTGCAGGAACACACTGGCAAGAAGCCGATCATCTATACCGACATCACCTTCCACGAGGATGTGCTGGAAGGCGAGTTCAACGATCATCCCTACTGGCTGCGCTCGACCGCGGCCCCGCTGCGCCACCGCTATGAGCGCAGCAAATGGGAATTCTGGCAGTTCACCACCACAGGACGCGTGCCCGGCATAACCGGCGATGTCGACCGCAACGCCTTCTTCGGCTCCGAGCGGGAATTCGCGGCCTGGCGCGAGGGCCGCTTCGACATCGGGGCCCGGAAGTGGCGGGGTGGCGAACCGAAGGTAGCCGGAAACCGCGCGCCCGCGACATCGGCCGGTTCCAAGGCTCCGCAGGCTGCCGGAGGCGCAACGCTCAAGATGCTGCCTCCCGCGCGCGTCCCGGGCAAGGCGACCGCCAACCGTGATCCACAAGTGACCGGCTCTCTCGCCCGCGATTGACTCTGCGGCACCCGTTGCGCTGTCACGAGGCTGTCATGATACGCGCGCCCTGATCCGGGGCAGCGCAACCCCTTATGAGAAATCGCCCGCCAGGGCGTGGCCGGAATGCTCCATGATCTGCAATCCCGGGCCGGGTTCGTCTGGGTCTACCATTTTGATGCCGACGGCCGTGCGCATCTCCTTCCTCGTCGCGAGATGCCCGACCTTGCGCTCCCCGAGGCCGAGTTCGTCTGGATCCATCTCGATCTCGTGCATGGCCGCGCCAAGCAATGGGTCGCCGATTGCAGCGCTCTGCCCGCCGAGGCGCAGACCCTGTTCCTGACCCAGGACGACCATCAGCGCCTCCATCACAATCGTGACTTCGCCTGGGGCATCACCTTCGACCAGATCCGCGAGGTCGGCAGCCCCGCCGATGAGATGGGCATGCTGCATTGGATCATCGCCGACCGGTTTCTGCTGACGGGTCGGCGACAGGCCATGCAGGCGACGCGCCTGACGCGCGACGCATTGGAGGCTGGCTACCGGGCAAGTTCGCCCGTGATGCTGTTCGAGCGCATCATCGAGTTCGTCATCGAGGATGTCGCCGAAGCGGTGATGCAGCTGACCGAGGACACCGACTCGATCGAGGACCATGTCATCGACGAGCGCGTCAGCGACGAGGCGCGCCGATTGGGTTTGATCCGCCGGCGGACTGTGCGGCTGCACCGCCAGCTCAACGGCCTGCACCAGCTCTTTCGTCGCTTTTCGGAGAATGCCTCGACGCGGGCCGCTCCGGAGACCGTGAAGAGCGCCGCAAGCCGGCTCTTGCAGCGCGTCGACACCATGCTGACCGATGTACAGATCGTGCAGCAGCGCGCCCGACTGCTGCAGGACGAGATTGCCTCGCGCCTGACCGCCCAGACCAACAGCCATCTCTACGTGCTCTCGATCCTGACCGCGACACTGATGCCGGCGACGCTGATCACCGGCCTGTTCGGCGTCAACACCAAGGGCCTGCCCTTTCTCGAGAATGAATGGGGCTTCGTCTATGTCGTAATCCTGTGCGCACTGGCGGCGCTCAGCGTATATCTGCTGCTCAAGCGCCGCGACATGATCCACTGAGCCCGGGCAGGCTCCTGATGCATCACAGCGCGGCGACGCGCGGGTTCACCTCGACTGTGACATGGGACAGCATCGGCAGCCCGGCAAGCAGCGCCTTGTAGGCGGCCGGCGGCTTCGGATGGGTGGCCACGACCGAGACGATCGCCGAGCAATGCCCCGGCCCAACCTGCCAGAGATGCAGGTCCGCGACCTCTGCGCCCTCGGCGGCAAGCCGGGCCTCGATCCCCGCGGCGAGAGCCTTGTCGGGCACCGTGTCGAGGAGCACCGCCCCCGACGCGCGCAGCAATCCGAACGACCAATGGGCGATCACCAGCGCGCCGACGAGGCCCATCGCCGGGTCGAGCCAAACCCAGCCATAGAGGCTGCCGCCGAGCAGCGCGACGATGGCAAGCACGGAGGTGAAGGCATCCGCCAGCACATGCAGATAGGCCGCCTGCAGATTATGATCCCGCCCACTCCGGGCCTGGTGGTCATGATGGTGATCGTGGTCCGAGCCACCATGCGCATGATCGTGGTGGTCATGGTGATGCGCATGGCCATGGTCATGTCCATGCTCGCCCTTCAGCAGCCAGGCGCTCGCGAGATTGACCGCAAGGCCCAGAACCGCGACGGCAATCGCCTGCCCGAAGACGATCGGCACCGGATGGACGAGCCGCATCACCGATTCCCAACCGATGAAGAGAGCGACGAGCGCCAGCACGAGCGCGCTAGCGAAAGCCGCGAGATCGCCGAGCTTTCCGGTGCCGAAGCTGAAGCGTGGGTCACGGGCATGGCGCCGCGCGAAGCGATAGGCGAGAGCCGCGATCAGCAGCGCCGCCGCATGGGTCGACATGTGCCAGCCATCGGCGACGAGCGCCATCGAGCCGAACAGCGTGCCGGCGACGATCTCGCCGACCATCATCGTCGTGGTCAACGCAATGACGATCCAGGTGCGGCGCTCATTGTCGTGATGGTCTGCGCCGAGGAAGACATGGTCGTGGCGTGGTGCCAGGCTGGCCGGTTCCGACATCGCTGGAACTCCGGTTGGTTCAAAGATACTTGGTCAGCGCCTTCAGGCTCTCGATCGAGCGCCGTGTCTCGGGTGTCTGCGTGCCCGTCGCCTCGAACAGGTGATGGTCGATATGGTCGAAGATCAGCAGCATCTTGACCTTCTCCAGCGCCTTCTCGACCGCCTGGAGCTGCTGCACCACTTCCGGCACCTCGCGCCCTGCCCCGAGCATCTTCACGACGGTGTCGAGATGGCCCTGCGCCCGGCGCAGCCTTTTGACGATATCGGGATCAAGTGCGTGGCTCATGCTTATATCCTATCCAGGGGGATAGGATATGTAAATTGATAACAGGTGCTCCCGCCCCCTCTCCGTCGCCGGCAGCAAGTGGCGTGGCAGATCAGCCGTCGGTGTGGTCACGCCCATCCGGGACATGGCGCTGGAACAGCCTGACAGCGTCGCAAAGCGCGCTATAACGCTGCAATGCCGTGCCCGATGCGCGGCATCTTCCGGGAGGCCACCATGCTCGCCAATGCCCCGCGCCCGTTCAATTTCGATCTCGGCGAGACCGCCGACGCGATCCGCGACACGGTCCATGCCTTCGCGCAGGAGAAGATCGCGCCGCGTGCCGAGGAGATCGACCGCTCCAACCAGTTTCCGCGTGACCTCTGGCCCGAGATGGGTGCGCTCGGCCTGCACGGCATCACGGTCAGGGAAGAGGATGGCGGCGCAGGCCTCGGCTATCTCGAGCATGTCGTGGCGATCGAGGAAGTCAGCCGGGCCTCCGCTTCGGTCGGCCTGAGCTACGGTGCCCACTCGAATCTGTGCGTCAACCAGATCGCCCGCAACGGCAATGCCGCGCAGAAGGCGAAGTACCTGCCAAAGCTGATCTCGGGCGAGCATGTCGGATCGCTCGCGATGTCCGAGCCCGGCGCCGGCTCGGACGTGGTCTCGATGAAGACACGGGCCGAGAAGAAGGGCGACCGCTACGTCATCACCGGCAACAAGATGTGGATCACCAATGGCCCGATCGCCGAGACGCTCGTGGTCTACGCCAAGACCGACCCCGCCGCCGGCGCGAAGGGCATAACCGCCTTCCTGATCGAGAAGGGCATGAAGGGCTTTTCGACCGCCCAGAAGCTCGACAAGCTCGGCATGCGCGGTTCGGACACCTGCGAGCTCGTCTTCGAGGAGTGCGAGGTCCCGGAGGAAAACGTGCTCGGCCAGGTCGGGCGCGGCGTCAACGTGCTGATGTCGGGGCTGGACTATGAGCGCGTCGTGCTCTCGGCCGGGCCCCTCGGCATCATGCAGGCGGCCATGGACGTGGTCATGCCCTATATCCACGAGCGCAAGCAGTTCGGCCAGTCGATCGGCGAATTCCAGCTCGTCCAGGGCAAGGTCGCCGACATGTATGTGATGATGAATGCCTGCAAGGCCTATGTGTATGCCGTCGCCAAGGCCTGCGATCGCGGCGAGACCACGCGAGAGGACGCCGCCGGCGCCATCCTGATCGCGGCCGAGAAGGCGACACAAATTGCGCTCGACGCCATCCAGCTTCTGGGCGGCAACGGCTATATCAACGATTATCCGACCGGCCGCCTGCTGCGCGATGCAAAGCTCTACGAGATCGGGGCCGGCACCAGCGAGATCCGCCGCATGCTGATCGGCCGCGAACTGTTCCAGAAGACGAAATAGGCCAGTGCCCCTCTATTTCGCCTATGGTCTGAATATGGACATCGCCGGGATGGCCAAGCGCTGTCCCGGTTCGAAGCCGCTCGGTCTCGCGCGCCTGCCCCGCCATCGCTTCATCGTGACGAGTGATGGCTATGCCTCGGCCATTCGCGATCCGCGCGAAACCGTCCATGGCGTGCTCTGGGACTGCTCGCTCAGCGACATCCGTGCACTCGACAAGTTCGAGGACATCGCCAGCGGTCTCTATGTGAAGATCAGCCAACCGGTCATCGTCGAGGGCGGCGCCAAGCGGGCCCTGGTCTATGTCGGCCGCAGCGGTACGCTCGGAAAGCCACGCCCCGGCTATATGGAAACCGTCATCGCCAGCGCCAAACACTGGGCATTGCCAGAGGCTTACGTCACAGGCCTGAATCGATTTCTGACCAAGCCGAATCTGGACATGAAGTCGTTGAATCCGGATGTGAGCGCAGAGCTTCCGCCCGGCCCCGTCGCGGGTGTCCGGCCGCGAGCCTTGGCACCGAAATAGATCGTCCGGGACCTCCTCATCTCCCCTGGGCGCGCTTTGCGTATGGCCGGGACAAGGCCGACCATACGCAGAGGCCGCTCCGCCGGGCAGTCTGGCGGCTCAATGCATCGGCCCGAAAAGTGGATTGCGGTTTTCGGGAAAGCCGATGCAGTCATAGAAGGTTGGATCATCGGACCGGATACGATATCCGGCCCGATGATCTATGCCGCCAGACCCTTCGCCAGTTCGCTGACCTGCTTCTCGAACAGCGCGCGATAGGCGCCGTTCTCGCGGGTGAGCAGCGCCTCGTGGCTGCCCTCCTCGACCACCCTGCCGCGATCGAAGACCAGGATGCGGTCCATCGCCCGCACCGTCGAAAGCCGGTGCGCAATGACGATGGTGGTGCGCCCCTGCATCAGGCGCTCCATCGCCTCCTGGATCAGCGCCTCCGATTCCGAGTCGAGGCTCGAGGTCGCCTCGTCCAGGATCAGGATCGGCGCGTCGGCCAGGAAGGCACGCGCGAGCGCAACACGCTGGCGCTCGCCACCCGAGAGCTTGACGCCACGCTCGCCGACCAGCGTCGCGTAGCCCTTGGGCAGGCGCATGATGAAGTCATGCGCGTTGGCGAGCTTCGCCGCCTGGACAATCCGGGCCATCGAGGCGCCCGGCTTGGCGTAGGCGATGTTCTCCGCCAGCGAGCGGTGGAACAGCACCGGCTCCTGTTGCACGATGGCGATCTGTGCGCGCAGGGAGGTCTGCGTCACATCCGCGATGTCGCGCCCGTCGATGGCGATGCGCCCCCCGGAGACGTCGTAGAGCCGCTGGACCAGCTTGACGAAGGTCGTCTTGCCCGAGCCGGAGCGCCCAACCAATCCGACTTTCTCGCCGGCCCGGATCGTCAGCGAGAAGTCGCGATAGAGCGGCTCGACATGACCTCCGTAATGGAAGGTCACCCGCTCGAAGGCGATCTCACCCGCCGGCACCACCATGTCGGTCGCCCCCGGACGATCGGGCACGCCGTAGGGATGCGCGTGCATGGCGACGAGCTCCTCCATGTCGTTCACCGAACGCTGGAGGTTGTGCACGTGCTGGCCGACATCGCGCAGATAGCCGTGAACGACCGCATAGGAGGTCAGCACGAAGGCGACGTCACCCGGCGTGGCCTGGCCGTTGGCCCAAAGCCAGATGACGAGGCCGATGACCGCGGCGCGAAGCGCCAGCAGGACGATCTGCTGGGCCGTGCCGGAGGTCGTGCCGCGAACCCATGTCCGGCGAGTCCTGAGGGCCCATTTCGCCAGGACGCCGGCCAGGCGACCGTCCTCGCGCAGCTCGGCGCCATAGGCCTTGACCACCGGGTTGCACGAGATCGCATCTGCCAGCGCACCGCCGACACGCGTGTCCCAGCTATTGGCGAGCCGCGCGGCGGGAGCGACATAGCCGAGCGACAGCGCGATCGTGACGCCGACATAGATCACCGAGCCGAGGAAGACGACGAGGCCCATCGCCGGCCAATGCCATGCCAACAGTGCCGTCGTGCCCACCAGCACGACCAACGACGGCAAAAGCGCGATCAGGACTGTGTCGGTCAGCAGGTCCAGTGCCCACATCCCACGCGTGATCTTGCGCACCGTCGAGCCGGCAAAATTGTTGGCGTGCCAATCGGTCGAGAAGCGTTGCAGGCGTGCGAACGCCTCCTGAGCCGTCTCGCTCATGGTGCGCAATGTCATGCCGGTGATGCCGATGAAGCCGAGATGCCGGAACAGCACGCTGACCGCACCGAGTGCGAGCATCGCGCCCAGCGCCCATAGCGCCGCATCGAGTGCGCTGGCGCCCTCGCCCGCCACCGCATCGACGAGGCGGCCGGCATAAAGCGGCATGAACAGGTCCGCCGCAGTTGCCGCCATCATGGCACCAGCAACGCCGAGGACCGGCCCTGGCCGGCGCGCCCAGTGCCGGAATGTGAAGCCGAGAACGGCCCGGAACGGCTCCTGCCGCCCGGTTGAGGATTGAAGAGACATAGAAATATTCGGCGCCGCGCGGGAGCCGACTCCAAATCAGGTGGAGCCGATGCAAATGCAATCGTCTCCGGATGAAACGTAGAGATGAAAAACCCTGGCTGAGGACCGCCTCAGGCGGGCGGCGGCAATGTCCGACCTAGTGGCGGGACATTCGTGGGGGAGTGGCGACGATGATCATGAATTGCATTCAGCCCTCCCCATTCGCGTGTTGAAGCCAAGGCGGACAACATGCCGCATCGGCAGCGAACGCGCAAGCCGCTTCATTTGCAACCGGGGCATGTGTGACCTCGGGGGCACAGGCAATCCTAGGGCAACCCTAGAAAGCGGAACGGCCGCGCCTCACTGAACGCGCCCGTCGCATCTCCCGCAAAGATATGGCTCTGGTTCTCGCCGAGATTGAGCTTCATCACCTTGCCGCGCTCCGGCGAGAAATCGACAGCCTTGAGGTCGACCCAGAACGTATTCGGCGTCAGCGCCGATTCGAAGAAGTAAAGCTTGCGCTTATGATCGATCACCGTGCGCCAGCGTGTCGAAGAAATATTCGGCTCATCTGGCGTTGCGATGCCGAATGGCACCGAAGCATTGCGGATCACGCTGAACACGCTCGCCACCGCAATATTGGCATCGTCGAATTTCGGGATGGCATTGATGTAGAACGAGGCGCGGGCAAACCGATCGGCGGCTCGGTTCGTCCCTGGCAGCATCACCGTTCCGCCGATCTGCTTCCAGTAGGCATTCAGGGACAATTGCTCGTCGAAGGCCGGCGAATTTGTCATCACCTGGTAATCGCGGCCATGATGAATGACGAGCTTGCCGTTGATATACTCGAAGATCGCGCTGTCGCCCGACGCATCGGACAAGGACAGATGCAGGGTGGCGAGCCGGTCCTCCCCCGGCACCTTGTCGGTGACGATGGTGAAGGGCTCGGCGCGCAACGCCCCGACCGCCTCGGCCACCGTTGCGAAGTTGTCGAGCGCATATTGAGCCCAGGCCGCAATCGTCAGTCCAGGCTTGGACGCATCCAGGGCCGGATATTGCGACTCCACCAGCCAGAGCACGTTGGCGGCGAGGCCAGCTTCGTTCATCCCGTCAGTCGTCGAGACGTCGTAGCCTGACGCAATCACGCTGCCATAGCGCGACGTCCAGTGCAGCGAGTTCGGCCCGGCTTCGCCGCTGCGCTGCATTCCTCGGGGAAAGATCCAGAGGTTGGTCGAGACGTCATTGCGCCAGTCCATCGAGCGGGCCGTGATGACCATGCCGCCCTTGCCGAGATAGACCGCCCGCGTGCACGCCTCGGCCGTGGCTGAGGCGATGAGCATTGCCGCCAGGGAAGACGCGAGAACGCGCCGGGTCCAGCCTGGAACAATCGTCATCCCCTTGCCCTCCTTCCTTGCAGCAACGCCCCTCGTATCCAAGCACAATACGGGGCTTGGCGGATTTCCTACCAGAACAGGGCAAACAGCCTGACAGCAATCACCAGCAGGAAGGCGACAATGATCGTGCCGAGCACCTGCTGGCGCTTGGCGCGATCGGGAAACTGGCGAGCCAGCAGGCGCCCGAGCGGCTTGCGGAAGATGAAGCCGGCGACGAGCAGAACGATCAGGATATGGGACAAGATGCAGGCTAGCCCTTGTCGCTGGCGTTCCGCGGCTCCGGCGCATCGAAGGGCGCACCCGCCTTCTTCCAGGCGCCGAACCCGCCGGCGATATGCGCCACCGGCTTCAGCCCCATCTCCTGCGCGGCCTGCGCGGCAAGCGCCGACCGCCAGCCGCCGGCGCAGAAGAAGACAAACCGCTTGTCCGCCTGGAACACCGGCTTGGCATAGGGGCTTTCCGGATCGATCCAGAATTCGAGCATGCCGCGGGGGCAGTGGAAGGCACCCGGCATGCGCCCTTCCCGCTCCAGTTCGCGCGGATCGCGCAGATCGACGAAGACGACGTCGTCACGGCCGACCAGCGCATTCGCCTGCTCGACGGAGAGCGTCTCGACCTTGGCCTCGGCTTCCGCCAGCAACGCCTTGTAGCCCTTGGTGATCAGTTGCGGCATTGCCAGCCTCCATCTCGTCGGCGGCACCGTGGCTGCTCGTGCACATCGCGTCAATCGCGGGCTTGCAGCGCCGCCATGCCGACAGCACTCTGGCCCAAGGGAGGCGATTCATGGCCGGCTTCACGACGATCGATATGATCGCCTTCATCTTCTTCGTTGCCTCGTGGCTTGGCTATGGCCTGGCCGTGGAAAAGGGCCCGCATGCGGAGCGAAGCCTCAACGCGCGGATGAATCTCCGTCGCGCGCGCTGGATCCAGGAATCAGTAAGACGCGAAAACCGCATCATCGATACCCAGGTGATGAACGGACTTCAGAACGGCACCGCCTTCTTCGCCTCGACCTCCCTGATCGCGATCGGCGGCTCGCTCGCCCTGCTGCAATCCACCGACCGCGTCGTCGCGATCTTCGCCGACCTGCCCTTCACAGCGCCGACCTCGCGCGCGGCCTGGGAGATCAAGGTGATCGGGCTTGCCGTGATCTTCGCCCATGCGTTCTTCAAATTCGCCTGGAGCTACCGGCTCTTCAATTATTGCGCGATCCTTCTCGGCGCGATCCCGCCAAGGGAACGGGTGGACGAGCAGGAGACGAAGGAGGCCGTCCGCGAGACCATCGCGATGAACATCGCCGCCGGGCGGCATTTCAACCGCGGCCAGCGCGCCTTCTTCTTTGCGCTCGCCTATCTCGGCTGGTTCATCGATCCTTGGCTGTTCCTTGCCGCAACGGCCGCCGTGCTGACAGTGATGTGGCGTCGGCAGTTCGCTTCGGAATCCGCGCGAATCTTCACAAGTCCCGGTCACTGATTCAAGCAGCCTCGCCGACGCGATTGCACTGGACACCGGCGGAAGCTCCGTGAGACCGTCAGAATTGGGGGCGAGCCGATCCGCGGATCAGGAGGCCACCATGAGCAAGCAGACAGCAATTGTCCTGGTGCATGGTTTCTGGGGCAATGCCTCACACTGGAACAGGGTGATCCTCGAACTTTCCCGCAAGGGCTATACATCGCTCCACGCCGTCGAAATGCCGCTGACCTCGCTGGCCGATGACGCCGAGCGCACCCGCAAGATGGTCGCGCAGCAGAAGGGCCCTGTGCTGCTGGTCGGGCACTCCTATGGTGGCGCAGTGATCACGGAAGCCGGAGATCTGCCCAATGTGGTAGGTCTCGTCTATATCGCGGCCTTTGCCCCAGATGCTGGCGAGAGCCCGGGCGGAATCACTCAGGAACACCCGCCAGAGGCGGCAGCGAACCTCTCTCCCGACAGCGACGGCTATCTCTGGGTCCTGCCCGATAAATTTCATGAGAGCTTCTGCCCCGACCTGACGCCCGAAGAGGGCTTCGTGATGGGTGTGACGCAGAAGGCCCCGCTTGCCAGCACCTTCGGCAACACCATCACCGCGCCAGCCTGGAAGAAGAAGCCATCCTGGTACCAGATCTCCGGTGAGGACCGGATGATCGCGCCCGCGAACCAGGAGCGCATGTCAGCCCGCCTCAACGCGCGAAAGGTCATCACGCTCGCTGCCAGTCACGCCTCGCTCGCCTCCAAACCTGCCGAAGTCGCGGCTCTGATCGACGAAGCAGCGAAGGCGACCGCACCGGCCTGAGCCCTTCGTCTCCACGCACTGCCGCGATGGGCTACCGCAGTGCCTTCGACACCACGAGGCCAGGCAAGCCGATCTCTCCGCCATGGCCTCGCCGCTTGACGAATCCTGCATCCCTGCCTCTCTGGGAGGCATGACCGACCAAGTTGACGCCCTCGAAGCCGCCATACTCGACCTGCTCACGGAGGCAGGACCGGGTCGTACGATCAGCGCGATGGATGCCGCGCGCCGCGTCGGCGGCGACCATCCCGATGGCTGGGGGCCGCTGATGCAGCCGATCCGGCGCATCGCCGTGCGGATGATGAAGGAAGGCCGCCTGGTCATTACCCGAAAGGGCCGCCCGGTGGATCCGGACGATTTCCGGGGCGTCTACCGCCTGTCCTTCCCGAGCAGCGAATAGGCCCCAGCCACGCGCAGCCTCCGCGACGTCAGGGAGCGGGGAACAGCGCGTCCGTATAGCCGGCGGCGTAATAGGCAACGAGACCAGCCCATTCCTTGAAGGCAAGCTCTGCGATGTCGAGGCCGCGGGACGCCTCGCGGTAGGGCCGGAAGAAATCGGCCGGTTCATTGCCCGAGAGATAGTCGACCGGGAACGCCTCCACCGCGAAACCGGCCTTGCGGAAGACGCCCATCGCGCGCGGCATGTGCCAGGCCGAAGTCAGGAGCAGCCAGCGCTCGCCGGGCTTCGGCATCACGAGGTCACGGGTGAAGATCGCGTTCTCGCGGGTATTGCGCGACCTGTCCTCGAGCACCACCCGCTCGGGCGGCAGGCCCAGTGCCTCGAACAGCAGCCTGGCGCCATCGGCCTCCGTCCTGATCACAGGCGAGAGCAGATTGGCGCCACCACCGGTGAAGGCGATCTTCGCCTCCGGATTCAGCCTGGCGAGCTCGACCGCCTTGGTCATGCGGGCACCGGCATGGTTCAGCACGATGTCGCCGCGCGCGACGCCGATTGCGCCGCCCAGCACGATGACGCCGGTAACCGGCCCCTTGGCGGCCTCCTGCTGGGGAAAGCGGTTCTCCAGCGGCCGCACGATGATGCGCGGCAGCGGACTGAAGGACAGCACCAGGATGCCGAGCATAGCCAATCCGCCGAGCCAGCGCGCGGAACGCGCAAAGCGGGTGAAGGCCAGCAGTGCTGCCAAGGCCGCCAGCAGGATCAGCAGATTCACCGGCGAGAACAGGAACCAGATGATCTTGGACAAGACGAAAAACATCGACGGACTCCGGAACGCACCGGCTGTCTAAAGCATCGGCCCGAAAGGTAGATTGCGGTTTTCGGGACAGCCGATGCAAACACAGCAGGCTAGATCATTGCACCGGATGCGCTATCCGGTCCCATGGTCTAGCCGATGAAGAGACGACGCTGCATTAACGACGCAACGACGCTCAACGGATGATGCTGGGTGGATTGGAGGGGCGGCGCACCGGACTGCGCTGGCCGACCATTCGCTCGAGCTCGAGCGAACGGCTGGCCACCTCGCGCAACATGCAGCCCGCCTGCATCCCTGCCACGCGGACAGATGGCTGCATGCTCCCGTAGAACGCGCATTTCTGCGCGGCATAGCCTTCCCAGGTGACCTGAAGCGCGGCGAACTGGCCACGCGCCCCGCTGTCGGCGTTGCGCATCACCGCCAGACTCGCAAAAGTCAGGCGCTCGCGCCAGACCGCCTCTTCCCGCCTCGCGCAATCGGCTTCGGCAACGCGCCGATCGCCTGAAGCCGCCCGCACGCAAGTGACCGCCACCGAACCGATGCAGGCACTGGCAGCGGTATCGCTCTGGCTCAGGCAGGACACCATCTGCATGCGATCGGCCGACAGCACCGGGCTCGAGGGAGGCGACTGCGACCAGGCGCTACCGGCGGCTATTGCCGCCAAGCCGAATGCAAGAATTCCGAAGCGGGTCATGGTCACCATCATGTCAAGCTCTGCAGGGACGGCAAGGCGGCGACACGCTCACGTGATCGGCAAAGGCAGCGCCGGCTTCGCAGCAGGCCGGGCCACCACTGTCTCGTACCAGCGCTGGACATTCGGCCGGGACGCACGCGACACCGGCATGTTGAGCCAGCGATGCGCGCCCGGCGCGACGGTGATATCCGCCATGCCAAAGCGCGAGCCCGCAAGGTAATCACGCGAAGCGAGATGGGCCTCGAGGATGTCCAGCTTCGCCTCGGTCTTGGCGATGGAGGCCTCGATCACAGCCATGTCGCGTTTTTCCGCCGGTGTCCTGATCAGACCGAGGAAGGCCGGAGCCATCGCCGGCTGCAGCTCGGCAATCATCCAGTCCATCCAGCGATCGGCCTCGGCGCGGCGCGAAGGATCCTCCTCCCAGATCCAGCCGGCCCCGTAGCGGGCCGCAAGATAGCGCACGATGCTGCCGGACTCCCAGATGCAGACTTCGCCGTCCTCCAGAACGGGGATCATGCCATTGGGGTTCTTGGCGAGATAGGCCGGCTCACGGTTGCCCCCGAAGGCGCCGCCAAGATCGATCCGCTCGAAGCTCTGGCCAACCTCACCGGCCGCCCAGACGGCCTTCTGCACATTGATGGAACTGATGCGTCCCCAGATCGTCAGCATGTAGAGCTCCCCGCCACCCTTTGGCGGGGCAGACTTTCCCGCCTGACGCCACGGAAAGCAAATCGTTCTATCGGCACGCGGCCCGCCGCCTCAAGCTCAGGCAAATTCCATGATCACGGCATCGACCGCGAGCGAATCGCCCTCCTTGGCGAGGATCTTCGCGATGGTGACGTCCTTCTCGGCACGCAGCACGTTCTCCATCTTCATCGCTTCGACCATGCAGAGCGCCTCGCCGGCCTTGACCTCCTGGCCGACCTTCACCGACACGGCCTTGACCAGCCCCGGCATCGGACAGAGCAGGAATTTTCCGGTATCGGCCGCAACCTTCTCCGGCATCAGTGCGGCAAGCTCGGCCTCGCGTGCCGTATAGACATGAGCGCTGGCATAGGCTCCGGCATGGCCAAGCGATACGCCGTTGAGGATCGCCCTCACCTGCGCCGCAATCGAGACACCATCGAGCGTGCCGCGCCAGACCGGTTCGCCCGGCCGCCAGTCGGAGGCGATCGCCAATGAGCGCTCGCCGAAGCTGACGAGGATCGTCTCGCCCTGCTCCGCAACGACACCCTCGAAGCGCTCGCCGCCGAGCGTCACGATGCGGGTGCGCTCGAACTCGACCTTGCGCCACCCCTCCATCTGGGCCGAGACATGTCGCTTGCGCTGGTTGAGACGGTGATCGCAGGCGATCGCAATCGCGGCCATGCGCAGCGCGATCTCTCCCTTCGGCTGCGGCAGGGAAAAGCCCTCCGGAAACTCCTCGGCGATGAAGCCCGTCGACAATTGTCCGGCGATCCAGCGCGGATGCTGCATCAACGCCGAGACGAACGGGATGTTGTGGCGGATGCCCTCGATGGCGAAACCGTCGAGAGCACGGGCCTGCGCCTTGATCGCCGCCTCGCGCGTTGGCGCATGGGTCACGAGTTTTGCGATCATCGGGTCGTAATAGATCGAGATCTCGCCGCCTTCGAAGACACCCGTGTCATTGCGGACGGTCGCCTCGCCATCGGGTCCTTCGGCCGGTGGGCGATAGGTCACCAGCCGGCCCGTCGACGGCAGGAAATTGCGGGTCGGATCCTCCGCATAGACGCGGGATTCGACAGCCCAGCCATTCAGTTTGACATCGGCCTGCGTCAGCCGGAGCCTTTCGCCATAGGCGACACGGATCATTTCCTCGACGAGGTCGATGCCGGTGATCATCTCAGTGACGGGATGCTCGACCTGGAGCCGGGTGTTCATTTCGAGGAAGAAGAAGGAGCGGTCCTGCCCCGCGACGAACTCGACCGTGCCGGCCGAATCATAATTCACCGCCTTGGCCAGGGCCACCGCCTGCTCGCCCATCTTGCGCCGGGTCGCCTCGTCGAGCAGCGGCGAAGGCGCCTCCTCGACGACCTTCTGGTTGCGGCGCTGGATCGAGCACTCGCGCTCGCCGAGATAGATGACGTTGCCGTGCTTGTCGCCAAGCACCTGGATCTCGATATGGCGCGGATCGACGATGAACTTCTCGATGAAGACGCGATCGTCTCCGAACGAGGACGCCGCTTCCGATTTCGCCCGGGCAAAGCCCTCGGCGACTTCACCGGCCGAATGGGCAATGCGCATGCCCTTGCCGCCGCCACCGGCCGAGGCCTTGATCATCACGGGATAACCGATCTCGTCGGCGATCTTCACGGCTTCGGTAGGATCTTCGATGATGCCGAGATGGCCAGGAACGGTCGAGACCTTGGCCGCTGCAGCCGCCTTCTTCGACTCGATCTTGTCGCCCATCGCGGCAATCGCGCCGGGATTGGGGCCGATGAAGACGATACCCGCATCCTTGAGCGCCTGGGCGAAGGCCTCGCGCTCGGACAGGAAACCATAACCGGGATGGACGGCCTCTGCCCCCGTCGTCTTGCAGGCGGCGATGATCCTGTCGATCAGCAGATAGGATTCGGCAGCAGGCGCAGCGCCGACATGCACGGCCTCATCGGCCATCTCGACATGGAGCGCGTCGCGGTCGGCGTCCGAATAGACGGCGACGGTCTTGATGCCCATCCGCCGGGCGGTCTTGATGACACGGCAGGCGATCTCGCCACGGTTCGCGATCAGAATCTTCGTGAACATGGGTGGCGTCTCCCGGCTGTCTGAAAACACTGTGACAGTCGGGGTTTATTGGAGGCCGCAGCCCGCGTCCACTGATGCGAAAGTTCGGGAATGGGCGGCGGGCTGTGCGTGACCGCCTGATCAGTTCGTCCGAAGAACGCGTTCGAGACGCTGGCCCGGCACCATGAATGTGCTTTTGCGCATGGCGAAGGCGATCAGCATCTCGTCGCAGCGATCCGCCTCCCGCACGATCTCGAAGGCAATGCGTCGCGCCGTCTCCGTCGGGCCGTCGCCGGCAGACAGCGTCGTCACCAGCCAATGCGCCTTCTCGCGGTCGATCACGCCTGTCGGGCGGCTTTCCCAGACAGCGAAATCGACGACCAGCGTGATCAGGTAATTGGCGAAGGACGCACTGGTTGCGACGACGGCGCGATCCAGCGCAATCAGAACATCGATGACATCGCGCGTCATCACGCTATCGACCAAGATTTCGCGCTGAAGCATCTTGGTGTCTTGATCGTCGATCGCGTGCTTTTCCATCACGCGATCGACGAATTCACGGAGCTCATGACCAATCATCGTTCGACTCCTGCCCAGCTTTATTTTGCGCCGGTGCGTTCCTGTTGTGGGAACACCATGACGCGGCACCCGCCAGCAGGTGGTTAACGGCCAAATCTGAACTTCTGTTCAGGTTAAACGGTCCTGATCGGACGTGGTTGCGAGGATGTTACTGAAGTACCGCCCATGCATCGGGTCGCGGTCGAAATCCCGCACTGAATCGGATTCCGCTCGACGGCACGTCGTCCTCCTCGCCGCGATGACCGGACTTAGGGGATCTCTCTTACGGAGAGGGCGTTTCGGCTGCGCTGTTTGCGGCGATTTCCAGTTCGACCGGGACATCGGTGCGGAGGAGCGAAACAGTGACATGGATCAGTTTTCGCGCCGATCCGTCGGCGCGAAAAGACTGTGGAACCCGATCGGAGCAGGAACTTCGCTGCGCCTTCGCTGTCCTCAGGTCCGCTCAGCCACCACGAGCCCGTCAATGATGTCCGTCAACTCGGCACAATCGGTGAGGACGTGGCGCGCGCCGAGCGCCTGCAGGGATGCCACAGGCTGGAAGCCCCAGGAGACGGCAACCGGCGTGACCCCGGCGGCAACCGCCATCTGGATATCGAAGGAACTGTCGCCGACCATCAGGGTGCGTTCCGGCCGCGCGCCGGTTTCCCTCATCGCCTGCAGGATCATACCGGGATGGGGCTTGGACGGCGCATCATCGGCCGTCTGGATCGTCGCCATGTGCTGACGCCAGCCATAGCGCTCGACGATGTAGTCCGCGCCCCGACGGGACTTGCCGGTCGCGATGCCGAGCACCGTATCGGGCCGCGCAACCAGCGCGTCCAGCATAGCCGCAACGCCCGGGAAGAGCGGCTCGGCGAGGCTTGGATCGGCCTCGGCCTGCCGCCGCATGGCGCCGAATACCTCTCTGTAGGTTTCCGTCAGTTGGTCGTCGGGGCGTTCCAGCCCCGCCAGCTGCATCAGCGCAATATCCAGCGTCAGCCCGACGATGCCGAGCCCTGCCTCGCGGCCTGGATAGACCAGGCCGCAACGCTTGAAGGTCTCGACCTGGGCGCCGAGGATGATGGCGGCTGAATCGATCAGCGTGCCGTCGAGATCGAATATGACGAGGTTCATGCTGGCGCTTTATCGTGGATCACGACTGCGATCCACTGCGCCCGGCGCGACTCCGTCATGACCGGCTCTCGCGGGCGCAATCCGCGACCGCCTTGCGCAGGTCTTCGCCGTCGAGCCCCTTCGCGCGGCTCTCCTTGCGACATTCGGCGCGGGCTGCCAGATCGGGCCGCTTCGCCTTGAAGCAGGCAGCCAGTGCTTCGCGCCGCGCGGCGCCAGTCAGGCTCCCCTGATCGGCTTCCGTCTTGCAGGCGGCACGCGCCGTCACGGCCGTGGGCTTGCCGTCGCGCGTCAGCCCATCGCGGGCATAGAGTTGGACCCCCGGAAACTTCGCCTGCATGCAATCGCGCATGGCTTGGCGCAAATCGTCGCCACTCAGCGCAATATGTTCGGCGACACAATCCTGCCGCGCCTTGGCGCGCTCGACGCGCGGCACAGGCTCATCTGCAGCAGCAGCTTGTGGAGCGGTTGGTGACTGCGCAGCGGCAGATGTGGCAAGCGAAAGGGCCAGGCCGGCAAGAACGAAGGCGAAACGCGTCATGGGAGCACCTGCGTAAGAGTGACGAGAACAAAATTAGAACATATCCGCTTTTGTTCTGCAAGCGTTCTCTTACGCTAGGTCACGCCAACACCTACTCGTCGGGCGCGTCCACGATCGGGTCATAGCGCTCGTCCTCGAAACCGAGCAGATTCCAGGACTGGCGCATATGTGGCGGCAGCGGCGCGCTGACATCGATCGTGCCCTTGCCGCGCGGATGCGGCAGCACGATGCGGCGAGCTAGCAGATGCAGCTTGTTCTGGATGCCGCCCGGCAGCTCCCAGTTCTGAATGTTGAAATATTTAGGATCGCCGACGATCGGGTGGCCGATATGGGCCGCATGCGCACGCAACTGATGGGTGCGGCCGGTCACCGGTTTCAGCGAGAGCCAGCCGAGCTTCTGCGCCGCAGTCTCGACCACGGCGTAATAGGTCACGGCATGCATAGCACCATCGTCGCCATGTTTGGCGACCGCCATCCGCTGATCGCCATCATAGGCTTCCTCGCGGGCAAGATAGGTCGAGATCCGGCCCTGCCGGACGCGCGGGACGCCAGCAACCAGCGCCCAGTAGACCTTGCGGGCCGAGCGCGAACGAAAGGTCTTTGCCAGCGTCGCCGCCGCAAAACGCGATTTGGCGATGACGAGGCAGCCCGACGTATCCTTGTCGAGCCGGTGTACGAGGCGCGGCTTCTGGCCGTCCTTGCCGGTCAGTGCGTCGAGCATGCCGTCGACATGGCGCGTGGTGCCCGAGCCGCCCTGCACGGCGAGGCCGGCAGGCTTGTTGAGGACCATGACATCATCATCCTCGTAGAGCGTGATCGAACGCAGGAATTCGAGCGTGTCGGAATCGGCCTTGACCGAACGCGGACGCTCCGCCTGCTGCTCGAGCTTCAGCGGCGGAATGCGCACGGTCTGGCCGGCCTCGAGCCGGTCCTTGCTGTCGGCGCGCTTGCCGTTGACGCGCAGCTCGCCCTTCCGGACGATCCGCTGGATATGACTGAAGGACAGCTGCGGAAAGCGTGTCTCAAGGAAGCGATCGATCCGCATTTCGTTCTCGTCCGGCGTCACGACGAGTTGCTGAACGCCGGTGGCAAGCACCTCTGCGGTCACGGCCTTGACCTCGGCCCGCGTCGGTCCGGCTGGGCGCTGTGCCCGTTGCACTGGCGACCTGCCAACCGGTGCCCGCCGCGCGACGTCCTCGCCCTCGCCCGGCCTGGCCTGACCCGAAGCGCGCGTTTGCCGGCGCGCGTCATGGCTCGGCCGCTTCTTCCCGGCACCGGCTGCGGGAGGCCTGCCGCCGCGCCCCGCTTGCCCCTTGCTGCCGGAGCCCTTGCTTCCGGAGCCCTTGCCACCTTGCCTCATGATAGCCCCCGGACGAGTGCGAGCCCACCGACCAGCGCTGCCAGAGACAGCGCGACGGAGCCCAGAACATAAATGGTGGCGAACCCCAGTTGGCCGCGCTCCCAGAGCAGAACGGCCTCAAGCGAGAACGCCGAGAAAGTCGTGAATCCGCCCAGGACGCCCGTGGTTAGGAAGAGGCGCGCCTGTTGCGACCAGCCTTCGCCCGCCTTGAAGGCGAGCCAGCCGACAATCAGCCCCATGATCCCTGAACCGAGAATATTGATGGCCATTGTGCCATAGGGAAAACCCGTCCCCAGCCATTTCAGCGAGGTGTAGTTGACGCCGTGTCGCAGCGCGCCGCCGATGCCGGCGCCCAGGAAGACGAGAAACGTGGATGTCATTGTCCTGCAATAGCCAGCACACCCGACCTGCACAAACGAAATCCGGTCTCAGGCCCCGACAATCACGGGAGTGCGGCCTCTCACGGCGCAATTGACACACCCGGAGCCCGTGACGACAGATGACCACCGACGACAGAGCCTTGGAGCCGCCCGCCACCGATGACCGCCGTGACAGGCCGCGCTGAGGAGAAGCCTTGCCTGCATCGCGCCTGGGCGATCGCAGCCTCGGTCTTGCTTGCCTTGCCGGCCTTCGCAGCACTGACCGGGGAGGCAGTCGCACTCCCGCCGCCCAAGGGCCTGAAGGGCGCCCGGGCCCCGAGCCTTGCGCGCAGTTGCACGATCACGCCGACCGAGCTTGAGCCCCTCTTCGTCGGCAAGGCCGATCCCCGGCAGCAAATCGAGGACGAAAGCAGCGATGACGAGGAGGAGGATGACGAGGATGAGGACAGCATCCCCGGCCTGATCCTGCCCGGCTCGACCACCTGCGTCTCGGTGTCGGGCACCGTCAGCGCCGGCCTGCAGAATGACAGCTTCCGGGCCTCACGCGCTCTTCCGTTGCCGCAGTCGAGTCTGACATCCCTTCCGACAAGCGCGTCTCTTCGCATCGCGACGTCGCATGATCTCGCCTCCGGGCTGCGCGTCGGCAGCGCCTTCTCCTTCACCATGCAGAGCCCGGTCAACGATGTCGCAGGACTCACTTTCGACGAGGCGACGGTGTTGGTTGGGCCCTGGATTTTCGGCTTGGACACCTCGCGCTTCAGCTTCTGGACGGGCGACGAGTTCATTTTCAGCACGCGGGTACCAAGTCGGACTGTCGGACTGTTGGCCCTGGAATTGCCCTTGACGGAGACCTGGATCGCGACACTTGCCCTGGAAGACCCCGCGTTGGGCACGACTTCGACCCTGCCGGTTGCGGCCGGCCGCATGCCGGATGGCGTGGCACGGCTCGTCTACCAGTCGGGGCCATGGACGTTGCATGGCGCTTTGGCACTGCGCGACATCCCCGGCCGAAACTCCCGCTTGGGACGCGCCGGAATTCTGGGGGTGACCTATGAGGCCGAGATGCTGGGGCGCCCGACCAGCATCACGGCCCAGATTGCAGGCGCCGTCGACGCAGCGCCCTATATCGGCTCGCAACTGGACGCCGCCGTGGTTCGGACGGTGCTGCTCGGCAGCGACCCGACCCGCGGCTTCTCGACTGCCCTTGTCATCGGTCGGGAATGGACCGACGAGATCGCGACCAACTTTTACGTCAGCCGCTACCAGCTATCGGTTCCGCTGATCGACCAGGCCAAGGGCAAGATCAGCATCGACCGCGCCGCCGCCAATCTGGTCTGGACTCCGGTCGAGGGTCTCAAGGCGGGGATCGAAGCGTCGATCGCTCAGGCCCGGATATCGCTGACGGGGCGGCAGGTCGCGGCCGGGCTGGCGGGGCGTCTGATCTCGACCCAGGTCTTCATAGAGCGCGCGTTCTAGCGCCCCGGCCCGAAGAGTGGATTGCGATTCTCGGGAAAGCCGACCGATGATCCAACCTTCTACCTGCCGCGCTCGGCCCTGAGCTTTTCCCAGTATTCCAGCCGTTTCCGGATCTCGCGCTCGAAGCCACGCTCGGGCGGATCGTAGAAGTGCTGCCGGCCGAGCGCATCGGGCCAGTAGTTCTGGCCTGAGAAGGCATCGGGGGCATCGTGGTCATAGGCGTAGTCGGCGCCGTAGCCCTCTTCCTTCATCAGCTTCGTCGGGGCGTTGAGAATGGTCTTGGGCGGCATCAGCGAGCCGCCCTCCTTGGCGGCGCGCCGCGCCGCCTTGTAGGCGATATAGGCGGCGTTCGATTTCGGCGCCGTCGCCAGATAAATCACCGTATTGGCGAGCGCGAGTTCGCCTTCGGGCGAGCCTAGCTGTTCATAGGTCTCGGCTGCGGCGCGGGCATGGACGAGCGCCTGCGGGTCGGCGAGCCCAATATCCTCGACAGCCATGCGCACCAGCCGCCGCGCCAGGAAACGTGGATCCTCGCCAGCATCGAGCATCCGGGCAAAGTAATAGAGGGCAGCATCCGGATCGGAGCCGCGGATCGTCTTGTGCAGTGCCGAGATCAGATTGTAATGGCCGTCCTGCGCCTTGTCGTAAATCGGTGCGCGACGCTGGATCACCTCGGCAAGACCGGCTTCGTCGAAAATCTCGCCCGGCTTGGCGGCACGCCAGATTTCCTCGGCCAGCGTCAGTGCCGCCCTCCCGTCTCCGTCGGCAAAGCGGGCAACCGCCAGCCGCGCCTCCGGCGTCAACGGCAGGTCCTTGTTCTCCAGCACCTCGGCCCGGCCGAGCAGAAAGAGCAGCGCATTCTCGTCGAGGGATTGGAACGTCAGCACCCGTGCCCGCGACAGAAGTGCGGCGTTGAGCGCGAAGGAGGGATTCTCGGTGGTCGCACCGACGAGCGTGATCGTGCCGTCCTCCATGACGGGCAGGAACGCATCGAGCTGAGTGCGGTTGAAGCGATGGATCTCGTCGACGAAGAGCAGCGTGCCCTTGCCTCCCAGTCGTCGTCCCCGCGCCGTCTCGAACACCTTCTTGAGGTCCGCGATCCCGGAAAAGATCGCGCTGATCTGCTCGAAACCGAGATCGACGGCACCGGCGAGGAGGCGCGCGACCGTCGTCTTCCCGGTGCCGGGCGGACCCCAGAAGATCAGGCTGCCAATCGAACCCGAGGCCAGCAGCCGCGTGAGCGCACCATCAGGACCCGTCAGATGCTCCTGCCCTGTGACCTCGGCCAGCGTCGTCGGCCGCAAACGGTCGGCAAGCGGGCGCGGCCCCGCCTTGTCGAGGCCAGAAGCGGAAAAGAGGTCGCTCACCCCGGGAAGACCGACGTCACGGTCTGTCCGGCGCGCGAGATCGTCACCTCCCAGGCGCGCTTGCGCTGGCGCAGGGCCGCCTCGACATCGCGTGAGCGCTCCATGCGTTCTCCGTTCAGGGCAAGGATGATGTCGCCCTTCTGGAAGCCGACGCGAGCTGCGAGGCTGCCCTCCTCGATGGCACTGACCACGACGCCTTCGGTTCCGGCATCGATCGAAAGCTCCTCGGCAACCGCCGGCGACAGATTGAGCACCGTCAGCCCTGAAAGCGGTGTGCGGCCCGAGAGCGCCACGGATTCGCGCGGTCGTGTCTCGGGCGCCGGGACGAGTTTCACCGGAACCACCAGCCGCTTACCGGCTCGAAGTACGGTCAGAGAGGTTGTACCGCCGATCGGGCGGGTCGCGAAACGATAGCCGAAGGCCTCGGGATCATCGACGGCCACACCGTCGAGCGCGAGGATGACGTCCGAACGCTTGAGCCCGCCTTCGGCAGCAGGCCCCTTCTCGACGACGCTGGCAACGACAGAACCCGCCGGGCGGTCGAGCCCAAGCCCGTCGGCGACATCGGCCGTCAGCGCCTGCAGCCTGGCGCCGAACCACGGCCGGCGCACCGAGGCAGCGCCCGCCTTGGCGCTGTCGACGACGACGCGAACCATAGAGGAAGGGATCGCAAAACCGATGCCGTGGCTGCCGCCCGAGCGCGAGAAGATCGCGGTGTTGATGCCGATCAGCCGCCCTTCCATGTCGACCAGCGCGCCGCCGGAGTTACCCGGATTGATCGCCGCATCGGTCTGGATGAAGGACTGCGCATCGGCAACCCCGACCTGCGTGCGTGCCAGCGCCGAAACGATGCCCTGTGTCACGGTCTGGCCAACACCGAAGGGGTTGCCGATCGCAAGAACGATATCGCCGACCTGGAGCTGGTCGGAATCGGCAAGATCGATCGGGCGCAAATCCTTGGCGCCGTTCAGCTTCAGCACGGCAAGATCGGTGCGTGGGTCGCGCAGGACGATCGTCGCTTCCAGCTCGCGCTTGTCCGCAAAGGCAACCTTGACCTCGCTCATGCCCTCGATGACGTGGTTATTGGTGACCACGAGCCCGCTCGCATCAACGATCACGCCCGAGCCAAGCGATCGTTGCACGCGTTCGCGCGGAACGCCGAACCCGTCATCGCCAAAGAAGCGGCGGAAGAACGGATCGTCCATGAAAGGATTCTGAGCCCGACGCTCGACGCGAGCACCATAGACATTCACGACCGATCCGGCAGTTTTCTGCACGATCGGCGCAAAGGAAAGCTGAACCTGCTGACGGGTTTCCGGAACCTGCCGCGCCTGCGCAAGCAATGGCAGCGGAGCAAGGCCTGCAAAGAGCATCAAGGCGGCCGGTAAGGCAGTTCTTCCGAAACGGACCGGCATGATTCCGCGCTTCATTCCTGTCTCCACGCTGAAACAAAACACCGCTGGCGGCGTTCCAAGTCTTCCAATACGAACCATTCCCGGGAAATCTCTTCGCCCGCGACGCCATTGGCGACATCCGGATCATCGATCGGGTTAGTCGAGCAAAGATCCGCGAAAGGAGCTGGTCCCTTGAGTCTGATACGTCTTGTTTATGCCAGCCGGAGTCGCCTCGTCGAGGCCAATCGCAGTGAGGAGGTTGGCAAGATGATCGCCAGCGCCCTTCGGCTGAACGTACAGAACGAGGTGACGGGATTTCTCCTGGTGACGCCCGGGGCCTTCGCGCAGGTGCTCGAAGGCGAGGCCCGCAATGTCGCGGAGACATATGGCCGGATCGTGGTCGATCCGCGCCACACCGGGATCCGCCTGCTGGCCGAAGAGCAGATTGCGGCCCGGAGCTTCCAGAACTGGTCGATGGGCCTCGCCGAGCATGACGAGACCACCAACTTCATCTTCGGTCTCTACGGTGTCACGCCAGAGGCCGATCTCCAGGTTCAGCCTGCCGACGTGTTGCTGGATCTCGCTGGCGAGCTTGCCCGCCAGCGAGCATAGGGAGAACGCCTCACTTGTCCTGAAGCAGAATCTTGTACTTCTCGATCTCGCCCGGAACCATCGCGCCGACATGGGCAGGCGTGAGTTCGTTCTCTGCGGGCAGCACGGACGAAAGCTCCTTGAAACGAGACTGCAGGTTCGGGCTCGCAAGCGCTGTCCGCAAAGCCTGGTTCAGCTTGGTGACGATCGGCTCAGGCAAGCTCTTCGGACCGAAGAGCGCATTCCAGCCCTGGGCCTCGAATGCCGGCAGCCCGGCCTCCCTTGAGGTTGGCACATCCGGAAGGCTGTCGAGCCGGCTCGGTGTCGCGACCACGAGCGCCTTGACCTTGGCACCCTGCACCGCGCCCGAGAGCGAGGTTGCAGCATCGCAGACGCCGTCGATCTGCCCGCCCATCAGGTCGTTCAAAGCCGGCCCTGCGCCGCGATAACTGACGAGCGCGACCTCAACGCCGGCCGCCTTGATGAAGTTCCTGCAAATCAGATAATTCGACGAACCGACGCCGGCGTGCCCGAGGCTGACCTTGCCGGGGTTCTTCTTGGCATAGTCGACGAACTCCATCAGGTTCTTGGCCGGAAAATCGAGCTTGAGCGCAATCATCGGCGATGTCTTGGCGACGAGGCCGATCGGAGCGAAATCGGCCTGAGTGTATTTCAGATCCGGATAGATCGAATAGGACGCGGCATTGGTGCCGCTATTGCCGATGACGATGGTATAGCCATCAGGATCGGCCTTGGCGGCGCGCGTCAGCGCCGTCGCTCCCCCCGCCCCCGCCATGTTCTCCATGACGATGCGCTGGCCGAGCACCCGCCCCATCTCGTCGCCGACGAGCCGTGCGATCACGTCGGAGGAGCCCCCCGCGGCGAATGGCACGATCATGGTGATCGGCTTGTTGGGATAGCCGTCCTGCGCCAGGGCGGGAACCGCCAGCGCCAACATCGCCGTCAGCGCTAGCCGCCGCGTGGTCAATAGTCTTGAAATCATCAGTCTCTCCCTCCGGGGCCGCCTCTTGCGGGCGGTTTTCGCAGGGGAAGCTTGACCATTGCGCTTTGTGGCGCACAAGCAGCGTTTCGAGCAATAATCTTCGGTATCAGTCGCCGATCCAGCGCCTTCTGACGCGAAACGCGATGCCCCGCCTGTCGCCTGGGACGAAGCTCTGGGCATCCCACCCTTGATGGCCGTCCCGATCCGGGCCGGTCGACGAACGTCATCCGCGACCCGCGCGGGGGCCTTCATTTCACATCACCAATGGCGCTCGCCCCCCGCCGGGCGGTGGCCATGCATCATCGCAGAGGCCCACATCCAGGTCGCGCCTCCCTGGCTTCCGCGCAAAAGAAAAGGCGGCCTCACGGCCGCCTTTCGAATCTCCGGGGAAGCAGCCTTGCTCAGGCGGCTTCGTCGTCAGCCGTGAAGACCGGGCCGGAGTCCTTGCCCTTGGCATCGACATCGCGATCGACGAACTCGATCACGGCGAGCGGGGCGTTGTCGCCGAAGCGGAAGCCGGCCTTCATGATACGCAGATAGCCGCCGTTGCGCTCCTTGTAGCGCGGGCCGAGGACCGCGAAGAGCTTGCCGACGAGCGCGACATCCTTGATCTGCGCGATCGCCTGGCGGCGGGCGTGCAGGTCGCCGCGCTTGGCGAGCGTCACCAACTTCTCGACGACCGGACGCAGGTCCTTCGCCTTCGGCAGCGTGGTGGTGATCTGCTCGTGCTTGATCAGGGCCTGGGACATGTTGGCGAACATCGCCTTGCGATGCTCAACCGAGCGGTTGAAACGACGACCGCGGAAACCGTGACGCATTTGGCTCTCCTGTGATTACGGCCGCCGTGCCACGGTACGGCCGTTCATTATGCTCCGGCGCTCACGCACCGTGCGGGAAACAGGCGCGGAGACGAACTCCGCGCCGGCGGGATCAGTAATGCTCCTCGAAGCGCTTCGCCAGCTCTTCGATGTTCTCCGGCGGCCAGCCGGTGACGTCCATGCCGAGGTGGAGGCCCATGGTCGCGAGCACTTCCTTGATCTCGTTCAGCGACTTGCGGCCGAAGTTCGGGGTGCGAAGCATTTCGCCTTCCGACTTCTGGATCAGGTCGCCGATATAGACGATGTTGTCGTTCTTCAGGCAGTTCGCCGAACGCACCGAAAGCTCGAGCTCGTCGACCTTCTTGAGCAGCGCCGGGTTGAAGGGCAGCTGCGGCGCGGTCGAGACGGCCTCTTCCTTGCGCGGCTCCTCGAAGGTGATGAAGACGGCGAGCTGGTCCTGCAGGATGCGGGCGGCGAGCGCCAGCGCATCCTCGGGGGTGACCGAGCCGTTGGTCTCGATCTGCAGGGTCAGCATGTCGCGGTCGAGATTCTGGCCCTCACGGGTGTTCTCGACGCGATAGGAGACCTTCTTGACCGGCGAGTAGAGGCTGTCGACCGGGATCAGGCCGATCGGTGCATCCTCAGGACGGTTCTGCTCGGAGGGGACATAGCCCTTGCCGGTATTGACCGTGAACTCCATGCGGATCTCCGCACCCTCGTCCAGCGTGCAGAGCACGAGATCGGGGTTCAGGATCGACACATCGCCGACGGTGTTGATGTCTCCGGCGGTGACGGTGCCCGGGCCGGACTTGCGCAGGGTCATGCGCTTGGGGCCCTCGCCCTGCATCTTGACGGCAATCGCCTTGATGTTGAGGACGATGTCGGTGACGTCTTCGCGCACGCCCGGAATCGACGAGAACTCATGCAGCACGCCGTCGATCTGGACGGCGGTGACCGCAGCGCCCTGGAGCGAGGAGAGCAGCACGCGCCGCAGCGCGTTGCCGAGCGTCATGCCGAAGCCGCGCTCGAGCGGACGAGCGATCACGGTAGCATGGCGCTTGGGGTCGTCTCCGACCTTGATTTCGAGCTTGTTCGGCTTGGACAAATCCTGCCAGTTCTTGCTGATCACGACCGCACTCCTGGTGCTTCATCTCTCGGCGGCGACGGGCCGCCCCGTACCGGCGCTCGCCAGTGCGAGCGCCGCAATCCAATCCGCGCGTCAGACGCGACGGCGCTTGCGCGGCCGGCAGCCATTGTGCGGGATGGGCGTCACGTCGCGGATCGAGGTCACGGTGAAGCCGGCGGCCTGAAGGGCGCGCAGAGCCGATTCACGCCCCGAACCCGGGCCCGTCACCTCGACTTCGAGGGTGCGCATGCCGTGCTCGGCAGCCTTGCGGGCAGCATCCTCGGCCGCGACCTGGGCGGCATAGGGGGTCGACTTGCGCGAACCCTTGAAGCCCATGGTGCCGGCGGACGACCACGAGATCGTGTTGCCCTGGGCGTCGGTGATGGTGATCATGGTGTTGTTGAACGAGGCGTTCACATGCGCAACGCCGGAAACGATGTTCTTGCGTTCACGACGACGAACGCGCTGGGCTTCCTTGGCCATAGTCTCTTTCTTTCATCCTTCGAGCGCGCCCGTCATGCCAGGCGCTGGGGATGTCGCCTGCCCCCTAAACGGGTCAGGCGACGCACAGACAGCGGGCCGGATGACCGGCCCGCCGAAACTCACTTCTTCTTGCCGGCGATCGGCTTGGCCTTGCCCTTGCGGGTGCGCGCATTGGTATGCGTGCGCTGACCACGGACCGGCAGTGAGCGGCGATGGCGCAGGCCGCGATAGCAGCCGAGATCCATCAGGCGCTTGATGTTCATCGAAACTTCGCGACGCAGGTCGCCCTCGACCAGATAGTCGCGGTCGATCGTCTCGCGGATCTGGAGCACCTCGGCGTCGGTCAGCTGGTTGACGCGACGCTCGTCGGCAATGCCAACCTTCTGGCAGATTTCCTTGGCCTTCTGGGCACCGATGCCGTGGATATACTGCAAGCCGATGACGACGCGCTTGCCGGTCGGAATGTTAACGCCCGCGATACGAGCCATGGTCTCTTCTCCATTGTCGGCCGAGGCGCCCGATGGCTGCCCGGCAGTGAAAACCTACCCGCGTCCGGTGGAGGCCGGCCCCTGCGAGCGTTGAGTCGGCTCCATGCGAGAACGCGACGTCGCCCCTTCTCACGAAGGTAACGGCATCGCCACATGCAACCGGATGAGGGTCGTTAGTCGGTTGAAGCCCTTGAGTCAACCCGCCAACCCCAAGAAACATGCCAGCTTTCTCGAGGCCCGCTCCTGCCGGGCCAGCGGTCTGCCGGCCACGGTCGGAAGCACGAGCCCGATGCCGAACCCGTACCAGCGCATTGCTAGGCGCCGAGCGCCTTGCAGATCGCGCCCGTCACCTCGTCGATCGGCTTCATGCCGTCGATGGCGGTGAGCTGACCACGCTTCGAATAATAGGGCGCGACCACCGCGGTATCGCGGTTATAGGCTTCGAGCCGGGTCTTGAAGACCACCGGATCGTCATCCTTGCGCACCGGTTGCCCGGCCGCCTTGGCCTCTTCGGCGCGGCGAATGATCCGGTCGACGAGCTTGTCCTGATCGACCGTGAGCTCCAGCACGGCGTCGAGCTTCAGCCCCTTCTGCTCCAGCATGGCGTCGAGCGCCTCGGCCTGGGCCAGCGTGCGCGGAAAACCGTCGAGGATGAATCCCCGCTTGGCGTCCGGCTCCTCGATGCGATCGGCAACGATCCCGATGACGATATCGTCCGAGACCAGCCCGCCGGCATCCATCACCGCCTTGGCCTTGAGCCCCACCGGCGTCCCGGCCGCAACCGCGGCCCGCAGCATGTCTCCCGTCGAGAGCTGCGGAATGCCATGCTTCTCGACGATACGGGTTGCCTGAGTACCCTTGCCCGCCCCCGGCGGCCCCAGGAAGATCAATCGCATCAGCGCCTCGCCCCTCGCAACTTCGCCTTCTTGACCAGCCCCTCATACTGGTGGGCCAGCAGATGTCCGTGAACCTGCGCCACGGTATCCATCGTTGTCGTCACCACGATGAGCAGCGAGGTGCCGCCCAGGAGGATGATCGGAATCTGGGCATACGTGATCATGAACTCGGGGATAAGGCAGACAATAGTCAGATAGCCTGCGCCGAGAACGGTGATCCGGGTCAGCACGCGGTCGATATGTTCGGCGGTGCGCTCGCCCGGCCGGATGCCCGGCATGAAGCCGCCATGCTTCTTGAGGTTGTCCGCCGTCTCGACCGGATTGAACACGATGGCGGTGTAGAAGAAGCAGAAGAAGATGATCAGCGCCGCGTAGAGGATCATGAACAGCGGCCGGCCATGCGCCAGATAGGTCGCGACGGTCGACAGCATGCCGGTGCCGCCCGAGGCCTGCGAGAAGCTGGCGATCGTCGTCGGCAGCAGCAGCAGCGACGAAGCAAAGATCGGCGGGATGACGCCTGACGTGTTGAGCTTCAACGGCAGGAACGAGGTCTGGCCCTCATACATGCGGTTGCCGACCTGGCGCTTGGGATAGTTGATCAACAGGCGGCGCTGGGCGCGCTCCATGAACACGCAGAAGGCGATGACGCAGATGGCCATGACCAGGATCAGCAGCAGCAGGCCGGTCGAAATCGCGCCCTGACGGCCAAGTTCGAGGGTCTGGGCGAGCTGCGACGGGAACTCGGCGATGATGCCCGAGAAGATGATCATCGAGGTGCCGTTGCCGATGCCGCGGCTGGTGATCTGTTCACCGAGCCAGAGCAGGAACATCGTGCCGCCGACCAGCGTGATCGTCGTCGAGAGCAGGAAGAACGGACCAGGCTCGAGCACCAGATTGCCGGACCCCTGCAGGCCAACGCCGATGCCATAGGCCTGGAACACGGCCAGCACGAGGGTCAGGTAGCGGGTGTACTGGTTGAGGACCTTGCGGCCCTGCTCGCCTTCCTTCTTCAGCGCCTCGAAGGTCGGCACCACGCTCGACAGGAGCTGGATGATGATCGAGGCCGAGATATAGGGCATGATGGCGAGCGCAAAGATCGCCAGTCGCCCGACGGCACCGCCCGAAAACATGTTGAACAGGCCGAGCACGCCGGTCTGCGACTGTTTGAACAGGTCGGCAACGGCGTCGGGGTTCATTCCCGGCAGCGGGATATAGGTACCGAGCCGGTAGACGATGAGCGCACCCAGCGTGAACCAGATCCGCTTCTTGAGCTCGTCCGCCTTCGCGAGCGCGCCGAAATTCAGGTTTGCCGCAAGCTGTTCAGCCGCCGATGCCATGCGTCCGGTCCTTGATCGGAATAAACGTCAAACAGTCGAACGGCGGCCTAGGCTTCTGGCCTGGCCGCCGTTCGCAATCGCTCATGTAAGCGTCGCTGTCACGCCTGTGAAGCAGCAGCCGCCAGGATCTTGACCGAGCCGCCAGCCTTTTCGATGGCCTCGACCGCCGACTTCGACGCGCCGGCCACTTCGAAAGCAAGCTTCGTCTTCAGTTCGCCGACGCCGAGGATCTTGACGCCGTCAGGTGCCGCCTTCGAGATCACGCCGGCCGAAACCAGCGCCTCGATGGTGACAACGCTCTTGCCGTCGAGCTTGCCGGCCTCAACCGCCTGCTGGATCCGACCGAGATTGACCTCGTTCAGTTCCTTGGCGAAGAGGTTGTGGAAGCCGCGCTTCGGCAGGCGACGATAAAGCGGCATCTGACCGCCTTCGAAGCCCTTGACCGCCACACCGGCACGGGCCTTCTGACCCTTGACGCCGCGGCCACCAGTCTTGCCCTTGCCGGAGCCGATACCACGGCCGACACGGATGCGGGACTTGTGGGCGCCTTCGTTGTCACGAATGTCTGTGAGTTTCATCGGACAATCCCCCTCACTTCGCGTCGACGACGCGGACGAGGTGCTTGACCTTCTCGATCATGCCACGGACGGAAGCGGTGTCCTGCAGGGTCGATTGGCGGCGGATCTTGTTCAGGCCGAGACCGATCAGGGTCTGGCGCTGCGAGGCCTCACGGCGGATCGGGCTACCGATCTGCTCGATGACCACGGTCTTTTCAGCTTTTGCCATGGTGCAGCCCTCACGCTTCGGCCGCGGCGTCGGTGCCGGCATCGCGACGACGCGACTGCAGGGCCGAAACCTTCAGGCTGCGGCGCGCGGCGACGCCACGCGGGCTGTCCTCGTTCTTGAGCGCCGAGAAGGTGGCGCGCACGAGGTTGTAGGGGTTCGACGAGCCGAGCGACTTCGACACGACATCCTGCATGCCGACCGCCTCGAAGACGGCGCGCATGGGGCCGCCGGCGATGATGCCGGTACCGGCCGGAGCAGCGCGCAGCACAACGCGACCCGCGCCGTGGCGGCCCTGGACGTCGTGATGGAGCGTGCGGCCTTCGCGCAGCGGAATGCGGACGAGCCCGCGCTTGGCGGCTTCCGTCGCCTTGCGGATGGCTTCCGGCACTTCGCGAGCCTTGCCATGGCCGAAGCCGACGCGGCCCTTCTGGTCACCGACGACGACGAGGGCAGCAAAGCCGAAACGACGGCCGCCCTTCACCACCTTGGCGACGCGGTTGATGTGGACCAGACGATCCACGAATTCGGAATCGCGCTCTTCGCGATCCTGACGGTCACGAGGTTCTCTCGCCATGTCATCCTCTTACTTGCGCGGACGCTGCCTGATGCAGCGCCGCTCGCTCGAGCATCCCGGATGGGATGTCAGAAGTTCAGCCCGCCCTCGCGAGCCGCATCGGCCAGCGCCTTGACGCGACCATGGTACATGTAGGAGCCGCGATCGAAGACCACGTCCTTCACGCCGGCCTTGACCGCACGCTCGGCAACCAGCTTGCCGATCGTGGCCGCAGCCTCGACATTCGCACCCGACTTGATGTCGCCGCGGATGTCCTTGTCCAGGCTCGAGGCCGACGCGAGGGTGATGCCCTTCGCGTCGTCGATGACCTGAGCATAGATCTGCTTGCCGGTGCGATGCACCGACAGGCGAGCGCGGCCATTGGCGACCGCCTTGATGGCGCGACGGACACGGGCCCGACGGCGCGCAGTATTTTCTGTCTGCTTGCTCATGGCTCGCGTCCTTACTTCTTCTTCCCTTCCTTGCGGAAGATGAACTCGCCGGCGTACTTGACGCCCTTGCCCTTGTAGGGCTCGGGACCGCGATAGTCGCGGATCTCAGCGGCGGTCTGGCCGACCACCTGCTTGTCGATGCCGGTGATGACGATTTCAGTCGGCTTCGGCGTGACGATCGCGACCCCTGCCGGGATCGCATAGTCGATGTCGTGGCTGTAGCCGAGCGACAGCTTGAGCACCTTGCCGGTGACGGCGGCCTTGTAGCCGACGCCGTTGATCTCAAGCTTCTTCTCGAAGCCGTTGGTGACGCCCGTCACCAGATTGGCGACGCGAGCCCGGGACGTGCCCCAGAGCGAGCGCGCACGCTTGCTCTGCGAGCGCGGCTGAACGGCGATGGCGCCGTTCTCAAGCGCGACCGAGACATCATCGGGCACGGAGAAGGAGAGTTCCCCCTTCGAGCCCTTGATGCTCACGAGCTGGCCGGACACGTTGGCGGTGACGCCAGCGGGAACCGGAACAGGCTTTTTACCGATACGAGACATTGGATTTCTCCTGATGAGCGGCGCAGAAGGTCAGAAGACCTTGCAAAGCACTTCGCCGCCCACGTTCTGCTCGCGGGCAAGATGATCGGGCATCACGCCCTTCGGCGTGGAGACGATGGTCACGCCGAGGCCGTCGGCCACGCGCGGCATCGTGTCCACCGAAGAGTAGACGCGGCGGCCGGGCTTCGAGACCCGAGAGATGGCGCGGATGACCGGCTGTCCCTCATGGTACTTCAGCTCGATGTCGAACTCGGTCCGGCCATTGCCGAACTCGGTCGTGGAATAGCCGCGGATGTAACCCTCGGCCTGAAGCACGTCGAGCACGCGGGCACGCAGCTTGGAGCCCGGGGTGGTCACGCGCGACTTGCGCCGCATCTGCGCATTGCGGATGCGGGTCAGCATATCGCCAAGCGGATCAATGATCGCCATGATGCGTCCTCCTCACCAGCTCGACTTGACGAGGCCGGGAACCAGCCCCTTGTTGCCGAGCTCGCGCAAAGCAACGCGCGACATCTTCAGCTTGCGATACACGGCGCGCGGACGGCCGGTCACTTCGCAGCGGTTGCGCACCCGGTTTGCAGCCGAGTTGCGCGGCAGTTCAGCCAGCTTGAGGCGAGCAAGGAAGCGCTCGTCCATAGACTGGCTCTCGTCATTCGCGATCGCGAGAAGACGCGCCCGCTTGCCCGCGTACTTCTTCACGAGCTGCCTGCGGTGTTCGTTCTTCTCGACGGAGCTTTTCTTAGCCATCGATCTCTCCTGGTTTCCGCGTATGAGCGGTAAGGCTCACTGCCGGAACGGGAAGTTGAAGTGCTTGAGCAAGGCGCGCGCTTCGTCGTCCGACTTCGCAGTCGTGCAGACGATCACGTCCATGCCCCAGACCTGGTCGACCTTGTCGTAATTGATCTCAGGGAACACGATGTGCTCCTTGATGCCGAGCGCAAAGTTGCCGCGCCCGTCGAACGACTTCGGGTTGAGACCACGGAAGTCGCGCACGCGCGGCAAGGCGATGGTGACGAGCCGGTCGACGAACTCGAACATCTTGGTCTTGCGCAGCGTGACCTTGCAGCCAACCGCCATGTTCTCGCGCAGCTTGAAGCCGGCGATGGCGAGGCGGGACTTGGTGATGACCGGCCTCTGACCGGCGATCATGGCGAGGTCGCCGGCAGCACTGTCGACCTTCTTACGGTCGGCCGTCGCTTCGCCCACGCCCATGTTGATGACGACCTTCTCGATCGTCGGCACTTCCATCACGTTCTTGTAGCCGAACTCGGCGATCATCGCCGGACGAACGACGTCCTCGTAATGCTTCTTCATGCGCGGCGTGAGAGCCGCCTGCTGATTCTCAGCCATCGATCAGATCTCCCGAACGCTTGGCGAAACGCACCTTGCGGCCGTCATCGAGCACCTTGAAACCGACGCGGGTCGGCTTGCCGTCCTTAGGATCGGCGACGGCCAGGTTCGACAGATCGATCGTGGCCTCCTTGCTGATAATGCCACCCTCGGACTGCGCCGAGGCCTTGGTGTGCTTCTTCACGAGGTTGACGCCACGCACCACGGCGCGGGCATCCTTCGGCAGCACCTGGAGCACTTCGCCGGCCTTGCCCTTGTCACGGCCGGCCAACACGACGACCTTGTCGCCCTTCTTGATCTTCGCAGCCATCACAGCACCTCTGGCGCAAGCGAGATGATCTTCATGTGGTTCTTGGCGCGAAGTTCGCGCGGAACCGGTCCGAAGATACGGGTGCCCACCGGCTCCTTCTGGTTGTTGATCAGCACGGCCGCATTGCGGTCGAACCGGATCACCGAACCATCGGCGCGCTTCACGTCCTTGGCGGTCCGAACGACGACCGCCTTCATGACGTCGCCCTTCTTCACGCGGCCGCGGGGAATGGCTTCCTTGATCGAAACGACGATAATATCACCGACACCGGCGTATTTCCGCTTCGACCCGCCGAGAACCTTGATGCACATCACACGACGGGCGCCGGAGTTATCCGCGACCTCGAGATTCGTCTGCACCTGGATCATGGCCTTGATCCTTCCAAACTGTATCAGCGCGGTTTCCGGGCACGGCGTCAGCGCCGACCCGGACTACGACTGACGGGGGTCGATCGCCCCCTGGCCTCAATAAAGTGACTTACGCCTTAGGAGCGTTGTCGAGCACAACCCAGCTTTTCAGCTTGGAAATGGGCTTGGATTCCTCAATCCAGACCGAATCCCCAACCTTGAACGTCTGCGCCTCGTCGTGGGCGTGGTAGTTCTTGGTCCGGCGAACGGTCTTCTTGAGGAGCGGGTGCGTATAACGCCGCTCGACCTTCACCACAACAGTTTTGTTCTGCTTGTCGCTAACGACGACGCCCTGCAGCACGCGCTTCGGCATTGTCCTACTCCTCAGGCGCTCGCCGCAACGGTCTTCGACCGCTGCAGCGTCTTGATGCGAGCGATATCCTTGCGCACCTCAGTCACCCGAGCGGTATTCTCGAGCTGGCCGGTAGCGCGTTGGAAACGCAGGTTAAACTGCTCCTTCTTCAGCTTCAGGAGTTCGTCCTGGAGCTGGTCGACACTCATCACCTTGAGATCGGACAGGCGTTGCGTAGCTTTCATGTCGCCCTCCTTACTCGGCGATGCGCTGGATGAAGCGGGTCTTGATCGGCAGCTTGGCGGCGCCGAGACGAAGCGCCTCGCGCGCCGTCTCCTCTTCCACCCCGTCGATCTCGAACATGATTCGCCCAGGCTTGACCTTGGCTGCCCAAAATTCAGGCGCGCCCTTGCCCTTGCCCATGCGGACTTCGGTCGGCTTCTTCGAAACTGGCACGTCCGGGAAAATCCGGATCCAGACGCGGCCAGCACGCTTCATGGCGCGAGTGATCGCGCGACGGGCGGCTTCGATCTGACGGGCAGTGACGCGCTCAGGCATCAGGGCCTTCAGGCCGAACTGGCCGAAATTGAGGTCCGTGCCGCCCTTGGCAACGCCGGAGATGCGTCCCTTGAACTGCTTGCGGAACTTGGTTCGCTTTGGTTGCAACATGGCTCTTCTCGATCAGCCTTACGCAGCCTGCTCGCGACGATCGCGACCGCCGGAGCGACCACCTTCGTCAGAGAGACGCTTGTCCTGGGCCATCGGGTCGTGTTCGAGGATCTCGCCCTTGAAGATCCAGACCTTGATGCCGCACGTGCCGTAGGTGGTGAAGGCGGTGCCGACACCGTAATCCACATCGGCGCGCAGCGTGTGCAGCGGCACGCGGCCTTCGCGGTACCATTCCAGGCGCGCAATTTCCGCGCCGCCGAGGCGGCCCGAGCAGTTGATGCGGATGCCCTCGGCGCCCAGACGCATGGCCGACTGAACGGCCCGCTTCATGGCGCGGCGGAACGCGACGCGACGCTCGAGCTGCTGCGCGATGGAGTCGGCCACGAGGGTGGCGTCGATCTCGGGCTTACGGACCTCGACGATGTTGATCGTCACATCGGCCTTGGTCAGCTTCGAGACTTCCTTGCGCAGCTTCTCGATATCGGCGCCCTTCTTGCCGATCACCACGCCCGGACGAGCCGAGTGGATGGTGACGCGGCACTTCTTGTGCGGGCGCTCGATGATGATCTTGGAGACCGCCGCCTGCTTCAGGAGCTTCATCAGCGCGGCGCGGATCTTCATGTCTTCGTGCAGCAGCTGACCGTACTCACCCTTCTGCGCGAACCAGCGCGAGTCCCAGGTGCGGTTGATGCCGAGGCGAAGGCCGATCGGATTGATTTTCTGACCCATCGTTCTCTCCTCAGGCCTTGGCCGTCTGGACTTCGCGCACCACGATCGTGATGTTCGCGAAGGGCTTCATGATCCGGGCTCCACGGCCGCGAGCGCGGGCGTGGAAGCGCTTCATGACCAGGGCCTTGCCGACGAAAGCCTGCGCAACGACGAGATCGTCGACGTCGAGATCATGATTGTTCTCGGCGTTGGCGATGGCGCTCTGCAGGCACTTGCGAACGTCGAGCGAGATCCGCTTGCGCGAGAACTCGAGATCGGCGAGCGCGGTCGAGACCTTCTTGCCACGGATGAGCTGAGCGACGAGGTTCAGCTTCTGCGGGCTGACGCGAAGGTTGCGGGCAACCGCAACGGCTTCGTTCTCCGGCAGCGCACGGGGGGCGGATGGCTTACCCATGGCTTACTTCCTCTTCGCCTTCTTGTCGGCAGCGTGGCCGTGGAAGGTGCGCGTCGGCGAGAACTCGCCGAACTTGTGGCCCACCATTTCCTCGGACACGTTCACCGGCACATGCTTGTGACCGTTGTAGACGCCGAACGTCAGACCGACGAACTGCGGGAGGATCGTGGAGCGGCGGCTCCAGATCTTGATCACTTCGGCCCGGCTCGCCGAACGGGCGACCTCGGCCTTTTTCAGAAGGTATCCGTCAACGAACGGACCTTTCCAAATCGAACGCGCCATGACGGACCTCAGTTCTTCTTCTTGCGGGCGTGACGGCTCGACACGATGAACGTATCGGTCCGCTTATTCGAGCGGGTCTTCTTCCCCTTGGTCGGCAGTCCCCACGGCGTGACCGGGTGACGACCGCCCGAGGTACGACCCTCACCACCACCATGCGGGTGGTCGACCGGGTTCATCGAGACGCCGCGGTTATGCGGACGACGGCCGAGCCAGCGTGAGCGACCGGCTTTGCCCATGTTGGTGTTCATGTGGTCGGGGTTCGAAACCGCGCCCACCGTAGCATAGCACAGGCCGCTGATCAGGCGCTGCTCGCCCGAGTTCAGGCGGACGATGACATAGCCCTGGTCGCGACCGACGATCTGGGCGTAGTTGCCCGCAGACCGCGCCAGCGCCCCGCCCTTGCCGATCTTGAGCTCGACATTGTGGACGATGGTGCCGATCGGCATCGCGCCCATTGGCGAAGCATTGCCGGGCTTGATGTCGACCTGGTCGCCGGAGATGACGCTGTCGCCAACCGCCAGGCGCTGCGGCGCCAGGATGTAGGCCTGCTCGCCATCGGCGTACTTGAGCAGAGCAATGAAGGCGGTGCGGTTCGGATCATACTCGATCCGCTCCACGGTCGCCGCCACGCCCGGCTTGCCGCGACGCTTGAAGTCGACGATCCGGTAGGTCTGCTTATGTCCACCGCCACGGAAACGAACCGTGATGCGGCCGAGATTGTTGCGGCCACCCTTCGAGGACTTGCCCTCGGTGAGAGCCTTGACCGGCTTGCCCTTGTAGAGCTCGCTGCGGTCGACGATCACGAGCTGGCGAAGGCTCGGCGTGATCGGCTTGAAACTTTTCAAAGCCATGATGACGATCCTTCCTCAGAGGCCCGTGGTCACGTCGATCGAGTGACCTTCTTCGAGGGTCACTACGGCCTTCTTGACGTCCGAACGCTGTCCGAGCCGGCCCCGGAAGACCTTGACCTTGCCTTCGGTGACGAGCGTGTTGACGCTCTTCACCTTGACATCGAACAACTTCTCGATAGCCGCCTTGATCTGCGGCTTGGTCGCGGTCTTCGCGACCTTGAAGACGACCTTGTTGTGCTCGGAGAGCATGGTCGCCTTTTCGGTGATCACCGGGCCACGAATGACATCGTAGTGGCGCGGATCCAGGTTCTTTGCAGACTGGCTCATTTGAAGCGCGCCTCCAGCGCATCGACAGCCGAGCGCGTCAGCACGAGCTTATCGCGACGCAGGATGTCGTAGACGTTGATGCCCTGAACCGGCAGGACGTCGACGTTCGGGATCGAACGCGCGGCCAGGCCGAAGTTCACATCGATCTCGGCGCCGCCGATCACCAGCGCGCTGGACAGATCCAGCTTGCCGAAGTGACCGAGGAGAACCTTGGTCTTCGGCTCGGCGAGCGTGACGTCGTCGATGATGATCAAGCCGGCGTCCTTGGCCTTGGCCGAGAGCGCATGGCGCAGAGCCAGGGCACGGACCTTCTTCGGCAGATCATGCGCATGATCACGCACGATCGGACCGAAGGCCTTGCCGCCGCCGCGGAACTGCGGAGCCGAAGCTGCACCGTGACGAGCACCGCCGGTGCCCTTCTGCTTGTAAATCTTCTTGCGGGTGCGATCGATTTCCGAACGCCCCTTGGACTTGTGGGTCCCGGCGCGACGCTTGGCGAGCTGGTAGCGCACCATGCGGGCGAGAAGATCGGCGCGCGGCTCAAGACCGAAGATCGAGTCCGAAAGCTCGACCGAGCCGGCATTGCCGCCCTCGAGAGTGGTGATATCGAGCTTCATCACGCGTTCTCCTCAACTGCTTCAGCCGCAGGAGCCTGCGTGGTTTCGCCAGCAACCTTGAACTTGCCAGGAAGCGGCGCATCCTTCGGCAGGGCACGCTTGACGGCGTCGCGGACGTGGATCCAGCCGCCGGCAACGCCGGGAACGGCGCCCTCGACCAGGATCAGGCCGCGCTCGGCGTCCGTCTGGACGACGCGCAGGTTCTGCGTGGTCACGCGCTCGGCACCGAGATGGCCCGGCATCTTCTTGTTCTTGAAGGTCTTGCCAGGGTCCTGACGACCACCGGTCGAACCGATCGAACGATGCGAGACCGAGACACCGTGCGTGGCCCGGAGACCGCCGAAGTTCCAGCGCTTCATACCGCCGGCAAAACCCTTACCGGTGGTGGTGCCGCTGACATCGACGAACTGGCCGACGACGAAGTGATCGGCCGTCAGCTCGGCGCCGACGGGGATCAACGCATCGTTGCTGACGCGGAACTCCACGACCTGGCGCTTGGGCTCGACCTTGGCCACGGCGAAATGGCCGCGCTCAGCCTTCGAGACGTTCTTGACCTTGGCCAAGCCCGACCCGAGCTGAACGGCGACATAGCCGTTCTTCTCGATCGTGCGATGCGCGACAACCTGACAGCTGTCGAGCTTCAGCACGGTGACTGGGATGTGTTCACCAGCATCCGTGAAGATGCGGGTCATCCCGACTTTCTGTGCAATCACACCGGAACGCATCGGTGCATACCTTCTCTTGGGGTCATGTCCATCCGGGGTATCCGGAAACAGAGGACCCGACGATGGATCAGAGCTTGATTTCGACGTCGACGCCGGCGGCGAGATCGAGCTTCATGAGGGCGTCGACCGTCTGGGGGGTCGGATCGACGATGTCCAGGACCCGCTTGTGGGTCCGCATTTCGAACTGCTCGCGCGACTTCTTGTCGATGTGAGGCGAGCGGTTGACCGTGAACTTCTCGATAAGCGTCGGCAGCGGGATGGGCCCGCGAACCTGGGCGCCTGTCCGCTTCGCCGTCGACACGATCTCGCGCGTGGACGCGTCGAGGATGCGGTGGTCGAACGCCTTGAGGCGGATCCGGATGTTCTGACCGTTCATGGTCTTGTTCTCTCCGTGACGTGAAAAGGCAAAGGCCCTTGGAAGGGCCTTCGCCCTCACGAAAACGCGTTACGCGATGATGCTGGCGACGAC
>UBZM01000052.1 GCA_900470095.1 Hyphomicrobiales bacterium
CGCCGGGGGGCGGGGCGAGCGGGGCGGTTGCCGGCGGCTGGCCCGGAGCCGTCGCGGGCGCCTGGCCGGGAGCGGTCACAGGCGGTTGGCCGGCTGGGTCGTCGCGGTGGCATCGGGCTCGGTGGCGCGGCTGCAATCGGACTTGGCGTCGGTGTGCTCGGCGGCATCATGGCGACGCAGGGCGCGACCCGTCTCGATGATGTCCGTGGCCGCCGCGAGGAGCGTCGCGAGGGCGACGTCACGATCATTCGCGAGCCCGGTCGCACGATCATCCGCGACGACGACCGTGCCATCATCCGCCGCGACGAGACCGAGCGCTTTCGCGACCTCGGCTGGCAGGGGCGGACCGAACGGCGCGGAGACGAGAACGTCACCGTGTACGAACGGCCGGACGGCAGCCGCATAATCACCGTGACCGACGAGGACGGCCGCCTGATCCGCCGGACCCGGCGCATGCGCGACGGCGATGAGATCGTGATGATCGACAATACCCGCCGCGATCGGCCGGACATGCGCTTCTCGGATGAGGTCGTCGTGCTGCCGCCGCCGCCGCTGCCGATCCCGCGCGAGCGCTATATCGTCGATGCCGAGCAGGCCGATCAGCGCCTGATCTACGAGACGATCACTGCCCCGCCGATCGCCGCGATCCCGCGTCGCTACACGCTCGACGAGGTCCGCTATTCGCCGGACCTGCGCGCCCGCATGCGCAGCGTCGATATCGACACGGTGACATTCGAGACCGGATCCTGGGAGGTCACGCCCAATCAGGCACAGCGGCTCTCGGTGATTGCCGCCTCGATCAGCCAGGCACTGCAGCGCGCGCCGAACGAGGTCTTCCTGGTCGAGGGGCATACCGACGCCGTCGGCTCGGATGTCGACAACCTCTCGCTCTCGGATCGCCGGGCTCAATCCGTCGCCGAGATCCTGACGCGCGATTTCCAGGTGCCGCCGGAGAACCTGACGACGCAGGGCTATGGCGAGCAGTATCTCAAGGTGCAGACGCAGGAGGCCGCGCGCGAGAACCGCCGCGTCACGCTCCGACGCATCACCCCGCTGTTGGCCGGACAGAACCAGCCGCAGTGAACCGATCGAACCGGCGCGGCGGGCGACCGTCGCGCCGGCCTCCCGCGGTTCGGGGGATTCAGGAATCAGCAAGCTCTCATGCTTAAGACCTCCCGTAAGGAGAGTTGATGATGAGTGAGACATCCGTCGCGATCGCCCAGAGCTTTGCCGCAAGCCAGGCAGCCTCGACCCGCCAGACCCTGCAGACCGCGATGGTGAAGCAGCAGGCCACGTCCGACCAGGCGCTCGTGGATATGCTGCAGCAGAGCGCCGAAACCCAGAAGGCTACTCTAGCCGCTGGCCAGGGCCAGAACGTCGACATTCTCGCCTGAAGGCGGCATTCCGGCGCCGCATGGCCGGGTCGCATCCGGCCCGTTGCCGGTTGCGTTCAAGAGCCGCCGGCCCTAACCTCCGCCTCGTTCCGAGGGGTGCTCGTAAGAGCTGAGATGGCGTCCAAAGCCGAACCCGTCGAACCTGATCCGGGTCATACCGGCGGAGGGACTGGAACGCGGCGTGCGCCACACGTGTACCCGCAGACAGCGACTGGACCGCTTCTAAACCCGGATCTCCTGAACCTTGGACCAAGGAGGAGATCCCATGAACGCCCATACCAAGCCACAGAAGAATACCGTCAAGGCGGCCCCTCAAACCGTAACGACCGGCCCGATCATCGGTTCGCGCAAGATCTATGTCGCGCCGCCGGACCACCCCGAGATGCGGGTGCCTTTCCGCGAAGTACAGCTCACCACCGATTCCGAGCCGCCGGTCCGCATCTACGATCCGTCCGGTCCGTTCACCGAGAGCGATGTCACGATCGATCTCAATGCCGGCCTGCCGCAGCCGCGCCGGGCCTGGCTCGATGCTCGTGGCTTCACGACCGTGCCCGGCCGTGCCGTCACCGCCGCCGATAACGGCCATATCTCGGCGGAACAGCTCGTTCCCGCCTGCCCGGCCGCCCGCCCGATCCTCGAGGCCAAGCCCGGCCAGATGGCGACCCAGTACGAGTTCGCCAAGGCCGGCATCATCACGCCCGAGATGATCTATGTCGCGCATCGCGAGAATCTCGGCCGCGCCGCGATGCTCGAAGGCGCCCGCGAGCGCCATGCCGATGGCGAGAGCTTCGGCGCCTCGGTTCCGGAATTCGTCACCCCTGAATTCGTGCGCGAGGAAATCGCGCGCGGCCGCGCCATCATTCCCGCCAATATCAACCATCCCGAACTGGAGCCGATGGCGATCGGCCGCAATTTCCTGGTCAAGATCAACGCCAATATCGGCAATTCGGCCGTGACCTCCGGCGCTGCCGAGGAGGTCGAGAAGCTGGTCTGGGCAATCCGCTGGGGCGCCGACACGGTGATGGACCTGTCGACCGGCCGCAACATCCACAACATCCGCTCCTGGATCCTGCGCAACTCGCCGGTTCCGATCGGTACGGTGCCGATCTACCAGGCGCTGGAGAAGGTCGGCGGCGACCCGATCAAGCTCGACTGGGAGGTCTTCAAGGACACGCTGATCGAGCAGGCCGAGCAGGGCGTCGACTATTTCACCATCCATGCCGGCGTGCGCCTGCCCTATGTCCCGCTCACCGCGAGCCGCGTCACGGGCATCGTCTCGCGCGGCGGCTCGATCATGGCGCGCTGGTGCCTCGCGCACCACAAGGAGAGCTTCCTCTACGAGCGCTTCGACGAGATTTCCGAGATCATGCGCAAATATGACGTCTCCTTCTCGCTCGGCGATGGCCTGCGTCCGGGCTCGATCGCCGACGCCAATGACCGCGCCCAGTTCGCCGAGCTGGAGACGCTGGGCGAGCTCACCAAGGTCGCCTGGGACAAGGGCTGCCAGGTGATGATCGAGGGCCCCGGCCACGTGCCGATGCACAAGATCAAGGAGAACATGGACAAGCAGCTGCGCGAATGCGGCGAGGCGCCGTTCTACACCCTGGGACCGCTGACCACCGACATCGCGCCGGGTTACGATCACATCACCTCGGGCATCGGCGCGGCGATGATCGGCTGGTTCGGCTGCGCCATGCTCTGCTATGTCACGCCCAAGGAGCATCTCGGCCTTCCCAACCGCGACGACGTCAAGACCGGCGTCATCACCTACCGGATCGCGGCCCATGCCGCCGATCTCGCCAAGGGCCATCCGGCGGCCAAGATCCGCGACGACGCGGTCTCGCGTGCCCGCTTCGACTTCCGCTGGGACGACCAGTTCAACCTGGCGCTCGACCCCGACACCGCGCGCTCCTTCCATGACGAGACCCTGCCGAAGGACGCTCACAAGGTCGCGCATTTCTGCTCGATGTGCGGGCCGAAATTCTGCTCGATGAAGATCACGCAGGATCTGCGCGCCGAAGTGCTGGCGATGGGTGAGAACGAACGCGCAGCGCTCGAAGGCATGGCGGAGAAATCGCAGGAATTCCTGGCCAAGGGCGGCAATCTCTATTTGCCGGCGGCCGAATGAGCGCGACGATGACCGCGGCCCGCCTCGACGCGACGGTCGTCGCGGGCGTGCTGGCGCGGGTGGCGACGAGCCGCCCGCGTGTGCAGTGCCTCACCAATACAGTGGCGCAGAACATCACGGCGAACACGCTGCTCGCCTTCGGCGCGATCCCGTCCATGGCGATCCATGTCGACGAGGTCGCGGCGATGGCCGAGGGCGCCGGCGCGATCCTGATCAATATCGGCACGATCAATGCCGAGAGCGAGCTCGCCATCCCGAAGCTGCTGGAGGTTGCGCGCGACCGACGGAAGCCGCTCGTCTTCGATCCGGTCTTCGTCGAGCTCTCGCCGCTGCGCCAGCACGTGGCGCGCGAGGTGCTGCGCCTGCCGAACATCGTCGTGCGCGGCAACGCGACGGAGATGGCCGCGCTCGCGGCCGATCTCGAGACGGCGCGCGAGCGCAACCTCACGCTCGTCACCACCGGCAAGGTCGACCGGATTGCGGGGGCGAGCGGGACGTTATCCATTTCCCACGGCCATCCGCTGATGACGAAGGTCACCGGGGTCGGCTGCGCAGCGGGCGCCCTGATCGCAGCATGCTGCGCGGTCGAGGGCGATCCGGCCATCGCGGCGGCCGCCGCGCTGACCGCCTATGGCATCGCCGGTGAGATTGCGGCAGAGACATCGCAAGGGCCCGGCAGCTTCGCCGTGCACCTGATCGACGCGCTGGCAGGAATGGACGAAGCCACGCTGCGCGAACGCATGGGAGAGCACGGGTGAGCGTTGATATCCGCCTTTACGGCATTGTCGATCCGCAGATCGCGGCCGGGCGCTCGCTGGCCGACCTGGCGCGTGCCGCGGTCGATGGCGGCGCCACCCTGATCCAGCTGCGCGCCAAGACCGAGACGACGCGCGAGATGGTGCGCGAGGCTCGGGCCATCCGCTCGGCCCTGCACGGCACAAGGGTGCCGCTGCTGATCAACGACCGCGTCGATGTCGCACTCGCTTCCGGTGCCGACGGCGTCCATCTCGGCGCCGACGATATGAAGCCGAACGATGCCCGCCGCCTGCTCGGGCCCCGCGCCATCATCGGCGCGACGCTGAAGCATGAGGATGAACTCTCCGCGCTGGCCCTAGCGAAGATCGACTATGCCTGCATCGGCGGTGTCTTCCAGACTTCGCACAAGGACAATGCAGGCTCCTCTCTCGGGCTCGACGGCTTCACGGCCCTTCGGCGCAAGGCTGCTGCCGTATTGGGACCACTCCCGGTCGGGGCCATCGCGGGCATCACGGCCATGAATGCAGCCTCCGTCATCGAGGCAGGGGCTGACGGCATTGCCGTGATCGGCGCACTGTTCGTGCAGGACGATGTCGGGGCGGCCGCGCGCGCGCTGCGCGCGGTGCTCGAGCGGCTGCTGCCGACGCCGCCAGAACCTCCCGCATCCGCCTGAAGCGTCACGCGGCAATGCCGGGCGCGCAGCCCCGCCACGAGCGCCCGGCCCCTTGCTTCGCGTCCATCGCTCGCCCATGAACGGCACGACATCGAGGGAGCGCTGCGTCATGACGAATTATGTGATCGAACCGCCCGCCATCAGCGCGGTTCCGGTAGCGGGCGGCGGGCTCTTCCCCGTGCGCCGCATCTTCTGCGTCGGGCGCAACTATGCCGAACATACCCGCGAGATGGGGGGCGATCCCGACCGCGAGGAGCCGTTCTTCTTCACCAAGCCGGCGGACGCGCTGGTGATCAACGGCACCGACATGCCCTATCCCAGCAAGACCAAAGACCTGCATCACGAAATGGAGCTGGTCGTCGCGATCGGCACCGGTGGGCGCGACATCCCGGTGTCCGAGGCGCTCTCGCATGTCTATGGCTATGCGGCCGGGCTCGACATGACCCGTCGCGACCTGCAGGGCGAAGCCAAGAAGACCGGCCGCCCCTGGGACATGGGCAAGGGCTTCGACCAGTCGGCCCCGATCGGAGAGATCGTGCCGGCGAGCCAGAGCGGCCATCCCAGCGCCGGCAAGATCGAGCTCACGGTCAATGGCCGCGTGCGCCAGACCTCCGATCTCGCCAAGCTGATCTGGAGCGTGCCGGAGACGATCGCCTATCTTTCCGGCCTCGTCGCGCTGGCGCCCGGCGACCTGATCTTCACCGGAACGCCGGAAGGCGTCGCGGCCGTCGTCAAGGGCGACGTGCTGGAAGGCGCCATCGACGGCGTCGGTAGCGTCCGGACCCGGATCGCCTGAAGAGACTTCAAGGAAACTGATCATGCAGCTGACCCCTGACGCCCGCGGTGTCTATCCCATCGCGCCGACCCCCTTCACGCCCGATGGCGCCATCGACTGGGCGAGCACCGATCGGCTCTTCGATTTCTATGCCGGCATCGGCTCTGACGGCATCACCGTGCTCGGCATCATGGGCGAGGCGCCGAAGCTCGAACCGGACGAGTCCATCGGGCTCGTCAAGCGCGCGGTCGCGAAGATGGGTGGCAAGCCGATCATCGTCGGCGTCTCGGCGCCGGGCTTTGCGGCAATGCGCTCACTGGCGCGGCAGGTGATGGATCTCGGCGCCGGCGGCGTGATGATCGCCCCGCCGCCGAGCCTGCGCACCGACGACCAGATCGTCGGCTATTACGCCCAGGCCGTCGAGGCGATCGGCAGCGACATTCCCTTCGTCATCCAGGATTATCCGCTGACGCTCTCGGTGGTAATGACGCCGGCCGTGATCCGCCGCATCGTCCAGGACAACCCATCCTGCGTGATGCTGAAGCACGAGGACTGGCCTGGGCTCGAGAAGATCTCCACGTTGCGCAAGTTCCAGGCGGAAGGCAGCCTGCGCAAGATCGCGATCCTCACCGGCAATGGCGGGCTCTTCCTCGATTTCGAGATGGAACGCGGTGCCGACGGTGCCAATACCGGCTATGCCTTCCCGGAATTGCTGATCGATGTCGTCCGCCTTTCCAGCGAGGGCAAGCGCGACGCGGCGCATGACATCTTCGACGCGCATCTGCCGCTGCTGCGCTACGAGCAGCAGCAGGGCGTCGGCCTTGCCGTCCGCAAATATACGATGATGAAGCGCGGCATTCTGGCCAGCGACGCCCAGCGCAAGCCGGGCGCCGGTCTGACCGCCGCGGCCAAGGCGGAAGTGGACTATCTGCTGGCGCGGCTGGCGAAGCACGACCCGCGCGCCAAATTCTGAAAGCAGGAATCGCGATGCCCCCCTCTCAACGAGAGGGGGCATCGCCTTGTCTTCAAGCGCTCAGTGCGTGTGCTCGGCGGCTGCGCCCTTGGCGCCGATCCCCTCGACCTTGAACTCGACCTCAACCACACCAGCCTTCTCGAAGGTCAGCGTGCCCTTGACGCGCTCATCCTGCTTCAGCGGCTGCTTCAGCTCCTGGAACATGAAGTGGAAGCCGCCGGGCTTCAGCTCGACCTTGGCACCGGCCGGGATTTCGATGCCCTTTTCAAGCTCGCGCATGGTCATCACGCCATTGGTGACCGCCATCTCATGGATCTCGCCGCGACCGGCGAAGGGCGCAGAGACCGCGATCAGCCGGTCCGGTGTCGAACCGGTATTCTCGATCGAAAGGTAGCCGCCACCGACCTTGGCACCGGCCGGCGTGGCGCGCGACCAGGGATGGCCGATCTTCAGCGGGCCAGCCTTGTAGTCATGGGCGAAGGCGGTGGCGCTCGCCAGTGTGAGCGCGATCGCGGCGAGGTAGTGAACGGGCTTGTTCATGAGCATGGTCCTGAAAGAGGTCGCGACCATTCGCGAATGGCCGGAAATCCCGGTTTGCGGCGGCCTGTCGGGCTGGCCGCAAGACGAGAGGGAGAGACGAAACCGTGTTCAGGATGCGATCGGCGGCGCTCGCGATTGCGGCAGACCGAGGACAGCGCCATGGGTGGCATCCGTCAGAATGGGGACGGAGCGCTCCAGCGGGGCCGCAAGGCGCGCGCCCACCGGCTGTGGCGGCACAGGAGGGATCGCAAGGGCAGGATTGATCGGGCAGCCGATGCAATGCTGGACGCCATTCGCCGGCTCCGGAAGCTCGGACGTGTCCGAGACGGATTGCCCGGAACACAGAACCGCACCTGCCAGCGCTGGATGAGCCGCAAAGGCTGATGCCGGTGTCAGGCCCGCGGCCAGAACGGCCAGCGCATAGACAGCCGCTAGCCAGGCTCCGAGAACGGAGCGGCGCAGCGTCTCAAGCGGGGAACCAAGGGCCGACATGGCGCGACTTGGCCTCGTCACCTGCTCTCCGTCAAGCCGCGCTCTGTCGCAGGGTGAGGTCCGCGAGACGATCGCGGAGAGATTTCTGCCCCCTCGGCAACGGGGCGCGAAAGATTCATTCCCTTTCATTCGTTTCTTTAAAAGAACGATCGGGTTGACAAAGAGGACAATTTCACCCAGATTGGCACTGTCGCTGGACATGGTTCGGCGGCCGCGGAGATTTGAGCGTGCAGCTTGCGCCGCGTCACCAAACGCTAAAGCGCCACGACCGGGTCGTGGGCTCCAGTGACGAGGAGATGAACATGACCGTTTCGACCTTGCGCCGGTCCGCTGCCACGATGCTGATGGCTGCCTGCTGTTGTCGATGCTGATCTTGCATTGAAAGACGGCCCGGGCTGACGCCGGGGCCTCTCCCAATCCGATCCGCCCAATCGAACGCCGCCCATGCGGCGGAGGCAAGCCATGACCCAGTCGCAAACCCAGCAAGCATTCATCATCGAAATCGGCGAGACCCAGGCCGGGCTCGTCAATCGCCGCAGCGACGAACGCTTCTTCACCTTCATTTCCGCCTCGTCCGCCTTTCGCGCACTTGAGGGCCTCCGTTTCGCAACGCCAAACGCTGCCGAAATCGCGGCCCGACAGCTCGCCGCCTCCCAGCGCCGCCCGGTGCTGCGGCTGGCGTCGTAGCGGGGGCAGGCCGATGCCGCTGATCACGACCCTGAGCGCATTGCTGCGGGACTGGCTCGACCGGGCCCTTCCCACCGTGCTCGCACCATCTTCATCTTCGACCCAGGAGCGGGCGGACGAAGACGAGAACACACGCCGCTCCATCCACGACGTGACGCTGGAACAGCTCGGCATCTCGCACTGGTCCTGCCACACGCTCCTCTGAGGTTATGATGAACGCTCTCGTGAAGCCCGACGCCTTCAGCGTCGGTGCCAACCCCGTTTTCAGTCCAGAACCGGCGATCCGGTTCGAGAATGTCGGCAAGGTCTTCTCCGGCCGCTCCGGGCAAGGCGCCGTGACCGCACTCTCCGGCATCGATCTCACCGTACCACGGGGCGCAATCCTTGGCGTGATCGGCCGCTCCGGCGCCGGCAAGTCCACGCTCATCCGGCTGGTGAACGGTCTGGAGCGGGCGAGTTCCGGCCGCATCCTGATCGAGGATGAGGATGTCACCGCCCTGACCGAAGCCGGCTGGCGGGCGCGGCGGCGGACGATCGGCATGATCTTCCAGCACTTCAACCTGCTCTCGTCGCGCACCGTCTTCGACAATGTCGCGCTGCCGCTCGAAATTGCAGGCGCGCCAAGGGCCGAGATCGAACGCCAGGTCACGCGGCTGCTCGACCTGGTCGGCCTGTCCGACAAGCGCGAGCGCTATCCGGCCGAACTCTCCGGCGGCCAGAAGCAGCGCGTCGGTATCGCCCGCGCGCTCTCGACCGAGCCCAAGGTGCTGCTCTGCGACGAGGCGACCTCGGCGCTCGACCCTGAGACCACACAGTCGATCCTCGGCCTGCTGAAGCGGGTCAACCGCGAGCTCGGCATCACCATCCTGCTGATCACCCACGAAATTCCGGTGATCAAGGAGATCTGCGACCGCGTGGCGGTGATCGAGGGCGGGCGGATCGTCGAGGAAGGCGAGACCTTTACCGTCTTCACCCAGCCCAAGCACCCGACCACCGCGCGTTTCGTCGAGACGGTGACGGGTGTCGAACTTCCCGCCCATCTCGCCGGCCGCGTCAGGTCGGAGGCACGTCCAGGCGACAGCGCCCTGCTGCGCATCACCTTCATCGGTGAGAATGCGACAGCCCCGGTGATCAGCCGGCTGAGCTCGATCGTCGGCGTCGATGTCAACATCCTGGCCGGACGGATCGATGCCATCGCGGGCCAGCCCTTTGGCAGCCTGCTCGTCTCGGTCACGGCCCATGAGCCGGAACTCGCTGCCGTGCTCGGCGCCCTGAAGAGCCTCGAACTCAAGGCGGAGGTTATCGGCCATGTCTCCTGAACTCATCCGCCTCATCGCCCAGGCGACCGCCGACACGCTGCTCATGGTTGCGGTCGCAGCTGGGATCGGAACGCTGATCGGCCTGCCCCTCGGCGTCTTCCTGGCAACCAGCAAACGTGGTGAGCTTTTCGCCGCACCCGCCGTCAACGCCGTGCTCGGCGTGCTCGTCAACGCCACGCGCTCGACGCCCTTCATCATTCTCGTCGTCGCGATCATCCCCTTCACCCGGCTGCTGGCCGGCACCTCGATCGGCACCAATGCCGCCATGGTCCCGCTCACCGTCGCGGCCGCGCCCTTCATCGCCCGGCTGATCGAGGGCGCCATCCGCGAAGTCGATCAGGGCCTGGTCGAGGCGGCGCGCGCCATGGGCGCGAGCCCGCTGCAGATCGTGCGCAAGGTTCTGGTGCCCGAGGCACTGCCGGCGATCACACTCGGACTGACGCTGGCCATCGTCAGCCTGATCGGCTTCTCGGCCATGGTCGGTGCAGTCGGTGGCGGCGGCCTCGGCGACCTCGGCATCCGCTACGGCTACCAGCGCTTCATGCCGGACGTGATGGCCGTCGTCGTCGCCGTGCTGATCGTCCTCGTCCAGACGGTGCAGAGCATCGGCGACCGGCTTGCCCGCCGCCTCAACAAGCGCCTGCGCCACGCCTGAGCCATTCCGTCCTCAACCCTTCAAACACCCGCAAGGAAACATCATGTCGATCAATCTGACCCGCCGCGCCGCGCTTGCCGCCTCCGGCCTCGCCCTTCTCCTCTCGGCGCCGGCCCTCGCCCAGCAGAACCAGACGCTGCGCATCGGCGTCTCGCCCGGCCCGCATGCCGAAATCCTCGAGAAGGTGAAGCCGATCGCCGCCAAGAAGGGCCTCGACATCAAGATTGTCGAGTTCTCCGATTATGTCGTACCGAACCAGGCTCTGGATGCCGGCGAGCTGGAGGCCAACTCCTTCCAGCACCAGCCCTATCTCGACAATCAGGTGAAGGACCGCGGCTACAAGCTGGTCAGCGTCGGCCTGACCGTGAACTTCCCGCTCGGGATCTATTCGTCGAAGTACAAGAGCTGGGCCGAGATTCCGGATGGGGCGACCGTCGCCATCCAGAACGACCCGACCAATGGTGGCCGTTCGCTGCTGCTGCTGCAGGACAAGGGTGTGATCAAGCTGAAGGACGGCGTCGGCGTGAAGCCGAGCGTCGCCGACATCACGGCCAATCCGAAGAAGCTGAAGATCATCGAGATCGATGCGGCACAGGCACCGCGCTCGCTTGCCGATGTCGGGGCCGCCTCGATCAACACGAACTATGCCGTCGACGCCAAGATCGAGCCGACCTCGGCCATCCTGCGCGAAGACCCGAAGGGCCCCTATGTCAACGTCATCGCCGTGCGCGAGGCGGACAAGGACAAGCCCTGGGTCAAGACCCTGGTCGAGGCCTATCACTCACCCGAGATCAAGGCCTTCGTCACCGAGCGCTTCAAGGGCAACGTGCTCGCCGGCTGGTGATCTCAACCGTTCCTCCCACCTGGTCACGCGATGCGGCCAGGCACCTGCCCCGGATGCGCGAGCATCCGGGGTTTTTCTTTGCAGGCAAGATAGGCGGGGCCTGCCGCGGTGCAGGCGGTTATGATGGGCGCAGGATTACCGTGATCAGAGGAGGAGATCATGCGTTGCCTGCCGCTCGCCGCCTGCGCCCTCGCCTCACTGCCGGCCGCCGCCCAAACCGAGCGGCTGGCGCGCCCTGAACTCGTGCTCAAGACAGTGGTTCCGGGAATGCCGACCGGCCCCCAGCAGGAAATCAGAGTGATGACCGCCATGATCAGGCCGGGAGACAGGACACCGTTCCATACGCACCGTTTTCCGGTGACGGTCCATGTCATCGAAGGCGCCTTCACCCTGGAAATGCAGGGGCGCACGGCCGTGACAGTGAAGGCCGGCGAATCGCTGGTCGAGCCGCCGAACGTCAAGATGACCGGCTACAACCGCGGCAACGAGATGCTGAAAGTGGTGATCTTCTATGTCAGCGAGCCGGACACGCCGTTCCTGGATCCGGTTCGCTAGAAACCCGGTCGCGTCAGAGCATCAGACCGGATCTTTCGGTCCGATGATCTGACCATCTCGTGTTTGCGTCGTCTTTCCCGAAAGGCGCAATCCGCTTTTCGGGACGGTGCCTGAGGCCCGCTGCCGGGCGATTGCGCGCCCCTTACTGCGCGATCTTGCCGAAGGCGAAGAACTGGGTCTCGCCGGAGGAATCGTCGACACCGTCATTGTCGGTGACAACGAAGAGATTGCCGGCCTTGTCGACAGCCATGCCCTCGACCTTGTCGAGCCCATAACCGCCAGCCTTCATCAGATCCGGCGTGAGATCGCGCAGCGGCTTCTTCTCGACGGTGGGGATGGCGGCGGCGCCGATTGCGGCCGGCGTCAGACCCTTGACCGAGAAGGTGGCCAGCGTCTTCACCGCCTTGGCGCCGAAGAGATTGTCGCGCTCGATCACGGCAAAGGTCTCGTTGCCGAGATAGGTCAACTCCGAGAGGCCCATCCAGGCACCGGCGGCCGGAGCCGTCAGCGGGTAATGCAGCACGCCCCACTGCTTGCTGGCCGGCCTGTAGGACAGGATCTTGGTCTTGCCCTTGGGATCGTCCTTCCATTCGCGCTGCACGGCAAGCCAGACGGTCTCGTCCGCGCCCTCGCCGGTCACCGTCACGCCCTCGAAGCCGAAGCGCACGGCATGCTTGTCGAGCTCTTCGGGAAGGTGAATCTCCTCCTCGACCTCACCCTTTGCGGTCGCCCGCAGCAGGATATTGCGGGTCGGCTTGCCCTTGATCTCGGGATTGCCTTCCGAAGCCAGCCAGAAGCCGCCATTGGCGCGGGTCGCGATCCCTTCCAGGTCATAGGAAGCGGGCTTGCCATCCTTGGTCACCGTCAGGCCTGCGACGATCCTGGCCGGCTTCTGCGTGGCGTCGATCTCGAGAATGCGGGACGGCGTATAGGCGCTGTCGGTCACGGCAAAGAGGCGGCCAGCCGTGCTGCCATGGGCGGCAAGTCCGGACAGCGCGCCCCAGCCGATCGGCAGACCCTCATGATCCTGCGAGGCGATCGTCGGGTAGGCGGCCGGGCCTTCGTTGCGCTGGTAGATGGTCACTGCGGAACGGGCGCCGCCCTTCTCGCCGACATCGGTCTCGGAGGCCGAGACAAGGAGATTGCGCTGCGGGATGGCAAGCAGGCCCTCCGGACCGATGCCACCCGGCAGGGCCTGGAGGTAACGCGGCGCTTTCCCGGCGCCCTCGTCCTTGAAGACCAAGACGAGCGAGGCGCGCTCAAGGCCGACGAAGATCAGCTTGTCATTGCCGTAGGTACCGACCTCGATCCCTTCCGGCTCGCTGCCCTTGGCGGCCGAACGCTTTTCCGGATAATGGCCGTGACGCATGGCGATATGGTCGACCATCGAGGCGGAATCGAACTCGATCGTGCCATCCTTGCGGAAGATGGTGAAGCCGCGCGAGCCACCCTTCCAATCGCCTTCATTGGCGGTGACGAAGCGCTCGGTGTCGATCCAGCGCACCGCGTCCGGCTCGCGGGCGACGCCCTTGAGTTCCTCGACCGGCTTGATCTCGCCGTCGCGGGTCTTGTCGATGTTCTTCAGATCGACGGTGCCCGCGGAGAAATGGGTGACGATCCTGCCCGTCTTGGTGTCGACGATGGCGAGGTGGTTGTTCTCCTGCAACGTCACCACGGCGAGGCCGTCCTGGTTGACGTCGACGAATTCCGGTTCCGGGTCGGTCGGCTCGATGGCGGCGATCCCCGTCAGGTCGACCACCTGACGCGAGGCGCAGTCGGCGCCCCCATCCTTGATGCCGATCAGGGTCAGGTTGCCGGCGGGCAGCTGCGGCAGCGCACCCTTGTTCAGTTTCTCGTCGCGCTCGTTCTCGATGACGATGGCGAGCTTACCCTTGTCCTTGGTCAGCGCGATCGAATCCGGCTGGCCGCCGAGCTCGCATTTGGCAACGACCTGCCGCGTCTTGAGATCGACCGTGGCAAGATGACCCGCCGGCTCCTTGAAATTGTCACCGGAGGTGACGACCACGACGAAGGCCTTGTCGCCAAGGATCACGACCGAGGTCGGCTCGCCTTCGAGCGGAATGAAGCCTGCCGGCTTCGGGGCGGAAGCCGTCGTGATGTCGATCAGGCCGAGGGCCTTCTGCTCGGCATCGGTATAGGCCAGGAGCGTCCCCGCTTCGTTGGACGCGATGATTTCAGACACGGTTTTCTTGGATGCGTCGCGGTCGGCCGGCAGGTTGAGCGGCACGGAGAAGGTCGCGACACGGTTGAACATCGGCTCGGCCAAAGCCGTGCCGCCAAGCAGGACCGAGGCGAGAGCCGCGAGAACGAGTGAGGTGCGCATGGGGCGGTCCTGTTCCGTTGGGGCAAGAAACTGTGCAGGCCGCATCAGCTATTGAGTGCGCACGACAGTTTCGTGACGCTGTCCCCGATCGGAGCCCGCGTGCTCCCTTATCGGGCCGCGAACAGCCCCCCGCCACGTGGTGGCTTTGCGAAAACACCAGACGCCCTCCGGCGGGGGCCGGAGGGCGTCTGATTGGAGATGGCTGCTGCTCGCGTTCAGGCCGCGACGGCAGCCGCGGTCGAGCGCTTGAAGCCGATGATCTCGAGTTCGGTGACGATGGCGACCGCCGCAGCCTGCGCCAGGACGAAGGTTACGCCGAGTCCCGTCGGCGCAAACCATCCGGCGACCAGGATCAGGATGCTGTCGGCGATCCAGAGGAGGTTGATGCCGATCACCGCGTAGACGGCGAGCCGCGGCAGGGTCTCGCGACTGGAGAAGAGAGCCAGCAGCGCGGCGCAGGGAAGCAGCACCAGGCCGGCGCCGCGGAGGAAAGCTTCGGGGAATCCGAGCAATCCGGCGAGCGGCGCAGCAGCGAAGGCGAGCAGCAGACCGGTGGCAGCGCAGGCAGCGGCATCGAGAGCAAGGGCATTGCGGAGGAAACGCGAGGACTGGATCGAGGACATGGCGTGGTCTCCTGGGTGTGAGCCCGTTCCGGCAGCCGGCCCGAGCAGTTGATGTTGGAGCCATGCTGACGCCGTCCTGTCGGCGCGTCGATTAAGCCGGAGGTAATTGGAACGAACCGACAGCCCGGATAGGTTTCTCGCCATGAACAAGCATCATCAACCCACCGTCGGTCACCTCATCCGCGACTGGCGCCAGCTGCGCCGGCTGAGTCAACTCGACCTCGCAGTCGAGGCCGAGATCTCCCAGAAGCATCTCAGCTTCATCGAGAGCGGCCGCTCGGCGCCGAGCCGCGATATGGTCCTGCACCTGGCAGAATATCTCGCCGTACCGCTGCGCGAGCGTAACGCCCTGCTGCTCGCCGCGGGCTATGCGCCGGTCTATCTCGAACGGTCGCTGGAGGATCCGAGCCTGCAGGCAGCCAAGTCGGCGATCGATCTCGTGCTGAAGGGCCACGAGCCCTATCCGGCGGTTGCGGTCGACCGGCATTGGACGTTGCTCGCCGCAAATGCCGCAGTGACGCCTCTGCTCGGCCTCGTCGCCGATGCCGAGCTGTTGCGCCCACCCGTCAACGTGCTGAGGCTCAGCCTGCATCCGGGCGGGCTCGCGCCCTTCATCGTCAATCTCGCGGAATGGCGGAGCCATCTGATCGCCAGGCTGAGGCAGCAGATCCGGGCGACCGCCGATCCGATCCTGGCCGATCTCCTCGTCGAGCTGCTGACCTATCCGGCGCCGGCGCAGCCCGTTCGCAAAGGCCATGCGCCAGACCCCGAGGTGGAGGCGGCGATCGTCGTACCGATGCAGCTGAAGGTCGGCGACCAGGTGCTCTCCCTGATTTCGACGACGACCGTCTTCGGCACGCCGGTCGACATCACGCTGTCGGAGCTGGCGCTGGAGACGTTCTTTCCGGCCGATGCGGCGACGGCCGAAGCGCTCCGGGCGATGGCCGCGGCATCTGCGGACCGGTCCGGGCCGGCCTGAATTTTTCCGGGAACCTTTGCGCGTTCCAGCCGTTTCCTCAGCACAAGTCGCTGATGCGACATGCGTTTTTCAACAGAGGAACACGACCCATGGGCAGCACTGCAGACAAGATCAAGGGCATGGCGAACGAGGCCGCTGGCAACGTCAAGCAGGGCGTCGGCAAGGCGATGAACAAGCCGGGGCTTCAGGCCGAAGGAATTGCGCAGGAGCGCAAGGGCGAGGCCCAGCAGGCCGTCGGCAAAGCCAAGGATGCGGTCAAGAAAGTGATCGACAAGGCCTGATTTGCATCAGACCGGCGATCTGAAAGGCGGGTGCCCCGGACGGGTCGCCCGCCTTTTCAATTGCGGGGCCGCCCTTAGGCCGCGCCGCCGCTCATGCCGCCCAGGAACTCTTTGACGCGACCGAAGAAGCCGGCAGTTTCCGGATGGGTTGCGCCTGAGCATTCGCGCTCGAATTCCAGCAGCAATTCGCGCTGGCGCGCCGTCAGCTTCTGCGGCGTCTCGACCACGACCTCGATATAGAGATCCCCGACCTCCCGCGAGCGCAGCACGCTCATGCCCTTGCTCTTGAGTCGGAACTGCTTGCCGTTCTGCGTACCCTCGGGAATCTTGACCCGCGCCTTCTCGCCGGTCAGCGTCGGCACTTCGATCTCGCCTCCGAGCGCAGCAGAGGTCAGGCCAAGCGGAACGCGGCAGAACAGGTCGGCCCCGTCGCGCTGGAAAATCGCGTGCGGCTTGATCGACAGGAAGATGTAGAGATCGCCCGCCGGCCCGCCGCGCAGGCCCGCCTCGCCCTCACCGGCAAGCCGGATGCGTGTGCCGTCCTCGACGCCGGCCGGGATATTGACCGACAGCGTGCGCTCGCGGGTGACGCGACCCGCGCCCGAGCAGTTCTTGCAGGGGTCATCGATGACTTCGCCGCGCCCGTTGCAGGTCGGGCAGGTGCGCTCCACCGAGAAGAAGCCCTGATTGGCGCGCACGCGGCCATGACCGCCGCAGGTCGGGCACTGGCGCGACGTCGAGCCCGGCTTGGCGCCCGTCCCAGAGCAGGATTCGCAGGCGATCGAGGTCGGCACGCGGATCGAGGCGCTCTTGCCGGCGAAAGCGTCCTCCAGCCCGATTTCGAGATTATAGCGGAGATCGGCGCCGCGCTCGCGGCCATTGGCTCCGCGCGGCCCACCACGGCCACGCGCATCGCCGAAGAAGGAATCGAAGATGTCCGACATGAAGTCGGAGAAATCGGCACCGCCGCCGGCACCACCGCCGCCATTTTCGAAGGCCTGGTGGCCATAGCGGTCATAGGCGCCGCGCTTTTGGCCATCGGCCAGCACCTGATAGGCCTCGTTCAGCTCCTTGAACTTGGCCTCGGCCCCCTTGTCGCCGGGATGGCGATCGGGATGGCATTGCATGGCGAGCTTGCGGAAAGCACTCTTGAGCTCCGCCTCGTTAGCCGTCTTCGAGACGCCGAGGATCTCGTAGTAGTCGCGTTTGGACATCAAACAGCCACCCCTTCGTTCTTCTCGGCATCATGGCCGGGCACCCGGCCATACTCGTCAGAAGAACGACATTTTCCCTTGCAAGAGGCCCTTCCCGAACGAGATGGCCGGGGCAAGCCCGGCCAGGTCGTCGTGGAGAGGTCAGAGCGCGATCAGGCGCTCTTCTTCTTGTCGTTCTTGTCGTCGCTGACATCCTTGAAGTCGGCGTCGATGACGTCGTCCTTCTTGGCGTCGGCATGCTCTTCGCCGCCTTCTGCCGTGGCACCCTCGGCCTGGCTCGCCGCATACATGGCTTCACCGAGCTTCATCGAGGCCTGCATCAGGTCGGTCGTGCGCGAGGTGATCGCCTCGACATTCTCTTCGGCCAGCGCGGCCTTGAGCGCGTCCAGTGCGGTCTCGATCGCTGACTTGTCGGCGGCAGAAACCTTGTCGCCATAGTCCTTCAGCGATTTCTCGGTGGAGTGGACCAGGCTCTCGCCCTGGTTCTTGGCTTCCACCAACTCGCGGCGCTTCTTGTCCTCGGCGGCATTCGCCTCGGCGTCCTTCACCATCTTCTGGATATCGGCCTCGGAGAGACCACCGGAAGCCTGGATGCGGATCTGCTGCTCCTTGTTGGTGGCCTTGTCCTTCGCCGTCACCGAGACGATGCCGTTGGCGTCGATGTCGAAGGTCACCTCGATCTGCGGCATGCCGCGCGGCGCCGGCGGGATGCCCATCAGGTCGAACTGGCCGAGCATCTTGTTGTCGGCAGCCATCTCGCGCTCGCCCTGGAAGACCCGGATCGTCACCGCGCCCTGGTTGTCCTCGGCGGTCGAGAAGACCTGGCTCTTCTTGGTCGGGATCGTGGTGTTGCGGTCGATCAGGCGCGTGAACACGCCGCCCAATGTCTCGATGCCGAGCGAGAGCGGGGTCACGTCGAGCAGCAGCACGTCCTTGACGTCGCCCTGCAGCACGCCGGCCTGGATCGCGGCGCCAATGGCGACGACTTCGTCCGGATTGACGCCCTTATGCGGCTCCTTGCCGAAGAACTGCTTCACCACCTCCTGGACCTTCGGCATGCGGGTCATGCCGCCGACGAGAACGACCTCGTCGATCTGGCCCGCCGAAAGACCGGCATCCTTGAGCGCCTTGCGGCAGGGCTCGATGGTGCGCTGGATCAGATCGTCGACCAGGCTCTCGAACTTGGCGCGCGAGAGCTTGATGGCGAGGTGCTTCGGCCCGGAGGCGTCGGCAGTGATGTAGGGCAGGTTGATTTCGGTCTGCGCGGCGCTGGAGAGCTCGATCTTAGCCTTCTCGGCAGCTTCCTTCAGGCGCTGCAGGGCGAGCTTGTCCTTCTTCAGGTCGATGCCCTGCTCGCGCTTGAATTCGTCCGCAAGGTACTCGACGAGGCGCATGTCGAAGTCTTCGCCACCCAGGAAGGTGTCGCCATTGGTCGACTTCACCTCGAAGACACCATCGCCGATCTCGAGGATCGAGACGTCGAAGGTGCCGCCGCCGAGATCATACACCGCGATCGTGCCGGCGGCCTTCTTGTCCAGGCCATAGGCGAGCGCAGCCGCCGTCGGCTCGTTGATGATGCGCAGCACCTCGAGGCCGGCGATGCGGCCGGCATCCTTCGTGGCCTGGCGCTGGGCGTCGTTGAAATAGGCGGGAACGGTGATGACCGCCTGCGTGACCGGCTGCCCGAGATAGGCCTCGGCGGTCTCCTTCATCTTGGTCAGCGTGAAGGCGGAGATCTGCGAGGGCGAATAGTCCTTGCCGTCAGCCTCGACCCAGGCATCGCCCGTCGGGGCCTTCTTGATCCGGTAAGGAACAAGATTCATGTCCTTCTTCGTCATCGGATCCTCGAAGGTCCGACCGATCAGGCGCTTGATGGCGAAGAAAGTGCGCTCCGGATTGGTGACGGCCTGACGCTTGGCCGGCTGGCCGACAAGCCGCTCGCCGTCATCGGTGATGGCGACGATGGAGGGCGTGGTGCGCGCGCCCTCGGAATTCTCGATAACCTTCGGTGTACTGCCTTCCATCACGGCAACGCAGGAGTTCGTCGTGCCGAGGTCGATACCAATAACTTTACCCATGGACGGGATCCCTTTCGATTAGCAGATCGCCGACCGGCGACGCATTTCGCACCGCCTGCCGGCCCATGGACCGGCCCGCCCCCGCCTTACGCGGCAAACGGAACCGGCATTCCACGTTTCGCGGTCGTCAAACCGCCTCTTGGCGGCGTATATAGTGAGGGTGTTCCCGCCCTTGCAAGACACGGAGCCGGATTAAGAATCGGCAACCGCGCGCGTCACGCGGGGAGCGGTCGCGGCCGCATCATTGCCAAGCAGTGTTGCGCCAATGCTCTTGCACGCATTCGCCCGCCAATTCATGCAGAAGATTGCGTTTACCATTTCACGGCACCCGATGCTGACCAGACCCGGCCGCATAGCCCTCAAGATCTTCGCGATTCTGGCTGCAGCCGGTTCAGGTGGGCTTGCCCAGGCTCAGCCGATGCAATTGCCGGGCGCGCAACCCTTCAATCCGCCGGGCGCACATCAGGCGGCGCCCCCCGGCACGAGCGGACCGGCCAAGCCGCACACCCCGTCAATGCCGGCCATCAAAATGCCGACCGAGGACGGGATCATCGGCCGCGTGCTCCGGCAGAATGGCGGCGCCGGCGAAGCGGTCTTCGAGAAGACACCGAGCGGCTTTGGCCTCAAGCTCAACGCGGCCGGCTTCCAGCCCGGCAACCTGACGGAGCCCTGTGCCATTTCCTTCGGCGACGCGCCCCTGCCGGTGACATCGCTCGGTAAGCCGACCGGCGTGCCACGCTACAAGCTGGAGGCCTCGGCCTGCCCGATCGTGTTCGATGTCCTGGAGGGCGCCTTTCTGGTGGTCGAGCCGGAGCACCCCTGCGTGATCGAGGCAGCCGCCTGCCGGATCGATCCGCGAGGCCTCTGGGGGCCCGATGCACGCACTCTCTCGGCCCGTGCCAAGGAGACCGAATCCGAGCGCGGCAGGGCGGAGCGCGCCGTGCGCGAGGGCTTTCGCGCCCTCGCCGCCAAGGGCGATCTCAGTACGCAGCGCAGCATCGCACGGGAACAGGCAGGGTTCACGTCCGAGCGCGAGCTGATCTGCCGTGATTTTCAGCGCGAGGGCACGCTCGGCTTCTGTGCCGCGCGCATCACAGAGGCCAAGGCTGCCGCGATCCGCGCCCGCCTCGGCCTGCCCGAACCCAAGCCCGAGCGACCCAAGCCGGCGCGACCAACCGTACCCCGCCCGGTTGCAGCGCCTGTTGTCGTTCCAACCCAGTAGGCCCGGTCCTTACACTTTCGGCAGGTCCGGAACCTTGTAGGCCGTGGTCGCCTTGATCCGTTCCATCGCGAAGCGGGAGGTGACGTTCTTCAGCGGAATCGTCTCGATCAGCCGTTTGTAGAACCCGTCATAGGCCGCCATGTCGGCGACCACCACGCGCAGCATGTAATCGACATCGCCGGCCATTCGGTAGAACTCCATGACCTCCGGCATCGACGCGACCATCTGTGCGAATTTCTCCAGCCAGGGGCCGGAATGGTCGGCGGTCTCGATCTGGACGAAGACGGTGAGCCCGAGCCCGATCTTCTCCGGCGCCACCAGCGCGACACGCTTGGTGATGACCCCCGTCGCCTCCAGCCGCTGAATCCGCTTCCAGCAGGGCGTCTGCGAGAGGCCGACGCGATCGGCCAGCTCGGCGATCGAGATGTTCGCATCGGCTTGCAGGACAGTCAGGATTTTCCGGTCGATCGCATCCATTCTCTCAGCCCATCAGTTGGAGAATTAATTTCCTATTGAATTGGCCATCGAGAGAATATCAATCTTTTCGATGCCCGCATCTTGCATTCAGATAGAAAATCCTTTTCTCAATCTGTCAACCGGCTTTCTCGCCGGGCCGCTTTTGATGAAGGATGGATCGATGGATCGCCGCCAGTTTCTGCTCGCCGGATCTTCGCTTCTCGCGAGCACTCCCCTTGCCGGCGCTGCATGGGCCCAGAGCGGCGTGGCAGCCCGTGTCGGCTACATCCCGGTCATCGGCACGGCGCCTGTCTTCGTTGCCAACGGCGAAGGCTGGCTCAAGGAGGCGGGCATCAATGCCGCCTTCACGGTTTTCGAATCCGGTCCGAACATGATCCAGGCACTGGCCTCGGGCACGATCGACCTCTATGTCGCGGGCATCGCACCGCTTGCCGTCGCCCGCTCGCGCGGCGTCGACATTCGCGTCGTGGCCGCAACTGCGATCGCCGAAAACGTCTTCGTGGCAGCTCCCGCGCTCGCCAGGTACTTTACGCCCGGCACCGCACCGGCTGCGGCCTTCAAGGCGCATAAGGCCGCCACCGGAAAGGCGGCCCGGCTTGCGACCCAGCCGGCCGGCTCGGTGCCCAACACCACCCTGCAATATTGGCTCTGGGAGGTCGCCAAGGCCGACAAGGCCGATGTCGAGGTCGTGCCGATGGGCATCGACGCGACCCAACAGGCCGTGCTCGCGGCAGCCGTCGAGGGCGCGATCGTGCGCGAGCCGGCGCTGTCGATCATCCAGACCCGCAATCCCGGCATCAAGCTGATTGCCGGCGGCGAGGAGCTGTTCCCGGGCCAGCCCGGGACGGTGGTCGCGGCATCAGGCGATTTCATCACCAAGAATCCCGACGCCGTGCAGAAGCTGGTGACGAGCCTCGTGCGTGCCGCCGCCCTGATCGCCAAGGATCCCGACAAAGCTGCCCCGCATGTCGGCGCTGCGCTTGGCAAGGGCATCGTCGACCCGGCCCTGATCCGACAGGCGCTGACCTCGCCCGCCAGCAAGTTCCAGATCGATCCGCGCGTCATCATCGAGCCATCGCGTGCCATGCAGGCCTATCAGGTCAAACTCGGCTCGCTCGAGAAGGAGCTGCCTTTCGACGGCCTGTTCGAGACTCAGTATTACGAGCGCGCCATCAAAACCCTTTGACAGAATCCGGCGGCTGATCTTGACCTCGCTCAGGGCTCCGGCCCTCGCCTTTGCAGGCCTCCTCGCCTTCCTGCTGCTCTGGGAGGCGATCCCCTATTTTGGCCTGGTGAACCCGGCCTTCCTGCCTGGCCCGTCTGCCTTGCCGAAGGCATTCTGGCGCGAGGTGACCTCGGGTGCGTGGCTGTCGGCGATCGGCGGCTCGCTCGGCCATTACTTCACCGGCCTCATCGTCGGCGCCGGCCTCGGCATCGCCACCGGCGTGCTCGTCGGCATGTCGCGCACTGCGGAAGAGGCCACGGCCTGGGTCGTGCGCGTGCTCCGGCCGATTCCCGGCCTCGCCTGGGTGCCCTTCGCCATCATCTGGTTCGGGGTCAATCCATCGGCGGCGGTCTTCATCATCGCCATCGGCGTGTTCTGGATCGTCTTCTTTGCGGCGCAGGGCGCGATCCGCGGCGTCGACCGTGACCTGATCGAGGTTGCGGACGCGTTTGGTTTCCGATCGGCTTGGCAGCGTCTGAGCAAGATCCTGCTGCCGGCCGCAATGCCCGGCATTCTGGTCGGCGTCCGCACCGCGCTCGGCCAGGCCTGGATGGCGGTGGTCGCCGCCGAGATCTTCGGCGTCGCCGGCGTCGGGCAGCGCATGA
>UBZM01000064.1 GCA_900470095.1 Hyphomicrobiales bacterium
GCCCCCGCCCTACGAGCCGCAACTGCTTGAACTGGCCGAGATCATGGGCTCGCTCGCCTATTTGCGGACCTTGTGCGGCGGCAAGGAAGCCGATGTCTGGCGCGAGCGCATGACCGCGCTGATCGAGGCCGAAGGCCGCACGCCCCAGCGGCGGGAACGGCTGATGAGTGCCTATAACGGCGGTTTCCGGGCCTATTCCGCGACACATCGGAGCTGTTCCGCCGGCAGCCAGGAGGCCGCGCGGCGCCTTGCCGCCGAGGGCGACCGCCNNGGCGCGGTCGCTCGCCGGCCGCTATGGCGGATAGGTCACATCGGGACGAAACTGTGTCTTTCTCAAAACTCTCGCGGTCAAATTAACCTTTCTTAAACACCGTGGTAGCGCCCGCCTTCCCTGATGCGTATGAATCTGAGGCAGTCGATCGCCCCGGTGCAGGCCCGATTCTCGGGTACGCGCCGGTCCTTTGTGACCAGCCGCAGAGTCCGTGCCTTCATGTCCATCCGTCCTGACGATCTGCATCTCGATCCCATGCTCACCGACGAGCCGGGAGATGCACGCCGCGTCGCCTATGGCTATGTCGAGGACGCCTTCAACGAGGCGCAGCAGGACGGGCTCGACAGCGATGCGCTGGCTCACGCAGCCCTCTTCGCGGCCTTTCGCACGCTGGTCGAGACCTATGGCGAAGAAGCCACAGCTGTTTTCGCGGACACCCTGGCGGAAAAGGTGCGTTGCGGCGCCTTTACCATGGGCACCCGGCACTAGATCGCCGTGCGTCCGACCGGACGCGATGTGACGATCTGACTCTTTGCGCAGCATCGGATTTCTCCGACAAGTGGATTCCACCGTCCGGTCCGATGCTTTGGCCCTACCTAGGCGCCGCTAGCGGCCCGGCGCGCGTTCTCCGCACGAGCGAGCAACAATGTTCGCTCCTGCACATTCCTCGTCATCGCTGCCGCGCGCTCGAACTCGGCCTGCGCCTCGCCATGCCGATCGAGCTTCCCCAGCAGATCCGCACGTACGCTTGGCAGCAGATGGTAGTTTTTCAGCGAGGGTTCTAAGACCAGCCTTTCGACCGCAGCGAGCCCGGCTGCCGGCCCCTCGGCCATGCTGATAGCGACCGCCCGGTTGAGTTCGACGATCGGCGAGGGGTTGATCGCAGCCAGCGCGCCATAGAGCACAGCAATGCGGACCCAATCCGTCTCTTCCGCGGTGCGCGCCCGCGCATGGCACGCGGCAAGCTCCGCCTGGAGCAGATAGGGACCGATCGCGCCGCCGGTCGCCCGGGCCCGCTCGATCGCCGCAAGACCCCGGCCGATCAGAAGATGGTCCCAGCGGGCGCGGCTCTGATCGAGCAGCAGGATCGGCTCGCCGCTCGGGCCGACCCTGGCCCTGAGCCGCGACGCCTGGATCTCCATCAACGCCACGAGTCCATGGACCTCGGGCTCCAGCGGCGCGAGTTCGGCCAGGATGCGCCCGAGCCTGAGGGCCTCCTCGCAAAGCGCTGGCCGGATCCAGTCTTCGCCGGCTGTTGCCGCATACCCCTCGTTGAAGATCAGGTAGACGACCTCGAGCACCGATTCGAGCCTCTCGGCCAACTCCGCGCCATGGGGCACCTCGAAGGGCATCTTGGCGTCGGCAAGCGCCTTCTTCGCCCGCACGATCCGCTGGGCCATGGTGGGCTCAGGCACCAGGAAAGCCCGCGCAATCTCCTCCGTGGTGAGCCCGCCGAGCAGCCGCAGCGTCAGTGCAAGCCGCGCCTCCGTCGAGAGCACCGGATGGCAGGCCGTGAAGACGAGCCTCAGCAGATCGTCGCCGACATCGTCATCGAGCGCTGCGTCAAGATCGGGCATCGTCTCGGTTTCGAGCTCATGGCCAAGCTCCTGATGCTTGCGGGCGAGAAGCTTGTCGCGGCGAAGGCCGTCGACGGCGCGGTGCTTGCCGGCCTGCATCAGCCAGGCGCCCGGGTTGCGCGGCACGCCCTCCTCCGGCCACTGCTTCAGGGCGGCGACCAGCGCGTCCTGCGCCAATTCCTCGGCGCGCCCGACATCACGCGTGATGCGCGTCAGCCCGGCGATCAGCTTGGGAGCTTCGATTCGCCAGACAGTTTCAATGGTGCGGAGTGCATCGCTCGCCGACATGACGCGCGATACACACCATCAGTGGCATTTGTTGGCAAGCGGCTCAGGCGCCGCCCACAGGAGAGCGCATCAGCCCCTGTCTCCGATCTCACTCTTGAGACGCTGCCACGTGGCCTCGGTCTCGGGCGTCACCACCTCGCCGAAATCGGCCAGATCGCCGATGGGGCGGATCTCGATCTCGGACGGGCCCGGCATCGGATTGGGGCAACGCTTGACCCATGCGATCGCCTCGTCGAGCGACTTGCATTCCCAGAGCCAATAGCCGGCGACGAGCTCCTTGGTCTCGGCGAAGGGCCCATCGACGACAGACCGTTTGGCGCCGTCGAACTGCACGCGCGCGCCCCTTGAGCTCGGCTGGAGGCCATCGCCTCCCTTCATGATGCCGGCTTTCACCAGCTCCTCGTTATAGGCCATCATCGCTTCCATCAGCTCCCGGGTCGGCATCGCGCCGGCTTCGCTGTCAGCGGTCGCCTTGACCATGACCATATAGCGCATGACAGGTTCCCTTCAGTTCGTTGTGGAGGCGGATGGCCGGCGTCCCGTCCGCGGGTGCAATGCCGGCGGACATCCTGCCGGTCTGCCGTGATTTCAGGCGCCGCCGACGCCCATGTCGCGAAAGCGCTGTATGGCCTCGCCCTGCTCGAAATCATCGAGCTCGAACATCTGGCGGATCTCGATTTCGCTATCGCTCATCAAGGGATTGGGGAAACGACTCGCCCATTCCAGTGCCTCTTCCCTCGATGCAACGTTGATGATGGTGTAGCCGGCGATCAGTTCCTTGGCCTCGGCGAAGGGGCCGTCGACGACCGACTTCCGTCCGCCCCTCCATGCGATGCGCCAGCCCTTGTCGCTCGGCTGGAGACCGCCGGCATCAACCAGCACGTCGGCCTTGACGAGCTGCTCGTGATAGTCGGCCATCTGGGAGAAGACCTCCGCGTCCGGCATGACGCCGGCCTCGGAAGCGGACGTAGCCTTGACGATGATCATGTAACGCATGGATTTGCTCCTGGTGTCCGTGGCCCGGAGCCGGTCGGGGCCTCATGCCCCCCCGCTCCTATGGACACGTCGATCGACGCGTCGCGAAATCGACAGGTCAGCCGGATTTTTTCGCGGCCTCGGCGCGGATGCGCTCTTCCTGCTTGCGCAGCTCCGGCGTGAAGGCCTCTCCGAAATCCTCGGCCTCGAAGATCCGGCGGATCTCGATCTCGGAGTCGCCCTGCATCGGGTTCGGGCAGCGCTTGACCCATTCGACCGCCTCTTCCATCGACTTGCACTGCCAGATCCAGAAACCGGCGATCAGTTCCTTGGTCTCCGCAAAAGGTCCGTCGACGACGGCACGCTTGGGGCCTGAAAAACGGACGCGTGCGCCCTTGGAGCTGGGATGCAGTCCGTCACCGGCGAGCATGATGCCGGCCTTTACCAGTTCCTCGTTATAGGCGCCCATGGCGGTCAGCAGTTCCTCGCTCGGCATGATGCCGGCCTCGGAATCCTGGGTTGCCTTGATGATGACCATGAAACGCATCGATCTTCTCCTGGTGGGGTAGGTGGATTCTGATTTTGGTCCGGAGAGGGGAGAATTCCCACTCTCTGTCTTCACGTCGAACGGCGTGTTCCGAAATCGACAACGCGCCGAAACTTTTTTCAGACAGCGCTGAGATTTTTCTCGCGGCGGGCGATCTCGTCCTCGCTCGGCGTCTCAAGTGCGAAGGAACCGGTCGTGACCGCTCCGGCCCGACGATAGGTCGCCATGATGACGCCGGTGCTCGAAACCCTGCTGTCGACCAGTGTGAAAGCTCTGGGCATGGTGCCCTCGCCGAACAGCCGCTTGCCTGCGCCGAGCACCACCGGGAAAATCATCAGGTTAAACTCGTCGATCAGGTCTTTCGCCAGCAGCAGCTGGATCAGCTCGCTGCTGCCCTGGAGCAGGAGCTTGGGACCGTCCTGGCGCTTCAGCGCCGCGACCTCGGCGGCAATCTCGCCACACAGCGCGACCGAATTCTGCCAGTTCAGCGTCTTGGGCGTAGAGGTCGCGACATATTTGGTGCAGGCGTTGAACTTCGTGGCAACCGGATCGTCGCCGGCATGCGGCCAGTGCGCCGCGAAAATGTCATAGGTCCTGCGGCCGAGCAGCAGGTCGAATTCCTCGGCGAAGGCCTTCTCCATGACCTCGCCCATCGGCTCGTCCCAGTAGTGGAAGGTCCAACCGCCATGGCTGAAGCCCCCTGCGGTATCCTCCTCCGGGCCGCCTGGCGCCTGCATCACGCCGTCGAGGGACAGGAATGTGGCGGCAACGACGTTTCTCATTTCCGGATCTCCCGTTGGGCGGGAGCCGTACCCCCGCGCGATTGTCAGGAACTCCGCGGAAGCCGCAATGACCTGCGGCCTCCCCTGCTCCCTGCCAATACGTCGAACGGGGCAGCGCACGATCGACAGGATCGCGCGAAAAAAATCAGCCGCGCGGCAGCGCCTCCAGGAAGCGCGCCGGTTCGCCCTGTGACGGCGTCACCACCTCGCGCTCCCACATCACCTTCCGGCCGCGCACATAGGTGCCGACCGGCCAGCCGGTCACGGTGACGCCGTCATAGGGCGTCCAGCCGCAGCGCGAGGCGATCCAGTCATGGGTGATGGTCTCGCGGCGCTTCAGGTCGACAATGGTCAGGTCGGCATCATAGCCCGCCGCGATCCGTCCCTTGCCCTCGAGCCCGAAGATCCGCTGCGGGCCATGGCTGGTCAGATCGACGAAGCGTTCCAGCGAAAGCCGCCCAGCATTGACGTGGTCGAGCATGATCGGGACCAGCGTCTGCACACCCGGCATGCCGGAATGGCTCGCAGGATAGGCATGATGCTTCTCCTCATGCGTATGCGGCGCATGGTCGGAGCCGAGCACGTCGACGATGCCCTGCTCCAGCCCCCACCAGATCGTCCGGCGATGGCTGTCGTCGCGGATCGGCGGATTCATCTGGGCATAGGTGCCAAGCCGCTCATAGCAGTCCGGCGCGACCAGCGTCAGATGGTTCGGCAAGACCTCGACGGTCGCGACGTCCTTGTGATCACTGAGGAAGACCATCTCCTCGCCGGTCGAGATATGCAGGATGTGAACGCGCGCGCCGGTCTCGCGTGCAATCCGCACCAGTCGCTTGGTGCAGGTCAGCGCGACTTCGGGCGAGCGCCAGATCGGATGGCTCGACGGATCACCGTCGACGCGCAGGCCCATGCGCTCGCGCAGCATCATCTCGTCTTCGGAATGGAAGGCCGCGCGCCGGCGCGTGCGCTTCAGGATCTCAGCGACGCCCTTGTCGTCCTCGACCAGCAGCGAGCCGGTGGAGGAGCCCATGAAGACCTTGATGCCGGCCGCGCCCGGCAGGCGCTCCAGCTCCGGCACATCGGCAATGTTCTCATGCGTGCCACCGACCCAGAAGGCGAAGTCGCAATGCATCCGGTGCCGGCCGCGCCTGACCTTGTCGGCCAGCGAAGCCTCGTCGGTGGTCTGCGGGATCGTGTTCGGCATCTCGAAGACGGTCGTGACGCCGCCGAGCACCGCAGCGCGCGACCCGGTCTCGAGATCCTCCTTGTGGTCGAGCCCCGGCTCGCGGAAATGCACCTGGCTGTCGATGACGCCGGGCAGGATATGCAGGCCCCGGCAATCGACGGTCTCGCCTGCGGAAGCTTGCGACAGATCGCCGAGCGCCACGATCTTGCCGCCAGAAATTCCGAGATCGCGCTGGACGCGACCGTCGTGATTCACGACGGTGCCGCCCTTCAGAATGACATCATAGCTCTGCGGCATCGGAGGCGTCCTGCTGGTTGAGGATGAGGCTGAAGCGGCCTACCTATCGAACGGACCCGCGTCCAGCCCTTGGCAGCGATCAGAAACGAGCTTCACCATGCCTGCAACCCGATTGGTCGATCGCGGCGTCATTCGCGTCAGCGGCGAGGACGCACGCGACTTCCTGCAGAACATCGTCACCAACGAGATGGACGCGGTGACGCCGGACCGTGCCGGTTATGGCGCGCTCCTGACACCGCAAGGCAAGATCATCAGCGATTTCTTCGTGGTCGCGGTGCCGGAGGAAGAACGCGGAGGCTTTCTCCTCGACGTGCCGCTCCTGCAGGTTCCCGATCTGATGAAACGGATGAAGCTCTACAAGTTGCGCGCCAAGGTCGCGCTCGACGATCTCACCGAGGTGGCCACCGTGGTCGCATCGAGCGGCGGCTTCTCGCTCCCCGACGATGCCGGCCTCGTCTACGCCGACCCCCGCCTGCCAGCGCTCGGCGAGCGCGCGATCACTGACCGCAACGACGTCGACACGCTCGTGAGCGCCGAACCCGATGCCTACCACGCCAGGCGCATCGCGCTCGGCATTCCCGATGGCGGCCGGGATTTCGTCTATGGCGACACCTTTCCGCACGAGGCGCTGCTCGACCAGCTCGGTGGCGTCTCCTTCAAGAAGGGCTGCTATATCGGCCAGGAGGTCGTCTCGCGCATGCAGCATCGCGGCACGGCACGGACCCGCATCGTGCCGGTGGTGTTCACCGAGGGATTGGTTCCCGAGATGGGCGTCGAGGCGACCGCCGGCAGCAAGACGCTCGGCCGGATCGGCTCCTGCGCCAAGGGGCGCGGCCTCGCCATGCTGCGGCTCGACCGTGTCGCTGACGCCATGGCTGCGGGTGAAAGACTCGAAGGCGGCGGCGTGGCCTTTACCCTGGCGAAGCCGGACTTTATCCGCTTCCCCTTCCCCGGCGAGCCCGGCTTTGGAGCAGCAGCATGAGCGGACGCGCAGCAGTCGAAGGCCCGGACGGCAAGTTCCGCTGCATCTGGCCGGGGACCGATCCGCTCTATCTCGCCTATCACGACACCGAATGGGGCGTGCCGGAATATGATTCGCGCGCCTTGTTCGAGAAGCTGATCCTCGACGGCTTTCAGGCCGGCCTCGCCTGGATCACCATTCTGCGCAAGCGCGACAGCTTTCGCTCGGCCTTCGCCGGTTTCGAGCCGGAGGCGATTGCCCGCTTCACCGAGACCGATGTCCAGCGGCTGCTCGGCGATGCCGGCATCATCCGCCATCGCGGCAAGATCGAGGGCACGATCAAGAGCGCTCGCGCCTATCTCGAAATCAACGAACGGCGCGATTTCTCGGAATTCCTCTGGCGCCATCTCGACGGCCGCGTCCTCCAGAACGCCTTTCGTACCCATGAGGAGGTGCCGACCGAGACGGCGGTCTCCAAGGCGATCTCCAAGGAGCTTAAGGCCGCCGGCTTCACCTTCTGCGGCCCGACCATCGTCTACGCCTTCATGCAGGCCTGCGGACTGGTCAACGACCATCTGACCGGCTGCTTCCGCTACGAGGAATGCGCCGTGCTCGCCCGCGAAACCCGCGTTCCGGCCTGAGCATGGCCAAGGCGCCGCTTCCGCCGCGCGCCTGGCAGCGCATGCTGTCAGGCCGGAGGCTCGATCTGCTCGACCCCTCCCCGCTCGATATCGAAATCGAGGATATCGCGCATGGCCTTGCCCGCGTCGCCCGCTGGAACGGCCAGACGCGCGGCGAGCATTCCTTCTCGGTGGCGCAGCACTGCCTGCTGGTCGAGGCGATCGCGAGCCATCTCAATCCGGGCTGGTCAAAGCCCTGGCGACTGATGGCGCTGCTTCACGACGCTCCGGAATATGTCATCGGCGACATGATCTCGCCGTTCAAGGTGGTGATGGGCGACGCCTACAAGAGCGTCGAGCTCCGGCTGCTTGCCGCGATCCATCTGCGCTTCGGCCTGCCGGCGACGACGCCCGCCATCCTGGCGCGGAAAACCAAGGACGCCGACAAGATCTCGGCCTTCCTCGAGGCGACCGAACTCGCCGATTTCGATCGGGAGGAAGCTTTGATCTTCTTCGGCCGGCCGAAGCCGCTACCGCGCGAGGTCACGGACTGGCTGAAGCCACTATCGACCGAAGTCGCGCAAGCGCGCTTCCTGGAGCGCTTTCAGGCACTCGCTTAGATCATCGGCCCGGATATTGTGTCCAGCTCGATAGTCGAAGCTTCTCTGTCTGCATCGGCTTTTCCGAAATCCGCAATCCACGTTTCGGGCCGATGCTCTAGTGCCCCCGACTCAATCCGCCCCGACGACCGGGCGCATCATGAAACGCGCATCGCTGCCATAGCTCGCAAGCTTGGCCTCGAGCCGCGGGTCGGCCACGACCGAGAAACCCTGCTTGCCCCAGAAGCCGACGGAGGCATTGACCGCGACGAGCGATAGGCTCGGCAGCCGGAGTCCGCGGGCGAGCCTGAGCGCATCCGCGACCGCCTGGACAGCAGCGCCGGTACCCCGTGCCTGCGGCAGCAGCGCGAGATCATGGATGTAGAAGGTGGCGGGAGCGGGCGGCAACGCGCCAAGCGGCGCGTTCAGGGGTGGGGGCTCAAGCTCGCGCCAGGGATGGCTCAGCAGATAGGCTGCGATCCCACTCCCCATGGCCAGGACCCGGCAGCCATCCCCAAACAGCTTCAGCCGCTCGGCGAAAATGGTAGCCTCCTCCGGAAACTCTGGATGAACTTCGGCTGCCACCGCGACGACGGCGTCGAGATCGGAAACGGTCATGGGCCGCCAGTGAAGTCCTGCTACCTTGGTCATCGCTGATACGTCCTGCCTTTCCGCGCTCCGATATTGCACGCACGCGGAACGAGGGTGAATGCTGATTTATTCTATTTTGGAAAAAGTCATCAAGCATTCCCACGGCTACAGGAGAAAGCGATTTCCTCCGATACTGCGCCTCGCCTCATCACCGCCGAACACGAAGGAGACCGCCATGTCGGACACCAAGACCCTGCCGAAGGGCGTCGTCATCAAGGGCGCGATGGGCCCGCGCTTCGACGAGATCCTAAGCCATGACGCGCTCACCTTCGTGGCCGACCTGCAGCGCCGCTTCAACGAGACGCGCAAGCGCCTGCTCGCCTTGCGCAAGGAACGTCAGAAGCGCTTCGATGCCGGCGAGACGCCCGATTTCCTGGCCGAGACCAGGCATATCCGCGAAGGCGACTGGAAGGTGGCGCCGATCCCTGCCGATCTGCGGGATCGCCGTGTCGAAATCACCGGCCCTGTCGACCGCAAGATGATCATCAACGCGCTGAACTCCGGCGCCAAGGTGTTCATGGCCGATTTCGAGGATGCCTCCTCCCCGGTCTGGGCCAATATGGTCGAAGGCCAGATCAATCTCAGGGATCGCTGGGCCGGCCGCATCGACTTCACCGAGCCGACCACCGGCAAGGCCTACAGGCTCAAGGACAAGCCCGCCGTCCTGATCATCCGACCGCGCGGCTGGCATCTGCCGGAACGCCATATCGAGATCGACGGCGAAATCGCCTCGGGCTCGCTGGTCGATTTCGGCCTCTATGTCTTCCACAATGCCAAGGCGGCGCTGGCGGCGGGCTCGGGCCCCTATTTCTATCTGCCGAAGCTCGAGAGCCATCTCGAGGCCCGGCTCTGGAACGATGTCTTTGTCGCCGCTCAGAACGCGCTTGGCCTCAAGACCGGCACAATCAAGGCCACTGTCCTGATCGAGACCCTGCCCGCCGCCTTCGAAATGGACGAGATCCTCTATGAGCTGAAGGATCACATGGCCGGGCTGAACTGCGGCCGCTGGGACTACATCTTCTCGTTCATCAAAAAGCTCGCCCGCAACCCGGCCTTCGTCCTGCCCGATCGCTCGCAGGTGGTGATGACCAAGGCGTTCCTGCGCGCCTATTCGCTGCTTCTGATCAAGACCTGCCACCGCCGTGGCGCTTTCGCCATGGGCGGCATGGCGGCGCAGATCCCGGTCAAGAACGACCCCGCCGCCAACGAGGCCGCCTTCGCCAAGGTCCGCGCCGACAAGGAGCGTGAGGCCGGCGACGGTCATGACGGCACATGGGTCGCCCATCCCGATCTCGTGCCGGTGGCGATGGAGGTCTTCAACCGGCTGATGCCGCAGCAGAACCAGCTCGACAAGAAGCGCGAGGACGTCTCCGTCGGCCGCGAGCAACTGCTCGAGGTTCATGAGGGCACGCGCACCGAAGCCGGCTTCCGCGAGAACATCCGCATCGGGGTGCAATATCTCGAAGCCTGGCTGCGCGGCCGCGGCGCGGTGCCGATCTACAACATGATGGAGGATGCTGCGACCGCCGAGATCAGCCGTTCCCAGATCTGGCAGTTCATCCAGTACGGCGTCACGGTCGACGGAAGCACCACGGTCACCGCGGATCTCTTCAAGCGCTGCCTCACCGAGGAGATGGAGCGCGTGAAGGGCGAGGTTGGGCCTGAGAACTACGCCAAGGGCCGTTTCCCGGAGGCGATCGAGCTGTTCTCCAATCTCTCGCTCGCGCCTGAATTCGAAGAATTCCTCACTGTCCCGGCCTACAGCAAGTTGGGTTGAGTCCGACGACCGGCGCCGCCTGGACGGCGCCGGTCCTTGCCTATGCCCCGGCGATGCGGATCAAGAGATATGATCGCTTCGTCGCAAGGCGATGTTGATCTCGCGCAGGAACTGGACAAGCGAAGCGCCGAAGAGCCCAACGGCTACGATGAAGAGCACGGCCACACCCCGTTCATGCGCCGACCCAACGAAGGCAAACATGAATGCGAGGATCATCAGCAGGATCGTTGAAACGCCGCTTGAGATGGCAAGACGCATCGCGCTGTTGATGAGACGGGCTCGCCGCTCGAGGCGGGGAAGATCAGCCTTGAGTTCGTGAACGACAAGGCCGTCGCCCTGCAGACTGCTCACCATGCGCGACCGGTCAAGAATGCGCTCCAGGCGGCTGATCAGGACCGATATCAGCCCGACGACCGCGCCGAGCAGGAATGCCGGAGCAGCAGCCTGGCTGATGACCAATGAAAGCTGGTTCACGGACGGAAGCTCAGGAATCATGGTTTCTTCGCCTCGTCGCGAACGCCCTCGGCTGCCGAGCGGATTGACCAACCGGGTGCGATAAGGAGCCCCCAATCCCGTCGCAGGCGTAAGCGATCATGCTTGGTTTAGAGCGAGACCTCATGAAACGCGCGGCCGACGCGCCTGTCTACGGCGATCCGCTGGTGACGATGGAAATGCTCCGCTGGGCCTCACCGACGCCGCGACACCCATTGCTGCCCGAGCGCCGCTGGCTTCCATCCTCAAGCAACGGGAGTGCCCGCACGGCTCGCGATGGCGAGGGCCATGACGAGCATTGCTCCAGCCAAGCCAAAGGTGACGTGCAATCCGGTCGCGACCATGTCCGGAGATGCGACTGCGCTGCCGTCCGTCCCCGCGGCGAGAGCGAACACTGCACCCATCGCCGAAGCGCCGGTGATCAGGCCGAGATTGCGGGCGAGGCCGAGCATTCCGGAGACAAGCCCCCGCCGCTCCGGGCCAGCGTCTTGCATCACGGCCGTGTTGTTGGCGGCCTGGAAGAGCGCATAGCCAGGCGTGAGAACGATCAGGGGAACGGCATAGCCCACAATCCCGATCTGCAGCGGCATGAGCGCAAACAGAAACGATCCGACGGCCATGGCGGTCAGGCCCACGAAGCTCATGCGTTGCGCGCCGAACCGATCGACCAGGCGGCCGGCCGGCACGCCCGAGAGCGCCGTGGCAACCGGCCCCATCGCCATGACCAGGCCAGCGCCCGATGCATCGAGGCCGAGCGCCAGGGTGAGATGGAAGGGGCCGACGACCAGTGTCGTCATCATCACCGTCGCGACCAGCAAGCTTGTGGCGAGGCCTTTCCGCAGCCCAGGCTCGCGCAGCATCGAGAGGCCGATCAGGGGCGCCGCGACCCGCACTTGAACCAGTCCGAACAGGAGAGTGGCGACTGCGGCGGCGAGCAGGAGCCCGCCATTGAGCAGGCCGAATGCACCGCGGTTCCAGGTCATGGCGAGCGCATAGGCGACCAGCGCAGCGGCCAACAGCAACGAGCCGAGCATGTCGAAGCGCGGCGTGTCTCCCCTCCTCCCGAGGCGCTCTACCGGAAGGCTCCACAAGGCGATCATGAAGGCGACGACGCCGAAGGGGGCAGTGACAAGGAAGATCGCTCGCCACCCGAAGCCGTCGATGACAGCACCACCGAGGGAGGGGCCGAGTGCCGTGCCGACCGCCGACATGGTGCCGAGCAACCCCATGGCACTGCCGATCCTGTCCTTCGGCAGTGCATCGCCGACAAGGGCCAGGCTCAGCGTCATCATGACTGCGGCGCCAGCTCCCTGCGCGGCCCGCGCGGCGATCAAACCGGCGAGGCCGGAAGCAAGCCCGCACGCCACCGAGCCCGCTGTGAAGAAGGCTATGCCGGCCAGCAGAAGCGAGCGGCGTCCGACGAGATCGCCAAGTCGTCCGACCCCGACGCTCAGCGTGGTGATCGCAAGCAAATAGGCAAGGACCACCCACTGCGCCTGCTGGAAGGAGGCAGCGAAGGCCTGCGCCAGCGCCGGCAGGCCGACATTGGCAATGCTGGTGCCAAGCGAGGACAGCAACATGCAGAGGGATAGGCCGGCGAGCGTTAAACGAGGCGCGCCACGCTGGGCCGTCGTGGCTTCGGTGGGGGATAGCGGGTCAAGCGTCGCCTTCATCATCGTTGGAGCTCCGAAGCAGGGTTCGAAGCAGGTAGCTTCCATATGACACCTGGCGGAAGACGCAGCATTTGCACTCAATCAGTGCATCTGACGCCACATCATGGCGAGCTGTGCTAGTCTCGCCAGCATGACAAGAGCCGACCTCAACTTGCTCATCACCCTCGATGTCCTCCTCACCGAAGGCAGCGTGGCCCGCGCTGCCCGGCGCCTGCGGCTAAGCCCGTCCGCGATGAGCCGGGCCCTGGCGCGGCTGCGCGAGACGATCGGCGACCCGTTGTTGGTAAGGGCGGGGCGCGGCCTTGTGCCAACGCCGCGTGCACTTGAATTGAGGGAGCGCGTCGGTCCACTCGTTCAGGAAGCGGAGGCAATCCTGCGGCCGGCCGAGGCGCTCGATCTGCAACGGCTTGTCAGGACCTTCTCGGTTCGGGCGAGCGACGGCTTCGTCGAAGCCTTTGGGCCTCAGCTCATCGCGAGCACCCAGGCGCAAGCGCCCGGCATACGGCTGCGCTTCGTCCAGAAGCCGGACAAGGATAGTACGCTGCTTCGCGAGGGCAGTGTGGATCTGGAAACAGGTGTCATCGGGGCGGCGCAGAGTCCGGAAATCAGGACGCGGGCGCTGTTCTCGGATCACTTCGTCGGGGTCGTGCGGCGGGGGCATCCATGGGCCACAGGCGAGATCACCGCCGATCGCTTTGCTGCTGGCCGGCACATCCTCGTCTCGCGGCGCGGTCTCGACAAGGGGCCGATCGACGACGCGCTGGAGGCGATCGGATTGCAGCGGGACATCGCCGCGATCGTCACCGGCTTCTCGCCCGCGCTCTCGCTCGCGCGCGGATCCGATCTCGTCGCTGTTGTGCCCGAACGACACACTTGGACGTTGCGCGACGGCATGATCACCTTTCCGCTGCCGATCGCTGTTCCTGAGATCACGGTGTCGCTGCTCTGGCATCCCAGGCTCGATGCCGATCCTGCGCACCGCTGGCTACGCGAACGCGTCCGCCGAGTCTGCGGGACGCAGAAATCCTCCGATGACCTTTGAGGCGACAACAGAGACAGGCAACATCCAGGCGCCGTCCACAGACTGATCTCCTGCCGATCGCAGATGATCAATGGCAGCTGTCCCGCTCTCACAAACCCGCTGAGACGCCGGGGTCCCGCAGCGCCAGGCTCAGAGCGCCATCGTTGCCCCGCAGAGCCTGATCGCAGAGCGGCTGAAGCAGCGCGCATATGGCATCTGGCTTGCGGCCGCCGGACCGTAGCATGTGGAAAACGGCGAAGCTCGTCAGCGCAAAGAGCAGGTCGACGATGTCGCGCTGCAACTGCTCGACGCGCCCACCATGACGCCCCACGAGCATAGCCAGCGCCAGCCGACGGCGCTCGTTACGCTCGGCCAGGCTCTCTGCCAGTTCGGCGTCGCCCGCCGCTGCCGCGAACAGCCCAACCAACCCGTCATCAGAGCTCCAGAAGCCGCAGAACACCGCGACCAGTGCCGACAGGGCTTCCCTTGGTTCCGGAATCGCCATTGCTCCGGCAAGATCAGCAATCCCGCCGGCAGCCGCGAGAGTGTCGAAGGTCGCCTCCAGCAGCCCGCGCCGCGAGCCGAACTGGTTGTAGACGGTTAGTCGGGTCACGCCCGCCGCGGCGGCCACAGCTTCCAGCGAAAGCGTCTTTCCGCCCGGCTCCCGAAGCAAGGCAGCCGCCGCGGCGAGGAGCCGCTCGCGCGTTTCTGCCGTCTTCGCTTCCCTCTTGGCGCTCGCATAGCGCCTTGACGATCTCTCGTGACTCATGACTATACAGATTGTATATCCAATTTTGCCCCATTCAAACGGGCGCTGTTTCGGAGCCTAGCCTATGGAGCCCTTCCTGATCACTGTCATTGCCATGCATGTTCTCTCCTCGGTGTTCTGGGCCGGCACGACATTCGTGCTGGCGCGCACCGGTGCAAACGACGTCACGCGGCTCTTCCGCCCCCAGTTAGGCGCTGCCGTCATCGCGATCATCTCCGGTGCGCTTTTGTGGAGTTTTATCCATGCCGGGGCCTTCGGAAACGCAGAAATGCTACTTGCCCTCGGCTCCGGCACCGCGCTGGCGGCCTTGGTGATCCAGGCTGTCGGGGTCCTGCGCAGTTTGCGGGCGACCGGCCAAGCTGCGCCCTGGCTGGGTCTCCTCTACCGGATCTCGGCCGGGTTGCTGTTCGTAACCGTGATCTGCATGGCGGTTTCACGCTATGTCTGAGCAACCGCCACCTATGTCCGACATCCCGATTTACCCCGATCTCGCCGGCAAGACGGCGCTGGTTACGGGAGGTTCCGGCGGGATCGGGGCCGAAACCGCGCGTTGGCTGGCGCGCAACGGGGTTTCTGTAACGGTAGCCGGGCGCGATCAGTCCCGGCTCGACGCCGTGCTGCGTTCCCTGGAGGCGATCTCCGCCGGGCATGCCGCCGTCCGGCTCGACTGCACCCGGAGTGAGGAGTTGGAGGGCGCACGTGCCGAGTTCGTTGCCCGGCACGACAAGCTCGACATTCTCGCCGCCTTCGCTGGCGGCGGGACCAGCAGGCCCGCTGCGTTGGAGGATGTCACAGAGGTGGACTGGCGCTCCAGCCTCGATCACAATCTGACCGCCACGTTCTTGACGCTCAAAGCCTTCCTGCCGAGCCTCAAGCAGGGCCGCGGCGGCGCCGTCATCACCATGGCCTCGACAGCCGGCCGCGCGCCTTCGCAGGCGCCGCTCGGCTATGGGGTTGCCAAGGCCGGCGTCATCATGCTCACACAACAGGCAGCTCACGACCTCGGTCCGTCCAGCGTACGCGTGAACTGCATTTCGCCATCGGCCGTATTGACCGACCGCACGGCAGTACACATGCCTCCCGCCGTCAGAGCGCAAGTGGTCCTCGCTCATCCCGTCCGGCGGCTCGGGTCTCCGGCGGACGTGGCTGCAGCCACGCTGTTCCTCGCCTCCGACAGCTCGGGCTGGCTGACAGGCGCGACCCTCGACATCGCCGGCGGACGGCTGATGCATTGATCGCTGGCGCCAAACCCGGCGAACCCGGCCGGATGCGCCAGCGAGCGATCACGCAGAGCCCTTGCCCTTCTACAAATGGGCTGATGACAAGAGAGCGCATGGGGCCCCGCATTGGAAATCAGCGTCCCGCATGCGCCTCAGCCGCCCTCGCCGGGAATGAACATGGTGCCGTACTGGAGACAATCGCAGAGATCGCGATAGACCGCGGCCAATCGCTCACGTGATGGGCTCGCGCCGACTGCATCCTCGATCCGGCGGGCTAGGCTGCCATGCTTCAGAATGGGTGCCCAAATTGGTATCCAGCGCGCTGGGTCAATGCCCGAGCTGTCATCCATATTCTCCAGAATGTGCCGCCAGAGATCGCCGGCGCGACAGGAGTGACCGGGATAGTCGAACAGCCTGAGATAGGCCCGGTCGTTGATCATGGCGTCCTCGGCGAATATCACGCAGCTGTCGAATATCCGGGCCAGCTCGTCAGTGGCAATATCGTCGCCGAGGCGCTCGGGATCGCCGTAGAGGCAATGGACTGCTCCAACGACAGCAGCCGCAACTGCAAGATCGGCTTCGGGGCACTCCTGGGTGTCGATGACGCGAATTTCGATTGTGTTTCGGTCGAAGCGGGGGATGCAGCCCCTGGCATTGAGCCATGGGTGCCTGAGGATTCCGCCAGGATCTACAGATTCCATGACGGCATAGATCGGCTCGAGAATCGTATCTTCGTACGCGCGTTGACTGGAGACCGTGTCGGGAATGATCAGGCCGTTGATCAGGGGATAGGCCTCCGCATTGGCTCCGTAGGCCCTCATGCGGAAATCGCGATGGGCCGTGCGTTGGCCGTCGGCAATCGGCGAGCTCGCAGCCAGCGCTGGAATGATCGGGAGGACGCGGCGGATCGCTTCGTGAAGCCGCGCAAATTCATCGTCGTCGGCGAAGGGCAGATTCAGATGGAGACTCTGCAGGTTGGTCCACCCGTGCGATCTGGTTTCGAAGATGCGTTGATAGGTGCGGTAGATTCCATGGGGGTCGATTGGCCAGGCGCGCGCATCGCGCCGAGGATCCATCCACGGGTGCATAGCCGTCGGCATCAGGCATGCTTCGTGATTCAGCAGGGCCTTGTTCAAGGCGGCGACCTCACCTTGCAGGGGCTGGACGAGGTCTTCCAATCTGGCCGCTGGAACGAGATTCTTCGCTTCCAGGACATGAAGCACGAACTCGTTGGACCAGCCGATCAAGCCTCGTTCCATGGCCACGGCACCTGTGCCGGCGGCGTTCGCCAGGATGATGTCTGCAATGGAGCGGCATTCCAGATCGGCGGCTCCGACGATGGCGTATTCAATCTCGATTCCGAACCCTTCGAACGCATTGAGCGGCCTCATACCAGGGCCTCCGAAGAGCGGGGCATCATCTGACATGTGCACCGGGCCTGAACGGGATCGAGTGTGGCAGACAGCATGGGAGGGCTTTCATGGGAGCGACTCCCGGACACCCTAGGCTCGCAATCACCAGCAATTGCTTTCGCTGAAGCAGGAAAAGGAGCGCAGGACAGGACTAGGCAGTCATGCCGTTCCCGGGAAATCCAAGGTCGGGACGGGATTTCGGGGGCGGCGGCTGTCGCTCGTACGAAGGAACTGGCGACCGCCATCGCAATGATGAGACGCAGGCTGCCCCTGGGGTCCTCGAAGTCCATGTATGTGGACGTTTAGTCCAACATTGCCGGTCTACAGGCCAGGCGTCCACATCCGCATATCCAGCACATCGACGTTGGAGAAATGACATGAACCCGATATCTGAACCGATCCTCACCTCCGGCTTTCCGCTCGGCAGTTCTGCGGGGTTGGTGACCGCCTTCGAATGGCTCGGCCAGCCCTATCGCCTCACCAGGGTGGATATGCTGGGAGAGATGCGCACCGACGCCTATAAGCGCCTGAACGGCCGGGTGGAGACGCCCGTGCTGATCACCGGGGAAGGCCGCGTCCTCACCGAGACAATGGCGATCGCCCTGTGGCTGGAGGCGCGAGACCCCGAGCGCCGCATCAGCTTCGAACCCGGCACGCCGGAGGCCGACCGGCTGCATCAATACGTCGCCTTCCTCAATACCGGCTTCACCGGTGCGTTCTTCCCGATGTGGGTGGCGCTGGAAGCGGAAGATGCCACGGAGGAGGACCGCGAAACGCTGCGCAAGTTCGGCCGCAGCTTTGTCGCCGAGCGCCATGAACAGCTCGAGGCGATGATCGGCGACAGCGACTATCTGCTTGGCGACAGGCCGACGCTCGCCGACGCCGTGTTTGCCGGCGTCGCGCGCTGGGTGGACTTCCACAAGGCCCTCGACCCACGCGACTATCCGCGCATCCTGGCACTGCGCAAGCGCATCGAGGCCGATCCCGCGTTCCGCTTCGCGGTAGCGATCGAGGACGGCAAGCAGGCCTCAGGCAGTGGCGCAATGAAGGGGCTCGTTCCACTCGCCGATGTCCTGCGCAAGGCAGACAGCGCGCTCGTGGCCTGAGACGCATGAGAACGGATTGCGCGCTATGGGTGGTGGCGCGCAATCCCGCTCCTCGATCAGGGCGTGCGGACGCTTTCGTTAAAGGCCCGGACTGCTGCAGCCGCGAGGTCGCCGACCGATCTGGAGGGATCGGACATCAAGCGAGCCACGATCCCGCCAAGTCTCGCCTTTGCAGCTTCGGCCTCATCTCCGGCAAGATGTGGGTCGCCTCTTACGGTTTCCCATGCCCGGGCGTGGATGGCCTCTGCGACAAGCATCTCTTTTGAATTCAAGACGCCGGGAACATGGAAATCGAGAGGCAGCATAGAAAGGGTCTCGGTGGAACCCGCGCTAGATAGTCCTCGCATTCCGAACGGCAAGGGACCCACCCTCCATCGCCAAGGCGGCGCGACTGGATTCCCGCTCTCCGCTGCAGCCGGGGTGGCGAGAATGCGAGAAGTTCGTCAATCGCATGAAGCCCCGCACAAGGGCGAGCCTGACCGGCCCCCAATGTGCATGATGCGGACTAAGGCTTTGACAGCACCGGGTGCGACGGGCTCAATCCCGCGGCAACCGGAAACCGTGCCATGCCTCGCCTTGCCTTGACGTCGACTGCTCTCGCCGCGGCGCTGCTGCTCGCGCTACCGGCGTCGTCCAAGACGCTGAAGCCCGTCCGCAATGTCGAAGCGACCGAGGATTTTGCCGGCAAGAAGCCGGACAAGGCAGCCAAGGATGTCAGCGGCCTCGCCTGCCTGCCTGCAAATGGCGAGGAGCGGCGCTGCCTCCTGGCGAATGACGAGAACCGATCGGCTCAGTTCGCTATCCTGACCAAGGGGCGCATCAAGCCTGCCGGCGTGGTCGAGCTGATCGGGGACAGCCCCTCCCCCACCGCGCTCGGTGCGATCCCGGCGTCTCCCTGTCCGACGATAGGCGGTTATGGCGAATTCGACGGCGAGGCAGTCGCCTATGCCGCGCCCCATTTCTACGTCGCCGGGTCGCATGGCTGCTCCCGCAACAGCAGCGAGTTTCGCCTCTCCTCCTTCCAGCTCGCGCGGGTCAAGGTCGATACGGCCGGCAACCCCATCGGCCAGGTTGAACTGACCTACCGCCTGAGTGATCTGCTGCGTCGTGCCGGCGAGGTTGCGCCCTTTTTCGGCAAGCCCCTGACGGATGGCAACGGCCTGAACATCGAGGGCATCGCGACCGCTCATGACAGGCTCTGGATCGGCCTGCGGGCGCCGTCGCTGAACGGCCGCGCCTTCCTGCTCGAAACAAATCCGGACGAGCTCTTTGCGCCCGGCAATGAACCCGCGCAGGGCACCCCGACTGTGATCGCCTTCCCGGCTGGCCCGAATCGCGGCGTGCGCGACCTTGCCGCGCTGCGCGACGGACGCCTGCTGGTCCTGGTCGGCCCTGCGCAGGAACAGGACGTTCCCTATGGCCTGCTGCTGCTTGACCCTGCCGCGCCCCAGTCACCGAGGGATCTCGGCACACTTGCACCGCCCAGGGACGCCAAGGCGGAGGTTGTGACCATTCTTGAGGAAAGGCCTGGTCGCCTGCGCTTCCTGATCGGTTATGACGGCGTCAAGAATGGCCGATTCCAAGAATACGAGCTGCAACTGCCATGACAATTTCCTTCCGGTCTCGCCTTGAGGGCGTAGTGACGCGCTATCGCGCCGAGGTCGCCTCGCGGCGTGAGCATCTGTCGCTGTTGCGCTGGCAGATTGCCGCAGGGCATGCGCTCGACGAGCGCGACACCTTTCCGGGCCATGTCACCACCAGTGCGATCGTCCTATCGCCTGATCACGCCCAGGTGCTGCTGATCGACCATGTCGTCATCGGTCGCTGGCTGCAGCCTGGCGGCCACTACGAGGCGGCCGAAACATTCAACCTTTCCGCAGCGCGCGAGGCCATCGAGGAGACCGGCGTCAGCGGGCTTGCGTTGCATCCCTGGCATCGCGGCGACGATCTGCCCTTCGTCATCGACAGCCATGACGTCCCCGGAAAGCCCTCGCGCGGTGAGCCAGACCATATCCACCACGATCTGCAATATCTCTTCATCGCCGATCCCGTGGTGCCGCTCGTCGCGCAGCTCGAGGAAGTTCACGCCGCGGCCTGGAAGCCTGTCGCCGAACTCGCCGGCATTGCGCCGCTCGTCGCGGCGCGCCTCGCCTCGGCCGCGGCAAGCTAGCATTGTCGCGGCAGCGCAACATGTAACTTTATTGCATTCGAGGAAGCCGGCACGGTCTCGTCATTCCCCCCCCAATTTCGCGAAGATTCTCCCCGCAACGATCCCGGCGACCAATTAACGCTCTTGCAAATCATTTGCATCTGTTCGATCTTGGGCCATCGATATCCGGGGACTGACCGATGCTGCCGAAGATTGCCGCCGCTGCCCTTGCCCTGAGCACTCTTTCCGCCAACGCCTTCGCCGCCGACCTGCCTACCCGCAAGAGCGCGCCTGCCGCCCAGCCCACGCCCTCAGCCTGCACCGAAAGCGAAGGCATCCCGACCGACGCTTTCGGCTTCACAACCGGTTCGGACGTAGCGGATCTCGGCTCCTTCGGACCGAGCCTGACCTATGGCGGCGCCTTCGGCGCGCGCAGTGGCCGGTCGAACGCCCACGGCGCGCAGCTCCAGGGCTCCTATGGGCTCTTCCCCTGCTTCGAGATCGGCCCCTATCTGCTCGGTGGCTACACCAATGCCTCGGCCGGGGGGATCAGTGCGAATTCAAGCAATAATGGTGCCGGCGTCGAGATGAAATACCGCCTGCTTGGCCGTGACTTGCACGGCATCGGCCTGACGGTGGTGCTCGATCCCAGCGTCAATCGAACCGATCCGGACGGCGCGGGCCGCTTCACCACTTTCAATACCGGCATCCGCCTCTTCGCCGACAAGACGCTCGTGCCGGGCAAGCTCTATGCCGCGCTCAATCTCTCCCAGGACATGACCTGGGCCGGCCCCGCCCCCTATGGGCGCTCCTCGGCCTTCACGGCCTCAGGATCAGTGGCCTGGCAGGTCGTCGACGGCCTCTATGTCAGCGGCGAGGTCCGCCATCTGCGGCGCTACAACGATCTCGGCTTCGGCAACGAAGCGGGCTACGCCACATTCGCCGGCCCCGGCATCTACTGGCAGGCGACGAAACAGCTCGCACTCTCGGCCGCCTACAACATCCAGGTCGCCGGCAAGGCCAAGGGTGAACCCCGTAATCTGGACCTCACCAATTTCAGCCAGCATCCCGTCAAGGTGAAAGCCGCTTACAGCTTCTGATCAGCCCACATTGATCAGCGCAGCAGCGAGCAGCCGGCCATCTCGTCCGGCTGCTTCAGTCCCATCAATACCAGCAGTGTCGGTGCCACATCGGCGAGCCTGCCATCGGCCAGCGCCTTCGCCTCACTGCCGATCAGCATGACGGGCACCGGAAATGTCGTATGGGCAGTATGCGGCTTGCCGGTCACCGGATCGACCATCAGCTCGCTGTTGCCGTGGTCGGCCGTGACCAGCAGGGCGCCTCCCACCTGCTCGATCGCCTTGGCGATCCGCCCCAGGCCCGCATCGACGGTTTCGACCGCCTTGATCGCCGCCGAAAGCACGCCGGTATGTCCGACCATGTCGGGATTGGCGAAGTTCAGCACGACGAGATCGTATCGCCCCGAATTGATCGCCGCGACAGCGCGGTCCGTCAGCTCCGGCGCCGACATTTCGGGCTGCAGATCATAGGTCGCGACCTTGGGAGACGGCACCATCACCCGGTCCTCTCCGGGATAGAGGCGCTCCTCGCCACCATTGAAGAAATAGGTCACGTGCGGATATTTCTCGGTCTCCGCCATGCGGACCTGCATCTGCCCTGCCTTGGCGACCGTCTCTCCGAGACCGTTCGAGAGCGTCTGCGGCGGAAACAGCGCCGGCATGACCTTGTCCAGCTCGGCGCTGTAGGAGGTCATGCTGACCGCCTTGGAAAGCTTCGGCACGCGCGCCCGGACAAAGCCCGTGAAATCCGGGTCGAGCACCGCGGCCAGAATCTCGCGAATCCGGTCCGAGCGAAAATTGAAGCTGAGCAATCCGTCGCCGTCCCGCATGCCGGCATACCCGCCGATCACGGTCGGAACGATGAACTCGTCATTGACGCCCTGCGCATAGGCGCCGGCGACCGCCTCGCCGGCCGTCGCGAAGGCTTTGCCTTCGCCCAGCACCATGGCGCGCCAGGCCTGCTCGACGCGCTCCCAGCGATTGTCGCGATCCATCGCGAAATAGCGACCCGACAGGCTTCCGATCACCGCTCCCCTCGGCAAGGCTCCGGCGAAATCGCGCACATATTCTGCAGCCGATTGCGGCGGGGTGTCTCGTCCATCCGTGAAGACATGGACGCAGACCGGAATACCCTGCCCGGTCAGAATCCGGGCGAGCGCCACCGCGTGATCCTGATGGGCGTGCACGCCGCCGGGCGAGACGAGACCAAGCAGGTGGCAGGTGCCCCCTGTATCCCTGAGTTTCGCGACAAGCCCGGTCGCGTCCAGCGCCTGCGCAATCGACTTGTCCTGGATCGCCTGGTTGATCCGCGGCAGGTCCTGCATGACGACGCGCCCGGCTCCGAGATTGAGATGGCCGACCTCGGAGTTCCCCATCTGGCCTTCCGGCAAGCCGACATCGAGCCCCGAAGTCTTCAGGAAAGCGCGCGGCGAGCTGGTCCAATAGCGATCGAAATTCGGCGTGTTCGCCAGCTTCACCGCATTGTTGGTTTCATCCTCGCGCCAGCCCCAGCCATCGAGGACCATCAGCATCACGGGGCGGTTCGACATGCGGCAACCTGTGGGCATCAATGAAAAACTGCTTGTGCGGATATCACGCACCGCGCCAGCAACGCGAGTGCTAAGAAGAAGCACCGATCTCCGATGTCACGACAGGGGAACCGCCCATGGCGCTCAAGGCCCTCGTTTTCGACGCCTATGGCACCTTGTTCGACGTCCAATCGGTTGCCGGCGTCACCGACGAGGCGTTTCCTGGCCATGGCGAAACGATCACCCAGATCTGGCGGCTGAAGCAGCTCGAATACACCTGGCTCAGGGCGCTGATGGGCCGTTACGAGGATTTCTGGACGGTCACACGCGACTCGCTCGACTTCACGTTGGCGACCCTCGGGCTGGCGGCGACGCCCGATCTGATCGCCAGAATTGCGGCAGCCTATGACGCACTTGAGCTCTACCCGGAGGCAAGGCAAGCACTCGAGGAGCTCGCGGGCTTCCGCCTCGCCATTTTCTCGAACGGCAGCCCGGCCATGTTGAAACGCCTCGTCGCTCAGGCCGGCATCGACGAGTTGCTGGAAACCGTGATCAGCGTCGACGAGATCGGCGTCTACAAGCCGGATCCCCGTGGCTATGAGCTGGTGGAAAGGCGCCTGGGCCTTGCCCGCGAAGAGATCCTCTTCGTTTCCTCCAACGGCTTCGATATCGCCGGCGCCAAAGCCTATGGCTTCACCGTCGCGCGCATCGAACGCATTCCCGCAACAGCCCTCCGCGCCGAGCTGGCAAACACCAGCGGTATCGGCCCCACTGCTCTGTTCAAGGCCCTGCGCATGCAGCCGGAACGGCTCGGGGCGAGCGCCGACCTCACTATCGCCAGACTGACGGATCTTGCAGCTTACGCAACGAAGCAGCGGTAAGACCCGCTTGCCCCCCTGCGCCAGGAGACCCAATCGATGATCAAATTCTACTATCATCCGTCGCCGAATCCCGCGAAGATCGCGCTCTTCCTTGAGGAAGCAGGGCTGCCCTACGAGATGGTGCCGGTCGATACCCGGCGTGGCGACCAGTTCAAGCCTGAGTTCCTGGCGATCAATCCCAATGCCAAGACGCCGGCCCTGATCGATGGCGACGTCACGATCTTCGATAGCAACGCGATCCTGCTCTATCTCGCGGAGAAGACCGGCAAGTTCCTGCCTGAGAACACGCCCGCGGCACGAGGCCAGATGCTCTCCTGGCTGATGTTCGTTGCCACCGGCATCGGCCCCTATTGCGGGCAGGCCGTGCATTTCACCCGTTTCGCGCCTGAGAAAATCCCCTACGCGATCAACCGCTATTCGCGCGAGGCCGAGCGGCATTGGGGCATCATCAATGAGCAACTCGGCAAACATCGCTACATGCTGGGAGACAGCTACACACTGATCGACATGTCGGTCTGGGGCTGGTCTACGCGCGCGGCCTTCGCGCTCGGTGAAGAGGCCTTCGGCAAGCTGACCAACGTCAAGCGCCATCTCGATGAGATTTCCGCTCGCCCCGCCGCCCAGCGCGCCGTGGCATTGAAGGATCAGTTCGCCTTCAAGACGGAATTCGACGAGGAGGCACGCAAGTTCCTGTTCCCGCAGAACGCCCATCTCGTCGGGTGAGCCCAAGCCCGGGCGGGCCGGGTCACGCCGGTTCGCTCAGGCCGCGATCACGAAATCGAACCGGCCGAGACGCCCACCTTCGGCAGCGCGGATATCCATCAGCAGCGCGCGGTCGAAGATGCCGTCGCGCGCATTGCCGGGCTCGCTCGGGAAATAGAGCTGGGTCGTCAGGATCGGCCCCTGTCCCGCCCGAACCTTCACATGAAAATGCCGTGTCCGGCCGGGATAGAGGCCGGGCATGCGGGTGATGAACTGGTACCGGCCCTGCGCATCCGTGAACTGGTGCCCCCGAAACAGAAAGCCCGCATTGTCATAGTCGCCGCTCGCATTGGCATGCCAGAGATCGACCAGGGCTCCGCCGACCGGGCGACATTGCGCCGTCAGCACGAAACCGGACAGCACCAGCATCTCGCCTGGCCCATCTCCGCGCAAATCCTGCTTCAGCGGTGAGGATGGTGTGAAATACGGTCCCTCGGTCTGGCGCCTGGTCACCGCCGCCCTGCCCTCGCAGGCAGGCGTCATCGGAAGTTCCGTTCCCTGGGCCCAGGCAGGTTCGGGACGAGACAGCGCCGCGAGCCCGGCGGCAGCGAGCGCGGAAGCGACGAGATCGCGGCGGTTGAACCCAATTTGCGGCATCGCGCACTCCCATCCCGGATCCCAGTTCAGCGCCCCTCCCTTCGGGTGAGGGCCGGAGCCTTGCCAAAATATGGACGCAGCGTTCCGGGAAAGCAGTGGCAGAATGGCCGGTTTCACGGCACTGTGACCGCCGATTCCGCGTGCTCCGGTCTGGGTCGCGACGCGGCGAAGGAAACCGTATGCCGACCGATATCGAAATTGCCCGCGCAACCGAACTCGCGCCCATCGCCAGCATCGCCGAAAAGGCCGGGATTCCCGAAGAGGCCCTTCATCCCTACGGCAAGTACATCGCAAAGATCGATGGCGCCGCGATCCCCGATTTCGAGCAACGTCCGAATGGAAAGCTGATCCTTGTCACGGCGATCAGCCCAACGCCCGCCGGCGAGGGCAAGACCACCACGACGGTCGGCCTCGGCGACGGGCTGACCCGTCTCGGCAAGCGCACCATGATCGCACTGCGCGAACCGTCGCTCGGCCCCTGCTTCGGCATGAAGGGCGGGGCCGCAGGCGGCGGCTATGCGCAAGTCGTGCCGATGGAACAGATCAATCTGCATTTCACCGGCGATTTCCACGCCATCACCAGCGCCCACAACCTGCTCGCAGCGCTGGTCGACAATCACATCTATTGGGGCAATGCGCTCGACTTCGACGCCCGCAATGTCGCGCTGCGCCGCGTCATGGACATGAATGATCGCGCCTTGCGCCAGATCGTGTCGTCGCTGGGCGGCAATGGCAACGGCTATCCACGCGAGGACGGTTTCGACATCACTGTCGCCTCGGAAGTCATGGCGATCTTCTGCCTCGCCCGTGACCATGCCGATCTCGAGGACCGGCTCGGCCGCATCGTCGTTGGCCGCAGCCGCGACAAGCGCGCGATCACGGCCGCCGAACTGAAGGCAACCGGCGCGATGAGCGTCCTGCTCAAGGACGCGCTCATGCCGAACCTCGTGCAGAGCCTGGAAGGGACGCCGGCCTTCGTCCATGGCGGCCCCTTCGCCAATATCGCCCATGGTTGCAACTCGGTGATCGCCACGCGCGCCGCGCTGAAGCTCGCCGATTATGTCGTGACCGAAGCCGGGTTCGGGGCCGATCTTGGTGCGGAGAAGTTCTTCGACATCAAGTGCCGCAAGGCCGGCCTCAAGCCGGCTGCTGCTGTCGTGGTCGCGACCGTCCGCGCGCTGAAGATGCATGGCGGCGCGGCCAAGGATGCGCTTGGCCAGGAGAACCTGAAGGCGCTCGAAGCCGGTCTCTCGAACCTGACGCGCCATGTCGTCAACATCCGGAAATTTGGCGTGCCGCCGATCGTCGCGATCAATAATTTCGACAGCGACACGCATGCCGAGCACGAGCTGATCCGACACTATTGCCGCAACCATCTCGGCGTTGAAGCCGTGATCTGCCGGCACTGGGCCGAAGGCGGCGCAGGCGCTGAGGAACTGGCACGCAAGGTCACCACACTGGCCGACGAAGACGAGGCAGATTTCGCTCCGCTCTATCCCGATGCCATGTCGTTGCGCGACAAGCTGCAGACCATTGCCGAAGAGATCTATGGCGCGGCCGGCATCTCCCACGACGCCAAGGTGGGCGCCCGCTTCGCGGAACTCGAAGCTGCCGGGCATGGACACCTTCCCGTCTGCGTCGCCAAGACCCAGTACTCCTTCTCGGCCGATCCTACTCTGCGCGGCGCACCATCGGGGCACATCGTCCCGGTCCGTGAACTTCGCCTCTCGGCCGGGGCCGGCTTCGTCGTCGCGATCTGCGGGGACATCATGACTATGCCCGGCCTGCCCCGTGAGCCCGCCGCAGAACGCATCCATATCGATGCGGAAGGACAGATCGAGGGCCTCTTCTAAGCTTTTTGCGCCTGGATCATGCACTGGCACGGGTGATTTCTTGCTTCACCCGTGCAAGCATTGTGACAGAAACAGGCCGAATCAAACGCGCCGAATCACGACATCCAGTTAGGTTCGGCAGAAGCTGTCGGGGCACTGCTCAGGATGAGGGCGAATATCGCGTGGCCGGCCCTCTCCTCGGGATTGAGGGGCCGGGTCCTCGTCCTGACCCTGGCCGCCCTGCTTGCGGTCGCGATCCCCTCGGCCGCAGCTTTTCTCTGGATCGTCAACGCGACGGTGGAGAAACTGGGCACGCTCTTCGCCGAGAAGCAGATCCTGTTCGATCGCTATCGCGGACTGGAATCCCTGATGCGGGAGGTCTCGCTGGCCGAAACGGTAGCGCGCTCTCCGGCAATCCTCGCCTGGGCGACAGACGAGAACGATCCCGAGAAATCCGAGCGCGGGCTCGCCGAACTCGAGCATTACCGGCTCTCGTTCAAGGACCGCAGCTATTTTGTCGTGCTCGACGGCTCCGGCAATTACTATTTCAACGACAAGCAGAACACTTACGAGACTGCCCGCTGGCGCTACACCCTGTCGCGCGAGAACCCGCGCGACGGCTGGTACTACAAGACGGCGGCGCTCGGCTCCGGCTGCCACCTGAATGTCGACCACGACGACAATCTCAAGGTCACCAAGGTCTGGATCAACTGCATCATCAGCAAGGGGGACAAGCAGCTCGGCATCATCGGTACCGGCGTCGATCTCAGCCAGTTCATTCGCGAAGTCGTCGATATCCCGCAGATCGGCGTGCAGAGCATTTTCGTCGACCGCAATGGCGCGGTGCAGGCGCATCGCGATCCGCGCCTTGTCGACTTCCATAGCCTGACAAAGGACCTCAAATCCAAGAAGACGATCTTCGCGCTGGTCGACGAAGAAGCCGACCGCGCGGCTCTGACTGGGATGATGGCAGAGGTCGCGCGAGGGGGTGCCTCCGTCCGCTCACGCTTCATGACCGTCAACGGCCGCGAAACGCTCGTCGGCGTCGGCTATCTCGATCGCATGGGCTGGTTCAACATCAGCCTGATGGATGTCGATCAGATCATCGATCGAAAGCTGTTTCTCCCGATCGCATTGCTGTTGGCAACCATCCTGATGACTGCCGCCGCACTGATGACCTTGCTGTTCAAACGCAGCGTTCTCGACCGGCTGGCGCGGATGGAAGCCTCCGTCATGCGCGTCCGCGCAGGCTCGTTCACACCTTCCGAGACCGACGCCGGCCATGATGAGATCGGTCGCCTGTCGCGCGCACTCGACGAGATGGCACGCGCGGTAGGCGACAACACCGACCGGCTTGAGGCCATGGTGCGGGAGCGCACTCAGACGCTCGAGCACCTTGCCCATCACGACCCGCTCACCTCGGTGCTGAATCGGCGTGGCTTTGAGGGGGCCTTTGCCCAGGAGCAGAACCGGGCCCTTCGCACCGGGCGTGCGACGGCGCTCGCCCTGGTCGATCTCGACGACTTCAAGACGATCAACGATGCCTACGGCCATCAGGCCGGTGACCGGGTCATCGTCGAGGTCGTGCACCGCATGTCTGCGGTGCTGCGCAACTATGATATTTGCGCCCGCTGGGGCGGCGACGAGTTCATCCTGCTGATCGCCGACAGCTCGCTCGCTTCGCTTTCGGCGATTGCAGCCAAGATCGTCAGCGAGATCAGGGCAGCTCCGATCCCGCTGGATGGGACGCAGGCGATCACCGCGACCGTGAGCATCGGCGCCTGCATGGTCGGTCCGCTGGAAACCCTGTCGAGCGCCGCCGCCCATGCCGATGCCGCACTCTATGCCGCCAAGCATGGCGGCCGCGATACCTTCGTCGTCTACGACCCCGCGCTGCACGGCCAGGCGGGCCATCCGACGCTGCGGCTCGGCTGATCAGGCGAAGGCGAGCTGCACCTTCATCGCCCGCGACTTGTTGCCAGCCAGTTCGAAGGCCTCGACGGCCCGCTCGACCGGGATCGACGCCGTCAGCAGCGGAGAGAGATCAACGCTGCCCGAGCCGATCATCGCCACGGCCCACTCGAACTCCTCATGAAAGCGGAATGAGCCGCGCAGGTCGAACTCCTTTGCCACCAGCACGTTCATCGGCAAGGTGAAGTTGCCGCCGACGCCGATCTGCACGATGATCCCGCCGGGCCGCACCACGTCGAACGCACCGGTCAGCGCATGCTGGTTTCCCGAGGCCTCGAACATCACGTCAAAAGCCCCTTTCTCGGCGCCGTACTCCGCCTTGAGTCGCTCCGGCTCCGCCATGACGTTGATCGCGCCGGTCGCGCCCATCTTCAACGCCATCGGCAAGGGACCGTCGACAACGTCGGTCGCGATGATCTCGGAGGCTCCCGCTGCCCTGGCGGCGACCACGGCGAGCACGCCGATCGGCCCGGAGCCGGTCACCAGGACTCGCTTGCCGAGGAGTGGACCGGCGCGCTTGGCGGCATGGAGGCACACCGAGAGCGGCTCGGCAAAGGCGGCCTGCGCTGCTGGCACATGCGCAGGCAGCTTCACGGCCTGTCGCTCCTCGACCACGAGCACATCGCGAAACCCGCCCTGGACATGGGGGAAGCGCATGGCGCTGCCATAGAACAGCATGTCGGTGCAGTGTTGCTGCTGACCTGCCTGGCAGTAGCGGCAGCGGCCGCAAGCCCGGCTCGGATTGACGGCGACACGGTCGCCCCGCCCGACGCGCGAGACCTCGCCGCCGACCGCCTCGACCGTCCCGGCGATCTCATGGCCGAGGATCATCGGCTCGCGCACGCGGATCGTGCCAAAGCCACCATGCTGGTAGTAGTGCAGGTCCGAGCCGCAGATGCCGCCCGCCTCGATGCGCACGCGCACATCTAGCGGCCCGAGTTCCGGCACGGGCCTCTCCTCGATCCGCAGGTCCTTCGCGGCGTGGATGACGACTGCGCGCATGGCGGTTCTCCCAGGGAAGACCTTGCCGGGTTCGGCTGATCTGCAATTGTCTAATCGATTGAAAGATGCTTACCCAAGCTATGCGGGCCCGCGCAAATCGAATTTGATGGGCCACCTGCGCCATTGAGGATACGCCATGTCGCTTTCGCTGTTCAGCCTTGAAGGCAAGATCGCACTCATCACCGGTTCGGGCCAGGGCATCGGCCTCGCCATGGCCGAAGGTCTGAGCGAAGCCGGTGCTCATGTCGTGCTCAACGGCCGCGACAAGGGCAAGCTCGAGACCGCACGCGCCGCGATCGCCAATTCTGGCCGCAAGGTCTCGATCTCTGCCTTCGACGTCACCGAGCAAGCGGTCGTCGAGGCGGCCATTGCCGCGATCGAGGCCGAGGTCGGGCCGATCGACATCCTGATCAATAATGCCGGCACGCAGAAGCGGGCGCCCTTCACCGAGTTCCCCGCCGAGGACTGGCATGACCTGATCAACACCAATCTCCATTCGGTCTTTTATGTCACGCAGGCCGTGACGAAGCGCATGGTGCCGCGCGGCCGGGGCAAGATCGTCAATATCGGCTCGGTGATGAGCGAACTCGGCCGGCCGACCATCGTGCCCTATACCGCCACCAAGGGCGCGGTGAAGATGATGACACGCGGCCTCGCTGCCGAGCTCGGCAAGCATAACATTCAGACCAACGCGATCGGCCCCGGCTATATCGTCACCGAGCTCAACAAGGCTCTGATCGCCGACGAGACCTTCTCTGGCTGGGTCAAGAGCCGCACTCCGGCGGGGCGCTGGGGCGAGACGAAGGAACTGGTCGGTGCCGCGATCTTCCTCTCATCGGCAGCGTCCGATTACGTCAACGGTCATCTGCTGATGGTCGATGGCGGCCTGACATCTGTGGTCTGAGCCCCGGTTCAACCCGCGGCTTTGGCCTCGTTCTGCCGCATCCGGCTCGGCGGCAGACTATGGAAACGGCCCCAGGCGCGACGCAGTTGCCGAGGTGAAGCGAAACCGGCGCGTTCCGCGACCGCCTCGATATCGAGGCGGGACCCCGTCAACAGCTCCCGCGCGACTGCAACCCGCATCCGATTGACATATTCGGTGACGCTCATGCCCGCATGTTCATTGAACAGGCGCGAGAGATTGCGCGGGCTCGTTGCGGCGGCATCGGCAAGCGTAACCACCGACCAGTCGCGCACCGGGTCCGCCGCGACCGCATCCTGTGCCCGATGCACGGAAGGGTGGATGTGGTTGCGGCCTTCGAGCCACGGCGAAAGCTGCGGATCGGCGCCGGCGCGCCTGAGATAGACGACGAGAAAGCGCGCGACTGCGAGCGCGCAGGCATGCCCCGCCATCCCCGCCACGACATGCAGCATCAGATCGATGCCAGCTGTGATCCCGGCGCTGGTCAGGCGCTCGCCGTCCTCCACATAGAGCCGATTCTCAAGGATCCGGGCCGCTGGCGCAGCCTCCGCGAGTTCGCTGAGGCAGTCATAATGCGTGGTGCAGTCATATCCATCGAGAAGCCCGGCGCGGCCTGCGAGCAGAGCTCCGGAGCAGATCGAGATGAAGCGGATGCCCGGACGAACCACCCGCCGCAGCCATTCAACGATCTGCCTCTCTTGTACCGCCTCCTCCCGGCTCGAGCCCAGTTGGCCAAGGGGGATATCGGCACTGCCAGGCAGGACAAGCAGCGAGCCGTCCGGCAGAGCATCTGGCAAGGGACCGATGGCTGACACGCCAAGGCCGATCGAACTTCCGACGTCAAGCAGCGGCCCGACATAGCTCACGGCGAAGCGCAGGACGTCCTGTTCGAGATTGGCCCGGCGCAGCACCTCGATCGGTCCGGCGACATCGAGCAGCAGCACGCGCGGTGGTACGACCACGTAGACCGGCACCTCGACGGACTGCTGCGCGAGCCTCATGCTGCAAGCTTCTTGCTGCGCGGGGCGAGAGCTGTCTCCACAGTGGCGATGCGCGCAAAGCGATCGGCCAGAACGAGCTCCGTCCGCGCCCGGATTTCCGCTGCGCTCCATTGGCGGCCGGCGGCATCGGTCATCGGGAAGGTCAGGGTCGCCTCGCCGACATAATCGACCTCATAGCCGAGGTCCGAAGCGTGGCGCGTCGTGGTCTCGCAGCACTGCTCGGTACGGATGCCGGAGACGATCACGCGGCGAATGCCATTCTCGGTCAGCCAGACATCGAGCCCACTGCCGACGAGTGCGCTGTGCCGCCCCTTGCGAAAGACGGCATCCGGTTCGATAGCGAGCGGCGCGAGGGTCTTTACATAGCCGGAACTCTCGGCGAAGGCACCGATCGGGTCGACGTGGAAAATCTGGACGACGGGAATGCCGGCTGCCTTGGCTCCGTCGACGAGCGCCTGAAGCCGCGTGATGAAAGGCGGCACATAGGTCTCTTCGAAATAGGCGCGCTGCCGGAAGGACTCCTGAACATCGATCACGAGCAAGACGGTATCAGAGGACATTTTGCATCTCCCACTTGAGGCATGGGCCCATGCTAAGCCGCTGAGTAACTGACGAAATACCACATCGAGACGAAGGGCGGACAAATCACGCCACCACGATAGGCGACGCCCCGCTCTCTCGGCAAGCCTGAGCTAGCCCCCGTTCTTCTCCCTCGCCTTCCTCGCCAGCCTCTCGAACTCGGCCCGCATCGCTTCGAGCTTCTCTTCGTCGAGTTCCTCGAGGTCGAGCAGTTCCTCCCGAGCCCCTTCAAGCCGAAGGATGAGCTCGTCGAGCTTGATCTGCATCGCTGCGGTGTCGCGGTTCTGGCTGTTCTGGATGATGAAGACCATCAGGAAGGTGACGATCGTGGTCGAGGTGTTGATCACGAGTTGCCAGGTGTCATTGAAGCCGAAGAAGGGCCCCGACACTGCCCAGACGATGATGATCGCCAGCGCCAGGAAGAAGGTCTGGGGCTTCCCGGCCAAATGGGCCGTGCTCTGGGAAAGGCGCGTGAAGAAGGAGCGTTCCGCGATCGCAGAGCGGCTCGATGCCATGATTGCTCCCCCCGCACGCGGAACGGTTACGTTCATCAACACGGGGCGGGCCAGTCCGTTCCCGGCGCCTGGGAACGGCTGCGATCCACGTCAGGGGGTCAGGCGCTGGGCGTGCCAGGAGATATGCTGGGCCATGAAGGTGGAGACGAAATTGTAAGAATGGTCGTAGCCATCCCGCATGTGGAGTTCGAGCGGAATACCTGCGCTGACGCAGGCCACTTCGAGCAGCCAGGGCCGCAATCCCTCCTGCAGGAAGCCGTCGGCCGTACCCTGGTCAACCAGGAGATCCTTGACCCGGTGGCCGTCCGCGATCAGCGCAGTACTGTCGTAGCGCCGCCAGCGCGCCTCATCGGAGCCGAGATATTTTTCAAAGGCCGGCCGCGACCAACCCGCCGTCGAAGGCTGCGTGATCGGTGCGAAGGCCGAGACCGAGCGGAAGCGATCGGGATTCTTCAACGCGAGGGTGATCGCGCCGTGACCGCCCATCGAGTGGCCGAAGATGCCCTGCCTGCTCATGTCGACGGGAAAGTTGTGAGCGACGATCTCGCTCAGCTCTGCGAGGAGATAGCTCTCCATCCGGTAGTTTCGGGCATAGGGCTCCTGGGTCGCATCGAGATAGAAGCCCGCACCGGAGCCGAACTGCCAGTTGTCGGGTTCGTCCGGCACGCCATCGCCGCGTGGCGAAGTGTCCGGGCATATGATCGCGATACCGTTCGCGGCCGCGGCCGCGCGGTACTCGCCCTTGTCCATGACGTTCTGGTGCGAGCAGGTCAGCCCCGACAGATACCAGAGCACCGGAACCGGGCCATCCTCGATCTGCGGCGGCAGGAAGATCGCGAAGGTCATCGGACAGGCGCAGACCGCGCTCTCGTGTCGGAAAACGCGCTGCGAGCCGCCGAAGGCCTTGGAGTTCGAGAGCAGTTCCATGATGTCCCTTTCGGTCGTTCGCGACGCGCAGTCCAAGCCTGATCCGCATCATCATCCCTGCCGCAGCGAAGCGGGGATCAGGGATGATGGTGGGGTTTCCATGGAGGGTCGATGCGGCGGAAGAGCGGCCGGCTCAGTACACGACGACCGAACGAATCGACTTGCCCTCATGCATCAGGTCGAAACCGTGGTTGATCTCATCCAGGCTGAGCTTGTGGGTGATCAGGTCGTCGATGTTGATCTTGCCCTCCATGTACCAGTCGACGATCTTCGGCACATCGGTGCGCCCGCGCGCGCCACCGAAGGCCGTGCCCTTCCAGACGCGCCCGGTGACGAGCTGGAACGGCCGGGTCGCGATTTCCTTGCCGGCTTCGGCAACCCCAATGACGATCGATTCACCCCAGCCGCGATGGCAGCATTCCAGCGCCTGGCGCATCACGTTGGTATTGCCGGTGGCGTCGAAGGAGAAATCGGCGCCACCGCCGGTCAGGTCGACGATCGCCTGCACCACCTTGTCGTTGCCGATCTCGGCCGGATTGATGAAGTCGGTCATGCCGAACTTCTCGGCCATGGCGCGCTTTCCCGGATTGATGTCGACACCGATGATCTTGTCGGCGCCGACCATGCGGGCGCCCTG
>UBZM01000053.1 GCA_900470095.1 Hyphomicrobiales bacterium
GGTGGCGGCAATGGCGGCAACCACGGCGGCAGCAATGGCGGCGGCCAGGGTGGTGGCAATGGCGGCAACCACAACGGCGGCAATGGCGGCGGCCAGGGTGGTGGCAATGGCGGCAACCACGGCGGCGGCAATGGCGGCGGCCAGGGTGGCGGCAACGGCGGCAACCACGGCGGCGGCAATGGCGGTGGCCAGGGCGGTGGCAATGGCGGCGGCAACCACGGCGGCCGGTAACCGCCAGTCTCTTCAGAGTACGTGAAATGAGACACGCCCCGGGTCACTCCGGGGCGTTTGCTGTCTAGCGGTTAGCGGCCGGCCTGAGGATGGAACCCGTGCCGCGTCGCTGCGGTGTATCTCGCATTCCCAGCGTCGATCGTTTCCCATTGGCGCGGATTGGCCTGCGCCACCCGGCTGAAGAAGACATAGCCCGTTTGCGACCAGAGCAGGATGCGCGATCTCTTGTTGTCCAGAACGAAATCTCCCGAATCGGTCACCACCGTCAGCACGGCATGGCCCTCGCCCTCGGGCGTTCCCACAACCGTCATCAGCAGAGTCGATGACGGCCAGCCGCGCTGGATCAGCAGCTTGCGCTTCAGGAGCGCAAAATCTTCACAATCGCCCCGACCATCCGTCGGTATGCTCCAGACATCTTCCTGACCGTGATGCTCCAGGTCGGAGACCTCCTGAATGGTCGCATTCACATGCGCATTCACTTCCTGCAGCTCACGGTGCCGCTGGGGGGAAAGCGGGACGCTCCGCGCCACAGGCCCCGATCGGACACATTCCGCCGGGCTCTTCGCGCAGAAGGTGAGGAACGCAGCTGGTGGCGACGTGCGCCCCCGAGTCGCGGCCGCGATCTGCTCGGCATGGGCCTGATCCGGGCGGACTCCGGTGATCAGCGCAACGCACATCGCTAGCGTTGCGACCACGGCACGTGTCGTCATGATCCGTCCTTCGCAAGCGTACTGAGTATCGGGGAATGAAATTCGGGATGCCCGCCTTTGATTAAGGAAGTGGGCAATTCTGTGATTCGCCGCCAGATTTCTTCCGCAATCCACAGAGCTCCGACAGCGCGACACCCTTCATGCAGTGGCTGTCGCGGTCCGCGCGTTCACCGGGAATGCAGGGTTGGCCGACCGGATTCGAGGAATCGTCGCAGCACTGCGATGCGCGCGAAAATCGCCCTCACGGCTTGAAGAGCGGATGCTCCACCTTGTCGCCCGGCTTGATTCCGAGCTTGGCGGCGACCCCGCCATTGATCTCGAGGACCGAGAGCACCGGCTCGCCCGAGGGAATCGTGCGCGTCGAGAGCGGCTCGGTCTGCGCGGCAATACGAACGACGGTTCCGTCAGCACGGATGAACAGCATGTCGAGCGGAATGAAGGTGTTCTGCATCCACATCGCAACCGGTTCGACCCGGCCGAAATCGAACAGCATGCCGCGGTCCGGCGGCAGGTAATTGCGATGCATCAGGCCGCGCGCACGCTGATCAGGCGTGCGCATGACCTCGACCTGGAAGACATGGCGCTGCCCGCTGCCGACGATCGCAAGTGTTTCCAGCCCGGTCGCGGGAGCCGTCTGCTGGGCGAATGCCATGATGGGGGTAAGAGCCAGAAGCAGCAAGGCAAGGCAGGCTGCAGGGAATCGTCGGGCGGACCGCATCGTCACAAAGCTCCATTGCATTCGTCGCCCGCACCGCTCCTGCACCGGCCGGATGGCGGATCTGAGACAGATACGAAAGATCGCAGCGAGGCGGTCAAGTTTTTCCTGCGTCCGCGAGAGCAAGTCGTCTTCCTTTCGTCGCTGCGTTGCGGCAGGTTCGCTGCCGTCATCTGGAGACCGTCATGATCACGTCGACCCTTCGCAGCCCGATGCGCCGCCTGCGCGTAACGGCGGCTGCGGCCTTTATCCTCGTTCTGGCGCAGCCGTCCTGGGCAGCCGATTTCCAGATCGACAATATCCGCCTGGACCTTGGCGCGATCGTCGTCGCCATACCGAAGGTCGATGTGAAGGGCTCCAGCCTCGAGCGCGAAGCCTTTGTCTCGCTGTTCAATGGCAGCACCGGCGAGGGCGCGGTTGCCCGGACGGGCCGCCTCACCGCGTCGGAAATCAGTGCGCCCGAATTGACGGTCGAGCAGGTTCTCGGGCCGCAAAGGCAGGTTACGACCTATCGCGATATACGCTTCAGTGAGATTCGCGACGGCAAGATCGGCCGCGGCTCGGCGGGAGGCGGAGCGATATCCGTGACCGGTGGGCCGGCCGGCGCGATGAAGGGCGATATCAAGCGCATCAGCTTCGAAGCGTTCGACATGCACCATCTCGCACGCGTGCTCACCGAGCGAGCCAAGCCCGACGTGGAAGAAGCCATGCAGCCGATCTTTGGCCGTGTCGAGCAGGACGGCTACGCCATCGATCTGGGCCCGCTCGGCAAGATCTCGCTCGGCAAGGCGGCGGGCCGCGACTTCAAGATGCGTGTTGGAGACGAGCCGGTCGGAGAGCTCCTGTCGCGGATCATCGCGCAGGCGGAGGCCGACCAGAAGGCAGGGCTCAGCTCGAAGGCCGAGCGCGACCCAGCCCGGCTCGAGGCCGACAAGCGCATGGCGCTTTCCATGTTCTCGCTGTTCGATGCCATCGACTACGGCAGCGGCGAGGTCCGCGATATGGTGATGGCGCTCTCCGTTCCGCCGAATCCGGGCGAAGCGCCGGTCGCCATGGACGTGAGAATCGCCAGGTTGGCCTATGGCGAAGATGCGCCGGCCAGGTCTGGCTACGCCGTGGAAGGATTCTCTTTCGCGGGTGCTGGCGCAAAGGCAGGGTTCGAGTCACTCAGCTATTCCGGCTTTTCGCTCGCGCCCATGTTCAAGGGCCTGAAGGAGGCCCTGGCCAAGCCCGAAACCGAGATCGATTCGCTCGATTTCCGCAAGCTGATCCCCAAACTCGGCACGATCCGGCTTGCCGGGCTCTCGGTCGATGTGCCGCAACCGGCAAAGCCGGGTCAGCCAGCGCAGGCCCCAATCCGCGTCGGGCTCGGGACCTTCGAGATTGCTGCCGCCGACCAGATCAACGGCATCCCCACCAAGCTTGCCTTGACGATCGACAAGCTCACCGCTCCAGTGAGCGAGGCAACCGGCAATCCCGCGGCCGCGGATCTGATTGCCATGGGCTACCGCGCCCTCGACCTCTCCGCGAAGCTCGACCTCGCCTGGGACGCCGCACGCAACGAGCTTGCGATCCGCACGTTCTCGCTCGGGAGCGGCGGCATGGCGCAGTTCGAAGCCTCGGGTACCCTCGGTAACGTCACCAAGGACCTGTTCTCCAGCGACCTCGCGCTCGCACAGGTTGCGGCGCTCGGCGCGACGGCCCGCAAGCTGGATGCCAGGCTGAAGAATCTCGGCCTGCTCGAGAAGTTCATCGAGAACGAGGCCCGCAAGAACAAGCGCAAGCCCGACGATCTGCGGCGCGAATATGCGATGATGGCCAGCCTCGGCCTTGCCGCGATCCTCGGCCCCTCCGATGCAGCCAAGACCCTGACCGCGGCCATCTCGCGCTTTGCGGCGAAGCCAGGCACCCTCACCGTCCAGGCCAGCGCGAAGTCGACAGGTGGTCTCGGCCTCGCCGACGTCCTCACGATCACCGAGCCGACCGAGATCTTCGACAAGATCGACCTCAAGGCCAATGCCGAATAACCGGTCTGTCGAGCTTCTCCCCGAAGACGAGTCCTGGCGGCCCACCGCGATCGCAGCGTGGTGGGCCGGCCTGCCGCAGGGCCCGCGCAGCTTCCTGCGCCGGCGCTTCAACCCCGATAACCAGGCCCGGTTGTATCTGGCCAACCTGATCGCTCGCCACCCGGGGCAGATCATTGTCGGACGCTACACCTATGGCCGACCGAAGGTGCGCTTCGCCGGAAGCGGGGCGCGCCTCATCATCGGGCGCTACGGCTCGGTCGGCGACGGGGTCGAGATCCTGCTCGGCGGCAACCACCGCACGGAATGGGCGACGACCTACCCATTCCACGACTACCCGCGACTGTGGCCCGAGGCGAAGGGCCATCCAGGGAATCAGGTCTCGCGCGGCGACGTCATCATCGGACACGATGTCTGGCTCGGGTCGCAGGCGCTGATCCTGTCCGGGGTCCGTATCGGCCATGGCGCCGTCATCGGCGCCCGCGCCGTCGTCACGAAGGACGTTCCGCCCTATGGCGTCGTCGCCGGCAACCCGGCACGGCTGCTGCGGCACCGTCTGAGCGAGGAACGGATCGCCACGCTGCTGGCGAGCCAATGGTGGGCCTGGCCCGAAGCCGAGATCAGGCGGCTGATCCCGGTCCTGATGTCAGACAGGATCGAGGATTTGCCTCCGAGAGCCGTTTCCTGATAGTTCGCCGGTCAGGATCGAAGGCACCCCCTCCGATACGGCCTCCCTCCATTGCCGGACCGCCCCCATGCATGATTCTGCCAACGACAAGGCGCGGGTCTTCCGCAAGGCCTATCTCTCCGCCGTCGAGACCTCGCCACTGACCGTGCTTGATGTCGGCTCGGCCATCGTCGACGGACAGAGCTTGTCCAACCGCGACGTCATGTCTAACCCGGCCTGGAAACTTGTCGGCATGGACATCGAGCCGGGGCTGAATGTCGATGTCGCGGTGGCCGACCCTTATGACTGGAAGGAGATCGCCACAGGCTCGGTCGACGTCGTGACCTGCTCGGAAGTCTTTGAGCATGCCGAGTATTTCTGGATCACCATCCTTGAGATTTCACGCGTGCTGAAGGGCAACGGCCTCGCCTTTATCACCTCGCCGGGCGGCGGTCCCCGGCACCGTTTTCCAGTCGATTGCTGGCGCTTCTATGATGATGCCTTCCCTGCCCTGGCCCGCTATGCCGGGCTGAACCTGCTCGAAGCCCAGGTGCAATGGGTGCCAGCCTATCGACGGGGCATTCAGTGGCGCGATTCCAGCGCCGTGATGCAGAAGCCGGCACGCGACGGCGCCGCAACCCGCCTCGACATGGCGCGCAGCGTGATCGGCAAGAGCCTTCGCGGAACCGAGCCGGCTCTGGCGGAGCTCGATCTCTCGGCCTTGCCGAACACGCCGCTGCCGCTGAGCCCAATCCCTGTCCTGCAGGGCAAGGCCGCCTTTGCCGCACGCGAGGCCGAATTGCTCGCGGCCGACAGCAATGTGCTGCGCAAGGCAAGGCTCGTCTTCAGGCAGCTCCGCGAGATCCGCAGGATCATCACCACCCCCATGAAAGACCTGCACCTCTAAAGCATCGGCCCGAAAAGTGGATTGCGGTTTTCGGGGCAAAGCCGATGCAAACACAAAGGGTTGGATCATCGAACCGGACACGATATCCGGTCCGCTGATCTAAGGCGCGCCGGCTATTCTAAGCCCTGCCGCGAGAGCGCTGTCCGCCCCCGCCGCCAGTCCAGCGCGCCAGCGGCCGAGCCCGCATGCGCCATCATCTTGAGGCGGTTAAAGATCAAGGCGTAACCGACTGTCTTTGCGATGTTTTCGCAAACCGCAAGGGAGGACGGCCCGGGTTGCCTGTATTTCGCGGCGATATAAGCGTGCGACCAGGCGAGATGCCAGCGTGCGTTGAAGCGACGGCCGGGGCTGGGCTTGCTGGAACGGCCGCGCGCATGATGCGCCTGCGCCTCATGCACATGCACGAGCGCATGCCCGGCATCGCGCATCCGGCGGCAAAGATCGTCGTCCTCGTAAAACAGGAAGATCTGCGGATCGAAGCCACCCAGCGCGGCGAAGACCTCACAGCGGAGCAGGAGGCAAGCGCCGGAGAGAAACGGCATGCAGGCATCCCCCTCCGGAACAATCGCTGCGCCGGAATGATTGAGATGGGCCGGCGACAGCAGAGAACGCGGCTGAATGAAGACGCGCCCTGATGGCTCGAGAATGCGAGGAGCCAGCATCCCGGCATCGGGGTAGCGTCCTGCGGCGGCCAGCAGCGCTGCCATGGCGCCAGGCTGCAGCACCAGGTCGGGATTGACGATCAGCGCATAGGGCGTGCGGCAGGCTGCGATGCCGAGATTGTTGGCTCGGCCATAGCCTTCATTCCGGGGGCTCGCGATCACCGTTGCACCATGCGACCGCGCGATGGCGGCCGATTCGTCACCGCTGGCATTATCGACGACGATGACAGGCACGCCCTCGCGCCGTAGCGCATCGAGGCAGGCCGACAGGACGTCGGCACTGTCATAGGCGACGACGACCGCGGTGACGGTCTCTTGGAGCGGGAACAACTCGTTTGCGGGCGGCATTCCTGCCTTCTGGCCGGGATCGCCCCCGGCAGGCAAGCAGAATTCAGCGCCGTGCGAGGCCGGCAAGCTCGTGCTGAACCGCGCTGCGCTCGGCGGCGTCGCAATGACGGGGCGCCTTGTAGGACTTCACCGCGAGGCTGGCATTGACCGCGACGAAGCGTCCGCGCTCGGCCGGGGCAAGCCCCGCCATCACACGGCGGCGATCGACGGCGACACCACAATCATAGCCGCGCGAGACTTTGACGGCTGCAAACTCCGCCGTGCCGGGCATTGGACCGGCGCTCGTCGTGCAGGCAGCAAGCGCAGACAGGAACAGGCTGCAGAGGAAGGCTCTGGCGAAGAACATGGCTGATCGCGCTCAGAGCCCGCTGAAATCGCCGGCCCGTACGCGCGCCATGCGGGGCTTCAAGGAGCCGCGTTCTTCCGCAGAGCAGGCTTCGGGCCGCACATCCTGGTTGATGGTCGACGCTTCCGAGACGGTGACATAGGTCGAGCGTGCTCCCGCGATCTGCTCCGGCGTCGCGCCGCGAGCACGCTCGGCGTCGAGGAAACGGTCGAGCGTGCTGGAGCGCGGCGCGCCGGCCCCGCAGGCGATCGAGCGCGAGACCAGATTGGCAAGCCCCGCCGCCCGCCCCGAGCTGGTATGGGGCGCTGCGGTGACACAGGCGGTTAGCGGCAGCGCGAGCAGGCAGGCGAGCACGGCCAGGCGTGCTCCGATCGAGGCAGGCATGGCGGGGGATCAGCCGTTCTTTTCGGGCAGGTTCAAGCGGATATGGAGCTCGCGCAGCTGCTTGGGCCCGACCTCGGAGGGCGCCCCCATCAGCAGATCGACGGCCTGCTGGTTCATCGGGAACAGCGCGACCTCGCGCAGGTTGCTGGCACCGGCAAGCAGCATGATGATGCGGTCGATACCGGCGGCCATGCCACCATGCGGCGGCGCGCCATACTGGAAGGCGCGATACATGCCGCCAAAGCGCTCGATCACCGTCTCCTCGCCATATCCGGCGATCTCGAACGCCTTGACCATCGCCTCAGGACGGTGATTGCGAATGCCGCCCGAGGCAAGCTCGTAACCGTTGCAGGCGATGTCGTACTGGAAGGCCTTGATCGCCAGCGGGTCGTCCTTCTGCAGCGACTCCAATCCGCCTTGCGGCATCGAGAACGGGTTATGCGAGAAATCGACCCGCTTCTCGTCCTCGTTGTACTCGTACATCGGGAAGTCGACGATCCAGGCGAAAGCGAAGGCGTTCTCGTCGATCAGCCCGAGTTCCGAGCCGACCTTGTTACGGGCGGCGCCGGCGAACTTGTAGAACTTGTCGGGGTTGCCGGCGGCGAAGAAGGCAGCGTCGCCGTCCTTCAGGCCAAGCGCCGCGCGGATCGCCTCGACCCGCTCCGGACCGATATTGTTGGCGATCGGGCCGGCGCCCGCGCCCTCGCGCCACATGATATAGCCGAGGCCAGGCTGGCCTTCGCCCTGAGCCCAGGAGTTCATGCGGTCGCAGAAGGCGCGCGAACCGCCGCCCGGCGCCGGGATCGCCCAGACCTGGTTCTTCTCGTCTTCCAGAATGCGGGCGAAGACCTTGAAGCCCGAACCGCGGAAATGCTCGGAGACGTCCTGCATCTCAAGCGGGTTGCGAAGATCCGGCTTATCCGAGCCGTATTTGCGGATCGACTCGGCATAGGGAATGCGCGGCCAGTTCTTGGTGACCGACTTGCCGCCGCCGAATTCCTCGAAGACGCCGGCGATCACCGGCTCCATGGTGCGGAAGACGTCTTCCTGCGTGACGAAGCTCATCTCGACGTCGAGCTGGTAGAACTCGCCCGGCAGACGGTCGGCGCGCGGATCCTCGTCGCGGAAACAGGGCGCGATCTGGAAATAGCGATCAAAGCCCGCCATCATCAGCAGTTGCTTGTACTGCTGCGGCGCCTGCGGCAGGGCGTAGAAATGGCCGGGATGCAGCCGGCTCGGCACCAGGAAGTCGCGCGCGCCTTCCGGCGACGACGCGGTCAGGATCGGCGTCTGGAACTCCGAGAAGCCCGCGGTCTTCATGCGGTTGCGCAGTGAGTCGATGACCTTGCCGCGCAGCATGATGTTGTTGTGCAGCTTCTCGCGACGCAGATCGAGGAAGCGATATTTCAGGCGCGTGTCCTCGGGGTATTCGAGATCGCCGAACACCGGCAGCGGAAGCTCGCCGGAAGGACCCAGCACCTCGAGCGCCGTGGCGAAGACTTCGATCGCACCGGTCGCAAGATTGGCGTTCCCGGTCCCCTCGAGGCGCGCCTTGACCTTGCCGTCGATGCGGATGACCCACTCGGCCCGAATCTTTTCGGCCTCGGCGAAAGCCGGCGAGTCCGGATCGATCACGACCTGGGTCATGCCGTAATGGTCGCGCAGATCGATGAAGAGCACACCACCATGATCGCGGATGCGGTGGCACCAGCCCGAAATGCGAACCTGATTGCCGATATCGCTCTCGCGAAGGGCGCCGCAGGTGTGGGAGCGATAGCGATGCAAGGTCACGGGACTCGTCTCTCGGAAATGCGAAGGAGCCGGCGCAAGGCCAGCTGAAACCTTCGGCGTAAGCACACGCAGGCGTGCGGATTGTCAAGAATGGCAGCGACAATCGTGATGCGCGAAGCCGGCATTCCGGCTGTTCGCAGCAGGGGGCCGGCAGAGTCCGGCCCACCATGGCGTGGAGGTTTCACTAGGCTGATAAGGCAGATGGACCGCCCAGTTCTTCTGCAGATCATGCGTCGCCAGCGAGCAGAAGCATGAAACGCGGACTCGACGGACAACCCGTTCCTCCGCTAAGCCGCTCATCATGAGCCTCATCACCACCACACAGGATCTGGCCGAGGCGTGCGCGCGGCTGGCCCAGCATCCCTTCGTCACGGTCGACACCGAATTTCTGCGGGAGACGACTTATTATCCGAAGCTCTGCCTGATCCAGCTCGCCTCGCCCGACGAAGCGGTGCTTGTCGATCCGCTCGCGCCCGAGATCGACCTCGCGCCCTTCCTGGCGCTGATGGTCGACCAGAACGTCGTCAAGGTGTTCCACGCCGCACGGCAGGACCTGGAGATCATCTGGATCATCGGCAAGCTGCTCCCGACCCCGCTCTTCGACACGCAGGTCGCCGCAATGGTGTGCGGTTACGGCGACTCCGTCGGCTACGAGCAACTCGCCAACGACCTCGCCAAGGCGCGGATCGACAAATCCTCGCGCTTCACCGACTGGTCGCGCCGACCGCTGACCGAAGCGCAGCTGACCTATGCCGAGTCCGATGTCACCTATCTGCGTGACATCTATCTCGCTCTCTCCGCCGATCTCGCCGCCAGCGGCCGCGAGGGCTGGGTTGCCGAGGAAATGGCGATCCTGAACTCGCCGGCCACCTACGAGGTCAGGCCCGAGAACGCCTGGCAGCGCCTGAAGGGCCGGATTCGCAAGCCCAAGGAAGTCGCGCTGCTGATGGAGATCGCAGCTTGGCGCGAGCGGGAGGCGCAGAGCCGCGACGTGCCGCGCCAGCGGGTGCTGAAAGACGATGCGCTGATGGATATCGTCCAGCGCGGACCGCGCTCGGTCGAGGCGCTGGCGGAGCTCCGCTCCGTGCCGAATGGCTTCGAGCGGTCGCGCGCCGGCGGCGAGGTGCTTGCTGCAATCGAGCGCGGCCTTGCGCTCGATCCCAGGGCCCTGCCCCGTCTCGAGCGCGAGCGCGGACGTCCGACCAATGGCGCCGTGCTCGACCTGCTCAAGGTGCTGCTCAAGGCGACCGCAGATGCCGAACGCGTCGCGCCCAAGATCCTGGCCTCTACCGATGATCTGGAGGCCATCGCCTCGGATGATCTGGCCGAGGTACCGGCACTGCAGGGCTGGCGCCGCGAGGTCTTCGGCAACAAGGCGCTGGCGCTGAAGAACGGGCAGCTGAGCCTGAAGATCTCCCGCGGGCGCGTCACCGTCGCCTGAGCGGCATGACCTGACCTTCTGTGCTTGCATCGGCTTTAAGGCCGCAAGCCCCATTCCGGGCCGATGCCTTAGCCCGCAGCAACCTCGTGCTCGCGGCCGAGAAGGCGGGCAAGCTGCTTCAATCGCCCGGTGACCCGCTCGCTCGACAGGGCCTTGAGCTCTGCCGGGAAGCGCAGCACGAGCCGCCGGTCGACACAGGTCAGCGAGATGCGGGTCAGGATATCCGGCATGCCCGCCGAAAGCAGATAGGCCACGCGGAACGTCGCCGCGAGCAGCAGCGCGCGTTCGAGCTGCCGGGGCGTCAGGAGGCGCCGCAGGTCGGATGCCACCGGCGTATCGCTCTTGGCTCCGGCATAGCGATGGAACACCGCAAGCGCCAGGAAGGCGCGGCCGGGGTGATCGACGCCGTTGAAGGCGGCATGGGCAATGACGTTGAGGCTCTGCTCGCCGCGATAATCCGGATGGGCGCGCCAGCCGATATCCGAGAGCAGGCAGGCGACGTCCTGCAACCGGCGGCTCGCCGCATCCTCGTGCAGACCCGCGCTCGCGAAGAGCTTTGCGACCCAGGCAATCAGGTCGGCCGCATGACGCGGGTCACGGGCCCTGAGCAGGTTGTAGTCCTGTGCCCCCTGAAGCAGCGGATCGATCCTGCGCTCCTCCTGCGGGAGCTGTTCGTGCAGCAATCCCTCGCGGACGCCATTCGCCGAAATCACCACCGAGCGCGGACGGCCGCGTTTGATCAACTGGTCGAGCACCAGCGCGCCATAAGCCAGGAGCGGCCGGCGTGCCGAGGACACGGCTTCGATCGATTCCAGCACGGCGCTGTCGGCTCGCTCGACCAGCTTGGCGAATTCGGTGACGTCCCGCGCTGGCACGGTGTAGGCGTGCATGACGCTCAGCGGATAGACCGACTGGCGCTGATGCAACGTCGCGAGCGCACGCCACGTGCCGCCGACGGCATAGAAATCGCGGCCGCGCATTGCGGCGAGCTGCGGCAGGTTGTCGAGGGCTTCGCGGACGATCTTCTCGGCGAGCTTGACCGAACCTTTCGAACGGTCGAGCAACGCCAGAACCCCGATCGGCAGGCTCGCTCCCTCGCCCACCCGGTCGTTCTCGACGGCAGCAAGCTCGAGCGAGCCGCCACCGAGGTCGCCGACGACGCCACGCGGTGCGTCGAAGCCTGAAATCACGCCGAGGGCCGACAAATAGGCTTCACGCCCACCGGAGATCAGCTCGATCGGCTGGCCGATCGCCCGCTCGGCAAGCGCAATGAACGCAGGCCCATTGGCGGCGTCGCGTGCCGCAGCGGTCGCGATGACCCGGATATCGCGGACATGCATCGCCTCGCAGAGAATGCGGAAGCGCACGAGCGCGCCAAGCGCCTTATCGATGGCGTCATCGGCGAGCCGGCCGGTGGTCGCCACCTGGCGACCGAGACCAGCCATCTCCTTCTCATTGAAGACCTGCGCCGGCGAACGCGACAGCATCTCGTAGACGACGAGGCGAACCGAGTTCGAGCCGATGTCGACGATGGCGAGCGTCTCGCCGAGGCTCAGCCGCCCCGGGATCAACGCCGGGTCAAGCCTTTCTGCCGGTCCGGCGCGCAAGGCTGCGGGGGCTTGAATTGGAGAGCGATTTTCCACGTCCGGACAAACTCGGATTGGTCATGAAATATTTGTGGGCGTTGAACGACTCGTCGCTCGGCGGCGGGACAATGCGTCTTGAGCCACCATCGGGCAAGATGGTCCAGCTTTGCTCGTTGTCGAGGAAATTCGCCAGCATGATCTGCTCCAGCAATTGCTGGTGCACCGTCGGATTCTGGATCGGGGTTAACGCCTCGACGCGCCGATCGAGATTCCGCGGCATCAGGTCGGCCGAGGAAATATAGAGTTTGGCCTTGGCCGAGGGCAGACCGAAGCCGGCGCCGAAGGCATAGATCCGGGTGTGTTCGAGGAAGCGCCCGACAATCGACTTGACCCGGATATTCTCCGACAGGCCCGGAATTCCGGGCCTCAGGCAGCAGATGCCGCGCACGACGAAGTCGATCTCCACACCGGCCTGGCTCGCATCATAGAGCGCATCGATGATCTCGGGGTCGACCAGCGAGTTGCACTTGCCCCAGATCGCGCCCTTGCGGCCGGCCTTCACATGGGCAACCTCCTCGGCGATATCGGACAGCAGGCGCTGCTTCAGCCCTACTGGCGAGACCGACATCTTCTCGAGTTCGGCCGGCTCCGCATAGCCGGTGATGAAATTGAAGACGCGTGCCACGTCCTGCCCCATCACGGGATCGGCGGTGAAGAAGGAGACGTCGGTGTAGATGCGCGCCGTGATCGGGTGGTAATTGCCGGTCGCGATGTGGCAGTAGCTGACGAGTTGGCCCGCCTCGCGCCGTACGACCATCGAGAGCTTGGCGTGGGTCTTCAGCTCGATGAAGCCATAGACGACCTGCACGCCCGCGCGCTCCAGGTCCTTGGCCCAACGGATATTCGCCTCCTCGTCGAAGCGGGCCTTGAGCTCGACCAGAGCCGTCACCGACTTGCCGGCCTCGGCCGCCTCGGCCAGCGCCCTGACGATCGGCGAGTTCGAAGAGGTGCGGTAGAGCGTCTGCTTGATGGCGACGACATTGGGATCATGCGCTGCCTGCTGCAGGAACTGCACGACGACGTCGAAACTCTCATAGGGGTGGTGGACGATCAGGTCCTTCTGCCGGATCGCCGCAAAGCAATCGCCGCCATGCTCGCGAATGCGCTCGGGGAAGCGGGCATTGTACGGCTTGAACTTGAGGTCGGGCCGGTCGACGCCAACGAGTTGCGATAGCTCGTTCAGTCCGATCATACCCTCGACCTGGACGATCTCATCGGGGTCGACCTTCAGCTCGCGCACGATCAGCCGGTGCAGATGCGCGGGCATGCCGGCACTGACCTCAAGACGAATGACGACGCCACGGCGGCGTTGCTTCAGCATCGTCTCGAAGACGCGCACCAGATCTTCGGCTTCCTCCTCGATGTCGAGGTCGGAGTCCCGAATGACGCGAAACGAGCCGGTTCCCTTGACGTCGTAGCCGGGGAAGAGCTTGCCGATGAAGATCGAGACCGTGTCTTCCAGCGTGATAAAGCGGTGCACGCCGTCGCGTGCCAGATCGGGTAGCTCGATGAAGCGGTCGATTTTCCCGGGAACCCGGATCAGCGCGTCGAGTTGCCGGCCGTCGCTGATCCGCTCCAGCGCCAGCGCCAGGGTGAAGCCGAGATTGGGGATGAAGGGAAAGGGATGCGCCGGGTCGATCGCCAATGGCGTCAGCACGGGGAAGACGAGATGCAGGAAGTGGTCCTCGAGCCAGGTGCGGTGCTGCGCACCGATGTCCTTTGGACCCAGCAGCACGATGCGATTATCGTCCAGCTCGCGTTTGAGTTCGACCCAGCGCGCCTGCTGGTCGGCAGTGAGGTCGGCCGTCGCCTTGGCGATCTCGATGAGCTGCTCGGCCGGAGTTAACCCATCCTGGCTCGGCGTGACCACACCCGCCTTGAGTTGCTCGCGCAGGCCCGAGACGCGGACCATGAAGAACTCGTCGAGATTATTGGCCGAGATCGAGAGGAAGCGGAGCTGCTCCAGCAGGGGATGGTTGCGGTTCGACGCCTCCTCCATGACCCGACGGTTGAACTGCAGCCAGGAGAGCTCACGATTGACGAAGCGGGCGGGTGAGTGCCGCAGACCGACGGGACCGACCTCAGGCGCGTTTTCCGCAGCCTTCACGTTTGTCGGTTCGATATTCATGAGTTTCGCCCTCGTCTCGAACGCAAGTCGGACCCACATCGCCCGCCTCTCAAACTTGAAGCCATCCTAGCGTGACGGTTCCATGACGGGCGAGTGCTATTCCTGCGTTGCCTCAAACCAATTGCCTTCCCATGTGGTTTCCTTTGCCATGCTGCGGCGAGTGGCCTACTTGCGCGGCGCCGGCTCGTCCTGTTTGGTGCCGCTGGTCAAGCGGCCCATGCTGCACCGAAGCGGCGGATCCGCGCGAACTTCACAGAGAGCATCTTTGAGCGACAGCACTGCCCCCCATGATGATGGCGACATCGTCTACCCATCCGCCGTTCCCTTCGTGCTGGCGCATCTCGCCTGCTTCGGGGCGCTCTGGAGCGGTGTGACCTGGACCTCGGTCTGGCTCGCGATCGGGCTGTACTGGTTGCGGATGTTCGCGGTGACCGGTGGCTATCACCGCTATTTCTCACATCGCTCCTACAAGACGAGCCGTTTCGGGCAGTTCCTGCTCGCGCTGCTGGCCCAGTCGACGGCGCAGAAGAGCGTGCTCTGGTGGGCCTCCAAACACCGTCACCATCATCGCTATGCCGATACCGAGCATGATGTGCATTCGCCGGTGCTGACATCCTTCGCCTATTCGCATGTCGGCTGGATCTTCACCCGGGATCACAGCACCTTCGACGATTCAACGATTCAGGACCTGGCGAAGTTCCCTGAATTGCGGCTCCTGCATCGTTTCGAGCTGGCGCCCGCGATCCTGCTCGCCGGCCTCTGCTTCGCCATTGATGGCTGGGCCGGCCTGATCGTCGGCTTCTTCTGGTCGACGGTTGCGGTCTATCACGCGACCTTCTGCATCAACTCGCTTGCCCATGTGCATGGCGACAAGGACTACGTGACCGGCGACGAGAGCCGCAACAACTGGTGGCTGGCGATCATCACCATGGGCGAAGGCTGGCACAACAACCACCACGCCTATCAGTACAGCGTGCGCCAGGGCTTCCGCTGGTGGCAGTGGGACCCAACCTACTACCTGATCCTCGGACTCTCGAAAATTGGCGCAGTCTGGGACCTGAAGGCTCCGCCGCAAGCGGTGGTCGATCGTTCGCAGGCCCTGCCGCCACGCGTCATCGAACGCTCCGCCGAGCGGCTCGCGGCTTCGGTGCCGCTGGATCGCGTCGTCAGCGCCTTCCGGGAGGCCTATGCGGCGAGCCCTGCCCTGTCGGAGCTGCACCTGCCGACGATGACGCTCGCCGATTTGCGCGAAGCACTCGCCGAACTGCAGCAGCGTGCGGGTGACCGGCTGGCCGAGATGCAGCAGCAGGCCCAGGACGCCGTCGCACAATGGCATCTGCCAGTCCTTCCGAGCCGTGAAGAGCTCAGCGAGAAGGCGGCCGCGATGTTCGTGCGGACCCCGTCGCTCGATGCGATCGCAGCCCGTGCGCATGAACTTCTGATCGAGGCCATGCATGCCCGCCTCGTTGGCCCACCGGCCAGGTCGGCTTCGGAAGGCGCGGCCTGAACGTTCGGTTCAGGACGCGTCCGCAGCCCGGACATAGACGTAAGCCTCGGTTCCGGATCTGAGCCGAACTGCCACGCGGCGATAATCCGAGACCTCGTAGGAATCGGCGGCAGTGAGCTCCGCGGCTGTGATGCTGAAGACGGTTCCGGCCACTTCGTCGGCCGGATTGCCGGACCGGGTCACGATCGGATGATGCGTCTCGCCGCTCGTGGCGACCACCTCCGGATCGGTGATCTCGACCGTTGTGCTGGAGAAGCCGACAAGGGCGTCATCACGACCCTCCAGTTCCCGGCCGAATATGGCGGGCTGGACGTTCCTCTGGGGCAATGTGCCGTAGGAAAACAGCCGGATCTCACTCCCGTCAGCCATCCCGTTCTCCTTCGAACCTGCCCGTCGTGTCGCCGTCAGTTCGCGTCGTCCGGAAAGAGATCCGCCAGAACTTCGCCGGCCAATGCACGCGTGACACGCCGCCCGCGTTCCAGCGACAGCCTGTCGAGCGCGTCGACCAGGGCGCGCGCTGCGGCGAAGGAGCGCTCCATCCGCAGCGTCAGCGCCTCGATGATGCCGGCATCGACGATGAGCTGCCGATCGATGAAGAGCTTGACCAGCAGCGCCCGGAGCAGCGCATCGTCCGGCGGCGCGATCGTCGCATGCGGCGCCAGCCGCAGGCGCGACAGCAGGTCGGGAATACGTACGCCCCATTGATCGGGTGCCGAGCGCGCCGTCAGCAGCAGCGAGCCGCGTTTCGCCTTGATCGCGTTCATGAGGTGGAACAGCGCGGCTTCGTCCCGGGGCCCCCGGTCGCAATCCTCGACGACGAGCGCGCCGCCCGAGATCAGGTGCGGCACGGTCTCCTCGGTCACCTCGGAGACCGGCACGACCCAGGCATGGGCAGTCTTGGCCCAGATCGCTGCGAGATGCGTCTTTCCCGCCCCTTCCGGACCAACCAGGCGCAGCCAGGCCTCGGGCCAGTGCGGCCAGGCCTCGATCATCCCATAGGCGGCTTCGTTGGACGGGCCGATCAGGAAATCCTCGACGCCGTGGCGGCTGTCCACAGGCAGGTCGAAGGCGAGCTGACGCGGGCGGCTTGTATGGTCAGACATCGGCCCCGAGACGCTTGCGGGCTTCGGCGGACTTCGAAACATCGCCGCCATGATAGATGTTGCTCGCCAGATATTGGCGGAGTGCGAAACGGCTCAAGACCCCGATGACTGCTGCCAGCGGAACCGCAAGCAGGAGGCCGACGAAGCCGAAGAGCGAGCCGAAGGCGAGCAGCGCGAACATCAGCCAGACCGGATGCACGCCGATCGAGTCGCCGACGAGCTTGGGCTGAAGGATGTTGCCCTCGATGAACTGGCCGGCGGCAAAGACGCCGAGCGTCACCAGCGGCCAGGTCCATTCCGGCCAGAACTGGACGATCGCGACGCCGACAGACAGCACCAGACCCGTCAGAGAGCCGACATAGGGGATGAAGGAGAGGAAGCCGCTGATGATGCCGATGAGTGCACCGAAATTGACGCCGACGAGGCTCAACCCCACGGCATAGAACGTTCCGAGCAGGATGCAGAGCAACGCCTGACCGCGCAGGAAGCCGGCGATCGCCTTATCCATCTCGCTCAGCAGGCCGCGGATGGTGTCGCGGTGGTCGAGCGGCAGCCAGCTGTCGACGGTCGAGCACATGCGGTCCCAGTCGACCAGCAGATAGAAGGCGATGACGGGTGTCAGCACCAGCAGCGAGAACACGCCGATGATCGCCGTTCCTCCCGACCAGAGCGATTGCAGGACGCTGCCGACCCATTTGGTTGCTTCGCCGACGAGATTTCCGAGTGAATTCTGGGCGTCCTGGGCAAGCTTGCCACCGCCCAGCTTCTCGAGGAGCGGCGCCCCCCGCTCCAGGATCAGCGTCTGCAGCTTGGCCGCGACCTCGGGCATCCGCGCGACGAAGCCTGCGAGCTGTTGGCCGAGCAAGGGCATCAGCAGCACGAGCGACAGCACGAAGATCAGGAGGAAGACGATCAGGATGACAATCGTCGCGGCCAGACGGCTCATTCCAAGCCGCTCGAGCCGATCAGCAAGGGGGTCGAGCAGATAGGCCAGCGCCAGCGCCGCGATGAATGGCAGCAGCACATCGCGCAGCAACACCAAGCACAGCACGAAGACTGCCAGCGAGATCAGCCAGAAACCGATTTGGCGTTGCAACGACATGAACAGGCAGTCCCCGGCGGATTCCGCGATGCGAGATCATCGACCGCGCCCACGAAGATGGGTGAACACGGAGCAAGTTCCAAGCCGCAGCACTGAAACGGACGCGATCGCGCCCCCTCGCCGCAGGTCAGGCCGCCATATGCCGCAGCCAGAAGGCGAGATAGGCTGCCATCGATCCCAGCGTCAATACGGCGACCAGGAGCTGGCCGACATCGATCGCCGGCCCGGGATCGACCCCGAAGGCTTTGCTCCCGAGCATCAACGCAGCGAAACTAAGCTGCGCGGCCGTGTTGAGCTTGCTGACCACGAAGGGAGCGATCTCGACAGGCCTTTCCATCACCCAGGACAGGATCACGGCGGAGACGATCATCAGGTCGCGCGAGACGACCAGGACGACCAGCCAGACCGGGATTGCCCCGACCAGCGCAAGCGTGATGTAGATCGAGACGATCAAGGCCTTGTCCGCGACGGGGTCGAGATAGGCGCCGAGCTCACTGGTCATGCCGAAGCGCTTGGCAATGAACCCATCGACCGCGTCCGAGACGCCGGCCGCCACGAAGAGGATGAAGGCCGTCTCCCAGCGTCCATTGGTGATCATCACCACGACGAGCGGCACCAGAAACAGCCGGCCGATGGTGATGAGGTTGGGAAGGGTCATGCTCTTCCGGATTCGCAGCGCTGTCCTGTGCGACGCTAGAGCCCGAAACGGTGCACCGGCAAGGCCGAATCCGTCATAGCGGCTTGCAAGGCGCGGCTGCCTTGCCTATCGCTCGCGCGAACGGAATGGAAGCCGAGGATCATGAGCAAGCCAGGAGCAAACGGACTGACCTATGCGCAGGCGGGCGTCGACATCGATGCCGGCAACGCGATGGTCGATGCCATCAAGCCGCTGGTGCGTGCCACGCGCCGCCCCGGCGCCGATGCGGAGATCGGAGGCTTCGGCGGCCTGTTCGATCTGAAGGCTGCTGGCTTCAATGATCCGATCCTGGTCGCCGCCAATGACGGCGTCGGCACCAAGGTCAAGATCGCGATCGAAAGCGGGCGGCATTCGACCATCGGCATCGACCTCGTCGCAATGTGTGTCAACGACCTGATCGTGCAGGGCGCCGAACCGCTTCTGTTTCTCGACTATTACGCGACCGGCAAGCTCGATCCGCAGGTCGGCGTCGAGATCGTGCGCGGCATCGCCGATGGCTGCCGGCAGGCCGGCTGCGCGCTGATCGGCGGCGAAACGGCCGAGATGCCCGGCATGTATGCCGAGAAGGATTATGACCTCGCAGGCTTCGCAGTCGGCGCCGCTGAGCGCGGGGCACTCCTGCCGCGTGCCGATCTCGTGCCCGGCGATGTTGTCTTCGGCCTGCCCTCCTCCGGCGTCCATTCCAATGGCTACTCGCTGGTCCGGCGCATCGTCGCGCTGTCGGGCCTGAGCTGGGAGGCTCCCGCCCCCTTCGCGCCCGAGACCAGTCTCGCCGAAGCGCTGCTCGTACCGACGCGCATCTATGTGAAGCCGCTGCTGGCGGCGCTGAAGGCGACGGCGGGCATCAAGGCCCTCGCCCACATCACGGGCGGCGGCTTCCCCGACAATATCCCGCGCGTGCTGCCCGATGGGCTCGGCGTTGTGCTCGATCTCGCGGCCATTCCGGTCCCTCCGGTCTTCGGCTGGCTTGCCAAGGTCGGCGGCGTTGCCGAGCGCGAGATGCTGCGCACCTTCAACTGCGGCATCGGCATGATCGTCACCGCTGAAGCCGCCAAGGCCGAAGAGGTCGAGTCTGCTCTGAAGGCTGCCGGGGAAGCGCCAGTACGGCTTGGCGAGATCGTCCCAGTCGCGGCCGGCGAAGATCCCGTGAGCTATCGCGGGAAGCTCGGCCTGTGATCCAGCCGGCGCGCCGTCGCACCGCGATCCTGATCTCGGGGCGCGGCTCCAACATGGCCGCGCTGATCGAGGCGGCGCAGGCGAGCGACTATCCCGCCGAGATCGCTCTTGTGCTCTCGAACGTACCCGAGGCCGGCGGCCTGGCCCGGGCCGCGGCTGCCGGCGTACCCGTCGCAACTGTCGATCACCGCTCCTTCGGCAGGGATCGCGAGGCTTTCGAGCGCGCCATGGATGACGTCCTGCGCGTCAACCAGATCGAGCTCATTGCGCTCGCCGGCTTCATGCGCATCCTGACGCCCTGGTTCGTCAGGCGTTGGGAAGGGCGATTGCTCAATATCCACCCTTCGCTGCTTCCGCTGTTCAAGGGCACGCATACCCATCGCCAGGCTCTCGAAGCTGGTGTGAGCGAACATGGCTGCAGCGTGCATTTCGTCGTGCCGGAACTCGATGCCGGGCCCGTGATTGCACAGACCAAAGTTCCTGTTCTGGCCGGCGACGACGAGGATGCCCTGGCGCAGCGCGTGCTCGGCGTCGAACATGCGCTCTATCAGCGAGCGCTGGCCGAGGTCGCCTCCGGCAGGGCCACGCTGGCCGCCGGCGAGGTCGTGCGCGGCTGATCGATCGGGCAGGACCTGGCCCGCGCTGCCTCTTCCTCTTCCTTCTCCCAGCGACGGAACAGATCGGCCCGTCTAGCGGGGTAGCGCTCTTCGCGCAGGATGAGATCGGTGATCCGGTCCGTGCGAAAATGCCGGAAGGCCTGTCGCAGCTCGCACCAGGCGATGACGATCCGCACCCGCTCGTAGAAGGTCATGCCGATCGGCCAGATCATCCGGTCGGTCTCCTGCCCGGCCTCATCGCGATACCGGATCGCGAGCTTGCGGCCCTGGCGGATCGCAGCCCGGATGCCGGCAGCGTCGATCTGATCGACCGGCCGGTCGCAGCGATAGGCCGGCGCAAACAGGGCGCCATCGAGCAGGATCGGCCGCAGATGCGGCGGCAGGACCGCTGCGACCTTGCTGACGACGTCTTCCGCCGCGCGGGCGAGCACCGGGTCGGCACGCTCGCCAAGCCAGCGCATGCCGACGAGAACCGCCTCGATCTCATCCGGCGAAAGCATCAGCGGCGGCAAGTCGAAGCCCGCATCGAGCACATAGCCGATGCCGGCCTCGCCACGCACCGGCACACCCTGGCGCATCAGGGCGCCGATATCGCGGTAGATCGTCCGCACGGAGACATCGAGCTCGGCGGCGAGGGTATCGGCCGTCACCGGCCTGCGTCGCCGGCGCAGCCCCTGGATCAGATCGAGCAGACGTTCGGCACGTTGCATGACGAGGAATTCCCAAGCATCAAGTTCGGGAGGACAATGCTCTAGCTCTGCTGACAAGAATTGTCAGCAGTCTGTCAGCAGAAACCTGCACCTTGCCTGCGCCATTGGGGGATTTCGCATGATCACGCTACAGGTCTTCGGACCCGGGTTCGGCCTGCCCGACCCGAGCCCATTCTGCATGAAGGCGGACATCCTCCTGCAGATGTCGGGCCTCCCACATGAGCGCAAAGCCGGCAATCTGAGACGGGCGCCCAAGGGCAAGCTGCCCCTGATCATCGACGACGGCGAGATCGTCGCCGACAGCACCTTCATCAGACTGCATCTGGAGCGGAAATACGGCATCGACTTCGACAAGGGCCTGACCCCGGAACAGCGCGGCATCGCCTGGGCCGTCGAGAAGATGCTCGAGGATCATCTCTACTGGTTCGTGGTCAGCGAGCGCTGGGCCAATGACAGCAATTTCAAGCGCGGCCCGCTCCAGTTCTTCAAATTCGTGCCGGCGCCGCTGCGACCGCTCGTTGCCGCGATGGTCAAACGCCAGGTGCAACGCACGCTGAAGGGCCAGGGCACCGGGCGCCACAGCCCGGCAGAACATACGGAACTCGCCCGGCACGCGCTGGGAGCTGTCGCCGCGATCCTGGGCGAGCGGCTCTATTTGATGGGCAACGAGCCTTGCGGAGCAGACGCCACGCTTGGCGCTTTCCTGGCTTCGGGGCTGTGCAGGCTCTTCGAGTCGCCGATACGGGGCCTGATCGAGAGCCACCCCAATCTCGTCGCCTATGCGGGACGGATCGGGGCGCGCTATTTCGCCGACCGGGAGCTGATCAGCTCGGCCGCTTGAGCTTGCAGCGGTCGATGAAATCGTAGCCCTTGGCGCGGGCGCTGTCGTTGAAATAGCCGGTTTCGCGGAAGGCCTGGATCTCGTCCTTGGTCATCGCGTTGACCGTGCCCTTTGCATAGCAGCTGCAAGGCGTGTGGACGGCTTCGCGCGTCGTGCCCATCAGCTGCGACTGGGTGACTAGGCAGGCATCGAAGGCCCGAAGCTGGATCATGTAGGGCGTCAGGTTCTTGGCGGTCGGATCGGGCGGCGGCAAGGCGCTCGTGCCGCTCGCGGCCTGGGCCGAAACCGCAGCCATCATCAGGAACCCACCGGCCAGAACGACCGCACCTATCCGCCGCATCTTCATGATTCCGCAGTTCCTTCGAGACATGCCCATGCCGGGGCAAGCATCATCCATGCCTCGCCCGCGCGCGGCGGAATGGTCACAGCCCTCCGTAAAGGTCAAGTGGCCGATCGGTCACGCCTTCTTGATCCACACTTTGTTGTCGTGGAAGGCCGCCCCGCCGAAGGGAGCAACCGCATCGGCGCCGGTGATCGTGTTGATGCCGCGCCCGTGCTTATGCGCCGCGTTCGGCCAGATCGATTCGGCAATGACGACGCCGCGCACCACGCCGGAGAAGAATTTCGCCGTCAGATGCACGCTGCCGCGCCGGTTGCCGATAACGACTTCGCCGCCATCGAAAATGCCGAGCCCCTCCGCATCCTGCGGATGCATCATCAAGCTCGGCCCCCCCTCCTTCTTCTGCGAACTCGGCGTCTCGGTGAAGGTCGAGTTGAGGAAGCTGCGGGCGGGGCTGGTCGCCAGGCGGAAGGGATGCGCCTCGTCCGTGCTCTCGATCACGCCCCAATGGTCGGGGAACCCCGGCATCTGGCTGTAGGGACCTACCGGGCCGTCATTGGGGTTGGGCACCTTCGGCCAGTCCGGCTTGAAGCGAAACTTGCCGTCGCGATAGCCGAATCCGTCGACGTAATGCGCGCGATCAAACCCTGGCTGGATGTCGTGGAAATCGGCCGCGATCAGTTCGTCCAGCGTGCCTCGGCCGGTCTCGCGCAGCGTCCAGTCCACGATCTCGCGTGGCGTCATCGCGAACCCGCGATGCTCGGCGCCCAGGCGCTCGGCCAGCGCACAGATCACCTCGTGGTTCGAGCGGCATTCGCCGGGCGGTTCCACGAGCTTGCCGCCCCACATGATGTGCTGGTGCCCGCCCCCCTGGTAGAGATCGTCATGTTCCATGAACTGCGTCGCCGGCAGCACGATGTCGGCCATGGCAGCGGTCTCGGTCATGAACTGCTCGTGCACGACCGTGAACAGGTCATCGCGGGCAAAGCCCTGCTTGACCAACTCCTGCTCGGGCGCAACCGAGACGGGATTGGTATTCTGGATGAAAAGCGCCCTCACGGGCCCGCCCTGGCGCAACGCCTCGGCGTCGCCAGTCAGAATCCTGCCGATCTGCGACTGGTCGAGTTGGCGGATGCGGGGATCCCTGACATCCAACCCCTCGATCAGGCTCTTGCGCCACTGGTAGATGCCGCTGTTCGAGTGAAAGGCGCCGCCGCCTTCGTACTGCCAGGCGCCCGTCACCGTCGGCACGCAAAGCGCCGCATGCATGTTCACGGCCCCGTTGCGCTGACGCGCGAAGCCATAGCCGAGGCGGAAGAAGCTGCGTTTGCGGGTGCCGACCAGTGTCGCGAATTCCTCGATCGCGGCGACATCGAGCCCGGTGATCGCAGCCGCCCATTCCGGCGTGCGGCTGGCGAGATGCTCCTCGAGTTCGGCGGGCGCATCGGTGTAGCGCGCGAGATAGTCGCGGTCCGCATGGCCGTCACGGAAGAGGACATGCATGACGGCGCAGGCGAGCGCGCCATCCGTTCCCGGGCGCAGCACCAATGCAAGATCGGCCTGGGCCAGCGTCGGGTTGTGATAGATGTCGATGGCGACGATCTTGGCGCCGCGCTCTTTCCGCGCCTTGATCGCGTGATGCATGACATTGACCTGGGTGTGCACGGCGTTCGTGCCCCAGATCACCACGCAGTCCGATTTCGCCATCTCGCGCGGATCGGGACCGGCGAGCCGGCCGGTGCCCGCGATGAACCCGGTCCAGGCCATCGTGGTGCAGATCGTCGAATACTGGCCGGAGTAGCGCTTGACGTTGCGCAGCCGGTTGATGCCGTCACGCATCACCAGCCCCATCGTGCCGGCATAGTAATAGGGCCAGACGGCATCGGCGCCGTGCTCGGCCTCGATCGCGAGGAAGCGGCGTGCGGTTTCGTCCAGCGCCTCGTCCCAGGAGATGCGCTCGAAATGTCCCGAGCCCTTCGGTCCTGTGCGACGCAAGGGGTGCAGCAGCCGGTCGGGATGATGGATGCGCTCGGAATACCGCGCCACCTTCGCGCAGATCACGCCGTCGGTGTAGCTCTGGCGCTTGCTGCCGCGCACACGCCCGATGCTGCGCCCGTCGATCACCTCGACCTCAAGCGAACAGGCAGAGGGGCAGTCATGCGGGCAGACTGACGGCAGATGCGTGATGCTGGGCAGTTCGGTCATGGGCGATCCTTCGGCCCGCTACTGGTGACGCGCCGCGCTTTTGCGGTCAATGCCGGCAGCGTCAACCCGGGATTAACGATAACGCTTCAGATTGTCGGAACTTTCGCTTGCCAAGGCGCCGTTGCGCCGGAGTTCGATAATGCGTTGCGTTGCGTTCCTGACCGGCCTTGCGGCCAGTCTCTGCCTGTCGCCTGCCGGCTCAGCTCAAGCCCAGTCCAGCGACTACACCACCCTCACCTCCCCCGAATCCGTCCAGAACTGGCACCTGACCCTGGGAGGTGGCCTGCGCTACACTCCGGACTATTCCGGTTCGAACGACTATGTCTTCAGGCCGCGGGCGATCGTGAACCTGGCGCGTGGCACCAAGAGCACCTGGTGGTCATCCGAAGACGACGCGATCAGCATCGGCTTCTTCTCCGGCAAGGCCTGGCGCGCCGGCTTCTCGGGCAACCTGCTCTGGGAGCGCAAGGCCAGCACCAACCGTGCGCTGATCGGCATGCCGGACGTCAAGTTCGGCGCAGAGCTCGGCGGCTTCGTCGAATTCTATCCGACCTCCTGGCTGCGCGGCCGCGTCGACCTGCGCCGCGGCGTGATCACGCATGACGCGCTTGTCGCCGAATTCAAGATCGACGCCTTCCAGAAGATCGGGGCGTGGACGATCGGCGCCGGCCCGCGCATGAGCGTCGTCGGGGCCGACTATGTCCGGACCTATTTCGGCGGCAATTACGCGGGCAGAGGCGGCCTGCTGCAGCGTTACAATGCCGGGATCAACTCGATCGGCGCGATCGCGCAGGTGACCTATAACTGGTCCGAGAAGCTGCAGACAACCGCCTATCTCGAGTACAAGCATCTCGTTGGCGATGCGACCAGGTCGCCGATCGTCAAGCCGTTCGGCTCACGGGATTCGCTGACGATCGGCATCTCCGCCAGCTACGCCTTCGATCTCGGCTTCAAATAGTTCCACGAACGAAAACGGCGGAGCCACTGGCTCCGCCGTTCGAAGACGATCAGCAGTTGCGCCGCGTCAGCCGACGATCTCGTTGCCGGCGAAGAACTGCGCGATCTCGATAGCGGCGGTCTCCGGCGCATCCGAACCATGAGCCGTGTTCTCACCGACCGACTGGGCGAAGAGCTTGCGGATCGTGCCCTCGGCGGCATTCGCCGGGTTGGTGGCGCCCATCACGTCGCGATAGGTGGCGATGGCGTTCTCGCCTTCCAGAACCTGAACGACAACCGGGCCGGACGTCATAAACTCGACCAGCTCGCCGAAGAAGGGCCGCTCTTTGTGGACGGCATAGAAGGTCTCGGCCTGGCCCTTGGTCATCTGAATGCGCTTCTGCGCGACGATGCGCAGGCCAGCCTTCTCGATCACCGCATTGACCGCGCCGGTCAGGTTGCGCCGCGTCGCGTCGGGCTTGAGAATGGAAAAGGTACGCTGGACAGCCATCGTTGGTTCCTTAGGGACAATCTGGAGAATGCGGCGGCTTATAGCTGCCGCCTCCCCGCCCCACAAGGCTGCCCCGCCGGCTTCGTCTGCCTGTCCCGCTCCGTATCGGTCCGGCGAGAGCCGTGCATCAAGCCCAAGCCGTCTCCCGCTTGAAGTGAAAGCCGGCTTGGATATAGTTCACACCTGAACCATGCAGCCATAGCTGGTCGAAACGGGAGGATCGCATGCGCTTTCACAAGACCTCGGCCAAGGCCGCTCTGCTCGGATTCGCGACGCTGGCGCTCGCCGGCACCGGGTCCGCCCTGGCACAGGATGTCAGCGGTACCTGGCTGCGCGATACCGGGGCCTCGCGGGTGCGGTTTGCCAAATGCGGCGAGGCGATGTGCGGCACGCTGGCCTGGCTGAAGGACGCGAATGGCCCTGCCAAGGTCGGCCAGCGCATCTTCTACGACATGAAGTCGACCGGCGCCGGCAAATGGAGCGGCAGCGCCTTCAATCCGGAGGATGGCAAGACCTACTCCGGCACGATGTCCTTGTCCGGAGATGCGCTAACCACCTCGGGTTGCGTGCTCGGCGGTATCATCTGCCGCTCGGTGAAATGGACGCGGGCGAACTGACGCGACGAGCTTAGGGACTGTTCGGTCAGCGGTGCCCTCCGTACCTGAGCAACCGCGATCCAAGCCCCGCATACGCTGAGCGTGCCGGCGCGGCGATGGTCAACGCAAGGCCGACCATCGCCCATGGATCAGCTCAGCGGGCCCGCTGCCCGAACAGAATGGCCTTCTCTTCCGGCGTGCTGATACCGGCCGGATTGCGCAGTTCGGCGCCGATCGCGAGGCCGCGCTGCACGGCCGGGCGCGCCTGCATCGTTTCCAGCCAGCGCCCGACATTCGGGAACTGCCTGATGTCCTGCCCCTGCTTCTCCCAACCCCTGGCCCAGCCGATGCAGGCCATGTCGGCGATCGAGTAAGCGCCGCAAATATAGTCGCGGCCCTCGAGACGGCGATTGAGCACGCCATAGAGCCGGTTGGCCTCGTTGGTGTAGCGATCGATGGCGTAAGGCAGCTTCTCGGGCGCGTAGATGCGGAAATGGTGGGTCTGGCCGAGCATCGGCCCAAAGCCGCCCATCTGCCAGAACAGCCATTCATCGACCGCGACGCGGCCACGCTCGTCGGCAGGATAGAATTGTCCGGTCTTGCGGCCGAGATATTGCAGGATCGCACCGGACTCGAAGACCGAGATCGGCTCTCCGCCGGGCCCATCATGATCGACGATCGCCGGCATGCGATTATTCGGCGAGATCTCCAGGAAGTCGGGCTTGAACTGATCGCCCTTGCCGATATTCACGGGGATGAGGTTGTAGGGGAGCCCGCACTCCTCGAGCATGATGGTAATTTTCCAGCCATTGGGCGTCGGCCAGTAATAAAGATCGATCGGCTTTGACGAGCGTGCGGACATCTCGGTTTCCTGTCGCGATTGGCGTCGGGGTCTGATGTAGGCCGCTCGGCAGGCCGCCGGAAGGGTCCCCGACCTGCTCCCCAAGCAGGTTGGTCATGCCCGGGGAGTGGTGAGCCGCTCGCGATCCCCCCGACGGCTCCGCAGCACTCACACCAGCTTCTTGAAGCCTTCATGGCTCTGGTCGAAGCCAAGATTGCGATAGAAACGATGGGCATCGCCCCGGGCCTTGTGCGAGGTCAACTCGACCAGCCCCGCTCCCTTCTCCTTTGCGAAGGCGAGTCCGTGAGCCATCATCACCGCGCCGATGCCCATTCCCCGCGTTTCCGGTGCAACATGGACGCTCTCGAATTTCGCGCGCTTGCGCCCTCGCGCCACGAACCCCGGAATGAGCGTGACCTGAAAGGTGCCGACGACCTGTCCGGCGCGCTCGGCGACGAAGAGCGTGGTGTCGGGGCTCGCGAGAAGCTCGTCGAAGGCCCGTTCATAAGCGGGGTGTACGGCTTCGGCCGCAGCGTCCTGTTCCGTCACTGTCTGTGTCGCGGAGCCGAGCACGATCAGGCTGACGACACGCTGGACGTCCTCGCGCCGCGCCTGGCGAATGGAAATCTCGGACGGATCGATCTTGCTCTTGCTCATGGCCAGGCCTCCGGACCGCTGGACAACCCCGCGGTTCGCGCGGTGTTAGCAAAGCCCATTCCGAAACGGAACTCGGCATGCAGACCTATGCCGCGCGCTTCCGTGCTCAGCCGGCTGCCGTCACTCGGCAAACAGGCGCTTGGCCATCAGCAAGGTGTTGGGCGTGTCGTCGCGGCCGTCGAACCGGGCCGAGCGCTGCAAGAAGAAGCCCATCCGCTCGTAGAACGCGATCGCGGGCTCGTTCTGCAGCTCGACTTCCAGCCGCGCGACCGGTGCCAGGGGGAAATGGGCAAGCGTGACTTGCAGCAGGGTGCGGCCGATCCCGACGCCCTGATAGGTCGGCAGGACATAGAGCCGCGTGAGCAGCGCCGCCCGGTCGCGCTCGCGGCGGGCGGACGAAGTCGCAACGATCTGGTCTTCGACCAGAGCGACGAGAAAGGCCTCGCCGTCACGATCGAGCTGGGCGCTCAAATTTTCCAGCGAATGCCAGGCATTGGTGATCTCGGCGACACGCTGCCAGCCATAGATGCCGTCATAGGTAGCATGCCAGGTCTCGACCAACAGCGAGCGGACGGCCGGGAGATCGGCCGCAACCGCGTCGCGGATGATGAGCCTGTCTGGCGTCACTCGATACCCAGCTTCTTCTTCAGGATCTCGTTCAGCGCCTGCGGATTGGCCTTTCCGCCCGACGCCTTCATGGCCTGGCCAACGAACCAGCCGAGCATGGTCGGCTTCAGCTTGACCTGCTCGACCTTGTCGGGATTGCCGGCGATAATCTCGTCGACCGCCTTCTCGATCGCGCCGGTGTCGGTCACCTGCTTCATGCCGCGCGTCTCGACGATCTCGCGCGGATCGCCCCCCTCGGACCAGAGGATCTCGAACAGATCCTTGGCGATCTTGCCCGAAATGACGCTCTCGCCAAGCAGATCGACGAGACCGCCGAGCTGAGCGGCCGAGACCGGCGAGGCGGTCACATCCTTGCCTTCCTTGTTCAGGCGGCCGAACAACTCGTTGATCACCCAGTTGGCGGCGGCCTTGCCGTCGCGCCCCTTGGCGACAGCCTCGAAGTAATCCGCCTGCTCGCGCTCGGCGACGAGCACGGAGGCATCATAGGGCGTGAGGCCGTATTCGGCGATGAAGCGCGCTTTCTTGGCGTCGGGCAGTTCCGGCAGCGCTGCCTTCAGGCCCTCGACGAAGACATCGTCGAATTCGAGCGGCAGCAGGTCCGGGTCCGGGAAATAGCGATAATCATGCGCCTCTTCCTTGGAGCGCATCGAACGAGTCTCGCCCTTGCCGGGATCGTAGAGCCGCGTTTCCTGGTCGATCTTGCCGCCATCCTCGAGGATTCCGACCTGGCGGCGCGCCTCGACATCGACCGCCTGGCCGATGAAGCGGATCGAGTTGACGTTCTTGATCTCGCAACGCGTGCCGAGGGGCTCGCCGGGACGGCGCACCGAGACGTTGACGTCGGCGCGCAGGTTGCCTTTCTCCATGTCGCCATCGCAGGTGCCGAGATAGCGCAGGATGGTGCGCAGCTTGGTGACAAAGGCCTTGGCCTCGTCAGCCGAGCGCAGGTCGGGGCGCGAGACGATCTCCATCAGCGCGACGCCGGAGCGGTTGAGATCGACGAAGCTCATCGTCGGATGTTGATCATGGATCGACTTGCCGGCATCCTGTTCCAGATGGAGCCGCTCGATGCCGACGTTGATCTGCTCGGTCGGCGAGAGATCGACGACGATCTCACCTTCGCCGACGATCGGGCTCTTGTACTGGCTGATCTGGTAGCCCTGCGGCAAGTCGGGGTAAAAATAGTTCTTGCGATCGAACACGGACCGGTTGTTGATGCGCGCGTTCAACCCTAGGCCGGTACGAACAGCCTGACGCACGCATTCGGCATTGATCACCGGCAGCATGCCGGGCATCGCCGCGTCGACCAGGCTGACATGCTCGTTCGGCTCGCCCCCGAAGGCGGTGGAGGCGCCTGAGAAAAGTTTCGCGTTGGAGGTGACCTGGGCATGGATTTCCATGCCGATGATGATTTCCCAATCGCCGGTTGCACCCTTGATCAGCTTCTTCGGGTCGGCAGGGCGGGCATGCGCGTTCATATCGGTCTTCCAACTCTGGTCAGGTCGCGTCTTCGGTAGAACCTTGGCGCCCGGGCGGCAAGCGTCTGTTGCCATCCTGTCACCCCCTGGCCGGAATGTTGCTAATCTGTCGTCATTCGGCGCTGCTGTCGAGTGACGGAACTTGACAATCGTCAGCATGCAACCTTTCTTGCGCGCGGCCCGGAAACCGAGAGTGGTTGCGCCGGCCCCGCTATCCGGAGTTTTTCCATGCGAATCCGCCGCTCAACGGGTCGGACTCTTGCCACCTTCGCGGTGCTGCTCGCGACGTCCGCCGCCACGGCCCTCGCCCAGGGCGCCCCACCGGCTCCGCCGGTCCAGACTGCAGCGCCTCTCGCCAAGCGCGTGACCAACTGGGACGAGTACACAGGTCGCTTCGAAGCGCGCGAGCAGGTCGAGATCAGGGCCCGCGTCTCGGGCTTCCTCGACAGCATCCATTTCCGCGACGGCGATCGGGTCAGCAAGGGCGATCTGCTCTTCACCATCGACCAGCGCCCGTATCAGCTTGCCGTCGATGCGGCACGCGCCGAAGTCGCGCGCGCCAAGGCCCAGGTCGAGCTCGCCCAGAATGAGGTCGAGCGCGCCGAGGCCCTGACGCAGAACCGGACGATCACGGTTCGCGACATCGACCAGCGCCGCGCCAACCTGAACGGCGCGATCGCGTCCCAACAGGCGGCCGAGGCCAATCTCAAGACGGCCGAGCTCAATCTGGAATGGACGCAGGTTCGCGCCCCCCTGTCCGGCCGGATCTCGAACAAGCGCGTCGATGCGGGCAACCTCGTCGCGGGCGGCCAGTCGGGCGCGACGCTGCTGACGACGATCGTCGCCACCGATCCGATCAATTTCCTGTTCGATACGTCGGAAGCCGACTATCTCCGCTATTCCAGGCTTGCCGGCGAGCAACGCGGCCTGACGAACCGTGAAAGCGCTCCGACCGCGCAGGTCCGGCTCGCCGACGAGACGAGCTGGAAGCGCCAGGGCAAGATCGACTTTGTCGACAATGCCTTCAATGCCCGCTCGGGCACGATCCGCAGCCGCGCCGTGTTCGAGAACAAGGACCAGTTCCTGACGCCCGGCACCTTTGGGCGCGTGCGCATCTATGCCGGCCAGGTCGAAGCCTTGCTTGTTCCCGATGCGGTCATAGTCTCGGACCAGGCCAGCAAGATCGTGCTGACGGTCGGTGCCGACAACAAGGTCGTGCCCAAGCCGGTGGTGCTCGGTCAGATCGCGGACGGGTTGCGCGTGATCACCAAGGGTCTGGAGAAGGACGACAAGGTCATCATCAACGGGCTCGCCAGCCCGATGGTGCGGCCGGGCGCGACCGTCACACCGCAGGCCGGCGAGATCAAGGTCGCCGCAACCAACTGACGGCTCACGCCGCCATCACCGGAAGCGGACGGCATCGGCCGCCCGCCCTGCC
>UBZM01000109.1 GCA_900470095.1 Hyphomicrobiales bacterium
AGATGCTGCGGGCCCGCAGCGTAGCCGATGCGCCAGCCGGTCATGGCGTAGGACTTCGAGACACCGTTCATGGTCAGCGTGCGCTCGTAGAGACCGGGTTCCACCTGAGCGGGCGTGACGAACTGGAAGTCGCCATAAACCAGGTGCTCGTACATGTCGTCGGTCAGCACCCAGACATGGGGATGGCGCATCAGCACATCCGTGAGCTTCTTCATCTCGGCATGGCTGTAGGCGGCGCCGGACGGGTTGGAGGGCGAGTTCAGGATGACCCACTTGGTCCTAGGGGTGATCGCCTTCTCGAGATCCTCCGGCTGGAGCTTGAACTCGTTCTCGATGCGGGTTTCGGCAAAGGTCGGCGTGCCGCCGCAGAGCGCGACCATCTCGGGATAGCTGACCCAGTAGGGCGAGATGCAGACCACCTCGTCGCCCGGGTTCAGGGTGGCGAGCAGCGCGTTGTAGATGACATGCTTGCCGCCGGTGGAGACGATCGTCTGGCTCGGCTTGTAATCGAGGCCGTTCTCGCGCTTGAGCTTGCGGGTGATGGCCTCGCGCAGCTGCGGGATGCCGGAAACCGGCGTGTATTTCGTCTCGCCGCGCCTGATGGCGGCGATGGCGGCTTCCTTGATATTATCGGGCGTGTCGAAGTCCGGCTCGCCGACCGAGAGCGAGATCACGTCCTTGCCCTGGGCTTTCAGATCGCGCGCCTTCTGCGTGATGGTGATGGTCGCGGACGGCTTCACGCGCTTCAGGGCATCGGCAAGAAAGGCCATGATCGATCTCCGGCGGAGCTTTCGGATAGCGCCACATGGCGCGCGCGTGGTTTAGGGCGCTCGCGCCGGCACCGCAAGCAAGACTGCGTCATGGCTGGCAGCAGCAATGTGAATGATGCACCTCGCATGAGCTGGCGAGGGAGGGGGCCAAGCCCATCAGTGCCATCCCGGCCCGAAAGGTGCATGGTGCCGGAACGCCCCTTGGGGGGCAACCAATGACCAGCGCGGAGCGTCGCGCAGAAGGCAGCACGTGAAACTCAGGATCGGCTACGAGCTCGATTACGACTTTCCGCAGCCGACCCCCATGATCCTGATGCTGCATGTGCATTTCAGCCGGGTGTCCGAGCTGGACGAGCCAGACCACATGCGCCTCGATCCACCGGTCCGCGTCAGCGCCTATCGCGACGGCTTCGGCAATTGGTGCAGCCGGCTGGTGGCGCCGCAAGGGCGCGTGCGAATCTCGGCCGATGCCGTGATCAACGACAGCGGGCTGCCTGAAACGGTCCGTCACGACGCAGGGCAGGTCCCGGTCGAGCTGTTGCCGGAGGAATGCCTGGTCTTCCTGCTCGCCAGCCGCTTCTGCGACAGCGACCGCCTGCTCGACCTGGCCTGGCAACTCTTCGGGCATGTGCTGCCGGGCGCGCCGCGTGTGCAGGCGATCTGCGACTTCGTGCACCAGCGCATCGCCTTCGACTACAATGATGCGAGCGTGACGAGAACGGCGTCGGAGGCCTATCGCGAGGGACGTGGCGTCTGCCGCGACTATGCCCATCTCGCGATCGCGTTCTGCCGGGCGATGAACATCCCGGCGCGCTATTGCACATGCTATCTCGGCGACGTCGGCACGCCTCCTCCGTTTCCGCCGGGCGATTTCGCGGCGTCCTTCGAGGCTTACCTAAGCAGCGGCTGGGAGATGTTCGACCCGCGTAACAACGTGCCGCGGATTGGCCGGGTGCTGATCGCGCGCGGCCGCGACGCGGCCGATGTCGCCATCACGACCACCTTTGGGCCGAACACGCTGGTCGGTTTCAGGGTCTGGACCGACGAGGTCATCGAGGCCTGACGAGCAGATCCTTGGGGCTATTCGTCGAAGAGCCGGGCTGCGCCCTGCTTCTTCGCCCGGGTGGGCTTCTGCTGTGGCAGCCCCAGTGCTGTTGACTCAACTGCGCCGTCGTCAGCCATCGCCGCCCCGGCCTTCGTTGGTGCGGGGTGAGCGGGCGCTGCCGACGGCACGGCGACCTTCGTCGCCGCCTCCGGTTCGATCGTCCTGAAGCGTATCATCTGTGTCCTGTCGGCGGTGCGATGCGGTCGGGAAAAACCGGCCCTGCAAGGCAGAGCAGCGGCTGCCGGCGCCTCACTTCTTCTTTTGCGGAGCGGCGGCCTTTGCGACCACAGCAGCGAAGGTCGAAGGAGCCGCTGCCGAGACCTTCGGCTTGTCCTTCTTCGGCTTCTTGGCTTCGCGGTTGCCGCGTTGTTCACCTTTTGCCATCGTCTCATTCCTCGCTTCGAGGGGCGCGGGCTGCGCCCCTTCTCAGGTCAACGGGCAGATCGGCAGTCCTGGTCGGATACCGACATACTCGTAGTGGTTGCGCGAAAGCGGCGCTGTGCAGTGAAACTCGTGCTGTCTTCGGTCATTCTGCGGCCGGCTCTCGGCTGCCGCGGTCGGCCCGGGCGGTAGCCGGACTCTGTCACATCGAAGCAGAGTTCGAGCCTAGGCCAGAGCCGGCCGAAGTGCACGCGGTTTCTCGGGATATCTCGCGCGGCCCGGTTGATGCCGGGGCGGCATCATCATGCGCCTCCGCCATGCGCCGGCGCCGCGCGATCGTTGCGACGCTCCCCATGCTCCAACGCGGCCGGCCCCAGCAGGGAAAGCCGCGACGGTTCAGCCGCCGGGCGATATCGCCGGGATCGTCGATGCCGACCTCGACGAGTTGATCGATCAGCGCCCCGGCTGCTGCGAGGAAGATGGCGTAGAGTTCCCTTTCAAGCCGCCGGTCCATCGCCCGTGGCGGGTTATTTCGGTCGGCCGCTTCAACGGTCGAGATGTGGTCCCAAAGGGAGTGGCCGGTGTCATGAAGCAAACGGCCGGGCTTGCGCCCGGCCGAAGCAGATACGGCATCGTCAGACTGGATCAGGATCAGCGCACTCCCATGCCGAAGCTGGGCTCGACCGCGTTGGGCGAGAGCATCACCGCGTTGGGATGGCCGCCCTCGAACATGGCGAAGCGGACCGCATCCTTCTTCTCGCGAAAGATGCCTTCGGACTGGCCTTCGAGGTCACGGGCGACCCAGAAACCGTGCTTCGACTGGCCGACGAGGAAGAGATGGCTCGCTCCTTCGAGCGGCTGGATCGGCGTGGATTGTCCCATGTCGCAGCGCTCAATTCGGCAGGAAGAGCCAGGCGCGCAGGCTGATGAAGCCGGCGGCCGCGAGCGCAAAGCAGGCCAGTGCGGCAAGCTCGGCCGCGAGCAGACCGGTTGCTGGCCGCTTCTTCGCTATGGTGCGATAGACCGTGCGGGCGCGGCGCTGGTGAGAGGTATGGGTGTAGGCGGTATCAGTCGTCATCTCGACCTCCATCGATGCTCGAGATGTAGGTCTGCTCCCGCTAAGCTTGCGATGTGGAAGACGCGCTGCCGCATAAGGCCTGCATAAAGCCGCCCTTGCGCGCCTTGCCGTTCCCTGCAATGCGCTGAGGCCCATGGAACCGAGCCCCAGCACCATCGCGATCTATGTCGATGCCGACGCCTGTCCGGTGAAGCCGGAGGTGTATCGCGTGGCCGAGCGGCATCGGCTCAAGGTTTTCGTCGTCGCCAACAGCTTCATGATGGTGCCGCGGGAGAGCTGGATCGAACGGGTGATCGTGTCCGACGGATTCGACGCCGCCGACAACTGGATCGCCGAGAGGGTCGCGCGCGGTGCGATCGTCATCACCTCCGACATCCCGCTCGCCGACCGCTGCATCAAGGCCGGCGCCGACGTCATCGGGCCGACAGGCAAGCCCTTCACCGAAGCCTCGATCGGCATGGCGCTGGCGACGCGCGACATGATGGAGGATCTGCGTGCCGCCGGGGCCGTGACCGGCGGCACGCAGATCCTC
>UBZM01000054.1 GCA_900470095.1 Hyphomicrobiales bacterium
TCGCCGGCCTCGAGGCCGGCATCCGCAATCGCCTGCTCCATCGCAACGTGGTTCCAGGCGGAACCGCCGCCATGGAAGCGCATGGCACGACGGTCGACCACGCTGGCGGCGTCGAGTGTCGGAGCGCCGCCGACGCGGCTGCGGAAACCATGCTCTGCAAATTCGGGCATGAAGGTGATGCCGGATTTGGCCTCGTGCAGCGAGGACAGCACTTCCTGCGTATTGTTGCCGATGGACGAGACAATGCCCATCCCTGTGACCACAACGCGTCTCATGCTCGTTTCTCCGGCTTTCTCGTCACGGACCGGACCTCGCGGAGGTCCGGTCAATCTTCTCAATCACGCGCAGATGGACCGCTCAGACGGCGAGCGCAAGGCCGGTGCGCGGTTTTACTCAGGCGCCTTCAGGCTTGAACAAGCCAACGCGCATATCTGAGACTGTATAGATTCGCTTGCCATCGGCCTCCAGCCAGCCGTCGGCAATGCCGAGCACAAGCTTGGACTTGAAGACACGCTTGAACTCGACGCCGTAGACGACCTGCTTGACGCTGGGCAGGACCTGGTCCGCGAATTTCACCTCGCCGACTCCAAGCGCCCTGCCCCGGCCCGGCAGCCCAAGCCAGCCGAGGAAGAAGCCGGTGAGCTGCCAGAGCGCATCGAGCCCGAGGCAGCCCGGCATCACCGGGTCGCCCTTGAAATGGCAATCGAAGAACCAAAGGTCCGGCCGGACATCGAATTCGGCGCGCACGAAGCCCTTGCCATGAGGACCACCATTCTCGGCGATCTCGGTGATGCGGTCGAACATCAGCATCGGCGGCAGCGGCAACTGCGCATTACCAGGTCCGAAAAGTTCCCCGCGACCGCAGCTGAGGATCTCCTCGTAGCTGAATGACGACTGACGCTCCATACTGCCCCGCTCCGTATCGACCGTTTGGCCAAGCCTTATCCGGCATTGGCGATGGTCATGTGCTCTCGGAGCCGTGCGTAACACGGGCCTGCGCCGAAACGGAAGGGCGCAACCCGGGTCTTCCGTCCGAAAGATCGGCAGTCACAAGCCGCGCAAGCCTTGCCAGGCCGTCATGGCGGCCACCAGAACGAGCAGCACACCGACCGCACGACCAACCAGCATGGTCGCCTGGCGATTGCCCGCAAGCACCGTGCGGCTGCCTGCCGCAGCCAGTGCGAGCGAGCCGTAGACCGCAAACTGCGTCCCGGCGATGATCAGGCTCAGGATCGCAGCCTGCAGCCAGATCGCGCCCGCCTCCGGCCTCAGAAACTGCGGAAAGACGGCCAGCATGAGGAGATAGGCTTTCGGATTCAGCAGATTGGTCAACGCCCCTTGCCGGAACGCCGTCCAGCCATTGCGACGCCGCGTCTCCAGGACCGGCGCGAAGGTTCCGCCTCCGCGCAGCAATGCAAGGCCAATCCAGGCGATATAGGCCGAGCCCAGCAGCAGCATGACGTCGAAGGCCATCGGCACGAGTCGAAGCACGGCACTCAAGCCCAGGACACCCACCACGACATGGCAGATGCCGGCCGCGATCACTCCCGCAGTTGCATAAAGGCCAGAGCGGCGCCCGCCGGCGAATGCGTTTGCCAGCACGAATGCCATATCCATTCCCGGCACGACGACGATACCGAAAACCAGACTGAAGAAGAGCCAGAGATGCGCGGTCTCGGACATGGCAGCCTCCGAACCATCAGCCGCAATCATGCGTGGAGAGGCACCCGAATCCTGTCAGGAGGCTGGCGGAAGCTTGCGAGCGCGAAAGCAAAGCCTTACATCTCATCTAAACTAGGCGCCGCATCATCGCGGCACGGCGATCATTGCAAACCAGAAGGACCGAGCCTGCGCATGAGCGATCTGATCTCCCAGAACCAGGGCTACGGATCGAGCGATCGGCAGGGCTGTCCGTTCCATGACGTTCGCCAGCGGCTGCGCCGCGTCGGGCTTCGTCCGACACGGCAGCGCGTTTCGCTCGGTTGGCTGCTGTTCGCCAAGGGCGACCGGCACGTCAATGCCGAGATGCTCTATGAAGAAGCGATGAAGGCGCGCGTGCCGGTGTCGCTTGCGACCGTCTACAATACGCTGCACCAGTTTACCCAGGCCGGCCTGCTGCGCGAGCTCGCGATCGACGGCGCCAAGACCTTTTTCGATACGGACAATAGCGACCACCATCATTTCGTGGTCGATGGCGAGAATACGGTGATCGATATTCCTGCCTCGGCGGTCGACGTCGCTGCGCTGCCGGAGCCTCCGACAGGTTACGAAATCGCCCGCGTCGATGTCGTCGTGCGTCTGCGCAAGATCGCAGGCTGACGCAACGCGTCCAGCCTTCACTCACAGCACACCGATGCTGCGCGCCCTCTGCGCGGGCATTGTCGCGTCGAGAGGAGACAATGCGTGACCAATGAGCCGAGCAAGCCCCTGATCTCCCGCCGCAGCCTGACCGGCCTCATGGCCCTGGCGCTGGTCACTCCCGCCGGAAGCGCGATCGCTGCGCCTATGACATTGCGCGGAACGGTGGTCTTCCGCGAGCGCATCGCGCTGCCACGGACCGCAATCGTCGAGGTCCGCCTCCTCGATGTCTCGCTGGCCGACGCGCCCGCCAAGACGATTGCCGAGACACGCCTTCGGGCCCGCCGCAATCCGATCCGTTACACGCTGCGTTTCGACCGCGCGCAGATCGAGCCGCGCCGGACCTATGCCTTGCAGGCGCGCATTACCGATGGCGAGCGCCTGCTGTTCATCAACACGACCCGCCACACCATCTTCGCCGGCGGACGCAACGACACGACGATCCGTGTCGAACATGTCGCCAGCGAGCAGGCAGAGGCGCCGCGACCGGCCACCCCGGTCGGGCGCTGGCTTGCCGAGGATATTCGCGGCGGCGGCGTAATGGACAGGCTGCAATCGGTGCTTGAGCTCGCGGCGGACGGCAAGGTCAGTGGCACGGGCGGCTGCAACCGCATGAGCGGCAGCGCGACGATCAGCGGGTCCCAGATCGCCTTCGGCCCGCTCGCCTCCACGCGCATGGCCTGCACGCCGGCTGCGATGAATCAGGAAAGCAAGTTCTTCGCAGCGCTGGAAGCCGCTCGCGGCTGGCGCATCGACCAGCGGCAGGACAAGCTCGTCCTGCTGGATGCGGGCGGCTCGCCGATCATGCGCCTCGCCAGGATGTAGCGCGAAACGGGGTCAGTCGACCTTCTCGTTCGGGTAGACCCCCCAGAGACGCTCCTGCTTGATATAGCCGTTCATCTTGGCGACGCCGACGCGGCACCAGGAATTCGCGCAGTTCACCACATTGACGATCACGCCCGGCTGCAGACGGGCGGTCACGGCCGATCCGGCGTCGGCGTTCGCATGGAGCGTGAAGACCTCGTCCTTGACCTTCGACCAAGGGGCGACAAGGGCCGTGCGCCGCCCCGAGAGCAGGCTGTGCAGCACCCAGCCCTCCGAGCCGTCGGCATCGCGCACGCGGCGCCAGGTCTCGAATTCGGCGGTGATCTCGACGGGCAGACCGGCACGCTGGAACACCCAGCTCGTGCGATGCTCCTTGGAGGGGCCTTCGCGCAGATTGACCCGGTCCGACTTCAGACTGACATAGCGCGGGATCGGCAGCCCGGTCACCGAACCGGCCGTCATATCCTGGGCGAGAACGGCCGAGCCTGAGCCGAGATTTGCGAGCATTGCCGCCGCCAAAACCAGGCTCCGCATCATCAGACCGCTCATCCGCACCATCTCCGCATCAATTTCGTGCTCCGCCATGGTCCGGGTACCCGGCGAAGGGTCATGTTGTCATCCGACGCGCCGCCTTCTAGACACGAACCAGCGCGTGAACACGTCGTCCTCATTCCTGATACGCCTTAGTTAATGGCGGGTTGAGGCGGAACGGCGGCGTTGTCGCAGGGCTGCGGGGAGAGGAGCCGTCAATGACGAAGAAGAAGCCGCTGGTCGTGGTCACCCGCAAGCTGCCGGCCGTCGTCGAAACGCGCATGCGCGAGCTGTTCGACGCCCGTCTCAATATCGACGACGCCCCGATGAGCCAGGCTGCGCTGGTCGAGGCGGTCAAGACCGCCGATGTACTGGTTCCGACCGTGACCGACCGGATCGACGCCGGGATCATCGCCCAGGCTGGCGATCAGTTGCGCCTGATCGCCAATTTCGGCAATGGCGTCGACAATATCGATGTCGCCAGCGCCGTGCAGCGCGGCATCACCGTGACCAACACTCCAGGCGTGCTGACGGACGACACGGCCGACATGACGATCGCCCTCATCCTGGCCGTGGCGCGGCGGATTTCGGAGGGCGCCCGCATCATCTCGGACGATGAATGGGGCGGCTGGTCGCCGACCTGGATGCTCGGCCGCCGCATCACCGGCAAGCGTCTCGGCATTGTCGGCATGGGCCGGATCGGCCAGGCGGTGGCGAAGCGGGCCGCGGCCTTCGGCCTCTCGATCCATTATCACAACCGCCGGCGCGTCGATGCGCGCATCGAGGAGGCGCTCGACGCGACCTACTGGGACTCGCTCGACCAGATGCTGGCGCGGATGGATATCGTCTCGATCAACTGCCCGCATACACCGGCGACCTATCACCTGCTCTCGGCCCGCCGCCTGAAGCTGATGAAGCCCGATGCCATCCTCGTGAACACCGCGCGCGGCGAGATCGTCGACGAGACGGCCCTCGCGCGTATGCTGGAAGCGGGCGAACTTTCCGGCGCCGGCCTCGACGTGTTCGAGCACGAGCCTGCCGTGAACCCGCGCCTGCTCAAACTGGCCCGCAGCCACAAGATCGTCGTGCTGCCCCATATGGGTTCGGCAACGCATGAAGGCCGCGCCGATATGGGTGAGAAGGTCATCGTCAACATCAAGACCTTCATGGACGGGCACAAGCCGCCGGACCGTGTCCTGCCGAGCATGCTGTAAGCGACGGCCCTCTCGGTCCAGAACAGTCCGCCAGCACCGCCTGGGTCCACCGCATTGGCCACGGACTTGGGCCACGGACTTGGGAAGGCGACGTCAGGCTGCAGCAACTCGTTCGGCTGGAGGAAGCCGGCATTCCGAGAGGCTGGCGAGATCGTCGAGATCGGCCGCGTGCTTGCGCCCCCAGACACATAGGGACCGGATGATCGGCTCGAGGCTGAGCCCGAGCGCGGTCACGGAATAATCAACGCGCGGCGGCACCTGCTGAAAGATCTCGCGACGGACGAGCCCATGCTCCTCCATCTCGCGCAGTTGCTGGATCAGGACCTTCTGGCTGATCCGCGGCATCTGCCCCTTCAACTCCGTGAGACGCCTCGGCTGATCGAAGAGCTGGTAGAGGATGATCGCCTTCCAGCGTCCCGCAATCACCTTCAGCGCGCGCTCGACCGGCTGTACCGGCAGGCGCTTCATCGGATCAGCCATGGTTACCTTCCGGTCTGTAAGAGACAAATCGGTGTGTAGTCGCTGGACCGCATCATAGCCCAGAACGCCCGGCAGGATCATTCACTGTCGCGAGGCGCCCATGAAGGCCATCCAGATCAACCGCTTTGGCGGCCCCGATAGGCTCATACCCACCGACGTCGCGAAGCCGCTCCCCCGCCCCGGCGAGGTGCTGATCCGCGTCCGTGCAGCCGGGGTCAATTTCTTCGAGACGTTGCAGAGGCAGGATCGCTATGGCGCAACGCCCGTTCTGCCGATGATCCCCGGCGTCGAGATCGCCGGCACGATCGAAGCTCTAGGCGAAGGCGCCCCGGGCTTTCAACTCGGCGAGCGGGTCGCCGTCCCGCTCTTCGCAGCCGGCATCTTCTCAGGGGGTTACGCTGAATATGTAGCGGTTGATGCGGCTCACGTCGTCGTGCTCCCACCGGGCCTTCTGTTTGAGACGGCCGCGGCCCTGATGGTGCAGGGCCTGACAGCGCTCCATCTCGTTCGCCAGACACAGCCTGCGGGCAAGACCGTCCTGATCAATGCCGCGGCAGGCGGCGTCGGCAGCCTGCTCGTGCAGATGGCCAAGCGCGCAGGAGCAAAGCGTGTCATCGCCGCCGCAAGCTCCCAGCCCAAGCTCGCCCTCGCCCGGGACCTCGGGGCCGACGCGGGCGTCAATTACATGCAACCCCATTGGGGCGCTCAGGTCCGGGCCGAAACCGGCGGCGCAGGGCCCGACGTCATCTACGAATCAGTGGGCGGGGACGTGACGCTGACCAGCCTGGAGCTGCTCGCTCCCTCGGGGCGCATTGTCCTCTTCGGAGCGCTGAACACCCGGGATCCTGGACTGGACATGTCGCAACTGCAGAACCTCATCTTCAGCAATCAATCGCTTGTCGGCTTCAGCCTGCTGCCGCTGCTGGCCGCTGCGGAGATCAAAGCCGACCTCGCCACGCTATTCGACCTGGCTGAGCGCGGCGAGCTCACCGTGCTTTCGGGCGGCCGCTTCCCCCTGGAGCAAGCGGCCGCCGCACATGAAGCATTGGAAAGCCGGCGTTCGGCCGGCAAGATCGTGCTGGTGCCGTGAGCGAAGCTCGTTTCAGCCCACGCGGGCTGCGTCGAACTGGCCCGTCTTGCGGAAACGCCAGAGATAGGACGGCACCACGGCCTCGACCGAGGTCGGGGTGATTCCGATTCCCTCGAAGCAACGCCCCTCCGCCTTCGCCTGCTTCGAGACGACATTATCGATCTCGAGCAGCGTGACCTGGTCACGCGTCAGCATCAGCTCGTCCGGCAGCAGGCCGAGTGTCAGGGCGTTGACGATCTCCAGAATGCGCGCCTGAAGCCGCGCCAGCGGGAACGGTAGCGGCGCCAACACACGCTTGCGGCCGGTCACCTCGCAAACATAGGTCAGCAGCTCCTTGAAGCTCCTGACCTCAGGCCCGCCAAGTTCGTAGATTCGGCCGCCAGCGATCGTCCCGTCGATGGCACGCGCCGCAGCCTCGGCGACATCGCCAACGAAGACAGGCTGGAACTTGGTCTCGCCGCCGCCGATCAAGGGCAGGACAGGCAGCATCCGGGCGAGCGAAGCGAAGCGGTTGAAGAAGGAATCCTCCGGCCCGAAGACGATCGAGGGGCGCAGGACGATGGCCGAGGGAACCAGCGACAGAACGGCAGCCTCGCCTTCCGCCTTGCTGCGGTCGTAGGCGGACCGTGATTCACGCGCGGCGCCAATTGCGGAAACCTGGACCAGACGGGTGATGCCGTGGGCAGCGCAGGCCTGTGCGACGGCGCGAGCGCCATTGGCCTGAACCGCCGAGAAGCTCTGCCGGCCGCCCTCCTGCAGGATGCCGACGAGGTTGATCACCGCATCGGCGCCACGAACCGCAGCCGCAACCGAATCGGGATAGCGCAGATTCGCCTGCACGGACATGATCTGCCCGACAGTGCCGAGCGGCTGCAGGAAACCGGCCAGATCGGGCCGACGCACCGCGACGCGCACGCGGTAACCGCGCTTGACCAATGCGCGCACGACATGGCGGCCGATGAAGCCGGAGCCGCCGAAAACCGTGATCAGCTGCGAGGACGGGGTCTGGTTGGCCATATTTCTCAAGCTCCGCCGAGGACTTGCCGCTGTCCTAGTGGATCGAACCTGCGCTGTGAAGGCGAACATTCCACAGATAGGCGCATGCCGGCTCGATATCCCCGTTGACAGCCTCCATCCGCCCCCGTAAACGAACCGCCGTTGCCCAGGTGGCGGAATTGGTAGACGCACCAGCTTCAGGTGCTGGCGCTCGCAAGGGCGTGGAGGTTCGAGTCCTCTCCTGGGCACCACTCTTTATCGCTTCGGCGTCGAAGAGTTCGGTTTTGTAAAGACTTATGGCCGACTGCCTTCAGCAGCACGGCTCTGCAAAAGTCGATTGCAAGACCACTCCCCTCGCTACCAAGGGGGGATATGACGACATGATGATCCGGGCGCCCGCCGACCTTTGCAAGGTCGCGCGCGGCCGCGCCGTGACGCAGCCGCCAGCCCCCATTTCACCACCATCACAACTACGGACAAGGGGCGCAGCGACGTCGGGCGGCAAGACTGTCATCGTCAGCGCGAGCTTCACGCACGCCCATGCGGTGCCCTCATCTCCGCACAGCGCCTTAAGCAGAGCAAAACCGGAACTGGGGTGATGCCCCGCATATCCATCGTGACGGGAAACACCCTAACGTCGCGTCATTGATTCGGCTGGCGAGCGGCGTTGCCGCATGGTGAGGGGCGACGGGGCTATGCTTCGAGGGGGAGCCAAGCGCACAGCGCTTGGGTTGAGGACGGCGCGCGCGCTTGTCGCGGCCGGTGCGGCAGCCTGCTGGGGCCTCGCGCCCCATGCGGCGCAGGCAGCAGAGAACGGCACGGGTTTCTATCTCCTCGGCGGTCGTGGGCCGATGGCGGGATATCTGCCTCCGCCCGGGTTCTATTTCGAAAGCGACACCTATTCCTACGACGCGAAGCTCGATGCCCGGAAATCGCTTCCGACGGGCGGTAGGGTCGTCGCGAATGTGCGCAGTCAGGCGCGTGCCGACTTCCTGAATGGAACCTGGGTGACGCCGTGGCAGGCTTTTGGCGGCAATCTCGCGGTGGGCGCCGTCCTGCCCGTCGGGCGTGTCGCGGTCTCGGCAGGCGTCGAGCTCGATTCGCCGCGCACGAACACGATCATCGGACGCTCGCTCCGCGACAAGGCGACCATCGTCGGCGACCCCGTCCTGTCCGCTACATTGGGATGGCATTCCGGCAAGTTCCACTGGAGCACAACGGCGCTGGTCAATGTCCCTGTCGGCGACTACCGCAATGGGCAACTCGCTAACCTCGCCTTTCATCGCTGGGCGAGCGATCTCTCCGGCGCCCTGACCTGGTTCGATCCGGAAACGGGCATCGACCTCTCCACGGCGGTCGGCGTGACCTTCAACGGCACCAATCACGCGACGGACTATAGGACGGGAACCGAGTTTCACGTCGAGTGGGCCGCATCGAAGGCCATCACCAGCGCGATTTCGGCCGGCATCATCGGCTACCACTATCAGCAGGTCACGGGTGACAGCGGCGCCGGCGCCCAGCTCGGCGCCTACAAGGGACGGACCACGGCACTCGGCGGAACGATCGCGTATAATTTCGAGATCGGCAAAACGCCGATCTCGGCGCGCATCAAGGTGCTGCGCGAGTTCAGCGTGGAAAACAGGGCGCGCGGGACGGTGGGTCTGCTCACGGTGTCACTCCCCCTCACCGCGTCTCGATAGCCAATGGACGAATGGCCGCGCCGGTCTTGCCGGCGCGGCCATTCAGAGTTCAGCTTGCAGGAGGCCCCTGTTCGGGCCGCCAGCTTATGCAGCCGGCCCGAAGGGCCGATGTCGCCTGCCTGCGATTTGCGTGCCTGCTACCTGCCTACCTGCTACTTGCCGGCCTGCTACTTGGCGAATTCGAGCGCCGGCGGGGTCAGGTTGATCTTGAAGGGCGCAACCCGCAGTGCTTTCGCATCCAGATCGAAGCTGTTCAGATCGACCGCACGCAGAACCTGATCCTTGTAGCCCTTGATGTAGTATTTCTTGGCTCGCAAGTCGGCGACCGAGGTCCACTGGGTGTATTCGAGCTCACCGCCCTTCGCAGCCGAGTCGATGAAGCCGATCGGGATGTCGAAATTGTTCATGATGTGCTCGACAAGGCGCACGGTCTGCGGACCATCTGGAAGCTGCTTGGCCGACGCGGCATAGCCGAGCGCGCGAATGAAGCGCGAGGGCGGCGTCGGGTCGCCCGGGATGCCGAGCAAGCCGGAGCCCTGGCCGAACGGTGCAAACGTCTTCCCGCCGATCTTCAATGGGTCGGCAGCCACCGGCGACATCTTCACATAGTTTCGGATGTTGTTGAGGTGCCAGTCGAAGGGCGGCGAATTGGTCAGGACACCCATTGGGTTGTCATAGACCTTCAGCTTCCCGTCGATCGGCTCGATGACGATCGAGGCGCCGGTCGCATCATGGATCGGAAAATGGAAGGGCAAGGTGAAGTTCACGATCGGCGCAGGCAGATCGATGATCGCAGTCTTGTCGAGCGCCGCCTTCACCTCGGCAACGGTCGAGAAATTCGACAGAACCCAGCTCAGGAACTCCCACGGCGCCAGCGCCGTGCGTCCGTCCGCCTTCTCAGGCGGCGTATAGCTGGCGAAATCGGGGAAATAGAGCGCGCCACCGGCGAGCCCCTTCTCGTTCATGCCGTCGGAGACGAAAGGCTGGCCGAAGCTCATGACGCCGACGAAAGCGTAGCGCGACGTCCATTTGATACCGGGCGCGTTGCTCGGGCGCGTTCCAACGAACTCGAAGTTGCGCGGCACGACGACGACATCGGACTGGGTCTCGATCGCGTATTCCAGCGTGCGGCCATAGACCGGCGTTCCATCCGCCGCCATCAGAAGAATATTCGTGCAGGCCTGAACCGGCATCACCCCGGCCATCAAGCCGGCCATCACGGCCGCGATGCCCCGTTTAACAAATCCCCAACCGCCCAGACGCATGCCACGTTTCTCCAAGGTAATGCGGCTGTCTTGTTAGGGAGAGAGGAGCCCAACAATGATGAAGAGATCGGAGCAGCGCTCAACTTTTGAGTGAAAAGAAGAAAATCAGTAAACCTGCGCTTAATACCGATGCCCCCCCGAATGGCGCTAAGGACCGCCGGATCGCACAGGCTCAGAACAGGAATTCATCGACGTCGGCGTCCGCAGGCACCGCAACCGGCGCGCGCGCCCCGGTCGCCAATCCGCACGCCTCGACCACGGCGGCATGGATCTGGCGTTCCGCCGCCATGGTGTAGTTCGGCCAGATTTCCTGCTCGATGAAGTCCCCGACCCGCGCAAGCTGATGCGTCTCCGGCAGGCGTGCTCCAACCGTGCGCAGCAGTTCATGAGCCGCCCCCGTGATGAGGTCACGCATGGCTCCGGTGCTCGAGAAGGACAACCCGGCCTGCTCGATCGCGGCGCCGAACCGTTCCCCCTCCCACAGCAGCGCGTCCAGGCTCGCACCGAGCCGATCGCCGCTATGGCGCATGGTTGCGAGCGAACTGCGCATCGTCAGGTCGCGCGAGGCGAAATAGGCCGCATCGAGCCGCCCTTCGCATGTGAGCACCGATGAGGCGGCCTGCATCTGCGTGAAGGCTGGAGTCAGCTTGCGCGAATCGGTAGCAATCTGATCGGCTGCAAATTTAAGCTCCTGCGCGATCACCACGAGACTGCGCCCGCCCGTGCCGAGACGAGCCGCGCGCAGCCCTGCATTCATGCCGATCAGGACGATATTCGCGGCAGTCGCAGCAAGCGCCTCGACCGTGCCCTGGCAGGTATCGAGGACGCTCGCCACAGCCTCGGTGACGCGATCGACGCCCGCGCGGGCGATGTCGCATCGGCCGAGTAGCACTGAGGCCTCGGCCAGATCGGCCTCCAGTTCCACCAGGAAGGATGCAGCCCCGCCATTGCCGCCGCGATAGAGCGACCTGACGAGATCGATCAGTTCCGTGGTCTCGCGGTCGAGCAGGATCAACGCGCTGTTGATCTCTTCGACATCGGGACCGAGAGCGCCTGACGCTGCTTCAAGCTGCGCCGACTGCAGCCGGAGCAGCACGTTGACACAGGCGGCACGTGTCTCGCCGTCCAGGTCGCCGGTCGCTCCAGGCGCCTCACCCAGGCGCAGCCCGGAAATGGCATGCTCGAGCCTCTGGCGCATGCTGTCGCCGGACTGGAGAGCGATGATGGCGCCTCCGGTCGCCACTGTGATGCGGCCCGAGATCGCAGCAGCCTCTTCCGTCAGCGCGACACTGCGGCGCTGGCGCTCGATGACCTCCGCCAGCGTCTGGCCGAGCTTGCCCGCCAGGGCTGCCAGGGATCTGCCATAGCGTCCTTCGAACTCGCGCTGCGCCGTCAGCGCGGAATTAAGGAGGCTGCAGAGCTGCGCCTGATCGCGCGCGCAACGCTCGATCGTGCGTTGGGCCTGCGTGGTCAGCGTGCCGATCTCGCCGGCGAAGTCGCCGAAATCGCTCCCGACCACCGGAATGGAGATCGCCTCGATCCGCGCACTGCGTGCGAGGATGGTGATGAGCCGCATATGCTCGAGCAGCCGCTCCAGAGCCTGGGACGCGTTGTGGCTATGGATCGACAGGTCCTGAAGCGCGCCGGTTTCAGCGGACAAGTCGTCATTCAGCGTACGCAGCTCGCCGGCGAGGCGATGCAGTGCCGCACGGGCCTGTTCGATCTCGTTGCCCGCGAGTTCGCCCGACAAGGCGCCGAGTTGCTCGTTCAACGCCTGGAACAGCGTCAGGCCCTCGCCAAGCTGCTGCCCGGCCGTGGCGAAGGTCACATCGATCGCGCGCGCATTCGCGTCGAGCGACTGGATCAACCTCGATAGTCCGTCGTTATCCCGGAACATTCTGCCCCCAATGCATTGCGATTTCAGCCTCAGGCGGTTTGGGCGACGTCGCCTGCCGCGCCGCGCCCGAGATGCGGCCAAGCCATGATTTCCTGTGGCACCCGCGCAAGGCCGATCACGCGCTGGGCTGCGCCAAGCTCGATGGCTTCCTTCGGCATGCCGAAGACGACGCAGCTCTCCTCGTCCTGCGCGAGCGTGTGCGCACCGGCCTTGCGCATCTCGAGCAACCCGCGCGCACCGTCATCCCCCATGCCGGTCATGATCAGGCCAAGTGCGTTGGCACCGGCATACTGCGCCGCCGAGCGGAACAGCACATCGACCGACGGGCGGTGACGCGAGACATGCGGGCCGTCCTTGATGGCGACGCGATACTGCGTACCGGAGCGCTGCAGGAGCATGTGACGATTTCCCGGCGCGATCAGGACGCGGCCGGCGCGAAGCTCGTCGCCATCCTCGGCCTCCTTGACCTCGACCGCGCAAATGCCGTTCAGCCGCCGGGCAAAGGCCGCCGTGAACTTCTCGGGCATGTGCTGTACCACCGCAATGCCGGGGCACGTGACCGGCAGAGCGGTGAGAACCTCCCGCAGGGTCTCTGTACCGCCGGTCGAAATCCCGATGCAGACGATGCGATCCGTCTCGCTGCGGACACGTCCCGGGACCGGCGGTACAGAGACCC
>UBZM01000115.1 GCA_900470095.1 Hyphomicrobiales bacterium
CTGGCCGGCGGCGACGATGCCGAGGATCGCGGCCACGGTGGTCAGACGGACGATCTGGTCTCCCTGGGCAAAGCCCGGCGACAGCGCTTCGCCGATGGCGAGCAAGAGCGCGATCGCCCCTGCGGCGAGCACCAGCGGATTGGTGAGAAGGGCTCGCGCCGTCATCGCCGCGTCACCAGCACGCCGCCGGCCAGCGCCGCGAGCACGATGACGCCCTGGACCAGGGTCTGCCAGGCGAAAGGCAGGCCGGCGAAGAAGATGACATTCCCGATCATGCCGAGCACCAGCGCGCCCAGCACCGAACCGACTGGGCTGCCCGAGCCGCCGGAGAGCGCGGTGCCGCCGAGCACGACCGCCGAGATCGATGAGAGAGCGAGGCTCTGTCCGAGCAGCGGATCGCCGCTCGCCGTCTCCCCGGTCAGGCACAGGGCCGCGAAACCGGCAAACAAGCCGGACAGGGCAAAGGCGCCGATGCGGATGCGCTCCAGCCTGAGGCCGGTCTGGAAGGCGCCGACACGGCTGCCGCCGACGGCCAGCAGATGCGCGGCGAAGGGCCGGCGAGCGAAGACGAGCGCAAAGGCGAGCCCCGCCAGTAGGATCCAGAGCACGACCGGCAGCCCGAGCAGCGTCGCGCCATAGCTGCGCCAGAACCGCTCCGGCACCGGCAAGCCCGCCTGCGGCAGTACGAAGAGCGCCGCGCCGGCAAAGACGATACCGGTCGCGAAGGTGGTGACGATGGCCTGGAGCCGGAGCAGCGCGACGAGCAGGCCATTGACGAGCCCGCAGAGCAGAGCGGTCGCGAGCCCCGCCAGCATGCCGACCAGGATGGCGGCCATCCCCTCGCCTCCGATCGCGGCGATGACGCTGACCGTCACCACATTGACGAGCGCGGCAATCGCACCGACCGAGAGATCGATATCGCCGCTGAGCACGACATAGGTCTGGCCGATCGCGACAAGCGCCAGCGGCAGGAAAGTCGTGAGATTCGATTGTAGCACTGCCGGCTGGACGAAGGAGGGCTGGAAAGCGGTATTGACCACGACGAGCACGATCAGCGCGGCGAGCGTCAACATCCAGGGCCGGCTGCGGATCAGGGCCGTGCTCATGCCACCTCCCCATAGGAGGCGCGCGTCAGGTGGAAGGGATCCAGCGTGTCCTCCGCAAGCTCGGCCGCGATCCGCCCGGCATTGAAGACGGCGACGCGATCGCACCATTCCAGCAATTCGGCGTCCTCGGAGGAATAGATCAGGATGCTCGCACCGGCGTCGGCGAGTTGACGCATGATGGCCAGCAGATCGGCCTTGGCGGAAAGATCGATGCCCTTGGTCGGATCGTCGAGCAGGATGACGCGCGGCCCGGTCGCAAGCCAGCGGGCGATGAAGACCTTCTGCTGGTTCCCGCCCGACAGCGTGCCGATCGCGGCGGATAGGCTCGCATATTTCGTCCTGAGGCTGTCGGCATGCTGTGCGGCGCGCGGCAGGAGCGCGCTGCGCCGGACAAGCGCCCGCTTTTCGCGGACGAGGACGGCAGCGATCAGGTTCTCGAAGATCGAGCGGCCGCTCAGGGCCGCGTCGCGCCCACGGTCGCCGGAGACATAGGCCAGGCCGCGTCGGATCGCATCGGCCGGTCGGGCCGGCATGAAGCCCTCGCCCGCGAGCGTGACCGCTCCGGAGGAAAACGGCAGAACGCCGAACAGCCCTTGCAGGAAAGCCGACTGCCCCTGCCCCTGCAGTCCGCCGAGACCGACGATCTCGCCCGGCGCCACGTTGAGCGAGATATCGCGCAGGCGCGGGTTCGAAACATGGGCCACGACCAGCCCTGCCTCCGCCTGTGCCGCAGGCGGGCGCCGTCCGGCAGCAGGGCGAAGCTTCGTCTCGCCGACCATGTGCCGCACGACGGTGTCGCGATCGGTCTTTGCCGTTGCGAGCTCGGCGACCGTCGCGCCGCCGCGCATCACCGTGATCCGGTCGGCGACGGCAAAGACCTCGTCGAGACGGTGCGAGATCATCAGCGTCGAGACACCCTCGCCCTTGCGCCGGCGCAGGATCTCGAAGAGCCGCTCGGCCTGACGCCCGTCGAGTGCGGCCGTCGCCTCGTCCAGGATCAGGAGGCGCGGCTCGCGTGCCAGCACCTTCAGGATCTCGACGATCTGGCGCAGATCGGGGGGCAGATCGGCGATCAGCGCGTCCGGTGTCAACTCCAGCCCCGCGACGCCGGCGAAGAGCGCGATGAGTTCGCGCGCCCTCGCCCGCAGGCGCCCGCGGTCGATGAAGCCCAGCCGCGTGCGCGGCTCATGGCCGAGGCCGAGATTGGCCTCGACGCTGAGCTGCGGGATAAGGCTGAGCTCCTGGTAGAACAGGGCGATGCCGGCGCGTTCGGCATCGCGCGGGCCGCGAAAATGCCGCGGCTCCGCATCGATCGCAATGGTTCCCGCATCAGGCGCGACGGCGCCTGCCACGGTCTTGCACAAGGTGCTCTTGCCGCAGCCATTCGCGCCGAGAAGGGCGTGAATCTCGCCCGCCTCGACCTTGAGCCGCCCGTCGGAGAGGGCAACGACGGCGCCAAAGCGCTTGCCGACGCCCCGGGCCTCGAGGAGAGCCATGGCTATTTGAAGTACTGCTGGGCCTCGTCGGGCGTCACGACCGCGGTGACGGACCAGTAGCCGGGCTTGCCCTCCGCCTGTTTCAGGGCCGCCGGCAGGCTGGCATTGTCGACGAACGGGATCGGGATGTAGATGGCGTTGCCGTACTGCCCCTTGAACACTCCATCCTTGAACTCCTTACCCATCAGGCGCAGCACCGCGACGTTGAGCGCCGAGGCCATCACGCCGGGCGGATTGACCGAGGCGCCCGAGTTCAGCTTCTGCTCGGACCAGCGCGTCAGGAAGTCCTTGCGGATCTCGCCGGTCGCAGCGGTCTGGTCCTTCTTGCCGGCTGCGTCGATCGCGCGCCAGGCGCCATCGGCCATGCCGTCCTGCACCCAGACGCCGTTGAGCGCCGGATAGGTTGCGAGCAGGTTCTGCATCGCCTGCTGGCCCTTGGCCTGGTCCCAGTCGGCATTGGCTTGGTTCAGCACCTTGATGTCGGGATGCTTGGCGAAGACTTCGCGATAGCCCGCGACCCGCATCTCATTGGCGGGGTGGCCGGCGATGCCGTTGATGGTGACGATATTGCCCTTGCCGCCGAGCGCCTTGGCGAGCCATTCCGCCGATTTCACCGCCCAGTCCTTCTGGTCGATGCCAACATAGATCGCGTCCTTGGACGAGACCTCGGCATCGGTGGACACGACGAGGATGTTTCGCGCTTTGGCCTGTGCGAAGACCGGATCGAAGGCCGTCGGGCTGTTCGGGTTGATGATGATGGCATTGACGCCCTGGTTCACGAAATTGCGGACATGGCCGATCTGGCCCTGCACATCCACGGTCGAGCTCTGGACCACGACCTCGACATTGACGCCCTTCGCCTTCCAGGCGGCGGCCGCGGCCTGGGCCTCCTCGATCATCTGCGTGCGCCATTCGCTGCCGACCCATCCGTTCGACAGCCCGATCTTGTAGGATTGTTGCGCACTTGCCGCGCCGCTCATCGCCAGCACTGCGGCAGCCGTCAGTAGTCCCCTGCGGGTTGTGATGCTCTTGATCATCGTTTCCTCCCTTGTCCCGTATTAATCGGGACTATCGGCAGGATGTAATCGATTGCATCAAGCGTCAATACGCCAAATGGCTGGTCCGATGTCCCTCATGGCGTGCTGGGATCAAGGCGGCGCCGCGAGGCGGCGAGGCCGGGCGATCAGCGCGGATTGCGACGAAGCAAGGGGCGCCCGAGGGCACCCCTTGTTGAAGGTCTGGCAGGATCCGTCCGGTCAGAATTTGACGGCGAGGCTGCCCTTGAGGGTCTGCTCGATCGCATGGGCGCTGTACTGGCCGCCATAGGACAGGCTGAGCGTCGCGTTGGGCGCCACGGCGAGGTCGAGCCCCGCGTCGAGCACAGCCGCATTCTTCGCGATAGGGATGCCCGAGATGCTGAAGGGGCTGCCGCCGGCGAAGGACAGGAGCGAGGCCGGTGTGACGTCGCCGAAGGCGTGCCGCCAGGCGAGCGCCCCGCGTAACTCCAGCCCCATGCCGTTCACGGTCACGGTCGTCGACGCTCTCATGCCCAGGGTCGTGAAGGCGGTGCTCATGTCGGAGCTGCGGCCGACGAGAGCCGCCGCCGCGCCCCGCTCGGTAAAGCCGTCGCTCTGCAGGTTGACATAGGCAAGGCCGGCAAAGGGCTCGAGCGCGACGCGCCCGGCATCGATGCGGTAGCCCAGTTCGCCGAAGACCTGCGCGGTCGCCGCGTTGTAATCGCTCCTCAGCCGGTCGGAGAAGCCGGTGAAGGAGACGGTGCGATCGACCGTGAGGTCGTGCCAGCTATAGGCGGCGCCGGCGCGCAATCCGAAGGCGCCCCATTGGCCGCCGCCATAGAGACCGAGATGGTAATTGTCGCTGTTCCCCGAGGAAATCCGGCCCTTCGCCTCAAAGGTCGAACGGCTGTAGCCGCTGTAGAGACCGACGCGCCAATTGTCGAAGACCGCTGCATCGGCGCCGAGCAGGAAACCGCCACTGGACCGGGAGAGTTTCGACGCGCCGCCCTGGGCCTCATTGCGGCCCCAGGCGCCAAAGCCCTGCCCCCAGACCGCGAAACGGTCGTTGGGGACAAGCCGCGGCATCGGTCCGGTGACGGGCGCTGCCAGATCGGCCGTGAAGCCATAGGTCATGACGGGCTGCTGGGCCGCCGCGACGGTCCCGAACGCCGACCTCAGACGATCGATCGCCGTTCCGCGCACCACCGTGCTTTCTTCGACCAGGATGGCCTGCGCGGAGGCATGCACTTCGCCCGACAGGGCGTCGAACGCCTGGCGCGCCGAGGGAGCATCGAGCTTGATGATGGCATCATAGACGGGATTGCCGGTGCCGAGCCGCTCGCCTGCCGTGCCCAGGCTCGTCTGGTTGCGGGTCTGGCCGACGCTGCCGAATGAGACATCGTTGCGCGCGATCGTCAGGTAGGTTTGCGCGGCGTCATAGCTCAGGCCCGGCGTCAGGAAGGCGAAATTGCTCGTCACCGAGGTGAACTGACCGGAGACGCCGCCTGCTGCATCGAAGAGCTTGAAGCGCGCCGAAGGCGGCATCGAACCCGAGATGGCCGCGATCGCCAGCGTGGCGCCGGAGACCGTGATGGTGCCGGTCGAGATGATCTGGTCCGACTGGCCGGCGCCATTGACCTCGACCTGATAGATCGAGCCGGGCGCGAAGAGCACGTTGCCATTGACGGTCAAGGTGCCGATCGAGTTACCCGGGGCGACGATACCCCCGCTGAGCACGTTCAGCCGGCCGATCGTGCCGCTGCCGCCGAGCGTTGCCCCGCTCTCCACGGTCACTGCCGAATTGGCGAGCGAGCCGTTCACGGCCAGCCGCCCTGCTGCGATCGTGGTGGGTCCCGACAGCGTGCTGTTGCCGGTCAGGTTGAGCGAGCCCGTACCCGTCTTGGTGAAGCGGCCGGTGCCGTTGATGGCGTTGGCGAACTGGGCGTCGCTGTTCTGGTCGATCACCAGCGCGGCGTTGTTCAGGATCGCGCCGCTGCCGAAGCTGGTCGCAGAGCCGCGCAGCGTGCCGGCCGTGATCGTCGTGCCACCGGAATAAGTGTTGACGCCAGTCAGGTTGAGCGTGCCGGTTCCGAGCTGCTTCAGCGCACCGGTTCCCGAAATCTGGCCGGAGAAGGCGATCAGGTCGGACCTCTTGAAGGCCAGCGTGCCGCTATTGGCGACATTGCCGCTGATCGCGCCTGCCGTGCCGCCATCGCCGATCTGCAAGGTGCCGGCGCTGATCGCCGTGCCGCCCGTATAGCTGTTGCCGCCGGTCAGGATCAGCGTGCCCGGCCCCATCTGGGTCAGGGCGCCCGAGCCGGATATGGCGCCCGCGAAGGTCACAATGTCCGAGCGGTTGAAGGCGAGCCTGCCATTGTTGACGACAGTCCCGGTGATCTCGCCCGTCGTGCTGCCGGCGCCGATCTGCAAGGTACCGGCCGAGATCGTCGTGCCGCCGGTATGGCTGTTCGCTCCGGTCAAGATGAGCGTGCCCGCGCCGAGCTTGGCAAGCCCGCCCGTGCCGCTGAGCGCCTGGCTCAGGGTGAAGCTGTTGGCCGCATCCGCGATGTCGAAGCCGCCGCCATTGCTGTCCCAGGTCACAGACCGGCTGGTCGAGGTGAAGCCTGTGCCCGTCACGCGCAGCACGCCGCCGTTGAAGACGAGGCCACCGGCCGCGTTGCCGAGATTGCCATCGGACGAGACCGAGAGCGTGCCGGCGTTCAGCAGCGTGTTGCCGGTGTAGCTGTTGGCGCCGGAGAGGACGAGCGTGCCGAGATCGGTCTTCACCAGGTCGCTCGCACCGGTCAGGTTCGATGCGATGGTGGCGACATAGGAGGCGCCGCCCGAAGTGCCGTCGCCGACACGGATGATCGCTTGCGCGCCGCTAAGGGTAACAGTGCCGCCCTCGATCCTGTAGCCGTCCGCGGCGAACTGCATGCCCGTCGCCGAAACCGTGCCGAGGCTGGTATCGACCGTGACGATGCCGCTCGCGCCCTGGAAGACCATGTAGCCCGGGGCCGGCGCCGCCGGGCCGTTGATATTGCCGTCCTGGTCGGTCCAGTTGCCGCTGGTCGCGCTCCAGATTCCGGCGCCGCCGTCGATCGCGCCGTTATTGGCGTTGCCCGCCGCGCCGCCGTCCCAGAATTTCAGGGTGAGGCCGTTGCTGTTGACCAGGTTGACCTGGCTCGCGACGGAGGTCTGCACCGAGAGATCGCCGGCCGAAACGCCGCTCGGCAGCGTGCCGAGCGTCAGGCCGTTATTCGTCAGCACGCCGCCATAGTTGATCAGGCGATAGATGCCGCCGCCGAAGCCGCCGGCATTCGCGACGTTCAGGGTGCCGGCCAGCGTGAGATTGCCGGTCACGTCGACGCGATCGCTGCCGCTCCCTGCCGGGAGATTGGGCAGGCCGAGATCAAAGTCGAGCTGCGAACCGGAGGACAATGTCAGCGCGCCGACGCTGAGCGTGCCCGTGGTCAGGGTGCCGGGATTGGCGCCTGGCGCCAGGCGTCCGCCGCTGGCGACCGTAACCGCGCCGGTGATCGAGCCCGCGCCCGCCAGCGTCGCGCCACTCTGCACCGAGACGGCCGTGTTGCCGAGCGAGCCCGACACCTCCAGTGTGCCGCCGCTGACCGTGGTCGCGCCGGTATAGGTGCTGGCGCCCGTGAGCTTGGTGACGCCCGTGCCGCCGGTACCGCCGCTCGTTTCGAAACTGCCGGTGCCGCTGATCACGCCGGCGATCGTGATCGCGTTGTTCTTGTCGATGACGAGTGCGCCGGCATTGGCGATGGCGCCGCTGCCGAGCGAGCCTTGCGCGCCGCCGCTGCCGACCTTGAGCGTGCCGGCCTCGATCACGGTGCCGCCGCTATAGGTCATGCCATCGCCGAGGACCGTCGTGCCGGCGCCGCGCTGGGCGAAGCTGCCGGCGCCGCTGACGGCATTGGGCAGCGCATAGATATCGGAGCGCTTGACCGCGAATTCGGCGCCGGCAGCTTCGCCCAGCGCGGCGCCGGCACGACGGTCCTCGGCGATGGCATGACCTATAG
>UBZM01000055.1 GCA_900470095.1 Hyphomicrobiales bacterium
TCCGGCGGCAGCGCCCGGTCTTCGCTCGCCGGCGGGCTCGGCAAGGCCGAGGCCGATGTCGTCCAGGCCGGCCTCTACGGCACGACCCGGCTCGGGCCGGTCAATCTTGCCGCCGCCTTCGGCTATGGCCGGCTCGAGAACGAGATCAAGCGCGCGATTCCGGTGCTCGGCAGCGCACTCTCCTCGTCCTATGCCACCACCGCTTGGAGCGGGCGGCTGCAGGCGAGCGCCGCCGTGCTGTCATGGAACGGCCTGACGCTCTCGCCGCTGGCGGCGCTGCAGGCGATCCAGGCGCGCAGCCCGGCCCTGATCGAGGCGAACTGGGCCGGCGCCAATGCCGGCGCGCTGGCGCTGGCTCGGCGCAACGACATCACCTCGCGCAGCGAGCTTGGCCTGCAGCTCGACCATGCCAGCGCACTGAACGGGTTGCCGGTCGCCGGCTATCTCCGGGCGAGCTGGGCGCATTACTACCAGCGTGATGCGGGCTTGAGCGCCTCGATTGCCGGGCTGACCGGTTCGGGATTTGCGGTCGAGGGCGCCAGGCCCGCGCGCAACAGCGCGCTGCTTGCCGCCGGGCTCGACCTCAGGCTCAGCCCCGCCGTGACACTCGGCGCCCGCCTCGACGGCGAACTCTCCGGCAGCACCAACCGCCTTGGCGGCCAGGCCCAGATCAGGGTGAGCTTTTAGCGCGGGCATTCCGGCCGCATGCATGAACTCGCTCGAATGACAGGCATTGGAGTTGCTGCAGAAGGCTGCCTGCGCTTAAACGCAGCATGCGCCAGGCCCTGCTGATCGTGGACGTGCAAGCCAGCTTCTCGCCACCGGAATGGCTGATCCAGGGTATTGCGGCTGTCGCCGCCGGTATGCCGTCAGTCGCGACCGTCGAGAGGCATGATGAGGCGGTGACGCCTTTCGAGCGCCAACTGGGCTGGAAACCCGGCCTGTCGGACGAGAGCCTGGTTCCTGCCGATCGCGTCTTTGTCAAGCACGGCTATCTGCCACCGGCTGCGATGATCGACCATCTCCTGGGCATGCAGGTGGAGCGTGTGCTGGTCTGCGGGCTGCAGGCCGACACCTGCGTTCTCGCCGCCGGCTTTGCCCTCTTTGATGCCGGCCTCAGTCCGGCGCTCCTAAGTTGGTTGACCGTCGGCTCCTCTCTGGATCGTTCCGGCGAATTGGGCGTCCGGCTTTGGCGCCACCATTTCGGTGCGGTGATCCTGGGCCCTGATGAGCTTCTGGCGGGTTAGCGCGGCCTCGGCTCGCTCCGGGTTCGATGCGGCATGACGAAGCATTAATGCCTGCGTCATCGAACAGATCGGCTCGCAGCCCTATGCGGATCGTGCTCGGTGTTTCGCTTTCAGGACGCGTCGCGTGAGTGATCTGACGCGATACCGATTGCCTGGCGTCGAGTGCAGGTCGAAGCAGTGAATGCTCCCTGCGCGCGTCGTTACTCGTACCGGGAATACCCGGGCGAGGCGTCGGCCCGCGGGAGGAGGCGCCGTGATGGGGAGATAGCGGCGCCTCCTCTTCGATCGCGCATGGAGCGGTGCGCATCTCGAGGCAGGCGAGCTTGGCGGCATGACGTGTGTCGCGCTGGGCTCAGCGTCGTCCCGCCCCGCATGCATCTGGGAAGAGACTGCCAAAGCCAAAGCCCTGGGCCGGCGGAGCGCCGGGCGGCCATCGCCCAAGAAAAAAGGGCCACGCCAAAGGCGCAGCCCGAAGTCTAGGGAGGAAACGCCCAAGGAGGGCGCCACAGCATCTCTGCTGCGGTGCACAGGAGATAGGGCGCCACTCTCGCGACCGCAAGAGGAAAAGGGCAGTATCGCTGCCCTTTTTTCAGGCGGCCTGCTCAGCCTTGCTGCACGGCCGCGGAATCCATCCACATCACCTCCCAGACATGACCGTCGAGATCCTGGAAACTGTGGCCATACATGAAGCCGTGGTCCTGCGGTTTCGCATAGGTTTTGCCGCCGGCGGCGACCGCAGCATTCACCATCGTGTCGACATCGGCGCGGCTTTCGCGCGACAGGCAGGTGAGGACCTCGGTGACCTTGGTCGCGTCGGCAATCGGCTGTGGTGCAAAGCCTGCGAATTTCTCGTGCGTCAGCAGCATCGCGAAGATGGTGTCGCTGATCACCATGCAGGCGGCGGTGTCGTCGGTGAATTGCGGGTTGAAGCTGAAGCCGAGCGCCTTGAAGAAGGCCATGGACTTCTGCAGGTCCCTCACCGGCAGGTTGACGAAGATCATCTGGGGCATGGTCGTTCCTTGCTTGGTTTTGGTGGTGTGGGTTGGGAAACGGCCGCCGCCATAGGCGGTAGCAGTCAGGGCTGGGACAGTGCCCTGAGATCGTGCCGGAAACGGTCAGGATCCGTCCCGGGCAAGAGCGCGTCGACCTCGCGGTGGACGCGCTCCCAGGTCGGGACGGCAAGGAGGAGCAATGCATGGCCGGCTGGCTGCAATGTCAGCAGCCGGCTGCGTCGATCATCCGGATCGCTGTCGACCGAAACGAGACCGCGCCGCTCGAGCGGCTTGAGCGCCGCCGTCAGGGTGGTGCGGTCCATGGCAAGGAGGTTTGCCACCGGGCCGAGGCTCGGTGGTTGCGGGCGATTGAGCGACATCAACAGCGAGAATTGCTGGTTCGTCAGGTCAAACGGCCGCAAAGCCTCGTCAAAGCGTCGTGCAAGTGCCCTGGCTGCCCGCTGCACATGCAGGCACAGGCAATGGTCCCGCACATGCAATGTGGTCTCGAAGGGCAGCCGGCTCTCGGCGGAAAGCGGGATGGGCTTTGACATGGTGTTTTTATGTTGATATCAACCTATTCTGTCAAGAGGGGGCGTTTCTGAAGGAGGAAGGCCATGCAGCAACACCCGGTTGTTTCACGCGAGGACTGGCTTGCCGCGCGCAAGGTTCTGCTCGCCCGCGAGAAGGAAGAGACGCGTCTGCGCGACGCGGTGAATGCCGAGCGAAGCGCCTTGCCCTGGGTCCGGGTCGAGAAGAATTATGCCTTCAACACCCCGGCAGGGAAGCGGCGGCTGGCGGAGCTGTTCGACGGGCGCAGCCAGCTGATGATCTATCATTTCATGTTCGGGCCGGAATGGGAGGCAGGTTGCCCCGGTTGTTCCTTCCTGGCTGATCATCTCGACGGCACGCTGGCGCATCTGAACAATCACGACGTGACATTGGTGGCAGTTTCGCGCGCGCCGCTGCAGAAGATCGAGGCCTATAAGCGCCGCATGGGCTGGCGCTTCCCCTGGGTCTCGTCCCATGGCAGCGACTTCAATTTCGACTACCACGTCTCATTCACGCCCGAGCAGCTCAAGGGAGACAGCGTCCGCTACAATTTCACCGATACGCCGGTGGGCAATGCGCATGACGAGCTGCCCGGACTGAGCTCGTTCATCCGCAACGAAGCCGGCGAGGTGTTTCATACCTATTCGAGCTATGCGCGGGGCCCGGAGGAGCTGATCGGGACATTGATGATCCTCGACCGCGCCCCCAAGGGCCGCAACGAGGACTCGACCATGAGCTTCGTCAAGCGCCACGACGAGTACGAGACGGTGCCGATGGCCGCAGCCTGCTGCGCGTGATTGCAGGCCTGGTGCGCCCGGAACCCGGGCGTCACCCGGCCGATGAGAAGCGCAGGACCGAGGTCCATGCCAGCCTTGAACATCCAGGTTCGGGCATGGTCCCCGAGGCTCTCTTCACCGCCGGTCCGGCGCATCGCCCGAGGCCAGAATGGCTCAGCCCCGCGCCACGCTCGCGCGCTTCACGATGCTGGTCAGTTCCGGCGATGGATCGAGCGTGCCGAAGACATACCCCCAGTCGGCATCCAGCCTGGAGCGGCAGAAGGTCTCGAACACCGCCTCGTCCGCGTGCTTCTTCAGCTCCGAGGCCTGCAGCGCATAGGCCATCAGGTTGGCGAGCCGGCGGCCATGGCCATCGTCATTGCGCGGTTTGGCCACCTCGTCGCCGAGCCTGTCGAGCCAGCGGTCGAGCGCGCGGTTGGCGCCGCGAGCGGAACCGAGCTCGGCCATGAAGGCCTCTTTCGTGCGTGGATCGCGGTTGAACGAACGCAGCACGTCCATGCACATCATGTTCGAGGTGCCTTCCCAGATCGCGTTCAGCGGCGCCTCGCGATAAAGGCGCGCCATCGGGTTCTCCTCGATGAAGCCATTGCCGCCATGGCATTCCAGTGCCTCGACGACAAAGCCGGCAGCGCGCTTACAGTTCCAGAATTTCGCCAGCGGTGTCGAAACCCGTGCGACATGCCGCTCCTGCTCGCTGCTCTCCATCGCATCCGTTGCGGCGGCGACTCGGAAGGCCATCAGGGTCGAGGCCTCGGAGTCGATCGCGAGATCGGCAAGAATATTGGTCATCATCGGCTGATCGGCCAGCGAGGAGCCAAAGCCCTTGCGCGATTGCGTGTGATTGAGCGCGAGCGTCAGCGCCTGCCGCATCAGCCCGGCCGAGCCGATTGCGAAATCGAGCCGGGTCAGATGGGCATGGCTGAGGATCTCGCGGATGCCATGTCCCTCTTCGCCGACCAGCCAGCCCAGGCACTCGCGGAATTCGACCTCCGACGAGGCGTTCGAGCGGTTGCCGGCCTTGTCCTTGAGCCGCTGGATCTGCAGCCGGTTGCGGCTGCCATCCGGCAGGAAGCCGGGGGCGAAGAAGCAGGAGACGCCGCTCTCGCTGCGCGCGAGCGTGAAGAACCCGTCCGATTGCGGCACCGAGAAGAACCATTTGTGTCCGGTGATCAGATAGACCCGCCCCTCCGGCGTATCCTCGAGATAGCGCGCGGTCGTCTGAGTCTGCCGGAGGTCCGACCCGCCCTGCTTTTCGGTCATCGCGTAGCCGATGCTTGCTCCTGTCTTCTGGGAGACCGGGAGCGGGCGCTGGTCATACTGGCCAGAGGTGATCTTCTCGCGCCAGAGCGAGAACTCAGGCTGGGCCAGGCCCGGCCAGGCGGCATAGGTCATGCCGGTCGGGCAGCCGACTCCTTGCTCGATCTGGTTCCAGACATAGGAGAGGACGCCACGCGCGACATGGCCGTTCGGTTCGGTCGTCGTCCAGGCCAGCGAGGGCACCTCGTGCCGGAAGGCGAGCGTCATCAATTCGTGCCAGGCCGGATGAAATTCGACCCAGTCGATGCGATTGCCGAAGCGGTCATGCGTCCTGAGTTCGGGCGTGAACCTGTTGGCCAGACGCGCGAGATCCTGCACCGCCTCAGCGCCGGCATGGGCGCCGAGCGCCGTCGCTCTGCCTGCCACCCAGGGAGCCTGGCGCGTGACGACGCCCTGCAGCACCGCGTCGTCGGAGAAGGCGTTCCAGCCCGTGGCTGGGCGCGCCTGATTCAGCACCTGATGGGTCGAGGCAATGGCGTGCACGGTCATGTTGGTCCTCTGGTCAGGTCCGGCGCTCTGCTGGGTATCCCGTCCCGGGACGGGGGAATGAAGGGGATCCGAGGCTGACGGGTTGCGCTATTCGGCCGCTTCGCGCGGGACCCCGCCCGGCGGTTCCGGCACCTCGCAACCGGTGACACAGCAGCGTCCCGGCTGCTTCGAGACACGGCTGCCATCGGCGAGGACGCCCCGTCCGAGCAGGCTCTCGACCAGTTCGACCTTCTCCGCCACCGGATAGTTGCGCCAGATCTCGCGCTTCATCGCTTCCGGCGAGCCGCCGCCATGCAGCGAGATCACCGAATACCAGCCGGCCTCCTTCGAGACGGTGAGATCCTCGATGAAGCGCGCGACCTCGGCGCGCTGGGCGTGCGGGATATCGGGGCGGCCAGCGAGTACGGCGGCCAGCGAGGCGGCGGTCTCGGGATTATGGTCCTCGTCCGGGCCCGGCAGCGCCACGATCAACCCGCCCGATACGTAGTGGGCGATGCGGTGCATGTCGTAGATCTGCGTCGCCAACAGCAGCTTGCCGATATTGGAGAAGACGCTGTCCGGCATTACCGAGCCTGCCGGATCCCTCTGGCAGTAGACGGAGGCCGCGACACCGCAGGCAAAAAAACCTTCGGTGATCTTGATCAGCTCGACCATCTGCTCGCGGACATGGCCATGATGCTCGGTATCGAGCCCGTTGGCATCGATCATCAGTGCGCCGGCGCCGATCAGGAGATCTCCGAACCCGGCTCTGGCGCCGATGCAGGAATGGCGGTGATGCGTCGCATAGCTCGTGGTCAGGAAACCACCTTCCTCGGTCTCGCCGGCCAGGAACACGCGGTCCCACGGCACGAAGACATCGTCGAACATCACGACGCCGGTCGACTGGCCGTATTGCGCCGAGAATTTTGCAGCCGGATCGCCGGGGCGTCCGGCAGGTCGCGCTACGATGGTGACGCCGGCGGCATCGCAGGGCACGGCGCAGCAGACTGCGAAATGCTCGTCGCCCGGCACATGGGTGCGGCAGGGCATCACCAGGAATTCGTGCATATAGGGCGCGCCGGTGACGATGGCCTTGGTGCCGCGAATGACGATGCCGTCCTTCCGCCGCTCCTTGAAGTGAACATAGGAATCCGGGTTCGCCTGTGCGCCCGGTCGCTTCGAACGGTCACCCTTGGCGTCGGTCATGGCGACGCCAAGGGTCAGGTCCTTGTCCTGAACCTCGTGCAGATAGGCGCGGAAGCGTTGCGCATAATCGCTGCCGTGACGGGCATCGGTGAGCGCTGTCGCCTGCCAGAGCGCATTCAGCGCATCATGGCTGAGATAGCGCTGGGCGCAGCCCGAGATCTTGCAGACCAGCCGAACCGCCTCGAGCTTCGCGAGCAGGTCGCCGGAGCTCTCGTTGATGTGCAGCATACGGTTGACGGTCTTGCCGGAGCTTGTCTGCCGCGCCGTCATCACCGGGAGATGGGCCTCCTGATGGGCGAGACCGTAGGTGATTCCGACCGCATTGACGCCCGGTGCCAGCAAGGGCTCGTCAGCCACGCTCTCGACACGCTGGCCGTTGACGAAAACCCGAGGATGATAGGCGCGCAGCGACTCGCGATAGCCAGCAGCATCCATCAGCATGGGCGTGTCCTCTTGATATTTGAGTGTTGCCCGTAAAATTGAACGCCGTTAGAATTTCCGTCAACCCAAATCTGGAGCGATGTCGAGGTGGCAGTGGCCGAGACGATGCGAGGTCGCCGCAAGCGGGCGGTCACGGAACTCAGGCGCGGGCTGATCCTCGACGCCGCACGCACGGTCTTCGAGCGCGATGGGCTGGATGGCGCCTCGCTGCGCGGCATCGCGGCGGAGGCCGGCTACACGCCGGCGGCGCTCTATTTCCATTTCGATTCCAAGGAAGCGCTCTATGCCGAGGTCCTTGGCCAGTCGCTGTCGGCGCTGCGCGACCATGTCGACAAGGCGGTCGAAGGGGCTGCTACGCCGGAAGCCCACTTCCGCCTGGCAGCGCTCGCCTTCTTCGATTTCTATGCGGCCCATCCCAGGGATCTCGATCTCGGCTTCTACCTGTTTCGCAGCGGCATGCGCCCCCACGGGCTCGGTCGCGAGCGGGACAAGGCGCTGAACGAGGCACTTGAGGCGGCGCTCTCGCCCATCAGGCAGGCCGCTGAACAGATGGGCTCCGATCAGGAGACGGCACGACTGGCCATGGCCGATGCCTTCGCTCATGCTTCGGGCGTGCTGCTGCTCGCCCATACGCAGCGGCTGCGGATGTTCGGCGCGCAGGCGCGCGTGCTGATGGAACGCTATGTCGATGTCCAGATCGGACAGTTGCTGATGAAGGGAGAGCGGCCATGACGCTGCTGAAGGTCGAGCGCGCCCGCCTCGTCATTATCGATTTTCAGACGCGCCTGATGCCCGTGATCCATGACGGGCCTCGCATGGTCGCGAATGCGCGCCGGCTCGTCGAGGCCGCAGCCCTGCTCGATGTTCCCGTGGTGATGACCGAGCAGAACCCGGCCGGGCTCGGCAGCACGGTGCCGGAATTGTCGGGCGCGGGTCCGGTGGTGACCAAGATGAGCTTCGACGCCTGCGCCGAACCAGCCTTTCTCGGCGCGCTGGAAGAGGACGAGGAACTGATTGTCTGCGGTTGCGAGGCGCATATCTGCGTTGGGCAGACGGTGCTTGGACTGCTGACGCAATGGCGCCGCATCCTCGTGGTGCAGGACGCGATCGGCTCACGTGCTGCCGAGAACAAGGAGGCCGCAATCCGACGCATGGCGGCTCATGGCGCCGAGATGGTCACGACCGAGATGGTCCTGTTCGAATGGCTGCGGACGGCGGAACACCCACAGTTCCGCGCCGTGTCCAAGCTGATCAAATGAGGATACGAATGACCAAGCCTGCCATCTGGTATTTCGACCTCATCTCACCCTTTGCCTATCTGGCATTGACGAAGCTCGACGCGATTGAAGAGCTGCGGCCCATCGTGATGAAGCCGATCGTCTTTGGTGCCGTGCTCAAGCACTGGGGCCAGCTCGGCCCGGCCGAAATCGCGCCGAAGCGCGTCCACACCTATCGTCTCGCGACGCATCTGGCCCAATCGCAGGGAGTGCCCTTCCGCTTCCCGCCGAGCCACCCGTTCAACCCGCTCGCCATGCTGCGCCTGTTGACCGCTCTCGATGGGCAGAAGGGTGCGGTCCGCGAAGCGTTTCGGCTGATCTGGGGGCAGGGGCGCGACGGTAACGATCCATCCGTGCTGGCCGAGGTGGCGGCGGCGGCCGGAGATCCTGCTGCGCTCGGCCGCATTGGCGGACAGCCGGTGAAGGATGCCCTTCGCCAAGCGACCGAGGAGGCCGTCGCGGCCGGAATCTTCGGCGTGCCGAGCCTGCTGATCGATGGCGAGATCTTCTGGGGCGTCGATGCCATGGCCATGGCGCTTGACTATCTGGTGGCGCCGGAAAGCTTCCTGACCGGTGAAATGGCGCGGGTTTCGAGCTTGCCAGTCGGCGTTCAGCGGCGGGTCTGACCACCAGGGAGGGAGACGGCGCAGTTTCACCATCTTGTCGTCCCAAGCTGGACGTCGGCCGAGGCGTTGCGCCCGGCCGGTACAGGAGGAGACGTTCATGCTGCGCCGGTCCTTTCTTCAGCTCGGCCTTGCCGGGCTTGCGGCGCCTGTCCTGATCGGCCGTGCGGCGGCCGCCGGTCCGACGACGCCGGGCTCCAGGTTCAACGTCACCTATTTCGACATCCCGGCGATCAAGGGCTCTCGCGATGTCACCGATGCTGGCGACGGCACGATCTGGGTCTGTGGTCAGCGCAATGGCACGCTCGGCCGCTTCGATCCGCGTTCCAGCGAACTCAAGGTGGTTGAGCTCGGGCAGGGGGCCGCGCCCCATGGCGTGGTTCGGGGCCCTGACGGTGCTGCCTGGGTGACGGAAGGTGGCCAGAACGCCATCGCCCGCGTCGACGACAAGACGCATAAGGTCGATCTTTTCAAGCTGCCTGCGGGGCGCGAAAACGCCAATCTCAATACCGGAGTCTTCGACAAGGACGGCATCCTCTGGTTCACGGGCCAGGGCGGGATCGTCGGCCGCTTCGACCCGAAGACCGCGAGGATGGAGGTCAAGGATGCGCCCCGCGGGCCGGGCGCCTATGGCATCACCAGAACCCCTTCCGGCGAGATCTGGTACGCCTCGCTGGCCGGCAACCACATTGCCCAGATCAATCCCGGCACCTTCGAGATCACGGTGGTCGAGCCGCCGACGCCTGGTCAGGGAGCGCGGCGGGTCTGGTCGGATTCGAAGAACCGTATCTGGGTCAGCGAGTGGAATTCAGGCAATGTCTCGGCCTATGACACGCTCAGCAACAGCTGGAAGACATGGAAATTGCCGGGTGACAAGCCGCGCACCTATTCGGTCTATGTCGATGACGCCGACAAGGTCTGGCTGACGGATTTCGCGGCCAATGCCATCGTGCATTTCGATCCCGTCACCGAAGCCTTCAGCAGCTTCCCGAGCGACAAGCCGGGCGCCAATGTCCGCCAGATGGATGGACGGTCCGGCGAGGCCTGGGGCGGCGAAAGCGGCAATGACCGGTTGGTCCGCATCCTGACGGTGAAGCAGGCGTGAGGAGCGTGCTCGCCGCCGTCGCAGTCGCGGCGGTCCTGCTTGCCGCACGGGCTGGTTCGGCTCAGGAGAGCAGTGCGGGCGAGCGCCTTTTCGCGACCTGCCAGGCCTGCCACAGCCTCGACCCTGCCAAGAGCGGTATGGCCGGGCCGCATCTCGCAGGCCTCTCAGGCCGCCGCGTCGGTACGGCGGAAGGGTTCGATTACTCGCCGGCGCTGAGGGCCGCTGGTGCGCAGGGTCTCAGCTGGGACGAAGACCGGCTGAAGGCCTATCTCGCCGATCCCGAGGGCATGTTCAAAGGCAGCTGGATGAGCGCGCCAGGGCTCGCCCGCGAGGCCGACCGGGCAGCCGTCGCTGATTTCCTGATGCGGCAGCGCTGACGTCAGAGCGGTCGCTTGATGGCCCTCGAGATCACGCCGACGATGCCCTCGCGGAACAGCATCACGCAGATCACGAAGATGACGCCCTGCACCACGGTGACCCACGCGCCAAGGCTGGCGAGGTAATTCTGCATGGAGACAATGACGAGCGCACCGACGATGGGCCCGAACACGGTACCGAGCCCGCCGACAAGCGTCATCAGGACGACCTCACCGGACATCGACCAGTGCACGTCCGTGAGTGAGGCGAGCTGGAAAACGATCGCCTTGGTCGAGCCTGCCAGCCCCGCCAGCGCAGCCGAGAGCACGAAGACTGCGAGCTTGTAGCGATTGGCGCGGTAGCCGAGCGAGATCGCGCGCGGCTCGTTGTCCCGGATCGCCTTGCAGACCTGGCCGAAGGGCGAATGGATGATGCGGTAGATCAGCAGCAGCCCGGCCATGAAGATGACGGCGACCACGTAATACAGCGCCTTGTCGTCGGCGAGGCTGATCAGGCCGAAGAGCTTGCCGCGCGGCACTGACTGGATGCCGTCCTCGCCGCCCGTGAAGCGCGGTGTCTGCAGCGAGAAGAAGAACACCATCTGCGCGAGCGCGAGCGTGATCATGGCGAAGTAGATGCCTTGCCGGCGGATCGCGAGCGAGCCGAAGACGGCGCCAAGCAAACCGGCAATCAGCGTCCCGGACAGGATCGCGAGCTCGGGCGTCAAGCCCCAGTTCTTGGCCGTATAGGCGCTGACATAGCTTGCCATGCCGAAATAGGCGGCATGGCCGAAGGAGAGCAGACCGCCATAGCCAAGCAGAAGGTTGAAGGCGAGCGCGAACAACGCAAAGCACATCACCTTCATCACGAAGACGGGATAGGCGACGAAAGGCGCGACGGCGACCAAGACCGCGAGCCCGATGAAGATCGCCCGATGCAGGCGCTCGGTCCCCTTCGTGGTCTCGGTGACCGCGAGGCCGCCCGCGGGAACGTCGGCGGAAAGCGCATCGGCCATGGTCAGCTCCTTGCAATCATGCGGGACGGCGCCATCACGCGGGCCGCCCGAACAACCCGGCTGGTTTCACCAGCAACACCAGGACCATGATGATGAAGATCACGGTCGCGGACGCTTCGGGGTAGAAAACCTTGGTCACGCCTTCGATCAGGCCGAGGCCGAACCCGGTGACGATCGCGCCCATGATCGAGCCCATGCCGCCGATCACGACGACGGCGAAGACGACGATGATCAGGTCGGCTCCCATGTTCGGATTGACCGAGTAGATCGGCGCCGCGAGCACGCCGGCGAACGCCGCCAGAGCGACGCCGAAGCCGTAGGTCAGGGTCACCAGCAGCGGCACATTGATGCCGAAGGCCTGCGTCAGCGTCGGGTTCTCGGTGGCGGCGCGGAGATAGGCGCCGAGCCTCGTCTTCTCGATCACGAACCAGGTCGCCAGGCAGATGACGAGCGACGCGATGACGACCCAGGCGCGGTAGTTCGGCAGGAACATGAAGCCGAGATTATGCCCGCCCGCCAGCTGCGGCGGGATCTGATAGGGCAGCCCCGACGAGCCGTAATTGTTGCGGAACAGGCCCTGGATGATCAGTGCGAGGCCGAAGGTCAGCAGCAGCCCGTAGAGATGGTCGAGATGAGCCAGCCGCGAGATCAGGAACCGCTCGATGAGGACGCCCACGATCCCGACGATCAGCGGTGCCAGCAGCAATGCGGCCCAGTAGTTGATGCCGAGATAGTTCAGGCACATCCAGGCCACGAAGGCGCCCATCATATACTGCGCGCCATGGGTGAAGTTGATGATGTTGAGGAGCCCGAAGATCACCGCCAGCCCGAGGCTGAGGATGGCATAGAACGAGCCGTTGATCAGGCCAAGAAGGACCTGGCCGAACAGCGCTTGTGGTGGGATTCCGAGAAGCTCGAACATGCCTTGCTCAACTCATCCTGAAAATGCTGCCAAGGACCGACGTACGGATACGCCATCTCCTGCTGCCATCATCCCGGGTCGGCCGAAGACCCGACCCGGAAGATGTGCCGGAGCACCTGGATCCCGGGTCTCCCTAGGATCGCCCGGGATGACGCAGGAACCAAGCAAGCGCGGACGAAGCCTCGTTCACTTCTTGACGAGCGGGCACTCGCTCTCGCTGAGCGGCTTGAAGGCCTGTTCGGCCGGCAGAACCGCGATCTGCTTGTAGTAGTCCCACGGTGCCTTGGACTCGGACGGCTTCTTGACCTCGAAAAGATACATGTCGTGCATCTTGCGGCCGTCGATGCGGACCGATCCCTTGCCGAAGAGCGGATCGTCGGTCGGCAATTCCTTCATCTTGGCCATCACGGCCGCGGTATCCTTGCTCTTCGCGGCCTCCACGGCCTTGAGATAGTGGAGCATGCCGGAATAGACGCCGGCCTGGACCATGGTTGGCTTCTTGCCGCCATGGGCCTTCGCGAAGCGCTCCGACCAGGCGCGGGTCTGGTCGTTCGTGTCCCAGTAGAAGGCTTCCGTCAGGACCAGGCCTTGCGCCGTCTGCAGGCCGAGCGCGTGCACGTCGGTGAGGAAGACGAGCAGCCCCGCGAGCTTTTGCCCGCCTGCAACAATGCCGAACTCGCCGGCCTGCTTGATCGAGTTGATCGTGTCGCCGCCGGCATTGGCGAGGCCGATGACCTTGGCTTTGGAAGCCTGGGCCTGAAGCAGGAACGACGAGAAATCGGTGCCCGGGAAGGGCGTGCGCACGGCCCCCAGCACCTTGCCGCCGTTCTTGGTGACGATCGCGGCAGTGTCGCGCTCCAGAGCGTGACCGAAGGCATAGTCGGCGGTCAGGAAGAACCAGCTGTCGCCGCCGGCCTTCACCATGGCGCCACCCGTGCCCTGGGCGAGGGCATAGGTGTCATAGGTCCAGTGGATCGTGTTCGGCGAGCAGGCCTTGCCGGTGAGGTCCGAGGTGGCCGCGCCCGAGTTGATATGGATCTTGTTCTTTTCCTTGGTGATCTGGTTGACGGCCAGCGCCACCGAGGAGGTAGGCACGTCGAGGATGATGTCGACGCCGTCCTGATCGTACCATTGCCGGGCGATGGTCGAGCCGACATCGGGCTTGTTCTGGTGGTCGGCCGAGATGATCTCGACCTTGATGCCCTTCTCCGCGGCCTTGAAATCCTCGACGGCCATCCGGGCCGCAACCACCGAGCCCTCGCCCGAGAGGTCGGCATAGAGGCCGGAACGGTCGTTGAGTACGCCGGCCTTGACGGAAATCTGCTGCGCCAGCGCCGGGCTCACCAGCAGCGCGCCGAATACGCTGCCCAGCAGCAATGTCTTGAGTTTCATGCCGTCTCTCCCTGAAATGACGTCGTTCTCGACGCGATTTTTCAAACCCCGAGGTAACCGTGGAGCTTGTCGATGTTTCGCTCAAGCGCCTCGTTCGGAATCATGTCGACCACCTTGCCCTGCTCGACGACATAGTGCCGGTCGGCGACCGTCGCGGCGAAGCGGAAGTTCTGCTCGACCAGGATGATGGTGAAGCCCTCGCGTTTCAGTTTCGCAATGGTGCGGCCGATCTGGTCGATGATGACAGGGGCCAGCCCCTCGGTCGGCTCGTCGAGCAGCAGGAGATTTGCGCCCGTGCGCAAGATGCGCCCGATCGCCAGCATCTGCTGCTCTCCGCCCGACAGCTTGGTGCCCTGGCTCTTCAGCCGTTCCTTCAGATTGGGAAAGAGCTCGAAGATCTGATCGAGGCTGAGCCCGCCCGGCTTCACCTGCGGCGGCAGCAGCAGGTTCTCCTCGACATTCAGGCTCGAATAGATGCCGCGTTCTTCCGGAACGAAACCGATGCCCAGTCGCGCGATCGCGCGCGAGGGCAGGTTGATCGTCTCGGTGCCGTCGAACGAGACGGAGCCCTTGCGCTTGCCCATGATGCCGATGATCGACTTCAACGTCGTGGTCTTGCCGGCGCCATTGCGGCCGAGCAGGGTCACCACTTCGCCCGGCGCGACGTCGAAATCGATGCCGTGCAGCACATGCGACTCGCCATACCAGGCCTCGAGCCCGCGGACCGCTAGCAGCGGTTTGACAGCGCTCGCAAGCGCCGCGGCCCCGGTTGCCTCAGTGAGCATGGCCGACTCCCGATCCGATATAGGCTTCGACCACGCGCGGATCCTTCGAGACCGTGGCGTAGTCGCCTTCCGCCAGCACCTGCCCACGCGCCAGCACGGTGATGCGGTCTGAGAGAGAGGCGACGACCGAGAGGTTGTGCTCGACCATCAGGATGGTGCGGTTGGCGGAGACTTTCCGGATCAGCGCCTCGATGCGCTCGACATCCTCACGGCCCATTCCGGCCATCGGTTCATCGAGCAGTAGCATCTCCGGATCGAGCGCCAGCGTGGTCGCTATTTCGAGGGCGCGCTTGCGACCGTAGGAGAGTTCTCCCGCCGGCAGGTCCGCAAAGGTCGAGAGGCCGACGGCCTCGACGAGGCGCAGCGCCTCGGCATCGAGCGATTTCAGCACATCCTCGGACCGCCAGAAATCGAAGGAGTCGCCACGCTTGCGCTGCAGCGCGATCCGGACGTTCTTCATCACGCTGAGTTGCGGGAAAACCGCCGAAATCTGGAAGGACCGGACCAGCCCGAGCCGGGCGATCTCAGCCGGTTTCTGCCGCGTGATGTCCTGGCCATTATAGACGATCGAGCCCTTGGTCGGCGCAAGAAACTTGGTCAGCAGATTGAAACATGTCGTTTTGCCGGCGCCATTTGGGCCGATGAGCGCATGAATGCTGCCGCGCCTGACCTTGAGGTCGACGCCATTGACCGCGGTGAAGCCCGCGAATTCTTTGGTTAGCCCCGAGGTGGAGAGAATAATATCCTCAGACATACCACGCACACATGGTCGCCACCTTAATGATTCTTGGATTGTTCGTTTCCCCTTGCAGTCATGCTGCACCGCGCGCAGCGCGCCTGTCAACGCCACGCCCGTGCGCAGGAATCCATGTGCATCTGCCCAGGAATGGCGGTTTAGACGAAAGGCTTAGAGCCGATCCCGGCCCTGTCATACTAGCCGGTCGGCAGGACGGCAGCAGCCGTGACCGATGCGATCGCGTCGAGCCGCTGCTGGTAATCCGCGCAGGAGGGCAAGGGGCCGAGCTTGGCACCGGCGGCCGCCTGCATCAGCGTGTTGATCAGCGTCGTGGGGCTGAGGCCCGTGCGTCTCAGCGAGATCTCGCCCTTCGCTTGCGCCTCCTCAATGAGGTTGCGCGCATGCCTGGCGAAGATGTCTTCGAAGACAAGCAGTTCCTGCCCAGCAATGCTGGCGATGACGGCCTTCAATTCGGCGAGGTGTTCGCCCGTGCCGAGGCTTTCGAAGGCTGTTGCGAAATGAGCTCTCAACAACGCCGTGAGGCGTTCCGGAAAGGGGGACTGGCTGGTCAGGACTTCACGGCAACGTGCTTCGACACGCTTGCCGAGCAGCGCAAGCATGGCCCGGAACACATCATCCTTGCCCTTGAAATGGAGGTAGAGCGTCGCCTTGGCCAGCCCGGCTTCCTTGGCGATGTCGTCCATCGAGGTGCGTTTGTAGCCGTAACGGGCAAACAGGCGCAGGGCCGCATCAGCGATCTGATCGATGCGACCGGTGGCATCATCGGCGGCCACGCCGGAACTTTCGCTTCTGTCGGACATTGCAGTCTTGACAAGATCCAAACTGAGCGCGACTATTCTAATTAGACTCAAACGGTCTAATTCGTCTAGTCGCGCGACCCAAGACGACGGATCACCCGCCCGCTTCTGATATGTCAGATCGGGCCGTCGAGAGCGAGCCTCTCGATCCGCACCATGGTGCCGCGCTGTGTCATGTCCAGCGGTCCGGAGGCAGCCATGGTCTCACTCAAAGTCAACGGCAGGACGCACAGCGTCGATGTCGACGACGATACGCCCCTGCTTTGGGCGATCCGCGACAATCTCGGCCTGACCGGCACCAAGTTCGGCTGCGGCGTCGCACAATGCGGCGCCTGCACGGTCTTCATGGACGGCAAGCCGCTGCGCTCCTGCGTCACGCCGGTCTCGGCGGTGGGTGATGCCGAGATTACCACGATCGAGGCGATTTCGGGCAAGGAGGTCGATGCCGTTCAGGCCGCCTGGACGGCGCGCGATGTACCGCAATGCGGCTACTGCCAATCCGGCCAGGTGATGAGTGCGGTTGCGCTGCTCATGGAAAACAAGAAGCCGAGCGATGGGGACATCGACCTCGCGATGAACGGCAATCTTTGCCGTTGCGCAACCTATGTCCGTATCCGCGCCGCGATCCATGACGCGGCCCGCACGCTGGAGGGCTGAGCCATGACCGCTCACGATCATAACCTCTCCCGTCGCTCGCTGCTGAAGGGGGCCGGCGCGCTCGTCATCGGGCTGCATCTCCCGCAAGCGGCGCGCGCCCAGTCCGGCGCGGGCGCCGCGTTCCGCCCGGGCGGAAACGCCACCTTCGCGCCCAATGCCTTTGTCCGCGTGGCGCCTGACAGCACCATCACGGTGCTGGTCAAGCATATCGAGTTTGGCCAGGGGCCGTTCACCGGATTGGCGACGCTCGTCGCCGAGGAGATGGATGCAGACTGGGGCCAGATGCGCAGCGAGCATGCGCCGGCCGACGTCAAGCTCTATGCTAATCTCGCCTTTGGAGTGCAGGGGACCGGCGGCTCGACCGCCATCGCCAATAGCTGGGAACAAATGCGCAAGGCCGGAGCCACGGCCCGCGCCATGCTGGTCCAGGCTGCAGCGCAGTCCTGGAAGGTCCCGGCCTCCGAGATCAGGGTCGAGGCTGGCGTCCTGAGCCATGCCTCCGGCAAACAGGGACGGTTTGGCGAGTTCGCCGAGGCGGCCTCGAAGCTTGCCGTGCCCGAGAACGTGCCGCTGAAGCCGGCCTCGGCCTATCGCCTGATCGGCAAGGAGGGCGCGGTCAGGCGGCTCGACAGTGCCGACAAGTCGCGCGGCAAGGCCGAGTTCACCATCGATATCCACGCTCCCAATATGCTGACCGTCGTCGTTGCCCGGCCACCGCGTTTCGGCGGCAAGGTCGGAAGCTTCGACGCGGCCGAGGCGCACAAGGTCAGGGGCGTCGTCGACGTCAAGCAGATCGGCTCCGGCGTCGCCGTCTATGCCAATGGCATGTGGCCCGCATTGAAGGGCCGAGAGGCCCTGAAAGTGACCTGGGACGAGAGCGCGGCCGAAAAGCGGGGCAGCCGCGAACTCATCGCCGAGTATCGCGCGCTTGCCCGCCAGAAGGGTGTGGTCGCCGGTTCGCATGGCGATGCCGAGGCCGCGCTCGCCAAGGCGGGGACGGTGATCGAAGCCGAGTTCGTCTTCCCCTATCTGGCGCACGCGCCGATGGAGCCGCTCGACGGTTATCTGCAATGGGATGGCAGCGAGGCGCTCGCCCGCTTCGGAAGCCAGTTCCAGACCACCGAGCATATGACCATCGCAACCATCCTTGGCCTGCCGCCGGAGAAGGTCAGGCTCGAGACCATGCTGGCAGGCGGCAGCTTCGGCCGGCGTGCCCAGGTCAGCCAACATCTGGCAGCGGAGCTTGCCATGGTCGCCAAGGCGATCGGTCCCAACCGTCCGGTCAAGCTGGTCTGGACGCGCGAGGATGATCTCTCCGGCGGCTATTATCGCCCGCTCTTCGTGCATCGCCTGCGCGGCGCCGTGCAGGACGGCAAGATCACGGCCTGGGCCGACAGCATCGTCGGTCAGTCCTTCTTCCTCGGCACGCCCTTCGAGGCGATGGTGGTGAAGAACGGCATCGACGCAACCTCGGTCGAGGGCGCCAACGAGCTCTTCTACGAGATTGCCGATTTCCACTGCGAGGTGAACAACCCCAAGGTTGGCGTGCCGACCCTGTGGTGGCGCTCCGTCGGCCATACGCACACGGCTTATGCGGTCGAGTGCTTCATCGACGAGTTGCTGCAGGTGGCAGGGCAGGATCCGGTTGCCGGCAGGCTTAGCCTGATGAACCGGCATCCGCGTGCCGTCGGCGTGCTCAAGGCTGTCGCCGAACTGGCGAAGTGGAATGGCTCCGGCCCGGTCGACGGCCGCGCCCGCGGCGTCGCGGTGGTCGAGAGCTTCGGCTCTTTCGTTGCGCAGATCGCGGAGGTCTCTCTCGGCACTGACGGTGAGCCGAAGGTTCACAAGGTCTGGTGCGCGGTGGATTGCGGGGTCGCGGTCAATCCCGACATCATCCGGGCGCAGATGGAGGGCGGTATCGGCTTTGGTCTTGGTCATGCGCTCTATGGCGAGATCACGCTCGACCAGGGCAGGCCGGTCCAGGCCAATTTCGATACCTATCGCTCGCTGCGCATCCACGAGATGCCGGAGGTCGAGGTCGCGATCATCAGCTCGACCGAAGCGCCCACCGGCGTCGGCGAACCGGGCGTGCCGCCAATCGGTCCTGCGGTCGCCAATGCACTGGCAAAGCTCGGGCAACCACGTCCGCGCCAATTGCCGATGGTCGGAGGCACGGTCTGATGCAGGCGCCTCTCCTTCATGCCATCCTGGCGGGGGCCGGCCTTTGTCTGGCCGGGACCGCGCTCACCTCGGCGCAAACAACGCGACAGGCGGCCCCGGCCGCCTCGCTGCGTTCGGCCGAGAGCTTCAGCACCATCGCCAACCAGCGTGACCGTTCGGTCGCCCTGTTCGGCGAGATCGGCACGGTGCTGCAGCATCCGCGCTGCATGAACTGCCATCCGGCGACTGAATGCCCGCGGCAGGCCGACGCGAAGCGCCTGCATCAGCCGCTCGTCGTGCGCGGCAAGGACGGGCACGGAGCACCAGGGCTGGAATGCGCGACCTGCCACGGAAAGCAGAATTTCGACCCGGCGCGGATTCCAGGCGATGGTCATTGGGCGCTGGCACCGGCCTCGATGGCCTGGGAGGGTAAGTCGCTCGGTCAGATCTGCGAGCAGCTCAAGGACCCAAACCGGAATGGCAGCCGCGACCTCGCGGCAATCGTCAAGCATGTCACCAGCGACACCCTGGTGCTCTGGGCCTGGAACCCGGGACCCGGTCGTGTTCCGGCCCCCGGCAGCAATGCGCAATTCGGTGCGCTGATGCAGGCCTGGGTCGACACGGGAGCTGCCTGTCCGGCGTCCTGACGCGGCTCCTCCTTCTCCCCTCGGGGTACGAGGGGAGGCACGCATGCCCGCCCGCGCCCTCGTCCATGTTGCAACTGCACCATGGGCTCGGCTAGTCCTTGGGAGGAACGCTCCTCTCCCCCTGATCCCAGCGGCAAAGGCATCGCGATGAAGAAGGTCTACCCCGACGCAAAGGCGGCGCTTGCCGGTATCGTCAAGGACGGCATGACGATCATGGCCGGCGGCTTCGGCCTCTGTGGCATTCCCGATACCCTGATCGAGGCGATCCGCGAGTCCGGCGCCAAGAACCTGACCTTTATTTCCAACAACGCCGGCGTCGACGGCGCGGGGCTTGGTCTGCTGCTGGAAACCCGCCAGATCAAGAAGATGATCAGTTCCTATGTCGGCGAGAACAAGCTTTTCGCCCAGCAATACCTGGCCGGTGAACTCGAGCTTGAATTCACGCCGCAGGGCACACTTGCCGAGCGGATTCGTGCCGGCGGCGCCGGTATTCCCGCTTTTTTCACCAAGACCGGTGTCGGTACGCTGATCGCCGAGGGCAAGGAGGAACGCGAGTTCAATGGCGAGCGCTACATCATGGAGCGCGGCCTCTTCGCCGATATCTCGATCGTTCATGCCTGGAAGGGCGATACCGAGGGCAATCTCGTCTATCGGAAGACGGCGCGGAACTTCAATCCGATGATGGCGAGCGCCTCGCGCTTCACGGTCGCAGAGGTCGAGCACCTTGTGCCGGCTGGTGAGATCGATCCCGATCACATGCACACGCCCGGTATTTTCGTGAAGCGCATCGTGCATGTGCCGAACCCGGTCAAGCGCATCGAGCAGCGCACCACCCGTCCCCGTCCGACGGCTTGAGGAGACAAGGACCATGGCTTGGACACGTGAGCAGATGGCCGCCCGCGCCGCCAGGGAGCTGCAGGACGGTTTCTACGTCAATCTCGGTATCGGCATCCCGACGCTGGTCTCGAACTACATTCCCGCCGGCATGAGCGTGCAGCTCCAGTCGGAGAACGGCATGCTCGGCATGGGTCCGTTCCCCTATGAGGGCGAAGAAGATCCCGACCTGATCAATGCGGGAAAGCAGACCATCACCGAACTGCCGACGACGAGCTATTTCTCATCGGCGGATTCCTTCGGCATGATCCGTGGCGGTCATATCGATCTGTCGATCCTCGGCGCAATGCAGGTGGCCGAGAACGGCGATCTCGCCAATTGGATGATCCCCGGCAAGATGGTGAAGGGCATGGGCGGCGCGATGGATCTCGTTGCCGGTGTCAAGAAGGTCGTCGTGGTGATGGAGCATGTCGCCAAGAATAAGGACGGCTCCGAATCGGCAAAGCTGCTTGAGGCCTGCGACCTGCCGCTGACCGGCGCCGGCGTCGTCGACATGGTGATCACCGATCTCGGTGTCTTCGCCGTGGACAAGGCGAATGGCGGCGGCATGACCCTGATCGAGCTGGCGGACGGCGTCTCGCTGGATGAGATCAAGGCCAAGACCCAGGCCAGGTTCAAGGTCGCGGTCTAGCCGCCGCCCCATCATCCCGGGGCGGCGCACGCCGCCCTGGATCGTTGCCCTCGATTACCGCGCTGAACGTGCGCGATGAGATCTCAGCCGCGGCCTTTTCCGATCTCCCAGCCATGCCGGATCAACTCCGGATCGGCATGCTCCTCCTGCGGATAGCCGACGCAGAGCCACGCGATCAGCTTCCACTGCGGCGGCACGCCAAGCGCAGCCGCGATCGCCTCGGGTTCGAGGATCGAGACCCAGCCGACTCCGATGCCATGCATGCGCGCTGCCAGCCAGAACTGGGTAATCGCGGCGACCACGGAATAATCGAGCATCTCCGGCATGGTGCGCCGGCCGAGCCCATGGCCTTGCTCCGTGCCGTGGTCGCAAAAAACCGCAAACTGCTCGGGGGCTTCGCGCAGGCCTTCGAGCTTGAGGCTGGCATAGAGCCGGGCTCGCTTGCCGGCGTAGTCACCGAGCGCCTCGGCGTTGCAGCGCGTAAAACTGGCCTGCGCCGCCGCGCGCTGCCCTGCGTCCGTGACGCGCAACCAGCGCCAGGGCTGCGAATGGCCGACAGAGGGAGAGAGTTCGGTCAGCGTCAAGAGATGCGCCAACAATGCTTCGGGCACCGGCTCCGACCGAAAGCGCCGCACATCGCGCCGCCAGGCGAGCAGCGTCTCGAACTGCGCCGCAAAGGCCTCGTCGAAGACCGGAGGTTCGCTCATGGCTGCCCGCCGAGGCGGGCGATGGCGTGGAAGAAGGAGCCGGTCACCAGGCCTCGCCGGCCGCCGGCAGGAACCGGAGCCGAACCATGCGGATCGGTCACCATCGCGAAGGGCGCGTCATCGCCAACCGAAGTGATCGTCGCGTAGTGGAATTCGTGCCCGGTCAGTGCATGCCCGGCCGAGCCCAGCGGACCATTCGCCTGGAGCACGGCGCGGCGGTAGCCCAGGTTCATCTTGCGCTTCGCGAAGCTGGTCTCGACCGAAAGCAGGTTCGTCATGGCATGGGCAGTGCCGTCGGCATCGATCAGCGTTCGGCCAAGCACCATGTAGCCGCCGCACTCGCCATGGACCGGCCGGGTCTCGGCGAAGCGGCGCAGGCCCGCCAGGAAGCGGCTGGCTCCAGCGATCCGGCCGGCATGAAGCTCCGGATAGCCGCCCGGCAGCCAGCAGCTGTCGCAATTCTCCGGCGGTGGTTCGTCGGCGAGCGGCGAGAAGGGAACGAGCGTGGCGCCGGTCGCACGCCAGCCGGTTTCGACATGGGGATAAATGAAGCTGAAGGCGGCATCGCGGGCAATGGCGATGCAGCGTCCCGGGGCGGGCAGGGCGGGAGCATCATGCCGGGTTACCGGGAGGTCGGTCGGTTCGGCCGCGGCAAGGATCGCATCGAGGTCGACCGCGGCTGAGATCGCGTCCGCGAGCGCATCGAGCCGGGCATGCAGATCCTCTGTCTCGCCGGCCTGCACAAGGCCGAGATGGCGTTCGGGCAGGATCAGGCTGGCCTCGCGCGGCAGCGCGCCGAACACGGGCAGCCCGATCCGCTCCATTCCTGCCGCGGCAAGCCGGCGATGGCGTTCGCTTGCCACCTTGTTGAGGATCACGCCGACGACACGGATGCGCTCGTCATAACGCATGCAGCCGAGTGCCACCGCGCCGGCCGACTGCGCCTGACCGGAGACATCGACGACCAGCACGACCGGCCAGCCGCAGAAGGCCGCGATATCGGCGCTCGCGCCCGTATGCCCCATCTCGCCCGGCACGCCGTCGAACAGGCCCATCGAGCCCTCTGCGACGACAATATCGGCGGCCTCTGCAGCCTCGCCTGCGATCTGGCCGAGCAAGGTGTCCGGCATCGCAAAACTGTCGAGATTGGCGCTGGGTGCGCCGGTTGCGGCCGCGTGGAATGCCGGGTCGATATAGTCCGGCCCGCATTTCAGCCCGCGTACCGTCAGCCCTCGCTTCACCAGCGCCCGTTGCAGACCGAGCGTGATCGTCGTCTTGCCCGAGCCGGAGCGCGGCGCGGCGATGAGGAGGCCTTTTCCGCTCATGCGATGATCTCCGCAGGCCCCTGACGGAGCCGTCTTGCTGCGCTATGCAGGCGCTCATGGAAGAGTTGCCGCCCCAAGGCGAATTGCGACGCGGCTGGACGACGGGCGCGTGCGCTGCTGCCGCCGCCAAATCCGCCTATTGCGGCTGGGTGGCCGGCTCGTTTCTCGATCCCGTCGAGATCACGCTGCCGGGCGGCCAGCGGCCGGCCTTTGCCCTGGCCCGGCAGGCCGCGCTGGGAGAGGGCGCCGAGGCCGGCATCATCAAGGATGCGGGTGACGATCCCGACGTCACGCATGGCGCGCTGGTGGTTGCACGGGTCGGCCCGGCCGCACCCGGCGCGGGCCTTGTTTTCCGCGCCGGCGAGGGTGTCGGCACAGTCACCTTGCCGGGTCTGCCATTGCCGGTCGGCGAGCCCGCCATCAACCCGATGCCGCGCGAGATGATCCGGCAGGCTCTGACGGAGGTTATCGCGGCGACAGGCGGTCCGCCCGACGTCACCATCACCATCGCGATTCCCGGCGGCGAGGCCATCGCTCGAAAGACGATGAATCCGCGCCTCGGCATCGTTGGCGGGCTCTCGATCCTCGGCACGACCGGCATTGTCATACCGTTTTCGTGCTCCGCCTGGATTCACTCGATCTATCGCGGCATCGATGTCGCACGCGCGACCGGGCTCACCCATGTCGCGGGCGCCACCGGCTCGACCTCGGAAGGCGCCATCCAGCGTCTCCATGGCCTGCCGGAGCAGGCCCTGATCGACATGGGGGATTTTGCCGGTGGCATGCTGAAATATCTGCGGCGCCACCCGGTCCGTCGCGTCACGGTCGCCGGCGGCTTCGCCAAGATGGTCAAGCTCGGGCAGGGCATGCTCGACCTGCACTCGCGCGCAGGGCCGGTCGATTTTGCCTGGCTGGCGGCGCGGATCCTGGAGGCGGGCGGCAGCGAGCACCTCGCGGCCTGGGTGCCCGAGGCCAATACGGCGCTCGAGGTGTTGCAACGTGCCCAGGCAGAGGGGTTGCCATTGGCCGAAACCGTCGGCCGGCATGCCTGGGTGAATGCCGCGCATTCCTTCGGCGTGCCGGACAGCGAGCTGGAGATCGCGATTTTCGATCGCACCGGCGGCCTTCTTGCACGCACGCCATTCCGCAAGGTGGGGTGAGCCCGGCCGCGTCACACGCCACCACCGCTGGGCCGGAAGCGCCGGTCGTAGCCTGCGGAATACAATGCGCTTTCGCCAAAATCCTGCGAACCGAGCGCGGGGCCGACGAGGATCAGCGCGGTCCGTTCCAGCCCCGAGGCCTGGACCTCGGCCGCGATCGAACCGAGCGTCCCGCGCAACACGCGCTCGTCCGGCCAGGAGGCGCGGAAGATGATGGCGACCGGGCACTCTGCTCCGTAGAACGGCGTCAACTCGGCGACGACCTGTTCGATCACATGGATCGAAAGATGGATGGCCAATGTCGTGCCCGAGGCCGCGAAGGTGGCGAGTTTTTCGCGCTCCGGCATGGCCGAGGCGCGGCCCGAGGTGCGTGTCAGAACCAGCGATTGCGCGACCCCCGGCAGGGTCAATTCGCGCTTCAGCGTTGCTGCCGCCGCAGCGAAGGCCGGCACGCCGGGCGTGACCGTGAAGGGGATGCCGAGCGCATCGAGCCGGCGCATCTGTTCGCCGCAGGCGCTCCAGATCGAGAGATCGCCCGAATGCAGCCGGGCCACGTCTTGCCCCGCTTCATGGGCGGCCTGCATCTCCGCGATGAGTGCGTCGAGGTCGAGCGGGGCGGTGTCAACGATGCGCGCATCGGGCGGACACCAGTCGAGCATGGTGCGTGGGATCAGCGAGCCGGCATAGAGGCAGACCGGGCAGGCTGCGATCAGGTTGCGCCCGCGAAGGGTGATGAGATCGGCGGCACCGGGTCCGGCGCCAATGAAATGGACGGTCATGATGTGGCGCTCCGCGCCAGCGCGCAGGTGACGCGGGCGGTGGCGATGCGCGGCTGGATCAGCACCGATCCCGGGCCGGCGGCCGCGAGCGCGGCCGCCTCCGCAATAGAACCGACGCCATAGAGAGAGGCGATGCGGGTCGAGCGGGTTGCGCAGGCGGCCTCGTAGCCCTTGAGCGCTTCGTCGGGAATCGCGACAAGTTCGGCGTTGCGGCTCCGCGCTGTGGCAAGGAGGCCCGCCTCGTGCGAACGGCTGGCGATGGTGGCGAGGCGCAACGCGGTCGGCACCACGCCGGCTTGCCTGAGCGCCTGGTCGAGGCAGGCGAGGATATCCACCTCGCTGGTGCCCGGTCGCAAGCCGATCCCCGCCACGATCACGGCTTCGCCACCCGCCATTGTGTCACCGGCATCGCGGCGCGCCAGCCATGCATGCTGCCAACCGCGTCGAGATGGCTGACGCCGATTCGGCGTAAGGTGCCGCCATGCGCGGCGTAAAGCGCCGCAAGCCGTGCTTCGCCCTCCAGCGTCACCACATTAACGACGAGGCGGCCGCCCGACTTCAGCGCGCCCCATGCAGCCTCGAAAACTCCGGGCACGGTGAGGCCGCCGCCGAGGAAGACCGCGTCCGGGACCGGGCGGCCGGCAAAGCTCTCAGGTGCGGTGCCGATGGCGACCTCGATACGGAGCGCGCCGAGGGCCGAGCCGTTGCGGGTGATCCGCGCGGCCCGCTCCGGCTTGGCCTCGAAGGCGATGGTCTGGTTGCCGGGATTGCGCAGGCACCATTCGAGCCCGACGGAACCCGAGCCGGCGCCGACATCCCAGAGCAGTTCTCCCGCACGGGGCCGCAGGGCAGACAAGGTGATCGCGCGGATATCGGCCTTGGTGATCTGGCCGTCATGCTCGAACCAGTCGTCATCCAGTCCGGAGGCGAGCGGGAGGATGCGCGCTTCGCGTTCTGCGACCAGATCCAGCGCGATCAGGTTGAGCGGGTCGACTGTGCCGAGATCGAAGGCCTGCGCCTTGCACTCGCGGATGCGTTCACGTGGACCGCCGAGCGCCTCGAGGACCACGAGCCGCGAGGCGCCAAAGCCGCGCGCGCTCATCAACTCCGCCAGCTTTTCCGGGGTCGAACCGTTCCAGGACAGAGCGAGCACGCGCCGGCCCGGCTGCAGAAAGGGGATGATGCGTTCGAGCGCACGACCATGCAGCGAGACGCGGCCGCATTCCTCTTGCGGCCAGCGCAGCCGGTTGCAGGCGAGCGCGAAGGAAGAGAACTGCGGATAGATCCGCATCTCGTCCGGGCCCAGCGCCTTCGCCAGGCCGGCACCGATCCCGTAATGGAACGGGTCGCCCGTGGCGAGCACGCAGACCTTGCGGCCTCTCTGCGAGAGAATCAGCGGCAGCGCATTGCGGAAGGGCTGCGGCCAGGGGGCGGCCTCACCCGCAACCGGCCCGATCAGGGCGATATGCCGGGCGCCGCCATAGACCAGCTCGGCGCCTTCGAGCGCGGCAAGCGCATCCGGCGAAAGCCCGGCGCGGCCGTCTTCTCCAAGCCCGACGAGGGAGAGCCAGGGCTCGGCGGCCGAGGCGGATGCCCTCGACAGTTCGTCGGATTCAGGCGAAAACAATGTCATGACGGTCCTGATCCTCGGCGGCACCAGCGAAGCTGTCGCGCTTGATCAGCTTCTTGCTGACCAGGCGCCGGAAATCCGCGCGGTTGTCTCGCTGGCCGGACATACCTCCGATCCCAAACCCCTCAATCTGCCGGTGCGTGTCGGTGGTTTCGGCGGCATCGAAGGCCTGCGGCATTATCTCATAGAAAACCGGGTCGTTGCCGTGGTCGATGCCACGCATCCCTTCGCAGCCATCATGCCGTTCCATGCGGAGGCCGCCTGCAAGGCGGAGAACGTGCCGATCCTCGCGATCCGGCGCGAATCCTGGAAGCCGCGGCCAGGCGATCGCTGGCGCTCGGTGCCGGACATTCAAGCCGCGGTCGAGACGCTTGGCAAGCCGCCGCGTCGCGTCTTCCTGACGGTCGGACGGCTCGAGCTTCCAGCCTTTGCCGACGCGCCGCAGCACCATTATCTCGTCCGGGTGATCGAGCCGATCGGCGACCGCCTGCCGCTCAACGGCATCAAGGTGATCCAGCAGCGCGGCCCCTTCGAGGCCGATGACGAGGAGGATCTGATGCGTCGGGAGAACATCGAGATTCTCGTCTCGAAGAATTCCGGCGGTCCGGCGACGGTCGGCAAGCTGACGGCGGCGCGCCGGCTCGGCCTTCCCGTGATCATGGTCGAGCGGCCGCCCAAACCCGATGTCGCAACCGTCGATCATATCGATCAGGTCCTGCCGTGGCTGGTGGCGCAGGGGATCTTTGTCACCGAACGCGGCGTGTAGACGATCGGCGCCTGGCCGGGGCGGGCGATCGAGCGCGTACTCGAGGCACCGATCATCACCAGCGTTGCCATGTCGGCCGAGCCCGCCGCCTCCACAGCCCCGCTCATCGGCAATACGCGCAAGACTTCGTCCGGCCGTCCGACAGCGCGCGCGAAGATCACAGGTGTTTCAGGCGCGCGATGCCGGGCAGCCAGCGCCAGGGCCTCGCCGAGCTGCCACGGCCGAGCCTTCGAGATCGGGTTATAGAGCGAGATCACGAAATCGGCGCTCAGCGCCGCTTCCAGCCGCGCGGTGATCACGTCCCAGGGCTTGAGGTTGTCAGAGAGCGAGATTGCGCAGAAATCGCCGCCAAGCGGCGCGCCGGCCCGCGCCGCTGCGGCGAGCATCGCGGTAATCCCGGGCTCGACGCTGATCGGCAGTGCCAGCCAGCCGGGTTCGCCGGCCTCCAGAGCCTCGAACACGGCCGCTGCCATCGCGAAGACGCCCGGGTCGCCGCCCGAGACCACCGCGACCGTCCGCCCCTCGGCAGCAAGCTGCAACGCATAGCGGGCGCGCGCGATCTCGACCCGGTTGTCGGATGCGTGTTTCGTCTGCCCCTCCCGCACCGCCAGCCGGTCCAGGTAGGGACCGTACCCGACGAGGTCGGTGGCCGCGTCGAGCGCAGCTTGCGCAGCTGGCGTCAGCCAGTGCGGCTCTCCGGGGCCGAGGCCGACGATGGTGAGCGAGCCGCTCATAGCCGGCGCCCCTCGCCCGGAACGAGGATCATCGAGAAATAGGGGGCTGCGTCATCGGCTTTCTCATCGAGCCGCGTCACGACCTGCCCCGCCATCGTCGCCCGCTCGACATAGATCGCGCGATGGATCAGGCCGGCCGCCTTCAGCGCGCGGCGTACCTTCGGCAGGTTGCGGCCGAGCTTCATGATCACGGCCGCATCGGTGTCGACCAGGCGACGACGCAGCTCCGCCTCGGGCAGGGTGCCGGGCAGCACGGTCATGACGTCGTCGCCCCAGGTGATCGGCGCACCTGCACGGACCCAGGCGCCGGCCATGCCGGTGACGCCCGGCACAACCTCGGTCGGGAAACGGTGGGCGAGGCGCCGCCACAGATGCATGAAGGAGCCGTAGAAGAACGGATCGCCGTCGCAGAGCACGGCGACTGTCCGTCCCCCTGCCATCTCGGCTGCGAGCAATTCGGCGGATTCATCGTAGAAGGCGGTGATCGGCCCGGTATAGCCATCCTCGCTGACAGGGACCTCGGTCGTCACCGGGAAGGCGAGCACGATCTCGCGCGCTGGATCCGGCGGGATCACCGCGTCGGCGGTGACGCGAGCATTGCCGCGGCTGCCCTTCTTGCAGAAATGCACCAGCCGGTCGGCGGTCGTGATGATGTCGCGGGCCCGGACTGTCATGTAGTCGGGATCGCCGGGCCCCAGGCCGACGCCGAAGAGCAGGGTGCCCGCGTTCTGAGGGGAGGACCGATCCATGCTCACAGGCTCACTCCTTCTCTTGCGCCAGGGCGTTGACGGCAGCCGCCGCCATCGCAGAGCCGCCACGGCGCCCATGCACGACAAGGAAGGGTACGCGGCCGTCCTGCGCCAGCGCCTGCTTCGATTCGGCTGCACCGACGAAACCGACCGGGATGCCGATTACGGCTGCCGGCTTTGGCGCATCGGCGTCGAACATTTCGAGCAGGCGGAAAAGCGAGGTCGGGGCATTGCCGACGACGACCAAGGCTCCTGCGAGATGTGGCCGCCACAGTTCCATGGCCGCTGCCGAGCGCGTCGTGCCGGCCTGCTTCGCCAGTGCCGGCACTTCGGCCTCGTCGAGCGTGCAGATCACCGCATTGCTGGCCGGCAGGCGGGCGCGGGTCACGCCATTGGCGACCATCTTGGCGTCGCACAGGATCGGTGCGCCGGCACGCAGCGCGGCTTCGGCGGCGTCCGTGAAATCGGCTGACATCTCGACATCGCGCGGCAGGTCGGTCATGCCGCAGGCATGGATCATCCGCACCACTACGCGGGCGGCCGCACCTGAGAAGCGGGAGAGATCGGCCTCGGCCCGGATGATGGCAAAGGAGCGCTCATAGATCGCATCGCCCTCGCGGATATAATCGTAGCGCGTGTTCAAACCTGTGGTCCTGAAAGCCGGCCTGCGGTCAGGCGGGTGTGAATGTCCTGTCCCGGCTGCAGACGCTGCACAATCTGCGAAAGGTCAAGCCTCGCCATCGGCTTGTCCCGCGTCGTTCCGCCGATCACCACGTCGTAGCGCCCGTCATGCCCGACCAGGGTGAGATCGGCCGGGCCTGATTGCGCGCAGGATTTGACGCAGGCCGACAGATGCAGGCTGAGGCCCGCAGCAAGGAGCAAGGCTGCCGCTTCGGCCAGAACTGCGGCATCGCCCGTCGTCTGCGTCTCGCCGCGCAGGCAGGCCGGCTTGCCGGAGCATGCCTGTACCGAGAGCCGCGGGTCGTTGTCGCGCGTGATCAGCCCCAGCGCCTCGCATCGTGCGGTGAGGCTCGCGGCGGCATCGTGCTCGAGTCCCAGGAAAGCCAGCCCGCGCCAGGGCGAAAAGCGGATTTCGCTGACGCCATGCGCGCTGGCAGCCTCACATAGCCGCGACAATGTCCGAGTGTCCGAGCGGCCGAACGGCAGGCCCGCGATCAGGGCAAGACGGGAGGCGCGCAACGCGAAGAGCCCGACTCGCCGCGGGGCTGGGCGAACCGCTGGCGCATTCGTCCGTGATACCGAGCAGGCATCGATCAGAGCCGCAATCTGGTCGTCGTCAAGATCGCGCAGGCGATGGATCCTGTCAGGTTCGGCCCGTCGGTAGGCCGCAAAGCCCGACAACAGCCTTGCGGCCAGGGCGCCTGCATTGTCAGGTGCGATCGGACCAAGCCAACCGCCCTGCGGCAGGCCGATCACGACGGCGTCCCGGTCAATCGCAACCACCCGCAGATCCCCGGCAACGCCATCGAGCGCGAGCTCGCCGCCGCCATCGACGATGACGCTGGTCTTGGGCGGCAAGCCTGAGACGGTGCGCCCCTGGAGCTCCAGGGATGCGGCCAGAATGGCGGCATCGATCAGGTCGCCCGCATCCTGCCCGGCGAGCGGTGAAGCGAGCACCAGGCGCTGCGGCCCCGGCCCGCCGGGTTCGTCGACCAGCCGCTCCGCCAGCAAGGCCTCGACAAGGGCGGGATGGGCCTCGTGCCGCACACCCCTGATCTGGAGATTGCCGCGGCTGGAAATCTCGACGAGGCCGTTGCCTGTCTCTTCGGCCAGATCCGCCATGCGTCGCAATTGTGCAGGCCGCACCCGTCCGCCCGGCGGGTGCAGCCGGACGAGCCAGCCATCCCCGGTTTCCATCGGCCGGAGCGTGCTTGGGCACCAGCCGCGCCGGAGCACTTCTTGTGTCGGGGCAGTCATTCCGCCGCGTCCTTGCTGGCGAGGAAGGCGGCCACGGAATTGCGCCGGCTCTGCCAGAGGCCACGCCGCTCGGCTTCCGTCAGCCGCGCGCGGATCGAGGCGGCCGCGGGCGCATTGGCCTGCTCCAGCGCGCTCCAGATCGCCGGATCCGCGCAATAGGCCTGGAATACGGCGTCGAACAGTCCGTCCGAGACCGCGTCGGTGCTGGCCGCATAGACGAAGAGCGTGTCGACGGTCTCTGCGAGCTCGGCCGCACCGCGCCAGCCATGGGCAAGCTGGCCGGCGATCCAGCGCGGGTGGCAGAGCCGGCCATGGACGATGCGCGCAATGTCCTCGGCCAGGGTGCGCGCCTTCGGTTCTTCCGGGTTGGAACTGTCCAGGCTGTAGAGCGCAGCCTCGCTTCCGAGCGCCCGCGCCGCCGCCGCAAAGCCGCCGATCACATCGGCCGCGCTGGTCGCTTCGAGAATGTCGCGCCCCGCCGTGTCGCTGACATGCACGAAGGCGTTGGCCCTGGCGACGCGATGTGCGAAGCCGGGATCGGCGCTGGCGAGGCCCTCCGCACCACCGAAGGCATGGCTGCTGGCCGCGAGATAGGCTGCGCCAAGGTCGCCGCGATGTTCCCATTGCCCATCGAGCGCGCGGTCGGCCATGGCCGCGCCGAAGCGGCCGGGTGCCGGGCCAAAGATGCGCGCGACGTCTTCGCCGCGCCGGCGGGCCGCGGCCGGCTCATTCCACTCATCGGCTTCGTCCAGCGTGGCGACAGCGCGCGCGGCGGCGTCGATCAGGGCGATCTGACCTGGGAATGTGTCGCGGAAGGCGCCGGAGATACGGATGGTGACGTCGATGCGCGGGTGATCGAGCTTGGCCTGCGGAATGACGGAAAATCCGGTGACGCGGGTCGAGGCATGATCCCAGAGAGGCGCGATGCCCATCAGCGCAAGCGCATGCGCGATGTCCTCGCCGCCCGAGCGCAGGGTCGGCGAGGCCCAGAGATCCATCACGATCCGGCGCGGATAATCGCCATGATCCTGGAGATGGCGCGCGATCACCGACGCGGCGGCGCGGGCACCGAGGCGCGCGGCGGCTCGGGTCGGGATGGCGCGCGGATCGAGCGTCGAGAGGTTGCGGCCGGTCGGCAGGACATCGCTCTGCCCGCGATGCGGCGAGCCGGCAGGGCCGGGCGGAACGAACCGCCCGGCCAGCGCGCGCAGAAGGTTGTCGCACTCATTGCGGGATGACACGGGATCATGTGCAGCCCGTCCGAAGACATGCAGCCCATCGCGGAAGGGCAGTTCGGCGATGTCGCAGAGATGCGCGTCGAGCTGACTCAGAGCGCTCGCCATCTCGAGATCGGGCGTGACACCGCAGGCCTCCGCCAGCCCGCTTGCTTCGGCTCGTTCCCGGATTTCGCGGGCGACGATCTCGGCGCGGCGCGGATCGAGGACCTGCGCCTGCGAAAATTCTTCGACGAGATCACGCAGCAGCGCCACTTCGCCGGCGGCATCGGCATGGACCAGTTCGGGGGGGAGATGGCCGAGTGTCACGGCCGAAAGCCGGCGCTTGGCAGGAGCCGCCTCGCCGGGGTCATCGACGACATAGGGGTAGATCAACGGCAGGCCGCCAATCGCAAGCCGCGGCCAGCAGCTTGCAGAGAGCGCCACTGCCTTGCCGGGCAGCCACTCGGTCGTGCCATGCGTACCGAGATGGATGAGGGCATCGGCGTCAGCAAACTGCCTGAGGCCGAGATAGAAGGCGAGATAGGCATGGCCCGGCGGCGCGTCGGGGTCGTGATAGCGCGCCTTGCGGTCGGGTGTTGTGTCGCGAGCGGGCTGCAGCGCGATGGTGAGACGGCCATAGCGGACCACACGGAAACGGAATGCCGAGCCGTCGCAGGCGCCGTCCGCCTCGGGTTCGCCATGGGCCGTGATGAGTGCCCCGCGTGCCGCGCCGGGAATGGCGGCGAGCCAGGCGCGATACTCGGCGAGCGGGACTGCAAACTCTGCCGGCCCCTCCGTCAGCGCCTGCATCAAACGCGTGTCGTCGCCGTGAGCGAGGTGACCATCCCGGTTCTCCCTGGGTTCGCCCGGGATGGCGGTCCGTTCCGAGGGGCCGATATCGTATCCGGTCTTGGCCAGCAGCTCGCGAATGGCCTCGACGCTGGCCGGCGTATCGAGCCCGACTGCAAAGCCGGCCCGCCCTCCGCGCGCCGGATAGTCGGACATGACCAGGACAAGGTTGCGTTCGGCGGCCGGTTTTCCGGCCAGCGCGATCCAGCCCGAGGTGAGATCGGCGAGGGCAGCGACACCATCGCGATCAGGAACCAGCCGGCGGCTCGTCAGGCCGGTCCGATCGTCCGTCGTCTCGGCCTTGAAAGCCACGGGAAGCGCGCCCAGCCGCCCGTCGAATTCCGGCAGCGCCACCTGCATGGCGAGGTCGGTTCCGGACAGTCCGCGTGGCGAGGCCTCCCAGGCATCGCGCGGGCTGCTCACGGGAACGGCCTGCAAAATCGGGCAGTCGGCGGCATCCAGCACGAAATCCGCGCCGTCGCGGGCCGAGAATGCGGTGGTGGTGATGATGGCGGCTGGTTTGCGTGCGGTGATCAGGGCTGAGAGTTCGCCCGTGACCGCCGGGTCTTTCATGCTCGTCAGGGCCAGGATCAGCGGGGCATGCCCGCGCGCTCTCAGCGCCTCCGCGATGGCCTCCGCCATGGCGGTGTCTCCCGCGGCGACGCTGGAGCGATAGACCAGGATCGGGACCAGCGCGTTCGCGACGGGGCGCTGCGCGAGCGCTTTGCGCCATGCGAGCGGAGCACCGCCCGCACCAAGGGCGAAGAGCGAGGGCAGGGGGATGGGGGCGAGGTCGGACGCATCGCCTTCCCCGCGAAGGAGCGCATGCACTCGACCAAGCAGTCGGCGCATATTCTCCGCACCGCCACCGGCATGGAAATAGGTGAGAAGTTCCGCCGCCAAACGCGGCTCGACGGTGCCGTACTCGGCCAGACGCTCGTCCGGTCGGTCGTCGCCGGGCAGGACGACGAGCGGTATCGCGGCCCGTCGGCAGATTTCCGCAAGCTGCTCGATGCCGTAACGCCAGTAGTCCAGCCCGCCGAGACAGCGGACCAGCACGAAGCGCGAATGCGCCACCGTCTTCTCGACGAGAAAATCGACGGAGAGCGGGTGTTTCAGCCGGCGCAGCGAGGCAAGCCTGACAGCGAGTTCGCTCGTGCCAGCCGCGGCCGCCAGCGCCGAAAGGTCGCTGTCGGCGAAGGAGAGCACCAAGACATCCCCCGGCGGCAGGGCGAGATCGACGGCGTCTTCGCCGTCGTCGAGCCTGATCTCGCTTGAGGGGAGGAGGTGCATGGCTCAGCCCGCGAGGGCGGCCTCCACGGCCTTGCGGTCAAATCCCTTCAGGCCAATCACCACGAGCCGGCCATCCTTGGCTTCGCCGGCCGCCCAGGCGCGGTCGTAATGGTGGCTGACCCGGCGACCGACGCCCTGCACGACGAGCCGCATCGGCTTGCCCGGAATCGCGGCAAAGCCCTTCAGGCGCAGCACGCCTTCGGCCTCCGCAGCCCTGGCAAGGCGGGCCGATAGGGCCTCGGGCGAGGTTGCGGCGGCGAGAGCGAAGTCGAGGCTCTCGAAATCGTCGTGGTCGTGGTCCTCGGCGCTCTCGTGATGCGAGGGGCGCCCAGTGAGATCGGCCTCGGCAGCCGCGTTGAGGCCGATGATCAGGGCGGGCTCGACCTTGCCATGGGCCGTCTCGACGATCTTGATCGCCTTCGGCAGATGCGCAGCGATCTCGGCTTTGACGCGTTCGCGACCGGCCGTATCGACGAGATCGCTCTTGTTGAGCAGGATCAGGTCGGCGCAGAGGATTTGGTCCTCGAACACCTCTTCGAGGGGGTTGTCGTGACCGACCGCGGCATCCTGCGCCGCCCGCGCGGCGAGAGCGTCCGGATCATCCGCGAACTGGCCATCCGCGACCGCCGGCGCGTCGACCACGGCGATAACGCCGTCCACTGTGACACGCGAACGAATGGCCGGCCAGTTGAAGGCATTGACCAGCGGCTTCGGCAGCGCAAGCCCTGACGTCTCGATCAGGATGTGCTCCGGCGGGTTCGGCCGGTCCAGCAGCTTTTCCAGCGCCGGCACGAAGTCGTCGGCGACGGTGCAGCAGATGCAGCCATTCGGCAGCTCGACGATGTCCTCCGCGGTGCAGCCGGAAATCCCGCAGCCGGCGATGAAGGAGCCGTCGAAGCCGAGATCGCCGAACTCGTTGACCAGCACGGCGATGCGCTTGCCTCCGGCATTCTCCAGCAGGTGACGCACCAGCGTGGTCTTTCCGGCACCGAGGAAGCCGGTGATGATCGTGCAGGGGATCTTGCCCAGCGAGCGGGCTTGGGGAGCGTTCATGGTCTCATCCTTGTTGGCGCACCGGGAGAGGCGGTACGCGCGCGACCACGCCCTTGCGGAACGAGGCGGGTCTTTCTTTCCAGGGAACGATACCGTTCGTGCTGGCTGCAAAACTCGCAGCTGCGCCGACGATTTCGTCGATATGGGCGTCGGTGTCGAGGTCGCCGATCAGATAGGTCCATTTCCCGTCCGCCGCCAAGGCGACGGTGCAGGGGCGATTGCAGACCGCGAGGCAGTCGACAGGTTCGACCGGAAGCGTACCGCCGTCGCGTGCGATGCGTTCGCGCAGCGCTTCGGCAAAGCTCAGTCCGGGCTGGTCGTACCCCTCCGGCAGGTCCGCCCGCGTACGCCGGCAGGCGACGCAGACGAAAATGGTGACATTGCCTTCGGGCATGGGCCGGTTCCTTGCTCCCGGCGCGATCCCGGGGGGATCGCGCTCAGCGTCAGGCCCTGGCCGGGGCGGCGGCACGGCGCGTTGCCCAGGGCCAGAGCACACCGACGGCAAAGCCGGTGGCGAGCCAGAGGGCGGCCTGGAGGGCGAGCGAGAGCGCGGCGAAATGCGCCGCGATTTCGGCTGGGACCTTGCTCTCCGGAGCGGCGGGATGTGGCGCACCGATCAGATGCGGCACGAGCACCGCCAGCACGGCAAGCGCCCGCAACCAGGGGGCCTCTGCCCGAAGGAAGACCCAGAGCCCGCCAGCAGTGACGAGCGCCGTGGCGATCCACCAGGTCTGGCGGTGAAGCAGTTCGGCTGACGCACTGCCGGGCAGCTCGGGTGCGAGCCCGGTTGCGGGCACGAGGCCGAAGGCCAGGAAGCCGCACGCCGCCCAGATCAGTGCGGTTCGCTCGGTGATGGCATCGCCTGCGGCGATCATGCCGCCGAGCAGCAGGGCGGCAAAACCGATCGCGGTCGCAATGGTGACGATGGTGGTGAAGGCCGTGCGCTGCAAGCCGTCCTGCGGCTTCCACTCGGCGTGGTCTGCCGCGTCAGGGCCGCCATGGGCTAGGACGATCCTGGCATCGCCGGTGAAGCTGGCGTGCTGCAGTTCGGCCGCCCGCAGCGCCGTCTCGAAGGTTTCCGCCTTGAGGATCAGCGGCGTGGTGGTGACATGCTGGAGTGCTGCAACCAATAGCCCAGCCAGAAGCCCGGCCAGAAGACTGACCGTGAGAACACGATTGACCATGTTGCGATTCCCTCAGTGGCAGGGAAAGGCGAGGGTGTGGCGCGTATCGTGGGCTGCGTTGTGTACGCTGGTCGAATGGGCGAAGCCGACGGTGAAGATCAGGGCTGCACCGAGTGCCAAGGCAGCTGCGGCAGCCTTGACGCGCTCGGAGGCGCTGGCCTGGGTGGTGATCGAAGCCGTATTCGTCGTCATCTCGGTCTCCTTGGCCACCCCGCCGGCAGCCCGCTGGATTGCATCACTCGCTGACGGCAGGTCTCCTGGCTCGCGGGTCCGGATCTCTCGCCGCCTTCCCGGGACAATCCCAGTGGCCGATGGCGCGAAACTCGCCGCTTACAGTTGCGGGGGCAGCCGCGGTATCGCACCGCGTTCCCTTTTCACCTCCTTGCAGAGGCACCGTCAGGGATGATCATTAGCCATCTGCACGGTGCTGTGCAATGCAGCGATCGTGATTGCGAGCGCAGTGAAGCGATGCGATCTCCTCTGGCCCATCCCGGCTTGCTTCGCTTCCCTCGGCATGTCCATTCCTTAGGCTGATCTTCCCTGGGCTGAGATTTTGGCAGTGGCAGCGATCCTTTCCCCTCTTACCCTCGTTCTGGGCGGCGCCCGCTCCGGCAAGAGCCGCCATGCCGAGGCCCTGATCGAGATGGTGTCGGCGCCCTGGACCTATCTCGCCACGGCGCAGGCCTACGACGAGGAGATGCGCGCCCGGATTGCCGAGCACCGCGCCCGCCGGTCGCAGGACTGGACGACCATCGATGCGCCGCTGGCCCTGGCGCAGGCGATCCGCGCGGTTCCCGCGGGGCAGCCCATCCTGGTGGACTGCCTGACGCTCTGGCTGACCAATGTGATACTGGCGGAGCAGGATGTGGCGGCTGCGAGCCGCGAACTGGTCGAGGCCTGCCTCGCGGCACGAGGCCCGGTGGTCCTGGTCTCCAACGAGGTCGGGCTCGGCATCGTGCCGGATAATGCGCTCGCCCGGCGGTTCCGCGACGAGGCGGGCCGGTTGCACCAGATGCTTGCGGCGCGGGCCGACCGGGTGATCTTCATGGTCGCGGGTCTGCCGATGCAGGTGAAATGAGCAGGGAGTTGTGATGACAATCGATGCTGACGAGGCCGCCCGCCACAAGGCCAAGATGGAAAAGCGCAAGGCGGTGCAGGATGCCGAGGTCGCGGGCAAGACGATCGAGAAGGGGCTCCTGATCGTCAATACGGGGCCTGGCAAGGGCAAGTCGACCGCCGCTTTCGGTCTGATCCTGCGGGCTCTCGGCCATGACTGGCGCGTCGGGGTGGTGCAGTTCATCAAGGGCGCCTGGGCGACCGGTGAGCGCAAGGCGCTCGACGCCTTTGGCGATCGCATCGTCTGGCACACGATGGGCGAGGGCTTCACCTGGGAGACGCAGGACAAGGCCCGCGATATCGCCGCCGCCGAGCGCGCTTTCGCCAAGGCGAAGGCGCTGATGGACGATCCGGAGATACGCTTGCTCGTTCTCGACGAGCTCAACATCGCGTTGCGCTACGACTATTTGCCGCTGGCGGAGGTGGTCGAGACATTGGCGAACCGGCGCCCTGATCTGCATATCGTTGTCACCGGCCGCAATGCGAAGCCCGAGTTGATCTCTGTTGCCGACCTCGTCACCGAGATGACGCTGGTGAAGCATCACTTCGCAGCGGGCGTGAAAGCACAGGCCGGGATCGAGTTCTGAGGCTCAAGCATCGGCCCGAAAAGTGGATCGCGGCTTTCGGGACAGCCGATGCAAACACAGAAGGTGAGATCCTCGGTCCGGATGCGATGCCCGGTGCGATGATCTACAAGGCGAGCGCGGCGAAGGCGCCTGCAATTGCGAGCCCCCACAGGAGCAGACACGCCCTCCGATAAAGAGCGAGCGCCCGCCGGATATCCGCCGCGCCCGCTTCCGCCCGGCCATCCCCCATCCAGCCGTCGTCGACCCTGACATCGCCATAAACGCGCGGGCCCGCCAGCCGGAGACCGAGCGCACCCGCCATCGCGGCTTCCGGCCAGCCGGCATTGGGCGAACGATGATGGCGGGCGTCGCGCCGGACAGCTCGCCACGCATTGCTGGGGTCTGACGTTCGGTCGAGTGCGGCGGCTGCGGTCAGCAGCAGCGCGGTGAGGCGAGAGGCGGGAAGGTTGACGAGGTCGTCGAGACGCGCCGCCGCCCAGCCGAAGGCGAGGTGGCGCGGTGTCTTGTGGCCGATCATCGAATCGGCGGTGTTGATTGCCTTATAGAGCGCACCGCCCGGTAGGCCGCCGACGGCGAGCCAGAGCGCAGGGGCGACGATCCCGTCCGAGAAATTCTCGGCAAGGCTTTCAATCGCGGCGCGGGAAACCCCGGCCTCGTCGAGAGTTTCGGGGTTGCGGCCGACAATCATCGAAACGGCCGCTCGACCGCCGGCGAGGCCATCCCGCTCCAGCCCTTCGGCGACGCGTGCGACATGGTCGTGCAGGCTGCGCTGTGCGATCAGGCTAGAGGCGAGCAGTGCGAGCGGCAGCCAGCCAAGCGGGCCGAGGCCGCGACAGAGCAGGGTCAGCCCCCATGAGACGATGAAGACGACGGCAAGCAATAGCGCGAGGGCGAGGCCGCCGGCCCCCTTGCGCATGGTGAACGAGTCGCTCTCGCGATTGAGCGTCCGATCGAGGCGGGAAATCAGCGCACCGATCCAGGTGACGGGATGGCCGATCAGCGCATACAAGCCCTGGGGGTAGCCGAATCCCGCTTCGATGATCAGCGCGGCGGCGAGGAGCGGCAGGGAATCGGACAGGCTCATGCGGGGCGGGAATGACTGAGGCGGCGGGCAAGGTCTGGCATGGCGGCGATCTGGCACAGGCGAAGGCGCTGTTCCCGGAGGCGCCCGAGCCATGGATCGATCTTTCGACCGGGATCAATCCAATCCCCTATCCGGTTTCTGAGCTGCCGTTAAGCCTCTGGCAGCGTCTGCCGGGAGCGCGGGACGAGGCGGCACTGCTTGCTGCCGCGCGTCAGGCTTATCGCGTATCCGCAGCGGCCGGCATCGTCGCGGCGCCTGGCACCCAGATCCTGATCGAGCTGTTGCCGCGGCTTGCAAACGCGGGAGCGGTGGCCGTGCTGGGCCCGACCTATGCGGAGCATGCGCTCGCCTGGCGCAAGGCCGGCCGGGCCGTCCACGAGATCGAAAGGCTCGACGATGTCGGCGACGCTGGCGTGGTCGTGCTGGTCAACCCGAACAATCCCGATGGACGGGTGATCGGGAGGGAGCAGCTCGCCGCGCTTGCCCGAAGCCTGGCGACCCGTGGCGGATTGCTCGTCATCGACGAGGCTTTCATCGATTTCATGCCCGAGGCGAGTTTGATCCCGGATCTGCCTCCGGCGACCATCGTGCTGCGCTCCTTCGGCAAGACTTATGGTCTGGCGGGCCTGCGCCTCGGCTTCGCGATTGGCGAGCCACGCCTGACGGAGATCCTGCGCAACGCGCTGGGTCCATGGGCGGTGGCCGGCCCCGCGCTTCATCTCGGGGCGCAGGCGCTCGGTGATGTAGCTTGGCTGGCGGCGACCTCCGCCGCTCGCACACAGGACGCCGGCCGCCTCGACTCGCTGCTGGAAACGTGCGGCGAGGTCGTCGGCGGAACCTCCCTGTTTCGGCTGCTGGCGACACCCGTCGCGGTCGCGCTCTTTGCCCATCTCGGCCGCAACGGCATCTATGTCCGCCGCTTCCAGAACAATGTCGGCTGGCTGCGCTTCGGATTGCCGGCAGGCGTGCCGGAATGGACCCGGCTCAAGGATGCACTGGCATCCTTCCCGCCTGCCTGAGCGACATGGGGCGTGAGTGCAAGACGCCCGGGACGGCGCCGCCTCGCGCCACTAAGCTCCAGCCGTCACCAAAGGGGAGAATGGAATGACGTCCTGGCCTCACGAGCGCGAACTCACGATCGGCTTCGCCCATGCCGCCTACCAGCTCGGTGCCGAGTTCGCGACGCGCAAACGCGCGGCGAAAAGTTTCGAGGTCCGCGGCCTGGACGAGTTTAGGGCACGGGCTCCCGAGGCCGATGTCCTCGTCGTCTCCGGTCTCTGGCGCAACGAATTGATCGCTGCCTGCCCGCGCCTGCGCTTCGTCCAGTCGATCAGCGCCGGCACGGATCAGTTCGACAAGCCCGCCTTCGCCTCGGCGGGCCTTCGCCTCGCCAGTGCGCAAGGGGGCAATGAGCGCGCCGTTGCCGAACACGCCATGGCGCTCATCCTCGGCCTCACCCGTCAGATTCATCTCGCCCGCGACAACCAGATGGCGAAGCACTGGCGGCCGATGATCGGTGATCGCGCCCGGCGTGAGGACGAGCTTGGCGGCAAGACGCTGGTCATTGTCGGCCTTGGACGGATCGGCCTGCGTTTGGCGAGGTTGGCTGCGGCGTTCGGGCTGCGCATCATCGGCGTGCGCCGCAGCGAGCACCCCGAGCCCGGCATCGATGCGATCGTGACGCCGGACAAGCTGAGCGAGGTTCTGCTGCACGCCGATATCGTGGCGCTGACCTGCCCGCTGACGCCCGAGACCGAAGGGCTGATCGGCAAGGCGGCCCTTGCCGCCATGCGCCCGGGCTCTCTCCTGGTCAATGTTGCGCGTGGCCGTGTCGTCGACGAGGCGGCGCTGCTGGAGGCGCTGGGCTGGGGGCGCCTGGCGGGCGCCGGGCTCGACTGCTTCCATGACGAGCCGCTCCCGCCGGCCTCGCCCTTCTGGGGGCAGCCGAACGTCATCGTCACCCCGCACAGCGCCGGTGAGACGCGCGCCTACGAGACGAATGTCGTCGATATCCTGATCGACAATCTCGACCGGCTGGCGCGTGGTGACGCGCAGTTGCGCAACCAGATCGTTTAGATCAGCGAACCGGATATCGTATCCGGTCCGATGATCTGACCTTCTGTGATTGCACCGGTTTTCCCGACAAGCGCACTGTACTTTTCGGGCCGATGCCTTGCGGGGCGGTCGCCTACGCCTCGTGCAACCTGCGGTAGATGCCGTCGGCCTTGACCAGATCGGCATGGCTGCCCTGCTCGGCGATCCCCGTCGAATCCACCACCACGATCCGGTCGGCGTCACGGATGGTCGCGAGACGATGCGCGATCATCAGCGTCGTGCGGCCCTGCGACAGGTCCGCGAGCGATTGCTGGATGGCGCGCTCGGTTTGCGTGTCCAGCGCTGAGGTCGCCTCGTCCAGGATCAGGATCGGCGGATTCCTCAGGAAGATGCGAGCGATGGCGAGGCGCTGCTTCTGGCCGCCCGACAGCTTGACGCCGCGTTCTCCGATGATCGTATCGAGCCCGTCGGGCATGGCCGCGATGACCTCGTCGAGCCGCGCGCGTCGCGCCGCCTCGACGATCTCGGCCTCGCTCGCCTCGAGCCGGCCATAGGCGATGTTCTCGCGCATCGTGCCGGCAAAGAGAAAGACATCCTGCTGCACGATGCCGATCTGCCCGCGCAGCGAGGCCAGCGTCATGTCGCGGATATCGATGCCGTCGATGGTGATGCTTCCCCCGCTGACCTCGTAGAAGCGCGGCAGCAGCGAGCAGATCGTCGTTTTGCCGGCGCCCGACGGACCCACGAACGCGATCGTTTCGCCCGGCGTGATATGCAGGTCGATGCCGCTGAGCACGAGGCGGCCCGTCTGATAGGCGAACGAAACGCCCGCGTAGCGGATTTCGCCCGAGAGTCTCGGCGCAGTCACCGCGTTCGGGCGGTCGGCGATATCCGGCTCGGTGTCGAGGAACTCGGTATAGCGCCGGAAGCCGGCGATGCCCTTCGGATAGGTCTCGATCACCGAATTGATCTTCTCGATCGGCCGGAAGAACACGGCGATGAGCAGCAGGAATCCGACGAAACCGCCCTGGCTCAGGCTGCCGGTGATGACGAGATAGCTGCCGGCGACCATCACCACCATCTGGGTCAGCCGCATGCTGAGATAGCTCAGCGAGATGGTCGCCGCCATGATGCGGTAGGCATCGAGCTTGGTCTGGCGGTAGTTCTGGTTGTCACGGGCGAAAAGCCGCCGCTCGTGCTCCTCGTTGGCGAAGGCCTGGACGACGCGGATGCCGCCGACATTCTCCTCGATGCGAGCGTTGAAGCTGCCGACCCGCCCGAAGAGCTGCTGCCAGTTATGCGTCATGCGCCCGCCATAGCGGCCGGTCAGCCAGCCGGTCAGCGGCACGATCGCGGCGGTGACGAGCGCAAGCTCGGGGCTGACCATGAACATCAGCACGAAGGCGCCGAACAGGGTCATGATTGCGATGAACAGGTCTTCGGGCCCGTGATGCGCGACCTCGCCGATCTCCTCGAGGTCCTTGGTGAGGCGGGCCACGAGATGGCCGGTCTTCTGGTTGTCGAAGAAGCTGAAGGAGAGCTTCTGCAGATGGTCGAACGCCTTCCGCCGCATCTCGGTCTCGATATTGATGCCGAGCATGTGGCCCCAATAGGTTACGATCGCCATCAGCCCGCTATTGAGCAGGTAGATCACCAGCAGTGCGGAGGCGCAGGCGAGGATCAATCCCCAGTTCTGGCCAGGCAGCAGCCAGTCGATGAAGAACTTCACCGCGATCGGGAAGGCGAGCTCGAGCAGGCCCGACAGCACCGCGCAGGAAAAATCCAGCAGGAAGAGGCCGCGATGCGGTGCGTAATAGGCGAAGAAACGGCGAAGCATGATGGTGTCTTCTCAAATCCGGATCGCGGTTCGGATCGGGCGTCCCGGATCGCGTGATTTTCCGCGGATCCAGAGGCGGGAATGGGGCCGGGCCCCTCTATAGGCTCTGGCGTGCCGGAGCGGAATGCCGGCGACGCATGGGCGGGCCCTGATCACGGATCGACGAGGCGGCGGGGCCTCCGCCTCGTCCCAGGTCGTTCATCTCAACGATTGTAACGCACCGGCACGGCGAGCGAGATCGTCCCACCCCCACCAACGCCGGCAGGAGGGGCCGGAACGGGGCTCGCCCTGCGGATCATGCTGACGGCCTCCTCGTCGAGCGTGGCATCGCCGGAGCTACCGGCGAGCCGTGCGGATAGGACCCGCCCACCGCGATCGATCGAGAAGGCAATCTGCACCGTGCCGGGACGCGCGCCGCCCGGGAAGCGCTTGTAGCGGTTGAGATGGGCGATCAGCATGCCACGCCATGACGCCGTCGAAGCGGAAGACGACGCGGCGGCGCCGGTCGGAGCGGAGGTGGGGT
>UBZM01000056.1:0-929 GCA_900470095.1 Hyphomicrobiales bacterium
AGCGACGGATCATTCAGCTTCAGCATGGCGGTCCGTTGGCTGACATGCGTCATTGTTCGATACTCCAGATCGTCATCTTCGCTTCCCGCTCAGTTGAGGCGCTTGCCGGTTGCGGCGTCGAACAGATGCGTGACGCTGGTGTCTGGCGTGATGCCGATGGTCTCGCCAGGCTTGGCCGTGATGCGCTCACGGAAGACGCAGGTCAGTTCCTGCCCGCCACAGCGCACGACAACCTGTGTCTCGGAGCCGGTCGGTTCGATGACCACGACCTCGGCCTTGAGGCCGTTCGGGTTGAGCTGGACATGCTCGGGGCGGATGCCAAAAACTGCGGCTTTGCCATTCGAATCGGCCGGATGCTGCCCGATGGGCCAGATCACGCCGCCCTCGGTTTCGAACCCGGCTGCGGTGATCTTGCCCTTGAGGAAATTCATCGACGGCGAGCCGATGAAGCCCGCGACGAAGAGATTGTTAGGCCGGTCGTAAAGGTCGAGCGGAGCGCCCATCTGCTCGACAATGCCGTCATGCATCACCACGATCTTGTCGGCCATGGTCATGGCCTCGATCTGGTCGTGCGTGACGTAGACCGTCGTGGTCTTGAGGCGCTGATGCAGTTCCTTGATCTCGGTGCGCATCTGCACGCGCAGCTTGGCGTCGAGATTGGAGAGCGGCTCGTCGAAGAGGAAGACCTGCGGATCGCGGACGATCGCGCGGCCCATGGCGACACGCTGGCGCTGACCGCCGGAAAGCTGGCGCGGGTAGCGGCCGAGCAGCTTGTTGAGGCCGAGAATGCCGGCAGCCTTGTTGACGCGCTCGTCGATCTCGGCCTTGGGGGCATTCCGCAACTTCATCGAGAAGGCCATGTTGTCGGCCACCGTCATATGCGGATAGAGCGCGTAGTTCTGGAACACCATGGCGATGTCGCGCTCTTT
>UBZM01000056.1:991-107955 GCA_900470095.1 Hyphomicrobiales bacterium
CGCACATCAGCGATCTGGACTGAGGCCATCTGAACCCTCTCTCGGACTTAAGTTTCCTCTGGGGTCCGGTATCGGCCCGTGTCCGGGCACTCCGCACCGCCGCTGCTGCCGGCTTCTCGTGACCGACCGACGAAAAGCGCCGCAGACCAGGCAGTGCCTGTTGCGCCGGGTTCCATCTGCGATAAAGTCATACGATACGGACAGGCGTGTCAAGCGCCGGAATCGTTCCATTGAAACCGCTTTCCTGCGGCTTGGGAGCGATTGAAAACGGGTGAGGACGCCAGCCGATGCGGGTGCGCGACTTTTCGCGGCCGACGACCCTGAATCCCGACCGCCTGTTCGGGCAGGTGGCTCAGAAGCTCGCGGTCGCGATCATTTCAGGGACGTTCAAGGCCGGCGAACTGCTGCCGAACGAGGCCGATCTGAAATCCGAAATCTCGGTTTCGCGCACAGCCTATCGCGAAGCCGTGAAGTACCTGACGGCGAAGGGGTTGGTCGAGGCGCGCCCCAAGAGCGGCACCCGGGTGGCGCCGCGTGACGGCTGGAACCTGCTCGACCCCGACGTGCTGTCCTGGCATTTCGAGGCCGACCCGAACGAGAAATTCATTCGCGACCTGTTCGAGTTGCGCAGTTTTGTCGAGCCGAGCGCGGCGCGGCTTGCGGCACTGCGACGTACGCCTGCCGATCTCGCGCGAATCCAAGCCGGCTACCACGGGATGATCGACAACCCGCCCTATGCCGAGGCAACCATCCGTGCCGACCTGGCTTTCCACGAGGCGATCCTCGCTGCGGCGCAGAATTCGACGCTGCAATGTCTGGCAAGCGTCGTCTCGGCGACGATCCAATGGTCGCTGCTGCTGAAGTCGGGAGACGATCAGGGCTTCTATGTCACCTCGCTGTTCGACCACGAACGGGTGCTCGATGCGATCATCCAGCGGGACGGAGATCTCGCCGCAGCCCGGATGAGCGCGCTCGTCACGGATAGTCTGAATACCACGCTCACCTTCCTGGCCTGGGCAGGACAGCAGAACACTCCGAAAATCGCCTGAATAAGTCATACTACATATGACAACGACGCGCTTTTCTCGCTCTGCAGCCCGTGTAGTACTGCTCTGCCGATGCCGCGTAGCGGAGGCCTTGAGGTTTCGCGATCTAATCGTTTTAAAGAATTGAAATCAAGCCAGCCGCTCTGACACCCACGCCCGACGAAAGTTCACGATATGACCGACATCATCATGACCGGCCCGCTGATGGCCTATGCTGCCGACCAGTTGAAGGCCCGTTTCACGGTGCATGAACTCTGGAAGGCAGAGGACCGGGCCGCCATGCTGAAGGAGATCGGCGGCAAGGTTCGTGGTGTTGCCGGCGGCGGCGCGCATGTCAGGATCGACGGCGCACTGTTCGACGCCCTGCCAAAGCTGGAGATCGTCGCCAATTTCGGCGTCGGTTACGACACCGTCGATGCCAAGGAAGCCGGCAAGCGCGGGCTGATCGTCACCAATACGCCGGACGTGCTGACCGATGAGGTCGCGGATCTGGCGCTCGGCCTGCTACTCGCGACGGTGCGCCAGCTGCCGCAGGTCGACCGTTACCTGCGTGCCGGCAAGTGGCTGGAGAAGGCCTATCCGCTGACGACCTCGCTGCGGACCCGCAAGGTCGGCATTGTCGGGCTCGGCCGAATCGGCAAGGCCGTGGCGCAGCGCATCGAGGCCTTCGGCCTGCCAGTCAGCTATCATGGCCGCACCCGTCAGGCCGACGTGCCTTATCGCTACTATGCTTCGCTGATCGAGATGGCGGCCGATGTCGACACCCTGATCTCGGTTGCGCCCGGCGGAGCTTCGACTCATCACATGATCAATGCCGACGTCCTGAAGGCGCTCGGCCCGAATGGCATCGTCATCAATGTCGGCCGCGGTTCGGTGATCGACGAACAGGCATTGATCGAGGCGCTCAAGAACAAGGTCATTCTTTCGGCTGGCCTCGACGTCTTCGAGGACGAGCCGCGCGTGCCGGCCGAACTGATCGCGATGGATCATGTGGTGCTGTTGCCGCATGTCGGATCGGCATCGGTGCATACGCGTGAACAGATGGGCCAGCTTCTGGTCGACAACCTGGTTTCATGGTTCGATGGCAAGGGTCCACTGACGCCGGTTGCCGAGACGCCATGGAAGAAAGCCTGAGACACCGCATTTTGGTTCCGATGAGTCGAGGATGCCTGCCGTTTATGGCGGGCGTCCTATTCGCGGGGGCAGTACAGGCGCAGAGGCCGCCGCTCCCGAAAGGGGCGGAGACCGCGCCTGACACCGTTCGCCCCTTGATCGGTGCCTGGAACCTCGAACAGGTCGGCGCGCCGCGCCAATGCACCATTACCCTTGGGGTGGAACAGTCGGGGCAGGGACGGCAATTGCGCTTCCCTGCCACCTGCCGGCGGGCATTGCCCATTATCGGGCAGATTGTGTCCTGGAGCGCGGCTGAAGGAGGCGGGCTGCGTCTGAATGACGAGGCCGGCAAGGCCGTGATCACGCTCAGCAAGTCGGCCGCTGGCCTGAATGGCAAGGGCACCGATGGGCAGGACTATCTGCTGGATCCGAAGGACCATCCGCGCAGCGCGCGTCCGGTGCCTCCGAGTGCGGCGGAACGCGCCGCGACCGCCGCGGCCCGGCCGACTGTAGTCGACCCGGCGGGTGCGCCGGCGACCGACGCCGTGCCCGGACGTTATGTCACCATGCGCCAGCAGAACCGCGAGGGATGTCGCCTCATGCTTGTGGCCGGTCCCGCAAACTCACCCGGTGGCGCTCCCGCCCGTTTTGACGGGCGCTGCGACGATACCGGCTTGACGATCTTCGATCCCGTCGGCTGGCGCTATGCCGCCGGACGCCTATCGCTGGTTGCGCGCAAGGGACACAGCGTCGATCTCGTCTTCGAGAACGGCCAATGGCGCAAGGACCCTGCGGTGGGCGCGCCGCTAATGTTGCGCAAGCTCGCGCCCTAAAGCACCGGCCCGAAAAGTGGTTTGCGGTATTCGGGAAAGCCGATGCGAAGACAAAGGGCTAGATCATCGGATTGGATACGATATCCGGTCCGATGATCTAGCAGCGCTCAGACCGCGGCGACGCGCTCGGGCTCAGCGGCGTCGTAATCGGCCTCCCTGGCGAGGATGCGCTGCATGCGACGCTCGTCGAGCGAGTTCTCCCATTTCGCCACAACGATGGTCGCGACGCCATTGCCAATCAGGTTGGTGAGGGCGCGCGCCTCCGACATGAAGCGGTCGACGCCGAGGATCAGGGCGATCGACGCCACGGGGATCGTGCCGACCGAGGCCAGCGTCGCAGCGAGCACGATAAAGCCGGAGCCCGTGACGCCGGCTGCGCCCTTCGAGGTCAGCAGCAGAACGGCAATGATACCGATCTCCTGCGACAGGCTCAGCTCGGTATTGGTAGCCTGGGCGAGAAATATCGCAGCCATCGTCAGATAGATGCAGGTGCCGTCGAGGTTGAAGGAGTAGCCGGTCGGGATGACCAGGCCGACGACGTTCTCCTTGCAGCCGAGATAGCTCATCTTGGCCATCATCCGCGGCAGGACGCTTTCGGACGAGGAGGTGCCGAGCACGATCAGCAGCTCTTCCTTGATATAGGCGATGAACTTCACGATGCTGAAGCCATGCAGCCGGGCGATCGTGCCGAGCACAAGAAAAATGAAGATCAGGCAGGTCGTGTAGAATGCGGCCATGAAGCTGCCCAGCGACAGCAGCGTGCCGATGCCGAATTTTCCGATCGTGAAGGCCATCGCGCCGAACGCACCTATCGGTGCTGCCTTCATGATGATGCCGACGATCTTGAAGAAGACCTGGGCGATATCGTCGACGAAGTGCAGGACCGGCTTGCCGCGCTCTCCAAGCATCTGCAGAGCGAAGGCAAAGAGCAGGGCGAAGAACAGCACCTGCAGGATTTCGCCGGTTGCGAAGGCGCTGACCACGGTCGTCGGGATGATGTCCGTCAGGAAGCCAATGGTGCTCTGCTCCTTCGCCTTGGCCGTGAACGACGCGATGGCGCTGGTATCGAGACCGCCGACATCGACGTTCATGCCGACGCCGGGTTTCCAGAGATTGATCACGACGAGCCCGACGATGAGGGCAAGCGTCGTCACCACTTCGAAATAGAGCAGCGCCTTCACGCCGACGCGGCCCACCTTCTTCATGTCGTCCATCGAAGCGACGCCGTGCACGACGGTAAGAAAGATGATCGGCGCGATGATCATCTTGATGGCCTTGATGAAGGCGTCGCCGAGCGGCTTCATCGCTTCGCCGGTATGCGGATAGAAATGCCCGACCAGCACCCCGATCGCGATGGCGGTCAGCACCTGGACATAAAGATGCGTCCACCAGGGACCCTGATGACCGCGCGTGATCGCTGCTGTCGACATGGGAAATCCCTCAAGACGGGCACTTGTCTCCGTGCGCCATCCTGGAAAGAGGCTACGCTCGTCTTGGTCCCGCGACAAGCGAAACGCGGCACTGCCGTTGGGGGCCGCGCCGCGTCCTGTGGCCTGAGTGCGAACGTTACTCGGCCGCTTCGACCTTCAGCACGCCGCGACGGATCTGGTCCTCCTCGATCGACTCGAACAGGGCGCGGAAATTGCCCTCGCCAAAGCCGTCATCACCCTTGCGCTGGATGAACTCGAAGAAGATCGGCCCGAGCACCGTGCCGGAGAAAATCTGGAGCAGCACCTTGCTCATCCGACCCTTCTTCGAACCGACCGCGACCGCGCCCTCGCCATCGATCAGGATGCCGTTGGCCTTCAGCCGCTCGACCGGTTCGCCATGGCTGGGGACACGCGCATCGACGCGCTCATAATAGGTTGCCGGCGGCGCCGGCATGAAGGGCAGGGCGTTCTGGCGCAACAGCTCGACGGTGGCGTAAATGTCGCGAGCGCCGAGCGCGACATGCTGGATGCCCTCGCCCTTGTATTGGCGCAAGTACTCTTCGATCTGGCTCTTGTCGTCGAGCGACTCGTTAATCGGGATGCGGATCCTGCCGCAGGGCGAGGTCAGGGCGCGCGAGATCAGGCCTGTGAGCTTGCCTTCGATATTGAAGAAGCGAATCTCCCGGAAGTTGAAGAGTTTGCCATACCAGCCTGCCCAATGGTCCATGCGGCCGCGATGGACGTTATGGGTGAGGTGGTCGAGATAATAGAGACCAGCCTGCTCGGGGTGCGGATCCGCCTCGTCGATCCACTCGAAATCGACATCCCAGATCGAGCCCTTCTCGCCATAGCGCTCGACGAAATACAGGATCGAGCCGCCAATGCCCTTCACGGCGGGAATTTGCAGTTCGCCGGGGCCGACCTTGCTTTCATAGGGCTCGGCGCCAAGCGACACGGCGCGCTCGAAAGCATGCCTGGCATCGACGACACGGAAAGCCATGGCGCAGGCGCAGGGGCCGTGCTCGGCCGCAAAGCGCTGGGCAAAGGAATCCGGCTCGGCATTGACGACGAAATTGACGTCACCCTGACGGTACAGCGTGACCTTCTTGGAGCGATGTCGGGCGACAGCGGTGAAGCCCATCTGCTGGAAGAGCGGGCCGAGCGTCTCTGGCTCGGGATGGGCGTATTCGACGAACTCGAAGCCGTCCGTTCCCATCGGATTGGCCTCGGAAATAGCGGGAGGGGCGGTGTCGTGCGGAAATGGACCCATGACGTTCTCCTCTGGATGTGATTGCCGACATGGTCGCGCACGGCGAAGGCAAGAAGCTTGCAAAATGCCGCGTCATGGCGCGAGATCCGCACAGCTTGTGCAGGGAGGCCGCCAATGGCGCGCGATGTGAGCGGTCTCGATTCCTTCGACTGGCGCCTGATCGATGCGCTCCAGCAGGATGCCTCCCTGACGAATGGCGCGCTGGCCGAGAAGGTCGGGCTGTCGGCGAGCCAGATTTCCCGCCGGCGCCAACGGCTCGAGGAGGAGGGGACGATCCGCGGCTACCGCGCGCTGATCGATCCGGCGGCGATCGGGCTCGGGGTGACCGTCTTCATCCATGTCGCGTTGAACACGCATTCGCGCGACAATGCCCGCCGCTTTCGCGATCTCGTCAGGCTGACTCCCGCGATCCTGGAGGCGCATGCCCTGACAGGTGAGGCGGATTATCTGCTCAAGGTTGCGGTCGGTGATCTCAAGGAGCTCTCGCGCTTCGTCAACGAGATCCTGATGCCGCATGAAAGCGTCGCGCGGGTTCGCTCGGAAATCGCGCTTGAGACATTGAAGGAGCCGGGGCTCCTGCCGTTGCCTTCGTCATGATCGCGTCAAGGTTCCCCTCCATGCGGAGCGGCTTGTGAAGCCCGTGGCCCGGGTGCAGGTTACGCCGCCGCTTTGCGGTGAATGGCCTAAACGAGGGAGCCTCTCGATGTTCAACGCAAAATCACTCCTGGACGCGCTGGTCAGCGCCGGCAATCAGGCCGGGCAGCAGGCTGGCCAGTCCGGGGGGCTCGGCGGAATGCTGGGCAATCTGGCGCAACAGGTTCAGCAGGCCGGTGGTTCGGGTGGAATTGGCGGCCTCGTCGGCAGCGTGCTCGGCCAGGCGACGCAGGGCATGCAGGACGCCGCGCGCCAGACGGGACTGGAGCAGAAGGCGAGCGACGTTCTCGGCCAGGTCTCCGGCGGCAAGACACCCGACCAGCTGCTCGAGCAGGCCAAGGGGATGTTCAGCAGCAATCCGGCCGTGGCGACTGCGGTGCTCGGCGGCCTCGGCGCCTTGCTCTTCGGTTCCTCGACAGGGCGTTCGGTTGCCGGCTCTGCGGCGAAACTCGGCGGCCTCGCGCTGATCGGCGGCCTCGCCTACAAGGCCTATCAGAACCATCAGGCCGGCAAACCCCTGCTCGATCTGAAGCGTCAGGAGGTTCTGCCGGCGCCGGCCGGGACCGGTTTCGAGCCGGAGGCCGCAAGCGAGGCGACGGCTCTGATCTTCATCCGGGCGATGATCGCAGCCGCTGCCGCCGACGGTCATATCGACACGGAAGAGCGCAACGCCATTCTGGGCGGCCTGCGCGAAGCCGGTTTCGATCCGGAAGCCAATACGTGGCTCGCCCATGAAATGGCCAATCCGGCTTCGGTCGATGTCCTTGCCGAGGCCGCGGAAACGCCGGAGCTCGCGGCGCAGATTTACACGGCGGCTCGCATCGCCATCAATCCCGATACGCCGGCAGAGAAGGACTTCCTCGCCGGGCTTGCGGGCTCGGTCGGCCTCGATGCCGAACTGGTCGCCAATATCGACGCGGCCGCGAGCGCGGCGAAAGCCTGACGCTGCTTCAATCGACGCGATCAGGGTGCGCGGCGCGCGCCCTGATCGTCTTCGAAGACCGGTCGGAAGAACGAGCGTTCATAGCTGATGATGAAGCGCTGCTTCTCATTCATCGCCACGGCCGCCAGGCATTCCTCGTCCTTGAACGAGGCGGTGCGATACTCTTCATAGGCCGCAAGCGACGGAAAGCTGAACATCGCCAATGCGACGTTCGATGTGCCTTCCGAGGGCATGAAATAGCCGTGATGCTTGCCGCCGAATTTCTCGACCAGCCTGATCCAGAGCTTGCCATAGGCCTCGAAGGCCGGCAGCTGGTAGGGATCGACGACATAGCGCAAATGGCAAGTGATCATCGTCATGCTGCCTTCGCGTTGGCGAGGAAGCTCCTCATCCGCTCCAGCGCGCGTTCGATGTTCTCCAGCGAGTTGGCATAGGACAGGCGGATATAGCCTTCGCCATGGACGCCGAAATCGGGCCCGCCGATCGTCGCGACACCCGCATCCTCGAGCAGGGCTGAGGCCAGTTTCTTCGCCTTCCACCCGGTCTTCGAGATATTCGGGAAGGCGTAGAAGGCGCCCTTCGGCACGGCGCATGACACATCGGGCAAGGCGTTCAACCCGGCGACCACCGCCTTCCGGCGCCGATCGAACTCGGCGACCATGGCATGCACCGCGTCCTGTGGGCCGGTGAGCGCGGCGAGCCCCGCCCATTGCGCCGGGGCGTTGACGCATGAATGCGAATTGACCGCGAGCTTTCGGGCATTGTCGTAGAGCGGCTTCGGCCAGACCGAGAACCCCATGCGCCAGCCGGTCATGGCATAGGTCTTGGACCAGCCATTGAGCAGGATCAGCCGGTCGCGAATTTCGGGATAGCTCAGCAGGCAGACGTGTTTCTCGCCGTCATAGAGCATCTGGTCGTAGATCTCGTCCGACATCACCGCGACATCAGGGAAGCGGCTGAGCCCGGCGACGAGCTTGTCCACCTCGGCCTTTGGGGTGACGCCGCCGGTCGGGTTTGCCGGCGAATTGACGATCAGCAGCCGGGTCTTGGGCGTGATCAGCGAGAGCGTCTCCTCGGCCGAGAAGGCAAAGCCGTTCTCCTCGCGGATCGGGACCGGGATCGGGGTCGCGCCGGTGAACTCGATCATCGAGCGATAGATCGGGAATCCGGGATCGGGATAAAGGATCTCGGCGCCGGGCTCGCCGAACATCAGGATCGCCATGAACATGGTGACCTTGCCGCCCGGCACGATCATCACCTCTTCCGGCGAGACGTCGACCGAGAAGCGCTTGTGCAGGTCGGCGGCGACCGCCTCGCGCAGCGGCAGGATGCCATTGGCCGGCGTATAGCCGTGATGGCCGTCGCGTAGCGCCTTCACCGCGGCCTCGACGATGTGGCCGGGCGTCGGGAAATCGGGCTGGCCGATGCCGAGATTGATGATGTCCTTGCCCTTGCGCTGCAGCTCGGTCGCTCGTGCCAGCACGGCGAAGGCGTTTTCCTCGCCGATCCGGGCGAAGGAGGAGACGGTCTGCAGCGTCATGGTGCGTTTTCCTCTGCAAGCTCTCGACGACGCGGCCCTATCACGGGCTTTGCGCCGGCACGGTGCGCTGTCTTGGCCGGAAACGCGGGGGCGATGCAAGCCCGCCGTCTGCGCGGGCTGCCGGGCGGCCGCGCATTTGGAACACTTGCAAACTGCGGGAGCGCGACCTTTCCTGCGCAGGCGGCATCTGCACGGATTGGCGAAGTAATTTGTGTGCTGTATGCAGAATGCAGGTGACGCGATTTGGTCGAATTTGGCTCTTGTCGCGCGCATGGCGATCGGCATGATTGGCTGGTCAAATCGATTTAAAGACCACGGCGGAAGCGGCGCGAAGGCTGCGGGCCGGTGCGAGAGGGAATGACGGGGATGGCCAAGACGCCAGCGAAGAAGTCGGTCCGCAAGATCAAGCCGGAGCAGCTGCGCTCCAAGGCCTGGTTCGACAATCCCGCCAATGCCGACATGACAGCGCTCTATATCGAGCGCACCATGAATTTCGGTCTGTCGCGCGATGAGCTGCAGTCGGGCCGCCCGATCATCGGTATCGCCCAGACGGGCTCCGATATTGCGCCCTGCAACCGTCATCATATCGAGCTTGCCGCCCGCGTCCGCGACGGCATCCGCGAGATGGGCGGCGTGCCCTTCGAGTTCCCGATCCACCCGATCCAGGAAACCTGCAAGCGCCCGACCGCGAGCCTCGACCGCAATCTGCAATATCTCTCGCTCGTCGAGATCCTCTACGGCTATCCGCTCGACGGCGTCGTGCTGACGACCGGTTGCGACAAGACCACCCCGGCCCAGATCATGGCTACGGCCACGGTCGACATCCCGGCCATCGCGCTGCCGGGCGGGCCGATGCTGAACGGCAATTTCCGCGGCGAACGCACCGGTTCGGGCACGATCGTCTGGAAGGCGCGCCAGATGATGGCCGCCGGCGAAATCGACTATCGCGGCTTCGTCGATCTGGTGGCGTCGTCGGCTCCGTCGGCCGGCCACTGCAACACGATGGGCACGGCCTCGACCATGAACTCGCTGGCCGAGGCGATGGGCATGACCCTGCCCGGCGGCGCCGCCATCCCGGCGCCCTATCGCGACCGCTATGAGATGGCCTATCACACCGGCAAGCGCATCGTTGAGATGGTCTGGGAGAACCTGATCCCGTCGAAGATCCTGACGCGCGAAGCCCTGGAGAACACCATCGTCGTCAACTCGGCGATCGGCGGGTCCACCAATGCGCCGATCCATGTCAACGCCATCGCCAAGCATATCGGCGTGAAGCTCGACAACGAGGATTGGACTGCGATCGGCTACGACATCCCGCTGCTGGTCAACCTGCAGCCCGCCGGCGAATATCTCGGCGAGGATTTCTACCGCGCCGGCGGCGTGCCTGCCGTGGTTGCCGAACTCGTCGCCAAGGGCAAGATCAAGCCCGCCATCACCGCCAACGGCAAGACGCTGGCCGAGAACTGCGAAGGCTTCTTCTCCGGCGATCGTCGCGTCATCAAGGCCTATGACGAGCCGATGAAGGCGCAGTCCGGCTTCCTCAACCTGCGCGGCAACCTGTTCGATTCCGCGATTATGAAGACCAGCGTGATCACGCCGGAATTCCGCAAGCGCTATCTCGAGAACCCGAAGGACCCGATGGCCTTCGAGGGCAAGGCGATCGTCTTCGACGGGCCCGAGGATTACCACCACCGCATCGACGATCCGTCGCTCGAGATCGATGAGCACAGCGTGCTCTTCATTCGCGGCGTCGGGCCGATCGGCTATCCCGGTGCGGCCGAGGTCGTGAACATGCGGCCGCCGGATTACCTGATCAAGAAGGGCATCACGGCGCTGGCTTGTATTGGTGACGGCCGCCAGTCCGGCACGTCGGGCTCGCCCTCGATCCTGAATGCCTCGCCGGAAGCGGCGACCGGCGGCGGGCTTGCGCTGCTGAAGACCGGCGACAAGGTCCGCATCGACCTGAAGAAGCGCACGGCCGACATCCTGATCTCCGACAAGGAACTGGACGAGCGCCGGGTCGCGCTGAAGGCGGCTGGTGGTTACAAGTATCCGAAGAGCCAGACCCCCTGGCAGGAGATCCAGCGCAAGATCGTTGGCGAGCTCTCCGAGGGCATGGTGCTGAAGCCGGCGGTCAAGTACCAGAAGATCCACAAGAAGTTCGGCGTTCCGCGCGACAACCACTAGATCGCGCTGCGTTTGGACGAATCGTCCAAACGCAGAAAACATGATCGACTCTTATAGTTTAGAGCATGCTTTGATGCGAAAAACCGTTGCCACTTTTTCGCAGCATGCTCTAGCGGGGCGTCCCTGGCGGGAGAGCGTGTCGCGGTGCTGCTCACGCTGAGGCAGATCGAGGTTTTCCGCGCCGTGATGCGCGCCCGCACCATCGTCGGTGCGGCGCGCGATCTCGGGATCGCCCAGCCGACCGTGACCAAGACGGTGCGGCGGATCGAGGATATCTGCGCCTTCGCCCTGTTCGACCGGCATGGCGGCCGCCTGACGCCGACGGCGGAGGCGCATCGTCTTCTCGGTGAGGTCGACATCGCCTTCGACCAGCTCGAAGGCGCTTTGGCGCGGGCGCTCAGGCTGGCACGGGCCGATACGGGCACGCTCCGGCTCGGCGCCTCGCCGAGCATTGGCCGCGTCCTGATCCCGCGCGCAGCCGCCAGCCTGCTGAAGGACCATCCCGGGCTCAGCCTGCATCTCGATATCCTGTCGGTCAGCCAGGTGATGGAGTATCTGCTCTCGGCACAAGGCGAGGGCGCGGTCACCTTGTTCCCCATCCTTCACGCGGGAATTCGGAGCATATCGGTCGGGACGGGCAAGGCGGTTGCCGTGTGTCCGCGTGACTGGCCGCTGGCTTCGGCCAAGCGCCTGTCGCCCTCGGCTCTGGCCGGCATTCCGATCATCGTGTTCGAGCCACAATCCGTGCATGGTCAGGTCGTCGACGCGGTGCTGCGCGACGGTGGCGTCGTCCCAGAGCGGACGCATGTCGCAAGATTCGCCGAAACCGCGATTGCGCTTGCCGAGGCGGGGCTCGGTCTTGCCATCGTCGACCGTTTCAGCGCGCTGGCGGCCAACCGCGATGCGGTCGCACTCCTGCCGCTCGATCACCCCGCCCAGTACGAGGTCTTCCTGCATCGAAATGTCGAGCGCGCGCGCAGCCGCCTGATCCAGCATTTCGAGACGGTTTTGCGGGCCGAGATCTCCAAAGTCGGGGCTGATCTATAGCCTCAGGCTATCGCGGGGCGCAGGATTCGCTGTTGTCGCCCCTCCCCATCGATGGCCTTGTCGTTTGCAATAAGAGCAGGAGGAAACATCATGACGGACCCGTTGGCGCTTACCCCCATTCGGCCGGGCCCCCTGAGCAGGCGTGAGGCGATGGCGGCGGCGCTCGGGCTGCTTGCGGCAACGGCTGCCGGGCCGGCGCGGGCCCAGGCCTATCCGGTGCGGGCCATGCAGCTCGTCGTGCCCTTTGCTGCAGGTGGTGGCGTCGATGTCGTGACGCGCGTCGTGGCCGAAGCGGCGGGCGACGTGCTAAAGCAGCGCTTCGTCATCGAGAACCGCGGCGGTGCTGCCACGATCCTAGGCTCCCAGACCGTCGCCAAGGCGGAGCCCGACGGCTACACGCTGCTCGCTGCGCCGACCACGATGGTGATCAATCCCGCGCTGAAGGCGAATGTGCCCTTCGACTGGGAGAAGGATTTCGTCCCGGTCGCGATGATCGCGAAGCTACCCTTCGTGGTTGCGGCCGGGAAATCCTATCCGGCCAATACGATGAAGGAGCTTGCTGCGCATGGCCAGGCCAGCAAGCGGCCGATCACCTTCGGTTCGGGCGGCACCGGCACGGTCGCGCATCTGGCTGGAGAATTCTTCGGCCTGGTCTCCGACACCAAGGTCCAGCACGTGCCCTATCGCGGCGAAGCGCCGGCTTTGACTGATGCGATCAGCGGCAATATCGACGTCATGTTCTCGACGCTTGCCGGCGCCTCCAGCCACGTCAAGGGCGGCACGATGAAGGCGCTCGCGGTGACCACCGGCAAGCGCGCCTCGCTGTTGCCTGATGTGCCGACTGTCGCCGAGCAAGGCTATCCCGGCTACGACCTCTCGGCCTGGGTAGCCCTTGTCGCCCCCAAGGGAACGGCTCCCGAAGTGGTGCAGGTGCTGAATTCCGCGATCAATGCGGCACTGGGCCGGCCCGACGTGAATGCTCGCCTGGTCGAGATCGGCGCCGAGCCGGCGCCGGGCACGCCGGCCGAACTCGCGGCGTTCATGGCCAAGGATGCCGAAACCTGGGCAAGAGTGGTCAAGTCGGCTGCCATCAAGGTCGAGTGAGAGCGGTTCATGCTCGCGCTTCGCAAAGCCGTTCCCGCGCCCGGGCTCTGGCTCGGTGAGATATCCGAGCCGAGTGCCGGACCCGGTGAAGTGCTGCTTGAGGTGAGGGCTGCCGGCATTTGCGGCACGGATCTCCATATCGCGGACTGGTCGGGCGGGTACGAAGCGATGGCGGCCACGATGCCGGTCACGCTCGGGCACGAGTTCGTTGGCCGCGTCCTGCATCTCGGCGAAGGCACCGACGGCATCGCGGTCGGGACACGCGTAGTGGTGCGCCCCTCCGTCGTGTGCGGGCGTTGCGAGCGCTGCCGGTCGGGACGGGCCGAGGACTGCACCACGCGGACCGGCCTCGGCATTGCTCGCAATGGCGGCTTTGCAGCCCTTGCCGCCGTTCCGGCAGAGAATTGCATCACTCTTCCCGATGAACTCGACGATACGGTTGCAGCGCTCGCCGAACCCATGACGGTTTCGACCGAGGCCGTGGATACGGGCGGTGTCAAACCGGGCGATACGGTGCTGGTCATCGGGCCGGGCACGATCGGGCAAGGAGCGGCGCTCGCCGCCGAGCTGGCTGGTGCTGCGCGGGTTGTCGTGGCTGGGCGCCATGATGCGGTCCGCCTCGCCACCGTCGAGGCACTCGGCTTTCCCGACACCGTCGACACGGCCGGAACGACTTTGCGAGAGGCGCTCACGCGCGCCGGCCTGCCGGTCAGCTATGATGTGATCATCGAAGCCGCGGGCGCACCGGCAGTGGTGCCGGAGACGATCGATCTCCTTGCCTTGCGCGGTGTCCTTGTCATCTGCGGGATTCATCCCCGTCCGGTGCCGATCGACCTGACGGCGCTTGTGCGGCGGCACCAGCAGATTCGCGGGAGCTATCGCTCGCCATTGGCAACATGGTCGCGGGTGATTGCGCTCATGGCTGCGCAGCAGGAGCGCATTCGGCGGATGATCAGTGAAGAGATGCCGCTCGCAGCGGGGCTCGATGCCTTTGCGGGAGCAAGCAATCGCACCGCATCCAAGATCGTCCTGCGGCCATGACGGGAATGCCGTCAGGCCCGGCCGATTGGCCCGGGCCGATCTTCCTGGCGATCGGCAACAGCGTCGCCCCCGTCATGAGCGCGGACTACGAGGCCTGGCACGGGATCGAACATGTCCCCGAACGCCTGACGATGCCGGGCTTTCTCGCTGCGAAGCGCTATGTCCGGGGGCGTGGCGCCGCAGCTCGTTATCTGACGCTCTACGATCTCGACGCAGCAGAGGCTCTGGAGACGTCGGAGTATCTGCACCTGCTCGCCAATCCGACCCCGGAAACGCTCAGGATGCGGCCGGCCATGGGTGCGTTCAGCCGCTTCGTCTATCGCGAGACGAGCCGGGCCGGACGTGGCTTCGGTCGCTATCTCGCCGGAGTGACGTGGCAGGGCAGGGGTGAAGAAGCGGTGCCGTCAGCGGCTCTGACGGATCTGGCCGGGCGTTCCGGCGTCCTCTCCGTCCGAACAGGCGTTACGCTGACGGCCAGGCCCCATCCCGCCTTTCCCGCAACGCAGGATGCGAGCGCAGCGCATGGCATTGCTCTGCTCAGTGGCATAGACCGTGAGGCACTGCTTGCGCTCCTGCGCGGCGCTTTCGCCTCCAGGATCCCGGGCTCGACCGGTCTCACGGCTTTCATCTACGAGCTGATTGCAGCCTATTGATCGGCCTCCATGCCGGTTGCGCATCGGCGCCGAGCCTTGACGCATGACGTGAAGGGCTGACAAACGGCACGAGCCCGGACAGTATGGGGCATCGCTCGGCCAACTCGCATCTGAAACGATTTAAAATGACCGACAGCCCGCAGATCGCCGCTTTTCGTGCGCTTCACCAATCCGGCTGCTTCGTCATGCCGAACCCGTGGGATGTCGGTTCGGCGCGTTGGCTGCGCGGCCAGGGTTTCAGGGCGCTGGCCACGACCAGCGCCGGTTTCGCCTTCACGCAGGGGCGGGCGGACCAGGACGTGCCGCGCGACATGATGCTCGCCCATATCGCGGATATGGTGAAAGCGGTACCGGACCTGCCGATCAACGCCGATTTCGAGAACGGCTATGCCGACGAACCGACCGATGTCGCGTTCAATGTGAAAGCCTGCGTGGCGACCGGCGTGGCCGGACTCTCGATCGAGGACGCGACCGGCCGTGATGACGTGCCACTCTATCCTTTCGAGCTCGCGGTCGAGCGTATCCGCGCCGCGCGTCGGGCGATCGACGAAACCGGCTCTGGCGTTCTGCTGACGGCGCGTGCCGAGTGCTTTCTCACTGGCCATGACGACCCGCTGAACGAATCGGTCAGGCGCATTGCCGCCTATGCCGAGGCGGGCGCCGATGTGCTTTATGCGCCCGGACCAAAGACACGCGAGCAGATCGCAGCCATCGTCGCGGCTGCCGGCGGTAAGCCGGTCAACGCGCTGATCTATGGCGATTTCGGCCTGACGGTATCTGATGTCGCCGCACTCGGTGTCCGGCGCATCTCCATCGGCGCGGCGTTGGCGCGCGCCGCCTGGGCTGCCTTCATCGAGGCGACCCGCCTGATCGCTGAGCAGGGCAGTTTTGCCGGCTTTGCCGGCAACGGGCCGTCGGTCCCGCTCAACAGGTTCTTCGAGGATGACCTCAAGGCGCGCTCGTGAGTACTGAACTCGTCATCGCGCCCGAATGGCTCGGGCGAAGCGGGCTCTGGATGCTCGACGCCAAGGGCAGGCGCAAGGCGATCGACGCCGAGGATGCCGGTCTCTCGGAGGCGTTCGGCGATCGCCTGGAAGCCTGGATGGATGCGTTCGACGCGATCTACGATGAGGAGGACGAGGCGGCGTCTGCTTTCGGAAACGAGGTCGAGCGGCTTGCCTGGGAGGCGGAGGGGACAGCTCTCGTGCATGCGGCTGCCGCCGAGCTCGGTTCTGGCTGGAAGGTTTCTCTCGATCTCTCCGCCTGGCAGGCCCGGGGCGAGCCATGACCCTTTCCCCCGATTGGAAGGCGCCGCCCTTTCCGCCGGCCAAGGTCCTGGAGGGGCGCTATTGTCGGCTCAAGCCGATCGATCCGGACCGGCATCTCGACGATATCTGGCAGGCCAATGCCGGGCACGATCACATCTGGGCCTGGATGCCGGCCCATCCGCCACAGGACCGCGAAAGCTATCGCGAGCTGCTGATGATGATGGCGGCGAAGGCCGGCATCGTGCCCTTCGCGGTGATCGACAAGGCCGACGGCAAGGCCAAGGGCCATCTCTGGCTGATGGAGATCAGGCCCGAGCACGGCGTCTTCGAAGTCGGCTACATCACCTATTCGCCGAGCCTGCAGCAGACCCGGGTCGCGACAGAGGCGATCTATCTGTGCGGCGCCTATGGTTTTTCGCTCGGCTACCGCCGCTTCGAGTGGAAATGCAATGCTCTGAACGATCCATCGAAGAGCGCCGCCCTTCGCTTCGGCTTCCAGTACGAAGGCTTGTTCCGCCAGCACATGGTGGTGAAGGGCAGGAATCGCGACACCGCCTGGTATTCGATCCTCGACAGCGAATGGCCGGTACGGGCGCAAGGCTTCCAGCGCTGGCTGGCGCCCGCGAATTTCGACGCCGAAGGCCGTCAGAAGCGGGCGCTCGCCACCTTCAATCAAACTCAGGGCCAGATCGGCGAGCTATCCTTGCGCAGGGCGACGCTCGCTGACATCCCCGCCATCCTCGCGCTGAAGAACGCGGCCTATACCCCGAACGAGTCCATTATCGGCGTGCCTTCGCTGCCGCGGATCGCTGACTATGCGCAGGTCGTGGCCGAGCATGAGGTCTGGCTTGTCGACGGCGACAACGGGCTGGATGCCGCGCTTGTTCTCGAGATCTCACCAGACGATTTCACGATCTGGAGCGTGGCGGTCTCCCCGGGGGCACAAGGGCGCAAGCTCGGCCTGCTGCTGATGCGCTTTGCCGATGAGCGCGCCGCCGCACTCGGCTTTGGTTCGGTGCATCTCTACACCCACGCAAAGTTGACCGAGCGCATCGCCTGGTATGAGCGCCTGGGCTTCGCGATCACTCATCACACTGATCTGGCCGACCGGCGCCTGACGCATATGCGCAAGCAGCTCTGATAATAAGCCGGCTTAACAAGAGGACCAAGGACATGGCAGGACGTTTGAAGGGCAAGGTCGCCGTCGTTACGGCCGCGGGGCAGGGCATCGGCCGGGCGATCGCAGAAGCCTTCGTCAGGGAAGGCGCGACGGTCTGGGCAACGGACAAGGATGTCGCGCTGCTGGAGGGAATCCCCAAGGCGAAGAAGCGCAAGCTCGACGTTCTCTCGAGCAAGGCCGTCGACGCTTTCGCCGAGAAAGTCGGACCGATCGACATCCTGGTCAATGCCGCCGGCTTCGTTCACCACGGCACCGTGCTGGACTGCGACGACAAGGCCTGGGATTTTTCCTTCGACCTCAACGTCAAGTCGATGCACCGCACGACCAAGGCCTTCCTGCCGGGGATGCTGTCGAAGGGCGCCGGCTCCATCGTCAATATCGCTTCGGGCGCCGGCTCGGTGCGCGGCATTCCGAACCGCTATGTCTATGGCGCGACCAAGGCGGCCGTGATCGGCCTGACCAAGGCGGTTGCGGCCGACTACATCAAGAAGGGCGTTCGCGCGAACGCGATCTGCCCGGGCACGATCCAGTCGCCCTCGCTCGACCAGCGCATCGCCGATCTCGCCAAAGTGACCAAGACGACCGAGGCGGCTGCGCGTCAGGCCTTCGTCGACCGCCAGCCGATGGGCCGGCTCGGCACAGCCGAGGAAATCGCCTGGCTTGCCGTCTATCTGGGGTCCGACGAGTCGAGCTACACCACCGGGCAGATTCATCTTGCCGATGGTGGCTTCGCGCTCTGACGCAGGGAAGGACGCGTCGATGCACGTCCTGGTGACAGGTGCGGCCGGCATGGTCGGCCGCAAGCTCGCAGCGCAGCTGGCGGCGGACGGTGCTTGCGCGGGCAGGGCCATCAGCAAGCTGACGCTGAGCGACGTCGTTACGCCGGAGACACCGCGGGGCTTCGACGGCGAAGTCGAGATCCGCACCGAGGATTTCGCCGACCGCGCCATCGCTGCGGAGCTGATCGGGGCCCGCCCGCTCGTGATCTTCCATCTTGCCGCGGTCATTTCCGGCGAGGCCGAACGTGATTTCGACAAGGGCTATCGAGTCAATCTTGACGGGACGCGGACCCTGCTCGAGGCGATCCGCCGGGAAGGACAGAAGGATGGCGGCGCATATCTGCCCCGCCTCGTCTTCACCTCATCGAGCGGCGTGTTCGGCGCGCCCTATCCACAGGTGATCCCGGACGAGTTCCATGCCACGCCGCTGACCTCATACGGGACGCAGAAGGCAATCGGCGAGCTGCTGCTTGCGGATTACGCGCGGCGGGGTTTCGTCGACGGCATCGGAATCCGCTTCCCGTCGATTGCCGTGCGCCCGGGCAAGCCGAACGCCTCAGCCGGCGGCTTCTTCTCCAGCATCATCCGCGAGCCGCTGGTCGGGCTGGAGGCGTCATTGCCGGTCGGCGACGACCTCGTCTTCACGCATGCGAGCCCGCGTTCGGCCGTCGGTTTCCTGCTCCATGCTGCCGGGCTGGACCGCGAAACCCTCGGCCCGCGGATCAATCTGACCATGCCGGGCGTCTTCTGCTCGGTCGGCGAGCAGATCGCGGCGCTGCGGCGCATCGCCGGCGACAAGGCGGTCATTCTGATCCGCCGCGCTCCGGACAAGGCGGTCACCGAGATCGTCGCCGGCTGGCCGACTGGTTTCGAGGCCAGGCGCGCGCTTCGACTCGGCTTCCGAGCCGAGAAGGATTTCGACGAGATCATCCGCGTCCATATCGAGGATGATCTCGGCGGGCGCCTGCCACATTGATCAACAACAAGCACCAGGAAACCCCCCATGCATATTCTCGTTCTCGGTGGCGCCGGCATGGTCGGCCGCAAGTTCATCGAAAGGTTGGCCCATGACGGCCAGCTCGGCGGCAAGCCGGTCACAAAGATCACGGCCCAGGATGTGGTCGCTGCAAGCGCGCCAGCCGCAGCACCCTTCATCTTCGACGTCGTCGTCTCCGACATGTCGAACGAGGGGGAGGCCGAGTCGCTGATCGCGTCCCGTCCCGACCTGATCGTCCATCTCGCGGCGATCGTCTCGGGCGAAGCCGAGGCCGATTTCGACAAGGGCTATCGGATCAACCTCGACGGCACGCGCCACCTCTTCGAAGCGATCCGCAAGGTCGGCGGCGGCTACAAGCCGCGTGTTGTCTTCACCTCCTCGATCGCGGTCTTCGGCGCTCCCTTCCATGAGAAGATCGAGGACGAGTTCTTCACCACGCCGCTGACCTCATACGGGACGCAGAAGGCGATCGGCGAACTGCTGCTGTCGGATTACTCGCGCCGCGGCTTCTTCGAGGGGGTCGGAATTCGCCTGCCGACGATCTGCGTGCGACCGGGCAAGCCGAACAAGGCGGCGTCCGGTTTCTTCTCGAACATCATCCGCGAGCCGCTGAACGGTGAAGAGGCGGTGCTGCCGGTTTCCGATCAGGTCCGGCACTGGCATGCCTCGCCGCGTTCGGCTGTCGGCTTCCTCGTCCATGCCGCGACGATGGATACCGGCGCCATCGGTCCTCGCCGCACCCTGACCATGCCGGGCTATTCCTGCACGGTGGCGGAGCAGATCGAGGCGCTGCGCAAGGTCGCCGGCGAGAATGTGGTGAAGCGGATCAAGCGGGTTCCGGATCCGGTCATCGACGGCATCGTTGCCGGCTGGCCGCGCAATTTCAACCCGCAGCGTTCGACCGCGCTCGGTTTCAAGGCGGAATCGAGCTTCGAGGAGATCATCCGCGTCCATATCGATGACGAGCTTGGCGGCAACTTCGTCAAGTAAGCCTGAGGCTCACGGCCAACAGCAATCAGCCCCGGCATCATCCGCCGGGGCTGTTTCGTTTCAGGCGACGCAGAACTCGCCAGGGGTCTCGATCTCGGGCGCGTGTGTCCAGCCCGTTGCGCCCCAGCTCTTCAGCGCGGCCCAGGTCGAGCGGTCGAGCCGGTACTGCTCACAGGGGAACAGCCCGCCGCGCGCCGGCAGCGACTTCAGGAAGGAGCCCTCCTGCCGGAAGCCGGACTTCTCCAGCACCCGGCGCGAGGCCGGGTTGATGACGCGCGTGTCCGCCTCGATCGCCGGGATATCGAGCAAGGTGAAGAGCGTGTCGATCAGCGCCTGCGCGGCTTCGGTCGTGTAGCCCTTGCCCCAGTGCGGGGTGCCGAGCCAATAGCCGATGAAGGGGATGCCGGTCGCCTGCTTGTGGGCGCCGATCATGCCGATAAGCTCGTTCGGCCGGGAGCGCGGCGTGATCGCCAGCGCCAGATGCTCGCCGAGCGCATTGCCCTTGCGCATGGCGAAAATGAAGGGCTCGACCGCATCCGCCGGATAGGGATGCGGGATCGAGGCCGTCATCTCAGCCACGGCTTTCTCCCCAGCCTGGCGCAGGATGGCGGAAGCGTCCGCCATACGCGGCCAACGCAGCCAGAGACGGCGGGTCTCGAGCCGGAAGACATCGTCGCGGGTCAATTCGGGGAACATCGGTCTCTCCGTCGCGCAAACGAAAAAAGGGAGCTGGGACTTTGGTCCCATCTCCCCTTTCGCTTGACCTTCGGGAGACCCTTGTCGGGCCTTGCCCTTGATCCGATCGGTTCGATGGAACCGGCGGATCAAGGAACTTCCCTATCCGCCTTTTACTCTGCGGCCTCTTGGGCCGGGACTACGTTCACGAAAGCTCGGCCGAGTTTCGTCGTGAATCGGACTCGTCCGTTGGTCGTCGCAAAGAGCGTATGGTCTTTGCCCATGCCAACGTTCACGCCGGCATGCCACTTGGTGCCGCGCTGACGAATAATGATGTTGCCGGCCACGACCGCCTGGTCGCCGAAGCGCTTCACGCCGAGACGCTTGCTTTCGGAGTCGCGACCATTGCGCGACGAGCCGCCTGCTTTTTTGTGAGCCATAACGCCCTACCTCGAAACTACTGTTGTCTCTCTAACCCGAATCGGCGGCAAAAGCCACCGGTTCGGAGATGAAAGCCGAAGACTGCCTGACAGGAGCTGTCAGTAGTCCTCGCCGGAAGCCTGTTCGGCCTGGTCGACCTTGGCGCGCGGGGGCTTGCCGGCCAGGAGTTCCTTGGCCTGAACGACCCACTCCTCGCGGGTGGCGCGGCCACGCAGCTTGAGCTCTTCGTCCCACTTGGCGACGTCGGCCTCGGACCAGGCGGCGATGTCGTTCCAGGAGGTGATGCCGGCAGCGCGCAGCTTCTTCTCGATGGTCGGGCCGACGCCCGAGATCAGCGAGAGGTTCGAGGCGTCGAGCGCCTCGGCCTTGGCTTCAGCCTTCGCCTTGCCCTTGACGGCGCTGGCGGCGGCCTTCACGGCAACGGTCGAAGCGTCACCCTTCTTCATCTCGGGCTTCTTGCCGCCCGTGAGAATGTCGGTGATGCGCACGATCGTCAGCTCGGCGCGGAAGCCACGCTTGCGCTTCGAGTTCTGGCGGCGGCGCTTCTTGAAGGCGATGACCTTCTCGCCGCGGGCCTGGCGCACGATCTCACCGGCAACGGTGATCTCGGCCAGTTCCTTCGCGCCGAGCGTCGACTTCTCGCCGTCGGTCAGCATCAGGACGTTGCCGAAGGCAACGGTATCGCCAGGCTCGCCTTCGAGCTTGGCAATGGTGATTTCATCGTTCGCGGCGACGCGGAACTGCTTACCGCCGGTCTTGATGACTGCGAACATCGTTGTTCTCCATGTTCAGCCCCGCCCTGTCATGGCCTCGCAAGGCGCATGCGGGACGGCTTTTTGGCAGTCGTTACGTGGTCGGGTTCACTCTTCGATCATGCCGGACACCGCAGCGCGGAGCCGGACACGCAAAAGAGATCAGGCGCGGGTTTCCCCACGCCGGACGAGGCTCGATAGTCTTGGCGGCTCCTCAGGTCAAGTCGCGCGGCGTCAGATTCGTCGGATTTATGACAGCGAGGAGACTTGTAACCGTCCGATGCGGCGTGTAGTAACCAGCCCGCTTCGACCGAAGGCGACCGCGGACAGGTGGCAGAGTGGTTGAATGCACCGCACTCGAAATGCGGCATACCCGCAAGGGTATCGGGGGTTCAAATCCCTCCCTGTCCGCCATTATCCCGCCAGGGGTTTCATCGCTCCGAGCCATGGCAGTCCCGCTTGGGAGCGCCGTTGAGCGTCAGCCGCAGAACGCCCGCAGGATCTTTCCGCTGCCATCCACTTCGATCGTCACCCGCTCCCGGCGATAATCCATCGTCATGGGCGAGCCAGGTGACAGACGTCGCACGATACTTGCGCCGGTTGCGCGCAGGACCTCGGCGTCGCTCTTGCCGATCTGTCCTGCAAGGCGCTTGGCTCCTTCAGGCGAGCAGGGGCTTGGCGGAACGGCACTGGATGGTTGGCCGGCCGCCGTGCAAGCAGCGAGCGCCAATGCTGCGATCGCGCCGAGGAGATGAAGAGATCTGGTCATAGGGCAAGACTATACGCGAACTGTCCTTCACAAGCCTCGTGCCTCAGCGCCGCGCCTATTTTTCGCTGAGGCGTAGGTCCAGGTTCTGCCCTCGACCCGGCTGGCTCGCTCGCATCGCCAGGGCCAACCCTTCCGCGTGCCGACTGATCGTCAGGGTGGCCGGAGGATTGGGACGAACGCTCTCCGCCGTCTCGCGGAAGGACAAGGCGAGATTGTCGCCGCGACGCGTGCCGGCGAGGTTCGCGACAGTGCCCTTGCTCTCCCGGAATTCGCCATCATAGCGCTGCGTCCTGGGATCGTAGCGCAGATCGATCCTGACCGTGGTGGAGAAGACGAGCGCGGTCGAGCATTGGCCGGTCAGGGTGACACGCGAACCCTGCTGGTCGCCGTCGAATTTGCAGCTCAGGTTATGGCTCGATCCGCCCGCATTCTCGAGCTTTCCGGTGCCCGTGAAGCGTCCTTCGAAGGCCTGCAGAAAGGATGCTTCGTCGATCGTAGCCTGCTGGGCTGAAGCGGATGTTACCGCGGTCGTCGCGAGCATCACGGTGAATGCCTTGGGCATGAGATCATGTTTCATGGCCGTTCCTCCTGCCGGCTAAACGCCCCAGGCGGCGAATGGATCATCACTTTCCGAAAATCGTGATCCTCCTGCGCGAAGCCCCCGCCAACCGCGCGCTCCTGCGGATGGCCCCGGCGGACGGCGCAGACGTCAAAGGTCCGATCGGGCCGCGAGCCCTCTTGTCGCACTGCACATAGTCGCGGAACCGATCGGGGCCCCGGGAATTACCTCTCTGTCACGCCGTAGCGGTCTCCGCCTGCGGCCCAACAAGAAGGTTATCCCAAAAATGCGCCCCATCGCCCTTGCTCTCGCCGCCACCGTGCTTTCCAGCGCCGCTTTCGCGCAGACCGCCCCCACTCCGGCTCAGGCTCCGGTCTTCGTCTCGGTGAACGAAGCATCCGCCCTCACCAGCAGTCTCAAGGGGCTCAACGTCAGGAATGCCGGTGACGAGAATGTGGGTGAGATCGAGGATGTCGTCATCGCCGGTAACTCCCTTGCCTCCTACATACTGTCGGTTGGCGGCTTCCTGGGTATGGGCACCCATTATGTTGCGGTCAGCCCGAACGCGCTCGCCATTACCTGGAATGCGACGGACAAGAAGTGGAATGCCAGGATCAACGCCACCAAGGACCAGCTGAAGGCGGCGCCGCAGTTCAAATATGAAGGCCGCTTCGCGAAGTAAGCTGAATCGCCATAGCCTTGAATGAGGCTCGGCCCTTCGAATAAGGGGCCGGGCCGTGTCGCTTGGGGTGGCTAGTCAGCAACATCGCAGAAACCCGCGCGCCAGATCGATCGCCGCGCCGGAGTGTTCGGTTTCAGGCACGCGACCGCATGCGCCGGATGCGTCGCGCCGCGATGCGCTTCAGGCAAACCTCGTCTCCCGGGCATCACCTTCGTGGTCGAGCGCAGCTGACGGGAGAGGTATCAGGCTCGGCGCGACGCGCGTGGAAGTTGCGAAGCTCGACACCGCAGATCAATGGTATGCAGCATAAAGTCTAGTTGTCGGCCTGCCGAAGCGTGTGGAATCCTGCGGCCAGCCGGGAGAGAGCACAGGGCTAGTAATAATCTCGGGGGAACGCCGTTCTGCGGGAGGAGGCTGCTGTTCGGGAGGGCAGCAGCCTCTTTCCACAGAACGGACATCGTTTTTCCCCTTTGGCCCCAGCCGCAGCAACTCCTGACCGATTATTCACCGAATCTGCATGATCGGGAGCGGCCGGGAGGGCTTGAATGGCGTGCGACGTCAAGGGCGAGAGCCAGGCGGCATTGTCTGCCAGCGGCGCTGACATTGATGACCGCGCCAATGCGATCTGCGCAATCTGACCTGTTGAGGGTCGAAGCTTGGCGCATCATTTCAGGTTGCCTGTCGGTCCGGAGCGGCTCCGGACGAGCACGAGAGACTGCGCTGCAAGTTGCAGGGCTTCGTCCGCCCGCCGCTGCCATCGACGCGCTCCGATGATGTCGCCGAGCAGAAGCCCGCTCATGAAAACGAGGACGAGCCATCCGATCATGTTGGTTCTCCCCACGGGAAAGGAGGCCATGATGCTGAGCGTGCGCCTGTTCTCGGGCAAGCGACGAAGGTCCTGCCTTTTGCGTGGGCGTGGCGCGCAATGGGCGTATTTGCCTAATCGTGGTCCGGCTGAAGGCCCGGGCTACCGCAAAAGCTGCACCACTCGCTCGATCGGTGTTCGGGCAACCTGAATTCGCCACATTGTTCGGCTAACAGTACGGCGTCGACTTAGAAATGCTCGGCTTGGCCCATGGCTCTAAAGAGCGCGAGGCCTTAATCCGTATCCCTTCGACGTTTGATCGCTGCCACGATGCAGCGCGCCCGTCGCATGCATTTCGCTCGACGATTCTCCAACACGAATGCCGTGCGGCCTCGCCGCCTGGCGAATGGACTTACATGCACAAGAACATTGAAATGAAGCCCACCGAGGCGCGTGCGCGCCCCGGAATCTTGAGAAAGAATGCCACTGTCCCGCTCAGGGCAGATCCGAACTGGAAGCCCGAACCCTGTGGCCTCAGCCGTGAGGAACTCCGCAAGATCGTGGCTGAGATCCTAGGATAGGGAGAAGCAACCATGCCTCGCACCTACTCCACCCCGTCGCGTCCGCTTCTACATCGGATGGCGCAGCCCGCGCGTACCGAGCAAGCGCCGCTCCAGGGCACGCGACAGCACTATGAGCGTGCCCTGAGACTTGGTGATGCCGAAGCCTTGGCCGGTCATCGCATCGAGGCCGAGCGCTACTATCAGCTAGCCGAGCACTATCTGGGATCCGGCAACGGTCGAGCCGCGTGAGAGCGGGGCTCTAGCGCCGTATCGCCATCCTGTTTCCCACCGGCGTCGGGGTTGCGGAAAGCCCAAATGACTTTGGCCGCTTCCCAATGTTCGCGATCGCGACCGTCCGGCTGGCCCTGTTCCATCCAAAGCGCATAGGCGATCTTGCGGATTTCCCGCTGGGCATTGTCCTTGCTGGCCATCTGCCGCTCCCTTCGCCAGTCACAACTGGGGGAAACCGTGAGGCCGCTCCAGCGTTCCCTCGTTGCGACAATCTGGCTCGGCCCCTCCCGGACTTTGGCTTGCGGTTGCATCCCTTCTTGCGGATGCCCGTGCCGGTGAGGCGAGGTGGCACGACGCAGTGCCGTTCACTCCGGGGCGGTCTCGGCCTTGTCCGAGAAGCGATACTTGAAATCGCAGTGCGAAGCGCCCTCCATCACAGTCTGGCTGCGTTCGAGCGAGATCCGCGGGTCGTAACCCGTGCAAAAGACGCCGTCGCGATTGCAGGAGAGCAAATGGCCGATATGGCCGAGGCCCATCTCCCGATAGGTCTCAGCATAGCGGCACCGTTTGACGTTATAGTGAAACTCCGCGTCGGTGGCCTTGACGACCTCGATCGTCAGCGCATCGTCCTGCGTCCAGAGATCCTGGAGTTCCTGGAACGTGCGCAGCGTCGTACCTCCCGGTGTCTTGGCGGCAAAAGCCTTGCCGGTTTCAATGGCGGCCCGCCTGATCGCCGTGTCGAGAATGGATTGCGCCAGCTCTTCGCCCAGCTTTTCACGCATGACCTCGTAGATCGGGGCGATGATGCCGGCCTCAATCTTGCGACGTGCGAGAATTCCGATCTCGCCATCGATCGCACTGCGCGAACTGGCCTCAGAGTCCTTGTCCATCATGGTGTTCCCTTGGATTGCCGGGGCGTCGACACCGCGCTCGCACGACGGGCCTGCTGCTGTCGCGATGATGTCATGCGAGGCCAGCTCGGCCGCAGCAAATGACAGCGTCACATCTTGGCTCCATGGACGGAAATGACAAGGCTCTCCGCGGGCAGCCGGCATCACAGCCTGACATGTCGGCGTCACCGACCAGCGCCAGCGCGCCGCTTTGGCTCAGCCTTGGCGGAGCGAGAGGAGAGCCATGATGCGGACGCTGCGTCCGCGAATCTGGCAAAGCTCCTTGTCGCCAGACGGACCAGGGCTCTTGACCATGCGTGGGGTCAGTGCTTGACGATCGTCGACTTGGGCGCCGCCGGAGCCGACTGTCCTCCGAGCGGGAAGGCGACTGTAAAGAGCCCGATCGTACCGCGCGGGCGGTTCTCGACCCCGACCTCGCGAAGGACCTTCAGTCGCGTGGAAATCGGGACGCCACCAACTTCGAAATTGTAGCCGATGGTGCCGCCGATCGCGGTGGTACGACCCTTGAACGGACCCAGCGAGGCGCCGCTGCCGCTGTCCCCGCTCACTTGCTGGTAATGGCCGACCTGCACGCCGATGGAGAAGTCCTTGCTCAGGTACTGGCTGATCGAAAAATCGGCGTGAATGGCGTTGCCGCTGTTGTAGTCGGTGGCGTTGTTCGTGCCGTTGATCTCAAAGCCGCCTGCGGCTGAGATTTCAAGTCCCGTGGACGTGTTGAGATAGGTCACGGCACCGTAGAGGTCGCCGATCCAGCGGTTAAGCGCGACATTGGACAACTGTCCTTCCTGATAGGCCCCGGCCGGAATGTTGACGGCAACGCCGGTCGTCCAGTGGAAATTGCCGGAATGCCAGCCGATGAAGCTGGTGACGACGGGATCACCGATATTGAAGGTGGCATCGCGCTGCTTGAAGGCGAAGGCGCGTCCCAGACGCGGCGCGGCAACCACGGCGCCAGCGCTGATTCTCGGAACCCCGAAGGGCAGGGTCACGGCGAAGCCGAGATTGCCGCCTAACACCTCGAGCGGAGTCACCCAGGTCGGTGTCAGAAAATTGACCCGCGCCTCGACCTTGACATCGCTGAGGACGGCGCCGCCGAGCTGGAGCCGGCGGGAACCCGGCAAGCTACCGGAATAGCTGTAGAAATCATTCTGGAAATAGAAGCCCGGCGGCGGCACCAGGCCCGACAGAGGTCCGCGCAAGCCCGGGATATAAAGACTGGCGCCGCCTTCCGTCGCAAGCGCCGGTCCCGCTGACAGGCTGGCGAAGACGCAAATTGCGGCACCGACTTTCGAGACGTGCTGCCGCATCGATTCGATATCCCCCATGGCGTTATGGAGGGAAGCTGGGCCGGGCTCGGTTTCATCGTCAAGCGAAGAGTCCCTTGGCAGTGGTGGTCGACAGTCGAAGGTTTTCGAGTGTGGTGTTTACGACCCGGTAAGACGCAGACGATGTTATGCTGGACGATGCGAGACGGATGCGCAGACCGAAGAGGCTCCAATCCATGACTGTCTCATGAGCAGAGTTTTGTTGACCGGCCTTGCGGCAGCGACAGTCCTCGCCGCGCTGCCGTCGCGCGCCGAGGCTTTCTGGGAGCGCTCTCAGATCATGGCCTGTGCCGAAGCTCAAACCGAAGCGGAACGGATCAGGCGGCAATGTTGGATCTTCGATCCTGTGCCGGAGTTTCCGGCGCCGGTGCTGTCCGGGTACCGCTACCTGCCTTATGAGAAGCGCTCCGGGCGCGCACGTGGCCCCTGGCCGAATGGCGAGAAGGTCATCCGGCGCCTCGGCTAGGTCCATCCTGAACCGAGCGCGCGTTTGCCGCGGGGCGTCCTATTGTAGTGCTGCCGCGAAGCAGGGAACGAAACCCGACGCAATCCGAGCCTGGGGCCGATCAGCCAGGCGATGGTCTCAGCACTTATAGACCGTGCCGGCGGTGCTGGGTCCCTTCCAGGTGTGGGCTGCGACCGGTGAGACGACATGTGTCCCGCCGGCTTCGGCGGCGCGGATCTTCAGCCGGGCAAGCGCGCTGTCGCGGGCGCTGTCGATCAGCAGCGTCTGATTGATGGTTGAATCGCCATTGATCTCTGCGATCTGCTTGCAGGATGCGACGATTTCCTTGTTCTCCGTGACGACCACTGCATTGGAGCGCGAGTTCGGAACGGCGCAAGCGGTGAGTGTGAGCGTCGACAGGAGCAGTATCGGGCGCAGTAGCATCGGGGTCTTTCCTGAAGGCCTGTGTGTGGCCATATCACATTTCGCACGATCGGCCGCCTGGCTGCAATTTCGAGAATCAGGCCGCCGCGGATGATCGCATTGAACCGCGGGCACAGGTGTTCTATCCCGGGGCCGCTTTCACTCAGGTCGCCTCAAGGGCCGCAGGCCCATCGCGCCGCGCTCCCCGCCGGCGGCCTTCTGCATAAGGATCGACCATGGCCCGCAAGAAATCCAAACCGCTCGATGCCGAGTTCGTCATGTTCGACATCGTCTATTCCGATGGCTCGCGCTCTTCGAACCGTCGGGTTCCCTCCGACCTGCTCGGCGGACTCGATGGTGACGAGCCGGCGCGCGAGGCCATTATGGAACAGGACCAGCTCATCGCGGAGAAGTCCGGCAAGCCGGCGCTCGCGATCACCTCGCTGACCCGTTCAGGAAAGGCCGCCCCGGAAAAGCCGGCGCAGAAGACCCGCCGATAGCGGGCGTATCCGGAACGCCACACATGCGGAAACCTTAATATCTCGTCTGCCTTGACGGTTGCCGCAGCGATAGTTTTCATGCGAATTGGCGGTCTTGGGTGGCTGAAAAAGGATATATTGATGCGTTCTCTTATTGTCGTGGGGCTCCTGGCCGCGGGGCTGGCCGGGTGCCAGACCGCACAGGAATCGATGGCCGACGCAGAAGTCACCTGCGAAGCTCAGGGCTTCCGCCCCGGCACGCGGGCTTATCAGCAGTGCCGTTCCGCCAATTATGTCGAGAACCGCCGTGCATCGAATGAGACCGCCAGTGCGGTGACAGCCGGCGTTGCCGCAGGCGTCGTCGGCGGCGCGATTGTCGGTGCCGCGGCGTCGCGCCCCTATTACGGTCGCGGCTATTACTATGGCCGTCCCGGCTACTGGTGGTGACAGTCCGTTTCCGGGAGGCTTCGGCCTCCCGGATTTATATTTGAAGCGCACACTGGTTGACCGGCTGCAGATCGCGGCCGGTCGCCTTTTTAGATCTCAGACCGGATCTCGTATCCCGTCCGATGATGTCATCTTCTGCGATTGCAGCGGCTGCCCCGAAAACCGCAATCCACTTTTCGGACCGATGCTTTAGCGTTTCGCGTTGCGGCGTCGCGCCGGTGCCGGCGCAGGTTCGCTCGACGAAGTCAGCAGCGAGCCGAGCACATAGACCGCGATGCCAATCCCAAGCAGCGCGGCAAGCGGTTCCTTCTCCGTCCGTTTCGCCAGCAGGCGGCTGCCATCACGGGCATAATCCTGGGCGATGTTGCCTGACGATTGCAGCCAGCTTCCGCCGGCTTTCATTGAATCCTGTCCTGCTTTGATCATGTCGTCTCCGCCATAGTCGGAGAAGAGCCGGCGCAGGCGCCCGTAGTCGGGCTCCCATTGCGGCCGTGCCGGTCGCATGCTCGCCCAGGCGATCAAGCCGACGCTGAGGGCGCCGAGGCCGAAGGCGACGACCGGATGGCGCTGGATGGTGCGCAGGGCGACCTCGCCCTTTTCCTGGGCGTAGCGTCCTGCCTCGCCAGGATCCACATCGCTGATCGCGTCCTTGGCGCGGTCATAGCCGTCCTTCACAGTCCCGGCGAGATCGGCCGCCTTGGCGCGGATCGTATTGCCGGCACGCTTGGCCTCGTCCTCTGCCTCGTCCCAATCCTTCGGCATGTCGGGCGGAAACGCATTGTTGGTCGCCATCGCGGACACTCCAGTCTCTCGTTTCGGGTGTGCAAACTGAACGATGCTGCAGCGACAGAGTTCCGTCCGCGTTCACGGAAATGTGCCGAGCCTGCCGGCTAAGGCTTGTTGAGGCCGACTTCCGGTCACGAGGGTGCCCAGATTGGATGCGAGGTCGTCACCATCCGATCGGGACCGACTAAGGAGATGATCATGGAAACACAGCACCTTCAGATGCAGTGCAACCCCATCATGACCGACCCGGAATGGATTGCCCTTGAAAGCCTGGACGAGGAGACCAAGCACTTCATCTTCGACGATGCCGTGTTGCTGTCGCTGAGGCAGCGGGGACTTGTGGAGCCGGCGGATGGCCTGTGGCGTGTCACTGCGCGCGGTCACCGGGCGCTGAGCGAGCGCAATTATTGGTGGCTCGCGCACACTCAGGCCGCGCGCTCGCTGTGCTCCAGCGCCTTCTCGCGGTGAGCGGAAGGCGCTTTCGGTCGAAGCCCGGTCTTATGAGATCATTGGCCGGGCGTGCCTCTGGATATCGGGCGGCGATACATCACATGACAGTCAGTCGTCCTGATTGAAGAGCGCCATGGCCAAGCCTGTCAGCATCACCGTTTCACATGATCTTGGACGTGAAGCCGCCCTCGAGCGGTTGCGCAGCGGTATCGACCGGATCCGCGACAAGCTCGGCATGGTGAAGATGCAACTGGTCGAGGAGGCCTGGGACGGGAACACCGTCCAGTTCGGCGTCGCCGCACTTGGCTATACCGTCCGAGGCAAGCTCGAGGTCGAGGACACGCTCGTCCGCATCGAGGTGATGCTGCCCTGGGTGCTCGCGGTCTTCGCCGAGAAGCTCAAGCTCGGGGTCGAAAAACAAGGGCAGGTCCTGCTCGAGAAGCCACGCCCCTGATCACAGGTGTTGCGCCGCCGTAGCGGTTCGCGTTCGTAAAGTTTCCGTTTACCATCAGGCTGCTGCAAGCGCCCCTTGCGACAATTCGCCGGGCACGAACGGCACCAATATTGCTCCCTGAAGTCAGGAGGTTGGCGCGCGGCGGTTGAAATTCTGCCTTCCGCCCGCCATGGTCTGGCAACCCCCTTTTCATCACTCACCGCTCCGGGAGACCAATGCATCACGGCCCGCTGATCGCCATCCTTGTCGCGGGCCTCGGCCTTGCTTTCGTCTTCGGGGCGCTCGCCCAGAAATTCCGCTTCCCCCCTCTTGTCGGCTATCTGCTCGCAGGCGTCGCGGTCGGGCCGTTCACCCCGGGTTTCGTCGCGGATCAGGGGCTTGCCAATCAGCTGGCCGAAATCGGCGTCATCCTGCTGATGTTCGGCGTTGGCCTGCATTTTTCGCTGAAGGATCTGCTTTCGGTCAAAGCGGTGGCGGTTCCCGGCGCCATCGTACAGATCGGCGTCGCGACCTTGCTGGGCCTTGGCCTCGGTCTGCTGCTGGGCTGGACATGGGTCGCGGGTGTGGTTTTCGGCCTCGCTCTTTCGGTGGCGAGTACGGTCGTGCTGCTGCGGGCGCTCCAGGAGCGGCGCCTCGTCCAGACCGAGAAGGGCAAGATCGCGGTCGGCTGGCTGATCGTCGAAGATCTCGCCATGGTCCTTGCGCTGGTCCTGATTCCGGCGGTCGCCGACGCGCTGAACGGCGCGCGTCCCGGAGCTCCGAGCCCGCTTGCGGCCCAATTCGATCTGGGGCTGTGGGGTGTGCTCGGGCTGACCCTCGCCAAGGTCATCGCCTTCGTCGCCTTCATGCTCATTGTCGGTCGCCGCGTCATTCCCTGGTGCCTGCACTGGGTCGCCCATACCGGCTCGCGGGAGCTGTTCCGGCTGGCGGTGCTGGCTGTCGCTCTCGGTGTCGCCTTCTTGGCAGCCAGCCTGTTCGGTGTCTCGTTCGCGCTTGGTGCCTTCTTTGCGGGCATGATCTTGAGCGAGTCACCGCTCAGCCAGCGCGCCGCCGAGGAATCCCTGCCGCTGCGCGATGCCTTCGCGGTGCTGTTCTTCGTCTCGGTCGGGATGTTGTTCGATCCGGGGATTCTGCTGCGCGCGCCGGGGCCACTGCTCGCGACGCTTGCGATCATCCTGATCGGCAAATCAGTCGCGGCCTGGCTAATCGTGCGAGCCTTCGGCCGTTCGAATGCCGTGGCGCTGACGATCTCAGCCAGTCTGGCGCAGATCGGCGAATTCTCCTTCATCCTGGCCGGGCTTGGCGTTTCGCTCGCGATCCTGCCCGAGCAGGGGCGCGATCTGATCCTGGCAGGTGCGATCCTGTCGATCCTGCTCAACCCCGTCCTGTTCGCGATCGTCGAGAAGATCAGCACGGAGGCGCAGCCGGCAAAGCCGAAGCAGAGCGCGGCGATTCCCGCCCCGACGCCTGAGCCGGAGCGGGATATCGTGCCGACCTCGCTCTCCGCGCATATGATCGTTGTCGGTTACGGGCGTGTCGGCTCGTTGCTCGGTGCCGGGCTGCTCGCGCATGGCGAGAAGCTGCTGGTGATCGAGGACCAGTCCGATGCGATCGAGGCCGCCAGGCGTGATGGGGCCGAGATCATCGTCGGGAATGCCGCCGATCCCGAAGTCCTTTCGGCTGCGGGTGTGGCGCGGGCGAAACGGCTCTTCGTGGCGATTCCGCAGAGCTTCGAGGCGGGCCAGGTTTGCGAGCAGGCCCGGCGCGACAACCCGACGCTGCCGATCGTCGCCCGCGCGCATTCGGATGCGGAGGTCGAGCACCTGACCAAATGCGGGGCGACGTTGACGATCATGGGCGAGGCCGAGATCGCGCGTGCCATGCTGGCGCTGTGCGCGAGACCGGATTCGACACCAACCGAGCCGCCGCCGTCGGCAGAAGCAGCCTGAGGTTTCCGTCGGACCTTACGATATCTGCGATTGCCGCAACCTGCGCTTTTGCGCAATCTTGGGTTGAGTCCCGGCGGCCCAATGGCCTCACGCCCGTCTTCCGTGCGGGCGGGGCTCGGGGTCCGATTTCGGCGCAACGGGAAGCCGGTCCGTGCGATCAGGACAAGATCTGGTCGGACCGCCAGAGATGGAGCCTTGCGGTTGAAATCAGCGGGCAGCTTCCCCACCTGCCTTGCCCGATGTTCTGCCAACCCAAGAGCCGATGAGCCAATTGCTTCAGAAGCGCGCGCTGCTGCTGCGCAATCCCAAGGCGCGGCGTGGCCAGGAGTCGATCACGCCTCTCCTCGAACGGCTGGAAGGCGGCGGGCTCAGTGTCAGCGTTGAGACCTTCGAGGCATTGCCCGAGATTGCCCGCGACATCGTACGCCTGCGCCATAGGGCGGACCTTGTCATCGTTTGCGGCGGCGATGGCTCGGTGTCCTCGGCGGCGCTTGCGGCGATGGAAAGCGGCTTACCGTTGGGAATCATTCCGATGGGCACGGCCAATGACCTCGCCCGAACGCTCGACATACCGATGGACCTTATGGGAGCCGCCGACGTGATCGCGCGTGGCGAAACGCGCCCGGTCGACGTCGGCACGGTCAATGGGCATGCCTTCTTCAATGTCGCGAGCATCGGCTTGAGCAGCGAGCTCGCGCAAAGTCTCGACCCGGTGCTGAAGAGGCGTTTCGGAAGGCTGGGCTATGCGCTGGCCGCTATGAAGGTCATGACCCGGGCGTCGCGGTTCAGCGCGACCATCACCGAGAAGGGGCGGGCGATCGATGTCGAGACCTATCAGATCGCGGTCGGCAACGGGCGGCACTATGGCGGTGGCAATGTGGTGCAGGAGAACGCCGAGATCGATGACGGGCATCTCGACCTCTACAGCCTCGAGATGAAGAACCTCGGGAAGCTGGCATTGATGCTGCGTTCGTTCCGCTCGGGAACTCATGGTGCATGGCGCGAGGTTCGCACAGCGAAATGCGTCGAGTTCGACATCGAGACGAGGAAGCCCATGCCGATCAATACCGACGGCGAGATCGTCACTGCAACGCCGGCCCATTTCAAGGTTCACCCCAAGGCCATCTCGATCTTTGCGCCGGCCCCCGTCACGCATTTGGGAATGGCCCGCCCTTCCTTGTATCACCGTTGACGAGGCGCCCTGGCGTGGCAGGGCTGGCTGGCAACATGGCCGCGATGCCGGCTGGGCGATAGGGCCGAGCTTCGCGACCTGCTTCTCGCTCGCCGCCGTCAGGCCGACACGGTGTCTGCCGCGGGCATCGCGGCCTTCATATCCATCCATGCCAGCTCGAAGACATGGCCGTCTGGATCCTCGAAGGCGCGGTTGTACAAAAAGCCCAGGTCGATCGGGGCGCGAATAGTGTCCTTCCCACCGGCGCTTCCGGCGGTCGCGGCTACGCGATCAACCTCCTCGCGACTGTCGCAGGACAGGCAGAGCATCACCTGGCAGGTCGCATGCGCATCGGGAATCGGCTTCGATATGAAGGTCGCGAAATAGCCGTGCGTCAGAAGCTGAAAGGTGATCAGGTCCGACCAGACCATCGACGACGCGCTCTCATTGCTGAACTGATCGTTCTTCCGGCAGCCGATCGCTTCGTAGAAGCGGGTCGACGCGGCAAGATCTGACACCGGCAGGTTCACGAAGATCATCTTGGTCATTCCTGGTCTCCTTGGCCGAGGCCTGCTTGCCTCCATCTCAAGGACGATCCCACTCACCGCGGGCCGACATCTCCCGCAGAATTTTTTTGCGCGGCGACCTCTCTCTCCAGCCGATCGAGATTCTGCCGGATATGTGCGGCCTCCGCAGGTGTGTTGGCGAGTGCGATGGCGCGGCCGAAGGCGTCGCGCGCCTCGCCGAACCGGCCGACCTGCTCGAGCAAGGCACCTCGCACGCCGTGAAAATAGAAGTAGCTTGCCAGTGGTTCGGTGAGGGGGGCGATCAGGACGAGCGCGGCTTCCGGTCCATGCAGCTTCGCGACTGCGACGGCGCGGTTGAGCGTCACCACAGGGGAGGGAGTGCGGCGTTCCAGTGCCGAATAGAGCTGCTCGATCTGGGCCCAGTCGGTGTCCTCCGGCCGTTGCGCACGCGCGTGAAGCGCCGCGATCGCGGCCTGGATCTGGTACGGGCCGGGCCTTCTGTGGCGGATCGCCTTGTCGATCATCGCAAGCGCCTCGGCGATCAACGCGCCATTCCAGTGCAGGCGGTCCTGTTCCTCGAGCAGGATTGGCATGCCCAACGCGTCGAACCGCGCCAGCAGGCGCGAATGCTGGAGCAGCATCAGTGCCAGCAGACCCATCATTTCCGGGTCTGTGGGGAACATCCGTAGCATCAACCGTGCCAGGCGGATCGCCTCGCCGCACAGGCTCGACCGCTCGCTGCGGGGATCGGGATCGGTATAGCCTTCGTTGAAGAGGAGGTAGATCATCGCCGCGACCGCCGCCAAGCGCGCGGCGCGTTCTGGAGGCCCGGGCGTCTCAAAGGAGACGCCCGCCCTGGCGATTCGCGCCTTCGCCCGTCCGATACGCTGCTCCATTGCCGTCTCGCTCACGAGAAAGGCGCGCGCGATCTGCTTCACCGACAGGCCGGAGACGATCCGCAGCGCCATGGCGATCTGCTGGGCCACCGGTAGGTCGGGATGGCAGCACACGAAGAGGAGTCGCAACATGTCGTCGCGATAGTCCGCCTGGTCGAGGCGGTCGACCAGGCCCGGCTCGGCATCCTCGCGGTCGGAAATCGTATCCTCTGGCGGTAATTCGGTCAGCTTGCTCCGGCGGCGAACAGCATCGATCGCAGCGTTGCGGCCGACCATGATCAGCCAGGCCGTGGCGTCGCGCGGCGGCCCGTTCTTCGGCCAGTTCCTCAAGGCGCGAAGACAAGCCTCCTGAAACGCCTCCTCGGCCAGGTCGAGATCGCGAAAGTGCCGAAGCAATGCGGCAACCGCCTGGGGGCGGGCGGCCGCGAGCGTCGCGTCCATCGGACCCAGGTCGGGCATTCTAGCTGGCCCCGGCCAAGCCTGCGTCGGGAACGAGGGCCATCACCGGTCGGACCTCGTAGTTGGCGGTGGGGTTCGCACGACCGAGATCGCGAGCCACGGCGAGCGCCTCCTCAAGATCGGCAACCTCGATCACATAGATGCCGAGCAGCTGTTCCTTAGTCTCGGCAAAGGGACCGTCGGTGACGAGTGTCCCGCTCTTGCGAACGCTCGTCGCGGTATTGGTGGGCATCAGCCGAACCACCGGCCTGAACGTCCCTCCCCATTTGTCGTGTACGGCAATCAGCTGATCGACGACGGCGGCTTCCTCCTCGCGCGACCAAGCGGCCGTGATATCCTCGTCGTGGTAGCACAGCACGGTGTAGAGCATCTGCAGACCTCCCTTCGGTTCAAGGACGAAGCTCGAGCCCCTGTACCGACATTCGCCGCCGGAATTTTGCCGGGTGGCCTGCCACCTGAAAAGGTCGCGCCTGCGACGATCCCGCAATGTCCCGAAAGGTGCTGGCGAGACCCTGTCGAGTCCGTTCAGACGGAGAGCTTGCCCAGAGCGCGGATCGTCTCCACGAGTCCCCTGTGCAGTTTCTTGTCGCGGCGGACGACGATCGCGAGGGTACGCTTGAGGCTCGGGGTCAGGCTCCGGACCGCAACGCCGGATGGTGCCCGGTGGCCCGCGACTGCCATGCCTGGCAGAACGGCACAACCCAGCCCCGCTCCGACGAGTTCCTTGATGGCTTCCACGCTCCCCAGGGACATGATCGGCCTGAGCGTCACCCCCGACTGAGAGAGCCACGCGTCGGCAATACTGCGCGTCCTCCCGCCGGGCTCGAAGAGAATCACGGGACGCCCGGCGAGCCAGGCCGGATCGACCTCTGTGGGGAGCGGTAGGTCCTGCGGAGCGATGAGCACGAACTCATCATCCAGTACCGGGGTCACGTCCAGCATGCGGCCCGCCGCCGGCAACGTCACCAATGCGACATCGATCGCGTTCTCCTCGATGGCCTTGAGGAAATCGGTCGTGTTGCCGGTGGTGACCGTGATCTCGAGTGTCGGGAATTTTCGACGGAGTTCCTTCAGCATCGGGGGCAGCAGATAGATACAGGCCGTCGCGCCTGTCCCGAGCCTGACACGTCCCATCGCGCCCTTGCCATGCCGTGCCATGGCTTCCGTCGCGCTACCGACCAGGCGGCCGATCTGGTGCGCATAGCCCAGGAGTTCATCGCCCGCCGGGGTTGTCTGGCATTTGCGGCCGATCCGTTCGATCAGCGTCACTCCCAGACGTCGCTCCAGCTGGCGCAGCTGCAAGCTGACCGCCGGCTGCGAGAGCCCTCGGCGGTCGGCCGCAGCGGTGAAGCTGCCCAGCTCCACGACGTCGACGAAGGCCTGTAGCTGATCGAGGCTGAGATTGGACACCCAAAGAATATCTCATGCTCCGTATAACCAGGCAAATCTTCCTTAATGATGGGGCGAGGCGTAGCCAGTGGCCAGGATCAACTTTCGAAGAGCGAAGCATGTCCAGCCTGGCGGAACGCCCTATGCAGCCATCGGCCATCTCATCATCCAGGATCGCAATCCGCACGGCGCAAGAGCGCGACCTCGAGACCATCCGAGAGATCTATGCGCATCATGTTCTGCATGGGCTCGCCAGCTTCGAGACCGTTCCGCCTTCGCTTGACGAGCTGGCGGCCAGGCGCGCCGCTGTCCTGGACCTCGGCCTTCCCTTCCTGGTGGCGGAAATCGACGCGGATGTCGTCGGATATTGCTATGCGATGTGCTACCGGCCGCGACCCGCCTATCGATACACGGTTGAGGATTCCGTCTATGTGGCGCCGGGAATGGCAGGGCGCGGCATTGGGAGCGGGCTGCTGGCCGCCCTCATCGACAATTGCGAGATGGGCCCCTGGCGCCAAATGGTGGCCGTCGTTGGAAATAGCGATAATCGCGGCTCGATCGCCTTGCACGCCCGCCTCGGCTTCGAACCGGTCGGCACCTTTCGGGCGATCGGCTTCAAGCTGGGACGGTGGCTGGACACGGTGCTGATGCAAAGGCCGCTGGGCCAGAGCGCAGATACGCCGCCGGATGACGGTTCGTATCCATCGGTCCCGGCATGATGCGCCCTTGGGCGGTCTTCAATCTCGGTCTCACGCAGCTCATCTCGTGGGGGGTGACGTATTACCTGATCGGGGCGTTCGGCAACCTGATCGTCGCGGATACGGGGTGGTCGCGGGAGGCGGTCTACGGCGGGTATTCGCTTGCCCTCCTGGTCATGGGGCTTAGCTCTGCGCCGATCGGCGCACTGATCGATCGAAGGGGAGGGCGCTCCGTCATGATCGGGGGAGCGTGGCTCAATGCCCTGGGCTGCCTCCTGCTCGCTCTGGGAGGCAATCTTGCGCTCTACTTCACGGCCTGGATCATGCTCGGTCTGGGCATGCGCATGTCGCTCTATGACGCCGCCTTCGCCACGCTGGCGCGGCTGCTGGGCCGTGACGCGCGCCGCCCCATATCCCAGATCACGCTCCTGGGAGGCTTGGCCTCGACGGTCTTCTGGCCGATCGGCAGTGCTCTCGCGGAAATCCTGGGCTGGCGGGGAGCCGTGTTCGCCTACGCGGCGATAGCTCTGCTGGCGCTTCCGCTGCTGATCACCTTACCCGTCGCTTCGCGGCCGATCATGCCGTCCCCCCGGCCCCGCACCGGCCGCGTCGAAACCCCGCGTCAGAAGGTTTGGGCGGCGGGCCTGTTTGCCTTGATCGTGACGCTGGCGAACTTCCTGAACTCCGGGATGTCGGCGCATATGATCGCGATGATGGTTGGCCTGGGGTTGAGCGCGACGACTGCAATCATGGCCGCGAGCTTCCGCGGGATCGGCCAGTCGGCGGCGCGGCTCTGCGAGGTCCTGTTCGGCGCACGGGTCGATCCAATCGCTTTGAACCTCTTTGCCACCGTCGTCCTGCTCGTCAGTTTCGTCGCTGGATTCCTGGCGGTATCTACGTGGCAGGCTGCGCTTGTCTTCGCCTTCATGTACGGCGCTGGCAACGGCTTGCTGACGATCACGCGGGGCACCGTGCCGCTCATCCTGTTCGATCCGGCGAGCTATGGACGCTTCGTTGGGACGCTCGTAGCCCCGAGCTTCCTGCTATCGGCCACGGCACCGATCGCCTACGCGGCCACGATCACGCGCTATGGCGAGGCGGGGGCGCTCCTGCTATCGGCTGCGGTTGCAACGATCGGGGCCTTTGCGGCGCTCGCCCTGTTTGTGCTCAGCCGGTTGCGGGCCCCTTGAACAGCGCGGAGCCAGGCCGCGATACAATGGAAGACCGCGACCTCGCCCGCGCGAAGGGCTCGGCCCGACTGGCGACGACCCTATCAACCACCATCCGGACAGCCGCTGCCAATGTGATCTGCCGATCGCTCTGCGTGTGCCACGATGCGGCGGGCGATATGCGTTCGGCTAGAGCACGTAATCCTTGTAACGCTCGATGTACTCGCGCGCGCTTCTGTTCAACTCTCTGATGCGCAACTCGGCTTCGTCCGCGTCGCCGCGGATGATTGCCGCCAGCACGGCCCGATACTGAAGTATGCCCGCCTGGGCGCGGCCGGGAAGGAGTGCCACACGGCGGATCGTGACGCGGGTGCGATCGTAGATGCGCTCGATCAGATCGGTGAGTACGGGGTTGCGTGCGGCTTCGGTTATGCGGGTTCGAAACGTCTCGATTGCCTCGACATGGCGGTCGATATCGCCTGCCTTCAGGCTTTCCTCGAAGGACGGGCCGAACAATTCGCTGATGTCGTCCCAATCGCCCTTTTTCGAGTTCAGGGTCGCCAGCCGGACGGCGAGGCCGTCGAGCGCTTCCCGTACTTCGTAGAGGCGATAGGTGGTCTCCATATCAACCGCGGCGACGATTGCACCCTTGTTGGGTTCTCGTGTGATCAGGCTGCGGTCTTCCAGGGTCGCCAGGACCTCGCGCGCCTTAGCTCGGGGCAAATCATAGGCCTGGGCCAGATCCTCTTCCGGAATGCGGCTGCCAGGGCTGATCGCCCGCGAGGAAATTTTCCTGCGCATGTCGGCGATGGCACCCACGACAGTCGCCGCCTTTCTCTTTTGCCTAGGCATTCTGCAACCTCACGGTGTCGGTTCCCTTCGATAGAGCGGCTGAACAGATAGATCAATCGTCTCGACAACAGATTGTACAATCGATTGCAAGATAGTTGACACACAAAAATGTACACGCTTAACTCCGCTCATGGCGATTGCCGCCGGGGAGGGAGCCGCATGAGGCTGAATCAAGAATTGGCCGTTCCTGGCCCTGAGTGCGCATCACTGCTCGATAGGCGGAATGCCGCCGTGGCACGTGGCGTCGCGAACGGCCCGCCGGTTTTCGCTTCGCACGCCTCCGGCACGAAGCTGACCGATGTTGACGGCAATGCGTTCCTGGATTTCGCGGGCGGAATTGGCACGCTGAACGTGGGGCACGCTCACCCGGATGTGGTGCAGGCTGTAAAAGCGCAGGCCGACCAGTTCCTGCACACCTGCTTCAATATCGTGATGTATCCCGGGTATATCGATCTGGCCGAGAAGCTGATCGAGATCGTTCCCGGTTCATGGCCGAAAAAGGTCATGCTCCAGACGACGGGCGCAGAAGCGGTCGAAAACGCCATCAAGGTGGCGCGCAGCGCGACGGGGCGGCAGGCCGTGATCGCCTTCGAAGGCGCCTTCCATGGTCGCACCTTCATGGCACTTTCGCTGACTGCTAAGGCCCCGGCCTATAAGAGCGGGTTCGGGCCGCTCGCATCGGAGATCTACCGCGCGCCGTTCCCCGTCCTCTATCGCTCCGGCCATGAAAGCGAAGAGGCTTGCAGCGCGGCCGCCTTTGCCGAGTTTACCCGACTGGTCGAAATGGAGGTCTCCCCCGACGCCGTCGCTGCGGTGATCATCGAGCCGCTTCAGGGCGAGGGCGGCTTTCATGCCGCGCCTGCGCCCTTCCTGAGGCAGCTCCGCGATTACTGCACGCGGCACGGTATCGTGCTCATCGCCGATGAGATTCAGTCCGGCTTCTGCCGGACGGGCGAGTGGTTCGCGACGCAGCATGCCGGCATCGAGGCTGATCTTTACACGCTCGCGAAATCCATGGGCGGAGGGTTGCCGATCGCCGCGTTGGTCGGCCGCGCCGAGCTGATGGATGCGCCCCGTGTCGGTGGTCTGGGCGGGACCTATGGCGGCAACCCTCTCTCCTGCGCCGCCGCCCTGGCCACGATCGCGGTGATGGAACGGGATGATTATCAGGAGAAGGCCCGCCGCATCGGTGCGGTCGTCGAGGATCGTTTCTCCGGCTGGGCGCAGCAATATGCGATCGTCGGCGATGCGCGTGGCCTCGGGGCGATGCGAGCCATCGAGATCGTACGGGATCGCAAATCTCACGCACCGGCCGGCGATCTGGCGGCTCAGATCGTCGAAGAGTGCTATCGCAACGGCCTGATCCTGGTGAAGGCCGGCTTCCACGGCAACGTCATTCGCTTCCTTGGGCCGCTCTCGCTGGAGGCGGAGGAGTTGGAGCGCGGCCTCGGCATTCTCGGCGACGCGGTCGCCGCCGCAGACCGGCGCGCCAGCCCGCTGGCAATGAGCGCCTGAGATCGACATGAACACGCTTCTCAAGCTCAAGAACGCGCGCAAGGTCGTGAAACTGCTCGGCAATGCCGGGCCGGAGAGCCAGGTTCTAGTCCTCTACGACCTTTTCACCGACCACAATGTCGAGGCGCTGGCGATCGCCCTGTCCGAAGTCGGCGCGGGCGTGCACCTCATGCAGATCGAGGGCTCGTCACGACACGGTCGGCAGCTTTCCGAGATCACCACGCAAGCCATGAAGGCCTCGGATCTCGTCATCGGACTGACCCGCGCCAACATCGCTCATACCCAGGCCCGCCAAGAGGCGACACGCGCCGGTGTCGGCGTCATCGTTCTACCCGAGTCGCATCAAGGCGATTTCTTCCTGGCAGAGGGGTGGGAGGCGGATTTCGTGGCCTTGCGGCCGCAGATCGAATGTCTGGCCGATGCCTTTACCGAAGCCGGCACTGCCCGCGTCACCAGTCCCGACGGGACGGACGTGACCATGAGCATCGCCGGGCGACGTGGTCGCGCGCTCCACGGTTTCGCCAACACGGTCGACATCTCCGCAGGCTACTGTCTCGAGGCCAGCCTGGCGCCGGTGGAGGGAACGGCGGAGGGCGTCATTGTCGTCAACGCCAGCATACCAGGCGTGAGCCTGATCCGTGACGAGCCCGTCCGCATCCACATGGAGAAGGGCATGGCGGTCGCGATCGAAGGCGGAGCCGAGGCCCGCATGTTCAGCGACCTCCTGAAGAGTTTCAACGATCCGCTGGTCTATAATCTCGGTGAACTCGGCGTCGGCATGAATCCGAACTGCGTTCTCGACGGCACCATGCTGTCCGATGAGAGCGTTTACGGCTCGATCCAGCTTGCCCTCGGAACCAGCGCCTATATCGGCGGCACAGTAAAGGCCGCTGCCCACTACGACACCATCCTCACCGACGCCACGCTCGAGCTGGACGGACGCGCCGTCCTTCGCGGCAGGGACCTGCTGCTGGAGTACGTGTGATGGGCATCGAGGTTTCGCGCAACGGAACAGGCGTGGTGACGGTCCTGCTCAACCGTCCCGAGAAGCGCAACGCTTTCACCATGGAGATGTACCAGGCGTTCGGCGTGGCCTTCTCCGAGCTTGAGAGTGATGACGCGGTCCGCTGCGTCATCGTCAGGGGCGCCGGCGGGCATTTTTGTGCCGGGAGTGACATTGGCGGCTTCAGCGATGATCGCGACGGGCGCCAGCAAGCCCGCGACTATGCCGACTTCACGCTTGCGATGACGGACCGGCTCAAGAACCTGCGTCACCCGACCGTCGCCTGCATCGAAGGCGCTTGTGTCGGGGGCGGCCTGGAGATCGCCTCGATGTGCGACATCCGGATCGCGGCGCGCTCGGCCCGGTTCGGGGTGCCGATCAACCGGATAGGCATCACCCTGGACTACCGCGAGCTTGAGGACATCGTCGCCGTCATCGGCCATTCCGCCGCGCTCGAAATCCTGCTGGAAGGTCGAATCTTCGGAGCCGAGGAGGCTCTGTCGAAAGGACTCGTGACCCGGCTTGCCGATGATGATGCCGTCGCCGCCGAGGCCTATGGCGCCGCAGAGCGGATCGCCGGCGCGGCGCCTCTGGTCAATCGCTGGCACAAGAAATTCATCCAGCGCCTGCGGCAGGGCGGGACGCTGACGCCGGAGGAAAGTGACGAAGCCTATGCCTGCTTCGACACCGAGGATTACCGGCTGGGCCGAGCGGCGTTCGGACAGAAGATCAAGCCGGCATTTGTCGGGCGCTGACAAGAAGATGACAGGTAAAATTCCGATGAGCAGCCGTCCGTCGCCAATTTCCGGCATGAAGGTCCTCGATCTCTCCCAGATCATGGCGGGGCCATACTGCACCATGGTCCTGGCCGATCTCGGTGCCGAGGTGATCAAGGTCGAGAAGCCCGTCACCGGCGACGATTCCCGCGAGATGGGCCCCTATGTGAACGGCGAGTCGACTTGCTTCGCGCAGATCAACCGGAACAAGGAGGGTATCTCCCTCAACCTGAAGGATCCGCAGGCGCGCGAAATCCTTTACGACATGGTCCGCTGGGCCGATGTGGTGGTGGAGAACTACCGTGTCGGCGTGACGAAGTCCCTTGGGGTCGACTACGAGACGCTGAGCAAAATCAATCCGCGCCTGATTTACTGCTCGGTGTCCGGCTACGGCCAGACGGGCCCCTATTCCGGGAAGGGCGGCTTCGACCTGGTCGCCCAGGGCCTGACCGGCATCATGAGCATGACCGGCGAACCCGACGGCCGACCCCTCAAATCCGGTATCGCGATTTATGATGTCGGAGCTGGTCTGACGGCAGCCTATTCGATCATTGCCGCCCATGTTCACCAACTCAAGACCGGTGAAGGCCAGCACATCGACATCTCGCTCGCCGAGTGCGGTCTGCCCTGGTTCATCTGGGAGGCTGCCGCCTATTTCGCCGAGGGCACGGTGGCAAAGGCGACGGGCAGTCGCCACCGCGTTTCGGCGCCCTATCAGGCGCTGCGCACCGGCGACGGTTTCCTCATCATCGGTGCCGCGAATCAGCGGACCTGGGAGAAACTCTGTCGCGATGTGATCAACCGTCCGGAATTGATCACCGACCCGCGCTTCGCGACCAATATGGACCGGCTTGAGAACATCAAGGCGCTCGAGCCCCTGCTCGAAGAAGCGTTCGCCTCCGCCGATGCTGCGACCTGGATCGCGCGCTGCGAGGAGGCCAGTGTCCCGTGTGGTCCGATCAACGATTTCGGACAGGCGATGAATGACCCGCATTACATCGCTCGCGGCATGATCGAGGAGATCGACCATCCGAAGCTCGGTGCCATGCGGATGATCGGCATTCCGACGAAATTCTCGAAGACGCCAGGTGCAATCAGAAAGCCGGCCCCCCTGCTCGGGGAGGATACCGACAGGGTCCTGCGTCGGTTCGGCATTTCGGATGACCAGATCGCGAGCCTGCGAGGCCGCGGCGCCGTTCAGTAGGCCGTCACTCCGGGGCGGAAAGCCGCCCCCAACCATCCAAGAATAACGGCAAAAGCCAATATAGGGGAACGATGATGAAACAGCCTTACAATCTGTCACGCCGCGCCTTTCTGGTCTCAGGGACCGCCGCCGCGGGCCTAGGAGCACTTCCAGGCCAGAGCTTCGCGCAGGGGGAACGAGTCTTTCGGCTCGGCGCGCTGAACTCGATCACCGGCATCGGTGGCCCCTACGGCCCCTACATGTTGGAAGCGATCAAACTAGCGGTCGCCGAGGTCAATGCCGCCGGTGGTGCGGCGGGCCGCAAGTTCCAGCTCTTCGCCGAGGATGACCAGACGAAGCCCGAGGCGGCTGTCCTCGCGGTCAAGAAGCTCGTCGAGATCAACAAGGTCGAGGCGGTCGTAGGCATCTGGGCCTCCTCCGTGGGCCTGGCGACGATGCCGATCACCAACGACGCCAATCTGATCACGATGAACACCTGCGGCGCGCCGGAGATGCTGACCGAGAACAAGAAGGGCCTCGCCTGGATGTTCCAGGCTTCCAATGCGATCTTCGGGAATGCCTTTGCGGAGGTTGCGCGGCGCCGTGGCTTCAAGCGCCCCGCCGTCATGGCCTTCAACAACTCGACCTTTGTCGGGCAGGCAAACTATTTCAAGAGCGCCTGGGAGGCCAATGGCGGCAAGGTCAGCGCCTTCGTCATCTATGAGCCCAATCAGAGCAGCTACCGGACGGAGCTGGCCCGTGTCCTGGCATCGAAGCCGGACGTCATCTCACTCAGCGCCTATCGCCCCGACGCCACCATCATCCTCAAGGAATGGTACCAGAGCGGCCAGGACTGCAAGTTCATCATGCCCGGCTGGACGGCCAACGAAGACCTCGTCAAGGCGCTGGGCAAGGAAGCGACGGAAGGGCTGATCTCGATCTCGAATGTCGCAGCCGAGCAGCATCCGGCGTTCAAGCGTTTCGCAGCCGAATTCAAGACGATCACCAAGCGCGAGCCGGATATCTTTGCCGCGCAGTGCTACGACATGGTGATCACGCTTGCTCTCGCCCTCGAAGCTGCCGGAGCCCAAGCGGACGTCGCCGCCATCAACGGCCAGATCCGCACGGTCACCGGGACGGGAGGCACCAAGGCCAACTCCTTCGTCGAAGGCCGCGATATCCTGCGCAAGGGACAGAAGGTCGATTATGACGGGGCGTCCTCGCGTCTCGAGTTCGGCAAGCATGGCGAGACGGTGCCCGATTTCGGTGTGTTCGACATTCAGGACGGACGGCTCGTCCTGAAAGAGACCATCCCCGGCCAGTTGCCGGCATAGGAAGTTCGCACCGATGGATTGGATCTCGATCGCAAACGCGGTCATCAACGGCGTCGTGATCGGGATGCTCCTTGCGTTGCCCGCACTCGCGATCACGCTCGTGTTCGGCATCGCTCGCTTTCCCAACGCGGCCACGGGCGACTACATGACGCTCGGCGCGTACACGACCATCGCTTCCCAGATGTTTCTGGGAGGCTCCATCGTGGTAGCCGTGCTCGGCGCTATGACGATGACCGCGGCCATCTCGCTGCTGATGTATTTCTGGGTCTTCCGGGCGCTGGCGGAACGTTCGCACGTGTCCCGGCTGATCGCCTCCATCGGCGTCGCCTTCGCCGTTCGCAGCACGATCACCTTTTTCGCCGGGCAGGACCAGTATGTCGTGGACCTGCCGCTGGTGCGTGCCTGGAATTTCGGGGGTATCCGCATCCTGCCGACGGATCTCTACATCGTCGGCGCTGCACTGATCGCGCTCCTGCTGGTTTTCTGCGTCATGTATCTGACCCCGACGGGGCGGCGCATGAGGGCGATCGCGGACAGCCCGGAACTGGCCGCCGCAAGCGGCATCCGTGCGCGCAGGGTGATGATCTTCCTCTGGGCCGTGGCCGGTGCATTCTGCGGTCTTGGCGGTGCGCTGCTGGGCATCAAGGCCGTGGTGCTGCCCGAACTCGGCTGGGAACTCCTGATGCCGATGTTTGCCGGCGTGATCCTCGGCGGGATCGGCAGCCCTGTCGGGGCGGTCCTGGGCATCGTGACGTTCAGCATCGCGCAGGAAGTCGCGAGCTTGTTCGTCGGCCCTGCCTACAAGGTCGTCCTCGCCTTCCTGATCCTTCTTTGCGTGCTGCTCCTGCGACCGCAGGGAATGTTCGGCCGTCCGATTGCAGCGAGGTGATGCCATGGAAGGCTATTTGATCGCGATCTCGATCAGCGTGCTGATCTATCTCCTGATGGCGAGCGGGCTGGCGCTTCAATACGGCTTCACTGGCCTGGTGAATTTCGGCCATGTCGGATTCTTTGCGATCGGCTCTTACACCTCGGCCCTGCTTGCCCTGAAGGGGGTGCCGATCCCGGTCTCTCTGGCGGCAGCTACGGCGCTCGCCGCCCTTGCCGCCTACCCGTTGGGGATGATCTCGCTGCGGCTGGGCGGTGACTACCTCGCGATTGTCACACTGGGTTTCTCGGAAGCCGTCCGCATGACCTTGCAGACAGAGGAGTGGCTGACGCGCGGCATGCACGGGCTGCCTGGCATCCCCAGGCTCTTTGCCGGCTGGGTCGATCCAAGAATGATCGATTTCTGCATCTTCCTGCTTCTGCTTGCAGTCTGTGCGGTGGTCTTCCTTCTGATCCATCACATCATCCGGAGCCCGTTCGGTCGCGTGATCGAAGCCATCCGTGACAACGAAGTTGCGGTCAGGGCGCTGGGCAAGAACCCGGCCCAGTTCAAGACGCGGTCCCTGATGATCGGGGCCGGAATCGCGGGGCTCGCGGGCGGACTCCAGGCCCATTACCTGACCTTCATCAGCCCCGAGCAATACGTCCCGCTCATCACCTTCTACATCTGGATCGCCCTGGTCCTGGGCGGCGTCGGATCGTTGCGTGGCGTGGTCATTGGAACCGTCCTGCTTGTCGGCTTCCTCGAAGGGTCGCGTTTCCTGCGCGATGTCTTCACCGGTGTCTCGGAGGTCCAACTGGCGAGCGTCCGGATCTGGATCATCGGCATGGCCCTGATCTGCGTCGTGCTCTACCGCCCGCAAGGCCTGTTCGGAAAATCGTCGCGGAGGAGCAACTGATGGCGCTCCTTTCCATCACCGATATCACGGCTCGCTTCGGCGGCTTTCGTGCCCTCGACTATGTTTCGCTCGAGGTCGGCGAAGGCGAACTGGTCGGGTTGATCGGAACGAATGGTGCGGGAAAGAGCACCCTGTTCTCGGTCGCCACCGGCTATATCCCGGCGGGGTCCGGCAGCGTGGTTTTCCAGGGCGAGAACATCACCGAGGTTCCGGTCCATCAGCGGGTCCGGCGCGGTCTCGCCCGCACATTCCAGGTTCCGCGCGAATTCAGCCACATGACGGTGTTCGACAACCTGATGGTGGGGGCGCGGGATCAGCGTGGCGAGAAGCTCGGCGCCCTGGTCTTCGCGCGCGGCGCGATCCGGCAGGAGGAAGAGCGACTCGCCGAGCGCGTGCGGGAGGTGATGGCCTTCCTCAACCTCGCGCGCGTCTCGGACGAACTCGCGGGCAAGCTCTCGGGCGGCCAGAAGAAGCTGCTCGAGATCGGCCGGCTGCTGATGCTCGAACCCAAATGCATCCTCCTCGACGAGCCCTTCGCCGGAGTGAACCCGGTTCTGATCGAGCAGCTCTGCGACCGGATCGTCGAGTTGAACCGGCGCGGCATCGCTGTCCTGATCATCGAGCACAATCTCGCCGAGCTCGCGCGCATCGTACCCCGACTCTACGCGATGGATCGTGGCCGGGTCATTGCCAGTGGCACGCCTGACGCGGTTCTCGCCGATCCGGGCGTGCGCGAAGCCTATATGGGAGGGGTGATATGAGCCTTCTGCAAATCGCCAAACTGTCAGGCGGTTATGGCGACGTCGATATCATCACCGGTATCGACATGCATGTCGGCGCCAAGGAAATCGTCACGATCGCTGGCACCAACGGCGCCGGCAAGTCCACCCTCATCAAGGCGGCGATGGGCATCCTGCCGCGCATCGCCGGCACGATGGTGTTCGACGGCATCGATCTGATGAAGCTGCAGATCGAAGACCGCGTCCGCATCGGCATTTCCTACGTGCCGCAGGTCCGGAACGTCTTTGGCACCCTGACCGTGCTGGAGAACCTGCAGGTCGTGGAACACGCGCCTGGCAAGAGCGCGCGGATCCGCGACATGTTCGATCTCTTCCCCGCTCTGGCGGGGCGGCGCGGCACCTATGCGGAAAACCTCTCCGGCGGCGAGCGTCAGCAACTCGCCTTTGCGCGGGCCCTGATGTCCTCGCCCCGCCTGATCCTGCTCGACGAACCGTCCGCGGCGCTGTCGCCGGCGCTGACCGACCAGGTCTTCGAGGAGGTCAAGCGGCTTCCGCAGGCCGATGTCGCGGTGCTGATGGTCGAGCAACGGGCGCGCCAGGCGCTCGCCTTCAGCGACCGCGGATACATCCTCGATGCGGGGCGCATCGTCTTGTCCGACACAGGAGCAAGCCTGCTCGCCAACGAGGAAATGGGCGACGTCTATATCGGACGCGGCCAATCCCAGGCGGCAATGCCCCACGCACCCTCCACGCACGTCTAGAAACGGGACAGGCACAATGGATATTTCTTCCGTCGACCGGCCGGTGACGGCCAAGCGGCCGGCTGCCTCGCGCACGGCCATGCTCACCGCGACCGAGGGCTTGCGAGCACTCGATCAGGGGACACTGACCTGCGAAGCCTGGGCACGCGCCTGCCTGGAGCGCATCGAGGAGCGCAATGGCGGCGTCAAGGCGTGGGTCCATGTGAATGCCGACGCCGCCCTTGCTCACGCGCGGGCTCTCGACCGGAACGGCCGCAGCCGCCTGTTCGACGGCGTCCCGCTCGGGCTCAAGGATACGATCGACACCGCCGACATGCCGACTGAGCTGGGCGATCCCGAGATATTTCCTCGCCGCCAGCCGCAGTCCGACGCGCCGGTGGTTTCGATGGCGCGCAATTTCGGCTTCACCATCCTTGGGAAGAACACAGTCTCGCGGCATGCCATCATGCTGCCGGGACCCGCACGCAATCCACACGATCTGACGCGCACGCCGGCGGCCTCCTCGGCCGGCTCCGGCGCCGCCGTTGCCGATTTCATGACGCCGATCTCCATCGGTACGCAGACGGCCGGCTCCATCCTAAGGCCATCCGCCTTTTGCGGAGCAGTAGGCTTCAAGCCGACGCTCGACGCCATCCCCTATGTCGGCATCAGGACCTATTCGCGCCCGCTCGACGTCATCGGGCCGATTTGTCGCTCGGTGGAGGACGCGACGCTCTTCATGCGCGGCTTCACCGGCGATCCGCGCTTCGATGCAACGACATCCGTGCGGACCGACATGCGCGTTGGCGTTTGGAGGACGAAGGATTTCGACAAGGCCGATCCCGCTGCGCTGGCCATCTTCGAAGACAAACTGCGCAAACTGGAAGCGGCTGGGGCGACCGTCCGATCGCTGGTCATGCCTGCGATCTTCGAGACGATCGGAGAGGCGCAGGATGTGATCATGGCCTATGATCTGGCGCGCGAATATGCCGACATCAAGCGCCATCATGCGGACAAGTGCGATCGCGAACTGATCGAATACCTCGAACTCGGCGAGAGCTACTCCGCCGACGATTATGCGCGTGCGCTCGACGCCGCGGACGCCTGCCGCAGGGCCTTCCACGATCTCGCGCGCGATGTCGACGTGCTCGTCATGCCGTCGACCTTGGGCGAGGCGCCGGAGGCGACGAGCACCGGCAGCTCCGCCTTCATCCGCATCTGGTCCCTGCTGCACAACCCTTCGATCACCCTGCCGGTGTCTCGCGGACCAGCAGGCTTGCCGCTCGGTTTCCAGGTGGTCGGCTGCGTGAAGGAAGATGCGCGCCTGCTCTACTGGTCTCGCTGCATCGAAACCATCCTGGGAAGCACGGCCCATATCGCCTGATTGGCCCGAGCCGCGACGCCTGGCTGGAACTCTCATGGGATCCAGTGCACAAGCGATGGATGACGACGAGCTTTAGACCGGAGCAACGGGAGAGCGGCAGGGATGCGATCGTACGCACCGCAACCCTGCTGTTCGGTGAGCGCGGTTATCAGGGGGTGAGCATGCGCCTCCTGGCGGAGCAACTCGGCATCACCGCGCCCAGCCTCTATCACCATTTCTCCTCAAAGGAGGCGCTGCTTTTCGCCGTCCTCGAGGACAATCAACGGGATTTCCTCGCAACGACCGAGGAAGCCGTCGCGAAAGCTGCTCCCGACCCAAAGCGCCAACTCGCGGCGCTGGTGGCCTCGCATGTTCGCTATCAGATCGAGAAGATCGAATATGCCCGGGTCTATGACCGGACGTTCCTGGGAATGGGTCCGCTGGTCGAGTTTCTCTCTGATGAGCAGCGCGGCGTCATGCGTGTCTTGCAGCGCCGGCACACCGAGAATCTGCGCCGTGTCATCCAGGGCGGAGTCACGGCGGGTGTGTTTACGGTCGAGGACGTATCACTCGCCGCCTTCGCAATCATCTCGATGTGTGACGGCGTCATCACCTGGTATCGCAGCGACGGCAGGCTTTCCGTGAAAGAAGCGGCCGGGCTCTATGCCACCATGGCGCTTGACCTCGTCGGCGTCAGACCAGATGCAGGGAGCTCCGCGCTGGATGGTCAATTGCCATCTCCGCGATGAAGCGTCGATGGTTGGAGACATATTCCGCCGCGGTCTCCGCGATGTCGTGGATCTCCTGATCCGTCAACGACCGCACCGCCTTGGCAGGGGCTCCCACGATCAGCGAGTTCGGCTCGAAGCGCTTGCCCTGGGTGATGAGAGCGTTTGCGCCGACGATGCAGTTTTCTCCGATGACGGCGCCGTTCAGAATGGTCGAACCCATGCCGACGAGAACCCGGTCGGCAAGCGTGCAGCCGTGCAGAACGGCGCGGTGCCCGACAGTGCACGAGGCGCCGATCGCCAAAGGATATCCTGTGTCCACGTGGAGTACGGCGCCGTCCTGAATGTTTGATCCGGCACCGATCGATATGCGGTCATTGTCGCCCCGGATGACGGCGGCGAACCAAACGCTGGTGTCGTCATCGAAAATGACGTCGCCGATGATCGAGGCATCGGGGGCGAACCAATAGCGGCCCGAGCGCGGAAGGGTCGGGCGCCGAGCGCCCAGGTTCATGATTGGCATGGATCTTCTGTGGAGACCGAGGGATTTTGAGGCTTCTCATGGGGCAGGGCGCGGGCATCCGCCTCCCTTGCGCGAGTCTAGAAGCCGACCGAGAGGCCCAGCCGCTTCGCCGCGTTCATGACGTGCCGCCGGGCGGCGCTGCGCGCCGCCTCCACGCGTTGCTCGACAATATTGTCATAGATTTCCTTATGTTCCATGAGCACTGCCTCCGGCCGGCCGACATAGGAGGAAGAATTCAGCCTGGCGATGCGGACGGAGTTCTTGAGCTGCGCTCCAAGAAGATCGACCAGCTCGAGAATGAACGCATTTCCGGTCGCCTTGGCGATCGTGCTGTGGAAGGTGAAGTCGGCGTCAATACCGTCATCCCCATCGCGGATATTCGCATCGATGGCGTGGAGACACTGAGAGAGCGCGAGCAAGTCGCTGTCCGAACGCCTTAGCGCCGCATAGCCCGCCGCATCACCCTCGAGAGTCAGGCGCAATTCGAAGACCTGCGACAGCTGCTCGCGATTATTCTCGATCTCTCGTGGATCGAGCCGGAACGATCCCGCGGCGCGCATGCTCGTCACGAAGGCGCCGCTGCCCTGGCGCGCGTCGACCAGCCCCTCCTGCTTGAGCCTCGAGATGGCTTCCCTGATGACGGCTCGGCTGACACCCATGCTCCGTGAGAGTGCGAACTCGGTCGGCAATTTCTGGCCGATCTCGAGTTCGCCCCCACTGATGCGTGCCGCGAGATCGCCGGCGATCTGCTCGGCAAGGTTCGGCCGTCGCAAGGGACGGGGCTCTTCGGCAGGCGTGGATCCGGCGCTCTTGGTTTTCATTTCACCCAATCACTATCAAAGGAATATTTGTCGGGCAACTTTGATCGACGCTGGAATGCGGCGATTGCTCATGCCGCAGCGACACCTCCTCGAGGCAGGTCTCTGCTCCATTCCAAGCGGAGCGTGTCAATTTCACATGAATCCTATCAAAGGTCCGCACGGCTAGCTGTGTAACCCGATCCAGGGCACTTTCTTCGCGCTGCTTAGGTTTCGCGATCCGGAAAGCCGGGCGGAACGCAACCGTGCTTGACGCCCATCTCCCAGTATGTTTTTTGTCCGACAACCAAACGATTGTTAAGTTCAAGACAAGAACAAAAAATGCAGTATCCGGGGAGGCTGACGTGAACGCGATCAGATTGCCATACGACTCGAATGGCGGATGCAAAGGGGAGTCCGATCAAGGTCCCCTCGAGCCGCGGGCGTTGGCTCCGGGCTTGGCATGAGCGTCTTGTCCGCCTGAGCCCGCGAGACGCTGCCTATGTCGACATTGTCGCTGATGAGCCTGGGCTCCGACGGTTGGGGCTTGGCGATGCTGGTTGCTGCCGGTGTGACCCTATCGGTCGCCTCATGCGGCTTCCTCCTCGGTTCTGTGATCGGAGGTCTTGTTGCCTGGGTGAAGCTCTCAGGCGGTGCGGTCGCTCGCGCTGCGGCCGATGCCTACACCACGATTCTTCGCGGCATTCCGGATCTCCTCATCATCTACCTCTTCTATTTCGGGGGAAGCGCCCTGCTCAGCAGTATCGCGGGGCTCCTCGGCCCCGGGGGCTTCGTCGGAGTGTCAGGTTTTGCCGCGGGCGCGACTGCGATCGGTATTATCTCCGGGGCTTATCAGTCGGAGGTCTTTCGAGGAGCGTACACGGCGCTGAACCGGGGTGAGATCGAGGCGGCGAAATCCGTGGGCATGCATCGCGCCCTGATGTTCCGTCGCATCATCGCACCGCAGGTGCTGCGATATGCCATTCCAGGCCTGGGCAATGTCTGGCAACTGGCCTTGAAGGAGTCTGCTCTCGTCTCGGTCACGGGGCTTGTCGAACTGCTTCGCCAGTCGGCCATTGGTGCCGGGTCCACGCGTGAGCCGTTCAGCTTCTATCTCGCCGCGGCCGTGCTCTATCTGGCAATCACCACGGTCTCCTCTTGGGGATTCCGGCGTGCCGAGAGCTACGCGATGCGCGGCGTCCGGAGAACGTGAATGCAGCACGCTCACATGCCGGCCAACCTCAAGCATTCTGAGGATCGAATCGCGTGATGGACGCTGCATTCATGGGCGAAACCTTCCTCAAATTGCTGGAAGGACTTCCCCTCACACTTAAGCTCACGTTTTCATCTGTCACACTAGGCCTGGTCGTAGCGATGGCCCTCGCGACGATGCGCATGTCTGGGATGCCAGCTCTGGACTGGTTCGCGCGCGCCTATGTGTTCGTGTTCCGCGGAACGCCCCTTCTTGTTCAGATCTTCCTCATCTACTACGGGCTCGGGCAATTTCGGCCGGCCCTGCAAGCCTTGAACCTATGGGGTTTCTTCCGCGAGCCGTATTGGTGCGCACTGCTCGCCCTTACCTTGAATACCGCGGCCTATGTGAGCGAGATCATCCGCGGAGGGCTGCAGTCGGTCCCGCGAGGTCAGATCGAAGCGGCGCGCGCCTGCGGGATGTCGCCGTTTCTCCTCTATCGCCGGATCATCATTCCGATTGCTGTCCGTCAGGCGCTTCCGGGCTATGGCAATGAAATTATCCTGATGGTGAAGGCAACATCGCTGGCCTCGATTATCACGATGATGGAAGTCACCGGCATTGCGCACAAGCTGATTTCGCAGACCTTCCGTGCCATCGAGATCTTCATTTGCGCCGGCGCCATCTACCTCATCCTCAATTTCGTCGTGACGCGGGCAATACAGGCCCTTGAACACCGGCTTTCCCCGCATTTGCGGGACGCGCCCGTGCCTGTCCAGCGCCTCGATCCGGCCATCAGCAGCGGAGTCGATCGGTGACCTTACTGTCTACGCCTGCCGTGTCGGTGCGCGATCTGCGCAAGAGTTTCGGCTCCTTGGAAGTCTTGCGCGGCATTTCGCTTGATGCAGCCGAGGGGCAGGTGATCTCAATCCTGGGCTCGTCGGGTTCCGGCAAGTCAACGATGCTTCGGTGCATCAACATGCTGGAGACGCCCGACGCCGGCGAGATCGCGATCGGCGGTGAAGTCATTGCGTTGCGCAAGGGCAGAAACGGACGCACGGAGCCGGCTAATCGCTCCCAGGTCGACCGTATCCGCTCCCGCGTTGCGATGGTCTTCCAAAGCTTCAATCTCTGGTCGCATCTGACGGTACTCGAGAACGTCATCGAGGCGCCAATCCATGTGCAGAAGCGACCGAGGGCCGAGTGCATCGCCGAGGCCGAGGCCCTGCTTGCGAAGGTCGGCATCGTCGACAAGCGTAACCATTATCCAGCTCATCTGTCGGGCGGTCAGCAGCAGCGTGCTGCCATCGCTCGCGCCCTCGCCATGAAGCCGCAGCTGATGCTGTTCGACGAGCCGACCTCGGCGCTCGATCCTGAGCTCGTCGGCGAGGTTCTGCGCGTCATGCGATCGCTGGCGGAAGAGGGCCGGACCATGCTCGTGGTCACGCACGAGATGGGTTTTGCTCGGGACGTCTCGTCCCGTGTGGTGTTCCTCCACAAGGGGATGGTGGAGGAGGACGGGCCGCCTGGCGAAGTATTCAGCGCACCCACATCGCCACGGTTTCGACAATTCATCTCTGAGCATCGTTAGGAGGGACACGATGAACAACCCGAGATTTCGACTGGGCTGGCTGGCGCTGAGCGCTTGCGCATTCCTGGCTACTGCCGCGGAAGCACAGCAGGGAAGGGAGATCACCATCGCAACCGAAGGGGCCTTCATGCCCTGGAACTACACCGAGCCGAGCGGGAAGCTCGGCGGTTTCGACGTCGAGCTGGTGAACGATCTCTGCCGCCGAATGAATGCCAAGTGCAAGGTCGTCGGCCAGGACTGGGCCGGCATCATCCCGGCTCTCCAAGCGGGAAAGCACGACGCAGTGATGACGGGGATGAACATTACCGACAAAAGGCTGGCGGTGATCGGCTTTTCGAGGCCGTACGCCACGAGCCGCCACGTCTTCGCGACGATGACCGATCGCGAAACGCTCAATCTTCCCAAGAGCGGACAGCTGATCGACATCACGTCTCTCAGCGACGACGGCAAAAACACGATTGAGCAGATGAAAAAGCTGATCAAGGGGAAAACGATCGGCGTGCAGACATCGACCAACGCGCTTGCATTCCTGGAGACCTACTTCAAGGGAGACATCGAGATCAGGGAATACAAGACGGCCGAGCAGCATGATCTTGATCTCTCCGCAGGTCGCATTGATGCGGTGTTCGTTGACTACGCGTCTGCGATGTCGTCGCGTGAAAAGAAGGAACTGAACGGCATGACCATTGCGGGGCCGTCATTTCGCGGCGGGCTCCTTGGTCGTGGCGTCGCGATCGGCCTGCGCAAGGACGATGGCGAGCTCAAGCAACGCTTTGACCAGGCGATCGAGCAGGCACTCGCGGATGGCACGATCAAGACTCTGTCGATGAAATGGTTCAAGTCCGACATGTCGCCTCCGCAATAATCCCGTCGATGGAGGAGATTGACGGACTGGATCTTGAGAGCCCCCGGGCGGGCAGGGCTGCCGGCCGAGCCCGCCCGGACCGAACTCCGCCTGTTGACCTTAGGTCGGCAAGGCCAGGCACAATCAGTGGCCGGTGCACGCAAAGCGAATCCGTCTGACGGGACGAGAGTTCCCAAACGGTTCCGATCAACACGCCCGGATTTGCCAGCGATCGAGCGCAGACATGAGCGACACCAGACATCTTGACGCCATCAGCGCAATCGTCGGGACCAAGGGATTGGTCACCGACGCTGCCGACATGCGCCGATACGAGGTCGGAGCACGGTATGACGAAGGGAGGGCGCTATTCGTCGTCCGGCCCGGGACAACCGAAGAGGTGTCCCGCGTCGTCGCCTATGCGGTCTCGCATGGCGTTCGACTCGTGCCTCAAGGCGGGAACACGGGTGTGGTCGGGGGATCCACTCCCGATCGGTCGGGAACGCAGGTCGTTCTCAGCGTCGACCGCCTGAGCGCTCCGCTCGAAATCGATCTGACCAATCGCACAGTGATGGTAGGGGCCGGCGTTCGCTTGTCGACGCTGAATGAGACCCTCGCGACGCATGGGCTCTTTCTGCCGATCGATCTCGGCGCAGATCCGATGGTTGGCGGCATGGTTGCCACGAACACCGGTGGCGCTCGCTTCCTCCGTTATGGCGCTATGCGGCGACAGGTTCTGGGTCTGGAGGTCGTGCTTCCAGATCGTAATGGCACCATCCTTGACCTCACGACCGGCCTCCGGAAAGACAACGCCCATATCGACCTGAAACATCTCTTCGTCGGGACGAGCGGGGCCTTCGGCGTCATTACAAGGGCGGTTCTCGAAGTGCAGCGCGTCCCGCGACAGGTCGCGACGGCGTTGCTCGTGCCGCGTGACGATGAGGCCATTCCCCTCCTGCTCACGGCGCTCGAGGAAGCGTGCGGCGAGTATCTGAGCGCCGTCGAGGGGATCTCGCGGAACGCGATGAAGCGAACATTTGCCCATGTCGAGCGCCTGAGAAATCCATTCGCTCGCGGCGAGATTCCGCCTTACGCGATCCTCGTCGAACTGACCCGGAATTGGCCCGAGCGCGGGCATGAAGCCGCGCTCCCAGCCGTTCTCGAGACCGTTCTCGCCGAGCTGTTCGAGCAGGATGATCCGCTGCTCGCCGATGCGCTGATTGGTCGGTCGGAGGAACTCTGGGCGTTGCGGCATTCCTTGCCGGAGGGGCTGAAGGCGGCGGGGCATGTGATCGCCTTCGATCTTTCCCTGAAGCGCTCAGATCTTGTTCCCTTCCGAACCGAGATCGTTCCGCTGCTCAATGCCGAGTTCCCCGAGCTCGAGCTCTGCGATTTCGGGCATATTGCCGACGGCGGCATGCACTTCAATCTTGTGCATCCCGGCCGGCCAGATGCCGCTTATATCGAGCGCGTCCGGGACAAGGTGCTGGACGTCGTCATCCGGGGCTATGGGGGCAGTTTTACCGGCGAGCATGCGCTGGGTCGATCAAACCAGTCTCTCTACGATCGATATACACCGGAACTCGTGAAGCAGCTTTCGGCATCTCTCCAGGGCGCGTTGACCGAGGCTACGATGGGAAACGTGCGTTTCGCGCCGGCGAACCGAGCGCTTCGTTAGCACGGCTCCCCTGGCCTCGACTGCGTTCACCCTGCCGGTGCTGAAATGACCTGAGACGCAACTGCGCCAACCGGGCCCTGGCTGGAGCAGGCGCTTGCAGACGCCTGCCTACGGCCGGGGATTCCAGGTTTGGCTCACGGCGCGCCCCGAGCTTACAGCCTCTTTCCATGCACCTTCTGGCGCTCGAGATGCAGATACGCGACGAAGTCTGACACCAACTGCGAGCGCAGGCGGTGCGAGGGGTAGAGAACCCCGAAATTATAGGCGATGGCCGGCCGGAAAGGGCGCGAAACCAATCCGAGCGGTTCGAACGCTTTTGCCGTGAACGGATCCGCAATGGTCAGGCCCAGTCCCTGCATCACCATCTGGCAGGCGATGGCAGCGATCGGGGTTTCGACGCGAACGTCGCAACGCACCTTGGCATCGTCGAGCACCTGCTGCAGCGAGCGCGACATGAAGCTGCCCGCGCCCTTGCCGATGAACGGCATGCCGTCCAGGTCCTGCGGGATGATCTCCGTCCGCATCGCAAGCGGATGATCGGCCGGCATCACGCAGACACCGATGGCAGGGTCGAACAGCTCGATCTCGACCCCCGGCTTGTCCATCGGCAGCATCGCGAAGCCGACATCGAATTGCTGTGTCGACACCCATGAGGCAATCGATTCCGAGCGCTGCGCCTGGATCGCGGCGGCGACGCTCGGCCGGTCCTTGAGAAATCCGGCAAGGGCGACAGGCAGGAACGTGTGCGCCAAAGCCGGCATGCTGACGATCCGCAACTGCTCGACCCGGCGCTCCTTGATCTGGGCAGCGCGCTCGCTGATCCGTTCGAGTCCGACGAAACTGCGCTCGACCTCCTGATGCAAGGCCATCGCCTCGGGCGTTGCGACCGTGCGGCCATCGCTGCGCGTGAACAGCACGAATCCGACCGCCTCCTGCAACTCCTTCATCAGCCGGCTGATCGAGGGCTGCGAGCTGCGGAGCAGGCGCGCGGCCTTGGTGAAGCTCCCGACATGCAGGACCGCGTTGAAGGCTTCGGCATGCCTGTGGGTGATCTGAGCCAAATCGGGCACTCCATTCTCGTTCCGCCACGGTTGGCCTAACCGAGCGTTGCGACCCGGTCAGTGCGCCGGCAACGCAATCACGGCGAGATCATATCAAATCTGAATGGCGTGATCCATAATCAGTCAATTGACAGATGGGTGCCGCTCCCCAACCCTTGGCTGCAACGGGGGCCGTGTTCCCCGGCCAAACAGGGGATTTTTCGGCATGGCCACTTTGCGTTCGACTTCGCTTGGATCCGTCTTCGCCATCGCGCTCGCCACGGGCGGCCTTGTCAGCTCGGGAGCGAGCGCCCAGCAGACGATGTATGTCGCGGGCTATGGCGGCTCGTTCGAGCGCCTAATGCGCACCGCGATCATTCCGCCCTTCGAGAAGGCGAACAACGTCAAGGTCGAGTATGTCGCGGGACAGTCGACGGCGACGCTCGCCAAGCTACAGGCCCAGCGCGGCAAGCAGGAGATCGATGTCGCCATGGTCGATGACGGCCCGATGTATCAGGCGGTGCAGTTCGGCTTCTGCGCGCCGATCGAAAAGGCCCCGGTGCTGGACGATGTCTACCCGATCGCGAAACTGGACGAGAAGGCCATCGCCTTCGGTATCGGCGTCACCACCCCGGTCTATAATACCAAGATCTTCAAGGAGAAGGGTTGGCCGGTGCCGACCTCCTGGGGCGACCTCGGCAACAGCGCCTATAAGGGCCAGCTTGCCCTGCTTGGCGCCGCCAGCACGACTGGCCTGCATGGGCTGATCATGGTGGCGCGCGCCGAGGGCGGCGGCGAGAACAAGATCGAGCCCGGCTTCGCCGCGTTCAAGGACAAGATCCGGCCCAATATCCTGACCTTCGCGCCCTCCGCTCCGAAGCTCGAGGAGTTGCTGCAAAGCGGCGAGATCGCGCTGACCGTGATTTCGCGCTCGCGCGCCGTCGCGCTGAAGAAGGAGGGCCTGCCGCTTGAAGTGGCCGAGCCGAAGGAAGGGGCCGGCGCACTGATGGTGACGATGTGTCCCGTCGTTGACAGCGACGTGGCGCCGCAATCGCAAAAGTTCATTCAGCACATGCTTTCGCCCGCCATCCAGAAGGTCTTTGCCGGCGCGGGCTACGGCCCGGTGAACCGCAAGACGGAGCTGACGGCGGATGAAGCCGCGGGCCTGGCGGTCGGCGACGAGGCCGTTTCCAAGCTCGCCAAGATCGACTGGCCGACCGTCAACCAGAACCGGGCCGCTTGGACGCAGCGCTGGAACCGCGAGATCGAGCGCTAGCCCTCGTCCCCGGACACCAGGGCCCGCGCCCGCGGCGCGGGCCGTTTTCATGGATCACCATCGACTATGGCCAAGATCGCCCTTCGCGGGCTTACCAAGCGCTTTGCCGCCTTCACGGCGCTCAACGGAATCGACCTGGCGATCGAGCCCGGCGAGTTCGTGGGGCTGCTCGGCCCGTCCGGCTGTGGCAAGACCACGACGCTGAACATCGTCGCCGGCTTCGAGGAGCCGACCAGCGGCGAGGTGCTGCTCGACGGGCGCAGCCTCCGGGGTGTCCCGGCCAGCCAGCGCGGCATGGGCATCGTCTTCCAGAGCTATGCGCTGTTCCCGCATCTGACGGTCGCCGAGAATGTCGCATTCGGTCTCGAAATGCGGAAGATCGCCAAGCCCGCCCGCCAGCAGAAGGTCAAGGAGGCGCTCGACCTGGTGCGTCTCGGCCATCTTGCCGATCGCTACCCCCGACAATTGTCCGGTGGGCAACAGCAGCGTGTCGCACTGGCGCGTGCGCTTGCCATAGAGCCTGCGCTTCTGCTGCTTGACGAGCCGCTCTCCAATCTCGATGCCAAGCTGCGCGAGGAGATGCAGGTCGAGATCCGGGCGATTCAGCGACGTGTCGGCACGACGACGATCATGGTCACCCACGATCAGGCCGAGGCGCTGGCGACCTGCGACCGGATCGCCGTGATGGATGCCGGGCGGATCGTCCAGCTCGCCGACCCGCTGACGCTCTATGACGCGCCCACGAGCCATTTCGCCGCGAGCTTCGTCGGCCGCTCCTCCCAGCTCAAGGCAAGGATCGCCTCGGTGGAGGGGGGGCGCTGTTCGATTCTGATCGACGGCATCGCGGCGACAGTGCCCGGCGCGGCGCAGCCCTCGCTTCCGGCAGGCAGCGCGGTGGTGATCGCACTACGCCCGGAAAAGGTCAGGCTCGTGCCGCCCAAGGACGGCTTTCTCCACGGCCGGCTGGCATCGCGAGTCTTCCAGGGCAGCTCGTGGCTGTTCTCCGTCGAGACAGCCATTGGCGCGGTCCTGTCGTCCGAACCGCATCGCGGCGCACCAGCCTTCAACGAAGGCGACCATGTCGGGCTCAATTGGCGGCCCGAGGACGCTGCCCTCATCGCGGACGCGCACCATGGCTGAGGCATCCAGGAGCCGCGTGCCGCTGCTGCTCAGTCTGCCGGCGCTGCTCTTCTTCGCAGCGCTGCTGGTGACGCCGCTGGTGATGATTGCAGTGCTGAGCTTCCAGTCCTTCGACCTAGCGACGGGGGCGACCGGCGGGGCGACGCTGTCGAACTTCGCGGATACACTGGGCGATCCCTATTACCACACCATCTTCCTGCGGACGGTCGGGATCGCGCTGGCGACCACGGTGCTCTGCGTGCTGATCGGTGCGCCCGAAGCCTATTTCCTGTCGCGAATGCGGGCGCCCTGGCGCTCCATCTTCCTGATCGTGACGCTGAGCCCGCTGCTGATCTCGGTCGTGGTGCGCACGCTCGGATGGGCGCTCCTGTTCGGCCGCAACGGTGTGATCAACAATGTCGCGTCCGGGCTCGGCCTGACGAGCGCGCCGATTCCGATGCTCTACACCATCCAGGGCGTCGTCATCGCGCTCGTTCATGTTGCAGTGCCGTTCATGATCATCTCGGTCTGGGCCGCCCTGCAACGGCTCGACCCCAAGGTCGTTCGTGCGGCGCAGTCGCTCGGAGCCGGCGAGACGACGATATTCATCAGGATCATCCTGCCCCAAATCGTGCCCGGCATCCTGTCGGGATCGCTGATCGTCTTTGCGCTCGCCGCCAGCGCCTTTGCGACGCCGGCGATCATCGGCGGGCGCCAGCTCAAGGTCGTCGCCACCGCCACCTATGACGAGTTCCTGGGCACGTTGAACTGGCCGCTCGGTGCGGCGATCGCGATCGTGCTGCTCATCGTCAACGCCACGATCATGCTGACCTATAACCGCTTGCTCGAGCGGCGCTATGCGAGGTTTGCCCAATGAACCGCAACGGCCCCGTCGCGCTCCTCTGCCACAGCCTGTTCGTCATCTTCATGCTGGCACCGCTGATCGTGGTGATGTGGATGTCGCTGACGCCGAGCAACCTGCTCTCGCTGCCCACGAGCTCGTTCTCGCTGCGCTGGTTCAGGGCCATCCTGGCCAATCCGCAGTTCGTTTCCGCCTTCTGGATGAGCATCGTGCTCGGCGTCGTCGCCGCGACCTGCGCGATGGCGCTCGCCGTCCCGGCCGCTCTAGCCCTGGCACGGCACAGCTTTCCAGGACGCGAGGCCCTGGTCGGGCTGTTCCTGTCGCCGCTGATCATCCCGCATGTCGTGCTCGGCGTCGCGTTCCTGCGCTTCTTCACGCAGGTCAATATTACTGGCTCGACCGCGGGCTTGCTCGCCAGCCATGTGCTGATCATTTTCCCCTATGGGCTGAGGCTGGTGCTCGCGGCCCTGACCGCGGCCGACCCGGCGATCGAACGCGCCGCGATCTCGCTCGGCGCCTCCAGTTGGACCGTGTTCCGGCGGGTGGTGTTTCCGCTGATGATCCCCGGCGTCGCCGGCGGCTGGGTGATCTCGTTCATCCAGAGCTTCGACGAGGTGACGATGACGGTGTTCGTGGCGACGCCGTCCTCGATGACGCTGCCTGTCAAGATGTACCACTACATCGAGGAATCGATCGATCCGCTCGTCGCCTCGGTCTCGACCGTCGTCATCCTGCTGACCTTCCTGCTGATGGTCCTCGTCGACCGCATCTACGGGCTCGACCGCATGCTCGTCGGCAAAGGCTGACTAGCCGGGCTGACCGGCAAGCGCGGACAGGCCCGGCCGCCGCGCCTCCTCTTCTCACTCGTCAAGGACATTCAAGATGAAAGCCATCGTCGTCGGCGCCGGTGTCATCGGCTCGTCGGTCGCCTATCGCCTTGCCCAGGCCGGTGCGGCGGTCACCATCGTCGAGGAAAGGCGGATCGGTGGCGGCACCTCCAGCGTGACCTATGCCTGGGTCAATGCCTGCGAGAAGCTGACCTCCCACGCCTATTACAAGCTGAATTTCGCCGGCCGGCAGGCCCATGAGGACATCCTAGCCGAGTTTCCCAGGGCGAACTGGTACCACCGCCCCGGCGTGCTGCAATGGCAGAATGCGGAAGCCGAAGCCGGCGCACGTGACGGCACCGACCCGCTGGTGAAGCTCAGGCAATTGATCGACTGGGGCTACCCGGCCGAGCTGCTCAGCCTGAAGGAGGTTCGTGAGCTCGAGCCGGAAATCGATCCCGACGTGATCGGCAATGCGCCGGTGATCTACTATCCTCGGGATGGCTGGCTCGACGCCGTGCCCTATGCCGGCGCGCTTGTTTCTGCTGCGCAGGAGCGTCATGGCGCAAGGTTCGTCAACGCCAAGGTGACGGGGCTGATCGTCAGCGGCGGGCGCTGCGATGGCGTCGAGATCGCGGGCGGAGACCCGATTCATGCCGATATCGTGGTGAACTGCTCGGGGCGCTGGTCCAACGAGGTCGCCAACCGAAGCGAACATCAGGTTCCGCTCGTGCCAACGGTCGGCCTTGTCGCCTACACCCCGCCGGCGGGCGTGACCCTTCGCAGCGCTTTGCGTACCCCGTTGCTCAACATGCGACCCGATGGCGGCGGACGCTTCCTGCTGCGCTCAAACGAACTCGACCGGCTGGTTGCCGCCGACGCTGCCTCTCTGCCTTCGCATCCCCAGGCGCAGGAGCTGCTGTCCCGCGCCAAGACGACAATCCCGGCCCTGCGCTCCGTCGAGGTCGAGGCCGTTCGCATCGCGATCCGACCGATTCCACGCGACACGCTCTCGGCCGTCGGGCCGGTCCCGGGGCTCGACCATTATTATGTCGCCGTCACGCATAGCGGTGTGACGCTCGGCGCCTTCCTCGGCGAAGCCATCGCCGACGAAGTCGTGCGCGGCCGCACCCGCTCCGAACTGGCTGAATTCCGGCCCGCCCGCTTCTTCAACTGACATTCCCGACGAGGACAGGACATGAAAATCGCCATCATGGGCGCAGGCGCGATCGCCTATGCGAGTGCAGCGCTGCTGATCCAGAACGGTCATGAAGCCCGGCTGTGGTCGCCATCCGGCCGCCGCACCGCCGCGCTCGCCCAGGGGCAGCCGCTGCGGAGCGAGGGTGTTGTCGCCGGCGAATTCAAGCCGACCATCGCCATGGATTGCGCTGCCGCGCTGGCAGGGGCGGATGCGATCCTGATCGCGCTTCCTGCGAACGGACACAAGGCGGTGATGGACGCTATGGCGCCGCATTTCGTCTCGGGCCAGACGGTCGTGATCAGCTCGCACGCCTCGCTGGGCGCGATCTATCTGGCACGGTTGATCGCGGATCGCGGGCTCGATGTCCCGGTCGTGGCGTTGAGCACGACGGTGCTGCGCGCGCGCCAGACCAGCGACACTTCCGTGAAGATCGCAACGCTGCGCGGCAAGGTCGATATGTCGACCCTGCCGACGGAAGTGGCCGAGCGCGGACTCGATGTCTGCAAGGCGCTGTTCGGTGACCGTTTCCGTGCGATCTCGAATGTGCTGGCCGTGGCGCTGAGCAACGTCAATCCGCAAAGCCATATGGCGCTGGCCCTCTGCAATTTCACCCGCATGGAGAAGGCCGAGGCCTGGGGCCAGAGCGAGCACATGACGATGGCTGTGGGGCGGCTCCTGGAGGCGATCGACGCCGAACGCCTCGCCATCGCGGGGGCGTTCGGTGTCGAGGTCCGCACCATGCGCGAGCACTATTCGCTGACCTATGGCCTTCCCGATGCAGCCCTCGGCGAGACCGCGAAATTGCTGGCAGCCAGCCAGGAGCCGACGCTCGGGCCGGCCACGATCGATACGCGTTATACGCTCGAGGACGTGCCCTTCGGGCTCTCGCCCCTGGTCACGCTCGGGCGCCTATGCGGCGTCGCGACACCCTTGCACGAGGCCGGCCTCCAGATCTTCTCGGCGCTTTATGGGCGCGATCTTGCCGCGGAAAACGACATCCTGCCGGCGCTGATGGCCCGCCAGCTCACGCGAGAAACGCTGATTGCCATGACGCGGTGACCAGAAACCAGGACCGGGCGAGCGCTTTCTGCTCTCGCCTTCCTCCTGGCTGCAAGGCAGCCGGTTGATGTGTCCGGAACGCCGGCTAGAGGTCGGTGCTCTGGGGCAGGATCACGAGATCCCGGATGGTGACGTTCCGTGGCCGGGTCAACATGAAATGCACGGCTTCGGCGACCTCCTCTGCCTCGATCAGGCCGCCCCTGGCTCGTTCCGCCTCGAGCTTCTCCTGCGGCCAGTCGGCGATGAGGGCCGTCACGACCGGACCCGGCAGGACCGCCCCGACACGGAGCCCATGCGGAATGACCTGGCGGCGCAGGGTATGAACGAAGGCTTGCACCGCGTGTTTGGAGGCGGTGTAGATCGGCTCCCACACCACCGGCACGATGCCGGCGATCGAGCTGGTGACGAGGATATCGCCCGTCTTGCGCGCGATCATGTGCGGGAGCACCGCGTGGATGCTCCGGAAGACGGCATTGATATTGAGATGCAGCATGCGATCCCAGGCGTCGGGATCTCCGTCGCTGACGGGGCCGCCGACATAGGCCCCGGCATTGGCGTGGAAGATGTCGAGTTGGCCTGCCAGGCTGAGGATCTGCGGCATCATGCCGGTAACGGAGACCGCATCGGCCAAGTCCACGACAAGCGGTATCGCCTCGGCGCCAAGAGGTTCGGTGACGCGGGCCAGTGCTTCGCGGTCGCGATCGACGAGAACGACGCGCGCGCCGGCCGCAAGCAGACGTTTCGCGCAGGCCAATCCGATTCCCGATGCGGCGCCGGTAATCGCGGCGACTTTTCCGGCCAGTTCCTGCGTCACGTCATCGCCTCCGACACGGCATGATCTTTCGTCTCCTGCAGCAGATCGCGCGCTGCGCGCGCGGCTGCCTGCAACGCTTCAAAGGCAGCAAAGCGTCTGTCGTGCAGCCGCGAGATGTCGCCGCCAACCGGGGCGAAGACGCGGGCACCGGGTGCCATCTCGACCATCGCTTGCGCGAGGCACTGAAAAGTCCCGGCTGCCGTCGCGCCGAGCATCGCGGAGCCGAGAAGGACGGGATCGACCTCCTCCGGAACGAGCACGGGCAGCCCGGCACAGTCGGCGAGCAATTGCCGGATCAGCGGCGTACGGCCGGCGCCGCCGCTGAGCACGATCGCTTCGATCGTCGCTCCCTTGGCGCTGCTGGCGTCGATGATCTGCCGGAGGCCGTAGCCGATGCCCGTCAGCCCGGCGACATAGAGCGCGACGAGATGGTCGAGATCGTGCTCCATGCCAAGGCCGGCGATCAGGGCCCGTGCCTGTGGATCGGCATGCGGTGACCGGTTGCCGAGAAAATCCGGCACGACGACGAGCCCCCTGGCAAGATGCGCGGCCTCCGAAGGGGCACCCACCCGCCTCCCAGCTTGCGCGGCGAGCCAGTCCGGCAATGTGCAGCCTTCCGCTGCGGCCCGGTGCTGCGCTTCCGGCACGGCGGGATGAAATCCGATCAATTGTTCGATCGCGGCGCCGGCACCGGATTGACCGCCCTCGCTGAGCCAGAGATCAGGCGCCATCGCCGAGAAGTAAGGCCCCCAAATGCCGGGGATGAAGATCGGCTCCTGGCTGCTTGCCATGGTGCAGGCCGAGGTTCCAAAGACATAGGCCATGCGCGTCAGGGCCGTGCCGTGCGACGAGCACACACCAACCGAGCCGACACCGCCGGCATGAGCGTCGATCAATCCCGCCGCGACGGCAGTACCCGGCGTCAGCCCGAGTTCGGCCGCGGCCTCTTCGGTCAGTCCCCGCGCAAGCGCAGTGCCTCCGGGAACGATCTCCGTGCCGATGCGGGCGAAGCCCTCGTCGGCGAGATCGCCGAGCCCGATCTGGTGGAAATAGCCTGCGTCCCAGCGCGCTTCATGCGCGAGATAGGTCCATTTGCAGGTCACCGTGCAGGTCGAGCGCGCCAGCGAGCCGCTTGCCCGCCAGGACAGGAAGTCGGCGAGGTCAAGGAACTGCCAGGCCGCATCATAGGTGGCGGGCAGATTCTCCCTGAGCCAGAGCAGTTTCGGTGTCTCCATCTCGGGCGAAATCGTGCCGCCGACATAGGCGAGGACCGGATGGTTCGTGCGGTTGATGCGTTCGGCCTGGTCGAGCGCACGGTGGTCCATCCAGACGATGATGTTGCGGTCTGGGTCGCCATGGGGGCCGACGGGCAGGGGAACACCACTCTGCCCCAGCACGACCAGCGAGCATGTCGCATCGAAGCCGATGCCGGCGATGGCCTCCGGTGCGAGCCGCGCCATCGCCATGGCCTCGCGCACGCAGGCGCAGACCGTATTCCAGATGTCATCGCTCGATTGCTCGGCGATGTCCGGCCCATCCCGATAGAGCGCGATGCCGCGCTTCGCCGTCGCGAGCATGCGCCCGTTCCGGTCGAAGATTCCCGCGCGGGCGCTCGCAGTGCCGACATCGATGCCAATGAAATGCTCGGTCATATCCTCGCGATCCTGTCGGAAGGGGCGGCATCGGCCGCCCCGTGCAGAGCGGTCAGGCTGCGGCGCGATTTGGCGACCCGGCACGCGACCCATCGGGATTACGCAGGTAGACGCCGCGCTCGAGTTGCTGGCGGCGCAGGTCCTCGATGTCGATATCGGCCGGCGGGCGGTTGCCGCGGACCGAGATCTTGGCCGCGCGCCCGGCCGCCTCGCCCATTGCCATGCAGGTTGCCATGACGCGGATCGCACCCATGGCCTCATGCGTCGCGGAGATGCTGCGTCCGGCGACCAGCAGATTGCCGATCTTCTGCGGGACCAGCGAGCGGTACGGAATATCGTAGCAGTCGCCGCACCAGATCAGGGTACAGCCGTCGTCGGACGGGCGGTGAATGTCGATCGGATAGCTCGCCACCGCGATCGCATCGTCGAAATGGCGACAGGACAGCACGTCCTCCTGGGTCATCACGTATTGGCCGATGATGCGGCGTGTCTCGCGGATGCCGAGGAAGGGTGCGGTCTTGGTGAAATAGGCCTTGTCGAAGCCCGGCACGTAATTGACGAGATAGGTGACGATATCATCGATCTGGGCGCGGCCTTCGATCTCGCCCTTGGTCAGGCTGCGGGCGTTCGTTCCATCCGTGCCCTTGACGCGGGTCATGTTGATCCAGACCTCGCCCTTCTTCAGACCGGTGATGATGATGGTCCGCTCATTTGGGATCTGCAGGCCGCGCTCGGCCTTGGCCTTGGCCATGAGCTCACGCATGCCGACGACGATGAACTGCCGATTCTGGCCGAAATACTCGGCGGGAATGAAGTCGGTGAGGTAGGTGCGTGCTTCCGGCGGAGCATTTGCGATGCTCATTCGAAGCGCATCGGTGTCGACGCCGGCCAGGCAGAACATCAGCGTCGGTGGCTGCATGCCGCCATCGGCATTGCCCTTTTCCGTGGGCACTCCGGCGCTATAGGCGACATCGGCATCGCCGCTGCAGTCGATGACGACCTTGGCGAGGATCGCGGTGCGGCCGGTCTTGCTCTCGGTGATGATGCCGCGAATGATGTCGTTCTCGACAAGCGCTCCGGCGAAGAAGGTGTAGAACAGCACATCGACGCCAGCCTCGGTCAGCATCTCGAGCGCCACGGTCTTGACCGCTTCGGGTTCCACCAGCGTGATGCCCATATGCAGCGGGCAGGGCCGGTGCTCGCTTGCGCCATCACGCTCCTTGCGCAGGCGTTCGATGAATTTCTGCGGCAGCCCGTCGATGATCTGGTTGCCCTTCTGGCCGAGGAAGCCGAGCACCGGCAGGCCGATCGTCATGTTGCCGCCGACGAAACTGCGGCTTTCGATGAGCCCGACGCGCAGGCCGTCCTCGGCTGCGGCCAGCGCGGCGGTGATTCCGGACGGCCCGCCGCCGACGACGAGCACGTCATAATCGGCTGAAACGGGGATGGAGCGCGCCGGCTCCTCGATGAAGCGAACCCCGGTGGTGGACATGTGGCGATTTCCTTCCATTGGCATTGCTTGATCCAGTTGCGGGGCCGGCGCCGGGGCGCCGGCCGTTATCGTTCAATCAGGCCGGCATCATCGGCTTGACGCGTTCGATGATGGCGCTGACCGCGTCCTTGACGGGCTTGCGCCCGAGCACGGCGAGTTGGACCTCTTCGAGGAATGTCGCTTGCGCCCGGGCCGCATCGGGAAATGGCGGGAAGGCGCCGCGTGCCGTCGCCAGCACCTTGGCCTCGATGGCGGCGAGAGCGTTCTTGGCCTTCAGGCCCTCGTCGGCATAGGTCGAGACGCGCACCGGGCCATTGCCATTGACGGCCATGCCAAGCGTCACGCGCTTGCTCGACACCTCCTTGATGAAGCTCCAGGCTAGCGCCTTGTCCTTGGCGTTTTTCGGGATCGACATGGCCCAGGCTTCGACCACGGCGGCCATCGGCATCTTGCCCTTGAGACCGGCGGTGATCGGGAACTCGACCGCCCTGATCTTGCCCGCAAATTTACTCTGCTCGGGATTGTTGAGCTGCGCGCCGCGGGCGAAAGGCAGGACGGTGAAGGCGGCGCGGCCCTGTTGCAGCCAGGTCACCTGATCGTCGTTCTTGGTCGTCGCATAGCTGCGCGGCAGGCTGCCGGATTCGAACATGCCGCGCAAGGCGGAGAGCCCGCCTTCGAGAGCGGCACGGTCGGGAACCAGCTTGAGGTCGGGGCTGATGAAGTCCCCGCCATAGGCCCGGGCGAACATCACGGGAAAGACGGCGAGATCGCTCGCCAGCACCATGCCGGTCACCGGCGTGCCGGCCTTGGAGGTGAAGGTCGTCTTCCTCGCCTGCTCGATCAGTTCCTCAAGGGTCGTCGGCGGCGCCGAGATCCCCGCTTCCTCCAGCAGCGCCTCGTTGTAGAACAGGCCCTGTGTCGCATGGCGCACCGGAATGCCGATCAGCTTGCCGTCCACCGTCATTCCCTGCACGAGACCAGGCGCGATATCCCCGAAATCCTCGATCGGGTCCTGCTTCTGATAGGCGTCCAGCGGCTCGAACAGCGCGGCGATCTGCGAGGTTGGCCGGTTGTCGATGAGATATCCGACGCCGTACTCGGTCTCCTTCAGGCTCGCTTCCCGGAAGAGCCGGTCCTGCAGCGGGTTGGAGTCGAAGGTCGTGAAGGTGATCTCGGCCTCATTGGCCTTGCGCCAGTCCTTCAGCAGATCGCCGTCGCCGCTGCCAAGCACGGTCTGATGGACCTTGTGGCTGAGCACGTTCAGCGTCTTGCCGGCGGACAGAGCCGGCCCTGTTGCGAGCGCGACTGCGGCACCGGCTGCCCCGGCCATGAAACCGCGGCGTGTTACGTCTGTTGCAGGCTTGTTCGACATGGCTTCCTCCCTTTTTTGATTGGCTACCCCTTCGTCGAACCGGCGGTGAGGCCGGCCACGAGATAGCGGTTCATGAAGACGACGAAGAGCAGGACGGGCACGAGTTGCACCGTCGAGGCGGCAAAGAGGATCCCCCAGTCGACACCGTCGATGGAGCCGATCATCTCCGAGATGACGAGCGGCGCGGTCTTGGCGCGCGTCGCCGTGAAAATGAAGGCGAACAGGAACTCGTTCCAGGAGAAGACGATCACGAAGACCGCGACGGCGAGAACGCCCGGCATCGCCAGCGGCGCGATCACCTTGAACAGGATCGTCATGCGGCTGGCGCCGTCGATCGAGGCGGCCTCGTCGAGCTCGCGCGGGATCTGGTCCATGAAGGTGCGCATCAGCACCGTCCCCAGCGACACGAAGAAGGTCGCATAGAGCAGGATCAGCACGAGATGCGTGTCGCTGAGGCCGAGTGCGTTGACGATCGGGAACAGCGGCAGCGTCACCACGATCGGCGGGATGAGGCGTACGACGATCAGTCCGACGATGCTGGCGCTCAGCCATCGGCTGGAATGGCGGGAATAGACATAGCCCGCGCAGGCGCTGGCGACGATGGCAAGCAGCGTTGCGCCGACCGTGATCAGCAGGCTGTTCAGCAGAGCCTCGAAGAAGACACCCCAGGACCGCCAAAGCTCGGCATAGTGCTTCAGCGTCGGCGTGAAGAGCCATTTCGGCGGGACCGCGAAGATGTCCTGACCTGGTTTCAGGGAGGAAATGGCGATGAAGAGGATGGGGAACAGCGACCAGAACAGGATCGCGGCGACAGCGAGAGCCTTGCCGGCCCCGACGAGGAGACGCTCAATGCGCATGGGAGATGCCTCCCCGTCGCAGCAGAAGAACATAGCCGCCCGCGAGCAGCAGCGAGACCACGACCATGATCCAGGCTGTCGCTGCCGCCGACCCGAAGGCGTTGAAGCTGAATGCCTCCTGATAGAGATAGATCGCCACGACTTCGGTCGAACGCGCCGGGCCGCCCTTGGTCAGCAGCCACGCCTCCGAGAACAGGCGGAAGGCGAAGATGTACCGGAAGAGCAGCGCGATCAGCATCGCCGGGCCGAGCAGCGGCAGCGTCACGCGCCGGAAGGCCTGCCAGCGCGTGGCGCCGTCGATCCGCGCCGCCTCGTAGAGCTCGGCGGGGATGGCGAGACGTGCCGCATAGACGATCACAAAGGTGAAGGGCAGGTGCAGCCAGACCGTCAGAAGCCCGATCAGCACCATCGCGTGCGACGGCTCGAATGACCAATCCAGCGTCGGCAGGCTCAATGCCCGCAAGGCCAGCGTGACCGGCCCGGCATCAGGGTCAAACAGGAAGCGCCACATCACCACGGCGGTGACCTCGCTGACGGCATAGGGCGCGAGCACGGCGACGAGAAGGAAGCGGCGAAACGGCAGGCCACTGGCGAAGAGCAGCGCCATGCCGAGCCCGACGGCCAGTTCGAGATGGACGGCCACGACGACGAGCACGACCGTGTTCAGCAGCGCGCTGTGAAAGGCCGGGTCCGCGAGGACGCGCATATAGTTCTGAACCCCGACGAAGCTCGGTGCCTGGCCGAAGCTCGAGGTGTTCAGGCTGAGCCATATCACGTAGAGCGACGGCAGCACGATCACGCTCAGGATGAGCAGATGGACCGGCGCGAGCAGCGGCAGAATCCGTGCCGTTCTTTCAGACTGCACTCTTTCCTCCAGGAATTCTTTCGACCCGGGCTCTTTTGGCCCGGTGGCGCGGACATGAGTTTGTCCGTCAATGCATGGCTTTGGGCGTAGAGATCGTCGTCTCCGGGTTCAGAAGCGGTTCGGGGGTATCGCTGTCGCGAGCATCGGCAGCGCCGGGCCCGAGATCGCGAACGGACTCGCGGACCTGCAGGCTTGTCTGCAGGACGATGCGTTGCGGCGCCGATCCGTCCCCCGCCATGCGCGCGCGCAGGCGCTGCCAGGCGGCTGCGGCGATCTCCGCGATAGGCTGCCGGATTGCGGTGAGGCCAGTCTTGCGCGCGCTCATCCAGGGATAGTCGTCGAACCCCACCACGGAGACCGGATCAGGGATATCGAGCCGCAGGCGAGCCAACGCCGACAGCGCGCTCAGCGTTGTGACGTTGGTCAGCGCGATGACTGCGCTCGGCCGCTTGTGCCGCTCGAGCCAATGCAGGAAGGCGCCAGCCCCGCGTTCGCCATTGGAACCGAGTTCGACGACAGTTGGCTCGCGGCCGATCGTCGCCCGGATCAGGTCGCAGGCGCCGCGCGTGCGTTCGCGGATCGGCGAAATGGCGAGGCTCGAGGCCGCGACGACGATGTCGCGATGGCCCCTGCCCAGCAGATGTCTTGCCGCGATCTCGCCCGCTTCGTGATTATCGATCGCGACCGTGTCGACGATGCAGCCTTCGGGCGGCACGCGATCGGCGAAAACGAGCGGCAGCCGACCGATCTCGCGCTCGAGTCCTGCGGGCACATTGTCGCTGCAGGGTATCGCGATCAGGCCGGAAGGCCGCCAGGCGAGAAGGGCACGCAGCCGCGATTGTTCCAAAGCGGTATCGTCACGCGAGCTGGCGACGATGATGTCATAACCGTCTGCCTGCGCCATTACTTCGAGCTGGGAGACCAGTGAGGTGAAGAACACGTCGTCCAGGTCTGGTACGAGCACGCCCACGACCTTTGCCTGCCCCGAACGAAGCTGCGAGGCAGCGCGGTCGACCTGGTAGGACAGCTCGCGCGCCGCCTTCTGGACCCGCTCCTGAAGATCGGCATTGACCGGCTTGTTGCCGCTGAAGACGTTCGACACCGTGGCGATCGACACGCCGGCGAGTGCCGCCACCTCCTTGATCGTGATCCGCTTTGCGCTCACCGCATTAGCCTGTTAAACGTTTAACTGTAAAACGTTTAACAGACGATGTCGTCTCATGCAACGGCCTTTCACCTGAGCGATCGAGGTTGCATCGCCGATGAAGGACGGAGGCGGGGGCGAGGCGTGTTGCGATTAGGCGGGCTGCACAGTCCCGACGTCGCGCCCGATCTTCGTGTAGATGCCGGCGCCGATCATGCCACCATCGACGGCGAGATCCGTGCCGGTGATGAAGCGGCTATCGGGTCCGAGCAGGAACATCACCGCGCCGGCGATCTCGTCCGGATCGGCACCACGCGCGAGCGGCGTCATCATCCGGTTCCCTTCGAAGAAGGCGGTTGCACGCTGAGCGTCGTAGCCTCCATTGGGCTGATTGATCATCGGGGTATCGACCAGCCCCGGGCAGATCGTGTTCACCCGAATTCCGCGTGCCGCCAGTTCGATGGCAGCAGCCTTCGCCAGACCGCGCAGCCCCCATTTGCTGGCGGTATAGGCGGCGCTGAAATAGCCGGTGAGTCCCGCTGTGGAAGACACGTTCACGATCGACCCGCCGTCGGCCATGTGCGGCGCAAGGTGCCGGATGCCGAGGAAGGCGGCATTGAGGTTGACGTTCAGCACAGCCAGCCACTCGTCATGCGTGGTCTCCGTGACGGTCTTGCGCAGCGTGATGCCGGCGTTGTTGACGAGCCCCGAGAGCGAGCCTCCAAGCGTGCCGGCAGCAGCAAGGATCTCCGCCCAGGATTCCTCCTGCGATATGTCGGCCGTGACGACACACAGCCTGTCCGTCGTGCCACCGAGCACTGACCAATGCGGGTCGTCGGGGCCGAGCACGTCGGCAACCACGACCTTCGCGCCAACTGCGAGAAGGCGGGATACCTCGGCTGCGCCTTGCCCTCTTGCCCCACCGGTGACGACGAAGACCCGATCCTGCCAGAAGGACGAACTCATGACCTGCCGATGCCTCCGTCGACACCCAGAACGTGGCCGGTGATGTAGCCGGCGGCATCGGAAGCGAGGAAGCTCACGGAATCCGCGATCTCTGTCGGCTGCCCCATGCGTCCGAGTGGCGTGCGACCGAGATAGATCGCCTTCTGCTCGGGGTCGGCATGCATCCATGCGCTCATCGGGGTCTCGATATAGCCGGGGGCGATGGCGTTCACGCGAATGTTCAGGGGCCCCCACTCGATGGCGAGACATGATGTCAGATGAGCGATTGCGGCCTTGGCAGCTGCATAGTGAGCGCAGTTGGGCCGGGCCTTGAGGCCGGCATAGCTCGACAGGTTGATGATCGAACCTCCGCCGCTGTCCTTCATGACCCGCGCAGCAGCTTGCGCCCCGAAGAACGCTGCCGTCAGATTGACGCCGATCGACTTGCTCCAGTCTTCGACCGTAATGTCGAGCGCAGCCTGGCGCTCCAGGAAGCCCGCGTTGTTCACCCAGATGTCGATGCGGCCGTGATCGGACGCGATCTGAGCGACGGTGTCCTGCAAGGCGGCGGTATTCGCGATGTCGACAATCCGGCGATCGATGCCGGCGGACCCTGTTCCATCCTGGCGGTCGAGCGCAACGACCTTGGCGCCCTCTGCATTCAGCTTTGCGCAGATAGCTGCTCCAATACCGCCGCTCGCGCCGGTCACGACGGCGATCTTGCCCCGATGGGCCTTTTGGCAATCTTGCATAATCCCGTTCCTGGAAAATGGGCCGCACGCTGGGCGGCCCGGCTGGTCAGCGACCGCTGCGGATCTGGCTGAGGGGCACGCCGCTGGTTTCGCGGATCATGATGGCGGCGATGACGGCGAGGGCGCCGAGGACCATGATGTAGAGCGAGAACACCCAGGACAGTCCGATCGAGCTCAGCCAGGCGTTGAGATAAGGGGCCGTGCCTCCGAAAATCGCGACCGAAAGCGACGACAGGAAGCCGACTCCGAGCGCCCGCTGCTGGGTCGGGATCTGCTCTGCGATCAGGGTCGGGTAGATCGAGGCGATGATCGCCCAGACGGCCAGGCCGATGCCTTGAGAGAGGAAGAGGGTCCAGGGCTCGTTTGTCAGGATCGCTGCGACCGGGATCGGAGCCAGGATCAGTCCGAGCCCATAGATGAACACCATCGGCTTGCGGCCGACCTTGTCTGCGAGGTGCCCGAACAAGGGCAGCAGACAGAGAACGACGAGTTGAGCGAGCAGGCTCGCGATGAAGGCTCCGCGGGCATCCATTCCGCGCGCGGAGATCGCAAAGCTCGGAGCGAAGGTCACCCAGGTGTAGTAGGCGACATTGGAGCCGGCCGAGAAGAAGACCACCTTCAGCAGGATCTGGAGTTTGTCGCGGCCATTCATCGGCGCGACAATCGCAGGTGTGGCTTCGTCCGCGTCATAGACCGGGGACTCATGCGCGGCGCGGCGCATGTAGAGCGCGAACAGACCGAGGATACCACCGAAGGCGAAGCCGAGACGCCAGCCATAGGCCATCATGTCCGCCGGCGAGAATAGCGACGTCAGGACGATACCGAGGAGGGTCGCCGCCATGACGCCGAGCGTCACGCTGATGAAGACGCTGCTTGCCCAAAGGCCGCGCCGTTCGGCGGGAGCGATCTCTGCAACATAGGCATAGGAGACGCCGGACTCTCCGCCATGCGCCAGGCCCTGCAGCAGGCGTGCGATCAGCAACAGTGCCGACGCCCAGATCCCGATGCTCGCGTAGGAGGGGATGAGGGCGATCATCAGGCTGGCCGCAGCCATCGTCGACATCGTCACGATCAGGGTGTTCTTGCGGCCGATCCGATCGCCGAAACGCCCGAAGATGATGCCTCCGATCGGTCTCGCAACGAAACCAACCGCAAAGACGGCGAGCGTCGAGAGCAGCGCGGATGCGGAGTCCGTCTTCTCGAAGAAGTTGGCTGCGAGATAGACGGCGAAGGTGCCATAGAGCGTCCAGTCGAACCACTCGAGCAGATTCCCGACGGCGGCTGCTCGGAGAGACTGGAGCGATTTGCTCCTGGCGACGCGATCATGCGGACGCGCGGCCTCGCCGCCCGCCAGAATATCGGCTGACATGAATTCCTCCCTGATGGCTCTTCGGCCGTTCTGTTTAGAGATGGGTCGAGAACCAGCGCGCTGCCGCGCTGCTCGTGGTCCCGAAATGCTGCTGGTAAGCGGAGTAATGGCCGCCCTGGAGCAGCAGCAATTCCTTGGGCTCGCGCGCCTGGGTGAAGGCGTCGAGCTGAAGATCGGTCGGCGTCTGAAGGTCGTTGTCGGCAACGATCATCAGGAGCGCTGCGGGCCCGATCCGCGACACCCATTGCCCTGGCTCGTAGCTGCGCGCGAGTTCGAGGGAGCGGATGGTCACTTCGTTCCGCCATTCGGGGCAGCGCGCGGCCTGGCCGATCATGTAGTCGTATGATTCAGCGCCGGGATAGGCGACGTCCGGCCCCTCGTCCTGCCCGACCTCGCGCATCGTGCCTGGGGGATGCCCGTTCAGGCGCGCCAACCGGTCATCCGCGAAGAAGCGCTGGAGCGTCTCGGCGTGGCGCGGATGCACCTTCCGCAGGCCGGACAGGTAGCCGCTGATCGTCGGAACCTGGCTCACCACGCATTTTACGCGCCGATCGGTAGCCCCGACCGCGAGGACATGGCCGCCGCTATAGCTGGTCCCCCAGATGCCGATGCGTTGCGCATCGATCTCGGGGCGTGAGCACAGATAGGTGACCGCGGTCCTGTAGTCTTCCTGTTGCCAGGCGGGATCGATCTCCTGTCTCGGTTGTCCACTGCTCTTGCCGAGCCGCCGGTAATCGAAGGTCAGGCAGGCGATGCCCTTTGCCGCAATCACGCGGGCATAGTCCTCGAGATCGCCGCCTGCGACCATTCCCCAGCCGTGTCCGAGCGCAACGGCGGGAAGCGGTTGGCTCGTCGACGGCAGATAGATGGAGCCGCGAACGACGTCCTCGCCTGCGCGAAATTCCACGGGGGTGGTTGAAACGTCCATTCGCGTGACCTCCTGATCCGCCTTCGCGCTGGCTGCGGGAGCGGGTGCATTTTCAAGAGGTTTTGGCGAATGGTGCCTCTTGATCAACGCCGCAAAACATCTTTATCAATCGGCATTTCCGATTGATCAGGTGCCATGGATCTCCGCAAACTCGAGTGCTTCGTGGCCGTGGCTCACCGTCTGCACTTCGGCCAGGCCGCCGAAGCGCTGGGCGTGAAGCAATCCGTCGTATCGGAGTCGATCAAATCCCTTGAGAGCCATCTTGGAGGTCGGCTGTTCGAGCGGACGAGCCGGCGCGTATCGCTCACAGCTCTCGGGCAAGCCCTGCTGAAGGATCTCGAACCGCCGGTCAATGCTCTCAGGGCGGCGCTTGGCGATGCGCGAAAACGCGCTCAGGGCCAGCAGACCGAACTGCTCGTCGGCTATCTCGGCGGTGGGTTCTACGAGCTCACATCGGCGGTCGTCGCTGAGTTCGCTCGTTCTCGTCCCGACATCTCGCTTCGCTTCGTCGAACTCAACTACCTAAACCAGGGGTCCGCGGTTTTGGACGGCAAGGTCGACGTGGCGCTGGCGCGGCTGCCGCTTGCGACACACAGCCTGACGCGAGGCGCCATTCTCTTCCAGGATGCGCGCACGCTCGTGGTGCCGAGCGGACACCGCCTGGCGGCGCACAAGCTGGTGGATCCAGAAGAGCTGCGAGACGAGCGAATGGTCCGATTGCCCGCCGGTGCAGCGTCCGACGAGTGGTGCAACTATCATTTTCCGCGTGTGACCCCGTCGGGGCAGGCCATCGCCGACGGACCCGAGATCGCGACGGTGCGAGAAGGGCTGGTCGCGGTCGCGGCCGGCCAGTGCGTCATGACCCTGACCTCGCGGGCCCGGAACTACTTTGCCCATCCTGGCGTCGAGTTCATCGAGATTGATCTGCCGCCGATTCAGAGCGCCCTGACCTGGCGCACTTTCGATCACCGCTCAGGGCCCCGAGACCTCGAAATGGCCGCGAGGGCCGTCGCTGCCCGCCTTGGCACGCTCACCCTGGCAGAAGGCCCGCGCTGATCGGGACCGTCGTGCGACCCCGATGGTCTGTCAGTCAGCTTTCGTCGGCCAGCGGGTGCAGGTCGCGGACCATGCTTTTCAGCCGCTCGTCGAGGACATGGGTGTAGATCTGGGTCGTGGCGATATCGGCGTGGCCGAGCAGTTCCTGCACAACGCGAAGATCCGCGCCGTTCTGCAGCAGATGGCTGGCGAAGGCGTGGCGCAGCACGTGCGGGCTCAGCGTCGCCGATAATCCTGCTGCACCGGCCAGCATCTTGAGGTCGCGGCCAAAGGCCTGGCGCGTCAGATGCCCACTCTCGCCATCGGACGGGAAAAGCCAGCGGCCGTCCGCGCCTCCAGCCTGGCGCAGTGCCTCCAGATAGCTGCGTGCGGCCTCGCGGGCGGCGTCGTTCAGCGGTACCAACCTGTCCTTGTTGCCCTTGCCGCGCACGACAAGGAAGCGCTCGCGCGTCGTTGCCGCTGAGAGCGGCAACGTCATCAGTTCGGACACGCGCAGGCCCGTGGCGTAGAGCATTTCGATCAGGCAGCGCATGCGCAGGGCCTTCAGCCGTGCCGCCGGGGAAAGACCATCGCGTTCGCTGAGGAGCCGTGCCGTCTCGATCAGGCGATCGACATCGGTGACGGAAATGACCTTGGGCAGCGGCCGGCCCTGCCTTGGTCCGTCGATCGCGGCGGAGGGGTCGGCGCCCGTCAGCCCTTCCGTATAGAGGAAGCGATGGAACTGGCGCACCGCGGAAAGCCGGCGCGCCGTCGATGACGCCTTCAATCCACGGGCTGCAAGATCGGCGAGCCAGTCCCGGATGTCCTGGGCGCCGATGGAGCCGAGGTCGCCGCGGCCGGCGATGAAGTCGGTATAGTCGTCGAGGTCGCGCTCATAGGCCTCGAGCGTGTTCTTCGCCGCGCCGCGCTCTGCCGCGAGCATGTCGAGAAAGGCCGTGATCCGGCTGCGAGCCAGCCGGCTCATCGCTGCTGCAGCTTGGACGGCGGCACGATCTCGACCATCTCGCGCTGCTCGGGCTGGACGAAGGTGACCAGCGCGACCATTCCGGCGAAGATCAGCCCGCCGACGATGGCAAGAAAAGCGATGAATCTGAAGAGGGTCGGCACGGGCCGGATGTCTCCTGGAACCTTGCCCCGATTCAGGACTATCCGGTTATTCCCGATGCGTGGCGGGTCGCGCAAGTGCCGACCGGTTCATCAGCGTCGTGAGGGCATGACGCCGGCTGACAGCTCATGCTAGACCGGCTGCGAGGAAATGCCGCGATGACAATAGCCGACCCCATCGAGAACCTGGACAATTCCGAGCTGCGCAGTCTGCTCGGGAAGCGCGCGGTCGTGCTCGTCGGCATGATGGGCTCGGGCAAGAGTTCGGTCGGGCGGCGGCTGGCAACGCGGCTCGGCCTGCCTTTCGTCGATGCCGACGTCGAAATCGAGACCGCGGCCGGCATGACGATTCCAGAGATTTTCGCGCAGCGCGGCGAAACCGAGTTCCGTGATGGCGAGAGGCGCGTCATCAGCCGGGTTCTGGCGACGCGCGCGCCGCTCGTGCTCGCGACCGGGGGCGGCGCCTTCATGAACGCGGAAACGCGTGAGCGCATCATCGAGCTTGGCATCTCGATCTGGCTCAAGGCGGATGCCGACGTGCTGATGCGCCGGGTGCGCAAGCGTTCCAACCGGCCATTGCTGCAGACTGCCGACCCTGAAGCGACGATGCGGCGGATGCTGGCGGAGCGCGAACCGGTCTATGCTCTGGCTGATGTGACGGTGACCTCGCGCGACGATCCCCATGAGGTCGTCGTCGAGGAGGCGATAGTCGCGCTCGATCGCCATTTGCGTTCCCTTGAGAACCTTTGAGCTGCTGAGAGCGAAGACATGACCAAACCTGCGAACGAGAAGTCCGGCGCGCGGATCGTGGTTCCCGTTGCGCTCGAAGGGCGCAGCTACGACATCCATATCGGCCGCCACCAGCTTTGCGAGGCGGCGAGCCTGATCGCCAGCTTCGCGCCTGGCGCCAAGGCGGCGCTGGTCACCGACGAGCATGTTGCCGGGCTGCACGCGCCCGCCTTTGAAACATGCCTCCAACAGGCCGGGGTCGCGACCACGCGGATCGAGATCCCGCCCGGCGAGGCGTCGAAATCCTATGCCCGGTTCGCGGCGCTCTGCGATGCGCTGCTCGCTGCGAAGATCGAGCGCAACGACCTCGTCATCGCCTTCGGTGGCGGGGTGGTCGGCGACCTGACTGGCTTCGCAGCAGCCGTGCTCAGGCGCGGCGTGCGCTTCGTGCAGGTCCCGACGACCTTGCTGTCGCAGGTCGATTCCTCCGTTGGTGGCAAGACCGGGATCAACTCCTCGCATGGCAAGAACCTGATCGGCGCCTTCCACCAGCCCGCCCTCGTCATTGCCGACACGGCGCTGCTCGATACGCTGAGCGAGCGGGAGTTCAAGGCGGGCTATGCCGAGGTCGTGAAATATGGGCTGATCGGCGACCCGAATTTCTTCGATTGGTGCGAAGTCAACTGGAGCCGCATCATTGCAGGTGGCCCCGAGCGCGATCATGCTGTCGCCGTATCCTGCCGCGCCAAGGCGGCAATCGTGGCGCGGGACGAACGCGAGGAGGGGGACCGCGCCTTGCTCAATCTCGGCCACACCTTCGCTCACGCGTTGGAGCGCCTGACCGAATATGACGCGAGCCGGCTGGTGCATGGCGAGGCCGTGGCGATCGGCCTTGCGCTCGCCTTCCGCTTCTCGCAGCGGCTCGGGCTTTGTTCCGGGCAGGATGCAGGGCGGGTTGCGGCGCATCTCGATGCCGTCGGCCTGCCGAGCCGATTGCAGCAGGTGCCAGGCGGGGCGGGCAGCACCGAGCAAATCGTTGCTGCGATGACCCAGGACAAGAAAGTCAAGCGCGGCGTGCTGACCTTTATCCTGGCGCGCGGCATCGGCAAAAGCTTCATCGCACCGGGCGTCGCGGCGGACGAGGTCAGGGATTTCATCGAGGCCGAACTCGCGGCCGCCTGAGCACGCTGGGCCCATGCTCGAGAACATCAACCCCTGGCTGGCGGTGCTGATCGTCCTGATCTGCCTGTTGCTGTCGGCCTTCTTCTCCGGCAGCGAGACCGCGCTGACGGCTGCCTCGAAGGCCCGCATCGCTGCACTGGAAAAGGCGGGAAGCCGGCGTGCCGGCATCGTGATGCGATTGCTGGCAATGCGGGAGCGACTGATCGGCGCCATGCTGATCGGCAACAACGTCGTCAACATCGGCGCCTCGGCCTTTGCCACCAGCGTGCTGGTGGCAATATTCGGTGACGCCGGGGTGATCTATGCGACGGCGGTGATGTCGGTCCTCGTGATCATCTTCGCGGAGATCATGCCGAAGACGGCGGCGATCGCGAAGCCCGACCAGGCGGCGTTGTGGTTGGCGCGGCCGGTGGCCTGGGTCGTTGCTGTGCTGGGCCCGCTGACACTGGCGATCGAATGGTTTGTTCGGCGCTTCCTGCGCCTCTTCGGCATCCGCATCGACGAGAACCAATCGATCCTTTCACCGAATGAGGAGCTGCGTGGTCAGGTCGACCTGATGCACCAGGAGGGCGCGGTCAAGAAGGCCGATCGTGACATGCTCGGCGGCCTGCTCGATCTGAGGGAGCTCGGTGTCGATGACGTGATGATCCACCGCACCAAGATGCGAACGATCAATCTCGACATAGGACCGGAAGCGATCGTGCGCGAGGTCCTGGCCTCGCCCTATACCCGGATGCCGCTATGGCGCGACAAGCCCGAGAACATTGTCGGCATCCTGCACGCCAAGGACCTGCTGCGGGCGCTCGATGCTGCCGGCGGGGATGCCGGCAAGCTCGACGTGGCGCAGATCGCCCTCGCGCCCTGGTTCACCCCGGTCACGACCTCGCTGCCCGATCAGCTCAAGGCCTTCCTGGCGCGCAAGACCCATTTCGCGCTTGTCGTCGACGAGTATGGCGAGGTGATGGGGCTGGTGACGCTCGAGGATATCCTCGAGGAGATCGTCGGCGATATCCGCGACGAACATGACATCGCGGTGCCGGGCCTGCGCCAGCAGGTGGACGGGTCGGTGGTCGTCGACGGCGGAGTGCCGATCCGCGACCTGAACCGCGCGATGGACTGGGACCTGCCCGACGAGGAGGCGACGACAATCGCGGGCCTCGTCATTCACGAGGCCCGCACCATCCCCGAGGCCGGGCAGGCCTTCACCTTCCACGGCTTCAAGTTCGAGGTGGTGCGCAAGAGCCGTAACCGCGTGACCTCGCTCCGGATCACCCCCTTGGCGCTGGCGCTGGCCGCTACGGGCTGAACACCAGCACCAGGAAAACGAAGAAGACGCAGAGATGCACGGCGCCTTCCAGCATCGTTGTGCGTGAGCCGGTGAAGGTCAGCGTGCTCAGCATCAGCGTCATCGCCAGAATGACCATATTGGTGGCCGACAGGCCGAGCGTGACCGGCTGACCGGTGAGAAGGCCGATGCCAAGCACGGCAGGCACCGTCAGGCCAAGCGTCGAGGCTGCCGCGCCCAAGCACAGATTGATCGCACGCTGGAGTTGGTTGGCATTGATCGCACGCAGGGCCGTGATGCATTCCGGGGTGAAGACGACCATCGCGATCAGGATGCCACCGAGCGCCGGGGGGGCGTCGAGCTTGGCGATGCCGAAATCGAGCACGGCCGCCAGGCTCTTCGCCAGGATGACGATCGGCAGGATATTGGCCAGGAGCAGGCCGATATTGGGCAGGATGCTTCCGGACGCGGCGTGCCCGGCCTCTTCGACCTGATGCAGCACTTCGCCGCTGCGTGCCGGCATGTCAGGCTCGACGAAGAAACCGCTGTGGCGGCCGGTCTGCAGGATCAGGAAGGATGCGTAGAGCGCCAGTGTGAACAGCGAGAAGCAGATGGCTTGCAAGTTGGTCAGCGTTCCGTCGCTGGTCGAGGTGGTGAAATTCGGCAGGACCAGCGCGATGACCGTCAGCGGGATGATTACGACCAGATAGGCGGTGGCGCCCTGCAGATTGTAGCTCTGTTGGAAATGGCGCAGGCCCCCGAAGATGAGCCCTATGCCGACGACGCCGTTCAGCACGATCATGAGCACGGCGAACATCGTGTCGCGGCCGAGTGTCGGCGCCCCGGTCGCTCCGAGCATCACGGCCCCGATCAGCGCCACCTCGATGATGACGATCGAGAGCGTCAGGATCAGCGTGCCATAGGGTTCGCCCAGCCTGTGCGCCAGTTCCTCCGCCTCGTGCACGACGCCGATGGCCGACCACGCGATGATGCCGAGCAACCAGGCAAAGATCAGCATGGACAGCAAGGGGGAGCCGAGCTGCCCGAGAATCGTCTTGCCGAAGAACAGATAGGCAAGGACCGAGGCCCAGGCGCAGGTGAGGCGGATGATCATGCTGGTCAAATACAAAGACCCAATCTTGTGGCAGGCGGACGATAAACGAGACATCGCCCGGCGAGGACCGGGTGATGGACCAAGCGATATACGCGCGGCGTTGGAGGATCGTTGGCGCCAGCGCGCCTCATTCGCAAGTATTCACTGTCGGCGTAGCACATCCGTCGCCAGATGGTCGGACGAAACACCATCGATGAAGAAGACCGCGCCGGTCGAGTTGCGCATACGCAAGGGCAGGATCGCCCGATAGGCCTCTGATTCGTACCAGGCCTTCGCGGCGGCACGGTTCGGGAACTCGATCACGATCAGGTCGCCCGACCAGCTGCCCTCCAGCAGTTCCGGTGGATCGCCATGGATGATGAAGCGCCCCTGGAACGGTGCCAGCGTCGCATCGATGCCTTCGAGATAGCCAATGATCTCAGGTCCTAGGGCGACGTGGGTGAGGTGGGCCATGGCGTAGGTTTTCATCGTGGGATCCCCTTCTTCGCAGCCAAGCTGGCCTGCCGATGTCGCGACCTTCGCCTGCAGGCGGAATGAAGTCGATTACCTCAGGGGTTGTCGCGGCAGCCCGTTCGCAATGCCGCCGCAAACCGGCGCGACAGCTGGGGCATGACCAAGCGCCTTCTTCGTTCGCTGCTCTGCGGCACCACCCTCCTTGTGGCCCTGATTCCGGCGGATCACGGCAGGGCTCAGCCCGAGCCGAGCCTACGGGCGGCCTGTTCCGAATTGCGGCAGGCGCTGCGCGGGCTCGAAGGCAAGGAGGGCGAACTCACAACCATCCAGGTCGAGGGAGAGCTGACCATGGTTCGCTCCGACGGGGCGCTGGTCTATCTCGCGCTCTGTCGTGCGCCGGATCCGCAGGTGCTGTGCGTCACCTATGCCGAGAATGGCAGCAAGCTCGGCGATCGAGTCGTGGCCAGCGGCAGCTACGAACGGGTCGGCCCCAACCATGTGAAGCTCGATCCCTGCCTGCATCACGAACCGGACAAGGAGAGGCCGCGCTAAGGCATCGGTCCGAACAGTGGATTGCGGTTTTCGGCACAGCCGATACACACAAGGTTAGATCACCGGCCGGGTCGGAGATCCGGTCCGATGATCTAAGGCCGTCCGGGGCAGCGCGGTCAATCGGCCGCGAGCTTCTGGGCGAGCGGGCTGACCGCATCCTCTGCCAGCATGGCGGCCGGCTTGTCGGCGACGAGATACTGCGCCCGCGCCAGCGCGGCGAAGCGTCCGCCCTTGGCGACGAGTTCGTCGAAGGAGCCCATCTCGATGACGCGGCCCTGCTCGAAAACGAGGATCCGGTTGGCGTTGCGGATGGTGGCCAGGCGGTGCGCAATGACGAAAGTCGTGCGGCCCTTCATCACCTCGTCGAGCGCCTTCTGGAGCTTCACCTCCGTTGCAGCATCGAGCGCGGAGGTCGCTTCGTCGAGAATCAGGATCGGTGGGTTCTTGAGGAGTGCGCGGGCGATCGAAAGGCGTTGGCGCTCGCCACCCGACAAGGTGCGGCCGCGTTCGCCAACCAGGGTGTCGAGCCCATCGGTCTGGCGAGCCATGACTTCGGTCGCCTGGGCCCGGTCGAGCGCCTCTATCATTTCGGCATCGGTCGCGTCAGGCTTGCCGACGGTGAGATTCTCGCGGATCGAGCGGGCAAAGAGCATCGGCTCCTGAAAGACGACGCCGATATTGCGGCGCAGGCTGAGCAGCGAGATCTCTCGAATGTCCCTGCCGTCGGCGAGGATACGGCCGGATTGCGGATCGAAGGCGCGGTGCAGCAGGCCGAGCGTGGTCGACTTGCCGGAGCCGGTCGAACCGACAATGGCGATGGTCTCGCCGGGCTCGACGGTGAAGGATACATCGGCGACGGCCGCGCGCTTGCCGTCATAGGAGAACGAAACGTCATCGAAGGTGATGCGGCCCTCGAGGCGGCCGGCATCGGGCGCGCCCGGGAGATCGCGTACGGCCGGCATGGTGTCGAGCACCCCGAAGAACTCACGCATCTTCGGCGCCTGCATGAAGATGAAGTTTACGAAGGAGACGATCTGCTCAAGCCGGCCGACCAGCATGGTGGCGAAGCCCATGAAGGTGACGATTTCACCGACGGTGGTCTGCCCCATCATCAGGAGCCAGGTGCCGACGACAAAGATCGCCAGTACGGTGAGCGTCGCCGAGGCGCGGGTCGCCACGGTCGCGATCGCCCACCAGGATAGCACCGGAAGTTGCGCTTCCAGCAGGCTGGCGATGGTCGAGCGCAGGCCGCGTACCTCGGCTTCGATGCGGGTGAAGCTCTGGATCACCGGGACATTGCCGAGCGCGTCCGAAGCGCGTTCGGCAAGGTTGGAGTGGTAGCCTTCGACATTGCTCTGGAGCTTCTCGGTCTTGCGCAGCACGAAGGCCGTGAGAGTGCCGAAGAGCACGACGAGGCTGATCAGGAGCAGTCCGAGCTGCCAGTTCTTCCAGAGGGTGAAGGGCAGCAGGATGAAGAGCGCGACGAAGCTGGCGCAGTGTTCGCGGAAGAATGAGAGCCACAGCGCCCACATGCCGCTGGTGCCTTCCAGCATCACCTTGAGCACCCGGCCCGAATGGGTCTGGGTGTGGTACGCCAGAGGCAGCGTCAGGGCGTGCTCGAAATAATCAGCCATCACGGCGAGGCGGCGGCGATGGGCCAACCTGTCGGCATGAAGGGCGACGAAGACGCTGGCTCCGATATTGAAGAGCCCGAAGCCGACCCAAGCCGCGATCAGGACATTGATGTCGCTCCAGTTTGGTCGCTGGCCGGAGCTCTGGATGCTGGTCAACCTGTCGATCAGGGTGCCGAACAGCATCGGCTCCGCGAAGGCTGCTGCCGCCAGCAGGATATTGGCGAGCGCAAGGATCAGTCCCAGCCGTTTTTCGGGGCCGAGTTCGCCGAGGACGCGGGCGTAGAGCGCAAACAGTGACATCCGGGGAGCATTATCCGACGCGCGGGCCTGAGCAAGTGCTCAAGCTTAACGCTTCGTTCAAACCGGTCCCGCTATGGTTACCAGACTGCCAAGACAGGGCGCTGCGCGGATGCTGGATCTGCGTGGATCAGGGTGGCTTAAATGGATATCGCAACCGGCGTCGGCATTCTGGGCGGTATCGCGACAATCATTTCGCTGATCATGATCGATGGCGGCAATTTCGCCGCCTATTGGGACAAGCACGCCGCCATCATCATCTTCGGTGGCGCCTCGGCCGCGACCATGCTGCGCTTCCCGTTCTCCGTGATTGCCCATGGCATTCCGATGGGCTTCCGCTTCGCCTTCACGATGCGCTCGATCCATCCGCGCGAACTGATCGACGAGATCACGCGCGTTGCCGAGATCGCCCGCAAGAGCGGCCCCGTCGCGCTGGAAAGCGTTGAGGTCTCGGATCCGTTCCTGGCCCAGGGCCTGCGCTACATCGCCGACGGCTACGACAAGGAGTTCATCCGCGACACGATGGAGCGTGACCGCGACAACTTCCTGCAGCGGCTCGACGAGGGTTCGAAGGTCTATCGCGCGATCGGCGACTGCGCTCCGGCCTGGGGCATGATCGGCACGATTCTCGGCATGGTGACGATGTTCGCCAATATGAGCGACCCGTCCAAGCTCGGCCCCGCCATGGCGACGGCGCTGCTCGCGACGCTCTACGGGGCGATGGTCGCGAACATGTTCACGCTCCCCATCGCCGACAAGCTGCACATCAAGCTCGAGGAAGAGGAGATCTCGCGCACGCTGATCATCGACGGCGTCCTGCAGATGCGCGACGCCAAGAGCGCGACGCTGGTCCGCGAAATGCTGCTCGCCTATCTGCCCGACCATCATCGGGCCGAGATGGCGGAAGCCGCCTGACGGAAGCCTGAGCGATGGCGAAGAAAAATCGAGGAGGCCATGGCGGTCACGGCTGGTTCGTGACTTTCGCGGACCTGATGGCGCTGCTGATGGCGTTCTTCGTCATGGTCGCGGCCTATTCGAGCCAGGACAAGAACAAGCTTCAGATCGTCGCCGGCTCCATGCGCGAGGCCTTCGGCACGCAGACCGATATGCGGCTCGCGGGCATCGTCGAGGTCGACGGCATCCCGACCAAGACCCACATCAAGAACGCCTATATCCGGCCGCTCAGCGATGCGTCCGACACGACTGCGCCCAATCACAACCAGCAGAAGGAAGACGGCCTGGTCTCGGCGACGCATGACCGCGGCTTTGCGCTCGCGGCCGCCTCGCTCAGGCAGGCGCTGCGCGAGATGCCGGAGATCGCCGAGCTCTCGCGCAATATTCTGGTGGAGGTTTCCGAGGCGGGCATCGATATCCAGCTCGTCGATCAGGACGGGCGGGCGATGTTTGCCGAAGGCTCGGCGCAGCCGAACGAGCGCATGCGCAAGCTGCTCGCGGCCGTCGCCCCGACGCTGCGACGGATGTCCAACAAGATTGCGATTACGGGCCATACGGCCGCGCCACGTCCCGGCGCGGCACCGGAAGGCAATCCCTGGGAGCTCTCCGTGGCGCGCGCCGCGGCCGTCCGCGAGATCCTCAGCAATGCGGGCGTCCCGGATGACCGCTTCGCTTCCGTCACCGGCAAGGCCGACACCGAGCCGCTGATCAAGGACAATCCCTATCTCGCCTATAACCGGCGTGTCGGGATCGTCCTCAAGGCGGATGCACCGCCGCTGCCCTTCGGCGCGAAACCCTGAGGCAGCCTCGCCTCAGGGCGCCAACCTTGCCTCAAGGCGCAAGGATCAGTGCCCAGTAGACCTGATATTTCGAGCCCGGCGCATAGGCGGTGGCAATGCCCATACGGGTGGCGCCCGGCGTCTTCATGACACGGTCGTGCTGAGGCGAGTCGCGCCAGCCCGAGAAAGCCTCGGCCAGCCGCCGATAGCCGGCCGACAGATTGGCTTCCGCTCCCGGCTGGCCGGCCCGCGCCAGCCGCGCCTTGACGGCTTCGGCCTGAACGGGCTTGTCGGCCGAGGCCATGGCGGCGGCCTCCTGCTCGGCAGCCTCGACCAGGGCCGGATCAAGCTTCAGCGTGCCGAGCCCGTGGTTCATCCGGTAGGCCGAGATCATGGCGCGCGCCTCGTTTGCATCGACCCGGGCCGAGGGCGAGCCGAGATCGCGGTAGAAGGCGGGCTGGCTGGTCCGGGCAGGCTCGGTGCAGCCGGCAATGCCGAAGACGGCGAGCGCACCGGCGACAAGGGCGGGGCAGGTCATGGTCCGGTGCGCCGCGGCGGCTGCACGGAAAGGCTTGGGCATCGCATCATTCCTTGCTGTCGTCCTTGGACGCATCCTTGGCCGGTTCGGGCGCGGGCGTGGTTTCGCGCCGCACCTGCTCCTCCGGCTCCTCCTCCCCCGTCTCACCGTTGAGAAGGCGGGGCCTTGATGCGCGCGCGGTGGTTACGGCTTTCTTGCGATGCGAAGGCTTTGTTTCGCGCCCGACGGCGGCGGCGATGTCCCCAAGCGATTGCTCGATGCCGTCGAGGCCTTTGACGAGCAGCTCCGCACCAGCCGCGGGAGCCTCCATTTCGGTGAGGCGTTTGTGAATGGCGAAGTTGAGATCGCTGGTGACGCGGCCGACGATGTCGACGTCGGCCACGACGCAGATCAGGTCGAAATCCATCGTCGAGGTGCCGATCTTCTTGAACTGCACGGTTGGCGGTGGCTTCTGCAGCACGTCGCCATGGGAGTGGGCGGCTTCGGCCAGCATCGTGCGCACGGCGGACGCGTCCATTGACCTCGGCACGGTGATCGAGATCAGGGAGCGGCCGGTGCGATCGGCGCGCACCCGGTTCCTGACCACGCCCGAGACGAGGTTGGAGTTTGGCACGATCACGGTCGAGCGATCGAAGGTCGCGATCTCGGTCGAGCGGACATTGATGCGCTTGACGATGCCTTCCGCGTCTCCGACCACGACCTGATCGCCGACCCGGATCGGGCGCTCCCAGAGCAGGATCAGCCCCGAGACGAAATTCGAGACCACGGACTGCAGGCCAAAACCGATACCGACGGAGAGGGCGCTGGCGACGAGGGTCAGGCGTTCGAGGCTGAGACCCAGCGCAGAGACGGAGAGCGCGACGGCTGCGGCATAGCCGAGATAGCCGGCGGCGGTGATGATCGAGTTGCGCAGGCCGGTATCGAGCTGTGTCGTCGGCAGGAACTTGCCTTCGAGCCAGCCCTGGGCGCCGCGTGTCGCCGTCAGGGCGAGCGCGAAGAGCAACCCGGAGACGATGATCGAGGACAGCGAGATCGTGACGCCGCCGACCTGGAAGCCGAAGAAGGCGGCGCGCAGCGACGTCAGGAAATCGACGGATTCCAGGCCCCAGGGGGCCAGCGCGAGCATCAGCGTCACCACGATCAGCACGAGCTTGAGCAGCCCGGTGACGATGACGGCGATCTTCTGCAGCGCCGAGCCCCGGATACCGACGCCTGCCTTCAGGGTCAGCGCGAAATGTCCGTTGCCGGTCAGGAGCTCGGTGATGCCGAGATCGAGCAACTGGTAGGCAAGGACGAACAGACAGGCGAGGATGCCGAGCCAGAGCACCTGCTCGGTCAGGAAGGAGGCGAAGACGACATAGCCCGTCAGTGCAGCCAATGCGATGACGAGGCCGACGATCCAGCCGAAGATGCGGATCGGTCCGAGCGAGGCGCCATCGACCGCCACATAGGGGCCAAGACAGGCCTCCTCCTCGACTTCCTTGTCGTCACGAAGCTGGTAAAGCCCGGCGATCAGGACCGCCGCGAAAACGAGCACGACCACGCCGCGGACGACAATCGATGATGCCAGGCTGGCGGCGATGGCCTGGAGCCAGGCCTCGAGCACCTTGCCGGTCGATACGACGAGCGCGAGCGATGCGGCGATCCAGACCACTGTCCGGGCCGTCGAGTCCATGACGCTGACAAGGCGTCGCTGTGGCTTGTGGGGAGCAAACAGCGCGTCGGCCAATGCCTGGACGAAAGCGAAGATCGCGAGCCCGACGACGATCGCCCAGATGACCGGCTGGATGCGTGGCGGCAGGAGGCCCGCAGTCTTGAGCGCGGCGTAGATCAGCCAGCTTGCGAGCGCCGGTGGGGCCGCGCCGGCCACGATATGGGCGAGCGCGACGTGAAGGCAGCGCAGGCTGTTGGTATCACTGGTCGGGTCGAGCCGTTCCGCAAAGCGCGGCAGGTAGCGGGCGCGGGCAACGTAGAGCAGGATCGCGCCGAGGAAGGCAAAGGCGACCAGCGCGCCGCGGGCGGTGCTGGACGCTTCGGCGACGACGGAGAGCCAGTCACCGAAGATGAGCCCGGACGCGCGCATATCTTCGGGCGAGGTCGACAGCGCAGCGCCCCAGAGTTCCGGGCTGACGATGGCGGGGCCCGGCGCGAACAAGGCCTTTGCGAAGAGGTCGCGGCGTCGGTCGCCGATGCTGGCCAGAAGCTGTTCGGCCTGGAGAAGGGCCGAGCGTGAGATCTTCAAAGTCTCGTCAGCGTCCGCAAACGCCTTCTCTCGCGTTTCGCGCTCACGGACGACCTCGGCGGATTCGGCAGGCGCCTTTGCGTCGGGCTTGGGGCCGAGCTGCTCGATGCGCAGCTTGGCCTGCTCGGTCTTCGGAGCCTGTTCCTCGGTGATGTGGCGGAGCTGTTCGAGCAGAGGCTGCAGCCTGAGCCGGTGCCGCTGCAGCTCGGCATCGGTCGCATTCGGGTTGGCGAAGAGGGTCTCGATCTGGGCGAGCTCGGCACGCGCTGCGTCGAGACGGGTCCTGGCCGGGGTTGGATCGGGCGCCTGGGCCCAGCTCTGTGCGGCGAAGATCAGGGCCATGGCCAGAAGCCCGAGCGCTGCCAGTGCGGCGCGCCATGCTGTGGCGATGGAAACCTCTCGGAGGGCGCGGGCCGTCATGGCGATCCTGGCTCGTTCAGGCTGATTCGACGCGATGCCGCACCTCGCCCTCTCCAGCAGCGTAAGGCAAGGCGAGATCGGAAAATGCGTCGGATGGGGCAAGGACGGCACCTTGTTGCTGGGGATGCTGAATTGACGCCTGATTCATCACATTGATGTGAGAAATGGCGCAGTCAGCGAAATGCGATGATGGCCCTGATCGTCGATAATCAGGACGTGATCATGGCAACCAGGGGGCTGATTGCGCATTTTTGGGTCGATCCCGCTTAGGTCGCACAGGTCAACCCGGAGCGTGGCGTCTGGGAAACGGGCGCGGCGCTCGCACTTTTGGCATTGGCCCAAGGTCGCTTTCTGGATTTCAATCTCATCTAAATACAATCTGTCCGCGTGCCCGTTGGCATGGTGGACTCCTGGCGAGGCGCGCTGGCTCTCTCGCCGTTCTTCTGAAATCGAACCGGGAGGTTGCGGTGGCGAAGCTGAGCATAAACGGCAAAGTGCTGGATGTGGCGGTCGATGGCGACACGCCGCTGCTTTGGGTGATACGGGAACAGATCGGCCTGACCGGAACGAAATATGGCTGCGGCGTCGCGCAATGCGGTGCCTGTACCGTGCATATCGATGGGGTCGCGACGCGCTCCTGCGCGCTCCCCGTGAGCGCCGTTTCGGCGGAACAGAAGATCGTGACCATCGAAGGGCTTTCGCCGGATGGATCGCATCCGGTCCAGAAGGCCTGGATCGCCCATGATGTTCCGCAATGCGGCTACTGCCAGAGCGGCATGATCATGGCCGCTGCTGCGCTCCTCCAGGCCAATCCCAAGCCGAGCGAAGCGGATATCGCCAATGAAATGACCAATATCTGTCGTTGCGGCACCTATACGCGGGTCAAGGCGGCGATTCTGGATGTGGCGGCCAGCGGTACGCTCGGCCGCGGTTGAGCCTCATCGCGTCGGCCCGACTGAGCGTCGGTCCGCATGTTTCACATTTTGCCTGGGCAAGGTCGAGCGCGACGGGCCAGGTGCCCTTGCTCCCCTGCTTTCCCTGACGGAATCTGGAGGAAGACATGATCTTTGCCTCGGCTGACACATCTCCGACCCTGTCCCGCCGCACCATGCTCGCCGGCTCCGCTGCGGCGGCCGGGGCCTTCACCTTCGGCTTTGCCATACCGTTCGCTGGCGAGGCGATGGCCCAGGGGGCGGTCAAGGAAATCAATGCCTGGGTGGTGGTCCATCCCGACGACAAGGTGGTGATCCGCATCGCCCGCTCCGAAATGGGGCAGGGGACGCTAACGGGTCTCGCCCAACTCGTCGCCGAGGAACTGAACTGCGACTGGGCCAGGGTGACGACAGAATATCCGACGCCGGGCCAGAACGTCGCGCGCAACCGCGTCTGGGGTAATTTTTCGACGGGTGGCAGCCGTGGCATCCGGGAATCGCATGAGTATGTCCGCAAGGGCGGCGCAGCGGCGCGAATGATGCTGATCCAGGCTGCCGCGACCCAGTGGAGCGTGCCGGCAGCGGAATGCTCTGCCGAGAAGAGCGTGATCACGCACAAGGCGTCAGGCCGCTCGCTGCGCTACGGGCAGGTCGCCGAGGCGGCCTCGAAGCTCGAGGCTCCTAAGGATATCCCGCTCAAGGAGCCTAAGGACTGGATGATTGCCGGCAAGCCGCTGAAGCGGCTCGACACGGTCGACAAGACCAATGGCGCCAAGATCTACGGCATCGATCTGAAGATGCCCGGTATGCTCAATGCCGCAATCAAGGACTGCCCGGTCTTCGGCGGCAAGGTGAAGAGTTTTGACGCCGCCAAGGTCAAGGCCATGCCGGGTGTGACGCATGTCGTGCCGGTGGGCGAGACGGCGGTTGCCGTCGTCGCCGAGACCTGGTGGCAGGCGAAGACGGCGCTCGATGCGCTGCCGATCGAGTGGGACAATGGCGAGAATGCCAAGGTCTCGAGCGAGAGCATCGCCGCCTGGCTCAAGGAAGGTCTCGATGCGCCCGAAGCCGTCATCGGCAACCAGGTCGGGGATGCGAAGGGGGCGATTGCCAAGGCGGCGCGCGTCGTCGAGTCGGTCTATTCCTATCCGTTCCAGAATCACGCCACGATGGAGCCGATGAACGCAACGGCGCGCTACACGCCGGAACGTTGCGAGGTCTGGACTCCGACCCAGAACGGCGAGGCGGCGCTGGCCGCAGCGTCCGAGGCCTCGGGACTGCCGATCGCCAAATGCGAGGCCTACAAGATCGATCTCGGTGGCGGATTTGGCCGGCGCGGCGCGGTGCATGACTGGGTCAGGCAGGTGGTTGCGATCGCCAAGCAGATCCCCGGCACGCCGATCAAGCTGGTCTGGTCGCGCGAGGAGGACATGCTGCATGGTCGCTACCACCCGGTGACGCAGTGCAAGCTGACCGGCGGGCTCGACAAGGATGGCAATCTGACCGGGCTGCACATGCGTATTTCCGGCCAGTCGATCGTTGCCGGCATCTTCCCGCAGAACATCCAGAACGGGCGCGACCCTGCCGTCTTCCAGGGCCTCAACCCGCCTGGGCCGGAGGCTTCGATCGGATATGGCATCCCGAATCTGCTGATCGACCACGCGATGCGCAATCCGCATGTGCCCCCCGGCTTCTGGCGCGGCGTGAACCTGAACCAGAACACGATCTATCTCGAGTGCTTCATGGATGAGCTCGCCCATGCGGCGGGCAAGGACCCGCTCGAATTCCGCCGGGCGCTGATGAAGAACCATCCCAAGCATCTGGCCGTGCTCAATGCGGTCGCCGAGAGGGCGGAATGGGGCAAGACCCTGCCGGCCGGGGTCTATCGCGGCATCTGCCAGACCATGGGCTTTGGCTCCTATGTCGCGGCGGTCGCAGAGGTTTCGGTCAGCGCAGAGGGCAAGCTGAAGATTCACCGCATTGTCGCGGCGACAGATCCGGGCCACGCCGTCAACCCGGCCCAGATCGAGCGCCAGGTCGAGGGCTCCTTCGTCTATGGCCTTTCGGCGGCGCTCCATGGCGAGTGCACGGTCAAGGACGGGCGCATGGTCGAGGAGAATTTCGACACCTACACCGTGCTGCGCCTGGATGAGATGCCGGTGGTCGAGACGGTGATCGTTCCATCCGGCGGTTTCTGGGGTGGTGTCGGCGAACCGACGATCGCGGTTGCGGCCCCGGCGGTGTTCAACGCGATCTTCGCGGCGACCGGCAAGCGTGTGCGCTCGGTCCCGCTGAAGAACATGGATCTGCGGAAGGCCTAGGGCCCGGCGCATGGCGCGCCTCGGCTTCGCCACAGCCCTCCTGCTGGGAGGACTGGCTTCCTCCCGGCCGGGCGCGGCGCTGGAGCCCTACGCCGTCGTCGGGGACGCGATTCCAAAGGCTCTCGGCGCGCATGCTGGTGATGTGGCGCGAGGGCAGGCGATCCTGCGCGACCGGGAGCGCGGCAATTGCCTGATCTGCCATCAGGGGGCGGATCCGGTAGAGCCGTTCCAGGGCGCGATCGGGCCGTCACTGGCCGGTATCGGCGCGCGGCTTGACGCCGGGCAGATCAGGCTGAGGCTGGTCGATGCATCGCGGCTCAATCCGGAGACGGTGATGCCGCCCTATTACCGGTCCGAGGGCCTGCAGGATGTCGCCCCGGCCTATCGTGGCAAGCCGGCTCTGTCGGAGCAGGAGATCGAGGATGTCGTTGCCTATCTCGCCTCCCTCAAGACATTCTGAGTCCGCCCCGAGCCGGCGTGACATCGTTGTCGGCGCTGCGGCCGGGATCGGCCTTGCCGCCCTGCCGAATGCGGTGATGGCTGCGACGCAGCCGGCGCTGTCGGAGCTGATCGCGCGGCTGACCGATGGCGCGGTGCCGGAGCGCGGCAGGATCACGCTGGAGATTCCGGCGCTCGTCGAGAACGGCAATTCGGTCGATACGAGGATCGTGGTCGAGAGCCCGATGACGGAGGCGGATCATGTCCGCTGGATTCATCTCATCGCCGAGAAGAACCCGTTCCCGGACATGGCGCGGTTTCATCTTGGCCCCCGCTCCGGCCGCGCCGAGGTCGCAACAACCTTGCGGCTGGCGACCTCGCAGAAGGTCACGGTCGTCGCTGCGCTCAGCACGGGGGGCTATCTCACGAGCGATGCCGATGTCGTGGTGACGTTGAGCGCCTGCATCGACGGCGGTTGAAGGGAGATCCGATGGCATTCAACGCCCGTATCAGCATGCCGGCGGAAGCCCGTGCCGGCGAGATCATCGAGATCCGCGTTCTGACGCGGCATCCGATGGACCGCGGCGGCCAGTCCGATGGTAAGGGGGGCACCGTCCCGCGAAAAATCCTGAACCGGCTGACGGCGACCTATTCCGGGGAACCGATCTTTCGGCTCGACATGTATACGGGGGTCTCGGCCAATCCCTTCGTCTCCTTCACGACGCGCGCGCTCGAGACCGGCGACATCATCTTCGAATGGCGCGAGGATGGCGGAGCGGTCTTCACCCGGACGGCCAGACTGACTGTGACGTGAGCGCCGGGCGATGCGGCTGAAGCTGGCTTTGGGGCTCCTGATCGCGCTGCTCGGCACAGCCGCGGGTGGCGAAGAGATCACCTCGGGGAGCGCTTTCCTGTCGCCCGATCTGCGCCGGCAGCAGGATGATCCGACGCGCAACCCGGGCTGGTTCTGGGTCGAGCAGGGTCAGGGACTGTTCGGCCGCAAGCCAGGGGCCAGCCAGGCCTGCAGCCAGTGCCATGCCGAGCCGGAGAAGAGCCTGCGGGGCGCGGCGACGCATTATCCGCAGGTGGATGCCGGCACCGGGCAGCTCCTGAATCTTGAGGGACGCATCGAACAGTGCCGCGTGGAGCGGCAGAAGCAGCCGGCCTTCGGCTATGAGAGTGGCGAACTTCTGGCGTTGACGAGCTATGTCGCTTCGTTGTCCCGGGGTTTGCCGATGGATGTCGAGACCCGCGGTCCGGCACAACCCTTCTATAACGCGGGCAGGGCCTTCTTCGAGCGCCGCCAGGGCCAGCTCAACCTCTCCTGCAAGCAATGCCATGACGGGCTGGTTGGCCAGAAGTTGCGCGGCGACACGATCAGCCATGGCGCGGGGACCGGATATCCGGCCTATCGGCTGGAATGGAACGGCGTCGGTTCGCTGCATCGGCGCCTGCGCGCCTGCTCGCTCGGCGTGCGGGCGACGCAGTTCGACTATGGCGCGCCGGAATATCTGGCGCTCGAGCTCTATCTTGCCGCGCGTGCCCGCGGCCTGCCGATCGAGACGCCGGCCATGCGGCGTTAGCTCTTGGCGGATGGACGGAGAACCGTCACGATCCCGGCACATTCATGTCGGAGATCCGGCGAATGCTTCGCCTGCCTGTCCTGCTTGCCGCCCTCGGATTCGCCAGCGCTGCCGTTGCCCAGCCGGTTCCCGAACCTCCGGCCGCTGCGGCGGTCTCCTCGAATCCCGCGCCCTTCGTTCTGAAGGACACCGAGGTCCGGACGATCCACGCCAAGACGCTGCAGCGCGACTACGAGATCTATGTCAGCCTGCCGGCCTCCTATCACTCCTCGCCACGCCGGCGCTTTCCGGTGCTGTTCCTCACGGATGCCGATTATGCCTTCCCGCTGGTGCGCAGCATTGCCCGCCGAGTCGGCAATCGCGGCCAGGGGCTGGAAGAATTCATCCTGGTCGGTCTCTCCTACGCGGTCGGCGACACGCCGCAGTTCAGCCGGCGCCGCGACTACACGCCGACGCCCAATGGCGAAAGGACCAAGGACGAATCCGGCCGTACGCCCGTCTTCGGCGAGGCCGAGCCCTATCGCCGCTTTCTCGCCGACGAGGTGATGCCCTTCGTCGCTTCGACCTATCGCACCGACACCCATCGCAGCATCTTTGCCGGCCACTCCTATGGGGGGCTGCTCGGTGTCCATATCCTGCTGACCGAGCCGAAGATGTTCTCGCATTATATCATCGGCAGCCCTTCGCTCTGGTATGACCAGAAGGCGATGTTTGCGCGCGAGCGCGCCTATGCCGAGACGAACAAGGACCTGAAGGCCGATGTGCTGATGGCGATCGCTTCCTTCGAGACGATCAGCAAGGCCTCGTCGCGCTATAGCAGCAGGCTCGACATGATCGCCGACCTGCAGGAATTCGAGAAGGCGCTGCGCTCGCACAATTATCCCGGCCTGAAGCTGACCACGGAGATCATCCAGGGCGAGGATCATCTCACTGTCTTCCCCGCCATCATCACGCGTGGGCTGATGTGGGCGCTGCCGGCAAAGCGAAGCTGAACGCTCAGCCTTTCCTGTCGCCGGTCTTTCCATTCTTGGTCTTGTCGCGGCCCTTCGGCTTCGTCCGGTTCTGGTAGCTTGCATTGCCAAGGCCGGTGCCGATGGTCAGCACTGCCCAATGCTCGACATCCTGCATCGAGGGCATCTCGCTCAGCCCCTGGATGACCGCGTCGTTATGCATCACGACCGTCGTCTCGTGCCCGCCGATTTCGGGAATCATGTCGCGTATGCTCTCGACCAGGTTGAACCGGCTGCTCTGCCAGTTGCCAGGCAGATTCTGTGCTCCGCGGTCGATCGAGCCGTCCCGCTCGATCAGTCCGGGGCAACCGACGCCGATGAAGGGAGCAACGCGGAGGCCCGCCTTGCCGGCCTGCTTGATCTGGGCATCGAGCATCTTGCCGAGCCGCTTGATTGCGTCGTCCCTATTGGTCTCCTCGTCGGCGTGGCGCCAGAGTTCGGATTGCCAGACCTTGGCCTTGGCAAGATCTGGTGCCTTGTCCTGGCGCAACTCGACGATGCCAGCGCGAATGTTCGAGCCGCCGATATCGACGGCGACGAGGCTGTCATAGGCCTCGAATATCCATTTCGGTGCAAGATGGGCGCTGCCGACCAGCCCCGCCTCGTCGGGATGATGACGGATCGGCACAAGGTCGATGCTGTGTCCGTCCGTCTGCAGGATGATGCCGGCACGTGCGATGGCGAGCTCACCGACGCGGCTCTGGCGGAAACCGCCGCCGACCACGATACGCTCGACGGCGCTCCAGGGCTTGAGCTTGACGAAGCGGCGAATGACGAAGGCCAGCGACTGGGCGTAGCGTTCGATGGCACCGAGGATGAGAGCTGCCTCGCGCGGCTCGCCTTCGCCGAGCAGCGCGTCGAGCTCCTTCTTGCCGATCTTGTCGGAGTCGACCGCGATGGGATCGTCGCCGGTCCGGCGCAGGTTCTCGCGAAGGGCGTCGAGATGGTCGAGAAATGCGCCACGTTTGGCCTTGTCGCCAACGAAGCCGTCCTCGTCGCGAACCTCCAGATTATAACTGGTGACGACAACCGAGGGCAGTTCGTCGGCTCCATGAGGACCGCCTGCGCGTGCTTTCACCGTCGTTTCTACTGCCATGTTCCGCTGTCCCCCGTTTGGTCTCTTGAAGGGAACGGCCTCGGTGCTCCCTGTGTTCCGCCAAGGGTGGGGTATCGCTCATTGATTGCACCGCGCATGGCTCCCTTGCACAGCGGGCGCGGGAAAAACGCGCCCTGCGATTGACCTCGCGGGGCCTCTTCCCTTCCATTGCCGCCGAGGCGCGACGGCCGACGCGCCATGGCTGGTTTCCGGGGATATGCGATGCTTGAGGTTCTTGTGCGCGCGGTGCTGATCGGCGTTGGCGCGACAATCCTGTTTGATCTCTGGGCCCAGTTCTTGAACCGCGCTTTCGGCCTGCCGGCTCCCAACTGGGCCATGACCGGGCGCTGGTTCGGCCATCTGGCGCAAGGTCGACTGGCGCATGAGGATATTGGACGCTCCGAGCCGGTGGCGAACGAACGCGCGCTCGGCTGGGTCGCGCATTACCTGATCGGCATCCTGTTCGCGGCGATCCTGCTGGCGATCTGGGGGCTCGACTGGGCCCGCAATCCGAGCCTCGCACCTGCTCTGATCGTCGGTCTCGTCACGGTCGGCTGCGGCTGGTTCATCCTGCAGCCGGGAATGGGCGCGGGCATCGCGGCGTCGAAGAAGCCGAATGCCGGCCAAATCCGCGCCATGAATATCGCGGGACATATCGTCTTTGGCGTTGGGCTCTATTGCTCGGCGCTCCTGCTGAGCTGAGCGTGCCGGCGGCAGCTCCCCGGTTCAGGACCTGGCGAGAAGGGCCGCAAGCCCGGGCGACAGGCCGACGCTCCCGACGGGAGCCGGAAAGGCGAGATCACCGCTCGCCGGTTTCGCCGTACCGCCGTTGAGAGCAGCCAGGACCGCCTTCATTCCGGTCTGGACCGAACAGATCACCGGAATATCGAGATGTGGCTGGACGCGCGCGGCGAGGCCGGCAAGTCCGGCGCCGCCGAGAATGACGGCTCCGGCGCCGTCGCGCTCCGCCGTCTTACGGCAGGCTGCTGCGAGCAATGCGATCGAGCCCTCCGGATCACGGGCGATATCGGCCCCCGTCGGAGTGACTGTTTCAACCGAGGCAAGCCGGCCATCCAAGCCGATCATCGCGACGAATTCATGCAGGATCGGTCCCCAGCGCTCGCCACCGGTGACGATCGAGAACTGCTGCGCCATCGCCGCGGCCGCCAGGCAACTCGCCTCTGCCATGCCGACGACCGGAACGGGGGAGACCTCCTTCAGGGCGTGAAGCCCTGGGTCGCCAAAGCAGGCGAGATAGACCGCATCGCAGTCGGCACCATGCTCAGCATAGGCCTCGAGGGCGGCGTGGGCCGCAATCACCCCCGCGCTGCGACTCGAGATATACTGCGCGCCGAAGCGGCCAGTCACCGGATGCAGTGCGACATCGGGCGGAGCATGTGGCGCGACCACCTGCATGACGAGATCCGTCATCGCCTGGGTCGTGTTGGGATTGATCAGCAGGATACGCAAGAGAGCCTCGGGCAGGATGCAGGTTTCAGGCTTAGCGAGCCCGAGGCCTCAGGCCAAGCGACCAGCGCGGACAAGGTCCAAGTCATGAATGTATACGGGGCGCTTCGCAGAGGCGCGGTGCGGGCGCTGCGATAGCCCCGATGCCTTTGGTGGGCGACCGCCGTGGCCGAGAGCGCCGTTCGATGGGCCTGAGGGCGGAGGAGACGCTTGGACAAGGTGCTCAAAGTGGGGCGTGCGATCTAAGCCCGAATAGCACTTACCAATGGGCGATGAGAGGCGTTTGTGGGTTGATCGCGGGAGAACGTCCCATACCGCAAGGATCAAGTTCGGCTTCCGGTTTGTGGCGCTCAGAGGCGCGTAGACTGAAGGCGAGGGTGATGGGCGGTTCTTTCTCCTAGCGCGGCACAAAACGGCTACATTCCGCGCTCATGATGCCGCAACTTTGCCACATGTATGACAAGGGGCCAGCATGGTGAACCTCGTTTGTCGCTTGGGCCTTGCCGGCTTCCTGGTTGCCGGTTGCTCGCCACAAGCGATGCCAACGGTCGAAGCGATCACAAAGCCGACGGTCGAGACTTTTGCTCGGCTGGGGAGTTGGCGACCCTGGCAGTCTGCTCAAGCGGAGAAGCCGCAGACTGCACCTCTCGATCTCTCTGATCCCGTGCCGGAGGCGAATAAGCCAGATTCGATCGTGCGTGAGCCGGTAACGGTGACCAGGCCAGCGCCCAAGCTGACCGCGGCCGCTGTACGGGCCCCGAAGCCGGTCGCTCGGCCCGTTCAACCAATTGTGCCCGCTTCGATGCCGGAGGAACCCAGTAAGACTACGCCGGCCCTCGTCTCTTGCCGCACGCATAGCGAACCCGGCCAGCGCGTACACATGGAGTGTAGTCCTGTCGATTGATAGAAGGCGGTGAACAGGTAGCGCGAGCTCGAGCAAATCGCGAGCTATCAAAGTCCACGAGGCGTTGATAGCATCGCTGCCCTTGGGGGACGAAAAGCCCGAATCAGGCGTGTCCGGGATCTCCGCCTTGGAATGGTCTGCCAATCAGTTCGGAGCATTTTGCGATCGATCGATTTGCAGTGTGATACGCCAGAAGATGCGGCGCGCTGGCTTTCGCAACATCCTCTCAAATTTGCGGGTCCGGTGCGTTTCGATCCCGGTGGGCTTGTGGACGGTCGCGGCATCCGCGCTTCGCGCGGGTCTTCGGAGGGCTCGTACTGGAGCTTGCAGCCTTTGTCCTGGGTGGGCCGAACTGACGTTGGCCCTCGTTTCTGTTCAGCGGTGAGTTCGTTTCGGGCGGTTGTAGAGCCCGTTCGGGCCGGTGAAGCGGTGGGCTCTCGATGAAAGACCGCCGAACTGGAGCCGTTAGGGCGCCATGGGGGCTGGTCGACGCCGCATCTGGATTATCGCGCGAAAGCCCGCGAGCATCGGCGTTTCGATGAAGCGATAAACGAGATAGGCGAGCAATACGCTCATGCCGACAGACGCGAGCATGACCGGAACGCTCTGCGCCTGATCGAGCCAGGGCAGCCTGGTGGCTACGATCCGCATGGGTTCGATCACCATCAGATGGGTCAGGTAGAGCGAATAGGACATGCCGCCGAGGGCAAGCAGGGCCCGATTCCGACAGGCCAGTCCGGACGCTTCCGCCAAGAGTGCGGTCAAGAGAACGGCGGTGACGATGATGAACGCCACAGCCGCTGGCGGCTCGTGCCACGCCACGCAGATCGTAACGACGCCGCCGGCAACGATCGCGGACACGACCTTCATTGTCCTGCGCAACGGAGGCATCCAGAGCCGGGCGGCAAGCCAAACATAGTAGAGAGCAATGCCGATCACGAAGAAGCCGGTCACCCTCCCTCCATAGGTCGAGCAGACCGGCCCGCATGGGGCAAAATGCTGAACCGCCTGCAGGAGCAGCAGGACTACCGATGCTATCAGTGGCGCCCACCTCTTGCTCATCGCGAGCCCGACGCCAAACACGACGTAGAAAAACATTTCATAGTTGAGGGTCCAACCGACGCGCAGCACCGGCGGCTTGTCGGCCGGAACGAACAGAAGGCTCCCGAGCAGGTGCGACCATGTATCGGGTGTGAAAACGAAGAAAACCGCAGTTGCGATCCAGTAGAGAGGCACCACTCGGACAAGGCGCTTGAGCAGGAATCCAGTGCTATCCTGGCGTGTCACATGGGTGATGATGAAGCCGCTGATCGCGAAGAAGATGGACACGCCATAGAATTCAGTTGAGATGCCGCGGACGATCTGGAAATCGGTGTGGTAGAAACTCACTCCAAGCGCCGCCAACCCTCTGAGCAATTGCAGGTTGTAGATCATCCCCGGCGCGGCCCCCTGTGTACCGAATGACGCGTCGAAATTGTTCCGCATCTTAGCCTCGACCGTCTATCAGGATCGCATCTTCCTTCAAGATGCATGGCTGAATGTGGATCGCGACATCGCGGCCGACCGGGATCATCTGTCCCCGGGAGAGCTTGATGACGGCATCCTTCCGCAGGGCCGCGCGAGCACGACGCTTCACCAGTTCACATGGGCTCCAAAATCGCCGGAAACGAACCCAGCGCCGGATATAAACGGGGGTAACGTCATGGAGATCGAATCCGCATCATTGGATCGAACGACAACCGTGAGGCCGCCGTGAACGGGCGGCCCAGGCCAAAACGATTCGCAAATTAGGAATGGTGCCCCTGGCCGGGATCGAACCAGCACTCCTTGCGGAACTCGATTTTGAGTCGAGCGCGTCTACCAATTCCGCCACAGGGGCCCAAGCATGAAGCCGCCGGTCTTTCGACCGCGGTACATGCCCTCAATGGGCCGGCGGACTATAGCGATGGCGCGCGCGCGGTCAACGGATCGTGAGCAGGCATTGTGCAGAGCTGTGAATGATGGACAGCCTGACGCTATCGAGGCTAGACAGCCTCGATAGCGAGGCCAGCCCGGTGGGCCGGCGGCGCTCACCGGAAGATGGCCCTTGCGCGCTCAGGCGCGCAGAACGGCTATTGCCCGCTCCTGAGGACTGAACAGCCGCATGTCGGCCCTCATCGGGCGGCGCGCACCGGTGCATGAGCATGTTTCGACGCCTCTATGAATGGACCATGGCGCTCGCGGCCAGCCCGCGCGCACCCTATGCGCTGGGTGTGGTCTCTTTCGCGGAAAGTTCCTTCTTCCCGATTCCGCCCGACGTGATGCTGGTGCCGATGGCGCTCGCCAGGCCCCAGAAGGCCTGGTTCTATGCCGGGATCTGTACGGTGACCTCGGTGCTCGGAGGTCTGCTCGGCTACGCTATCGGCGCGCTGCTCTATGATTCGCTCGGTCAGTGGATCATCAGGCTCTACGGCCATGGCGATGGGGTCGAGGCTTTTCGGGCAGCCTATGCGCAGTATGGTGCCTGGATCATCCTGCTGAAGGGACTGACGCCGATCCCCTACAAGCTGGTGACGATCACCTCGGGCTTTGCCGGATACGATCTGCTCTGGTTTGTCGTACTCTCGATCATCACGCGCGGCGCACGGTTCTATCTTCTGGCCGGGTTGCTCAATCGATTCGGGGGGCCGATCCGGCGGATTCTCGACGAGCATTTCACCACGGCGATGATCGTCCTGGTCGTCGGAATCGTGGGCGGCTTCTTCGCCTTCAAGCACCTGTTCTGAGTGGTACGATCCAATGCCTGGCAGCGATTCCCGGCTCGATACCCTGATGCGCCCGATGCGGTTGATCCTGCTCCTCGGTCTCGGCTCGACGGCCCTGATCGCCGGAGCATGGTGGTCGCAACTCGTCTGGCATCTCGTGCCCTGCAAGCTCTGCCTCGAGCAGCGCATTCCACATTACGCCGCCATGGCGCTTGCCGCGGTGGCGCTGGTGGTCGCTCGCTCGCGTGCCCTGCAATTGACAGTGCTTGCGGGCTTCGCCGTGCTGATGCTCTGGAGCACCGGGCTCGGCGCCTATCATTCCGGCGTGGAATGGGGCTGGTTCCTCGGCCCGAATGATTGCGGCGGCGGTGCCCCCGCGGCTGCCGCAGGCGTCCAGGATTTCATGAAGCAGCTTCAGACCACGCGTGTGGTGTCCTGCGGCGAAGCAGCGTGGCGCTTCCTCGGATTGTCGCTGGCAGGCTGGAATGCGCTGGCTTCGCTGGGGCTTGCCGCCCTGGCCCTGCTCGGCCTGATCAAGGCCTCGAAGCAAGCCGGATAATCCACGCCAACCCTCTCAGGGTTCGAGTTCGGAGTCCCAGTAGAGATAGTCGAGCCAGCTCTCGTGCAGATAGTTCGGCGGGAAGAGCTTGCCGTTGCGGTGCAGGTCGTTGACCGACGGTGCGAAGGGCTTCTGCAGCGGCAACATGCCGACGACGGTTGGCATCTTGTCGCCCTTGCGCAGATTACAGGGCGAGCAGGCCGCGACGACATTGTCCCAGGTCGTCAGTCCGCCTCTCGAGCGCGGCACGACATGGTCGAAGGTCAGTTCGTCGCGCGTACCGCAGTACTGGCAGGAGAAGCGGTCGCGGAGGAAGACGTTGAAGCGGGTGAAGGCGGGCGTGCGGGAGGGCTTGATATAGGTCTTCAGCGAGACCACCGAGGGGAGCTTCATGTTGAAGCTCGGACTGTGCACGATCGTGTCGTATTCCGAGACGATGTTCACCCGGTCCATGAAGACTGCCTTGATGGCGTCCTGCCAGCTCCAGAGCGAGAGAGGGTAATAGCTCAGCGGCCGAAAATCGGCATTGAGCACCAGAGCCGGACAGCCATCCGGAGAGGCCATCGGATGCATCACATGCGCCGTCAAACCCGTCGCACCTCCGCTGATCGAAGCAGGACGAATCCTGCTTGCAGCTCAATGTACGCGCGAGACGACAGGAATGTGAAGATGCCGCAGTGCGAAGTTGATATGCGTCATGGTGGCCGGCCTCGAGCCGGCCGACGCCATCCATTCCGAATTCTGGGGCGATACCCGGCCTAATACCGGGTTGGAATACCGGTCAGCGGGTCGGGACCGGCTTTTCCCCACGATAATCGTAGAAACCGCGCTTGGTCTTGCGGCCGAGCCAGCCGGCCTCGACATATTTTACCAGCAGCGGGCAGGGGCGATATTTCGAATCCGCCAGGCCATCATGGAGCACCTGCATCACGGAAAGGCAGGTATCGAGGCCGATAAAGTCGGCAAGCTGAAGCGGGCCCATCGGATGATTGGCGCCGAGCTTCATCGCGGTGTCGATCGCCTCGACCGAGCCGACGCCCTCATAGAGCGTATAGACCGCCTCGTTGATCATCGGCAGCAGGATGCGGTTGACGATGAAGGCCGGGAAATCCTCCGAGACTGTCACTGTCTTGTGCAGCTTGCTGATGAAGCTGCGGGCCGCCTCGAAGGTATGGTCGTCGGTGGCGATGCCGCGAATCAGCTCGACGAGCTGCATCAGCGGCACGGGATTCATGAAATGGATGCCGATGAAGCGCTCCGGCCGGTCGGTCGCCGCGGCAAGCCGGGTGATCGAGATCGACGAGGTGTTGGAGGCGAGCATCGTCTCCGGCTTGATATGCGGGCAGACGGCGGTGAAGATCTTGCGCTTGACCTCCTCGCTTTCGGTCGCGGCCTCGATGATCAGATCGCAGTCGCCAAGCCCTTCCAGGGTCGGCGTCGCGACGATCTTGGCCATGGCGTCGCGCCGCAGCGAGTCATCCATCGCGCCCTTGGCGACCTGACGCGCCATATTGCCGTCTATCGTCGCCAGTGCGGCCTTGATGCGGTCTTCGGCGAGGTCGTGCAGCCGGATGTCGAAGCCAGCGACGGCCGCGACATGTGCGATGCCGTTGCCCATCTGCCCCGCGCCAATGATGCCGATCGTCTTGATCGCCTGGTCCGACATGTCCTGATCCATCTTTCGTCTGATCGCCTTCATCGTGAAAGCGACGCGGGCCGCCGCAGAGCAAGCGGCCCGGATATCACATTCGTGCCGCTCGCGTCAGCGGCCGATCCGGTCAGCGCCCGATCTTGGCGAGCTCGGCTTCAAGCTCGGGCATGATG
>UBZM01000072.1 GCA_900470095.1 Hyphomicrobiales bacterium
GGCTCTGGAGGCGGAAGCGGGGGTAGCGGTTCGGGCGGTGGCGGCTCCGGCGGTGGCAGCGGCGGCTCCAGTGGCGGCTCCGGATCCAGCGGCGGCGGAGGCTCCGGCAATAGCGGAAGCAATTCCGGCAGCGGCAGGTCGGGCAATGACGGCGGATCCGCCGCGAGCCAAAATTCGGGAGACAATCAGCGCGGTCGTTCAGGTCGTGGCGGCAGGAACGGCGAGGATTCCGTCAGCACCGGCCAGCACTGGGGCAATACGAGCGCCGATTTCGCACGTCAGGCCACCCAGGGGGGGCAGGTCGTGTCGCTCGGGGCCGTCCTGTCGGTGGTGCGCGCGGCCGTTCCCGGTGACGTGCTCGAGGTCGACCTGCGCCTCGCGTCCACGGGCGAATGGCGCTATGAACTACTGGTTCTCGACGGCACAGGCCGCTACCGCGAAGTCGTAGTCGACGCCCGGCGCAACCGGATCCTCCAAATGCGGAGGCGATGATGAGAATTCTCGTCGTGGAGGACGAACGGCGCATCGCCGGCGATGTCGCCTCCGCGCTCACGGAAGCCGGCTATGTTCCGGAGGTCGTCCATGACGGAGAGGCCGCCTGGTTCCGCGCCGAGACGGACGATTTCGATGCGCTCGTGCTCGACCTCGGCCTGCCGAAGCTCGACGGGCTCTCGGTTGTCCGCAAGCTGCGAGCAGCCTCGGTCAGAACCCCGATTCTGATCCTCACCGCGCGCGGCGCCTGGATGGAGCGCGTCGAAGGCATAGACGCCGGCGCCGATGACTATCTGCCCAAGCCGTTTCAGGCTGAGGAGCTGGTCGCCCGGGTCGGCGCACTCATTCGCAGGGCTGGCGGTCACCTGACGCCTCAACTGGTCTATCGTGACCTCAACATCGACACACGCCGCAGGACGGTCGCGGTTGGCGGGCGCAATGTCGAGTTGTCTCCGTTGGAATACCGGCTGCTGCGTTATCTCGTGCATAATCAGGGACGGGTCGTGTCGCAGGGCGAACTGATCGACCATGTCTATGGCGGCGATCACGAACCGGACAGCAACGCCGTCGAAGTGCTGGTTGGGCGCTTGCGCCGGAAGGTCGGAGCCGAGACGATCAGCACCCGGCGTGGCCATGGCTACATCATCGGGGGCTGAGGCGATGAGCTCGGGCTCGATCCGCAAGCGCATCCTGACGATCGCGGCTCTGACGATTGCCGTGACGCTCGCGGCCGCAGGCGCAGCGCTCATCCTGGTGTTCGAGCAGCATGTCCTGAAGCGTATCGCGATCGAGCTGGAGATCCGCTCCAGTGAACTCGCCAAGGCGTTCGAGCTCGATGCGGACGGCAATCCGCTGATCAACCACGATCTCGCCGATGCGCGCTATCAGTTGCCCTATGGCGGCGCCTACTGGCAGATCAGCGAAGGGGCGGTGCAGCTTCTGCGCTCGCGGTCGCTCTGGGACCAGATCCTCGATACGAGCGCGGTCAAAGTGGAGGACAAGAGCAAGGGCGCGTTCGAGATCGACGGGCCGAACAAATCTGAGCTCTATGTGCTCGAACGCGCGGTGAAGCTCGAGGGCGCCGATGGCCCACGGACATTCCAGCTGGCCGTCGCGCTTGACCATGCCGACATCGGCGAACTGCGCCATGCCTTCTCCCTCGATGTCGCCAAGATCCTCTTCCTGCTCGCATTGTTGCTGATCGGCGGGGCCTGGTTGCAGATGCGGTTCGGCTTGCAGCCGCTTCACCAATTGCGCGCTAGCCTCACCGCCGTGCGCGAAGGCCGCACGTCCCGCCTGACGGGGACCCTTCCGGAGGAGATCAAGCCGCTGGTCGATGATCTGAACAGGCTGCTCGATCGTCAGGATGAGCTGGTGCGCAAGGCACGCGACAGAGCGGGCCTATTGGCACACGGGCTGAAGACGCCGCTCACGATCCTGTCGAGCGAAGTGGCACGTCTGGAAAGATCCGGACAGCACGCGCATGCAGCGATCCTGCATAAACAATGCGAAGCGATCGGCGCGCATGTCGAGCGCGAGCTTGCACGGGCGCGGACGCACGGTGCGATACAGGCGGTGAGCATGAGAACGCTCGTCCTGCCGATCGTCGACCGACTGGTCGATCTGATGAGCCGCATCGACAGCGCCAACAGCATCACCTGGAGTATCAAGGTTCCCGAAAACGTCAGCGCCGCGATGGAAACCGACGACTTCGCCGAGGTCGTTGGCAATCTGCTCGACAATGCTCGCAAATGGGCGCGTAGCGCCGTCACGGTACAGGTCCACACCGCTGACGACGGCAGCACCGTTCTTTCGGTCAGCGATGATGGACCCGGCGTACCGGGAGACCGACGTCAACTGATCCTGCAACGTGGCGTCCACTTCGCTCCGGACAGTCACCATTCATCCGGTCTGGGCCTTGCGATCGTTTCGGATACGTTGGCCGAATACGGCCGGGAACTGATCGTCGCCGACACCGAAACCGGCTGCACCATCTCGTTCGAAATAGAGCATCCCCGGCGCAGCGAACGAAAGCACGGAGATGGTGCAATGAAGCTGAGGCCTGCAGTGATCCAATAGGCCGCACGGACCGAACGGATCCGGTTGGGCCGCTTCCGCCGAACCGCGCCCGACCCGAACCCAGTCACAGCCTCAACTGATTCAGATATGAATGGCGTGCCCGAGCGCCTTCAGCGCCGCCTCCTGCACCGCTTCGCCAAGCGTCGGATGAGCGTGGATCGTCCCCGCGATATCCTCGAGCGTTGCGCCCATCTCGATGGCGAGCCCAAACGCCGCGCTGAGTTCGGAGACGGACTGCCCGACCGCCTGGATACCGAGGATCACATGGGTGCTGGCCAGCGCGACGATGCGGACAAAGCCCTGCTCGCTGTGCAGCGTCATCGCACGCCCGCTGGCAGCGAGCGGAAACAGCCCGGTCTTGATCTCGAAGCCGGCGCGGCGCGCCTCGTCCGGTGAAAGACCGGCCGAGACGATTTCCGGATCCGTGAAGCAGATTGCCGGAATGCAACGCTTGTCCCAGGCGCGCGGCAAGCCTGCGACGATCTCCGCCACCAGCTCGCCCTGAGCCATGGCGCGATGCGCCAGCATCGGCTCGCCGGTGACGTCACCGATCGCGTGGACACCGCGCATCGAGGTCTCGCAGCGCTCGCCGATGCGGATGAAGCTGCCATCCATGTCGAGCACCAATTCCTCGAGACCGAGATCGGACAGGGCCGGCTTGCGACCAACGGTGACGAGGATAGCGTCCGCCGCGATCCGCCGTTCCTCGCCTTCCGCCGTTTCAACCAGCACAGACTTGGCATCCGGAGCCGCGCCGCGCGCCTTCGCTCCGAGCAGAAGCTCGACGCCCAGCCTCGACAGCGATTTCTCCACGGGCGCGGTCAGCTCGGCATCGTAAAGCGGAAGGATCTTCGGCAGGGCCTCGACGATCGTGACCTGCGAGCCGAGCTTGGCAAAGGCGATCCCCAGTTCGAGGCCGATATAGCCGGCTCCGACCACCGCCAGCCGCGCTGGAACCTCGGGCAACGACAGCGCCTGCGTCGACGAGATCACGGTGCCGCCAAAGGGCAGGAAGGGCAGTTCGACCGGTGCCGAGCCGGTGGCGATGACGATTGTTTCGGCCCGGATCAGCTTCGGGCCCGTCTCGGTCTCGACGGCAACCGTCTTGCCGTCGCGAAAGCGGGCCCGACCATGCACGATCTTGACCTTGGACTTGCGCAAGAGCGCGGCGACGCCGTTGTTCAGGCGCTGAACGATCCCGTCCTTCCAGCCGATGGCCTGCTTGAAATCGAGCGCCGGCGCCGAGGCCGTGAGCCCGAACGGGGTTTTGCCCTGCGCGGCCGTAGCCAGCTTCTCATACTCGTCGGCGACATGGATCAGCGCCTTCGACGGGATGCAGCCGACGTTGAGGCAGCTGCCGCCGAGCTTCGTGCTCTCGACGATCACCGTGTCGATGCCGAGCTGGCCAGCTCTGATGGCGCAGACATAGCCGCCCGGGCCCGCGCCGATGACAAGCAGTTTGCAGGTGATCTCGGTCATGGCGTCAGGCATCCACGAAGAGCATTGCCGGGTTTTCCAGAAGCTCCTTGAGCCGCTGCACGAAGACGGCTGCATCCCAGCCGTCGATGACGCGATGGTCGAAGCTCGACGACAGGTTCATCATCTTGCGCGGGACGAAGCTCGTGCCGTTCCACATCGGCCGGATCATCATCTTGTTGACGCCGACGATGGCGACCTCGGGGTGGTTGATCACCGGCGTGGTCGCGATGCCGCCGAGCGCGCCGAGCGATGTGACCGTGATCGTGGAACCCGTCAATTCGTCACGGGTCGCGCTGCCTTCTCGCCCCCGTTCGGCGAGGCGGCCGAGCTCCCGGGCGCAGTCCCAGAGATCACGAGCCTCGGCGTGCTTCACGACCGGCACGATCAGCCCGGTCGGCGTCTGGGTCGCGATACCGATATGGATGCCGGCATGCTGGTGGACGATGCCGGCCTCGTCATCGAACAACGCGTTCAGGTTCGGCTGCTCGGCCAGCGCCTTGACGAGCGCCCGCATCACGAAGGGCAGAAGCGTCAGCTTCGGTCGCTCCGGCGTCGGCTTCTTGTTCAGGACGGCGCGCAAGTCCTCGAGGGCGCTGACGTCGACTTCCTCGACGATGGTAATGTGCGGAATGCGCGCCTTGGACAGCGCCATCTTCTCGGCAATCTTGCGACGCAGGCCGACGATCTTGACGGCGGTGACGGCGGTCAGGCGCGCCAGCCCTGGCGCACGTTCGGCCTCGGGCCCGCGCAGCGCGAAGCTGTCGAGGTCCTCATGAGTGATGCGGCCGCCCGGGCCGGAACCCACGACCTGGCGCAGGTCGATCCCGGCCTCGCGCGCCTTCAGCCGGACGGCCGGCGAGGCGAGCGGTTTCTCGCCAGCCTGCCGCCTCGGTGCGACGCTCAGCGGAGGAGCTGAGACCGCGCGCGGCTTCGGTGATGCAGCGGGCTTGGCCTCAGCCAGCTTTACCGGAGCGGAGGCAGGCGCTTCGTTTTTCGACACAGCGGCAGGCGTCTCAACAGCCACCGGCTCGGGCGCCTCGTTTGCTGCCGCTTCGTCAGCATCCGCGGCGCCTTCGCCGGCAACCTTCAGCCGAACCAGCGCCGAGCCGATCGCGACGGTATCGCCGATATCGGCGCCGACCCAGACCACCTCGCCCTCAACTGGCGACGGGATCTCGACCGTCGCCTTGTCGGTCATGACAGCGGCAAGGAGATCGTCCTCGCGCACGATGTCGCCGACTTTGACGTGCCACTCGACGAGCTCGGCCTCGGCAATGCCCTCGCCGACGTCCGGAAGCTTGATGACCCGTTCCGCCATCACCGGCTCTCCATGATCTCGCGCAGGGCCGCGCCGACACGCGCCGGGCCGGGGAAATAGGCCCATTCCTGGGCATGCGGATAAGGCGTGTCCCAGCCAGCGACGCGCATGATCGGCGCCTCGAGATGGTAGAAGCAATGCTCCTGCACCAGGGCCGTGAGCTCGGCGCCGAAGCCCGAGGTCAGCGTCGCCTCATGCAGGACGATGCAGCGGCCGGTCTTGCGTACGGAGGCCACGATCGTGTCGAGATCGAGCGGCAGCAGGCTGCGCAGGTCGATGACTTCGGCGTCGATGCCAGTCTCTTCCGCTGCCGCCTCGGCGACATGGACCATGGTACCATAGGCGATGATGGTGACGCTCGCGCCCTCGCGCCGGATCGCGGCCTTGCCGAGCGGCAGCGCGAAATGGCCGTCCGGCACCTCGCTCAACTCATGTTTGGACCAGGGTGTCACGGGGCGATCGTGATGACCGTCGAACGGGCCGTTATAGAGCCGCTTCGGTTCGAGGAAGATGACGGGATCGGGATCCTCGATTGCGGCGATCAAGAGGCCCTTGGCGTCATGCGGATTGGAAGGCACCACGGTCTTCAGCCCGGAAACATGGGTGAAGAGCGCTTCCGGGCTCTGGCTATGCGTCTGCCCCCCAAAGATGCCGCCGCCGGTCGGCATGCGGATCACCAGCGGGCAGGTGAAATCGCCGGCCGAACGGTAGCGCAGCCTGGCCGCCTCCGAGACGATCTGATCGTAGGCCGGATACATGTAGTCGGCGAACTGGATCTCGACGCAGGGGCGCAGGCCATAGGCCGCCATGCCGACTGCCGTGCCAACGATGCCGAGTTCGTTGATCGGAGCGTCGAAGCAGCGATTCACCCCGTATTTCTGCTGCAGGCCATGGGTGCATCGGAACACGCCACCGAAGAAGCCGACATCCTCGCCATAGACCACGACATTCTCGTCGCGGCCCATCGAGACATCGAGCGCCGAACGGATCGCCTCGATCATCGTCATCCGAGCCATCGCGTCAGACCCCGCTCTGCTGACGCTGCCGGCGCAGGTGCGGAGGCAGTTCGGCATAGACATCCTCGAAGATGTCTCGTGCCGAGGGCTTGCCGCCGGAATGCAACGTGCCGTGGCCCTCGGCCTCCTTCTGCGCAGCAATCACGGTTGCGAGAATCTCGGCCTCGGCCTGCTTGTGCCGCTCTTCAGTCCAGGCGCCCAATGCGATCAGATGCTGTTTCAGCCGGATCAGGGGGTCGCCGAGCGGCCAGCCTTCCGATTCATGCTTGGGCCGATAGGCGGAGGGGTCGTCCGAAGTCGAGTGGGCGCCGGCGCGATAGGTGACGTACTCGACCAGCGTGGGCCCGAGATTGCGCCTGGCGCGCTCGATTGCCCATTGCGCGACGGCATAGGTCGCAAGGTAGTCATTGCCGTCGACGCGCAGGGCCGGAATGCCGAAGCCAAGGCCGCGCGCCGCGAAAGTGCCGGAGCCGCCGCGGGCAATGCCCTGGAAGGTCGAGATCGCCCACTGATTGTTGACGACGTTGAGGACGACCGGGGCCTTGTAGGTCGAGGCGAAGACCAGGGCGGCGTGGAAATCGGACTCCGCCGTCGAGCCGTCGCCGACCCAGGCCGCGGCGATCCTGCGATCGCCCTTGATCGCCGAGGCCATGGCCCATCCCACCGCCTGGACGAACTGGGTGGCGAGATTGCCGGAGATCGAGAAGAAGCCGTGCGCTTTCGACGAGTACATGACCGGAAGCTGGCGGCCTTTGATCGGGTCTCGCTCGTTCGAGTAGATCTGGCACATCATGTCGACGAGCGGATAATCATGCGCGATGAGGAGTCCGGCCTGGCGATAGGTCGGAAAATTCATGTCCTCCGGGCCGAGCGCGATGCGAAAGGCGCAGCTCACCGCCTCTTCCCCGGTGTGCTGCATGTAGAACGAGGTCTTGCCCTGGCGCTGCGCCATCTGCATGCGGGCGTCGAAAGCGCGTAACGTCATCATGTGGCGCATGCCCCGGATCAGCGCATCCCCGTCGAGATCGGGCACCCATGGGCCGACAGCCTGACCCTCCCGGTCGAGCACGCGGATGATCGAATACGCGAGATCGCGAATCTCCTTGGGATCGATATCGACCGGAGGCCGGCGCACCGAGCCCGCTTCCGGGATGACCACATTGGAGAAATCCGGCCTGCCGCCAGGGCGACTGGCCGGTTCGGGGACATGAAAGCGCAACGGCTGATCGGTCATGCCCGCACTCCGGCAAGGGCGCCCAGCCGACCCGCATCCAGCGAGCCGACATAGAATGAACCTGGCTCGTCGCCGAACTCGAAAGCCTCAACAGCTGCGAGCGCCGGATGGCGGGCAAGGCGGAAGCCGATCTCCGCGCAGTCCGAGACGCCTTCGGTCTCGATGACCATGCGGATCGCGGTTCGTCCGTCATCTTGGCGGGAGCTCGACAGTTCGACAAGGGCGAAGCCGAAGCGTTGGGCATCGAGCAGGAGCCTGACCAGCCCGTCATGGGCGTCGCTGGTCGACGCTCTCACCACCACGCGCCGTTGCGTTCGCCCGGTCATCACACCCTCCCCCATCGCCGCAACGACGGTAATCCGGCAAACGGAAAGAGATTTCCCGAAGGTGCTCGACCTTCCGCGATATCTCGGTAAATTCTTCCGCCACTCTCTCCAGTTGCAGAAGATTCATCCGATGTCCGGCAAGACCAAGCGCAGCGACACTCTTGACCCTATCGACCGGCGGATTCTGTCCGCTCTGCGGGCCGATGGCCGCCTGACGACGAGCGCACTGGCCGAGAAGGTCGGGCTCTCGCCATCGCCCTGCTGGACACGGGTCAGGCGGCTGGAGGAAAGCGGCGCAATCGAGCGCTATGTGGCAGTCCTGAATCACGCGGCGCTGGGGCTCAACAACACCGTCTTCGTCGAGATCACCCTCGACAAGCACGATGACAAGGTGCTCGACACGTTCGGGGACGCGCTGGCGCGCATTCCCGAGGTGGTCGAGGCTCATCTCGTCACTGGCGAATACGACTATCTCGTCAAGGTCGTGGTCAGCGGCACCGACCACTACGAGCGTTTCCTCCGTGAGACGCTGTACCGGATCCCCGGAATTCGCCAGTCACGCACAACCTTCGGTCTCAGGACGTTGAAGCGGGCGATCTCGGTCGATCCGCTGCAACTGCCGTGACGCGCCATTCCAGGGGCCAGTTCAATGCCGCTGGCTGAGCGTAACGACGTTGTCCTGCAGGCGCCTGACGATCAACCGCGTCACCGAGAGCGCCATGCTCGGGAACTCCGTCAGCAGAGCGACGAAGACATCCTTGCGCAAGCGGAGCGCCGTCAGCGGCGTGGTCGCAATGACCGTTGCCGAGCGGGGATCATCCGTCACGATTCCCATTTCACCGAACAGGTTGTTGGCGTTCATAGTCGAGATGCGGACAGGCGGCCCCGACGTCTCGGACAATACGTCGGCCGAGCCCGTGATCAGCAGATAGGCGGCGTCCGACTCGTCACCCTGGTGGAAGATGACATCGCCTGCCGCGAACTCGACCCGCTCGCCAGTGAAGGCCAGCAACCGCAGGCGCACCGTGTCGACATCGGCAAAGATCGGCACGGAACGCAGGGCACGCAGCTCGATGCTGCCAGCGTCCAGCGCATCGCTGGCAACCGCCTCGTCGGACTGAGTCTGCGTCTGAACCGCCGCGTCGGCGGAACTGACGGAGTTGGTTCCATGGAATTCAAGACTGGCGTCGAAGCGACCCAGTTCCGCAATCTGCCGGCCGGCGACGAGAATGGTCCTCCCCCGCATGAAGGTCGTGACACGCGCGAACAGCCTGGCAGCCTCGGCCTGGCCGAAAGACGTCAAGGCGTCGTTCAGGATCAGGATCTGCGGGCGCTTGATCAGGCAACGCGCCAAAGCGACGGCCGCCTTCGCAGCCGGGAACAGGAACTGCCCGCCATAGCCGGCCTGTTGATCAAGCCCCCAATGATAGACATCACGCTCCAGGCCCAGCTCGATCAGGCTCTCACGGATGGCCTCGAGCGCGCGCTCCGCATCGGCGGCACTGCTGCTGGGAACACAGCCGAACAAGAGATTGTCGCGCAGTGGTGCTGCCGGGCAGTAACGGGCCGGATCGTAGAAGGCGATGGCGTCCGCCATCTCCGGACTGGCCTGCGCACGGAAGGCGTGCCGCGCGGCAAGAATACGGACTTCGTCCGCCTCGCCCAGCAGACCCAGACGATGCCGCGGCTCCGCATAGAGAAATGCCAGCGCGATCAACCGGGAGCGATCGGCCTCCCGGAGGGTGCGGGCCTCGGCCCGTCCGAGAATGACCTGATATTCCGGGAACTGGGCCGCGGAAATGAAGGAGAACTGCTCGAACAAGACGTGATCGGCCGGAAGATCGCGAAAGATCTCGAGCATGGTCGCTGCGATACGTCGCCCGATCTGGGTCAGGAGCGTGGTCAGGCCCTGCGCGTCCAGAATGGAACGAACCAGTTTGTGACTGGCCAGGCGTTCCCCGGCGAGCCCCGGATCGATGACAACACCGAACAGGATATTCTCGCCGATGGTCGCGTTTCGTGTGTATCGCTCGGGGTCGTAGGGTTCCACCGCATCGCCCGCCCCGCGTCCAATCAGCCTGGAACGAATTCTCGCACGGATCTCGGCGACCCTGTTGACGATCTCGCTTGAATCGTCCGCACTTAGTTGGCGTTGCAGGCCGAAGCGGAACACCGTTTCGGCAAGCCCGACCACACCCAGCACCTCGACCAGGAGACGTTCGAGCTCGTGCCTGCTCGCGACGCCGGCGCCGTTGAAATCGAGCGACCAGGGCTGGGCCCCGGCCTGGGCGGCAACAGGTCGGCGTAGGCCGTAGAGAATGTTGTCGCGCAGGGAAGCATCGAGAATGACAGGTTCGGCTCCGAGATAGGTCAGCGTCCGCCCTCTCCGTTCCGAGGACAACGACGCCAGAGGAATACCGGCCAGCGTCACCGCACCGTCGAACGGCGCCATGCTGCCCCCAAGCACACACGCGAAGGCCGCCGCCCCCTCCCCCGCCTTGTCGATCAGGGCGATATTCCCTCCCAAGGGCAGAGCGAATGAAACACGCTCGAGCAGCCGGTCGCCGGCCGGACCGAGCACCGTCAGGCCCCTGGCCGCGATCATGCCTTCACTAGGCACGCCCCCCTCTCCAGGGGGGGGCGCCTGCGGCAGTTCTGGCGCCGGCATATCGTCGAGCGAGAACTGCTGGGTGACCTGCTGAAACCGCGCCTCGACGTCAAGGCGCTGCTGATCCCAGTCGATCAATTCCTTCACGGGCGTCGGCAGATCACGATAGGCGGCAATGACCGCGACGAGCTGGCCGATGTCGAGCCGGCCGGTCAGGGCAAAATACCCCCCGATCGTATAGAACAGGAATGGCGTCAGCTGGGCCAACAGGTTGTTCAGGAACTTGACCGCGAATTTGCGCCCATAGAGCTGGTAGCGGATGCCGAACAGCCTCTCGAGGCGCACTGCGACGAGTGCTTTCTCGACCGCAGAGGTTCCGTGGCAGGCAACCTCGTCAAGAGACTCGACAACCTCGCCGATCTTGCCGGCAAGAGCCCGCGACTCGATCTGGCGCTGCCGCCCAAGCCGGATCTGCTCGCGCCGCATCCGGGGAATGATCACGGCCTGCACGAGAACGATGCCTGCCGCGATCGACCCTAGCGCCAGATTCTGCAGCAGAATGAAGATGAGCGCCGTCAACGCCTGACCACCGAGCAGAACCGGCTGGATGAAGGCATCACCGACGAAACCGCCGACCGGCTCGACCTCGTCCTTGATCACAGTTGCAGCTTCGGACGGCTTGAGCCGGCGCCGTGCCTCGGGCGTGAAACTCAGCAGCGTCGCGAAGAGGTCGGCGCGCAGCCGCTGCAGCAGCCGTTCGCCCAAGGCCCCCTTGCGCATGTTGATGACGTATTTGAAGGCGCCATTGATGAGCACCAGCAGCAGGAACAGGCCGGACAGGGCAAACAGATAGCTGATGCGGTCGAGCATGAAGCCGCTGAGGAGCTCACGGCTGCCCCCGAGCCAAGCTGGTAGTGAGAGCGAAAACCGAAAGAGCCGTGCAGTCTCCTGCCCACCGGAAAAGGCGCGCCCCTGGATGGCGTCCGTGATGATGTATTTCGGCAGCTCAAGCGAAAGATAATAGAAGGGAAAGGACAGCAGCACGATCGCGATGATCTGGAGCTGCTGCCGACGGCTGTTGCGCCAGATATAGGCAAACAGCCCGATTGTTGGCGCGTTCGCCTCAACCGGCGCCTGAGGCGCGGCTTGCGCTGCCGCCTGTCCTGGCCGCGAGCGCAGGCGCTGTGCTGCCTGCAGGGAGGAACCATCCGCCATGGAGCGCATCCGGCCTGTGATGTGAGCGCTGCGCTCCAGCGTACCGCAATTTTCGCGTGTTGCGGACAATAGCTTCCCTGCGCCTGCGCATCAGTTCAGCGTATCCGTCTCCCCCCAGGGGCGCGGAGCATGCCGGCTCAGCGGCCCCCACTGAGCAGCCTCTGCATGGGTCAGTCCGATATCGTTCAACGTGTGCTCATCCATTGCAACGGCCTGCGACTGCCCGCGCTGCGGGCCAAAGGCCAGCGCCAGTGACGTGACCAGCGCACGGCTCACGCGCGTGACCTTGCCAAGGAAGGGGCATTCGCCCGCCTGCGTCACTGTCTCGGGCTCGTGCAGAGGCTCGAGGGAGGTTGTCCTGAACGGCGCGGAATGGGTGTTGGCGGTGTGGTGCACGGCATGACTCCCGTTCGGAGCGGCACACACAGCGACTGCGGACTGCAGTCGCAGCGGCCTTCGGGCGGGGGTTTTCGGCCGTTCTCATGCTATCTTCTGTGAAACAGGTCACATAGGCGTCAGCTTTTCGCAGCAATGGAGAGAACAGGAGTACTGACGAATGCGCAGCGCGCCGCATCTGGTCGTTCGGCTTCTATCGGTGAATCCGTTCTTCGCGGGGCTTGCTCACGATGCCCTGGTCAAGATCGCCGCAATTTGCCTTCCGAGGCATTTGGCACCGCACGAGGTCCTGTTCCTGAAGGGCGATCCCGGCGATGGCCTCTACGCCATCCGGCATGGCCGGATCCGAATTGGCACCATGGACGATGCAGGACAGCAGTTGACGATGAATCTGCTGGGAGGGGGCGACGTCTTCGGGGAGATCGCCCTCCTCGACGGTCGCGCGCGCAGCGCCGACGCCATCGCGCTGGAAGATACCGAGATGTTCTTCGTGCCGCGGCGCGACTTCCTGAATCTGCTCGACAACGAGCCCCTGATTGCAATCCGGCTGATCGAATTGCTCTGCGAGCGTCTGCGCGGCATGAGCGAGCGCATGGAGGACACGGCCTTCCTGCCCGCCGCCTCCCGGCTGGCGCGCCGCATCGATGTGCTGATTACCGACTATGGCAGCGAGCTGCATATTTCCCAGGAAGAACTGGCGGCGCTGACCGGGGTCACCCGGGAGACCGTGAACCGCCAGCTACAGCGCTGGAAAGAGGTCGGCCTTCTCTCCCTTGGGCGGGGTCGCCTCGTGATCCATAATGTCGACGGCTTCCGGCGTTTGGCGAAGACCGGAGCGATCTGAACACAGAGGAGCGTGCCTGCCCTTCCTTCCGTTTCCCGATTGCCGTGCAGATCACGGCAACCGGCAACCGCATCGATGTCGCCGGCCGCCTGATGGACGCCGCCAAGGAGCCAGGCGCTGCTGTTCCAGCAGAACTTTTCGTCGCATCCGGCGATATCCGGAAGCGCCAACACGTCCCGACAGCAATCGCACGATCGAGCTTCGCGGCTGGCACAAGCGTATCTCCGTCGCGCTGTGGCGCGTGCGGCTGCGTTCTGTGATCCAGATCACAGAACGCAGCCGCCATTCCGGAAAGGGTTGGGCAATAGTCGCCATACAGGGGGAGCGGTCATGGCCAAGTACAGGGCGGTACTTCCGCAAGTCCTGACGCAGGAATTCCTCACCGACGGCGGACTGGAGACGACACTTACCTATCGTGATGGCCTTGAATTGCCGTTCTTCGCCGCCTTCCCGCTCGTCCGCAGCGAAGAGGGCCGGGCCCGCCTCAAGGCTTATTTCCTGCCCTATCTCACGCTCGCCGCCGAGTACGGCAAAGGCTTCATTCTGGATACGCCGACCTGGCGCGCCAACCCCGATTGGGGGCGCAAGCTGGACTACTCGTGCACCATGCTCGAGGAGGTTCAGAGAGCCTCGGTTCGACTGGCGATGGAGCTGCGTCCTCACTACGAAACCTGCGATTCAAGGATCGTGATCAACGGCGTGATCGGGCCCCGTGGGGACGGTTACCGGATCGATACGCGCATGAACGCGCGGCAGGCGCAGCTCTACCACCAAGAGCAGGTCAAGACCTTCGCCCGCACCGAAGCGGACATGGTGAGCGCCATCACGATGACCTACAGCAACGAGGCAATCGGCATCGCCGCCGCTGCGCAGGCTCACCGAATGCCCGTCGTGGTCTCCTTCACCGTCGAAACGGACGGCAGGCTCCCGAGCGGAGAGACCTTGGGCCATGCGATCGAGCGCGTCGATGAGGCGACCGAGGCCTATCCCCTCTACTACATGATCAACTGTGCGCATCCCCTGCATTTCGAGCGGGTGATCTCCGGCAGCGCGCCCTGGCTCGACAGGATCGGGGGCTTGAGGGCGAACGCCTCGACCTTGAGCCACACCGAACTCGACATGGCGACCGAACTCGATGCCGGCGATCCGCTCGATCTCGCCCATCGCTATCGCGGCCTGCGCAAGCGGCTCAAGAATGCCCGCGTGCTCGGAGGCTGCTGCGGCACCGACCTGCGCCATGTCAGGGCGATCTGCTATGCCTGTCTGTAGCAGAGGCTCGATATCGGGTCATCGGAAGCCTGCAGGCAGGATGAAGCCGGCTCACGATGCCACCCGGTCGGAGACGCGGGAGGGGGCTGAGGCGGCGCCCCCGCGCCGCAGGGCGCGCGACACAGACCCCGCCAGATCGTCAAACCGTGACAGCGCGCCCAGGCGTGCCTGAATCGCGGGATCAGCTCGGTTCGCGCCCAGGTAGTCCTGTAGGGAAACCAAACAGCGGTGCTCGAGCACGGGAGAGTTCAGTTGCCTCGCCTTCTCTGCCGCGGAGCGCAACGCCGCCTCCGCGCTTTGTTGCGCCCCTGTGCCCGCCACCATGATGCGGGCCTGGATCCGATCCAACTCTGGTTCCAGCCACTGCGAGCCGCTCCGCGACATCAGCGCAATCGCACGCCCACACGATGCCTCCGCCTCCGCAACTTGGCCCAGCTGAAGCTGGGCTTCCGCAAGATTGCCGAGATAACCGGAGAGCGACAGCACGTAGCCGACGCGTTCGAATGCGCCGATCGCCCTCTGCATGGTTGCCGCGCCGCGCGCGAGATCGCCCTTCTGGCAAAGCCCCCAGCCAAGGAATGCCGCGCCATGAGCCCGGAACCCGGCGAGCCCATGCTGCTCAGACAAGGCCACCAGCCGCCCTGCCTCCTGCATCAGCTCATTGGTTGCGCCCGACAGCCCGAAGACCCAGCCACCGACATAGGACATCGGAATCGCCGCGGAATGGGGGTGCCGCAAGGCGTCCGCGGAACGAAGCGCATCGATGCCAATACCCAGGGCCTCATCGACATTGCCAAGACAGAAATGGGCGAGGCTCAGCAATGACCTGGTGTGAATCTCCGTGTTCTGGCCGAACATGAATGTGCTGGCCTCGTCGCGATCGCGCTCTCCGATGAGCAGGGAGCGTTCCAGGTGCTCGATCGCCTCGTCGGCCTGGCCCTGGCCGAGCCGCACCATGCCAATCAAACGGTGCCCGATGGCTCGGCCGGAACCATAGTCCGCACGCTCGGAGCGATCGAGGAAGTTCTGGGCCAGCGACGCGGCTTCAGGCACGTCGCCGCTGCAATTGGCGAAGGTGAACTTTCCGAACAGGAACGGAAACATCAATGCGGATGGCTCGTCCTCGCTGCAAAGCTCCAACCCGCGCTTGCAGCATTGCAGCAAGCCTGCCGATGTCGGCCCTTGCGCTGCGGTGATGGAACCGACCAGCGCCGCCTGAAGGCCGCGCTCGAGCGTCGTCCGCGCCATCTCGTCCGGCAATTTGTCGAGCAGGGACAGGCCGTGGCGAATATGCCCGATGGCCTCGATATGGGCAGAACGCTGTCCGGCGCTCGCCCCAGCCCTGAGCCAGGCCTGCACCGCCTCCTGGTACCGGCCCGCCTCGGTGAGATGGTGCGCCGTGACCTCGGGCAGGGGGATATCGACGCCGTCCCCCTGATCGAGCAGGCCCAGAATGCGGTCGTGGATCGCGCGCCGTTCGGTGGCGAGCATCGATTCATGAGCCATGCGCTGAAGCAACGAATGCCTGAACTCATAGCGGATTTCCCCACCTATGCGCTTTGGGAGGAGAATCTCGGCATCGACCAGCGCCTCGACAGGTGCGATCACCTCCCCGATGCCCTTCTCCAGGACATGGGCGAGGAATACCGGGGTGAAGGACCGGCCGATACAGGCCGCGGCCTGCACCACGGGGCGCGCGCCCGGACGCCGATCGAGCCGCTCGGACATGAGTTCCGCAAGGAGAAGCGGGACATTCGACGGCTTGCGGATGGGGTGAGGCGTCTGGATGTGTTCGTCGATCAGAGAGAGCACGAACTGCTCGACAAAGAGCGGAACGCCCTCGGCCGCAGCAACCGCTTGTGCGATCTTCTCGGGAGGCAGCTCCTCCGAGCCCGGAATCGCGTGCGCCAGCGCGAGGCTCTGCTCGCCTGACAGCGGCTCCAGCGTCACAGTTTCGTCAGGCTCCGGCAACCCCTCAGCGCGCGGGAACGGCCGTGCGGTCGCCACGACCATCAGCGCCTCATCACTCCCGGCCACCAGGAGTTCCCGCAAGAGCTCTGCCGAGGACGGGTCGAGCCAATGCGCGTCCTCAATCACCACAAGGGTCGGCTGTCGGCGGGCTGTGCGCACGATCACCGAGATGACGAATTCATATTGCTTGCGCTTGAACAGCGTCGGGGCTGGGGCAAACTGCTCGCGGATCCCGGTTGCAGCGAGGCCGATCAGGCTTGCCAGTATTTCATTGTTCTCCGGCGTGTTGAGGCCGATTTCGTCAAGAACGGCGCCGATCTTCGCTCCGCGAACCGTGTTGTCGTCCTCGAACTTGAGACCAGCCCGTGCCCAGAGGAAGCTCGCGACGGGGTAGAGCGGCGTGCTGGCGAACAGCTCATGGCAATAGGTCATGTAGATCGCTGCATCGGACAGCGCGGGATGACCGCAGATCTCCGTAATGACCTTCGTCTTCCCGACTCCGGCATCCGCAGTCACGAGAACGAACTGTGCCCGCTTGTCGCTTGTCGCGCCGGTCCAGCGCGCAAGGATACGCTGCAAATGGTTTTCCCGACCGGCAACAATCGGAATGCGGCTGGAGACGCTGCTCCGACGCCGCGCCGTTCCCAAGCGCTCTCGGGCAATCTCGAAGACCTCGATCTCACGCGAAAGGCCGCGGATGGGCCTTGCCCCGAGGGCTTTGACTTCGAACAGGCCGGCGGTGAGGTCGGTGACTTCCCGGGTCGCCACCACGGTTCCAGGCGCGGCCTCAGCCTGCAACCGCGCCGCGAGATTGATGGCCTCGCCCACTGCACCAAGTTCGCTGGAGCCGCTGCTCAGCCGGGCCGGTGCCATCACGACCAGGCCTGTGTGAACGCCGATGCGCGCCGCGATGTCCGGAACGGTACCATCCTCGACGGCCGTGTTCAGCGTCTTGATCCGCCCCATCAGCTCGAGGGAGGCACGAACGGCCCGTTCTGCGTCGTTCTCGCGGGCCGTGGGATAGCCAAAGAAGATGAGGACGCCGTCGCCCGTGTAACTCGCGACGAAGCCGCCATAGCGCTCCATCGTCGTCAGGGTCAGTTGTTGGTAGCGGCGCTGAACAAGCCGCAGCTCCTCCGGATCAAGCTGCTCCGACAATTGGGTGTAACCGACGAGGTCGACGAAGACGATCGTGACGTACCGCCTCTCGGACACATGTTTTCGAGGCTCGGTTTCGTTCATCGCCATCGCACAGGCTCCTGTGTCGCAAACGCCGGCGCTCGATTATTGTCGAGTCAATTTGAATATGGCCGCATATCGGCATAGAGTGAAGTCATTACGCAGCTGTATCTATTTTTTCAGCCAGTATACGGGGGCCGACCGATCATGCCTGCCTCAAGATTATCGCGTCTCCTCTCCCGAACATCAGCCGAAGCCAGTTCCGACACACCTCCTAAGATCAAAACGATCGTCATTTGCGCCCATCTTCGGCCTGGTCGTGACAAACGGCGCTCAACGCATTTCATGCAACCTATCGCAGGTCTACATATTGCTGCACTGATCGATGCAAAGCGATTTGATGTCGTGCTTTATCATGAAGACTGGCACGGCCCATTCGACCCTGCACATTGCAACCAGTACGACCTCGTATTCCTCACAGGGCTTCAGCCCGACTTCGATCGTCTGCGGCAGCTCTCCTACCATTTCAGACGCAGCGGAGCGACGGTGGTTGCCGGTGGGAGTGTATGCACGCTTTTCCCGGAATTCGCCCAGCAGTTCTTCGATGTCGTCTGCGCCGGCGGCGTCGATTGCGTCAGGAATGTCGTCACAGATTATTTGGCTGGCTCGCTCCAACCAATCTACCGCTCTCCGATTGCGCAGATCTCCGATTACACGGTCGATTATAGTCTTTTGCGCAAGAGCGGGATCAATCCGAGCACGCATCTTGCCGAGACCTCGCGCGGATGCAGCTTCAAATGCAGCTTTTGTGTCATCCCCTCGGAAGTCGGGGCGCATGTCCGCCATGGCCTGGCCAGCTTCATGGCGTCGCTCGAAAACGCTTTGGCATCGAGCCCCCGCTTCAGCATGCGCAGCTGGTATCCGATGGTCATGCTGCTGGACAATAATTTCTCGGACGACCGGGCCCATATGCTGGCCGTGTGCCAGCTCCTGCGCGACCACCCCAAGGTGCGGGGCTGGGGGGCCCTCGTCACCCAGAACGTCGTGCAGGACCGCGCGCTCATCGAGACCTTCGCCGCCTCCAAATGCGTCGGGCTGTTCGTCGGGATCGAATCGCTCGATGCGGGGTTTTTGCGCCGCTACAACAAGACTCAGAATCTCAGCCGGCGCCAGAATGTCATCGATGACGTCGCCTTCGCCGAGGGGCACGGCATTGCCGTCGGTTACGGCTATCTCTTCGACCCTCGCTACCAGACGGCTGCCGAGATGCAGCAAGCCATGGAAGCCATCGCCGAAAACCCGCTGATGCCGATGCCGACCTATCTCAGTACCGTTGCTCCTCTCGCCGGAACCCAACTCTTCTGGGAGGACCTGGAAAGCGGGCGCCTGGCCCCCAACCTTCGCTTCCGGGACCTGGACGGCGAGACGATCTGCTACGCACAGCTTGCAGAACCGGCAGAGCCGATCGTCGCCTTTCTCGAACGGATCTTCCGGCGTCCCTGGACCGTGGTCGGGCGCATGCGCATCCTGCTCAAGACCTTGCGGAGGCTCCGCCACAGCCGTTCGTTCAACCCGATGCGATGGTACATCATCGCATCGGCGAGCTTTCATTGCTTTACCTGGTCGAAGTCCTCGCCGGCGCGACCGCGCACCTATCTGGCCGGGAGCGATACGCTCGATCCGCAATATGGCGAACATCCCGATGATCTCTCGCTCGAGGATCGCGTCCGCTATTTCGAGCCGATCGCGCTCACCGACGGCGACGGGAAGCCGAGCCTGTGGCTCATTCCCTATGCCGAAGCCCGCAGGAAGCCCAAGACGACGGCACGCCCTCTGCCGGTTTCGCCCCCCTTGGACGCCGGCATCGTCGCCATGCGCCCGGAGAAATAGCGGAATATTCCCAGGCTCACCTACCTTTCCGCCTCGGGCTGGCTTGCCTCTTCGCGGATGGAGCACGCGGTCGCGGACCTTTCGGAGGGTCTCCTTCTCCCCGAGGCTCACCGTCCTTCGGCATCGTCCCAAGCTTCTGGCTGGCGCTCTTGGGCGCATCGACATAGGCCCTGCCGATGAGCCCCTGCAACTCAGGCAGACTGTACTTCGCGATATGCGCGAGCGTTGCGGTCCGGAGTTTCGTGCTGTCTCCGGCGGCCTCCGCCTGGGCAGCCTGGAGACCGTCCAGAAATGCGTTGAGCTCGTCCCGTGAGGCGCGCAACGGAGGCGGCGGGGACGTTGGTTTGCGTGTTCTCAGGGCCATGACGCACCTCGCCGAACTACTGCATGATGGAGAGGATCTGTGCACGGATCTGCGGGCTCAGCATCAGATCCATATGCTCGAAACCGTCCCGGTCGATGTCCCCGGTCACAGTCCGCACATTGGCCGCGGGTGTCGAGACCAGACGCGCCGACCAGGCCGGGATCACGCCGTCGCCGGGGCAATAGGAGTGATCCACGATCGGTGACGGCTCAGCGTTCGGATCGAAGCCAGGGTCGATCCAGCCCCATGTCTGCTCATCGGTCGTCTCGTTGATGGTCGCGCCATTGCGCTGCTGAACGCCGCGGATATTGTAGAACTTGCTGTTCGTGGCCGCCCCGAGCGGCAACGCCACCTTCCGATAGATCGTTTCGCCCCGGTCCAGGGCAACATGGCTGAAGCCCCAGTTCTCGGGATAGCGCACCTGGGTTCCGTTCTTCTGGGGGCTGTAAGGATCGGCGATCGCGCCCGTGTCCTGGTCCCTGACCGGATATCGCGACAGCGGATATTTCAGATCAGCAGCCAGCGCCGCCTGGTCACGCTGGAAGGTCGCCTGGTCCAGATAGAGAAGCGTGTATGGCCCCGGCAGTGACGAGATCAACTGGGTCAGGTTTCGCGGGTCGTAGGACCACGAGAGCCTGTCCAGGTCGGGGTCGCCCTTGAAATAGCGGTTCAGCTGCCCGGCATAACCATAGAACGGCGACCCGACGCTGATCGCTCGCCTGACCGCCGCGACATGCGAGCCGCCCTCGTTGAGGACCAGCTTGACGACCATGCCGCCGAAGCTGTGCCCGATCAGCGTCACATCGGCGAAGGGATCGGCGCCGCATTCGTCACGGACCCGCTTACGGAACTTCGGCACGAAGCTCTTCAGGAAGAAGCGCGCCACAAGCTCGGGATCACGCCGCCAGTCCCAGCCAAAGACGAACCAGTCGAACTTCCTGGCTGTGCACCAGCTCAGAAAATCATCGTAGGGGACCAGCATCGGAGGAAACCGGACGCAGCCATCGGCGATCACGAAATGCCGGCCCGCATCGTCATCGCCCTTCATCTTGAGGAGCAGGGCACCGCCGGTCAGGATCGGGCAATCCAACCAGATCAGGTTGTAGAAATAGGGCGTATTGCCCTGGGTCGTGGTCGCCCATTTGATGCTGGATCCCATCCCTCCCGGGAACAGGATGACCGTCTTGCGCCGGGCCGGTCTGTGCTGCCTGTAGCGCGCGATGAACTGCGAAATCTGCTCGTCGAGTTGCGCGAGCTGCTGCTTGTCACGATCCGCGACGTAGCCCATTTCGCCTCCGGTCGAGAACGCTCTCACATTTCGTGGGGAAGGCAGCCTTGCTCGTCCAAGCGACAGGCCGGAATAGATGGTGCAACAACGATGCGACCATCGCAAACCGCAACGACAGCATCTCTCAAACGACTGAAGCAGGCAATGCTGTATTGACGCTGCGATATGCTGCCCTCAAATCTGAATCAGGAATTCAAATCCCAACCAAGATGGAGAATGTGGCGCCGCCGCTCGGGCGCATTCCGGCCCGAGGACATGATCGACCATGTTCCTGCGCCCTCTCAGGCGCTCGCAATCGACAATCCGCCAGCAAGCCGAGGCGGGCATGCGCCCGCACGGCCGGCTCGCATCGATCACAACTTCACCGCCCGTAGCCGCGCAGCATTGGCGATCACGCTGACCGAGGACAACGCCATCGCGGCAGCAGCGATGATCGGCGACAACAGCAAGCCGAAGATCGGATAGAGCACGCCTGCTGCCACCGGCACCCCGAGCGCGTTGTAGACGAAGGCGAAGAACAGGTTCTGCCGGATATTCCGCATCGTGGCCTCAGACAGACGCCGGGCACGCACGATCCCGGTCATGTCGCCCTGGAGCAATGTGACTCCGGCGCTCTCGATCGCAACATCGGTCCCGGAGCCCATCGCGATGCCGACATCGGCTGCAGCCAAAGCCGGCGCGTCATTGACGCCGTCGCCTGCCATTGCGACCACACGCCCCTCCCGCTTGAGCTTCGCCACGACCGCGCTCTTGTCCTCGGGGAGAACTTCGGCCTCGACCTCGGTGATTCCGAGCCTGCGGGCGACGGCTTGCGCCGTGGTGCGATTGTCGCCGGTGAGCATGACGACGCGTATCCCCTCGGACCGCAGCGCCGACAGAGCCTCCGGGGTCGAAGCCTTGACCGGGTCGGCAATGGCGATCACGCCTGCCGGCCTGCTGTCCACACCCATGAAGATCGCCGTCGCACCATCCCTGCGCAGGTCGTCCGCGATCTGGACGAGGCTCGACACATCGACGCCGTGTTCGGCCAGGAAGCGATCATTGCCGAGCACGATCCGCTGGCCCTCGACCGTTCCCAGTGCCCCCTTGCCAGTCGGTGAATCGAAGTCCGTCACGGCGGCCGTCGTAACGCCCTTGGCTTCGGCAGATGCAACGATCGCAACCGCCAGGGGGTGCTCGCTCGGCCGCTCCACGCTGGCGGCAAGGCGCAGGATGTCGGTCTCGGAGAATCCCGGTGCCGGCCGGATCGCGGTGACCGCCGGCCGCCCTTCGGTGAGCGTGCCGGTCTTGTCGACGACGAGCGTGTCGATTTTCTCCATCTGCTCAAGCGCCTCGGCATTCTTGATCAGCACGCCAGCCCGGGCCCCCCGCCCGACACCGACCATGATCGACATCGGCGTCGCAAGGCCGAGCGCACAGGGGCAGGCGATGATCAGGACCGAGACCGCAGCCACCAGCCCGAAGGCAAGGCGCGGCTCCGGCCCCCAGATGGCCCAGGCGGCAAAGGCGAGCATGGCAATGGCGATCACGGCCGGCACGAAGTAGCCGGAGACCTGATCGGCCAGGCGCTGGATCGGCGCGCGGCTACGCTGGGCCTCCGAGACCAGCAGGACGATCCGCGCCAACATGGTGTCGCGCCCGATCTTCTGCGCCTCGATGACGAGACCGCCGGACTGGTTCATCGTGCCGCCGATCACGGCGGCGCCGACAGTCTTGGTCACGGGCATGGATTCGCCGGTCACCATGGATTCGTCCACAGCACTACGGCCGTCGACCACCGCGCCATCCACGGGCACTTTCTCGCCAGGCCGAACCCGGAGACGGTCGCCCAATTGCACCGTATCGAGCTGAATCTCCTCCTCGGAACCATCGGCATTCAGACGCCGGGCCGTCTTGGGAGCAAGATCGAGAAGTGCCCGAATGGCACCGCCCGTGCTTTCCCGTGCGCGCAGCTCGAGTACCTGCCCGAGAAGGACCAGCACCGTGATGACGGCCGCCGCCTCGAAATAAACTGCGACCGAGCCGTCATGCCCGCGGAAGGCCGGCGGGAAGATCCCGGGCATCAGCGTCGCCACGACGCTGTAGACCCAGGCAACGCCCGTTCCCATCGCAATCAGCGTGAACATGTTGAGGTTACGGCTGACCAGGGAATGCCAGCCGCGCTCAAAGAACGGCCAGCCAGCCCAAAGCACCACCGGCGTCGCCAAGGCGAGCTGGATCCAGTTGGAGAGATGACGCGGAATCAGGTGGTCAAGGTCGAGCAGATGCCCACCCATTTCCAGGATCGCGACCGGAAGGGCGAGAACGAGGCCGATCCAGAAGCGCCGGCTCATGTCGACCAACTCGGCATTGGGCTGCGCTTCGGCCGTAATCAGAACCGGTTCGAGTGCCATGCCGCAGATCGGGCAGGAACCCGGTCCGACCTGCCTGATCTCAGGATGCATCGGACAGGTAAAGGTCGCCCCCTCCGGCGCGGTATCCGTCGCCGCAGCTTGTTTCGGATCGACGTAACGGGCCGGATCAGCTTCGAATTTCGACTGGCAGCCCGAGGAGCAGAAATAATAGGGCCGCCCCCCGTGCTGCGCGCGGTGTGTCGTCTCGTGCGGATCGACCGCCATCCCGCAGACCGGGTCCTTGGCCTGCCCCTCGTTCGACGTCCCGGCGTGCTGGTGCTCGACATGGGCACCAGGACTGTGGTGACCGTGATGAGCGGCGTGGCCCGCATGGGCCTCGTGACCGCCGTGAGACGTCTCCTTCGGGGCATTCGCCATGATGTTCCTTTGCACAATCCAGCCGATACGGCCCCGGCATTGGGCAACCTTCCATTGTGGGAAGGTCAAGCCTGCGCGTCACTGCTCCGCAGCATGGGCCTCGCAGAATTCCGCCAGGCTCCGGAAGGTCCAGGCCGGGCGCGGCATATCCTTCGGCGGCAGCGTCGCGCCGCCGCCCTCCTTGTCGTGGCGGCGGTCGATCCAGGCGCTGCTGATACCCAGCGCGCTGGCCGGCACGTGGTCGTGGAACAGGCTTTGCGCCACGTGGAGGATCTTGCCCTTCTCCTCGCCGACATGGGCCAGCATGTACTCGAAATTGGCGAGCGACGGCTTGTAGGAGCCGATATCCTGCGCGGTGAAACGGAGGTCGAACTCCGTGCCGAGCAGGGCCGCACTGCGGCCGAGGCTCGCGCGATCGACATTGGAGAGCACGACCAGGCGATAGTGCCTGGCCAGATATTGCAGAGCCTCGCGACTATCGGGGAAGGCCGGCCAGTTCCCGACCGAAGCACCGAATTCCCGGGCCGCCTGCTGATCGGGCGACGTGCCGAAATGCCTGGCGAGATCGCCATGCACACGCTCCAGAATCTCGGGGTAGAGCAGCCGCGGCTGCTGTGCCTCCCATTGGCTTTCGAGCCGGGCAAACTCGGCGAGCAGGTCTTCGTCGCGGACGACAATCCCCCTGGCTTTCAGCCAAGGCTGCAATTGCGCCAGCAGACCGGACTCCCAGTCTATCAGGGTGCCGTAGACATCGAAGGTCAGGGTGGTGAAATCACGCAGCTTCATGGGCCGTCTCCATTATCTCTCTGGTGACGGTCATAGACCGGCGGCGATTCCCGCTCTTGTCCCGATCTCCAAACCTTTGGGCTCAATCTCCACGTCGCAATGCCGCGGGAGTGGTCGAGCGCCGACGACGCAGGCTTCGCGTCAGCGCACTTTGATCGCTGAACCCGACTGCAAGCGCGATCTCGGCAAGCGGGCGCCGGGTTTCACGGATCAGTTGTTCGGCTTCCCGCAGGCGCAGATCGGCGAGATAGCGCCCCGGCGATATGCCGATCCAACGCTGGAACAGCGCATGCAAGCCACTGACCGACACGCCGGCGGCGACTGCCAGCTGCTGGACGGTCAGCGTCGCATCATAGCCATGACCGAGCAGCGAGACCGCACGCTCCAGCGCTGGCGGCCAATGCAGCCGATCGCCGGACCGTTCCGCCACCGCCTCGAGCAACATGCCGCCGAGCCGATCAAGCAGGTCCGATCGGCGCGCAGGCGCCGCCGCATCATGGGCGATGTAATGCGCGAGATGCCGCAATCCGGCGTCGAGGGGGTGAAATGGCTGCCCCTCCGCCTGGTGCACGAGGCGGTCCGGCAGGCCAAAGAAGCCCGCTCCCGTCGGAACATCGAGCACGACGAAATGGCCGGAATGCGGGGTCGTGAAGCGGTGGCGCGCCTGCGAGGCGACGATCACGAAGCTGCTGTCATCGACGATGCCATCCTGACCCGCGATGTGCATCTGCATGGTGCCATCGACCGGCACGACAATCTGATGCCAGTCATGAGCGTGCTCCGTCTCATGCGGCGGATAGGATCGTAGCGACAGGACCGGGCGCATCCGCAGCCTCCCCACTCGAAGTTCCGTGCCCGAAGTATGGTTCCCCGGGCAGCGCCGGCAAGCACGCCAAGGTGGGCGGAGACAGGCAGCTTCGCAACCGTCAACCGGGAAGAGCCGCTGCTATGCGCGAACCCAGCTCATGAAACCTTTTATGCCGCCCGGCCCATCCTGATGAACTCATGGACGTTGCTGGAGCAACCGCCCATAACGGGGTCGAAAGTCCATGCGTGTGGATGACGAAATCGCCCGATGCTCAATCTCAACGACCTCCATCTCTTCGTCCAGGCCGTCGACAGCGGCGGGTTCGCTTCGGCCTCACGCCGCCTCGGCATGCCCAAATCCACGATCAGCAAGCGTGTCGCGGAGCTTGAAGCCAGTCTCGCCACACGGTTGATTCACCGGACATCGCGAAGCTTCACGCTGACTGAACTCGGGCGGCACTTCTACGAGCATGCGCGCGCCTCGCTGATCGAGGCGGAGGCCGCCGAGAGCATCGTCCGCCGGCGCCAGGCCGAGCCCAGCGGCACCGTGCGGGTCACGGCGTCGGTCCCGACGGCGCAGCTCTATCTGGCAGAGCGCCTGCCGGAGCTTGTGGCGGCCTATCCGAAGCTGACGGTGCAGCTTCATGCGACCGATCGCTTCGTCGACCTGGCCCAGGAGGGATTCGACATCGCGGTGCGCAGCCATTTCGCGCCACTACCGGATTCAGGGCTCGTGCAGTTGCAGGTCGCCACGGAGACCATCATCCTGGCGGCATCTCCGGGCTATCTCAGCCAGCGGAGCGCTCCTGCCGTGCCGGGCGATCTCAGTGTGCATGACGGGCTCCTGGTCTCCCCCTCCGCCAAGATCTGGCGACTGCACGGCAGCGCAGGCCAGGAGGTGCTCGCCGCACCCTTCGGGCGCTTCATCGCCGACGAAACGCAGATATTGCTCGGAGCCGCCAAGGCCGGGCTCGGGATCGCGTGCCTGCCGGAGGTCGCCTGCCGAAGGGCCATCGAAGCCGGCGAAATCATCCGCGTCCTGCCGGAGTGGACAGCCGGCACGGTCACGACCTCGATCCTGACGACACATCGGCGCGGGCAGCTCCCCGGCGTCCGCGCGGTCGTCTCGTTTCTGGCGAAGGGGCTGCGCGCTTAGCGTCGGGCGAGCCGACAACGGAATAATCCGGCCCTCGGAAACAGTTTTCCTAAGCGAAGCATCGGTCACGATGCTATTCATCTTCGGCGCTCCCCCCGAATCAGCCCGCCTGACGAAAATAGTTCGATGAGGATCCTCGCCCCGGCCGCCAGGTCTTCGCTGCCCCAGCTCCGTGAAGCGCGGCTCGCCGACGGGTGGACGGACCGGTGACGGAGAAAAGCCAGACCGGCTCTGTTGCAGCGCTTGGTGCGATCGTCACCGGCGCCCTGATCCTGCAGATCGCAAGCACGATCATTCACACGGTCGTCCCCCTGCGACTGGCGGTCGAGAAGCAGCCCCCTCTCCTCATCGGTATCGTCGGATCCGCCTATTCGCTCGGCTTCCTGCTCGGCTGTTTCGCCATCCCCTCGCTGATCCGGCGGATCGGCCATATCCGTGGCTTTGCGGTCTTTGCCGCGGTGCAATCGGTGCTTGCCCTGAGCTTTCCGTCGATGCCGGTGGAATGGTGGGGCGTCTCGCGCTTCATCATGGGCGTGGCCGCAGCCGGCCACGGCATCTGCATCGAAAGCTGGATCAGCGGACAAGCGCCTTCGAGCCATCGCGGCCGGATCTTCGGCGCCTACCAGATCCTCAATCGCCTCGCGTTGATCGGCTCGCAGATCGGGATCGGCTATGTCGCCATCGAATCCCACGACATCTTCTTGATCGCGAGCGCCGCTTTTTCGCTGGCGCTCATCCCGGTCGGACTGACGCGGACGAGAGCCCCGGAATCGCACGAACTCGTCTCGGTCAAGCTGAAGACGCTCTGGCTTCAGGCTCCGGCTGCCGTCGTCGGTTGTCTCTATGTCGGATTGATGGGCGGAGTGCTGACCAATGTCGCCCCGGCCTATGGCATCCTGATCGGCCTCGACCAGCAATCGGCCATCCTGCTGACAGCCTCCATCCAGATCGGCGCGCTGATCCTGCAATGGCCGATAGGCCTGATGGCGGACCGGATCGACAGCCGCATCATCATGCTGGGCGCGGCAACGATCGTGACGCTCGCTGCCGCGGCGCTCGGCGCCGTGCTCTTCGCCCATGCTCCGCACGCCAAGCTCTGGTCCTACACGCTCTTCGCGCTGATCGGGGGCTGCAGCGTTGCGCTCTACACCGTTGCGGTCACGCATGCCTATCTCCGGCTGGGACAGGATCAGGCGGTCGGTCTTTCAGCCGGGCTGCTCTTCCTCTGGGGGACGGGTGCAGCCATCGGCCCGATCGTCGCCACAGGGTTCATGCAAGCGTTCGGGCCGCAGGCGCTGCTGGCCTATATCGGCCTGCTATCGGCCGGCCTCGTCGGCTATCTCGCAGTGCGGCTGTTGAAAAAGCCGCCGGCGGCAAGCCTCGGTTCCGAGCGCAGCGCGCGGCCACCGTCCATGCCGGATATCGGGCCGCGACCGCGATAGACAGCTATTACAAGGCGGCCCGCCTGTGCCGGGCGGGCCCTGTTCATATCATACGCCGAGCGGGCTCGGTGCGCCGGCGCCAGGCTTAGTAGCCGAGCGCCATGCCGTCCTTGCGCTGATCAGAGCCGCCGAGCAGGACGCCCCGCGCCTCGTCGATCCAGATGGCCTGGCAGCCGCCGGTCGGCTCGGGCAGCACCGAGACATCATGGCCGCGCGCGGCGAGATCGGCACGGATCTCGGGGCCGATCGTCGACTCGACCGTAAGCTTGCCCTCGGCGACGAAACTGCGCGGACGGTCGGCAGCCTGCTGCGGGTCGTCGCCGCGATCGAGCATCGAAGACAGGACATGCGCGTGGCCGGTCGCCTGATACTGGCCGCCCATCACGCCATAGGTCATCTGCGTGCGGCCATTCTTGGTCAGCAGCGCCGGGATGATGGTGTGGAGCGGGCGCTTGCGCGGCGCGATCGCGTTGGGGTGGCCCTCGGTCAACCGGAAGCCGGCGCCACGATTCTGCAGCATCACGCCGGATTCAGGCGCGTAGATGCCGCTGCCAAAGGCCCAGAACAGCGAATTGATGAAGGAGACGGCGTTGCGATCGCGATCGACCACGGTGAGATAGACCGTGTCACGATGCACCGGCATGTCGTCATCGACGGCTGGCTGCGCCCGCTTCATGTCGATCCGGTCGCGCAGACGGCCGATGAAGGCATCCGACAGAACCTGCTGCACATCGACAGGCGCAAAGGCCGGATCGGCAACGATCAGGTCGCGCTGGTGATAGGCAGCCTTCGTCGCCTCGGCGAGCAGATGGATACGATCGGCCTCACTGACGCGCCCCTCGGCGAGATCGAAACCCTCGAGGATGCGGGCGATGATCAGTGCCGTCAGCCCCTGTCCGTTCGGCGGGCATTCGTGCAGGCGATAACCACGATATTCGGCCGAAATCGGCTCGACATAGTCGGAGGTCTGGCCGGCGAAATCATCGGCGACATGCAGAGCGCCGTTGCGATTGAGAACGGAAACGATCTCGTCCGCCACTGGCCCGCGATAGAAGGCGTCGCGTCCTTGCTGGCCGAGCCGGCGCAACGTCCGCCCGAGCGCGGGATGGGTCATGCGATCACCGACGCGGGGGGCTTCGCCACCCGGCAAATAGACAGCGGCCGCACCCTCATATTTGCGCAGGCGATTGGCGTAGATCGCCCAGTCATGGGCGACGCGCGGCGTCACCCGGAAGCCATCCTCCGCCGCCTTGATCGCAGGCTGCAGCACTTCCTCCAGGCTGAGGCGACCATGGTCGGCCGAGAGCCGGCACCAGGCATCGGCCGCGCCCGGAACCGTCACCGCATGGGGTGAATTATCGGCAATCGACGTCATGCCCTGCTCACGGAACCAGGCCAGCGTCGCCGCCGCGGGTGCGCGCCCGGAGCCATTGAGCGCGATCGGCGCCTTGCCGGGCTGAGCGTAGATCGCGAAACAATCACCGCCGATGCCGGTCATGTGGGGGTCGATGACGCCCTGCATCGCCACGGCGGCGATCGCCGCATCAATCGCATTGCCGCCGGCCTTCAGGATGCCGAGCGCCGCCAATGTGGCCGCCGGGTGGGAGGTGGCCGCCATCCCGTTCTCTGCCACCGCGAGCGAACGCCCCGGCCTGGTGAAATCCCGCGTCCCGAACATGGTCGTCTCTTCCCTTTGTCGTCAGCTCAAACCGGCTGCTGCTGCGCGGTCGCATATCATGATCGCATCGCGATGTGTCCTGAGGATCGACGCAGGGCAGGCAGGATCGAGCGGCCCCTTGACCGCGCGGGCCACCGCCGCTGCCTTGCCCGCTCCGGTTGCGATCAGGATGATCCGACGCGCCTCCAGGATCGTCCCGATGCCCATCGTGATGCCGAACTCCGGCACCGTCTCGCTTCCGGCGAAGGGCCCCTGGTTTGCTTCCTGGGTCGAGGCCGCGAGCGAGACCTGGCGCGTGCGCGAGGCGAAATCCGAACCGGGTTCGTTGAAGGCGATATGGCCGTTGGAGCCGATGCCCAGCAGCTGCAGATCGATGCCGCCAGCGGCCGTGATGGCGGCTTCATAGGCTGCCGCCTCTAGAGCGAGATCGGACGCATTGCCATCTGGCATGAAGGTGCGGGAGCGATCGGCATCGACCTTGTCGAACAGCGTCTCGTTCATGAAACGCGGGAACGAGGCGGGGTGCTGCAGTCGCACGCCGACATAATCGTCGAGATTGAAGCTTGTGCTCCCGGCGAAGGAGACCCGCCCGGCGTGATAGGCCGTAACCAACTCGCCGTAGACCGGGCGCATCGTCTCGCCCGTCGCCAGGCCAAGCACGGCGGAGGGCCGCGACGAGAGTTCCGCCACGATCCTGTTGGCGACATCCGCGGCAACGGCGGCGGCATCGTCGAGCACGACGAGGCCGGGGGCAGTGACATGGGCGTTCATGCTGTCTCGGTCGCCTTCCCGGCGGGGAGAGCGAAGTCGCTCTGGAGGCTGGTCAGGCCGAACAGGCTGTCATGGATTCGTGACAGCGCCGTGCCGACGGCTCCAACGAGGGTCGCGCGGCTGCCAAGCGCGCTCGGCTCGAGCCGCAGAGCTCCCCCGAGATGCCGGGCGACGAGCAAACGCAGTCGCGAGATCAGTTCGTCGCGCACGCCAATGCTGCCGCCGAGCACGATCAATTCAGGGTCGACCACAGCACGGATCGCCATCATGCCCTGGACCATGACGCGCGCCGTCTCGTCGAGTGTCGCGATGGCGGCCTCTTCGCCCTGGGAGAGCTGCGCGAAGACGCCGCGCACATCCTGCGCCATGCGACCGCCAAAGCCGCGATAGCGCTGCAGAATGGCGACGCTGCCGATCGCAGTCTCAAAGGGCCCGTGGAATTGACCCCGCGAGTCGAAGGCATCGCCGCCAACCGGCAGAAAGGCGATTTCGCCAGCAGCCCCGCTGGCGCCGCGGGCAAGGCGGCCGTCCAGAACCAGGCCCATGCCGATGCCGGTGCCCATCGCGATGAAGGCGAAGTTGCGGACATCCTTGCAGCAGCCCTGCCATTGCTCGCCCATCGCTGCGAGATTGACGTCATTCTCGATCACCACGGCACAGCCGAGACGGCGCTCGAGCTCGTCCGCCACGCGAATGCGATCGAAGCCAGGGATGTTGGGCGCGATCTCGATCTTGCCCGAGCGTGGATCGACGACGCCCGGACTGCCCATCGCGGCGCAGCGCAGCCCGCCCGGAGCGAGGCCGGCCTTGCGCGCCAGCCGCTCAGCCAGCGCACCGATTTGTTCGACCACCGCAAGGCCGCCGCGCGAATCCGTCGGCTCCATCTCCTCCGCGACGATCGTACCGACCACATTGGCAAGCGCGGCGTGGATTTTGGTGCCCCCAAGATCCACGCCGAGCACGAAAGCGGCGTCCTGCTGGATCTCGTAGGTCACGGCACTTCGTCCCACCGCGCCCTGCGTCTGCCCACGCACACGCAACCAGCCGCTATCCTCCAGCGCTCGCACGACCTCGGAGGTCGTTTGCTTCGACAGGCCGGTGATGCGGGCCAGCTCGGCACGCGAAATCGGGCCGCGATGCAGCACGGCCTCAATCACCGAGCGCACCGACATCTGGCGCGCAACCGGCGTGGAGTAAGCCTCTGCGCGAGGCGGTTCGTCCGTCAATTCGTCAACCATGCGAACTAATAACGGATCGTTCTTGCCAATTGTCAATCTCGCACATGCAAGATGCGACTAAATCCTCTTGCCGAGCGGCATTGTTCGTCAGGCGTCTTTACAAACTCGAGAGCGCGTGCATGCATTCCCGTCAGCATCACGCTCAAGACGGCACCGCCTCGGCGGCAGCCAGTGACGAGACAGCTCGGGAGGCTGGATCATGCGAAATTCTAGACCACTGGTTTTTGCCGCTGCGCTCGCGGCAAGTCTGGCAGGCGCTGCAGTCGCCGCTTCGGCCCAGGGCACCAATCTTCGGGTCGGCATCCAGGACGACCCCGATGCGCTCGACCCGGCGACGAGCGGGACCTATGCCGGCCGCTTCGTGTTCGCGGCGATGTGCGACAAGCTCGTCGATATTGCGCCTGACCTGACGATCGCACCACAACTCGCCCAGAGCTGGGAATGGGCGCCGGATCAGAAGGCGATCACCTTCAAGCTCCGCCCGGGCGTGAAGTTCCACGACGGCACCAGCTTCGACGCGGAGGCTGTCAAGTTCAACATCGAGCGCATGCTGACGATGAAGGACTCGCGCCGGAAGGCAGAGCTTTCCGCAGTGGCCGGCGTCGAGGTCGTGGCCCCCGATCAGGTGCGCCTGACGCTCAAGGAGCCTTTCGCCCCCCTGCTCTCCGTGCTCAGCGACCGCGCCGGCATGATGGTCTCGCCTGCGGCCGGTACGAAGGAGGATTTCGCCAACGCGCCCGTCTGTGCCGGCCCCTACAAGTTCGTCGAGCGCAAGGCGCGCGATCTGATCAAGCTGACGAAGTTCACGGATTACTGGGACGCCGCCAATTACGGTTATGATAGCGTGGTCTATTATTACGTGCCGGATTCAACCGTTCGCCTGTCGCGCGTTCGCGCCGGCGATCTCGATCTCGTCGAGCGCGTGGCACCGACCGATCTGAAGACCGTGCGTGACGACAAGAGCCTCAAGCTGCACGGCGCGCCCGGTCTCGCCGTCTCGCATCTGATGGTCAATCTCGGCAATGGCGAGAAGGCCAACGGCCCCCTCGCGAAGGATGCCAGGCTACGCAAGGCCTTCGAGCTCTCGCTCGATCGCGCCATCATCAATCGCGTTGCCTTCAACGGTGAATACACCGCCGACAACCAGATGATCCCGCCCTCGGACCCGTTCCATTCGAAGGCGCATCCGGTTCCGGCCCGTGACGTCGCCGCGGCCAAGGCGCTGATGGCGCAGGCCGGGATGACCAGCGTGCCGGTCGAGATCACCTTCGAGAACGCCCTCACGGATGCGCGCGTCGCACAGATCGTGCAATCCATGGCCAAGGAGGCCGGCTTCGACGTCAAGCTTCTGCCGCTTGAGACGGCGAGCGCGATCCAGCGCTATCTCGCAGGCAATTTCGAGGTCTATATCGGCAACTGGAGCGGGCGCGGCGATCCGGACCCGACCCTCTACGCCTTCTTCTCCTGCGCAGGCGGGCAGAATTTCAACAAGTACTGCAATCGCGACCTCGAAATCGTCCTGAACAGTGCCCGTGCCGAGGGGGACGCCGGCAAGCGCAAGGCACTCTACGAGAAGGCCACCGGCCTCTATCTCGCCGACCTGCCCAGCATCCCGCTCTATCATCCGAACTGGTTCTTCGCGGCACGCGCCAATGTCGGCGGCCTCAGCGTGTATCCCGACGGGCTGCTCCGGCTGAAGGGCGTCAAGCCGGCGCCGTGAGGCGCTTGCCGGCGGCCGAGAGGGGCGTGGAATGATCAACTTCCTGGCGGGGCGTCTGGCCGTCGCGGTGCCGACGTTGCTGCTGGTCTCGATCCTGGTATTCGGGCTGCAGAAGCTGTTGCCCGGCGACCCCGCGCTCGCACTCGCCGGCGAGGATCGCAGCCCCGAGATCATCGCCTTCCTGCGCGCCAAGTACCAGTTCGACCAGCCGCTGCCGGTACAATACTGGAGCTGGCTGAGCGCCTTCGTGCAGGGCGATTTCGGCCTCTCGATCCGAACCCGGCTGCCGATCGGCACGATGATCGCCGAGAAGCTGCCGGTCACGATCGAGCTCGCGACGCTCTCGATGCTGATCGCGGTCGCGATCGGTATCCCGGCCGGTATCATCGCCGCCCTGTGGCGCGGCTCGATCCTCGACCACGCCGTCAGCCTGTTCGGCCTCGCCGGCCTTTCGATCCCGAGCTTCTGGCTCGGGATCATGCTGATCCTGCTGTTCTCGGTCTCGCTCGGCTGGCTGCCGTCGGGCGGCTACGTTCCCTTCTTCGAGAATCCGCTCGGCAACCTGAAGACCATGGCCATGCCGAGCCTCGTGCTCGGCGCCGCCTCCGGCGCCATCATCATGCGCCATACCCGCAGCTCGATGTTGACCGTATTGAAGCAGGATTTCGTCCGCACAGCACGCGCCAAGGGCCTGAGCGAGCATGTCGTCGTGGTCCGCCATGCGCTGCGCAACGGGCTGATCCCGGTCGTCACCCTTGGCACGCTGCAATTCGGCCAGCTCCTGTCCGGCGCCGTGCTGACGGAACAGGTCTTCGGCATTCCCGGCTTCGGCAAGATGATCGTCGACGGCGTCTTCAGCCGCGACTACGCCGTGGTCCAGGCCGTGGTGATGTGCGCCGCCGGCTTCTTTCTGCTGATGAGCCTTCTCGCAGACCTCGCCTATGCGGCGCTCAATCCGAAGCTGCGCGGATGAGCCAGGTCGAGATCCTTGCGCCGTCTGTCCCCGTGCGAACCCGTACGGGTTGGGAGCGCCTGCTGCGCGAGCCTGCGGCGTTGATCGGCGGCGGTATCGTGCTTGCCTTCGCGCTGATGGCCGTCTTCGCCCCCTGGGTCGCGCCCTACGATCCCAATGCCTCGGACTGGTCGGCGATCAGGCTCGGCCCGACACTTGCCCATCCTTTCGGCACGGACGATCTGGGCCGGGACGTCCTGTCGCGCATCATCTTCGGCGCGAGGGCCTCGCTCGCGGCCGGCTTCCTCTCGGTGGCGATCGCGCTCGCCTTCGGCGTGCCCTTCGGGCTGATCGCCGGATATTTCGGCGGTGTCGTCGACATCGTGATCTCGCGCCTGACCGATGCACTGCTCGCCTGCCCGTTCCTGGTTCTGGCGATCGCGCTTGCCGCCTTCCTCGGCCCCAGCCTGCAGAACGCGATGATCGCCATCGGAATCTCAGCCATGCCGATCTTCGTACGGCTCGCACGCGGGCAGACCCTGATCGTGCGGGAAGAAGACTATGTCAGCGCAGTGGTCTCGCTCGGCGCTTCGCATCGCAAGGTCATCATCTCGCATATCCTGCCCAACATCATGCCGCCGCTCGTCGTGCAGGCGACGCTCACTACGGCGATCGCTGTGCTGGCGGAGGCGAGCCTTGCCTTTCTCGGCCTTGGCCAGGCGCCACCCGATCCATCCTGGGGCAGCATGCTCGACGCCGCGCGACAGTTCCTGGTGGAGGCCCCCTGGATGGCGATCTGGCCGGGGCTCGCGATCGTCGTCGTCGTGATCGGCTTCAACCTGTTGGGCGATGCGCTCAACGACGTTCTCAACCCGCGCGACTGATCACGAGGTGGCCATGCCCGATCGCTCCCTGCTTCCCACCCTGCGGATCGGCTTCGTCGGCTCCGGCTTCATCGCGCATTTCCACCTGACGGCCCTGATGGGCGTCCGCAATGTCGCGGTCACCGGCGTCTACTCGCCGCGCGCCGAACGCCGCGAGGCCCTCGCGGCCCGCGCCAACGAACTCGACCTCGGCCCGTGCCGGGCGTTCGCCAGCCTGGAGGCCATGCTGACCTCAGGCGAGATCGACGCGATCTGGCTGCTGAGCCCGAACCACACGCGCGTCGAGACGATGCGGGAGATCCATGCGGCGGTGACATCCGGCCGGTCCCGCCTGCGCGCCATCGCCTGCGAGAAGCCGCTGGGCCGGACGCTGCGCGAGGCCCGCGAGATGCTGCGGCTGGCCGAGGATGCCCGGCTGCTGCACGGCTATCTCGAGAACCAGCTGTTCTCGACGGCGGTGCAGCGTGGGCGCGAGATCATCTGGCGTCGCGCCGTGCCCGGCGCCGGACGGCCCTATATCGCCCGCGCCGCCGAAGAACATAGCGGCCCGCACGAACCCTGGTTCTGGCAGGGCGAGAAGCAGGGTGGCGGCGTGCTCTCGGACATGATGTGCCACAGCGTCGAGGTCGCCCGCCATCTGCTGACCGCGCCGGGCGAGCCACGCGATGCACTGACCCTGGTCTCGGCCAATGCCACGGTCGCGACGCTGAAATGGAACCGGCCGGCCTATGTCAAGCAGCTCAAGGCGGGCATGGGGCCCGAGGTCGACTATGCCAAGCGCCCATCGGAGGATTTTGCGCGCGGGCTGATCACGCTGCGCGATCCCGACGGCAACGAGCTGATGATCGAGGCGACGACGTCATGGGCTTATGTCGGGCCCGGCCTCAGGATCACGCTCGAATTGCTCGGGCCGGAATATGCGATGGAGTTCAGCTCGCTGAACACGGGACTGAAGGTCTTCATCTCGCGCGCGGTCAGCGGCGCAAGCGGCGAGGACCTGGTCGAGAAGCAGAATGCCGAGCACGGCCTGATGCCCGTGCTGGAGGACGAAGCCGGCGTCTACGGCTACACGCTGGAGAACCGGCATTTCGTCGAGGCGTTCCGGCGCGGCACCATGCCGGAGGAGACCTTTGCCGACGGCGTCGCCGTCGTGCACATGCTGATGGCGCTCTATCGCTCGGCGGAACTCGGCCGCACCGTGAACTTCGCCGATGAATATCTGGACGAGTACGTCCCCGTCGTCGCGCGGCCGGCGACCTGAGATCAGCGCTGCCGCCCGGGAGAACCGGGCGGCAGCGCATTTGGACCAAGGCCTTGATCAGGCCTTGTAGTAGTCGTCGATCAGCTTCTGCTCGGCAGCGGCAGCCTCCTTCAGGGCCGCCAGTGGATCCTGGTTCTGAAGCAGCACCCGGTCGAGCATGTCTTGGAAGATCTGGCCCTGAGCCTCTTCCGCCACGAAATCGGTGGCATGGGCGTATTTGAGGCCAGCCAGCATCGGGCCGGAAAGCGGATCGGCCAGATTCTTGGCGCTCAGTGCGACCTCGGGCTTGGCCGGCAGCTCGCCGGTCTTCTCGAACCAGAGCTGCATCGCGTCATTGGTGGTGATGAAGGCGAGGAACTTGAGCGCTGCATCGCGCTTGGCTCCGGTCGCGCTCGACGCCAGGCCATTGACCCAATAGGAGGCGTAGTTGCTGGCAATGCCGTTATGGGTCGGTATTTCTGCGACGCCCCAATCGAAGCCACGCGCGCTCTTGAAGGTGCCGAGGCGGAACGAACCGTCGACATGCTGCGCCGCCTTGCCGGCCTTGAAGGCCGCCTGGCTCTCGGAGAGGAAGCCCGCCGCAGCGACCTTATGCTTGCGCTGCAGGTCGGTATACCAGCCGAAGGAGGCGGCCCCCGCGTCGTTGGCATAGGTCACGGTGCGGCCATCGTCCGAGTAGGGCTTGCCGCCGAACTGACGCAGCAGGATCTCGCGCCACCAATGGTAGTCCTGCGACGGGATGCCGATGGTCGCGCCGGCCGTGGTGATGTTGCCGCGCGAGTCGCGCTCGGTGACGGCCAGCGCGTTCTTCAGCATGTCGTCAAGCGTCACCGGCGGCTTGCCGCCAGATGCGCCCGGCTTGCTCAGCAGCGTCTTGTTGTAGAACAGGCCGAGGCTGCGGACGGCGGTCGGAAGCGCCCAATATCCCTCGTTCGTCCGCATCATCCGGACGAACTCGAAATAGTTCTTGTCGATATCGGCGACCTTGAAATGCTCGGCCGGCAGCGGCTGGATCAGCTTCGACTTGGCATATTCGCGCATCCAGCCGAAGAAGAGCTGCAGGACATCGGGTCCCTCGCCCGCCGGCACGGCAGCCGCCGTCTTGGTCCGGTACTGGGCGTAGGGGAAGTGCGTGTGCTTGACCTTGATGCCCGGATTGGCAGCCTCGAACTGCTGGATGAGCGCATCCATCGCCTCGACGCGTTCCTTGAAGAAGTACTGCCAGTACTCGATCTGCACGGTCTGGGCACGCAGCACACTCGGCGCCGCCACAGTAAGGCCGGCGGCCGCGGCCCCGGTCGCGAAGGTGCGCCGGCTGAGGCGGAAGCCCTGGTTGTCTGTCGTCATGGTCTACTCTCCCTTGTTGTCCCTGGTGAAGGATGGCAGGCGTGGAACAGGCGGGCGCCGGCCCGCATCTGTGACTGGAGACCGAAATGCGGCGACTGGACCTCGATGGCGCAACGCTGTTTGCGCTGACCGATGCCGCGCCAACGCCGGCTGCTTCGAGCTATGCGTTTCCCGAAGCCGATTTCGCGGCGCATCCTGAATTGGCGGCGCGCTGGTTCCCCGGCGGGATGTTCCACACGCGCTTCGGCGTCTTCGCGCTGCTCTGCCGCGATGGCCGCATCCTCATGATCGATGCCGGCCTCGGCCCCGGCCCCAGTCCCTATTTCGATGGGCTCGGCGGCCGGCTGCCAGAGGAGTTCAAGGCCGCTGGGCTCGATCCGAACGCAGTCTCGCTCGTGGTCTTCAGCCATTTCCATCTCGACCATGTCGGCTGGGCACTCCACGAGACGGGCGCACCCCGCTTCAGCCAGGCGCGCTATCTCGCGCCGGCAGCTGAGATCGCGCATTGGCAGGCTCAGGGCGAGGAAGCCGCTCTGCCGCACCATGTCGCGGCCTTCTGGCGCAGCATCGCGCCCATCGTCGAGAGCCGTCGGCTCGAGGCCGCGGAGGCTGGACTGCCGATCTTCGACAGCGGCGAAATCACCGCCTCGCTCCTGCCGGCTCCCGGGCATACGGCCGGCCATCACGCAGTCCTGATAGAAGGCGCGAACCGCCCCGTCCTGATCGCCGGAGACAGCTGGCACAACCCGGCCCAGATCGCGGCTCCCGAGTGGTGCCATCGTGCCGACCGCAACCAGGATCTGGCGCGACAGAGCCGCCGCGCCCTGGCGGCGCATGCAGCCAGAACCGGGGCAATCGTCGCCGCCGGGCATTTCATCGAGTCCGAGGCCTTCGGCCGCATCGTACAGGACGCGGCGACGGGCGCCCTCGCCTACCAACCGCTTCACCAATAGGCTGGCCGGTTCGATCTCGATTGCGGGACAAGCCGGTACCATGGCCTCAGCTCCCCGCCGCCAGATCGCGCCTGCCATTGGCCGGACGGGTCTTTCCAAGCTCCGATGCTCTCGCCGCCCGCGCCGGTTTCGGCAGTTTTGCCGCGCGCGGATGCGGCGTCAGGCCACTGAACAAGGGCAAGGTCGCGCCGCCGAGCGCCGGCGAATTGCGGCCAGCGCGCCCGGTCAGCAAGCGCGGCTGCTGTCGGCCCTTGCGCTGGCTGACGGAGGCCGGCAGCGGCGCAATGGCCTGCATCAGCGCAGCCAGGACCCGTTCCGGCACCTGCCCACCAATCACGATGGTCTCGGGATCGAGCAGGTTCTCGATGTTGGCGATGGCGATGCGCAAATGGCGCGCGGCCTCGGCGATCCAGCATGCGACGATCGCCTCGTGACCGTCGAAGAGACGCTCAACGGCACAATTGTCTGCATCCCCGACCCCGGCCTCACCCAGCATCCGACGCAACGCATGCAACGAAGCCCGCGCCTCCAGCGTCACAAGCCCACCCCGATCAGGGTCGTGGCCGACAATCATGCGGCCAATCTCGCCGGCATTGCCGAAGGCGCCGGTCACCGGTTGTCCCTCGACGAAGAGGCCGCCACCGATGCCTTCTGCGAGATAGAGATAGACGAAGCTGCGCAGATCGCGGGCAACACCATGCAGATGCTCGCCGATTGCCGCAGCCGTCGCGTCGTTACCGACAATGACGGGCAGGTTCAGCCCCGCAGAGAAGGCTTCGCGAAACGGAAGCCGCGACCAGGCCGCCATAGCAAGCGGGTCCTGCTCGCTCTCTGCGACGTCACCGAACGGGCCCGGCAAAGCGATGCCGACGCCCCAGAGCCGGGCCCGCGCGATGCGGCCTTGCTCGACCAATTCGGCAACCAGCGCAATCAGGCTCGGGAGGGCGAGATCGGGGCGCCCCGTATCGCAATCGATGCTGCGTTCGGCCCGGACATGGGCACCGAGATCGACGAGGATGCCGGTCATGCGGCCAGGCTCGACCTGCACACCGATGGCAAAGCCGCCATCGAGCGCCAGCGCGAGGTCGATCGGCGGCTGGCCGCGCGCCGAAGCACGGCGGCCGACGATGCTCACCAATCCTTCGCGGCACAGCTCGTCAGTCACGGTCGAGACGGTCTGGGCCGAAAGTCCTGTCGCCTCGGCGATCTCCGCACGCGAGGCTGCCCCGGAACGCCGCAACGCTTCGATCACCACGCGGCGATGATGGCCGCGGCGATCGAACGGGGCGAGACCGGATACGCTCATGAGCGGCGCGAACCTTTCGATGGAAATGCAGAGCCTGTGGGCCTGACGCGAAGCAGGGCTTGCATCATGTCGCCGGCTTCGTATTAAATCAACGGACTTGATTTAATCGAACGAGACAAAGCGGGGACGCCGGAACGGGGATGCGACGAATGCGGGGCTACGCGGGACTGACGATCGAGACGAAGCAGGCGCTCACGGCCTGGGCGTTCCTTGCCGTGCCGATCGTGTTCTTCGCCGTGATCCGATTCTATCCAGCGCTGGAATCGTTCGGCATCGCCTTCATGCAGTGGAACCTGCTCTCGAAACCGGTCTTCATCGGGTTCGACAATTTCCGGAAGATGCTGGGTGATCCGGTATTCTGGCTCGCCTTCAAGAACACGTTCATCTACCTCATGATCGGCACGCCGCTCAGCCTGCTGCTGTCCTTCGTCATTGCCTATTATCTCGACCAGGTCCGCTTCGCGCATGGCCTGATCCGGGCCTGCTATTTCATCCCGCACCTGACGACGACGGTCGCGATGGCCTGGGTCTGGCGCTGGTTCTACCAGCCGCCACCGATCGGGCTGCTCAACAACATGTTGAATTCGGTGGGCCTCGATGCCCAGCCCTTCCTGCGCTCGACGACGCAGGCGCTCTATGCGGTGCTGACACCGGCGATCTGGGCCGGGCTCGGCTTCCAGATCGTGCTGTTCATGGCGGGCTTACGCGCCATCCCGTCGAGCTATTACGAGGCGGCTCGGATCGACGGCGCGGGCAAATGGATGATCCTGCGCCAGATCACCCTGCCGCTGCTCAAGCCCACCATCGTCTTCCTGGTGGTGATCTCGTCGATCGGCTTCCTGCGCATCTTCGACACCGTCTACAACATGACCGACAACGGTGCCGGCGGACCGCTGAACAGCACCAAGCCTCTGGTCCTCTACATCTATGAGACCGCCTTCCGCTCCTATCAGATGGGCTATGCGGCGGCGCAGACATTGGTGCTGTTCGTGATCCTTCTGACGGTCAGCCTCGTCCAACTCTGGCTGATGCGGGAGAAATCATGAGCACGGCAACCTCCACCGCATCCCCGATGCCGAACTGGTGGCTGGGGCTCGCTGCTCGTCCCGGCCAGATGCTCGCCTGGACGCTGCTTGCCATGGGCGCCATCGCGATGATGATGCCGCTGGTCTATATGGTCGCAACCTCGCTGAAGCTCTCCAACGAGGTCTATGAACTCAACATCATCCCGCGCGAACCGACCTTCGAGAACTACATCTATATCTTCAAGAACACGCGCTTCGGCCTGTGGTTCGTCAATTCACTGGTGACGAGCCTCCTGGTCACCCTGTCGGTGCTCTTCTTCGACTCGCTGATCGGCTACACGCTCGCCAAGTTCAAGTTCCGCGGCCGTGAGGTGGTGTTCATCGCCATCCTGACGACGCTGATGATCCCGACCGAGATGCTGGTCGTGCCCTGGTATCTGATGGCCAAGAATTTCGGTTGGCTGAACAGCTATTGGGGCATCATGTTTCCCGGGCTGATGACCGGCTTCGGCGTCTTCCTGATGCGGCAGTTCTTCGCCGGAGTGCCCGACGACTATATTCATGCTGCGCGTATCGACGGGCTCGGCGAATTCGCGATCTGGTGGAAGGTGGCTATGCCGCTGGTGACACCGGCGCTGTCGGCCCTGGCGATCTTCACCTTCCTCGGCAATTGGACCGCCTTCCTCTGGCCTCTGATCGCCACCAATGACCGTGCGCTCTACACGCTGCCGGTCGGCCTTGCCTCCTTCTCCGGCGAGTTTCTGACCGATTGGGAGCTGATCATGGCCGGCGCCACCATCGCGACGCTGCCGACGCTGGTCGTCTTCGTCATCTTCCAGCGCTACATCATCCGCGGCGTCGTGCTCGCGGGCCTGAAAGGCTGATTCTCGCATGAACGCGCTTACGCCCGACGCCCATTCCGGCAGCGACGACCGCTTTCCGGCGCCGGTCTATGCCCGCACCGTGCTGGCGCCGGGCTTTGCCCATAGCCAGACGCATCATCTCGCGCATCTCCTGCGCCTGCATCGTGCCCATGGCGTCATGCTGGCCGAGCAAAACCTGCTGACCCGCACCGAAGCAGCGGCGATCTTTGGCGCTCTCGACACCGTGGAGCGTGAGCTCACCGGAGCAGAGCCCGCCGCCTATACCGGAGAGCATGAGGACCTGTTCTTCTTCATCGAGACCAAGCTCGCGGCGCTGATCGGCAAGGATGTCGCCGGGCGCCTGCATACCGGGCGCTCGCGCAACGATATCGACCACACCCTGTTCAAGCTCGCGCTGCGCGAGCGGCTCGATGCGCTCGGCCTGCAGCTGCTCGACCTGATCGCAACGCTGATCCGGCGCTCGCGCGAGGAGGCCGGCACGCTGATCCTTGCCTATACCCACGGCCAGCCGGCCCAGCCTTCCACCTACGGCCACTATCTCGGCGCGGTCATCGAAGTGCTGCTGCGCGACGTGACCCGGCTGATGCAGGCGCGCGAGGTCGTCGACCTCAGCACGATGGGCGCGGCTGCCATCACGACGACCGGCTTCCCGCTCAACCGTGCCCGCGTCGCAGACCTGCTCGGCTTCCCCGATTTCCTACGCAACTCCTATGGCTGCATCGCCTCGAGCGACTATACCGCCGGCGTCTATTCGGCCCTGCGGGTGCTGGCGCTGAATCTCGGCCGTTTCGCGCAGGATCTCGCCTTCTGGACCTCGTTCGAGGTCGGGCAACTGCGCTTCTCCGACGGCTTCGTGCAGATATCCTCGATCATGCCGCAGAAGCGCAATCCGGTTCCCGTGGAGCATCTGCGCCTGATGGCCTCGCTCACCGCGGGCAAATGCGACGCGGTGCTGCTCGCCCTGCACAACACGCCTTTCACCGACATGAATGACAATGAGCACGAGGTGCACGGCCAGGGCTACGAAGCCTTCATCATGGCCGAGCGCGCACTCAGCCTTCTCGGCGGGGTCTTCTCATCCGCCAAGGTCGACGAGACGCGGGCGCGTGCGAATATCGAGGCCTCCTACGCCACGATCACCGAGCTCGCCGACACGCTGGTGCGCCGCGAAAAACTGCCCTTCGCCATCACGCATCATGTCGCCGCCGCGATGGCAAAGCACCTGCAGGCGACCCGGCAGACCCTCGGCACGGTGCCCTATGCCGAGTTCGTCGCCTTGTTCCGCAAGGTCACCGACCGCGACCCGGTGTTGACCGAGGCCGAATTCCGCGAGGCCGTGACGCCCGAGTATTTCGTCTCGGTGCGGACCCTGCCCGGCGGACCGGCCTCTGCCGCGATCGCCGAAAGCCTCTCCCTCTACGAGGCACAGGCTGCAGAGGCGCAGGAGTTGATTGCCCGTCACGCTGCGCGGGACGCCGCAGCGGGCAAGACGCTGTCCGGCGCCATTGCCTCATTCTCCGCGCCGAAGGGACTTTGAGCCGATGGCCAGCGTTTCGCTCAGCAAGGTCGTCAAGCGTTATGGCGATGTCGGCATTGTCCACGGCATCGACCTTGAGATCGCAAATGGCGAATTCATCGTCGTGGTCGGCCCTTCGGGATGTGGCAAGTCGACGACACTCAGGATGATCGCCGGGCTCGAGAGCCTCAGCGACGGCACGATCTCGATCGGCGGACGCGTCGTGAACACGCTGGAGCCCAAGGACCGGAACATCGCGATGGTGTTCCAGAACTATGCGCTCTACCCGCATATGACGGTGCACCGGAATATCGCCTTCGGCCTCTACGCCGCGAAACTGCCGAAGGCCGAGATCGACCGCAAGGTGCGCGAAGCAGCAGCTCTGCTCGGGCTGACCGACCTGCTCGAGCGCCGGCCGAATGCACTCTCCGGCGGCCAACGCCAGCGCGTCGCCATGGGCCGCGCCATCGTGCGCGATCCCACCGTCTTCCTGTTCGACGAACCGCTCTCCAATCTCGACGCCCAGCTGCGCGGCCAGATGCGCACCGAGATCAAGCGGCTGCACCAGTCGATCGGCACCACGATCGTCTATGTGACGCATGACCAGATCGAGGCGATGACACTCGCTGACAGAATCGTGATCATGCGCGACGGACGGATCGAGCAGGTCGGCACGCCGCTCGACGTGTTTCACACCCCTGCGAGCGCCTTTGTCGCCGGCTTCATCGGCACACCGACGATGAACCTGCTCGAGGTTTCGGTGGCCCAGCAGAACGGGGCTCCCGTACTGGCACTGGAGCCCGGCGGCGCGGCGCTCATCCTCGCTCCTGACGCGGCCGCGCGCCTCGGCAATCGCAACAAGGTTCTGATCGGCCTGCGGCCCGACAATCTCACGGTCGAGCCGATCGATGCACCCGACGCCAGCACCGCGGGGCGGCAGAAGCTCGATGCCACGGTGGTCGTAGCCGAACCGCTCGGCGTCACGACGCAGGTCATCGTCAAACTGGCCGGCCGCGAAGTGGTCGGCATGGCGGATGGCCGCTTCGTGCCCGCGGCTGGAGCCGCAGTGAAACTCGCATGCGATCTCGACCTCCTGCACCTGTTCGATGCGGAGACGCGCCTGCGCCTTCCCTAGAGCGTCGGACCGGACATCGTATCCGGCCCGATGCTCTAACCTCCTGTGTTTGCATCGGCTTTCCAGAAAACCGCACTCCACTTTTCGGAGCGATGCCAAGCAAGGTCAGGACGTGACCACGCCGCGTTCGAGTTGCGGGAGGAGATCCCAGATCCGGCGGTTCAGCGCATAAAGATTCTGCGTCGCCGCCGCGATCTCGTCGAGTCGTGCCTGGTCGACGGGGCGGCGGGTACCGAAACGCAACCTGCCCCGAGCCTCCTCCAGTTTCATGCTCTGTGTGTGTGTGATCGCCCCGCTCGCGTCGACGACGAAGGTGGCGTGGTTGAGATCATTGCGCAGTCGCGTTGCCGCTGAGAAGGCCTCGACAACCGTGTCGAGCTCGACACGCAGCGCCTTGTCCGTGATCCGGATCTTGGCGAGGCGCTGCGCCAGGTCGAGGCGCGCCCGCGTCGTATTGAGCGTGGAAAAGACGATCGCTGCGGCCGCCTCGTCGGTGTCCAGCAGCAGCATCAGCACATAGATGAACATGCTCTCATTGTTGGACCAGGCGAAATTGAGATCGCCTATCAGCGACAGAAAGGCTACCCTCTGCTCGCCTGAGCGTTGCGCGGCCTGTTCCAGCGCAGTGAAATCGGGACGGGGCGGCAGCGTGGATGGCCCGCTTCGGTTATGCCTAGGCATATCGTCCACCGCTCCTGAAGGCTCCGACACGGCAGAGCCAGCATGTTCGATCTTCTGAGAGCCCGACCGGCACGCAAGGCCGCATATTCCGTCCTCGAACCGTTCGTTCTGAAGACTTCCGCGAATGGCGCCGGCCTGCAAGCGGGCGACTGGCTCCAGCCACAGATTCTCGGCTTCCTGGCAACCCTGGTCACGCTGATCGTCGAACGCAAATGCGGCGAGCTGCGAACGCACGCACTCGCCTCGGCCCAGTCATCGGTTCTGAATGCTCTCACCGGGATCGGCCCGGAACTTGTCGGCGAGGAAATCTGTCTTCTGAGCAGCCGCCGCGACCCGGCCTTCACCGCGGGATCGATGGGAGCGCTCGCTTTTCTGGAAGCCTTGGATGCCGCTCGGCCATCGGGGGGCGAACTGGTAGGAATGGAGCCAGTCAGCGCACCGACCGGCGAAGCCGGGAGCAGAGCGCTGGACGAACTCTGGCACGACCATGTCGAACGTCATATGCGCAGAGGTCAGTTCTTGGCCTGAGAGACCGGCATGCCGAAACCGCCGAAGCCCGCAGCTCGGACGCGCGGCTGCGCCGGCTCGTCGTCGAGCAGGCCGAGTTCAAGTTGAACTTCCGTCAACGCCTCGCCGGCCTCTTCCAGCCGCTCCGGCCGGGTTGCAAGGAGCCGCCGCAGCGCCTGAATGAACAAGGTGTCCGTTTCCGCTGTTGCGATTCCCTCCAGCGCAGCCATAAAGCGTTCAAAACGCGCGACGCAACTCGCGCTGCCTGGGCCGCCATCGACTTGGCAGTCCAGGAACTCGCAGCGCATGACCATGTCGCCATGCTGCCATGGTGCGTAGCAGGCCACCTCCAGCGGAGAAACCGCAAGGCCGCCGACAATCTTCTGCTTCAGATGCCAGGCCGTTCGGACGGAAACTCCCAACGTTTGCGCCAGCCTTTGCGACCCCACCTTCTGCCGGGTTGCCGTCAGCAGGTAGAGGGCCTGGAGCCAGACATGCAGAGGCACATGGCTGTTGTGAAAGATCGTGCCGTTCCTGATCGTGAACGGCTTCCGGCAGGAATAGCATTTCCACGCGCCAATCGGGGTGCTCAGGCCGTTGAGCCGCCCCAGCCGGGCAGCCTCGCCGCAATGCGGGCAAACCGGCCCGGAGGGCCAGACCATTCGTTCGAGCGACAAATGGACGACGCGCTCGTTCTGCAAGCGGATGGCGTTCGGCATGGCGCACCTCCAACCCGAAAACATGGTCCCAGATGGGTAATTGAAAGTCAATAAAGTCTGAAAATGGGTAATAATTCGATACATTGACGCCGCAAGGGCATAGTTGGATGTTGGCCGCTCGGAAATAATGCACACAGCCCTTCAGTTGTCACATTATTTCTGAGATATTTATTGAATTAGGCAAAAACAAGAAATTGTTTGCCAATGATAAATATTACATTTTATAACTTCAAGAAATATTCAGAATTTATACCTATTTATGAATATATGACTCATAAAATTATATGACTCAAAATCCATTTCGTACATTCTGGCCTGATATCGAACCAGCTTAATAATTCGGAAAAACTATTACTTATAGCAACCAATCAAATTCCGGAGATACAAACAATGACTTAATCTCATATTCGGTTTCGGCTGTCGCAGCACGAAATCATGAAGAACGTTCCTTGCGCAGATAAGCGGGACATTCATTCGATCTTAATTATCAATATCCCGCACTAATGGCATCCAACGCAAGTGGATCGACGCAGCGCAGAAGAGACGCGGCGATCAACGAGCGGAAGGGTGCCTTTCCTTTTTTTGACGGGAAAGCACCATGCCGAACAACAATTATCATCCGCAGGACCCGAGCCAGGATCAGGCGCAGGCCGAGCTTCAAGCCCAGCTGCAGGGGCAAGGCCAAGGTCAGGGGCAAGGTCAGGGCCAGGGACAAGGTCAGGCGCAGTACTCCGCGCAGGCCGTCGACACTTCCGTCTGGAATGACAACGGCAACCTGAATCTCAACGGAAACGGCAATCTGAACGCCAATGGCAACCTGAACGGCAACCTCAACTACAACGAGAACATCAACCACGTACAGACCACCGTCGATGTAAAGGTCGACCTGGATCTCAGCGGCGCCCTCGTGCCCCCCGTCGACAACCGGGTGATGGATATCGACTCGATTCACGACATCCACGACTCGATCGTGATGCCATCCGTCGTCACCCAGACGACGGATGACGGCAACAACTTCAATATTGCGCAGGTCAACAACCTCGCCGACAACGATAGCCTGTCCAGCCCGTCGGTGAACTTCAACTCGGGTGGGCTCGACCCCTCCTGCTATGGTCCTGGCCATATTCCGGAAGCGGTTGGCGATTTCTCCATGACCGCTACGGCAACGGGAGGCTCAGCGTCGTCGAGTTTCGGCGACATCCATGGTGGAAGCGACGGCTACTCCGGCATCGGCGCCGCTGCCGCCAACGTCGCCCTGACCCAGGAAGCCTTCACTCAGCACATCGCCATGGGTGCGAATGTCCAGTTCAACTCTGTCGATCACCTGACCGTCGCCGGTCACGACATCGGCACACTCTGAGCGTCCCAACGCTTGGAAGGCAAGCTACGCTCGGACGCGCGAGGTTCGCCCCCCGCGCGCTCCCTGCTCGGGGCCGGTGAGCCCCTGAGCCCACGCAATGCCGGGTGCCCTCTCGCCCGGCCTTGCCAGGCGATATTGCAGAGTGTGCCATGAACACTGGCGGCTTCACCGAAACGATCTGGCATTTTGCCGGCTATCTCCGCGTCTTCATTGACGAAATACGGGCGCGCGAAACATATGACGGCGAGGCGTCCCGGCTCCTGCCGGACGACGGCAGCGATCGCTTCTACGATCGGGCGACGCCCATCTCCTCCGATGAAACGGCTTCCCAACCGGTATTCTTTCAGACGCGGAACGTCCCCGACGACGCCCCGGCCATTCACGGCCTGACGCCCCCACCCTTTACGCCGCCGGTCAAAATCATCCCGGCGAGCCACCCCTTTCCACACCGTCTCGACGCGCCCGACAGCGTCGATTACGACTATGGCTATACCGTCACCAGCCACAGCATCATCACTGTGGGCTATCAGAATGGCGGTACCGAGACATTGCTCTCGATCCACCAGGTCAACCAGGCGGACGACCGGGATCTGCTGACATCCGACGCGATCCGTTATCCTGACGGCACTCTCGTCGTGCCCCCCGAACTTCATCTCGACGGCGTCCTGAACGACATGCTGCACCAGGCGCAGAGCGCTGTGCCCAGCGAGGTCGCGGCGCTTCAGGGCGGCACGACCCAGAGCGTGATCGAGGCGATCGAAAGTCGCGATACGCGCTGGGCCGAAACGGGGAGCCCCTATTCCGACGGCAGCCCTGTCCCGCATGCCATTGAGGGCAGAATCGTCGACGGCGCACGCAACGCGAGCGATCTGCCGATGCCGAGCCTTGCCGAGGTCGCGCCTTGGCGCCTGGCCGAAGCCCCGGCCGACAGCATCACCAAATCCATCATAGCGGCCGAGCCCACCGGCGGGGTCGCGGTCATCTCGGAGACCGGGCTGAACACGCTTGCAAATGCTGCGGTCATCGTCGACGCCAACGAAGCAACCGGCTCGATGATCGTGGGCGGCAATTATTTCTTCAGCCGCGGCATCGCGCAGGTGAATGTCCTCGTGGACAACGACCATGTCGACGTCGCCCTCGATGGCACGCTGACCCCTTTGGTTCAGAGCCATGGCAACCAAGTCCACAACATCGCGGAATTCGCGACGCATACGGTGACGATCGCGCCAAACGGCGCCGCAGCGACCCCCTTCTGGTCGGTCGATGTCATGCCAGGAAGCTTCTATGATGTGAAATCCGTCATTCAGTTCAATGGACTGAACGATAGCGACAGGATCGTTCAGGCGGAGAACGGAACCTATTTCGACGTGAAGAGCGGCGAGAACGCCCAGCTCAATCTCGCTCAGATCACCGGCCTGGACAGCTACGACATCATCATCATTGGCGGCGACTATCACCGTGCCGACTGGATCTACCAGTACAATATCGTTCTGGACCCAGATAGCGCCAAGCTGTTTGCAACGGGCCACGGCAACGATAGTACCGTTGTCACCACAGGCTTCAACAACCTTACCAATCTCGCAGATATCACGACCTACGACAGCGTCGCATTCAAGCCGATGCAGCAGGTGCATTACGATCTTCTCGGCGCGCTTAATCAGCACTCCACGATTCTGACGCCGGACGCCGACTGGCAACTCAACGGCAACAGGTCCGGAACGCTGCACGTCCTCTACGTGCCGGGCGACTATTACGACGTGAACGTCATCACCCAGATCAATGTTCTGAACGACGCCGACCAGGTCATCCAGGCCAATGCTCAGCCCGGGACGACCCAAGGCGTCGCCGCCGGCGGGAACACGGTGCTCAATGAAGCGCATATCATTGATCCGGGCACGCTCTCGACCTCGAAATACCTGGGCGGCGACGCCTACGAGGAGAGCGTGCTGATCCAGACCAACATGATCACCGACACCGACAAGGTCACCATCCACGACACCCAGACATTGGTGCCCGAGCTCGTCGCCTTCGCTCATGACGTGGATACACATTCCGGATCAGACTCCTCCGTCTCGCGCCCAGTCATACCCGACCCGTCCCAGCACGATCACCTCACCTCCAACATCATGTCTTGAGGCCAGCACGCATTCGAGGGCTCTCCATGACCGACGAAGCCGTTCCCGCCACGCCATCGAGCCGTCCAGATGACATCAGGTTGCCCGGAACCACGCCGCTCGGGACGACCGTTGGCAGGCCCCCGCCCCCGCTCACGCTGGTCGCCAATTCAAACGACCGCCTCGCCGGCGAGGCCCGTCGGGTCTCACCAGGACAAGCCCCGCTGCGCGCCGAGGCGAAACATGGCGCTCCTCCCGCCGACAGCGTCCCCAATCTGCGACCGGTCGGAGGCGCCGGCAGCCCGCAAGGCACGACGACATCGAACGGTCCTGGGGGCGGCAAGGGCGGAACAGGCGGTGGCGGAG
>UBZM01000078.1 GCA_900470095.1 Hyphomicrobiales bacterium
TCGGAGATGTCGACGGCGATGACCTTGCGACCCATCGCCTTCGCATATTGCACGGCGATGTGCCCGAGCCCGCCGATGCCGGAGATCACGACGGTGTCTCCGGGCTTGGTATCGGTCTCCTTGAGACCCTTGTAGACGGTCACGCCGGCGCAGAGGATCGGCGCGGCCGTTTCCCAATCGAGAGCAGCGGGGAGATGGCCGACATAATCGGGATCTGCCAGCGTGTACTCGGCAAAGCCGCCATTGACGGAATAGCCGGTGTTCTGCTGGGCATCGCACAGCGTTTCCCACCCGGCAAAGCAGTGCTTGCAGTGCCCGCACGCCGTGTGCAGCCAGGGCACGCCGACCCGGTCCCCTTCCCTGACGGATTTCACGCCGCCGCCAACGGCGACAACAGTGCCAACCCCTTCATGGCCGGGAATGAAGGGCGGCTTCGGCTTGACCGGCCAGTCGCCATCCGCCGCGTGCAGATCAGTATGGCAGACGCCGGACGCCTCGATCTTGACCAGGATCCGGCCCTGACCCACCTCCGGGATCGCGACCTCCTCGATCGACAATGGCCGTTTGAACTCGCGTACGACTGCAGCCTTCATCGACTTTGCCATCGCGCCTCTCCTTCGTCTCCGCGTCCGATCTGGGTCATTTCATGATCGACGATCATCCGGTCTGCGTCACTCAGTCGATGATGTGGTAGCCGCCATCGATGTAGAGCACGTCTCCGGTCATCAGGCGGGCAGCGTCGTGAGCCAGGAAGGCCGTCGCCACGCCGACATCATCGATGCTGACGAGCTCGCGGGCCGGGGCGCGGCTCTTGGCTTTCGCGAGCAGTTCATCGAACTCGGCGATGCCGGAGGCGGCGCGGGTGGCGAGCGGGCCGGGTGAAATGGCGTGGACCCGGATTCCCTTGGGACCCAACTCGGCTGCGAGATAGCGAACGGCGCTTTCAAGCGCAGCTTTGGCCACGCCCATGATGTTGTAATTCTCCACCACCATCTGCGAACCGTAATAGGTCATCGTGAACAGCGTGCCGCCCGACTTCATCAGGGGCTCGGCAAGATGCGCCATGCGGATGAACGACCAGCACGAGACCTCCATGGTCTCGAGAAAACCCTCGCGCGGCGCGTCCGTCACGCGGCCTCGCAGTGTGTCCTTGGGCGCGGACGCAATGGAGTGCACCACGAAATCGAGTTCGCCCCACTCGGAGCGGATGCGCTCGAAGACGGCCTCCAGCTCACCTGGCGCAGTCACGTTCATCGGCATGACGATCGAGGCTTCCACCTCCCGCGCCAACGGCTCGACATGGGGCTTTGCCTTGTCGTTGAGATAGGTGACGGCAAGCTCGGCGCCAAAGGCGCGAAAGGCGCGCGCGCACCCCCAGGCGATGGACCGATCATTGGCGATACCGACGATCAGCCCCCTGCGGCCCTCCAGGAGCTTGGCTTTGACTTCGGGCAGCGGCATCGCAGATCTCCTGTCAGGCTCGGGCGCACCCGTCGGGCAGCGCAGGGGGGCGGGCGACCATCAGCTCCTCGTCGGCAAGGACAAGGAGTGCAGCGCGGCTCGCAGATGTGGACAGGCGGGCAGCGCCGGACGTGTTGGAGGCAGCAACATGCCGGACGTCATCCGACCTGCCGGCCAGGTGCTTTCCGCTTGCCCGCAAAGGGTATGGGCTCGCCGGACGTTCCGAAGTACGGCGCCACGCGCCCGAGCCTTTCGGCGGCCGCTTCGGTGAGCGGCCCGGGCGCCTCCAGGACTTCGCGCAGGACCGCAAAGGCCGCACGGCGCTCGTCCTCCTGCTTTGGCAGCAGGCCCGGGAGCGCCGCCAATGCGGCCTCTTCATCGATCAGGAGCATGAAGTATTGCTCGCGGATCAGCGTCTTGAACTGCTGCAGGGTCAGTTGCTGCGTCGAGGCATGGGCCTTGCGCATGCGGCGGATCGCCTCGAAACCACGCTCGTCGACGCCATTGCGCGCGAGCCCGACATAGATGAGTGCACGCGCCAGCCCCTCGCGGAGCCCGCCTGTCGTCATCGATGCGCGCAGTTCGGCGATGCGGGCTTCGAGAAGCTTGCTGTGCAGCAGGCTCGCCGCCGCCTTGCGCGGCGGGCGCCCGGCCTTGCCCTCGATGCCAAGTGCCGACTGAAGGGCTGGCGTGCCATAAATGGCGTGGAAGCTCTGCTCCGAGAGCTTTTCAATCCCCCGGCGCCACATCTCGAGCCCTTCGACGATCTGCTCCGAGACCCGCTCCTGAAACGCCAGGAAGGGATTGTCGCGCTCCACCGGTTGCCGCCGCTCCCGGACGCTCTCGGCGGCGTCCTCGACCCAGGTCATGAAGGGGTTGCGAGCCCCGAACATCTCGTAGGACAGACGCAACGGGTGCAGATTGCGTAGCATCTCGGCCAATGGCGGCGCGACCAGCGCCTGGACAACCGGCTGCGCCATCGTCCGGTAGAGCGCGAGGTTGATCTCCGAGAGGCGCGCTGCGGTGGCAAAGCGGCGCTCATCCTCGAGGTCATTGCCGCCGAGGGCGCGGATGTCGTCCAGCGAGCGCGCCTCGCAGCGCATCACCCATGAGCCGGTCACCAGCTCGGGATTTGCAGCCGTGTCACCCTTGGGTTCCAGGATCGCCTCGTAGAGGCCCGGCGGCAGGACGTCGATCAGATCGATATTCGAGGCGAACTCGTCGTGCTCCTTGCGGGCGACCCCGGCGGAGACGAAAATGCCGAGATGGCCGACCGTCTCGTGGACCGCATAGACGATCGTCTGGCCATAGGCGCGAATGTCGTCGACGCTGTCGTACAGATCGAGGATCCAGCCGAGCGCCTGCTGCGGGGGAGTGATGTTGTCGCCCTTGGAGCAGAAGACAACGATCGGCGATCGGATGTTGCGCAGGTCGATCGTGGTGCCGGCGGAGGTCCGGATCTCGCCCGCCGCAAGCTTGTTGCCGACGAAGAGTTCGTCGACGATGAACTGCATTTCCTCCGCATTGAGCGTGACGTGCCCACCCCACCATTTCTCGAACCCAAGATAGCGTTCGGCTTCGGAGTCGATCTTTGAGTAGAGGTTGTACTGCTTGGACCAGAGCGTGTTGGCCGGGTTCTGGTTCTCGAAATTCTGCACCAGCGCGGCGCCGTCGAAGATGCCGGCACCGAGATCGCCGGCAAGGGCCGTCAACCAGCTGCCGCCGAGCAGACCGCCCGAATACCGCATCGGAAACTGCCCCTTGACGCCAGCCCAGTAGGATAGCGGCGTGCCGGCGACGATGATCGGGCCGAAGAGCTCGGGTCGCAGCGAGGCCAGGATCATGACAGCCCAGCCGGCCTGGCAATTGCCGATGACGCAGGGCTTGCCCTCGGCGCCCGGGTGCCGGGCGATGACCTTTTCGAGGAAGACGGCCTCGGCGCGCGCAATGTCCTCGATGGTCTGGCCGGGCATGGGATCGGGCAGAAAGCCGATGAAATAGCAGGGGTGGCCCGCCTTCATCGCCACGCCGATTTCGCTATCCGCCTTGAAGCCGCCAATGCCCGGGCCATGGCCGGCCCGCGGATCGACGACGATGAAGGGTCGCTTGAGATGGTCGATTGCGACCCCGTCGGGCGCAACGATGCTGGCGAGCATATAGTTGACCGGGCGCTCGAGCTGGCGCCCGTCGCAGATCAGTTCCGCCTCATAGTCGAGCACGTGAGGAGCGAGTTGCGCCGCGTGCTCCTCGTACTGGGCTGCGCGCTTGCGCATCGTATCGAGGAACAGGATCGAGCGCTGCCATGCATCGACAGAATAGGAAAACGCGTGAGAAATCGCGGGGTTATCCGTTTGTCCAGGCGGCTTGACCATCTGATCACTCCAGCTGAAGCCGATACTTCCAGGGTCGAGTTCGGGCCGCCTGCCGCCGGCCACCGCCGGGACAAGGCGTTTGCGTTCAATCTCGCGGCCCGTGCTTCAGGTCCCCTGGAGGCTGATCCTGTGACGGGGCCGAGAGCCATCGGCAGGCCTATCTTGCACCCGGAATGTGACATTGCCATTGGCCTTTGGGACATCCAGGCCACCCCTCCCGGCGTCCCGCTCGCCCGGGGGCGGATGGCAAGGGCCGCCTTGATCGGGAGGGCGCGACAGCCAAGGCTAGAGCATCGGCCCGAAAAGTGGATTGCGGTTTTCGGGAAAAGCCGATGCAAACACAGGAGATTAGGTCATCGGACTGGATACGATATCCGGTCCGATGACCTAGGGAACGATCAGGATGTCGGAATGAACTGTGTTCAGGATGGTTTCGGCCTTGCTGCCGAGCAGGGCCTGGACGATTTCCCTCCGTCCCGTTCGGCCCAGGACGACCAATTCCGCTCCAATGGCGCGGCGGCAGCGCTCGATGGCCGAGGAGATGCCTCCTTCGTCGAGCTCGGGTTCAATTCGCCTTGCGGTTTCCGCGGGCAGCCTGGCAGCCTCCAGGAATGCGGTCATCTGCTCCCTGGCTTCCGTTTCGTTATGCTCGCTTTTGCCTTCAAAGTTCATCCGGACACCCGGCCCGGAGTAGGCGTGGAGCAGCCTCAGCCCGGCGTGGGGAAAGAAATCGGCCGCGACCATGAGGGCCCGGCGCGAGCATTCCGAGAAATCGGTGGCGACGATGACAGGCCCGTAGGAACGATCGGCTCGCCGGCGGACGACGAGCACCGGCACCGACGCCTTGCGAACGATGTAGTCGACAGCCGTGCCCAGGATGTAGTCGCCGATGCTGTTGTGCCGTGCGACGCCCGTCACGATCACCCCGCTGTGCCGTTCTCTCGCCTCCTCGACCAGGACGGCCGGCAAGGAGCCGATGCGGATGACGAGCTCCGCCACGCTGGCCTGGGGCGGCAGTTCATCGCGCAAATCGCGGCGGATGAGATCGGCCGGCTTCTCCTGGCGCTCCGGCGGCTCCTCGACATGGAGAATGGCAAGTGTTGCGCCCCACTCCCCGGAGAGCCTCAGGGAGCGGTCCAGCGCCCGGTCCGAGCGTGGCGAGAAATCACTCGCCAGCAATATTCCTCCTGGTCTCGCCATATCTCTTCTCCACTGAGGTGGAACTGGCCGGGCCGCACGCTCGCGTCCGCGGCCTGAGCCTTGATTCATAAGCAGGCCGCCCGCTGCTCCCTCGCGCCGGTGGCCGGCACAGTCGGTGCATCGAGGCCGCGGAGAAAGGCGCCTCCCGCTCTGGTGATCGCCGACGTGATTTTCATGGCTATCGTGGCCTCTGCGCAGAGCGTGTCGGTGTTCCGCAGATCGCCGTCATAGGATTGCGACCAGAGCACCTCGCCGCTCGCCGGATCGAGGACGCGGCCATTCACCCTGAGCACTCCTCGCGAAATGCGAACGCTGCCCTCCAGAATGAACATGCGTGCGGGATCTGCGGCCCCAGGCGGCTTGATCGGTGCCGACCCGCGCTTGAAAACGATGAACCTTGGCGTTTCTGCCAGCTGGGAGATGATCTCCTCGGTCATCCCCGCTGCAAGCCAACTCGTTTCGGCATCGCCGGAAAGATTGGAGAACGGGCTGACGATCAGGGCAGGTCGATCACCTGACGCTCTCGCCGGAAGGGCGTTTTGCTGCGGACGCGCCAGCCATAGTGAAAACGCCAGGCCCATACTCGCGATCGCCAGTGCAAGTGCAGTCCCAAACCAGGGCCGTGTACGCTGCTCCCTCCCGGCATCGACAGGGGTCGCGGATGGTGGCGAAGGCAACGCGTCGAAAGGGGCCTGTATCCAGCTGAACTCGGGAGCATAGGTCCCTTTGGGGATATCGATCAGGACGCAATCGGCGCGACCTGCCTTAAGGTAATAGCGCTCCAGCGAGCGCCTGAGGCGGCCGGCTTCGATGCGCACCACGGGGTCGTTCTGAAGATCGAAATCGGGGCTTCGCCCCAGGACCTCGACAGCAATCGTGTAGCCCTTCAACCGTTGCTTTCGGCCATCAATCGCCTCATGAACGACATATGATAAAAATCGCCTGATACGTTCAGTTGCGAGAAAGTCCGGACTTGAAAGTATCCGCTCAATTTGAATGATGACATCAGTCCGTTTTGGCGGATTAGGAAACTCGTTCAGCGGAAGACTATGGCGCTCCACTCGCGGCATGGATTCCATCCTCCGCAGAGCCCAGAACTTTGACGCTCTGATCAATTTCTCCTGTCATAGAACATCCAGGACCTGCTACTTTCAAGCAAAAGGTCGCGTCGCCGCTGAACAAATATTTGAAGGTGGCCTTCCGATATCACATGGCCGCCCCGCCACGCGGGCTGGTGTCTTCGAGAACAGATTTCGCACCTGGAGGAAATCGGTCTCCGAACGGCCCTTCTCCTTTCTCCCGTTGCAATCCAGAGTTTTGCGCGTGAGATCCGTTCTCGCCCGCCGGCGGCCTCAATGACCGGATGACAGCGCAGCTAGATGTGAGCTCTCGATAGGTTGTTCATCCGGTCCCGAGCGAGGAAGCTGAGGTTGCGAAGCTTCAGACCCCTCGGAGGAACCGGATGAACATCCACAAGAACGCCCGGCTGACGCAGTTGGGTCGAGAGTGGATCGTGCGCATGGCGGCGGCAGGCACCGCATACAGCTAGACCGCGGAAAAGATCGTCGCGCCCGTATCGGCGGTTCCGACGGCGGCGCGAAACGACGCGAACAGGTCGCGCCCGACGCCCCAATGCGACGCTTCGAGATCGGCTTTTGCCGGCGCGCGCGCGGCCCATTCCGCTTCATCGACCAGCACGGTCAGCGTTCCCGCCACCGCGTCCACCCGGACGAGGTCGCCGTCGCGGATCCGCGCGATCGGCCCGCCCTCGACGGCTTCGGGCGTGACATGGATGGCGGCCGGAACCTTGCCCGAGGCGCCCGACAGTCGTCCGTCGGTGACCAGCGCCACCTTGAACCCGCGATCCTGCAGCACGCCGAGCGGCGGCATCAGCTTGTGCAATTCGGGCATGCCATTGGCCCGCGGCCCCTGGAAACGCACCACCGCGACGAGGTCGCCCGAGAGCGCGCCGGCCTTGAAGGCGGCCTGCAGCGCCTCCTGGCTGTGGAAGATGCGGGCCGGGGCCTCGATGACATGGCGCTCCCTGGCAATGGCCGAGGTCTTGATCACGGCCCGGCCCAGATCGCCGGTGAGAACCGTGAGCCCGCCGGTCGGCTGGAACGGGGCCTTGGTGCCGCGCAGCACCGTCTCATCCCCGCTGCTTCCGGCACCGTCGCGCCAGGTCAGTGCACCGTCGGCGCCGAGCGCGGGCTCCTGGACATAGGCGTCGAGCCCGCTGCCCCAGACCGTCTCGACATCGCGATGCAGCAGCCCGGCCCCGAGCAATTCGCGAATGACAAAGCCCATGCCGCCGGCGGCATGAAAATGGTTCACGTCGGCCTTGCCGTTCGGATAGATCCGGGTCAGCAGCGGCGTCGTCTGGGCGAGGTCGGAGAAATCGTCCCAGCTCAGCTGGATGCCCGCGGCCGCCGCCATCGCGACGAGATGCATGGTGTGGTTGGTCGAGCCGCCGGTCGCATGCAGGCCGACCACGCCATTGACGAAGGCGCGCTCGTCCAGCATCCGCCCGACCGGAATATAGTCGTTGCCGAGCGCGGTGATCGCCATCGCCCGCTCGGTCGCCGCCCGGGTCAGGGCATCGCGGAGCGGCGTGTTGGGATTGACGAAGGAGGCGCCCGGCAGGTGCAGCCCCATGATCTCCATCACCATCTGGTTCGTGTTGGCGGTGCCGTAGAAGGTGCAGGTGCCGGGGCCGTGATAGGATTGCGCCTCGGCCTCGAGCAGGGCCTCGCGGCCGACCTTGCCCTCCGCGAAAAGCTGGCGCGCCTTCGCCTTGTCGTCATTGGAGAGGCCGGATGTCATCGGGCCAGCCGGAATGAACACCGCCGGCAGATGGCCGAAAGACAGTGCGCCGATGATCAGGCCCGGCACGATCTTGTCGCAGATGCCGAGGAACACGGCCGCATCGAAGCTCTGGTGCGACAGGGCAACCGCCGTCGACAGCGCAATCACGTCGCGCGAGAACAGCGAGAGCTCCATGCCGGCCTCGCCCTGGGTGATGCCGTCGCACATGGCGGGCACGCCGCCGGCGACCTGCGCGACCCCGCCTGCCGCCCGCGCCGTGGCGCGGATCAGTTCGGGGAAGCGCTCATAGGGCTGATGCGCCGAGAGCATGTCGTTATAGGCGGTGACGATGGCAAGATTGGCGCCCGCACCGGCGCGCAGCATCGCCTTGTCGTCGGGCGCACAGGCGGCAAAGCCATGCGCCTGGTTGGCGCAGCCGAGCCGCTGGCGGCGCGGTCCGGCTTCCGCGGCTGCCGCAAGCCGGTCGAGATAGCGCCGGCGCGTGTCATGGGAGCGCCGGGCGATGCGTTCCGTCACCTCGCCGAGGCGGGCGTCGAGGGTCGGGTTGCTGGCTTGGCCGGTCATCGGGACCTCCTGGCTCGGTTCCCGCGCTCTCGTCCGCCGAGAATGGCGGGCCGGGCCCGGACTTCATCAGGACGCTGGTCTCGCACGGTGCAAAAGTCCATCACCGTCTCGCAGGTCACCCCCACTGACGAAGCGACACGTCGGCGCCATGCGGGGGATGCTGCGGATTATTCCCATGATGAGGTGTTGGGGGGTCCAGGTCGAGGCGCTGCCGGGCGGACCTGGCACGTCGGCGCCCCAGGCAAAGGAGCGGCGCGCGATGCCCAATCAAGGCAGGCTCGATCGATCACGTTGCGTTTGAACCGAACCGGCCGAACGCAGAAAACGGGATCTAGTCCAATAGCTTAGAGGAATTTGTTCCCCCTTTTTCGCAGCATGCTCTAGGCCTTCATCAAAGCGGAGCGCAGCTGAAGCAGGTCCTCGCAAACCGCTTCCAGCTCCCGGACGGGGAAGCCCTTGCGAAGAGCAGGAACATGGTCGGCGAGCCTGTCGCCGAGGATGCCGGTGAAGCTGACATGGCCTTGCGGCGAGACGACGAGACCGTTCTCCTCCTCGAATGAGGCGTTCCAGGCAATCGCCTCAGCTTCGGCGACAGCGTTCGGAAGGTCGAGTTCGAGCGCCCCATCTGTCAGCCGCACGGGATAGCCGCCCGGCAGCCCGTTCGGGCCGGGCACATGGCCGCGCCACGGCCTGCTTGCCGCCATGGCGAGCAGCATGGGAACGCCGCTCGCCCCCGAGATTTCGATGACCGGCTCGGGGGTGAGCTGGATATCGGCGAAACGCCCGTAGACATCCGCGACCTCGGCGCCGTCGAGCCAGACGCGTGGCGCCCGCCCGCCGCGCTCCTCGGGCCGGCGGCGCCAGGCGGCCAGATTCTGGTAGTGCGCGAGGACCTTGAGATCGGCGCCCGGCGGCGTGGCAGCCGAGCCGGCGAAGACGTTGGAGAGAATCGCGACATTGCCCATGCCGCAGGCGACGGCGTGGCCGAGCGCGACGATGATGCCGTTGACGACATCGGGAAAGCTGCAATTGACCAGCGTGACCGGCTTGCCGCGGGCGGTGACGGCAGCGGCGACGCGCGCGCTGATCAGGGCCTGGAAGACGGCGGTCGCGCTCAGGCCGCCTTCGGCGACAAGCTGCGTCCAGGCATTGCCGCTCTGGGCGATGACCTGCGAGGTCTGGATCGAGGCCGCCTGCACGACGATGCGGGGCTCCGTCGCCGCGAGCAGCGCGTCCGATGCATCGGGCGCCAGGAGATCGATGGCATGCGTCGCGAAGCGCGCCTTCTTGCCGAACAGCGCGGCACGGGCATTCGCGGCGGTGCGCAGCCAGTTCAGCCGCTCACGATTGCGCCCGGCGATGATGACCTCGACAGCTTCGTCGGCCGTCGCGGCGATGTCGAACGCGATGCGCGCGGCGAAGCCGCCTGTGCCCGAGATCAGGATATCGCAGCCGGCCATGTCAGTGCCTCGTCGCGGTGGCAGCCCGGTCCCAGCAGTCGTCGAGCCGGGGCGAGAGCTTGTGCTTCATGATGCGCTGGCTCGCCGTGCGTTCGAACTCGTCGACGACGGCGATGTAGCGCGGGTTCTGGTAAGGGGCGAGGCGCTGGCCGAGCCAGCTGGACAGCGCCTGGAGATCGATGACCTTGCCGTCTCGCGGCTTGACGAAGAGCTTGATGTCCTGCTCGCCGACATCCGCCGCCACGCCGATCATCGCGCAATCCTCGACCGCCTCATGCTCGGCGGCGACATGCTCGACCTCCCAGGCCGAGACGTTCTCGCCCCTGCAGCGCACGCTGTCCGTCATCCGGCCGTGGAAATAGAGGTTGCCGTCGGCATCGAACGAACCGAGGTCACCGGTATGGAAACCGTCCTCGCGCAACGCTTTCGCCGTCGCCTCGGGATTGTCGAGATAGCCGGGAAAGATCGCGCCTTGGATGCTGGTCTCGATCACGATCTCGCCGCGCTCGCCGGTCGCCACCGGCCTGCCCTCCCCGTCCAGCAGCTTCACCGAGAACCAGGGCATCGGCCGGCCGACCGAGCCGGGCACGCCGGTGACGTTGCAGGTCGTCAGGCTCGAGGCCTCGGTCATGCCGTAGCACTCGCGGATCTCGATGCCGAAGCGGTCGCGGAACTGCGGCCAGATCTCGGGCGGGCAGCCGCCGCCCCAGGCGATCCGCACGCCATGCTCGCGATCGAGCGGCGAAGGCGGCTGCTTGAGCAGGATCTGCAGGATGCCGCCGAGATAGTGGATATGGCTCGCCCCCTCCTCGCGGACCTGGGCCCAGAAGCGGCTGGCGCTGAAGCGTTCGACCATGGCGAGCGTGATGCCGCGGATCATCGGCAGCGGCAGCAGCTGCGCGCCGCCGATATGGTAGAGCGGCTCCCAGACGAAGAAGACCTCGCCCGGCCTTGCGTCGGACAGGCGGCCGACGCTTTCCGCCGCCAGCCGCAGCATGCGATGCGAGACGACCACGCCCTTCGGCCGTCCCGTCGTCCCGGATGTGTACATGATGGCAAAGACGGCATCGGCGGAGGGCGCCGGCTCGTCGAAGCGTTCGGTGCGGGCCAGGACGGCGTCGAGTTCGCCGCCGGGCGCATGCAGGAGCTGCGGCAGCGCCGGTTCCGAGGCCATCGCCTCGGCGATCTGCGGCGCCAGCTCGGCATCGGCGACGACGAGGCGCGGCTGCGAATGCGTCAGCAGATAGCGCAGCCCCTCGCCGCGTTGCTGGGCGTTGACCGGCACCCAGGCGACACCGGCCCTGGCCAGGCCGAAGACCACGGGGATCGTGGCGATCGAGTTGCGCATCATCACGGCGACCCGGTCGCCGGGCCTGATGCCGCGCGCCCTGAGATGCACCGCGAAGGCGGCGGAGCGCTGCTCGATCCCGGCATAGCTCACCGGCTCGCCGCAGAAGCGCGCATAGACAAGGTCCGGCTCGGCCGCGGCGCGCGCGGTCAGAAGGCCTACAAAGCCGTCATCATCGAAGGAGGTCATGCTCGGTCGTCGGTTCGATCAGGAAGGGGAGCGGAAGCGTTCCGCGATGAGCAGCATCGTCGTCACCACGATGAAGACGACCACGGAGACCGCTGCCAGCGTCGGGTTGAGCTGCAGGATCATGTCGTCCCACATCTGCTTCGGCAGCGTCGTCTTGACCCCGCCCGAGACGAAGATCGCGATGGTCAGCTCGTCGAAGGAGGTGATGAAGGCGAACAGGAAGGCGGCGACGAGACCACCCTTCACCAGCGGGATGGTGACGCCGGTCAGGGTGCGCAGCCGGTTGGCGCCGAGCGTCGCGGCCGCCTGGTCGAGGCGCTGGTCATAGGTCTTGAGCACGGCGGCGATGGTGACCAGCGTGAAGGGGATCGCCAGCACGGTATGGCCGATGACGAGGCCGAGATCGGTCGCGATCAATCCCAGCCGCGCAAAGAGATAGAACAGCCCGACCGCGACGACGATGCGCGGCACGATCATCGGCGCGAGGAAGAGCGCGAAGATCAGCCCGCCCCAGCGCGTGCGGCTGTTCGCCAGCGCCAGAGCCGCGAAGCCGCCGATCGCGGTCGCCGCGAGCGCAGTGACGAAGGCAACCGCGAAGGACCGGATCGTCGCCTGAATCCAGAGCGGCGAACTGAAATAGGTCTGGAACCAGCTCAGGCCATAACCGGGCGGCGGAAACTCGAGGAACTGCGACGAGGTGAAGGCGAGCGGGATGACGAGCAGGGTCGGCAGCACCAGAAAGGCGATGACGAGCCAGCAGAATCCGGGCAGCAGCCCGGCACAGACGCGCTTGCCGAGCAGGGTTTGCGCCAGCCTGGCGAGATGGCCAGACAGGGTGGCGACGGCCGAGAGGAGCGCAAGGCCGAGGTCGCGGATGCGACCAGTGCTGACCTGGGCCGAACCGCCGGCGATGGTCGAGAGCCCGAAGAGCCGGTCGTAGATCAGGCAGGAGACCAGGGCTGCCACCAGCATCATCGCCGACAAGGCCCCGGCGAAGGACCAGTTCAGCAGCTCCTGAACCTGCGTGATGATGAGCTGCGCGAGCATCGTCTCCTGCCGCCCGCCGAGGAAGGCCGGCACGATGAAGAAGCCGAGCGAGGAAATGAAGACGAGCAGGCCAGCCGCGGCCACGCCCGGCAGCGAGAGCTTGAAATAGACCAGCCAGAAGGCGCGCGCCGGGGCGGCCCCGAGCGTCTGCGCCGCCTGGACGAGGCGCCGGTCGATTCCGGCCATGACCGGGAGCATGGTCATCACCGCCAGCGGCACCATGGCGTGCACCATGCCGACCATGACGCCGAACTGGTTGTGCAGCAGGGGCAAGGGCTCGTCGACGATGCCGGAGCCGGTCGCCAGCGAATTGATGATGCCGTTGCGCCCGAGCACGATCATCCAGGCGAAGGTCTTGACGAGATAGCTCGTCCAGAACGGCACCATGACGAAGAGCAGCATGCGGCCGCGAAACATGTTTGGCAGACGCGCGATCCAGTAGGCGAGCGGGTACCCGATCAGCAGCGACCACAGCGCCGTCCAGCCGGCGATGCGGAAGGTGATCCCGAGCACGCGCAGATAGACATCCGTCGCGGCGATCCGCTGATAGGCGCCGGCCGAGAAGGCCCCGCTCTCGGGATCGACGATGCTCAGGCCGAGCAGCTGCGCAACCGGATAGACGAAGAACACGGCCAGGAATACCAGGCCGGGCACCGCCAGCCAGAGCGCACTGAGGCGCAGCCTGGCCGGGCGCGCGGGCGCGCTGCTGAGGGTCACCGCGCTCATGCGACCAGTACCGCCTTGTCGCGCGCCCAGCCGGCGACGATCCTCTCGTCGATCCCGGGCACCACGTCGTCGGGCCCCAGGCGCAGCACGAGCGGGCTGCCGTCGTCGAGCGCGGCGATGACGCGGGTCTCGGAGCCCGCATAGACCACCTCGCGGACGCAGCCGTTCACGACGTTGCCGTCCTGGGCGCCGAGATGCAGGTTTTCCGGGCGGATGACGAGGGCTGCGTCCTGGCTCTGGCAGCGCGCGCCGCTCGGCAGGGCGAAGCGCCCATGCACCGTCTCGATCGTGCCATTGCCGTCCCAGCGGCCGCGGAAGATGTTGGAGATGCCGATGAAATCGGCCGCGAACGCCGTGCGCGGGCGCTCATAGATGTCGCGCGGCGTGCCGAGCTGCTCGATCTTCGCATGGTTCATCAGGCAGATGCGATCGGACATCGCGAGCGCCTCTTCCTGATCATGCGTGACATAGACGATGGTGGCGCCGCTCTCGCGGTGCAGCCGCTTGATCTCGATCTGCATGTGCTCGCGCAGCTTCTTGTCGAGTGCGCCGAGGGGCTCGTCCATCAGGATGATCGAGGGTTGGTAGACGAAGCAGCGCGCCAGCGCGACGCGCTGCTGCTGGCCGCCGGACAATTCGCGCGGGAACCGCCCGGCGAGATGGCCGAGATGCACCATGTCCAGCGTTGCCGCGACACGGCTTGCGACCTCTGCGCTCGCGCATCCCCGCATCTTCAGCGGAAAGGCGATGTTCTCGGCCACGGTCAGGTGCGGGAACAGCGCATAATGCTGGAAAACGAGCCCGATATCACGCTGGTGAACCGGCGTGGCCGACTGGTCGCGGCCGTCGATCACGACCCGCCCCTCGCTCGCCTCGACCAGCCCGCAGATGAGCTGGAGCAGCGTGGTCTTGCCGGAGCCCGAAGGCCCCAGCAAGGTGAGGAACTCGCCCTCGGCGACGCTGAGCGAACTCGGCTCGAGGGCGGTGGTCGCGCCGTAGCGCTTGCACAGGCCCTCGACGACGAGCTTGGCCGTCTTCGGTTGGGTCGCGGTCATGCCTGCGCTCGTCGCCATCGGATCAGGCCAGGAGCCAGGAGTTGAAGCGTTCGGTGACCTTGGAGCGATTGGCGCTCCACCAATCCTCGTTGGCGATGGCCATCAGCTTCAGATTCTCCGGCGAGGTCGGCAGGACCTTGGCGCGCTCGGCGGGAATCGTCTGATAGGCGTCGAGATTGGTCGGGCCGTAGGCGAGAACCTCGGTGAAGACGGCCTGCGCCTTGGGGTCCGAGCAGAAGCGGATGAACTGGCGGGCGACATCGGCCTTGGGTCCGCCCTTCGGCAGGCCCCAGCCCTCGATCGAATAGAGCCCCTGGTTCCAGACGATCTTGGCGGGCGTGCCGCCATCGATCGCGGCCTGCAGGCGCGCGTTCCAGCCCGGCAGCATGTCGACCTCGCCGCTTTGCAGCAGCTGTGTCGACTGCGCACCGCCTGTCCACCAGACCGCGACATGCGGCTTGATCTTGTCGAGCATCTTGAAGGCCCGGTCGATATCGAGCGGGTAGAGCTTGTCGAGCGGCACGCCGTCGGCAAGCAGCGCCTGTTCGATCGTGTCGATCGGGTTCTTGCGCAGGGCGCGGCGGCCCGGGAACTTCTCGACATTGAAGAAATCGGCCCAGCTCGCCGGGGCGTTCTTCACCCGGTCGGTGCGGTAGGCGAAGATCGTCGAATAGACATCGGTCCCCATGAACTCGGGCGAGATCGCTTCCGGCATCAGCCTGGGCACATCGGCATGCGCGAAGCCGATCGGATCGAGCAAGCCCTGCGTCTTCAGGATATCGCGCGCCGAGAGCGTCAGCGTGCAGACATCCCAGGTATAGGACTTGGTCTCGACCATCGCCTTGAACTGGGCGGTGGGCTCCGCTTCGCGGGCGACGTTGACGACCTTGTTGCCGGTCGCCTTCTCGAACGGGTCGTAGAAGGCCTTGCGGAAGGCCGGCCCGAACGGCCCACCGGGATCGGCGACCGTGATCTGCGTGGCGGCACGCGCCGTGCCGGTGAGATAAGGCGCCGCAAGCGCGCCTGCGGCTGCGCCGCCCGCCAGTTGCAGCAGGGTGCGCCGCGTCGGCCTCGTCATCGTGTTCGTCATCGTCCTCTCCCCTTTTCAGCGGTTTTCCGCATGTCCCCGTGGCTGATCAGCTCGTCAGGCGCATCGTTCCGTCAGGCACTTTTGCGCGCAGCGCGGATCGCCAGGAACTGCTCCATCATCCGGGCCGGCTCGCCCGTGCCGTAGGCCTCGCGCTGGTTGCGGATGCCGGCGACCAGGCACTCGCGGAAGCTTTCCTCGGTGACCTCGCGGAAGCGGGCCTTGTTGAGGCGCATGGCGACGGGCGGCTTGCCGGCCAGCTCCTGCGCCAGCGCAAGGGTCGCCTCCATCACCTTGTCCTTCGCCACGATCCGGTTGATCAGGCCGATCCGGAAGCATTCGTCGGCATCCATCATCCGCCCGGTCAGGGTCAGGTCGATGGTGCGGGCGATCCCGATCATCTCGCGCATGATCCAGGGGCCGGTCACCGAGGCGATGCCTGAATTGATCTCCGGCTGGCCCATCGTGACGCCCGCATGGCCGATGCGCAGATCGCAGAGCAGCGCGACCTGGAAGGCCGACCCCGCCGCCACGCCGTTCAGCGCCGCAACGAGCGGCTTCGAGAGCGAGCGGATCCGGTCGTAGAGCCGCTCCCACTCGCCCATCCACAATTCCGCGCGGTCGGGATCGAAGGTCTTGGTCTCGTTGAGATCCTGGCCGGCCCCGAAGGCGCGGTCGCCGGCGCCGGTGAGGATGATGGCGCGCACCGCCTCGTTCGCTTCGAGCTCGTCGAGCCCCTCGACGAGGCGCGACCGCATCGGCGCGTTCCAGGCGTTGAGTATCTCCGGGCGATTGAGGGTCAGGATGCCGACGGCGCCACGCAGTTCGACCAGAACAGAGTCCTTCATACCGCTCTCCGATGAATGTTTATTGTTATGCGATAACTTCTATTGAATAATCTGCGCGAATGGCTCACCTTGTCAAGGCCGTTTGCCACGGCCATTGATTGAGCCAGGAGAACAGGCCCCCATGACGATGCCGGACGCGACACAGAACGGCCGCAGGAAAGCGGCGGCACCAGCCGATCAGGCCGGGCGCAAGGACGATGCGCTGATGGTCAACTCGGTCGAGAAGGCCTTCCGGGTGCTCTCCGCCTTCGGCCGCCAGCACCAGACGCTCAACCTGTCACAGGTCGCCTCCGAGACGGGGATGGATGTCAGCGCCGCGCAGCGCTTCACCCACACGCTCACGAGGCTCGGCTATCTCCGCAAGGATGCGCAGACCAAGCGCTTCGAGCTGACCGCGAAGACGCTCGACCTCGGCTATCATTTCGTGCGCAGCAGCCGTCTTCTCGACCGGGCGATGCCCTATCTCATGCATCTGAGCAAGGAGACGGAGGAGACGGTCAATCTCACCGTGCGCGAGGGCGCCGAGATCATCTTCGTCTCGCGCTTCCTCAGTCGCCACGTGCTGAACACCGACGTCATCATCGGCACGCGGATGCCCGCCTACTGCACCGCGCCGGGCATCGCCATGCTGTCGCGCCTGCCGGAGGACGAGGCGATGGCGATCATCGACGCCTCCGACCTCCAGGCCCACACGCCCTCGACGACCTGGCATCGCGAGGCGCTGCAAGCGAAGCTGCGCCAGGCGGCGGCGCAGGGCTACGCCACCGCCTTCGAGGAGGTCTATCTCGGCGACGCCTCGATCGCCGCGGTGATCGTCGATCATCACGGCCGTCCGGAGGCCGCCGTGAACATCGCCACCTCGACCTCGCGCTACAGCCATGCGGAGGTCGTCTCCCGGTTTTCCTCCCTGGTCATCGCCACGGCGCACGCGATCTCGCGCGTCTGAACCGCAAGCACGAGGCGCTTGACGGTCGACATGTGTTTTATCAATATTCGAGAACTATTATCGCATTGAAATAATTCTTGGACCCCGCATGGACGCTCCGAAGGCCCAGTTCCGCCGCGTGGCAACCCGTTCCGGGCAGCCCGCGACGCTCAGCTTCGACGGCACGTCCATCCTGGCGACGCGCGGCGACAGCGTCCTCGCCGCGTTGCTGGCGAACGGCGCGCTGATCCGCCGGCTGGAATTCGGCGGCGAGCCGCGGGCCGGCTTCTGCCTGATGGGGGCCTGCCAGGATTGCTGGGTCTGGAGCGCGGACGGCGGCAGGCTCAGGGCCTGCACCACCCAGGTCGCCGACGGGATGGTGCTGTTTGCCGAACCGCAGCCTCTGGCCGCCACCCATGGCTGACATCGTCATCATCGGCGCCGGCCCGGCCGGCATCAGCGCCGCCGAGGTGCTCTGCGCACAGGGGCTGCGGCCCATCCTGATCGACGAGGGCGCGCGGGCGGGCGGGCAAGGCTATCGCCGGCCGGCCGACGATCTCGCGCTCGACATGACCAGGCTGATGGGTTCGGAGGCCGGGAAATACGCCGCATTGCATCGCCGCTTCGCGGCCTTGCGCCCGAAGATCGATTACCGCCCGCGCACGCTGGTCTGGGCCATCGACGGCAACCAGCTGCATCTGCTGCGCGACGAGCGCGCCGAGACGCTCGCTTTCGACAGGCTGCTGATCGCCAGCGGCGCGATGGACCGGGTGGCGCCCCTGCCCGGCTGGACCATGCCCGGCGTGTTCACGCTCGGCGGCGCCCAGGTCGCGCTGAAGGATCAGGGCTGCCTGATCGGAAGCCGCGTCGCCTTCCTCGGTTCGTCGCCGCTGCTGACACTGGCGGCGAAGCAATATCGCGACATGGGGGCGCAGATCGCCGTGATCGCCGATACGACGCCCTTCGCCGCCAAGGCCGCCACGATCCCGGCCTTGCTGCGAGCGCCCCGGACGCTGCTGCGGGGCCTCTGGTACATGGGCGCGTCCCTCCGCGCCGGGACCGAGATGCTGCACGGCGTGACGCCGATCGCCGTCGAGGGCGCTGGCCGCGTCGAGGCTCTCGTGCTGGCCGATGCGCGGGGCCGCGAACGCCGCTTCGCCTGCGACGCCGTCGCGCTCGGCTACGGCCTGAAGCCCGAGACGCAGCTGGCCGACCTGGCGCGGGCCGAGTTCGCCTATGACCGCGATTTCCGGCTGCACCTGCCCAGGATCGACAGCCTGGGCCGGGCGGGGCCGGGCCTCTACCTCGCCGGAGACGGGGTGCGGATCGGCGGCGCCGACGCCGCGGAAGCGAGCGGCGCGCTCGCCGCCCACGCGATTCTCGCCGATCTCGGCCAGCCGCCGCACCGCCTCGCCATCCTGCGGCTGGCCGAGATCGGCG
>UBZM01000059.1 GCA_900470095.1 Hyphomicrobiales bacterium
CGACGATGCCCGGCAGCGCCGGATCGAAGCCTGCCATGTCTATGTCGGCTCGCTGCCGGGCATCGTCGTCGCGCTGGCGCTGGTCACGATTACCGTCCGCGTCGCGCTGCCATTGTACCAGAGCTGGTTCATGCTGCTCGTCGCCTATGCACTGATCTTCCTGCCGCGCGCGCTGATCGGCCTGCGCGGCAGTCTCGCGCAGGTACCGGTCGAGCTCGAATGGGCTGCCTCGGCTCTCGGGCGGCCTCCCTTGCTGGCGGTCCTGCAGGTCACGCTGCGCCTGGCCGCCCCTGGCCTGGCGGCGGCGATGGCGCTGGTCGGACTTGGAATCACCACCGAGCTGACCGCGACGCTCCTGCTCTCGCCCAACGGGACGCGGACGCTGGCGACGGAGTTCTGGTCGTTGACCGGCGAGATCGACTATGTCGCGGCGACGCCCTATGCGGTCCTGATGATCATCCTGTCCATCCCGATGGCTGCGATGCTGCATCGGCAGTCGCGAAAGGCGAACGGCCTGTGAGCGTCCTGACCGTTTCCGGCCTGAGCAAGCAGTACGGTGCGACGCTCGCGCTCGACGATATCAGCTTCTCGGTCGCCCCCGGCGTGCGCGCCGCGATCGTCGGTCCCTCGGGATCGGGCAAGACGACCCTGCTGCGCATCATCGCAGGCTTCGAGACGGCAGATTCCGGAACCGTGACCCTCGGCAACGAGATCATCGTCGATGGCGGTTTGGGCGTCCCCGCCCATCTGCGCGGGATCGGGGTCGTGACGCAGGACGGCTCCCTGTTCCCGCATCTCAGCATTGCCGAGAATATCGGCTTCGGACTGACGCGGAACCAGAGCGACCGCGACGCCCGAATTGCAGAGCTGATGGACACAGTCGAACTGCCGCGGAGCATGGCAGAGAGGCGCCCGCACCAATTGTCGGGCGGCCAGCAGCAGCGCGTCGCGCTGGCCCGTGCGCTCGCCCGGCGGCCGCGACTGATGCTTCTGGACGAGCCCTTCTCTGCCCTCGATACCGGGCTGCGCGAGACCATGCGCCGCAAGGTGGCTGAGGTCTTGCGGGAATTCGCGGTGACCGCGATCCTCGTCACGCATGATCAGGGCGAAGCACTCGGCTTCGCCGACCAACTCGTCGTGCTGAAGGAGGGCCGCCTGGTCCAGGCCGGGCCTCCGCGGTTGCTCTACCTGCAACCGCGCGACCCCGCGATCGCAAGGTTCCTCGGCGACGCGATCCTGCTGCAGGCCGAGCTCGCCGATGGCGCGGCGCGCTGCGCGCTCGGGCAGATTTCGATCGCCGACCGAACCCGGCGCGGCCCGGCGACGATCCTGCTGCGCCCCGAACAGCTTCGCCTGCGGCCGGACAACCCCGAGCACGCTGGCGGCACCGGGGGGCGGATCGTCGAAGTCGAGTTCGGTGGCGCCAGCAGCCTCGTCACGATCGCGCTCGATGCGGACACGAGCACCCTGCTGCAGTTGCGCTCATCCGACCCGGCACCGCCGGAACCGGGAACGCATGTGGCGATCGAGGTTTCCGGCGCGGCCTACCCGTTCGATGGCACAACCGCCCTGGAGCCTCTCGGTAAGGCGAAGCGATAGCCAGCCCGGGGGGCTCTCAGCCCTCGACCAGCCGTCGCGCGATCACCTGCGCCTGAATCTCCGCCGCCCCCTCGAAGATGTTCAGGATGCGGGCGTCACAGAGGACCCGGCTGATCGGGTATTCCAGCGCAAAACCATTGCCGCCATGGATCTGCAGCGCGTTATCGGCTGCGGCCCAGGCAACACGGGCGCCGAGCAGCTTGGCCATGCCGGCCTCGAGATCGCAGCGGCGCTCGGCATCCTTCTCGCGGGCGGCGAAATAGGTGAGCTGGCGGGCGATCAGGATTTCGGCCGCCATCATCGCGAGCTTGTCGGCGACGCGCGGGAAGGCGATCAGCGGCTTGCCGAATTGGATGCGTTCCTGGGCATAGCGCAGCCCCAGATCGAAAGCCGATTGCGCCACGCCGATGGCGCGCGCTGCCGTCTGGATGCGGGCTGCCTCGAAGGTCTGCATGAGCTGCTTGAAGCCCTGGCCTTCGACGCCACCGAGCAGGTTCCCGGCCTTGACCTCGAAACCGTCGAAGGCGAGCTCGTATTCCTTCATCCCGCGATAGCCGAGCACCTCGATCTCGCCACCGGTCAGGCCGGCAACCGGGAACGGGTCTTCGTCCGTGCCGCGCGGCTTTTCGGCGATCAGCATGGAGAGACCGCGATAGCCCGGCGCATCCGGGTCGGTGCGGACAAGCAGCGTCATGATGTCGGCGCGAACGGGATGGGTGATCCAGGTCTTGTTGCCATGGACCTTGAAGACATCGCCGTCCCTCACCGCCTTGGTGCGCAGCGAAGCGAGATCCGAGCCGGTATTGGGCTCGGTGAAGACGGCCGTCGGCAAGGTCTCGCCCGCGGCGATCTTCGGCAGCCAATGCGCCTTCTGCTCCGGCGTGCCCCCGCAGAGGATGAGCTCGGCGGCGATTTCGGAGCGGGTGCCGAGCGAGCCGACGCCGACATAGCCGCGCGAAAGCTCCTCCGAGACGACGCACATCGAGACCTTGCTGAGGCCCATGCCGCCGAATTCCTCGGGAATGGTCAGACCGAAGACGCCGAGCTCGGCCATTTTCTCGACGACCGGCATCGGGATGTAATGGTTCTCCAGATGCCATTCATGCGCATGCGGCGTCACCTCCGCCTCGCAGAAGCGGCGCATCTCGGAGCGGATCGCTTCCAGGGTCTCGTCTAGGCCGGGATCGCCGACGCTGGCGAGCCCCTGCGACTGGCTGAACAAGGCGACGAGGCGCGCGCGGTTTTCCGGCGTGTTGCCCTCGGAGATCAGGGTTTCCGCCGCTTCGCCGCGCGCGGCGGCGATCGCCTTCTGGCCAAGGCCGAGCGCCGAGAGCCTGACGATCTCGCCCTGGCTCATCGGGATGCCGCCAAAGATCTGGGCGGCATATTCACCGGCGCCGACGCGCAGCGCGTAATCCTCGGTGGCGCCGTAGCGGTCCTCCGCCTGGAGGCGCTCGCCATAGGCCTTCATCTCGCGCAGCGCCATGACATAGGTCGCGAGCCAGGATAGGCCATGCGCCGCATGCTGCTCGGCTTCGAGCCTCGAAGACGAGATCTTGCCGTCGACCAGCACCTTCTGGCGTACCGCGGCGATCGCCTGGTCCAGCAGCGTCTCGAATCCGGGCAGAGCGGCACCGATCAAGTCGACGGCGGAGCCAGGGGCTTCGGAGTTGCGGGCGACATTGGCGCTCATGATCTCTCTCCCTTTGTTGCGACGCAGCATAGGAGAGAATCCGGCGAATCCGAAATCCACCTTTCGGCTGGGGGCCAGACTATTTTCGACTGGCCAGCACGACGCCGAGCACCGCAACCGCCATGCCGACGAGCTGGAGCGGCGTCAGCGTCTCCCCGAAGAGCAGCCAGGCCTCGACCGCCACGGCCGGCGGCACGAGATAGAGGAAGGTCGCGGTGCGCGAGACCTCGCCGCGCCGGATCAGCCAGAGATAGAGCCCGATTCCGCCGAGCGAGAGCGCCAGGACCGACCAGGCCAGCACCAGGGCCATGGTCAGGTTCCATTCGATCCGCATCGGCTCGAGCGCATAGGCGACGGGCAGCGTGACGAGGAAGGCCGCAGTGTACTGCCAGGCGGTCACGGTCCGCAGGTCGCCGGTGACGATGCGTTTCTTCTGATAGAAGGAGCCGAAGGTCACCGCGAACATCGCGACGATATTGACGCCGACCGGCAGCAGGATTCCGGCGAGCGCCTGCGGATCGACGCCGACCAGCTTGGGCTCGAGCACCAGGGCAATGCCGAGGAAACCGCAGAGAATCCCGGCCCAGCGCACGGGCGAGATGCGTTCGCCGACCAGAAGCGGGGAAAACAGCGCGGTCAGCACGGGCTGGAGGCCGGCAATCAGGCCGGAAACACCGGCCGGCAGGCCATGACGCACCGCCCACCAGACGCCGCCGAGATAGACGGCATGCAGCAGGATACCGGTGACGATGCAGTCGATGATCGCGCGGCGGCCCTTCGGCCAGGGCGCACCGACGGCGAGCGCCAGGCCGATGAGCAGCAGGCCGGCACAGGCATAACGCACGGCCAGGAAGGTCAGCGGGTCGGCATAGCGCGCGGAATAGCCTGCAACGATCCAGCCGCTCGACCAGAGCAGCGTGAAGACGAGCGGGATGACGCGCAGGAACAGGGGCGATTCGAGCATGGGCACCGGCTTTCGCTGACCGTCCTGATAAGCCCGGCGCAAGCACTTGTCGCCGTCCGACGACGCCGGGACGGCATGTCGAGGCGAGGGAACGGATGCGTCATGCGGGACCAGCAAGGGGGCCCGAGGGGATCAAGCACAGACCTGGATGACGCCGAAGCGGGTTGAGGTCACAATCAGCGCCCGCCCGCCCGAGTCTCCGAATGTCGCTGCTGTCTGTCCCCGCCCTCGCCTTCGAGCGCTTCGTCGCCCATGATTCCTGGGCGATCGCCAGCCATATCGCGCTCTCCGTACTGATGTCGCTCTTCCCCTTCCTGATCCTGGTCACCGCGCTCGGCGGTGTCTTCGGCACGCAGAATGCAGCCGACGAAGCCACGGCGCTGCTCCTCGAAGCGTGGCCCAAGGAGATCGCCATCCCGATTGCGCGCGAGGTGCGTTCGGTGCTGACGGCAGTGCGCAGCGACGCGCTGACATTCGGCGCGCTCCTGGCGCTGTATTTCTCCTCGTCCGGCGTCGAGGCGCTGCGCATCGGCCTCAACCGCGCCTATGAGGCCTATGAATGGCGGGCCTGGTGGCATACGCGGCTGGAATCGATCCTCTACGTGATCGGCGGCGCCGTGTTCATGCTCTCCTTCGCGTTTCTCGTGGTGCTCGGGCCGCTTGTGCTGCGCTGGCTGATCGGCTTCGCGCCCTGGCTGGCGCCGCTTTCCATCCTGCTCAGCTTCCTGCGGGTCGCCGGCGCGACCCTCCTGATCGTGCTTGCGCTGATCGTGGCGCACAGCACGCTGCCGGCCCGCGCCCCGCACATCCGGACGCTCTGGCCGGGTATCCTCGTGACGCTGGCCTTCTGGCTCGTCGGCGGCCTCGGCTTCGGCTGGTATCTCGACGGCTTTGCCGGCGCCTATGTCACGACCTATGCCGGCCTTGCGACGGCGATGATCGCACTCGTCTTCCTGTATTGGCTCGCCGCGATCTTCCTCTATGGCGCAGAGCTGAACGCCGCCTTCGCGATCGCGCGGGCGCCAAGGGCCGACCCCGGCGAAGCGATCGCGGGGCTGTAGGGCGTTCTCCTGCGTTGACGCCGAGTCGTGCTGCTGCTTTCTGTCCGCCCATGATCGAGACGCCACGCCTGCTCCTGCGCCCTCATGCGCTCGAGGATTTCGAACCCTGGTACGCGATGTTCTCGGACCGGGAGCTGTTCCGGTTCATTGCCGTGCCGCAATTGTCGCGGGAGGATGGCTGGAACAGGCTGCTGCGCTATGCCGGCCACTGGTCGCTGCTCGGCTACGGCATGTTCGCCGTCTTCGACAAGGCGAGCGGCGAACTGGTCGGCGATGTCGGCCTCGCCGATTTCCACCGCGGCCTGGGCGAGCGCTTCGACGGCGTCCCGGAAGCCTCCTGGATCATGGCGCGCTCGACGCATGGACGGGGCCTGGCAGCAGAGGCGGTCGCCGCCAGCCATGAATGGCTTGCCCGCGCGCACGCCCCTGCCCGCACCGTCTGCATCATCAACCCCGACAATGCCGCCTCGCTGCGCCTGGCTGAGAAGTTCGGTTACCGGTTCTTCGGAAGCTCCACCTACAAGGGCGGTCCCTACACGATGCTGGAGCGCCCGGCGTCGTGACCGGCGAGCGCGGTCGCGCTGTTACCGGTCCGGGGGACGCGACTGGCCCGATGCTGATCGAAACCTGCACCGCTGGGATGCTGGAGGACTGGGTCCGGCTGCGCCTGGCGCTGTGGCCGGATTCAACCGTGCAGGAGCATCGCGACGCCGCCGCTGGCATTCTCGAAAGTGCGAACGATATCGCGTTCCTCGCGCGGGACGATTCTGGCGCAGCGATCGGACTCGCCGAGGCAGCGCTGCGACACGATTACGTCAATGGCTGCGAGACCTCGCCCGTCGGATTCCTCGAAGGGATCTATGTCGCGCCCGACTGGCGGCTTCACGGCGTCGCCCGCGCGCTTTGCGCAGCTGTCGAGGCCTGGGCAAGGGGCCATGGCTGTGTCGAACTCGCCTCAGACACGGGCCTGACCAATGCCGTCTCGCAGCAGGCGCATGAAGCGCTCGGCTTCGAGGAAACCGAGCGCGTGGTGTTCTATCGCAAGCCGCTACTGCCCGGCTGAGCCCTTGCCCGGCCTTTGTTGCCGTGGGCTGCCAGCCGGGCGCCGCCTCGCCAGGGTCACCTGCCGAGCAGCGACATCGCCCTGGTGATGTCGTTCTTCTCCAGCCGGCAGGCCACGCAATAGGCCGGGTTGAAGATGTTGGCGACGTCGTAGCGCACCAACTGGCCGAGCAGATGGCTCGCCTCGACGGCATCGACACCGAGGTCGTCGACGATCCAGCGGAGCATCTCGGTTGTCGCGAACTGGAGCGGCTGGTCGAGCGGGCGGCCGCTGGCCAGGGTCATGATCTCGGTCGCGGTCTCGCAGCGCGGCCACCGGCCCGGCGCATTCTTGCGCAGATGCAGGGTGAACTCGATCTCGAAGCTGGTTTCGATGCCGGTGCCGACGATCTCGCCATCGCCCTGGCAGGCATGGCCATCTCCCAGGAAGAACAATCCGCCGGCCTCGGAAACGGGAAAGGCGATGCTCGCGCCCGGCCCGAAGCGGCGGTAATCCATGTTGCCGCCATAGGAGCCGCTGGTCGCCGTCGAGATCGCCTGGCCGCCAACCGGAGCCACGCCGAAGCAGCCGATCATCGGGGACAGCGGAAAGCTCCAGCCGGAGATGCGCTCCGAACCGCCGATCAGGCTGACCGTGCCCTTTTCCGCATCAATCGCCCATTCGAAGCGCTCGCTCTTCGGCAGATCGGCCACGGTGCGCGGATCGACCACTTGCTGCGAGAGGGGCGAATAGGTCCAGCCAGTCTTGCGGTTCGGGGTCATCCTGACGATGGTCACGACCAACGCATCGCCCGGCTCGGCTCCGGTAACGGCAAACGGACCGGTCATCGGGTTGCCCCGCGGGGCACGCTGGACGCCCTCATGGTCGATGCCGGCGGCATCGAGCGTCGTCGTCACGATCGTGTCGCCGCTCGCGACCGTGAGAACCGGAGGCAGCGTGGCCATGACATTGGAATAGGAATTCGGGACGAAACGATGAAGCGCCATGAATCTCACCTGCCAGTCTTGCGGGCGCTTCAGGGAGCAAGGGTTCAGCCGTCGCGAAGCGTCCCAGCCGAATCCATTGTGGACCTGGCCTTGCGTCACCGTAGTCGAAACATTTGTTGGCGCGCTAGCCAGCTGGGCTGCACTCGACGCATCGGGCTCGGACGCGGAAGCGTTCCTCCCGATCAGGCCAGCGCGGTGGTCATGACGGAGCCGTTGCTGACACTGTGGCCTCAGCCGCCAAGCGCCTCCGCGACATCGTCGAAATTCCGCAGGCCGGTGCGGGGGGCATAGACCAGCACGGCCATGTTGCCCGGAGCGTGCTCGTTCTTCCACATCTTGTGGTGGGCGAGCGGGATCTTGTCCCAGGGAAAGACCTCGGACATGCAGGGGTCGATACGACGGTCGAGCACGAACTGGTTGGCGGCGCTCGCCTGCTTGAGATGGGCGAAATGCGAGCCCTGCACGCGCTTCTGCCGCATCCAGACATAGCGGGCGTCAAAGGTGATGTTGAAGCCCGAGGTGCCGGCGCAGAAGACGATCATCCCGCCGCGCTTGGCGACGAGGCAGGAGACCGGGAAGGTCGCCTCGCCGGGATGTTCGAAGACGATATCGACATCCTTCTTGCCGGTGATGTCCCAGATCGCCTTGCCGAACTTGCGCGCTTCCTTGGTCCATTCCCCATATTCGGGGGAGTTGACCTTGGGCATCTGGCCCCAGCAGTTGAACTCCTTGCGGTTGATCACGCCCTTGGCGCCAAGGCCGAGCACGTAGTCGCGCTTGCTTTCGTCGGAAATGACGCCGATCGCATTGGCGCCGGAGGCCGCGCAGAGCTGCACGCCGAAGACGCCAAGGCCGCCCGAGGCCCCCCAGATCAGCACGTTGTCGCCCGGCTTGATCGTGTGCGGCGCATGGCCGAAGAGCATCCGGTAGGCGGTGGCCAGGGTCAGCGTGTAGCAGGCCGATTCCTCCCAGGAGAGGTGTTTCGGCTTCAGCATCAGCTGGCGCGACTGCACCCGGCAGAACTGGGCGAAGGAGCCGTCCGGCGTCTCATAGCCCCAGATGCGCTGGGAGGACGAGAACATCGGGTCGCCGCCATTACACTCCTCGTCATCGCCATCGTCCTGATTGCAATGGACGATGACCTCGTCGCCGACCTTCCAGCGCTTCACCTTGGAGCCGACCGCCCAGACGATGCCGGACGCATCGGAGCCGGCGATATGAAGCGATGCCTTGTGAACGTCGAAGGGCGAGATCGGCTGGCCGAGACCGGCCCAGATGCCGTTATAGTTGACGCCGCCGGCCATCACGAGCAGCAGCACCTCCTCCTCGCCGATTGCCCAGGTCGGCACGACTTCGACCTGGAAGCTCTCTTGCGGCGGACCATGGCGCTCGCGCCGGATGGTCCAGGCATACATGGTGGCGGGGACATGACCGAGCGGCGGCAGCTCGTTCAGCTCGTAGAGATCCTTGAGCGGGCGGTGCGGAACAGGCTGCGGCTTGGACATGGCTCTCTCCCCTTCGTCTTCCTCGCCGCCTTGCGCCGCCAGAGGGCGGCCGACGGAGTTGAGGCGATCATGCGGCTCGATGCTGCGCTGCGCTATCCTCCTAAGGAATTATGTCGCACTGCAAAAAACAAGTCCGAATCCCGGCTTATGTTCCGACCGAACACGAAGATTGCGCCTGAGGCGATTGCTTCATCGCCGCCCAATTGGCCTCAGACGCCTGCCGATGCGCTGCAGCCGAAGATCTGCCCCTCAACCTCACGTCTTTCGCCGTGAATTTTGAAACGATCTGCAGACGTTTTTTAACCTCATCAGCACGAGCCCGCATGATCCGCGGCACAGCCGTGCTAATTTCAGACCGCAAATACTTTGGAGCGATCGACCATGCGTCAATTGCTACTGCTGCTCGGCCTTCCTGACCTTCCACTTCCGGAATTCCTGGTTTTCCTTGGCTTCGCGGCCGGCTGCGCGCTGCTGCTGGGCTGGATTGCCGACGGGATCCTGAAGGATCACGGCTTCGGAATCATTCCCAATGCGGTCGTCCTCGTCGGCGGCGCCATCATCGGCGCGATCCTGTGGCGACGGCTTGGCTATGTGATCATTGCGAACCGGCAGATGGCAACAGCCATTGCCGCAACTGCGGCCGGCATTCTCGCGCTTATCGCGTGCGGGGTCGTCAAGCGGGCGATCTGAGGCGCTTGCCTTCCTGCCGCTGGGTCAAGACAATCGCGGACATGGATAGACCCACAGTGATTCGCGGCCGGCGCGTGCTGATATGCGCCGAGGACGGCCCCCTGCTCGCCAGCGAGCGCGACATCGGCGATTTCCTGGGCGCGGCTTGGGCCGAAGATGCAGACCTGGTCGTGATCCCGGTCGCGCGCCTCAGCAACGACTTCTTCAAGCTCGGCACGCGCCTTGCCGGCGAAGTCGCCCAGAAATTCGTCAATTACCGGATGCAGCTCGCGATCATCGGCGACATCTCGCGCTGGAGCGCCGAGAGCAAGGCGCTACGCGATTTCGTCCGCGAGGCCAATCAGGGCCAGGCCCTGTGGTTCCTCCATGACATGAACGCCCTGGAACAGCGACTGACTCTTGCCAAGGGCTGACGGGAAGGCCGCTAGGCCGGCCGCGCCGCCGCGAGCATGTAGTTCACATCCATGTCGCGCGACGCCGACCAGCGATCGGTGAAGGGGTTGTAGGCCACCCCGGTGCTCTCGCCGAGCTCCAGCCCGTTGCGCGCGATCGCAGCTTCGAGTTCCGCCGGCGTGACGAATTTCTCCCAGTCATGCGTGCCGCGGGGCAGCCAACGCAGGACATATTCGGCCCCGACGATCGCCAGTGCATAGGATTTCAGGGTGCGGTTGAGCGTCGCCATCACCAGGAGCCCGCCGGGCTTCACGGCCGCGCAGCAGGCGGCGACGAAGGCCTCGACATCGGCGACATGCTCGACCACCTCCATGGCAAGCACGATGTCGAAGCGCCGCCCTTCGGCGACGAGGCTCTCGATCGTCGTCTCGCGATAGTCGATCGCAAGCCCGCTGCGTTCGGCATGGGCTCGGGCGACCGCGATATTGGTCGGAGCCGGATCGAGCCCCGTGACCTCGGCGCCGAGCCGCGCCAGGGGCTCCGACAGCACGCCGCCGCCGCAACCGATATCGACCAGCGCCAGCCCCTCCAGCGATCGCAGCGATTTCGGATCGCGCCCGAAGCATTCGCAGGCGAGATCCCTTACGAAACCGAGCCGCACCGGATTGAACTTGTGCAGCACGGCCATGGGCCCCTTCGGGTCCCACCAGGTCCTGGCCATGGCATCGAAGCGCGCAACCTCGGCAGCATCGATCGTCGAGCCGGTTTGAGACGCTGCGGATGCCATGCTTGATTCCCCCTTTGTGCCAATCGGGCGCGGACCGCATTGACACTTGCGGTGCTGCCCGTCATCTACACCCGCCCTTCGCCCGGCGCGAGGGGGACCTTTCGTCCCGGCACGTCGCCGGGCGTTTCTAGAGAGCCCTTGGACCGCTATGGCCCGTCTGGTGATGAAATTCGGCGGGACCTCCGTCGCCACTGTCGAGCGTATCAAGAATGCCGCCCGCCACGTCAAACGCGAGTTCGACGCCGGCAACGAGGTCGCAGTCGTCGTTTCCGCCATGTCGGGCAAGACCAACGAGCTCGTGGCCTGGTGCAAGGAGGCGGCACCGTTCTACGACCATGCGGAATATGACGCCGTGGTAGCATCGGGCGAGCAGGTCACCTCCGGCCTGATGGCGATCGTGCTGCAGTCCATGGGCCTGCCGGCGCGCTCCTGGCAGGGCTGGCAGATCCCGCTCTTCGGTTCTGACGCGCATGGCTCCGCCCGCATCGAGGGCGTCGACGGCGCCGGCATCCTCGCCGGATTCGACCGCAATCGTGAAATCGCGGTCTGCTCCGGCTTCCAGGGCGTGCACGCGACGACGAAACGCATTGTCACGCTCGGGCGCGGCGGCTCCGATACCAGCGCGGTCGCGCTTGCCGCCGGCCTCAAAGCCGATCGCTGCGACATCTACACCGATGTCGACGGCGTCTACACTACCGATCCACGCGTCGTGCCGAAGGCCCGGCGCATGGACAAGGTCTCCTTCGAGGAGATGCTGGAAATGGCCTCGCTCGGCTCGAAGGTGCTGCAAGTGCGCTCGGTCGAGATCGCCATGGTCCAGCGCGTGCCGACCTATGTGCGCTCCTCCTTCGACGATCCAGAAAACCCCAATCCAGGCACCCTCATCTGCGACGAGGACGACATCGTGGAACAGCAGATCGTCACCGGCATCGCGTTTTCGCGCGACGAAGCCCAGATCACGCTCCGGCGTGTCGCCGACAAGCCGGGCGTGGCCGCGGCCATTTTCGGTCCGCTCGCCGATGCGAACATCAATGTCGACATGATCATCCAGGTCGTCTCGGACGACCAGGCGACCACCGACATCACCTTCACGGTCCCGACCGCCGATTACGAGCGCGCCAAAACGCTGCTCGAGAGCCGCCACGACAGCATCGCCTATCAGAGCCTGCAGGGCGCCACCGACGTGGTGAAGATCTCGGCCATCGGCGTCGGTATGCGCAGCCATGCCGGTGTCGCGGCCCGCGCTTTTCACGCGCTCGCCGAGAAGGGCATCAACATCCGGGCGATCACGACCTCCGAGATCAAGTTCTCGGTGCTGATCGACGCCGCCTACACCGAGCTCGCGGTGCGGACGCTGCACTCGCTCTATGGGCTGGACGCAGCCTGAGGCGATCAGCGGGGAGTCCGGCTACGCCGCCTGCCTGAAGGCGGCGGCGACCTCCCGCATCCACGCGCAGAACGCCGCAACCCCGGGCCGCGCCCGGCTCGTCTCGGGGAAGACGAGAAAATAGGCGAAATCTTCAAGCAGCACGACATTCGCGAGCTGGATGAGCCGCCCGTCCGCGATATCGGTTTCGATCATCGCCGCCGGCAGCAATCCCGCGCCCTGCCCCGAGAGCACCGCTTTCAGCATCAGGCCTGAATCGTCGAAGGACGGCCCGCGCGGCGCACCGAACTCCTCGATGCCCTGCGCCTGGAACCAGCGCTGCCAGGCCTTGCGCTCGCTGTCATGGACATGCGGCCAGTGTGCCAGGGCAGCCGCATCCTGCGGCCTGCCAAGGCTTGCGAGCAGGGCCGGAGCCGCGACGGGAACAACCTCGATCGCAACCAGATGCTCGCTGCGCAATCCCGGATAATGGCCGAAGCCATGGCGGATCGCGACATCGACCCCGTCGCGGCTGAAATCCACCAGTGCGGTACCGGTCACGACCCGCAGGTCGATATCGGGATGGGCATCGTGGAACTGCTTGAGGCGTGGCACTAGCCAGGCGCTCGCGAAGAATGGCGTCGTGCTGATCGTCAGCGGGCCCGTCCGGGGATCGGCGGTGATGCGCCTTGATGCCTCGGCGATCTGCCGGAAGGCGTTGCGCACCGGCGGCATCAGGCTCTGTCCGGCGGGCGTGAGGACCATGCCGCGATTGATCCGCAGGAAGAGCAGCGTGCCGAAATGAAGCTCCAGGGCCTTAAGCATCTGGCTGACCGCGCCCGGCGTCACGCAGAGCTCATCGGCAGCCTCCTTCACGGAGAGATGCCGGGCCGTGGCTTCGAAGGCGCGCAGGGCATTCAACGGTGGCAGCCGATCGATTTTCATTTAGTTTTTCTAACTTATTTTCGTAGAGATCCTAGTTTGTCTCTGGCGATATAATTCGTCAAATTTCCGGAATATCGACTGATATCGATAGCTCTTTGTCGCGCTCTTGAAATAGCCATCAAGAGAAAACCTGAACATTCATTTCACCGCTTAACCCATACCGGCCAGCCGGAACCCATACATGCCCAGTCTTCCCGATGCGACGCATTACCTCTCATTGTCGGAGCTCGCGGCGCGCATCCAGGCACGCGACATCTCGCCCGTGGCGGTGACGCGGTCGCAGCTCGAGCGCATCGAACGCCTGGACACGGAGCTTCACAGCTTTGCCTGCATGATGGCCGATACCGCGCTGGCCGAGGCAGAGACTGCAGAGGCAGAGATCGCTGCCGGGCGCTATCGCGGGCCTCTGCATGGCGTGCCGATCGCCGTGAAGGACCTGTTCTGGACGCGGGGTTTTCCGACGGCGGCAGGGATGACGATCCATAGGGGGCATCGGCCGCGGGAGGACGCCACGGTGGTGCGCCGCTTGCGCGAGGCGGGAGCCGTGCTGCTGGGCAAGCTGCAGATGACGGAAGGGGCTTATTCCGACCACCACCCCCTGGTGACGCCGCCGCGCAATCCGTGGAATGCCGCGTACTGGACCGGAATCTCGTCGAGCGGCTCGGCCGCGGCGACGGCGGCCGGCCTGTGCTACGGCTCGCTCGGCTCCGATACCGGGGGGTCGATCCGCTGGCCCTGCGCTGCCACTGGCCTGACGGGACTGAAACCGAGCTGGGGCCGCGTCAGCCGTCACGGCGCATTCGAACTGGCGGCGACGCTCGACCATGTCGGGCCGATGGCGCGCGACACCAGGGATGTCGCCGCGATCCTGCAGGTCATTGCCGGCCCTGATCCCGCTGATCCGACCGCGCTCAACGTGCCCGTTCCGGACTATCTCGCGGCATCCAGCCAAGGCGTCGTCGGCGTGCGGATCGGCATTGATCCCGCATGGAACAGCGACGGCGTCGATGCGGCGACGCAGGCGGTGCTGGCAGGGGCCATCATGGTCTACCGCGCGCTCGGCGCCGAGATCATCGAGGTCCATGTTCCGGATGTGAAACAGATCGTCGCCGATTGGGCGCCGAACTGCGCGGTGGAAGCCGCCCTCGCCCATGAAGCGACCTATCCCGCGCGGAAGGGCGAATACGGTCCGGTTCTCGCCTCGGTCATCGAGGCGGGGCGCGTGTTGTCGGGCCTCGACTATCAGCGCATCCTGCTGCGACGCATGGCCTTCCGCGGGCGCATCGGCGCCCTGTTCGGCGATATCGATCTGCTGCTGACCCCGGTTCAGCCCGTGCCGCCGCTGACGCTGGCGACGATCAGCACATTGGGCGAGCAGCCCGGGCTGATCGCCGACCTGCAGCGCTATACCTGCCCGTTCAACATGACGGGCAACCCGACGCTCACGCTGCCCGGCGGCTTCTCCGAGCGAATGCCGATCGGGTTCCAGCTCGTTGCAGCAGAGCTGGGCGAAGCCATGCTGATCCGTGCCGGCGCAGCCTTCCAGGCAGCGACCGCGTGGCACCGCCGCCATCCCGCCCTTTGAGGAACCCGTCATGAGCATCCATCCGACGGGCCGAGCGCCCCCAATCTTCCATGGCTGGCTTGTCGTCGCGGCCGCCTTTGCGGTCACCTTTGTCGGCTTCGGCAGCGCCTACAGCTTCAGCGCCTTCGTCGAATCCCTGCAGAAGGATTTTTCCGCCTCCCGCGCCTCGGTCTCCCTCGTCTTTTCGCTCGCCGGCTTTCTCTATTTCGGCTTCGGACTGATCAGCGGCCCGCTTGCCGATCGCTGGGGAGCACGCAGGCTTGTGTTCCTCGGCATGCTGCTCACCGGGTTTGGCATGGCGGCGGCCGGAGCGGCGCGGAGTCTGACCGAGATCTATCTGGCCTATGGGCTCGGCGTCGGACTCGGCATCGGCTGCTCCTATGTTCCGGCGCTGGGCGCAGTGCAGCACTGGTTCGTCAAGCGCCGCGGCTTCGCATCGGGTATCGCGGTCAGCGGCATCGGTGTCGGCACGCTGGTGATGCCGCCCCTCGCATCGCTGCTGATCGAACAGATCGGCTGGCGTAACGCCTATTTCGCGCTCGGCGCGCTTGCGGCCGTCATTGGTGCAGCCATGTCGCTCCTCATCGAAAGCGATCCGCGCCAGCGCGGCCTGCTGCCGGACGGAGACGCCTTGCCCCCGGGCGGCGTGACGGCCCAGGCATCCGGCCTATCGATTCGCGAGGCCGTGAGATCTCAGCACTTCATCCGGCTCTACGCAGCTTGCCTGATCGGTTCGTTCGGAGCCTTCGTTCCCTTCGTTCACCTTGTGCCCTATGCGCTGGATCGTGGCGTCCCGCAGGGCCGGGCCGTCCTGCTGCTTGCGCTGATCGGTGTCGGCAGCACCGCCGGCCGCTTCTGCCTCGGCAATCTGGCGGACCGGATCGGCCGCAACACTGCACTTCTGGTCATGTTCATGGGCATGGCCGGCGCGCTCGGCATCTGGTGGCTCTCGAGCAGTTTTGCGATGCTGGCCGTCTTCGCGCTGCTCTATGGCGTCTTCTATGGCGGCTGGGTCGCTGTCCTGCCGGCGGTCGTGATGGATCATTTCGGCGGGCGCAATGTCAGCGGGATCATCGGCATTCTCTATACCAGCGTCGCGTTCGGGACCCTGATCGGACCGACCGCCGCCGGGCTCATCTTCGACCTGAACCAGAGCTATGCGATCGCGATCCTGGTCAGCGCCTGCGCGAACATCCTCGCGGCTCTGATCGTGGCGCGTTCCGCCAGGCCTTCACGCGCCCTGCCGCGTTGACCTCTCCTCATCCCGCCCCGATGATGCCGGCATGTCCTCCGGCTCCACCTCCGCCGCTCCCGAGTTCGACCCTGCCCGGCTCGAAGCCTTCCTGCGCTCCGCCCTGCCCGTCCGGGCGGCCGGCGCGATGGTGCTGGAGCGGATCAGCGGCGGGCAGTCGAATCCGACCTTCTTCCTGTCCTTTCCCGAAGCCGGCACGCGGCTGGTCATGCGCAAGAAGCCGCCCGGCCCCCTGCTGCCTTCGGCCCATGCGGTCGACCGCGAATACCGCATCCTCAAGGCGCTCACGGGCTCGCAGGTGCCGGTGCCGCCGGTGCTGCTGTTCCATGCCGAGGACGACGTCGTCGGCACGCCCTTCTATCTGATGGAACGGCTCGACGGCCGCGTCTTCCATGATGCGGCGCTGCCTGGCGTGGCGCCGGCCGAGCGGCGGCAGATGTATTTCGCCATGGCCGAGACCCTGGCTGCGCTGCATCGCTTCGACTGGCAGGCGGCCGGCCTCGCCGATTACGGCAAGCCGGGGAATTATTATGCCCGCCAGCTCGCGCGCTGGGGCCGGCAATGGCGCGAGACCAAAACTCGTGAGATTCCCGAGATCGATCGGCTGATCGACTGGCTGAGCGCCCATCTCGACGAAAGCGCGGAGACGACGATCGTCCATGGCGATTTCCGGATGGGCAACCTGATGTTTCACCTGGTCGAGCCGCGCGTCGTCGCCGTGCTCGACTGGGAACTCTCAACGCTCGGCCATCCGCTCTCGGACGCGGCCTTTTCCTGCCTGCCCTGGCATTCCGGACCTGCGATGTATCAGGGCATCATGGGCCTCGACCGGGAGGCGCTCGGCATCCCGATGCAAGCCGAGTACCTCTCCCGCTATTGCGCGGCGGCGGGACGCACGGACGGTCCGGGACGCTTCCACCTCGCCTTCTCGCTCTTCCGCTTTGCCGTCATCCTCGATGGCATCGCGGCGCGCGCCAGGGCCGGCAATGCGGCGGCAGAGAATGCGATCGCGGTCGGCGAGATGGCCGAGAGCTTTGCGCGGCAGGCTGCCGTTATCATCGACCAGAGTTGAACGGGGATCGCCATGGATTTCGCCTATTCCGCCAGGGTCGAAGAGCTGCGCTCGAGGCTTCAAGCGTTCATGGATGCCCATGTGCAACCGGCCGACGCGGCGTGGAAACATGAGGTCGAGGCCGGGCGCTATCCGCTGGCGCTGATCGACGGGCTGAAGGAGAAGGCAAAATCCGAGGGCCTGTGGAACCTGTTCCTGCCGGCGCTGAAACCCGACGAGCCCGGGACGCGGCTGAGCAATCTCGAATACGCCCCCCTGGCGGAGATCATGGGCCGGATCTTCTGGTCGTCGGAGGTGTTCAACTGCAACGCCCCGGACACCGGCAACATGGAAATCCTGCACATGTTCGCGACGCCGGCGCAGCGCGAACGCTTTCTCGTGCCGTTGATGAAGGGCGAGATCCGCTCCTGCGTCGGCATCACCGAGCCCGGCGTCGCCTCCTCCGACCCGACCAACCTGCAGACCACGATCACCCGCGACGGCGAAGACTACGTCATCAACGGCCGGAAATGGTGGACGACCGGCGCGCTGCATCCGAACGTCAAATTCTGCATCGTCATGGGTCTCTCGGACACGCGCCCGGAGGCCGATCCGCACAAGCGCCATTCCATGGTGATCGTGCCGATGGATACGCCCGGTGTGACCGTGATGCGCAACCTGCCGCTCCTCAACCACCACTCGCCCGAAGGCCATACCGAAACGGATTTCGACACGGTCCGCGTCCCGGCCGCCAACATGCTCGGGGAGGAAGGCGCCGGCTTTGCGCTGGCCCAGGCGCGGCTCGGGCCCGGCCGCATCCACCACTGCATGCGCACGATCGGCCAATGCGAGGTCGCGCTCGAACTGATGGTCGAGCGCGCGCTGCAGCGAAAGGCCTTTGGCCGCCATCTCTCCGACTATGCCAATGTCCAGGACTGGATTGCCGAAGGGCGCATGGAGATCGACCAGGCTCGGCTGCTCTGCCTGCGCGCCGCCTGGATGATGGACAAGCACGGCAACAAGGCCGCGCGCACCGAGGTCTCCGCGATCAAGGTCGTGGCGACGCGACTGCAGACCAAGATCGCTGACCGGGCCATTCAGGTCTTCGGCGCCGCCGGCCTCTCCAACGATACGCCGCTCGCCTTCATCTATAGCTGGGGCCGGGCACTGCGCTTCATCGACGGGCCGGACGAGGTGCATCTGCGCACGGTCGCCCGTGCCGAGATCAAGAAGCGGCAGGCCAGCAATCGCAGCACGATGGCCGAACAGGGCGTAAAGATGCCCTATCTCAAGCCTGCGGGTTAAAGCATCGCCCCGAAGAGTGGATCGCGGTTTTCCCGCCGGAGATTCAGCAGGCCGCGCAGAAACCGGGTGGAAGCCCATGCCCGAGGCATGGGAGCCTTCCTCGACACGCACATGCCAGTCGAAGAAGGCTCCCGCCATGCCCGCCGCAGCAAGACCGACGGAAGTCCCCTCCCTCGCATCCCGCGTCGATGCGCTGCACTGGCGCCGCATCGAGGCGGAACTCGACTCGCATGGCGTCGGCCTGACCGGCCCCTTGCTCAGCCCGGAGGAGTGCCGCGCGCTGGCTGCGCTCTATGCCGATGAGAGCCATTTCCGCAGCCGCATCGTCATGGCGCGGCACGGCTTTGGCAGTGGCGAGTACCAGTACTTCGCCCATCCGTTGCCGGAGATGCTCGCGGCTCTGCGCCCAGTCATCTATGAGCGCCTCGCTCCCGTCGCCAATCGCTGGAACGAGACGCTGGGGATCGCGCAGCGCTATCCCGAGGCTCTCGACGCATTCCTCGCGCTCTGCCACGAGGCCGGGCAGACCCGGCCGACCCCGCTGCTGCTGAAGTACGGCGCGGGTGATTATAACTGCCTGCATCAGGACCTTTACGGCGACCTGTTCTTCCCGTTCCAGATGGTCATCCTGCTCTCGCAGCCAGGAGTCGATTTCACCGGTGGCGAGTTCACTCTGGTCGAGCAGCGGCCGCGCATGCAGTCGCGGCCCGAGGTCGTGCCGCTGGCTCAGGGAGAAGCCGCGATCTTCGCCGTGCAGCACCGGCCGATGCGGGGTTCCCGCGGCACCTACCGCGTCAATCTCCGCCACGGCGTCAGCCGGGTGCGCTCGGGCGAGCGCTACACCACCGGGCTGATCTTTCACGACGCGCGCTGAGTCTTACGCACTCGCCCAGGGGACAGCGCGTTTCGCGTTCAGCCCGGCGCCGAGGGCCGCGCCTCCTGCTCCATGCTGCTGCCGCGCAGTCCGCCGGGAACGCAAAGCTTCGGATAAAGCCGCGACATCTCGCGGATCAGGAACTTCACCGGCACATCGAAGAAGCTGCCGTGCTGGGCGACATAGTCCATAAAACTGCGGCCCTGCCCATCGAAGCTCTGCAGCAGCGCATCGCTCTTGCCGTCGAAGCCGAGCGTCGCAACGCCGAGCCTGTCGCAGAGGCGCGCGTTGAAGGTCGGAGAAGCCTTCAGCCAGCGCCCGTCGAGGAAAACCTCGGTATAGCCGTGATAGGCGAAGACATTGGTGCCGACGGCCTCCAGCAGGCGCGGCGTGGCGAGATGGTTCTTGACGTCGGCGAGCCCGAGGCGGGCGGGAATGCCGAGGGCCCGGCAATAGGCAGCGTAAAGCGCGGCCTTGCCGACGCAGTAGCCGATGCCGGCCGCCAGCACGGAGCTGGCGCGATAGGTCTCGGGATTGAGATAGTCGCCATAGGGGTCATAGCGGATGCCGTCGCGTACCGCCTGATAGAGAATACCAGCCTGCTCGGCGGGGTCGCTGATGCCCGAAGTCAGCAGGCGCGCCTCGGCGATCACCATCGGATGGTCGCTGTCGACGAACTCGGCCGGGCTCGTGAAGAGAACGCGATGGGAGTCCTGCATCTCAAATCCCCTAGCGGCCCGTGAAGTGAGTTGGCCGCTTCTCCAGGAAGGCCGCCACTCCCTCGCTGAAATCCGTCGTCCGGGTCGAGGCGTGGAAGGCGTCGCGCTCGGCGTCCAGCTGGTTGCCCAGGTTGTTGCCGAGCGAAGCACCGAGCAGCGCCTTGATCCGGCCATAGGCCTGCGTCGGCCCGGCAGCGAGCCTGCGCGCCAGCGCCATGGCCTCGGCATCGAGGATCTCGGCCGCCACCGTGCGATTGATCAGGCCGAGCCGCAGCGCCTCGCCGGCATCGATCGTCTCGGCCAGCAACGCCAGCTCCTTGGCCTTCTTCATGCCGACGATGCGCGGCAGATGATAGGTCCCGGACCCGTCCGGCGTCGCGCCGATGCGGGCATAGGCCAGCGTGAACTTTGCATTCTCGGCGGCGATCGCGAGATCGCAGGCGAGCGCCAGGCTGAAACCCGCTCCGGCCACCGCGCCATGCAGGCAGGCGATCGAAGGCTGCGGTAGTTCATCGAGCCGTCTTAGCCCGGCATGCAGCGGAGTGATGATCGCCTCGATCGCGGCCTCGGGGTCGCCGCCGGCGCTGAATTGCGAAACGTCGCCGCCAGCACAGAAGCCCCTGCCCGCGCCTTTCAGCAGGATGGCGCGGACATCCCGGCGTGCCGCGATCTCCTCGATCCGGGCCAGGAAGGTTTCCGCCATGGCCGCGTCGAAGGCATTCAGCACCTCAGGGCGGTTCAGCGTCAGCACCGCGACGCCGGCCTCGACGGTCAACAGGATGGACGAGGAAGGATCGGTCATCGGCGGGTTCCGGAGCGGCGACTGCCCGGTTCTACCATGGGCAATTCGGCCTGCGGCACTCCGAATCCTGCGCAGCGGAAGCGCAGAAATGCTCGCAAGGCGAGCGCGAAGCCCCGGGAGCCCTCTCGGTTCAGAGGGCCCCCGGGACTTCTCCCCTCGTCAGGCCACCGCAGCCTTTGGCGTATTGGCTTCTTCGCGGCCTTCGAGCGCGGCCATCGCCGCCTGCACGCCGCCACTGCGATGCGGCACGCCGGCGGCCGCCAGCCCCATCTCGACGCCGGACAGCGCGCCAAGCAGGGTCAGTTCATTGCATTCGCCGAGATGGCCGATCCGGAAGACCTTGCCGGCAACCTTGCCGAGGCCGGAGCCGAGCGAGATGTTGAACTTCTCGAGCGCCACCTTGCGGTAATGGTCGGCGTCGTGGCTCGGCGGCATCAGCACAGCGGTCAGCACCGGCGAATATTCCGCGGGGTTCTCGCAGAGGATCTCCAGCCCCCAGGCCTTCACCGCGGACCTCGTCGCCGCGGCAAGGCGCTCATGGCGGGCGAAGACGGCATCCAGCCCTTCCTCATGCAGCATCCTGACGGCTTCGCGCAGGCCGTAGAGCAGATTCGTCGCCGGCGTGTAGGGGAAGAAGCCGTTGGCGTTGATCTTCACCATCTCCTGCCAGTCCCAATAGGAGCGCGGCATTGTGTTCGCCCGCGAGGCGGCCATCGCCTTTTCCGAGATCGCGTTGAAGCTGAGGCCCGGCGGCAGCATCAGGCCCTTTTGCGAGCCCGAAACCGTGACGTCGACCTGCCACTCGTCGTGCCTGTAGTCGACCGAGGCGAGCGAGGAAATGGTGTCGACCATGAACAGCGCCGGGTGACCGGCCTTGTCGATCGCCTTGCGGATCTCGGCGATCCGACTGGTCGAACCGGTGGAGGTCTCGTTATGGACGACCATCACCGCCTTGATCTTGTGGCCGCGGTCCTCGGCCAGCTTTGCCTCGATCGCGGCCGGATCGGCGCCACGGCGCCAGTCGCCCGGAATGAAATCGACCTCGATGCCGAAACGCCCGGCGATCTGGCGCCAGAGCGTGGCGAAATGGCCGGTCTCGGCCATAAGCACGGTGTCGCCGGGCGAGAGCGTATTGACGATCGCCGCTTCCCAGGCACCGGTCCCGGAGGACGGATAGATCACCACCGGTTGGCTGGTCTTGAACACCGACTTGGCGCCGTCGAGCACCTCGCGCCCGAGCTTCGCGAACTCGGCGCTGCGATGATCGATCACCGGCATGTCCATGGCCCGCAGGATGCGGTCGGGAACCGGGCTCGGGCCGGGAATCTGAAGGAAATGGCGGCCCTGCTGCGATGCCATGGCGATAACTCCCTATTCGGACGTGGCGGCACTTCCGGCTCGCCGCTCGTGATGGCCGATGTTTTGCATTCATTTTTGCCTTTGGCAACACCGCCCGCGCGTGCAATATTACGCCGATCGATCTCGACACGGGGCCGCCCACTCGCGTAGCAAACCAGCATGACGAACATCGCCCTCGACACTGAGACGACCGAAGGCCCGTCGCTGCGACGCGAGGACGGCGCCGGGCAGACATCGCTGCACGGCGAACTCCTGGCCGCGCTGCGCGACTATATCGTCGAAGGCAATCTCGCCGATGGCGCGCGCGTACCCGAGCGCCTGCTCTGCGACCGGTTCGGCATCTCACGCACACCGCTGCGCGAGGCGCTCAAGGTCCTGGCCGCGGAGGGGCTGATCGACCTCCTGCCCAATCGCGGAGCACGCGTGCGCGCCCTCAGCGCCGACGATCTGCGCGAATTGTTCGACGTGATGGGCGGGCTCGAAGCTTTGGCAGGGCGACTGGCCTGCGAACGCATCAGCGACGAGGAAATCGCAGAAATCGAGCAGTCTCATCACGAGATGTATCGTTTCTACCTGCGGCGCGACATGCACGGCTATTTCCAGTGCAACCAGGACATCCACCGCATGATCGTCGCAGCCGCCGGCAACGCGACACTCAGTGCGACCTATAACAGCATTGCCGGCCGCATCCGGCGCGTGCGCTATTCCGCCAATCTCGACAAGGAGCGCGATCGCTGGGGCGAGGCGATGCGCGAGCACGAGGCCATCCTCGATGCCCTGCGCCGGCGCGCCGGCAGCGAACTCAGCGACATCATGTTCCTGCATCTGCGCAACAAGCGAAAGGCGGCGCAGCATCAGAGCGCCACGCAGACGGACGAGCTGGACGAAGAGAGCCATTCGGCCTGAGTCAGCCGCGCGCTCAGACCTCATTGGCATTTGCGCCGAGCGCCGACCGGAGACCGCTCGTCGTCAATCCGGCCATCTTCATTTTTCAGATTGAATGCAAAATTTTTTGATTCTAGGCTCTCGCTACGGCGCCGACAGAGCGCGTTGCAGGGAGGTTGGAAGAGATGAAGCAGCATTGGCTTGCCGCTGGCGCGGCGCTCGCAGCAGTGACGACACCCGCACTGGCCTGGGAGCCGACCAAGGCCATCGAAATCGTCGTCCCCTTCTCGGCCGGCGGCGCCTCCGACCAGATGGCGCGGACGATGCAGGGCATCATCCAGAAGAATAACCTGACCTCGCAGCCGATCATCGTGGTCAACAAGCCGGCCGCCGGCGGCGCCGAGGGCATGCTCGATATCCAGAAGGCGGCGGGCGACCCGCACAAGCTGATCACCACGTCGAGCGGCATCTTCATGACGCCGATGGCGACCAAGCTGCCGCTGAACTGGACCGAATACACGCCGATCGCGATGATGGCGCAGGATTCCTTCGTGCTCTGGGTCAACGCCAAGGCGCCCTACCAGACCGCCGGCGACTTCATGACAGCGGCGAAGGCAGCCTCGCCCCCGCTCAAGATCGGCGGCACCTCGTCGAAGCGCGAAGACAACCTGATCGTCTTCGGCATGGAGAAGGCCGGCGGGGTCAAGTTCGCCTATATCCCGCATACCAGCGGCGGCCAGGCCTCGACCCAGCTTTCCGGCAATCACATCGATGCCAGCACCAACAACCCGGCCGAGGACGTCGCCAACTGGCGGGGCGGCGCGACACGGCCGATCTGTGTCTTCTCCGAGCAGAAGATGACCTACTCGACGCCGGTCGCCGACGGAAAATCCTGGGCCGACATCCCGACCTGCGCCTCGCAGGGGCTGAACGTCACCTACCAGATGCTGCGCGGCATGTTCATGCCCGGCAAGGTCACCAAGGAGCAGCAGGCCTTCTACGTGAACCTGTTCAAGAAGGTCTCCGAGACGCCGGAATGGAAGGACTACCTCGCCCGCAGCGCGCTGGTTCCGGATTATCGCGACGGCGAGGCTTTCGTCACCTTCCTCAAGGCCGATGAGGAGAAGCACGCCAAGCTGATGGGCGAGGCCGGCTTCACGGCGAAGTAGCCCTTGCATGATCGGACCGGAACCATATCCGATCCGATCATGCAGCCTTCTACGTTTGCATCGGCTTTTCCGAAAACCGCGCCCCTCTTTTCGGGCCGATGCTCCAGCCTTTCCGCGTTTGCATCGGCTTTCCCGAAAACCGCGATCCACTTTTCGGGCCGATGCTTTGGCCTGAGCTCGACCGGCCCGCCGTCACGGCGGGCCTCCTCCCTCTGCCGACGGAGATCCCGATGTCCGCTCATCCTGAAGGCGAAACGCCGCGCGGCCTCTCGCGCCGCCCCGTCGAACTCGTCACGGCCGCGATCCTGATCGGCCTCGCCTTCGTCGTGCTCTGGGATTCCTATGGCCGCGGAGCGGGCTGGGACAATGGTCCGCAGAACGGCTTCTTTCCGGCCCGCGTCGGCTGGCTGTTCCTGGCCGCCTCGCTGTTCATCCTGGTGCAGTCCTTTCGCACCGAGAATAGCGTCTTCGTCACCTTCGAGCAGCTCGGGCAGGTTTCGCGCGTGCTCGGCCCGCTCGTTCTCTTCGTCGCGCTGATCCAGCCGCTCGGGCTCTATGTCGCCGCGAGCATCTTCATCCTCGTCTTCATGGCGGTCGTCGCGACCTCGCGCTGGTGGAGCATCGTGCTCACCGCCATCCTCGTGCCGATCGTCTGTTTCTGGATCTTCGAACAGCAGTTCCGCGTGCCCCTGCCCAAGGGTCCGCTCGAAGCCATGCTCGGCTATTGAGGTTACGCTGATGGAAGACCTCTCCTCGCTGATCGCCGGCTTCCAGGTCGCGCTCTCCTGGCACAATGTCGGATTCATGGTGATCGGCGTGGTGCTCGGCATCATCGTCGGCGTGCTGCCGGGCCTCGGCGGTCCGAACGGGGTCGCGATCCTGCTGCCGCTGACCTTCGGCATGGACCCGACCTCGGCGATCATCCTGCTCTCCTCGATCTACTGGGGGGCGCTGTTCGGCGGCGCGATCACCTCGATCCTGTTCAATATCCCCGGCGAGGCCTGGTCGGTCGCGACCACCTTCGACGGCTATCCGATGGCGGTGCAGGGCAAGGCGGCCGAGGCGCTCACCGCCGCCTTCACGGCCTCGTTCATCGGAGCCTTGTCCGGCGTTATCCTGATCACCTTCGTCGCGCCCCTGGTCGCCTCCTTCGCGCTGCGCTTCGGGCCGGCCGAGTTCTTCGCCGTCTTCCTGCTGACCTTCTGCTCCTTCATCGGCATGGGCCGTGAGAACCGGGCCAAGATCCTGGCCTCGCTCTGCATCGGCTTCCTGCTGGCGGCAGTCGGGCTCGACTCGATCTCGGGCGATTTGCGCATGACTTTCGGCTCGACCGAGCTGATGCGCGGTTTCGACTTCCTGATCGTCGTGATCGGCCTGTTCGGCGTCAGCGAGATCCTGCTCACCGTAGAGGAAGGTCTGGTCTTCAAGGGCAAGCAGGCGACGATCGATCTCAAGGTCGTGCTGCGGACCTGGGCCGGGCTGCCGCGCTACTGGGCGACGCTCGTCCGCTCCAGCCTCGTCGGCATGTGGATGGGCGTGACGCCGGGCGGCGCGATCGCCGCCTCCTTCATGGGCTACGGCCTCGCAAAGCGTTTCTCGCGACGCGGCGCCAATTTCGGCAAGGGCGAGATCGAGGGCGTGCTGGCGCCGGAGACCGCGGCGCATGCCGCCGGCACCAGCGCCTTGCTGCCGATGCTGGCGCTCGGCATCCCGGGCTCGGCCACTGCGGCCGTGCTGCTCGGCGGCCTGCTGGTCTGGGGGCTTCAGCCCGGCCCGATGCTCTTCGTCGAGCAGAAGGATTTTGTCTGGGGGCTGATCGCCTCGATGTATCTCGGCAATCTCGCCGGCCTGATCATCGTGCTGGCGACCGTGCCGCTGTTTGCCGCGATCATGCGCATCCCCTTCTCCTTCGTCGCGCCGGTGATCCTGATCGTCTGCGCCATCGGCGCCTACACGATCTCCAACTCGATCTTCGACATCTGGCTGATGCTGATCTTCGGCATCATCGGCTATGTCTTCAAGAAGCTCGATTACCCGCTCGCGCCGCTGGTGTTGGCGCTCGTCCTTGGCGACCGGGCCGAGGACGCCTTCCGGCAGGCCTTGCTCGGCTCCGGCGGCAGTCTCGGGGTCTTCTTCGCCAACGGGCTCGTCACGACGCTGGTTGCGCTGGCGATGATCCTGCTCTTCTGGGGGCCGGTGTCGGATCTGATCGGGGCGGCGCGTCGCAGAAGCGGCCGGGCTGGAAAAGCGGCCGAAGCTGCCGAATAGGTGACCGCTTCCACGGGAATGCGGGTCGTTCCGGCCGAAGCGAAATGCAGGGCCGGGGCAAGTTGAACTGGAATGGATACGTGACGCGATGACCCATGCCGCCCCTCTCGCCAAACAGGGCTCGCGCAATCTCGGGCTGGAACGGCGCCTGGCCCAGGCGCTCGAAGGCGAGGTCCGCTTCGACGCCTTCACCCGCGGGCGCTATGCCACCGACGCCTCGATCTACCAGATCATCCCGCAGGGCGTCGCCTTCCCGAAGAGCGAGGCCGACATCGCCGCCGCCCTCCAGATCGCGGCCGAGCATGGCGTTCCGGTGATCGCGCGCGGCGGCGGCACCTCCCAGAACGGCCAGCCGATCGGCGACGCGCTGATCCTCGACATGAGCCGGCATTTCAATGCGGTCCGCGACTATGACCCGGCCTCGCGCACGGTCTCGGTCGCACCCGGCATCGTGCTGGAGCAGCTCAACGGCCATGTGAAGAAGGACGGCCTGTTCTTCCCGGTCGAGCCCTCGACAGCGAGCCGCTGCACCATTGGCGGCATGGCCGGCAACAACTCTTCCGGCGCGCGCTCCCTGCGCTACGGCAAGATGGTCGACAATGTCATCGCCCTGCGGGCCCAGTTCCATGACGGCGAGGCCTTTGCGCTGGGCGAGAGCCCGGTCGGCGACAATGCCTCGGTCCGGGCCCGGGATCTGATGACGCGGATGCTGTCTCTGGCCGACGGACACCGCGAAGAAATCGAGCGCATCTTCCCGAAGGTGCAGCGCCGGGTCGGCGGCTACAATCTCGACGAGCTGCTTCCGGCGCGGCCGAACCTGTCGCATCTGCTGGTCGGTTCGGAAGGCACGCTCGCCATCACCACCGAGGCGACGCTCAAACTCTCGCCGCTGCCGACGCACCGCGTCATGGGCGTCTGCCATTTCCCCGATTTTCGCGCGGCGATGGAGACGACCCGGCATATCGTGGCGCTGGGTCCGGTCGCGGTCGAACTCGTCGACAACAATGTCCTGGTGCTCGGCGCCGATATCCCGCTCTTCGTGCGGACGCTCGCCGACATCACCAGAGGCCAGCCGAACTGCCTGCTCTTGGTCGAGTTCGCCGGCGACGATCTCACGGCGCTGAAGCGCGACCTGATGCGGCTCGACCAGTGCATGGCCGACCACGGATTTGCCGATGCGGTCGTCGAGGTCGTCGAGCCGGCGCGGCAGAAGCCGGTCTGGGAGGTGCGTGAGGCCTGCCTCAACATCATGATGTCGATGAAGGGCGACGGGAAGCCGGTCTCCTTCATCGAGGATTGCGCGGTCCCGCTCGAACATCTCGCCGACTACACCGACGCAGTGACCGAGCTCTTTGCCCGCCACGGCACGCGCGGCACCTGGTATGCCCATGCCTCGGTCGGCTGCCTGCATGTCCGCCCGATCCTGAACATGAAGGACGAAGCGGGCGTCAAGGCGATGCGGGGCATTGCCGAGGCCGCCTGCGATCTCGTGCGCCAGTTCAAGGGCTCCTATTCAGGCGAACATGGCGACGGCATTTCCCGCTCGGAATTCGTCGAGCCGATGTTCGGCGCCCCGCTGACGCGCGCCTTCGAGGCGGTGAAGGACGGGTTCGACCCGGAGAACCGGCTGAACCCCGGAAAGATCGTGCGCCCGCTCAAGATGGACGATCGCAGCCTGATGCGGTTTCCGCCGGGCTATGCGACGCCCATCCCGGCCGCAACCGCGCTCGATTGGTCCGACTGGGGCGGGCTCGGCGGCGCCGTCGAGATGTGCAACAACAACGGCACCTGCCGGAAACTCTCCGGCGGCACGATGTGCCCGTCCTATCGCGCCACCAAGGACGAGACGCATCTGACGCGCGGGCGCGCCAACAGCCTGCGCCTCGCGATTTCCGGGCAGCTCGGACCCGACGCCTTCACCTCGCCGGAGATGAAGGAGACGCTCGATCTCTGCGTCTCCTGCAAGGGCTGCAAGCGCGACTGCCCAACCGGCGTCGACATGGCGCGGATGAAGATCGAGTTCCTCCACCACTATCACCAGCGCCATGGCCTGCCGCTGAAGGAGCGGCTGATCGCCTGGCTGCCGCGCTACGCGCCCTATGCCGCGAAACTGGCGCCGCTGATGAACTTGCGCGATCGCATCCCGGCTCTCGCCAAACTGAGCGAGCGCTGGCTCGGCTTCAGCGCGCGGCGTTCGCTGCCGGTCTGGCGCAAGCCCTGGGCGCAGGCCGGCAAGCCGGCGACGGCAAGCGATGTGAAGGGCGACGGGCGCGACATCGTGCTCTTCGGCGACACGTTCAACCGCTACTACGAGCGCGAGAACCTCGAGGCGGCGGAGCGCGTGCTCACTGCCGGCGGCTATCGCATCCACAAGGTCGAACCGGCTGACGGCGGCCGGCCGCTCTGCTGCGGCCGGACCTTCCTCTCGGCCGGGCTGGTCGACGAGGCGCGCACCGAGGCCAAGCGCACGCTCGATGCGCTCTCGCCCTATATCGCCGGGGGTGCGCGCATCGTCGGACTCGAGCCCTCCTGCCTGCTGACCTTCCGCGACGAGTTTGGCGCGCTCCTGCCCAAGGAACTGGCCGAACCTGCGGCCAGCGCGGCTTTCCTGCTCGAAGAGCTGCTCGCAGCCGACATCAAGTCCGGGACGACCACGCTGCCGCTGAAGGACCAGGCGGGTCGCGTCGCTCATCTGCACGGGCATTGCCACCAGAAGGCGTTTGCGGCGATGGGCGCCGTCGAGGCGACGCTCCGCGCGATTCCGGGCCTCGACGTCAGGCCGATCGAGTCGAGCTGCTGCGGCATGTCGGGCGCCTTCGGCTATGGCGCGGACACCATGGATGTCTCGCTCGCCATGGCCGAGCTCTCGCTGCTGCCGGCTGTGCGCAAGGCCGAAGCGCAAGACCTCGTCGTCGCCGACGGCACGAGCTGCCGCCACCAGATCCATGATGGTGCCGGCCGAGAGGCGCTGCATGTCGCCCGCGTGCTCGACATGGCGCTGGAGGGCTGACGCGAAAAGCCGGAGCGACAGCAGGCATCCCAACCAAGGACCCGGACAAACGGGTTAAGCCGAAGGAGGACGGACGATGCTAAGGACGATGCTTCTGACTGGCGTAACGGCGCTGATCGCTGCCGGAGGAATACAGGCCGCCATGGCAAAGGACTATTTCCTCGCAAGCGGGCGGTGGGACAATGTCGTCCTGGTGATCGACCTGGAAAAGGCGATCGATCCGGCCAATGACGGCACGCCGAATGCGGTGGTGAACCGCATCCGCGTCACGCCCGATATCGACGCGACTGGGACCGGCAAGGCCGACACGATCTCCAGCGGCCAACCGATCACCATCACCATCTCGCCGGATTACCGGCGCGCCTATGTGGTCAATCATTCCGGCCGCACCAGACCGGCGGATGCCGCCGCCTTCCAGCATGGCCATGCCGGCACCGTCACCATCGTTGATCTCAAGAAGGCGCTCGATCCGGCGAGCAACGGCACGCTTGCGGCCGTCGAGGGCTATATCGAGACGGAAGGTTTTGGGCCGACCGGTTTCGCGATCGCGCCGGACGGCCGGCATGCCGCGCTCGCCCATGCCGAGCAGAAGGGCGACGAGGATGGCGGCCGCCATATCAGCATCGTCGACCTCGCCAGCAACAAGGTCATTCGTCGGGTCGAGCAGGCTTTCGGCAAGCCCGGCTTCCCCTGCCCTCCCCATCCGGTGCCGCACCGCGCGCCCGATCCGAAATTCGGGTGTTTCCCAGACACCAACGGCGTGACGATCAGTCCGCTCGGCGGCGGCACGATCTTCGGCGCCAATGGCGGCACGGACGATATCTCGGTGATCAGCCTGCAGAAGGCGATTGCCGGTGAAGCCGGGGCGGAGATCGCGCGCATTCCCGTGCAGGCGGGCGGCTTCGGCATCTCGACCAGCCCGGACGGAAAGCTCGTGGCGCATGCCTCCCGCGAGAACGCGCAGACCGACACGCCCGGCAATACCGTCTCGATCATCGATGTCGAGAAGGCGCTATCGGACCCCGCCAAGGCCGAGGTCGCCCGCGTGCTGGTCGGCACCGACGACAAGTCCGTGCCGACGCGTCCCTTCGTGGCGGCGTTCCTGCCGGACGGCAAGCGCATCCTGTCGACGCATTTCCGCTCGAACAATATCGACATCATCGATGTCGCCAAGGCCATCGCCGGGCAGCCCGCGACGATCAAGCGGGTCGAGTTGAAGACGCCCGGCGGCGAACCCTCCCGCCCGCGCGGCATCGCGATCACGCCTGACGGCAAATATGCCGCGATCACCGGCGCACCCAAGGGCAAGTCGAATTCCAGCGTGGTCTGGATCGTCGATCTCGCGAACTACGAGGTGAAAGGCCGCGTCACCGAGATCGGCAACGAGAGCTACATGATCGGCGCCTTCCAGGCGAACTGATCACTGCGACGCCTGCGTTGGCGGCGGGCGGTCAGGCATCGGGCCGCATGGCCAAGGCCGAACCCCGGCTGGTAGAGAGCAGGACGCGCGTCATTCCGGTGCCGGGACAGGCACAGCCGGGGCGACGCGCGGGTTCTCCAGCCGTCAGCGCAATCGATGCTTCAATTCCTTGCCACCAGCACGCCGTTCTTCGCGGTGATCGCGCTCGGCGCGCTGGTTTCCGGCCGCACGCTGTTCGGCCCCGATTCCGTCAGGGTGCTCAACACCTTCGCCTTCATGATCGCGACGCCCGCGATGGTGCTGCGCGTGATGTCGCGGCAGCCGATCGCCGAGCTCTGGAACACGACCTTCTTCGTGGCGCTGGCAGCGATCGGCGTGACGATCATGGTGCTGGGCATCCTCATCGGCACGCGATTGCGCGCCCTGCCCTTCCCCAATGCGGTCTCGCGCGGGCAAAGCCTCGTCGGCGGCAATTTCGCCTTCCTTGGCATTCCCCTGATGCTGGCCTTCCTCGGCGAGCGCGCCGCGGCACCGATCGCGATCGGCCTGATCTGCGACACGGCGCTCATCGTGCCTCTCTCGATTGGGCTGATCGAAGCCGGGCGCGGCGTCGGTTCGGTGCCCGCCATCGCGGGGCGGCTGGTCCGCGGCACGATCCTCAACCCCTTCATGCTGTCGATCGCCGGCGGCCTCGCGCTCTCGATCAGCGGGGTCGCGATCCCCGAACCGATCGACCGCTTCCTCTCGTTCCTCGGCAATGCGGCGGCGCCGGTCGGTGTCTTCGCGCTCGGCCTCGCCGCGCGACAATGGAGCGGTGGCGGCAGCAAGCTCCCGGCCCTCGGGATTGCACCACTGGTCGTCGGCAAGCTCGTGCTGCACCCGCTGGTGACCTGGATCGTGCTTGCCGTCGTGCTCAAGCTTGACCCGTTCTGGGTCACGGCCGGCGTGCTCTATTCGGCCCTGCCCATCGCGGCCAATGTCTTCGTCATCTCCGAACGCTTCGAGACCGATAGCCGGCCGATCGCGGCCGCGATCGTGCTCTCGACGGCCCTGGCGGCGCTGACCTTCCCCATTGCAATCTGGCTGGTCTCGGCTGCGCCATAGCGCTCTCTTCGCAACTGCAACCGTGCCCTTGCGCTGTTGCCTGTAGTCAGCGGCTTGGCGAGACGGCTAGAAACAGCCGGTCGGCGGGTCCGTCCGCGCGGCGCGATGGAACCGCCGGAGGCATCATGACCAGCCAGCTCTTCACCCCGTACAAGCTCGGCGGCCTCGAACTCGCCAACCGCATCGTGATCGCGCCGATGTGCCAGTATTCGGCCGAGGACGGCCGGGCGACCGACTGGCATACGATCCATCTCGGCCATCTCGCCCTGTCCGGAGCCGCGTTGATGTTCATCGAGGCGACGGCCGTCGAGCCGGAGGGCCGGATCAGTCCGCTGGACCTCGGCCTCTGGTCGGACGAGACGGAAGCAGCCCTGGCCAGGACACTGGCGGCGGTCCGTGCGTATTCCGACATGCCGATCGGCATTCAGCTCGGCCATGCCGGGCGCAAGGCCTCGGTGGCCGCGCCCTGGACAGGCGGCGGCCAGCTCGGGCTCGACCAAGGCGGCTGGCAGACGCTTGCCCCGTCCGCCATCCCGTTTGGCGACCACCCGCGGGCGCCGCTGGCGCTCGACCTCGCAGGCATCGCGCGGATTCGCGAGAATTTTGCCGCGTCGGCCAAGCGTGCCGTGCGGCTGGGCCTGCAGGCGATCGAGTTGCACGCCGCCCATGGCTATCTCCTGCACCAGTTCCTCTCGCCGCTCTCGAACCAGCGCGGGGATGAGTATGGCGGCTCGCTCGAAAACCGGATGCGCCTGCCGCTCGAAGTCTATGACGCCGTGCGGGCCGTGGTCCCTGCGGACATCCCCGTCGGCTTCCGCGTCTCCGGCACCGACTGGGTCCCCGGCGGCTGGGACGTCGAGCAGACCGTCGCCTTCGCCAAGGCCGCCGAAGCGCGCGGCTGCAGCTTCATGCATGTCTCCAGCGGCGGGCTCTCGGCCAAGCAGGCGATCCCGCTTGGCCCGAATTACCAGGTCCCCTTCGCGCGGGCCGTCAAGCAGGCGACCAACATGCCGAGTATCGCGGTTGGGCTGATCACCGAGCCGGATCAGGCCGAGGCGATCGTCGGCACCGGAGATGCCGATCTCGTCGCGCTGGCGCGCGGCATCCTCTACGATCCGCGCTGGCCCTGGCACGCTGCCGCCCATCTCGGTGCCAGCGTCAAGGCGCCGAACCAGTATCTGCGCTCCCAGCCGCGGCAGTTCCGCAACCTTTTCGGCTGAATTCAGGCTGCGCCGGCAAGCTCAGGCCCCCAGCTGGAAGCGCTCGAAGCGGTGCAGCGCCTCCTCGATGACCGCCTTGTGCCGCTCGGCGGAGCCCTTGCCGACCCAGTTCCATTGCTGGACGAGGAGTGTCCCGTTCGTGCGGTCGGCCTTGAGGTCGATCGCCGCGACGATCTCGTCGCCAACCAGAACCGGCAGGGCAAAGTACCCCATCGCCCGTTTCTCCTTCGGCACATAGGCCTCGAACAGGTGATCGTAGCCGAAGAACAGCTTCAGCCGCTTGCGCTGGATGATCAGCGGATCGAAGGGCGAAAGGATATGGACCAGCTCGGCATCCGGCGCAGGCGTCGGTTCGAACGTGGCTGGTTGCGCCCAATGCTCCTGCTTTCCCGCGCCTTCGATCGCGACGGGCACGAGTGTCCGGCGGCGTAGCCTCGCCTCTATCAGTTCGCGGATCGCGGGCTTGCGCGGCGCGTCGAGATGGCAGACCGAGTCGAGGCTGATGATGCCCTGCGAGCGCAGGGCGCGGTCGAGGAGATAGTCGAGAACCTGCTTCTCGGTCGCCGGACGCGGCGCCCGTTCCCAGCCAAAATGCCGCTCCGGAAGCTCGTAGCTCTTCAGCATGCCGGCGCGTTCGCAGATCGTCAGCGCACCGCTGAAGAATGCGAGCTGCAGCGCGCGCTTCGAAGGTTTGCGGCTCGCCCAGGCATGATCCTTCTCGACCAGCACGTCGTCCTCGATGTCGCGGATCGAGAGTGCCCCGTCGCGCCGGACGAGGCCCATGACCTTGCGCAGGTCCTTCTTGGTCACCGAATTGAACCAGCTCGGAGGGTTTTCGCGCCGCCGCTTCATCTCCGGAAGGAAGAAGCGCAGATCCCGGGTCGGGACATAGGCCAGCGCGTGCGTCCAGTATTCGAAGATGCTCTTGTCGACGCTCTGGGCCTGGCGCAGATGCGCGCGCTCGTAGTCCGGGATACGCGTCCACAGGATGTGATGGTGGCAGCGCTCGACCACGTTGATCGTGTCGATCTGCACATAGCCGAGATGGTCGACCGCTGCGGGGGTGGCGGCGGGGCCGTCGCCGAAGGGAGCGAGCGTATCGAGCCGCTGGGCACGCAGCCAGATCCGGCGGGCCTGCGACGGGCTGATCGAGAGGGGTTTTGGCGGGCGTCTCGGCATGTCGGGTCTATAGCGGCGCGGCGTGCGCCCTCCTGTCAGGAGCGATCATGAACCGGTTCGCCGCGCGCGCTCGGACTGGGCGGCAACAGGACCGGTCGCGAGCCAGATCACGTGCCTTGCGCCGCCACGCTTGCCGTTGGCGCGTGCCTTCACCTCCTCGACCGCAAAGCCGCTCTTGCGCAGGCGCTGGGTGAAGCCATGGTCGGGACCGGACGACCAGACGGCGAGGACACCGCCAGGGCGCAGGGCCGCGCGTGCAACCGCCAGACCCGCCATGTCGTAGAGATCGTCATTCGCCCTGCGGGTCAGCCCCTCCGGCCCGTTATCGACATCCAGCAGGATCGCATCGAACCCCGCGGGAGCGGCGCCGATCGTCCGGGCGACATCCTCCTCGCGGATCGTGACACGGGGATCGGCGAGGCAATCGCCGAAGACCGCAGCCATCGGGCCCCGCGCCCAGGCGACGACGGCTGGCACGAGCTCCGAGACCACGATCCGCGCACCTTGCCCGAATGCCGCCAGCGCCGCGCGCAGGGTAAAGCCCATGCCGAGCCCGCCGATCAGGATACGGGGCTCCGGCCGGCCGGCAAGACGCGCCGCGACCAGCGTTGCCAGCGCCTCCTCCGAGCCGCTGAGGCGACTGTTCATCAACTCGATCGCGCCCAGCATGATCGAGAATTCCGTGCCGCGCTGCTTGAGGCGGACTTCACCGCCGCCACCCGGCATCGTCGCGGTATCGATCTGGATCCAGGGAATCACGGGTGCACTCGGTTTCTGGGGCGGCAGGGTTTCTGGGATAACAGCCGCCCGCAACAGCATAGCAGCGCCGGCCGCGCAATTCCCGCTCGGCGGATTCGCCAGGTTCAGGCCGGACTCCAGCGAATACCCGTTGCCCGGGAGGCGGCTGCCATCGCGCTCGCCTGATGCCGCGCGCACGCCTATAAGGCAGGAAAACAACCACTGGAAGAAACGTCATGGAGCTTCAGGCCGCAGCGGCGCAAGCGCCTGCCATCGGGCCCTCCAGCGGCCTCGGTCGCGCCGTCGGCCTGCTCGACCGCAGCGTCGGCGGGCTGGTCGAACTGGTTGTGGCCGTGCTCGTCGTCATCGAGATCGGCCTTCTCGGCGCCGGCGTCACGGCGCGCTATGTCTTCCACGCACCGCTGGTCTGGTCGGACGAACTGGCCTCGATCCTGTTCCTCTGGCTCTCCATGCTGGGTGCCGTGGTTGCGCTCCGGCGCGGCGAGCATATGCGCATGACGGGCCTGGTCAGCCGCGTCGGGCCGCAGACGCGGGCCTGCCTCGAAGCACTGGCGATCACTGCCGGCATTGCCTTCCTGCTGCTGCTCCTGCCGCATGCGCTCGAATATGCCGAGGAGGAGGCGTTCATCGTCACTCCGGCTCTCGAGATCACCAATGCCTGGCGCGCAGCCGCAATCCCGGCCGGCATCGGCCTGATGCTGGTCGTCGCATTCTGCCGGATGCTGCGCCTGCCTTCGTTCAAGCCGGCCCTGATCGCGATAGCCCTGACGGTCGCGCTCCTGCTGCTGTTCTGGCTCGCGGGCCCTGTCCTGAAGCCGCTCGGCAAGCTCAACCTGGTGATCTTCTTCGTCGGTGTCGTCGCGCTGAACGTCTTTTCCGGTGTGCCGATCGCGTTTTCCTTCGCGCTGGCGACGTTCGGCTACCTCGCGCTGACAACCTCGACGCCGTTGATCGTCATGGTCGGACGGCTCGATGAAGGCATGAGCCACATCATGCTGCTCGCCGTGCCGCTCTTCATCTTCCTCGGTGCGCTGATCGAAATGACAGGCATGGCGCGGGCCATGATCGAGTTCCTGGCCGGGCTGCTCGGGCATGTCCGCGGCGGCCTGTCCTATGTGCTGATCGGCGCGATGTACCTGGTCTCCGGCATCTCGGGCTCGAAGATCGCCGATATGGCCGCGATCGCGCCGGTGCTCTTCCCGGAGATGAAGGCGCGCGGCGCGGCGCCGGGGGATCTCGTCGCCCTGCTTTCGGCAACGGGCGCGCAGACCGAGACGATCCCGCCCTCGATCGTGCTGATCACCATCGGCTCGGTGACGGGGGTCTCGATTGCGGCCCTGTTCACCGGCGGTCTGCTGCCGGCAATGGTGCTCGGCATCGCACTCTGTTGCGTCGTCAGGTGGCGCTATCGCCACGAGGATCTCGGCCATGTCGTGCGCCAGTCGCGCCGGCAGATCGGCAAGCTCGCGCTGATCGCGCTGCCCGCCATCGCCCTGCCCTTCGTCATCCGCGCCGCGGTGGTCGAGGGCGTCGCCACGGCGACCGAAGTCTCGACCATCGGCATCGCCTATTCCGTGCTCGCCGGCCTGCTGCTCTACCGCCAGTTCGATTGGCGGCGCCTGCCGAAGATGCTGGTCGATACCGCCTCGCTGACCGGCGCGATCATCTTCATCATCGGCTGCGCCACCGCCATGGCCTGGGGCCTGACACAATCGGGTTTCTCGCAGGATCTCGCCCGCATGATGTCTGCGATTCCCGGCGGCACCTGGGGCTTCCTGGCGATCTCCATCCTCGCCTTCGTCATCCTCGGCAGCGTGCTCGAAGGCATCCCCGCTGTCGTGCTGTTTGGCCCCCTGCTGTTCCCGATCGCCAAGCAGGTCGGGGTGCACGAGGTCCATTACGCGATGGTGGTGGTGCTCGCGATGGGCATCGGACTCTTCGCCCCGCCCTTCGGCGTCGGCTATTACGGCGCCTGCGCGATCAGCAAGGTCAATCCCGACGAGGGCCTGAAATATATCGGGGCCTATATGCTCGCCCTCCTCATCGGCCTCGTGATCGTCGCCGCCGTGCCGTGGATTTCGACGGGCTTCCTGTAGGGCCAAGCCTGCAAGGCGTGGAGGAGGCAGCGCTCGTTACGACGCGCTGCCTCGTCTTGCCTGTCGGGGCACCGGAGGAGTGCCGGCGGCGACGGCCGACGCATCATTGGCAGCCTTGGCCAGCGTCGCCGCCTCGAAGATCGCCGCCTCCTCGCGCAGCCAGGCGACGAGCGCCTCAAATCCCGGCCGGTGCTCGGTGTTGGGGCTGAAGGTGAGCCAGCAGCCGGTCGCGCTCTCGAAGCCGAGACCGAGCGGGTTGATCAGGGCGCCCGAAGCCAGTTCCTCCGCCACATAGCAGCGTGGCGCGAGCGCGACGCCGAGCCCCGCCATCGCCGCGCGGATGATCACGGAATAATAGCCGTAGCGCACGGTATGGGCGGGAACCGCGCCCCGCAGGCCATGCGTCTCGGTGAATTCGGCCCAGAAGGTCGGCATCTGGAAATGCTGGAGCAGGGTCATCTTCTGGATATCGGCCGGACGCTGCAAGCCGCCCATGCGTTCGAGCAGCGAGGGGGCGGCGACGAGGGCGACCTGTCGTCCGAAGAGATAATGCGACTCGCGCCCCGGCAGTGGCCCGCTCTGGTGGCCGATGTCGATATCGGGCTCCTCCGTCTCCTCCTCGCTGACGAAATTGGTGAACTGCACGTCGATCTCGGGATGGGCCTGCGCGAAGACCGGAAAGCGCTCCATCAGCCAGCGTTCCCCGGCGATGGCGATCATGTGAAGGCGGATCGGCCGCCCCTGGGCAGCGCGTTCGCTCAGGCGCCGCGCGCCACGCTCCATCTGCTCGATCGCGGCCTCCGCATAGGGGTTATAGATGGAGCCGGCTTCCGTCAGCTTCAGCCCCTGAGGCGTGCGCTCGAACAGCGTCGTCCCCAGATGCTCCTCGAGCGCCTGAATCTGCTTGGAGACGGCACTCTGCGTCAGATTGACCGCGACGGCGGCCTTCGCGGTCGAGCCAAGCCGCGCAACCGCGAGGAAAACCCTGAGTCCCGTCGTCGATGGCGGGAGGCGATTGCCGGCCACAATAGCTATTCCTTTTTGGACTACCCTTCGGAGATCGTTTCGTTTGCTGGCTGACGGGTCAAGGGGCAGTCTTTGCAAAAGACCAAAGGGGAGAGCGATGAACCAGACGACACGCCTGTGGGGTGGCCGCTTCCGCAAGCAGCCGGATCCGCGGCTGATGCGGCTTTCCAGCGCCGCCAGCGCCCATGCCCGTCTCGCCCCTCAGGATATCGCCGGCGGCAAGGCCCATGCGGCGGAATTGCTGCGGGCAGGACTGCTCACCGCCTCCGAAATGCAGGCGATCATCGCCGCGCTCGAAGCCATCTCGCAGGAGGTCCAGGCCGGGACCTTGAGCCCGAGCGCCGATGACGAGGATGTCCACACTTTCGTCGAGCGGGTCCTGATCGCCCGGATCGGCGACTTCGGGGCCAAGCTCCGTGCCGGCCGCTCACGCAACGACCAGGCCGCCAACAACCTGAAACTCTATCTGCGCGAGCAGGTTCGGCTGATCGGCGCCATGCTGGCCGAGCTGCTCGACGCCATCGCGACCCAGTCGGAAACCCACGCCGCCTCGGTCTGCCCGGGTTTCACGCATCTGCAGAGCGCCCAGCCCGTGACATTCGGCCATTGGCTGATGGCGCATGGCCAGGTTCTCGCCCGCGACGCCTCGCGCCTGCAGGATTGGGAGCGCCGCTCCGGCCAGTCGCCCCTCGGCGCGGCGGCGCTTGCCGGCTCGGCGATCGCGTTGACGCCCGAACTCAGCGCCAAGGCGCTGGGCTATGACGCGCCCTGCGAAAACTCGGTCGATGCCGTCGGCGCGCGCGACCATGTCGCGGAATTCCTGTTCGTCGCCGCCATGCTCGCGACCAATCTCTCGCGGCTGGCCGAGGAGGTCACGCTCTGGACCTCGCGCCAGTTCGGCTGGGTCACGCTCGACGACGCCTTCGCCACGGGCTCGTCGATCATGCCGCAGAAAAAGAACCCGGATATCGCCGAGATCTCGCGCGGCCGGGCGGCGCGGCTGACCGGCGACCTCGTCACCATGCTCGGCGCGCTCAAGGGCCTGCCGCTCGCCTATAACCGCGACCTCGCCGAGGACAAGCGCACCGCGTTCGATGCCGTCGACGTCCTGGGCGAGGTGCTGCCGGCCTTCGCTGGACTGATCGCCAGCATGGAGGCGCATCCGCAGGTGATGCGGGCACAAGCCGGCACCGGCTTCGCGCTGGCGACCGAGGTCGCCGATTATCTCGCGCGCAAGGGCGTGCCCTTTGCCGAAGCTCACGAGATCACCGGCACGCTGGTCCGCTACTGCGAGGAAATGGGGCGCGAGCTCGAACAACTCGAGCCGATCGAGCTCCGCGCCATTGATCCGCGCCTTGGTGAGGATGTAAGGGCCTGTCTCACCCTTGATGCCGCGGTGGCCGCCCGCAGCGGCTTTGGCGGCACCGCACCAGCGCGCGTTGGCGAACAGATCACCCGGTTCCGCAGCTGGCTCGCGGATTTTGACATATGGACCCGCGGAGCGCAGCGATGACAAGCGCAGTCGGAATTGGAATAGGGCGTGACCTTGCCGGGATCGCCGGGCTGAAGCTCGTGCCGCGCCGCTATTACGGGCGCTGGGTCGCCGCCGCGCTGATCATCCTGGTCCTGGCCTGGGTGATGAAGGCCTTCGCCGAAGGCCAGATCGACTGGAAGGTCGTCGGCCAGTTCTTCACCGCGCCCGCGATCCTGAGCGGGCTCGTCAACACCATCATCATGACTGTCTGCGCCATGGCGCTCGGCGTCGCGCTCGGCGTCATATTCGCCATCATGTACATGTCGCCGAACCCGGTGCTGCGCGGCGTCGCGCTGTTCTACATCTGGTTCTTCCGCGGCACGCCGCTGCTGCTGCAGCTCCTGCTCTGGTTCAACCTCGCGCTGGTCTTCCCGACGATCGGCATCCCCGGCCTTGTCGAATGGCGCACCATCGACGTCATCGGCCCGTTCATGGCGACATTGCTCGGCCTCGGCATGAACCAGGGCGCCTACACCGCCGAGGTGGTGCGCGGCGGCATTCTCTCCGTCGATGTCGGACAGACCGAGGCCGCCAAGTCGATCGGCATGACACGGCTGACGACGCTCAGGCGGATCGTCCTGCCACAGGCGATGCGCGTCATCATCCCGCCCGTCGGCAACGAGGTGATCAGCATGGTCAAGCTGACCTCGATCGCCAGCGTGATCCAGTTCTCCGAAATCCTGCGCAACGCGCAGACGATCTATTACGCCAATGCCCGCGTCATCGAGCTCCTGATCGTCGCCGCCGGCTGGTACCTGATCGTCGTCACACTGCTTCAGATCGGCCAGTTCTTCCTCGAGCGCTTCTTCTCCAAGGGGCGCGGAGACCGCCGGACCAAGCCGCGGATCGTCGAGGAGGCCGGAGCATGAATGCCTCCCCTGCAAACGCGATCGTCGCCGCCGCCAACGTCACCAAGCGCTTCGGCGACCTGCGCGCGCTGAACAACGTCTCGCTGACCATCGCGCCCGGCACCGTGCAATGCATCATCGGGCCGTCGGGCTCCGGCAAGAGCACCCTGCTGCGCTGCATCAACCAGCTCGAGAAGATCGACCAGGGCGCGATCTGGGTCGATGGCCAGCTGATCGGCTATCGCATCAAGGGCGACGAGCTGCATGAGCTGAGCGACGCCGAGATCGCGCGCCAGCGCCTCTCGACCGGCATGGTCTTCCAGCGCTTCAACCTGTTCAACCACATGACGGTGCTCGAGAACATCATCGAGGGCCCGGTCACGGTGTTGAGGCGGCCACGCCAGGAGGCGATCGCCGAGGCCGAGAAGCTGCTCGCCCGCGTCGGTCTCTCCGAAAAGCGCAACGCCTACCCGATCGAGCTCTCCGGCGGCCAGCAGCAGCGCATCGCGATCGCCCGGGCGCTCGCCATGAAGCCGAAGCTGATGCTGTTCGACGAGCCGACCTCGGCGCTCGACCCCGAGCTCGTCGGCGAAGTGCTCGCCGTGATGCGCGATCTCGCCGCCAGCGGCATGACGATGATCGTCGTCACGCATGAGCTCGGCTTCGCCCGCGAGGTCGCGACCGACGTCGTCTTCATGGACAAGGGCGAGATCGTCGAACGCGGCCCACCCAATGCCGTTCTTGTGGCGCCGCAACAGGCCCGCACGCGCGACTTCATTGCCGCCGTTCTGAAATAATCGGTCAAAAAGGAGAACCCGATGCTTCGTTTCACCCTGGCAGCGACGCTGCTCGCCGCCACCGCGCTGTCCGCCCAGGCCCAGGCCCTGCCGGAGCGCATCAAGACCGCCGGCAAGATCATCATCGCGACTCAGCCGAACTATGCGCCGATCGTCTACAAGGACCCGGCCACCAACACGATGACCGGCTTCGACTACGAGCTCGGCGAGGCCATCGCCAAGGAACTTGGCGTCAAGGCCGAGTGGCAGGAGACCGCCTTCGCCCAGATGCTGCCGTCGCTGCATACCGGCCGCGTCGACATGGTCATGGCCGGCATGAGCGACCTGCCGGCCCGTCGCGAGACTGCCGACTTCATCGACTACATGGTCTCGGGCGCCCAGTTCTACACCGTCACCGCGCTTGCCGGCTCGATCAAGACGCCTGAGGACCTCTGCGGCAAGAGCGTCGGCGCCAGCCGCTCGACCAACTGGCCCCGCCAGATCGGCGAGTGGAGCGAGGCCAATTGCGTCGCCAGGGGCAAGCCGGCGATCAACGTCGTCGGCACCGAGGGTTCGGTCGATGCGCGCACCCAGCTCAAGACGCAGCGCCTGCAGGGCGGCGTCCAGGGCAGCGAGACGATGAGCCACAACCAGAAGCTCGAGCCCAACACCTATGTGCCGCTCGGCACGCCCTTCACCCGTTCGCTGACCGGTATCCCCTTCCCGAAGACCGCCGAGGGCACGCAGCTGCGCGATGCGGTCAAGGGTGCGCTCGACCGTCTCCAGGCGAACGGCACCTATGACGCGCTGATCGCCAAATACGGCCTGCCCAGCAACGTCCTGAAGCCGATCGTGATGAACCAGGGCGAGTAAGTCCCTTCAGCCCTTGTCCGAGGCCTGCATGGTCCGGCCGGAGAACAGTCCCAGATCGCCCCCGCGAACCCTGTTCGCGGGGGCGATCTGCTTTGATGGAGGAATGCCGGGTTCAGGTCTGTATTCGACGCCGCGCGTGCAGGATCCGGATCGGCCTCTCCAGATATTCGACCGGCTCGGCCTGTGCGAAAATGCGCTGAACCGTGTCGCGCCCTGCGATCACCTTCCCAAAGGCCGCAAAGCCCGCCCTGTCCGGGTTGCGGCCCCCGCCTTCGTCCAGTTCGGGCTGGTCGCCGATGCAGATGAAGAAGCCATGGCCCCCTGTGCCAGGCGCGAGCCGCGCCAGCGACAGCGTGCCGTCGAGATGGCGCAACCCGGTCACCGAGGTCGGCTCATGCGGGACCGGCGGCAGGGGCGGCTCGCGCTTGTCGGCGGGCGCAGGCCAACCCCATTGGATGACCTCGATCTTGTGCTCGGTTGCGGGCGGCTGATTGGCCAGCGTCACGATCCGATAGACCGACGCATTGTCGAGAAATCCGCCATCGACATAGGCGAGGAAATTCCGGGCGGTCAGCGGCGCCCCCGCCGCGTCGATGGCGAGGAGGAACGCCCCCTCCGGCGTCTCGACCTCGACCTCAACGAGCGCGTCATCGAACATCTGACCTGCCATGGCTCTCTGCCCTGCTGAAATCGTGTCGAGCCGCCGCATGGGCGCGGCCAGACGACTCGATCGGAGCGCCAGTATCGCGCAGAGGCCTGTCCGCCGGAACCCTCGGTCCCGCCTATTTGGGCAAGCGTTTCATCCGACGTTTCGAGGGAGCGTGCGGGCCAGCTCGTCAGACCAAGGTCCGTTCCAAACCGCTGGCGAGGAGGGATATAATCAGCGACCACGGAAGGGAGCGCTTAACGTGATACGGCGCCTGTTCCTCACGCATCGAATAGCCTCCGCCGGGCCTGGCTCCAGCGCGTCGAGGCGTTTCCCCGGCCCGTGCGCCAGGTTGGTCGTCGTGGCGGCGTTGCCGCCATAAACGCCCTCAGGCCTGGCTTCGACTGCGGGGGATGGCGTGACCAAGATGACAGACAGCATGCGTGCCACCATGCTCGCCAGTGCAGCGAAGCTGCGGTCTGGCTGGCTACCGGGGTCGCAATCGGCAAGCACGCCGGCGGCGACGGTTGCGATTGCGGGACGAGGCGATCATCAGGAACCGCATCGCCTCAAGCCCCCGACTTCAGCAGGGCCGCTGCACCAACCGCCCCGCGGGATGGCTGCGGCGCCCCGCCATCAGCACAAGGGGCGAAGCCAGGCCGGCTTCACGCTCGTCGAAGTGCTCGTCGTCCTCAGCATCATCGGCCTGGTCGTCGGCCTGATCGGCCCGCGCGTCGTCGGCTATCTCACCGACGCCAAGGTCTCGACCGCGCGCATCCAGGCCACAACGCTCTCGAACGCGGTGGAACTGTTCTTCATCGACAACGGCCGCTACCCGCTGGAACAGGAGGGTCTCCAGGCGCTGGTCGCGGCACCGTCGAATCTGCGATCCTGGAACGGCCCCTATCTCAAGGGCTCGACTGTTCCCCGCGATCCATGGGGCCGGCCCTATGGCTATGCCGTGCAGAATGATGGGCGCGGCTTCGCGATCACCATTGCCGGCAATGACCGGCCGGGCGGGGGCGAGGATAGCCTGGCTCAAAGGCAGCTTTCCTCGCAGCGCGGAAACGTGACCCGATGAGCGGCTCCCGACGCTTGAGTTCCGGGATCGCCTCCGTCGCGGAATTCTGGGCCAAGGAGCTACGCGCATCGCTTCCCGATGCGCTCCGCAGATGGGCCAAGCCCGAACGCCTCCTGCGGCTCGTCATCCGCCCTGCCGAGGATCACGTCAGCATCACGCTCTTCGCTTGGGATAACCGGGAACTGTTCACCGAGCGGGCAAGTTGGGCTGAATACAGCCGCAGCGTGCTCAATCGCTGGAAGGACCGGGCAGCCTCGTTCGCGCCCAACAGCCGCATTCGGTTCGTACTGTCGGCTCCCCAGGCCATCGCCCAGTCCCTCGTCATCCCACCGCGTGCTCAGGTCCGTGCCGAAGACATCGTTCGGGAAAACATCGCCCGGAAGACCCCGCTGAAGCCGGACGAGGTCTTTGTCGGCTATGATCTGAGAGGGGCGGCCGCCGGCAAGCTGGAGCTGCGTTATCTGCTGCTTCCCCGCGCGGTGCTCGATCAGATGCTGGCGCGCCTGGCTGTCGCTCCTTCCGAGATCGCGACGCTGGAGGGGCCCGCCTTCGAAGGCCTGCCTCCGGCATCGGTTCCGTTTGTGCAGAAGCCACACAGGCCGTCTCCCTGGTTCAAGCGGATCGCCATCGCGCTCGTGCTGCTCTCTGTGCTCGGCGCTGTGACAGGGTATCTCGCCCTCGCCTGGCGACAGGCCCAGCTCCTGAAGAGCATGGAGGCGGAGATTGCCGAGATCTCCGGGCCCGCCCAGCAGTCAACGGAAAGCCTCAGGTCCGTATTCGGGCTCGCCGACGACGTCTCGCGGCTGACCGCGCAGCGGAGCACTCCCGGCATCGTACAGGTCTGGGACGAGCTTTCCCGCATCCTTCCCGATTCAACCTTCCTGACGGAACTCGAGATCACCGGCACCACTCTGCGCGCGACCGGCTATTCCGACGCGGCTCCGGCCCTGATCAAGCTGCTGGAGGAATCGCCGATCCTGCACAATGCGACCCTTTCCGGCCCGTTAGTGTTCGACCGCAGCACGGGCAAGGAGAATTTCTCGCTCCGCGCCACCCTGCGCCAAGCCCGTCTCCCAGCAGAGGAGGGCAAATGAGATGTGGCGACAAATCAAGAGCTGGACCCGTTTCATCGCCTTCGTCGCCGCGAACGGATTGATCCTGGCGGGGATCTATCTGTTCATGATCGACCCCGCGCTCCAGATCCTGAGGGATCAGGAAACCCAGATCACCCAGAACGCCGTCATGATCGAGCATCTCGGTTCGGCTGTCGCCCGCAGGCAGTCGTTGTCCGCGCTGCGCCCTGAGGATGTCGATGGGGCCAGGCGGCGCTTTCTCCAGGGCGATACCGAGAGCCTTTCGACCGCCGACCTGCTGACCCGGCTTCGCGAGGTCGCCGATCGGCACGCCGTGAGCTTCAATTCGGTGGCGGTCTTGCCGGCGCGCAACTGGTCCGGACATCGCATGATCGGAGCGAGGATCGAGTTCACCGCTGCGACGCCACGTGTCGCCGAAGTCCTGTCGAGTCTCGAAGACGGCCCTTCGTTCTTCTTCATCCGGAACGCCAAACTGACAGCGCCGAGCGAGGCAGAGGCCATCGACAACAGACTGGGCGTCGCGATCGAGATCTATGGGGTGACGCGATGGTCAAAGGGCTGAGCGTCGGCAGGACTGGCCTCGCCAAGGCGACAGGCTTCGCAAGCCTTGCCGCGATGACGGTCTTCGCCGGAAACTTCGCGTGGCGGAGCCTTGCGGGCCCAATCGATCCCCCGCCCGCTTCCGCGGTGACGAAGGCCGCATCGATCACGAGCGATGCGCTCACTCCGCCGGCCGAGTCGCCGCGCTATCAGCCCGGCATGTTGAATACGAGACCGCTGTTCTCACCCAGCAGGCGGCCGCCGGCACGTGTCGTCGCAAGGGCTCCCCTGCCAGAGCCGGTCGCAAGCCCGGCCTTCGAACCACCGCCGAACTATCTGATCGGGGGGGTCGTCGTCTCCTCCGGCTTGAGCAAGGCGCTGCTGCGCCGACAGTTGCGCGAAGCCGGGCGCTGGTTTGCCTTGGGCGAAGCGACCGATGAGGGGTGGGTCGTCGCATCGATCAATCCGGAGATGGTGACGCTGGCCCGTGGAGCACGGCAGGTGACGCTGCCTCTCCACGCCCGCGCGCAGGGCCAATCGGCGACGATGACGCGCTGAGCGCTCCGCTGGATCTTCGGACCGGACATTATATCCGCTCTGATGATCCACCTTCATTGATCGCATCGACTGTCCTGAAAACCGCGCTCCACTTTTCGGGCCGATGCTCTAGCCGCCGTGAAACCGCCAGAGCCATGCATCGATGATCTCGGCCATCGATGCACCGGTCAGGATTGCAAAGCCCACGACCGATGCGACGCCCAGCCCCAGAAACGGACCGAAGGGCAGTGGCTGCCGGGCATCGAAACTCGAATCGAGGAGGCGGCGCGCCAGCAGGTAAAGCAAGGCCGAGAGCGAGGCCAGGACGAGGGCGAAGGCGAGGCCCTCCATGCCGGTCCAGGTCCCTGCTGCGGCTGCGAACTTGACGTCGCCGAGCCCGAGGCCGTCATAGCCGCGATAAGCCCGAAAGGCCCGTTGCACGAGCCAGAGACCACCACCTCCGAGCGCAGCCCCGGCGAGCGCCGAGACCGGATCGGTCACGCCGAGAAGGAAAGATGCCGCGATCCCCGATGCGAAGATCGCCAGGTTGACTGGATCGGGAATGATCATCTGCCGGAGATCGACCGCGGCCGCGTAGCAGATCAGCCCGACGAGAACCGCGAGTGCCGCAAGGTGAGCGAGATCCGGCATCTCCCAGCCCCTAGAGACGATGCTTCAGCATGGCGGCATTCGCCCGCCAGCGTCAGCATCCGAACGCGGCGCCCCTTCACGCCATTCGCGGATACGATAGCCCGTTGGCAGGTCCTGCGAGATCTCCACGACGGCGTGGCGCGCGACGCGCACACCGGAACCGGTCAACGCCTCGCTCCCGATCAGGAAAGCCCTGCCTGCCGTTTCAGAGATGTAGAGGGCCGGCAGGTCCCGTCGGGCCACCTCCCGCGACAGGGCGGCCCCCCCCGGCGCCAGGGCCACAAGCAGTTGAAGAGGGGCGACGGTGGGGTCGAACCCGGTGCTGCCGGAATTGACGGTGACCAAGGGGAGAAGCGCCTGAAACAGATCGCGGCCCACACCGGGAATGTGATTGAGCTCGAACACTGATTTCAGCGCCCGTACCGAGGAGGAGCTCCCGGATGCCGCGCTGCCCGTGCCCTGCGAGAGCTCGCGCAATCCCCTGATGTTCCGCACGATCAGGGCTGCCGCCTCGCCGTTCGCGCTCACACCTCGGATGAGGGCATCGACCAGTTCCATGTTGGCGGTGTTGAGATCGACCTTGCCGCCTTCGTCCGCGACGGAGATCGCCAATGTCCAGCCATCGCCCAGGCTGCAGCCCAGCGGCGAACCGTCAGCACTGAAGCGGCCAGTGGGAGCCCGCCCCTGCGAAGTGCCGGAGAGGAGATCGAGGATCGCGATCTTGATGCCGATACTCGCCATCGCCTCGGCACGGGCATGCTGCGACAGGCTCGCGGCCTCGATGGCGCGATAGCGCGCCGCCACGATGTAGGTCATGAACAGCAGGCCAAGGAGCCCGGTCGCCCAGATCACGACGAGCAGCGCAAAACCGCTATCGTTGCGGCTTTCCGCGCGGTCCGCTGCCCTCGGGTTTCCCGCAGGCCAGCGATGGGGATAGCGGCTCGGCCGTGCTCTCATCATCTGCCGCCCGAATCCAAGGCAAGGACCCAGGAACTGTGGCGCTGCCCTCCGGAAATGTCATTCCCAAAGCGAGAGCGGTGGTTGCGGGCCCTCGGCAGGCAACCGCCGGCACGCAGGATGCAGGTCAGTGACGATGCCCCGCATGAGGATCCTTCTTGTTCGACGCAGAGACATAGGACATGGCGTCGACATAGGCGATCAGATCCGCCGCATCATTCTTCGACAGGCCGAGCGTCGGCATGCGGATCTTGTACGCTCCCGACAGCTCGAGCGCGATCGGGTCCTTCTTGGCCCGCATCTGGTCGGGCTCGATGAGGTAGTTCACAATCCAGTCGCGATCCCGGCGAGCCGTGAGCGCCTGTAGGTCGGGGCCGACGCGCTTGCCGCTGCCGATGGTATGACAGGAGGCACAAGCCTTGATGAACAGGGCTTGGCCCGGCAAGCCGGTCGAGGTGGCCGCGATCGGGCGCTCGCCGCGCGCGGCCGCGCCGCCTGCCGCAGCGGTCTCGGCTTTCCCCAGCTGGTTGCGCCAGTCGGGATCCATCGACTTGATCGTCATGGCCAGCGTGTTCAGGTCACTGAAGGCCGAATCCTTGGCCCACTCGCCGGTCACGTCATTGCCCAGCATGACATCGCTGCGGTGTTCGAACACCTTGCGGCTTCTCTCGCCGAGCTTGTGCCGGAGCACGGTGATGTCGGCGGGATTGCCGGTCAGGAAGACCCAGCCCGGCCCGGTCTGAAACACCTCCGCATAGTTCTTGAGCTTGTCGGGAGTGTCGACTTCCGGTTCGATGCTGATCGAGACAAAGAAAATCCGACTGCCCACGAGGTCGCCGAGCTTGTCCTTCACCTGCGCCAGGCGCGCGGTCATCACAGGGCAGATGTCTCGACAGGTCGTATAGATGAAGCTGACGACGACGATCTTGCCCTTGATGACGTCATCGTAGAACTGCAGCGTCTTGCCGTCCTGCGTGACGACCGGGACGTTGGGCAGATACCCCGGCCCCCAGGGCGAGCCGGCCGGGGCCGCAATGCTGCCGCCGACACTTCCAAACAGTGCGAGAATGGCGCTGATCGCAAAAAGTCGTGTCAGCATGAACGGCCCCTCTCTTCCTACGAATGCGGCCTCGACTTCGGCCAGGTCTTCAGGCGGCGACGCCCGCTCAGGTCTTGGAAGCAACCTTCACAATTCTCGGATCGCCCTCCGGCAGTATCTCGGGCTGTTTCCAGACCACGCCATTGGGTGTCGGGATCGGCGTCATCGTGGGCACATAGTGCGGCTGCCCCTTGTAGTTGGGGTCCCCGGGCGGCGGGGTGAGCAGCTGGTAGCGCAGCAGCATCGCGAAATCCTCGTGAACCGTGTTGTGGCAATGGTTCACATAGGCGCCGCCGAACTCACCGAAGCGCACCTGGAATTTCACCTTGCCCGAGGGCCGCAGGCGCCAGACATCCTTGCGCACCAGCCTTTCAGTATCCGGAATGGAGAGGCTGCCCCGGTCCATGGTGACGCCCTCCTCGAAGTGGAGGTGGATGGGATGGTCCCAGCCGCCGCCGCCATTGACGAGCGTCCAGTGTTCCACCTCTCCCGGCTTTGGAATGAGGGCGGAGATACGGTTGGCGTTGAGCGTGTGCGCCGCCTGACCATTGACCTTGATGCTCCAGGGGAAGGCCTTGATGTCTCCGCATTCGGGGGTGCACTGCCCGTCCGCCCCGCGTGAATCGCCATCCCCCGACCGGCCGAACTCGATCACCCGCTCGCGAACCGGCGCGACGATCGGAATCTGCGTGGTCAGTGTCTTGGTCCCCGCCCTCCACTCGGGATCGGCAAAGTTGGCGCTGCGATCCTTGTCGATCGGATTATTGGCATTGTAGACCTTGCCGGGGTTGTCGACGCTCTGGACCTGGCTGACGATTCTGAATTCGAGGATCGGGCCGACGCAGGGGTCGTCATCCCGGCCCTTGAAGGCCTTGTCCATGGAGACGGCGCCCTTGGGCTTGCGTCCGTCGGTCTGCTCCAGCAGATTCACCAGAAAGACGCTGTCACCCGGCGCAAAGGCCGAGAAATCGACGACGATGTCGTAGCGCTCCGCAACGCCCTGCTCGTCCAGCTCGGTGAGCAGAATCGGGTTGACCACCAGGTTGCCGTCATTGGCGATGAAGTAGAACGGTACCTTCGTGCCTTGCGAGAACCGTGAGCTCTTGTTCACGCCCAGTGCGAGCTTGATGAAGCGCGACATGGACGCATTCAGGAAGCGGAAACGGTAGCGTCGCGGCAGCACCTCGAAATGCGGATAATAGGTGCCGTTGACGCAGAGCATGTCGCCGAGGAAGCCGTCGGTGTCGAAGATGTCGAAACGGCACTGGCCATCGGCGTCAAAGGCAGGGTTGGAAATGACCATGTTGACGTCGAAATCGAGATTGCCCCATTTCAACTGCGTGCCGCTCGGCAGCCGGAGGTTGATGCCATCGTCGAGATCCTCCCGCCCGCGATCGGGCCCGCTGTAGAAATTGCAGAGTGCGAACATGCCCTTGTGGACATTCTCGGCCGTGAAGAAGAAGCGGTGGTCGTGGAACCAGAGGCTGCCCTGGATTTCCCTGAAATCTCCGGGAACGGGGACAAGCCCATCGCCGTCGTCGGGCCCGGAGCATTTGCGCACATAGTCGCGGTCGCCCGTCGGCCAGAGGCTCGGCATGTCGCGCCGGGCCATGGTGATTCCCCAGTGATAGTCATAGAAGGTCCCGGGGAAGTGGAAGGCATTGCAGGCGCCATCGCTTTCGGCGCCGTTATGGGCGTTGTGGAAATGGATCGAGATCTCGTTCCGGCCAAAGCCGCCATTGGCCGCCCTGTCGACCGGGAGATCATTGTACATCCGGGTCAGGACGGGTTCGCCATAGCGCGCCTTGATCAGGATCGGCATGCCGAGACCGTTGCGCGTGCCCGCCATATTGCCGGCTTGTCCCGGCTGTCGTGAGCCAAAGCTCCACATCGCGTTCGGGTTCTGGTCGGGCATGCCGTCGCAGAACTTGTTGCCAGGCCTGGCCTGCCCGATCGACAGCAGATAGCCCTTTTGGGGATAGAGTTCCTCCCAGCGCTGATGCGCGAAGAACTCACCGGGCGGACGCCCTTCCATCGGTCCGACCCCGGTCACCGGATTGCGGTACACAGCGCCACGGGAATTGCTGAAATCGGTGTGATACGAGAAATTCCTGGCTGGCGGTTCCTGCCCTCCCCCCGCGAACTGCCAGGCGGCGTCGCCATTCGACATGCGCAGAAGCGGGACCGGCTTCTGGACTTCGGGCCGCCGCATGGCGTCGTGATACCTGACCGCGCCAAAGATGGGGCTTCGTGGCGCCCCTGTCGGCACCTGCGCATAGGCGCTCTTGGCGAAGGGACTGAGCCCATGTTTCGCGATCAGCAGCCCACCGGCGGTGAAAAAGCCCCATCGCAGCAGGTCGCGTTTGGTGATCTGGCCCACCGAGAGGGCCCTGACGATCTCGAGCCGGTTTTCGAGGGCCCGCCGAGCTTCTCTCAACCGGACGCCAGTGGTTTCGCGTGGAAGATACACAACCGCCTCCCTCCGTGCTGAAAACGAGCAAAATATCGGAGGAATTCTAGTTTTCAGGCGGAGGCGACTGAAGGGGCGAAGGTCGGTTCGCGCATGGAACCAAAGTCCGTGACCTTGGTCGTACGACCCTCTTGTCTTGCCTGAAAACGATTGCGGCTGGGGAGATTCTACGGAACGGCCAAGTCACTGAAACGGTTCAAAACACAGACTGAAATTCATACTCAAACCGAAAACTGCACAGCCAATACAGACCTTGCAACGAGATCTTCATGCCAATGAGTAAGAACAATCATATCACTCTGGAATAATAGGAAAATTGAGCTCAAAATCCTCCAACCTACGTTGGACAATAACCCTGACATGTAGATTGACGAGACGTGGGAGCCGCTCGGAATTTTTCCATTCATCATGCCAGCGCCCCGGCGCCCCCTCCTCCAGCGAGCCGAAATAGCTGAATGTGGCCGAAACCACGCCCCGTGCAAGGACCTCTCCCGTGTTCTGGACCGACAACGCGGCGGCACCAATCGACATCAGCGCTGAGCCGAAAACCAGGGCGCCGGCGCCCTGCGCCCCGGTGTTCTCACTCGCAATCGTGATCGCAAGTATTCCCCCTGCCTGCGCGTCTCCGTTGCTCAAGGTGACGAAAGACACCCTGTCGGCGAGACCTTCGAACATCACCAGCGGCCGCTCCGTCGCACGCGGTTGAACGAGTGGCAGCGCGCCGGCCAGCCAGCCGGAGATGGCGGCCGCCCCGACGGCGATCTCGGCGCCGCGGTCGCGCAGCCGCCCCGCCTCGGCGACCCTGCTCGCAAAGCTCAGCGTCAACGCGAAGAGCCCCAGCGTCAGGGAGAGCAGGACCAGCCCGACCAGCACCTCGAGAAGGACGAAGCCACTGGTCCGGTCGCCGGAATGCGAGCCTTCGGTCATGGCCCGGACCTCGGTGCAATTTCGAGGGACGACAAGGTCACGGAGCGAGTGCCATTGCTGACGGGATCGGAGACGGTAACGTCGACCCACAGGCTCTCGACCTGCCGGTTCTCGCCGAGCTTGACCGAGCCGTAGCTGCGTACGACCGCACGCCATTCATAACCATTGTCGAACCTGGCGGCCGTCGTTCCCGGCCGCAGGGGGAAGTCCTGCCCGGCAGATGCCAGCTTGCTCCTGGCGAGCAGCGTCGCGAAGGTCAGGAAGCTGGCCTGGCGGTCGCCGCGCATCGCTACGGCAAAGGCGGTCAGGAGCAAGGCCAGGACGACCACCAGGATCGCAAAGGCGACCAGGAACTCGAGCAGCGTATAGCCCGCCTGGGCTGCGTCGCTGACGCCCTCGCTCCGGGCCCTATTGATCGAGCGTGACATTGCCGGTGGCCCAGCTGACTCGAACGCGCGCTGCGACCTGGCTCAGCTGCAAATGGATGTCGCCGCCGGTCGAGCGCCCGCTCGGCAGAAACCGGATGCCGCCGACGCTGGCGGAGCGCCGCTCGGCCTCGGCCAGCGCCATATCGATGCTGGTGCGGGGCGTCATCTGCGTTTCACCGATCACGGGTGAGGCGTAGGTACGCCGGTCCGCATCAATCAGGAAGAGCATGTCCCGGCTCTGCGCCATGGCTGCAGCGCGAGTAACGCGAAGCGCAGCCGCCAGGCGGGTCGCGTCGGCGGTCACCTGGGCCTGCGATGGCGTACGCCTGAGGAGAGGCGCAGCCATGGTCACGGCGAGGCTCAGGACGGCGAGGCCAATCAGCACCTCGATCAGCGTGAAGCCCGCATTGGCCGGTAGGGCGCGTCCTGTGCCGGTCATCGCAACGCCAGTTCATTGATCGAGAGCACAGCCCCCATCACCGAGAAGATGATGACCGCGATCATGCCCGCAACGAAAATCGTGATGACCGGGGTCAGCGCCGCGAGCGCGCGAGAGGTCCGGACCTGTTCCTGGCGCTCGAGGATCACGGCTGCGCGCAGCAGCATGTCCTGCAAGCGCCCGCTTTCCTCGCCGACCGTGATCATCTGCTGAGCCACGGGAGGCAGCGCCTCGGCTGCCGACACCGCATCGCCGATGCTGACGCCCGCCCGGACATCCGTGACGGCCCGGTCAAGCCGCTCGCGGGTATGCTGGTTCTTGACCAGGGGACAGGAGGCCTGAAGCGCCTGCAGTGGTGGAACACCGGCCTTGACCAGGGTTGCGAGGGTGCGCGTGAAACGCCCCGCCTCGCGAAGTTCTGAAATGCGCCCGATGACGGGGAGAGACAGGTAGAGCCTGTCCAGCTTGATCCGAAGTGCGGTATTGCGCCGGGCCGCGATGATGCCCAACCCGCCAATGATCAGTACCGCAGCGGCAAGGCCCATGATCCACGCCCCGTTCTGCCGAACCGCTTCCATGGCTGCGAGCACCGTCGGCAGCTTCATGCCGTTTTCCAGAAAGAGCGGCGTCACGGCCGGGACCAGCAGTCCCAGAACGATTGAGATCGACACCGCAGCAAGGCAGACCAAGAGGGCCGGATAGGCCATGGCGGAGCGAACCCGGCTCCTGATCTCGACACGCCGGTCGAGCAGCTCGGCCAGTTCCTGCATGGCGCCGCCGAGATCGGCGCCGACATCGCCCGCCTGAACGATGCGGATATATTCGGGCCGGAAGCGGCCAGGCATTCCCTCCATGATCTCGGCCAGCGTCGAGCCCTGCTGAACCCCCTCCATCAACTGAAGTGCAAGCGCGCGCATCCGCGGCTCTTCCGTGGTCGTCGAGGCGATGCGCAAGACGGTGTCAAGCGGCAGGCCCGCCTGCAGGAGCACGGCGAGATCGCGGGCGAGGCGCGCGAGCTGCACGTCGTTGATCCGCCGCGAGCCGCGCTCCAGGCTGATCTCGCGAAACAGGAAATCCCCTCCTCCCGAGGCCCGGACCTCGTAGGGGGTGACGCCGCGAGCGCGAATGATGTCGCGCGCCTCGTCCGTCGACGCGGCTTCGACATCATCTTCGATGAGGTTTCCCGCTCCATCGAATGCCTCGAAGTGGAACCTCATGGCTGTTCCACCGTCAGCGCGGTCGTCACGCGCAGCACTTCCTCGACCGTCGTCAGGCCCCGCCAGGCCTTGGCGACGCCGTCCTCATACATCGATCCTCCGCCAGCCCTGCGCGCCATGCGCTCGATCTCGATCGCGGGCATGCGCTGCAGGATGGCCCGCTGCACGGTATCGTCGACGACCAGTAGCTCCGCGATCGACAGCTGGCCGCGGAACCCGCTGAAGCCGCATTTCTCGCAGCCGTGGGGCCGTAGCAGTTTCGGCGCGCCGAGTTGGCGAAGTGCCGGAACCGTTTCAGTCAGTTGCTCCGCGATCTCGTGCGCGACCTCGTGCGGCTCTGCGCAGGCGGTGCACAAGCGCCGCACCAGCCGCTGGGCCATGATCCCGCGCAAGGTCGAGCCGAGCAGGAAATGCTCGATCCCCATGTCGATCAGGCGCGTCACCGTCTCGGCGGCGCTGTTCGTATGCAAGGTCGAGAAGACGAGATGGCCGGTCAGCGACGCCTGCACGGCGATCCGGGCGGTCTCCGTGTCACGGATCTCGCCGATCATGATCATGTTGGGGTGATGCCGCAGGATGGCCCGCAGACAGGCCGGGAAATCGAGGTTGATGGTCTGCTGGACCTGCACCTGGCTGATGCCAGCGAGCTGATACTCGATCGGGTCCTCGACGGTGAAGATCTTCACTGTCGGGCGATTGACGTGTTTCAGCATGGTGTAGAGCGTCGTCGTCTTGCCGCTACCGGTCGGGCCCGTGAGGAGGATAATCCCGTTCGGCTGCTCCATGACCCGGTGCAGCACCGCGATCTGAGCGGGCTCGAAACCGAGACTGGAAAAATCGAGCTTCACCCGGCTGCGGTCGAGCACGCGCATCGTGACCGTCTCACCGTCGATGGTCGGGATCGTGGCGACGCGGAAATCGATGTCATTGCCGCGGATGGCCAGCTTGATGCGCCCGTCCTGCGGCAGGCGGCGTTCCGCGATGTCGAGCCTCGCCAGGATCTTGATGCGCGAGATGACGGCGGCCCGCAGCCGTGCAGGCACCTCCTCGGTGACGCGCAGCATGCCGTCGATCCGGTACCGGACGGAGAGCCCATTCCCAATCGGCTCGACATAGATATCCGAGGCGCGGGCATCGACGGCAGCGGAAATGATCTGGTTGACGAGGCGGATCACCGGCGCCTCGCTGGCGCTGTCGCGCAGCCGCTGCAGGTCGTGTTCGCTGGGATCCTCACCCGCGTGAACCGGCGCCGCCAGTGCCTCGGCCGAACTCATCTCGCCATAGAGCACCGCGGCGAGCCGCTCGAACTCCGCCAGCGTGATGACCTCGTGGCGGATCGCATGGTCGACGACGAAACGCACCGAATCCAGCGGCATCTGGTCAAGCGGGTCGACGACAGCGAGCGTCAGCGTGCCCGCCTCCAGCCGGATCGGCAGAATCCGGTTCTGAATCACGAAGGAGGGCGGCAGCCTGTCGGTAAGAAGCGGCTGCAGCCCCTCGTCGCCTGGCGCGTAGAGCGGAAGCCCGAGATACCGTGCGAGGCTGAGCGCGAGATCCGCCTCCGACATGATGCCGAGCTTGGCCAGAACGAGGTCGAAGCGATCTCCGGCGGTCGCCGCGGCGCGCTGGGCGCGGCCAATCGATGTCGCATCCAGAAGCCCCTGCGACAGCAGGAATGCTCCGAATTTCTCCGAAAACGATCGGCTATGCGGATCGTTTTCTGCCAGTGCGGTTCGAGCGTGCTCGGTCATGCTCCCTCCATGGGAAGCCCAGTGCCGGAGATCGCCCTGATGATCTCCGTATCATCGTAGCACGCGCTTCGCGTTCTGGATCACGACACGACCGGGATTGCGCGTCGGGGCAAAGGCCTCCACCTTGCGCCGGTATTCGTCGGTGACCGCCTTCGCCTCGTTCAGGTCCCGCACGACGCGCGGCGTCAGCATGATGACGAGCTCGGTCTTCTCGACCTGATCCCGCTTGTCCTTGAACGCATTGCCGAGCAGCGGGATATCGCCAAGGACCGGAACCTGCGTCGCCACCCGCGATGTCCTGTCCTGGATCAGGCCGCCCAGCGTAATGCCCTCGCCATCATTGACGACCACGGTGGTGCGCACCCGCCGGCGCCCGAATGTGGGCGAATCGATGCCGGAGGTCGTGGTTCTCTGCACGGTCGAGACCTCCTGCTCGATATCGAGCAGGACGCGGCCGGATTCATTGATCCGCGGCGTGATGTTGAGGATCACGCCCGTGTCCTTATAGGCGACCGAGTTCACGACCGGGGCGCCGGGCGTCAGCACGCTCACCGCCGACTGGGTCGTGATCGGCACCTGATCGCCGATCTGCAGGGTCGCGGTCTTCTTGTCGACGACCATCAGGCTCGGCGAAGCGAGCACGTTGACCCGCCCGACCTCGGCGAGCGCATTGATCGTAACATTGGCCTGGGCTGCCCTGAAAACGTAGGAGAAGCCCGGGAACGCGGCGCTGATGGCCCCGTCGATCGCATTGGTAAAGGTTCCCGTCTGATTGCCACGCTGGTTCTGGAGGAACCAGCGGACGCCGAATTTGAGGTCGTCGTTCAGCGTCACCTCGGCGATCGTCGCCTCGATCAGGACCTGATTGGGAACGATGTCGAGATTGGCGATGACCCGGGCCACCCGCTTATAGTCTTCCTGGGAGGCGAGGATCAGAAGCGCATTCTGCGCGGGGTCGGCCACGACCTTGATCCGCGGCTCGCCGCCGGGCCCGCCCGCCCCGAACCCTGTCGCGGCCGGTTCGGCGGCAGCACCATTCTCCTGACCTCCCGTGGCCAGGGTCGAACCGCCAATGGGCAGGCCCGAGAACATGTCGAAGCTGCGGCGCGGCGCACTGCCTCCGAAGGCGCCCGAGAATCGGTCACCGCCCGTGCCGCCGCCCCCTGAGAATCCGGTGGCCTGGACCACCTGGCCGCCCGCGCCAGCTGCGTCCGGTTCGGAGCTGCGCACCCTCTGCCCGCCGCGCCTGCCTGCATCGCCGCCGCCGGTGACCTCGCTGGCAAAGATCGAGTTCAGGACCTCCACGAGTTCCTTGGCTTGCCGGTTGCGGAGCACGTAGCTGTGGATTTCGCGATGCGGCCCGGCGGCCTGATCGTCGAGGCGGCGAACCCATTGCTGGGCCTCGCGCAGATATTGCGGCTGCCTCGCCATGATCAGGATGGACTTGAGCTTCGCGTTCGGCACCAGTTGGACCATGCCGCTCATCGCGCCTTCGGCATTCGATGCGAAGATGCGATTGACCCCGTCGACGATGGCATCGGGTTCGCCGCCACGGACCGGGACGAGCGCGAACGACATGCCCTTCATCGCGTTGACGTCGAAGACCGAAATGGCCTCCTCGATGGACGTCATCTCCTGGGCTGTGCCCGAGATCAGCAGTGCATTGCGGGATGTGTCGACCCGCACCACCCCGCCGAACGATACGATCGGCTCGAGGATGCGCTTCATTTCCGTCGCCGCGATGTACCTCATCGGCACGACCTTGACCGAGTTCCCGATCTGCTGGCCGCCATCCGAGCCCCCGAGCCTCGCCCCCATCGCCGCCTGATCGGCCGTCACGACCCGATAGATATTGCCGTTCTGGACGATCGCGGCGCCCACAGTCCTCAGGGAGGCCTCGAACAGTTCCGCGATGCCGGCGCTGTCGACCGGCCTGGTCGTCTGAATTGTGATCCGGCCCTCGATCTTCGGATCGACGGTGAAGCTCGCCTTGAAGATATCTCCCAATACGGCCTTCGCGCCTTCGGTGACCGAGGCGTCGACGAGATTGAGCGTATAGGTCTGCCCCCCGGATTCGTGCCGGAGTGGGCTTGGCATCCGCGACTGGTCGGGATTGCCCGTGAATTCTCCTCCTGAAAAGACCTTGCTGGCTTGCGCCGGCCCGGCGCCACTCGGATCGGGGAGGCTCGCATAGGGTCCGAAGGGGCGCTTCTTGCCGTCATCATCGACAGAACGCGTCGAGTGAGTGGCGTTGACCTGTTTCTCGAAGGAGACGAACCCGGTTTCCTGGCAGGCGCTCAGCAGCAGCGCCCCAAGCAAAGCCAACGCCATGCATCTGCGGCTTTCCGAGAGACGAGGCTTCCTGCCATCTACGGTTGTACGAGCCATGTCCTGCCAACTACTGACAATGAGGTAGGCAACGCTATGCTGGTACTCTCCGCGAGTTTGGCGAACGATTCGTTCGATTCCAATTAAATTCGATCAGACATCATCTTATTCTTTGGATAATCAGCGTTTATGCAACAGTGTCTCGGGCCGTATTCATGGGCTCTTCGAGCTTTTTCCCTGCAGGCAACGCACGCGAAAACAAATAGGGGACAGTAACCGGAAGCCCGCAGCAGAAGAGATGCCCGATGTTTCTCGGGCTCGCCAGCAACGAAGATCCTGGTTTTCACCACTTAGACGGATACCGAACTCACCATCGAACTTCTTGATGCCGGCATCAGCGGCTACGCGCTGAAATCCAGCGCGACGGAGGAACTGTGTACGGCGATCGATGCGCTACGCTGCGGCGAGCTGTTCGTTTCCCCTGCTTCGCAGCCCGGATCATCCGCGTCCTGAAGCACAAGCCCTGCAACACGCGACCAGTGCCGTTTCCGAACTCCAGGGCCCGGGAACACCAGATCGTCAGCCTGCTTTCCAGCGGCAAGCGAAACCGGGAGATCGCAAGCGCTCTGTCGCTGAGCGAAAAGACAGTGAAGGGCGACATGACGCTACTGATGCAAGAGCTCCACGCCCGCAATCGCCTGGAGGCCGTCATTGCCGTGCAAAGCCTCAGCCAGGCAACTCTGCGTGGCGACATCGAGAGTGATGGCCTGGCCGGGCTGTCCGGTTAGAAACGGGCCTGGTAAGGCGCCCTCGCCACCATGGAATCGTGGTCACGGGCCGCGCCTGTCTGAAGCGATGCCCCAGACAGCTCCTTCGTGTCGGCTCTGCTTCAGCGTTCCTTGAAGATC
>UBZM01000087.1 GCA_900470095.1 Hyphomicrobiales bacterium
CGCCAGCGCAGGCCGCAGCAGCAGACTCGGCGCCGCAAGGCCGACCGCGCCTGCCAACAGAGCCTGACGGCGGTTCAATTTCGACTTGATCATTCTCGTTCCTCCCCGGGATGGCCTTACGGCTCTGCCGCTATTGGGCGCCTCTCCGGCGACCTCGCGAGCACATTACATCTAGCGAAGCCATCATCAACTGATAATATCATAATCATCCGATGATATTGATTTCAGCCGTCACTCATTGTTTCTGGCGCGGAGGCTGCACGCGTCGTAGGACGGCCCTCTCGAAAAAGGTGCGCGCAGGCCATGGCAGACATCGTGACGGACTTTGCAGGCGACGACGTCGCGCCGATCTCGACGGGCGAACAGGCCTATGAACGCATCCGCTCGGACATCGTTTTCGGGCGTCTTCGCCCCGGCCAACGCCTGCCGCTTGAGAAACTGCGGATGGCCTATGGAGTCGGAATCGGCACCTTGCGCGAAATCTTCAGCCGGCTCACCCCGGAAGGATTGGTCACGGCGGAGGGACAGCGCGGTTTCCAGGTTGCGCCGTGCTCGGCCGAGGATCTGAAGGAGATCGCGGCGCTTCGGCTGCTCATCGAAAGGAGTGCCCTGGTGCAGTCGTTCGATGCCGGCGACATGGAATGGGAAGGCCGTGTCGTCGCCGCCCATCACAAGCTCGCGCGGATGGAGGCGAGCCTGCTAACCGGGGACCGCGCGGAGACGGAGCAGTGGAAGCGCTATGACTGGGAATTCCATCAGGCTCTGGTCTCGGCCTGCGGTTCAAAAGCGCTGCTGAATCTCCATTCCGGCATCTATGACCGCTATCTGCGGTACCAGATGGTCTTCGTGATCTTTCGCGGCTCAGTTGCAGCCGAAGAGCACAAGGCACTCCTCGACTGCGCGCTCGGGCGACACGCAGAAGAAGCTCAGGCCATTCTGGAGCGGCATATCCAGGGCTGCCTCGACTTTGCCTTTCATAATCAACTGATTACCTGACCTGCCCACGCCGTCACATGGCCGCTGCAAGGCAGGAGCGGCAGCACCCGTATCCAGCATCCGGAGATGGCGCGCATTCATGTCGCGCATGGACGGATTTGCCGCGGCCATCGTAACCAGAACGGGTGCGACTTTGGCTCTCCTAATTCTGGCAGGTGCAAGACTTATGGCTTCCTCCGACACCTTGGCCGCGGTTTTCGAGCATATCGAGGCGAACCGCGCGCCTTTCCTTGATCGCCTGATCGATTACCTGCGCCACCCGAGCATCAGCGCCGAGAATATCGGCATCGCCGAAGTCGGCGAACTGCTGGTCAAGATGCTAACGGATATCGGGCTCGAGACCGAACTGGTCCCCACCGAAGGGCACCCCATGGTCATCGGGCGCTGGGAAAAAGCGCCAGGCAAGCCCACCGTGCTGCTCTACGGTCATTACGACGTGCAACCACCCGATCCGCTCGACAAATGGCTTTCGCCGCCCTTCGAGCCGACGATCCGTGACGGCCGGCTCTATGCGCGCGGCGTCGGCGACAACAAGGGCCAGCATTTCGCGCAAATGATGGCGATCGAATCGCATCTCAAGGTGCATGGCACCCTTCCCTGCAATGTCATTCTGCTGCTGGAAGGCGAGGAAGAGATCGGCAGCCCGCACATCGCCGACTTCGTACGAGCCAACAAGGACAAGCTGAAGGCCGATCTCGCCGTCACGGCCGATGGTCCGCGCCATGCCAGCGGTGCCGCCGCGATCAAGTTCGGCTCACGCGGCGTGATCTCCTTCGACCTGCGCTGTCGCCACGCCAATCGGGATGTGCATTCCGGCAATTTCGGGGGCGTGGTGCCCAATCCGATCTGGACGCTGGTGCACCTGCTGGGCACCATGAAGAATGCTGCGGGTGAGATCACCATCGCGGGCCTCCACGACGATATCGAGCCGCCGACACCGGAGGAGCTTGCGGCGATCGAGCGCCTTCCGCGCGCCGCCGAGGCCGTGAAGCAGAGCCTGGGACTGGACCGCCTGGACGCGCCCGCCGACCGCCCCTTCTACGAGCGCCTCTGCTTTCGTCCGACGCTGACCATCAACGGCTTCCACGGAGGCTATGGCGGGCCCGGCACCAAGACCGTGCTGCCGAATGAAGCCTTCGTGAAATGCGATATCCGCTTGGTCGAGGCGCAGGACCCGGAGGACATTCTGCGCAAGGTCGCGGACCACGTGGCCAAGCATGCGCCTGAGGTCGAATTCATCGCGCAGGACACGGGCATGCAGCCCTCGAAGACGCCGATCGCCTCGCCATTCACGGCACCATTGCGCCAGGCCTTCGTCAAGGCCCAGGGCGAGGAGCCGCTGCTGATCCCCGCGGGGTTCGGCAGCCTGCCGGGCTATGTCTTCACCAAGATCCTCGGCATTCCCGCCTTCGTGACGCCCTACGCGAACCCCGACGAGGCGAACCATGCGCCGAACGAGAACCTGACGCTCGACTGCTTCTACAGCGGACTTCGCACCGGCGCGGCGCTCCTGCACGAACTCGGTGAGTTGCAGGCGCCCTGAAGAAGCCGGCGGGGCGGGCCATAGCCCGCCCCGCCCTCTCCGGTGCCCCGCCGTAGCCGTCATTCGCCCTGGGCCCAAACCCAAGGGGCCGCGACGGAAACGGCAATGCCGGGCGCGATGCCTTCCCAAGGTAGCTTCTGGCCCTCGGCAACGGGCGTAACGAGCTATTCCTGGAAGATCTCCTCGCGCTTCCGCTTCAAGGCCGGCAGGGCGACCACGATGAGAAGGAAGACGGCCACCGCCAGCAAGGACGCCGAGACAGGACGGGTCAAAAACGTCGTTGCATCACCGCGCGCAAGCGACATGGCGCGCCGCAGGTTCTCCTCCATCATCGGGCCGAGAATGAAACCGAGGAGCAGCGGTGCTGGCTCGCAACCCAGCTTCATCAGCAGGAAGCCCAGAAGCCCGAAGGCGGCCGTCATCACGATATCGAAGGTTGACCCGTTCACCGAATAGATGCCGATCGCCGAGAACATCATGATCGCCGGAAACATGAAGCGGTACGGCGCCTTGAGCAGCTTGATCCAGATGCCGACGAGCGGCAGGTTCATGATCACGAGCATGACGTTGCCGATCCACATCGACACGATCAGCCCCCAGAACAGCTCGGGATTCTTGGTCATCACCTCCGGGCCCGGCTGGATGTTATGGATCGTCATCGCTCCGATCATCAGCGCCATGACGGCATTCGACGGGATGCCGAGCGTCAGCATCGGAATGAAGGACGTCTGGGAAGCTGCGTTGTTGGCCGCCTCCGGGGACGCAACGCCCTCGATCGCCCCCTTGCCGAAGCGCTCAGGATAATCCGCGATCTTCTTCTCCAGCGAATAGGCAGAGAAGGAAGCAAGCGACGTGCCCCCTCCAGGCAGAAGCCCCAGAACAGAGCCGAGAATCGTTCCGCGTAATGACGCCGGCAGCAGCCGGCGCCAGTCTTCGCGGGTCGGAAACAGGCTCGGCACGCCGTCCGTATAAACTTCGCGACGCTCTACGCGCTGCAGGTTGCCGATGATCTCGGCCATGGCGATGATGCCCATGGCTATGATGATGAAGCCGATGCCATCGGCCAGTTGTGGAAAGCCGAGCGTGAAGCGCGCAACGCCAGAGTTAACGTCCGCACCGACCAGGCCGAGAATGAGCCCGAGCACGATCATGGCGATCGCCTTCAGGACCGAGCCGTGCGCCAGAACGACCGCACCGACGAGGCCGACGACCATCAGCGCGAAATACTCCCAGGGACCGAAGCGCAGCGCAACTTCGGCAAGCGGTGGCGCGAAGCCCGCAATGACGACGGTTGCCAGACAGCCGGCGATGAAGGAACTGACCGCGGCCGCGGTCAGTGCCGGTCCCGCGCGTCCACGGCGCGCCATCTGATATCCGTCGATCATGGTCACGACCGAGGATGATTCTCCTGGCAGATTGACCAGGATGGCCGTGGTCGAGCCACCGTATTGGGCGCCGTAATAGATGCCGGCAAGCATGATCAACGCCGTGACGGGTTCGAGCGCATAGGTCACGGGCAGCAACAGCGCGATCGTTGCGATCGGCCCGATCCCCGGCAACACACCGATCAGCGTTCCCAGCACTGTCCCTAGCAGGCAATAAGCCAGGGTCTTGAGAGTGAACGCAGCCTCAAAGCCGATAGCGAGGTTGTTGAGCAGTTCCACTGTGACCGTCCTAGAGTCCGAGAATGGCGGGCCAGAGCGGGATCTGCAGTTTGAGCCCGACAATGAAGACAAGAGCCGCCATCACGGTCAGCGCCAGCGAGAGGACGACTGTTTCGTGCCAGCGGAACTCGCGGCCCGCATAACTGGTGACGCCGATGAACAGGATATTGGCGAGGACGAAACCGAGCTCAGTCAGCGTAAGGCCGAAGAAGGCGAGCCCACCGAGCACGAAGGCCAGCGGCCGAATGCTGCCCCATTCGATCGGCGTGCCAACTGCGCCCCGGTGCCAGGCCTGCGCGACCAACGTCACCCCGATTCCCGTCAGCACCAGACCGAGAACCAGCGGGAAATATCCCGGCCCCATCCGGCGCATTGTCCCCAATGCGTAGCCGAGCGCTGAAAGGCTGGTCGCCGCTCCGATCAATATGAACAGGCCACCTGCCAGTGCATCCTGGTGTTTTGTCATCCTCAATCCCCCCATTCCGCCGCTGTCCCCTGGCCTTCCAAGCGACTCGAGGCGCTGCCCCTCCTAGGACATTGTTGACGCGCCTGAACGTCCCAAGGTCGGAGGGCTTCCCAAGCTAACTCAGTTGATATAGGTTGTCCAACAACCAACAACCAACATCATACTTCATTGGCGTAAGGCAGTTTCATGACCGGCGCGACCTCCCGCCCCCTCGAACGGTTCACCGTCCTCGACATGACCCATGTGCGTTCGGGACCAGCCGCCGTCCGGCAGCTCGCCGACTGGGGGGCTCGAGTCATCAAGATCGAGATGCCGATTTCGACGAATGACGATCGGCCCGGCGGCCCGGCCCAAGTCGCCGATTACCAGAATACGCATCGCAGCAAGCGCAGTCTGACCTTGAACCTCAAGGAGCCGCGCGGTCTCGATGCATTCATGGAGCTGGTGCGCCAAGCTGACGTGGTCGTGGAGAACTACCGCCCTGACGTGAAATTCCGGCTTGGCATCGACTACGAGCGCCTTGCGGCCGTGAATCCCGGCATCGTCTACGCCAGTATCTCCGGATTCGGGCAGGACGGCCCCTACGCGATGCGTCCCGGCCTCGACCAGATCGCGCAGGGCATCAGCGGCCTGATGCAGGTCACCGGCGAGAAGGGCCGCGGCCCCATGCGTGCCGGCATTCCGATCGCCGATCTCAGCGCCGGCCTGTTCTGCGCGAATGGAATCCTGACGGCGCTGCTCGAGCGCGAAACGTCAGGCCGCGGGCAGTGGGTGCAGACATCCCTGCTGCAGGCCCAGATCTACATGATGGACTTCCAGGCCATGCGTTGGCTCATGAATGCTGAAGTGCCGAGCCAAAGCGGCAATGATCATCCGACCAGCAGTCCGACCGGCGTATTCGAGACGCGCGACAGCTACATGAACATCGCCGCCATGGGCAATACTCTGTTCGCCAAGCTGTGCGAGACCATCGGTGCTCCAGAGCTCATTGCTGATCCGCGCTTCCGGAGCGTGCCTGATCGGGCAGCAAACCGCCCCGCCCTCAACGCAGCGATCAACACGTGCACGCGCACGCGCGATACTTTGGACTGGATCGCATGCCTCAACGACGCAGGCGTACCCTGCGGACCCATCCTGACCCTCGACCAGACTTTTGCCGATCCGCAAGTGCAGCATCTCGAAGCAGTCTGGGACCTGGAGCACCCGCAGCTTGGCGTGATTTCGGTCCTGGGCCAACCTTTCAGGCTAAGCAGAACGCCCCCGGCTTCTCCGACGCCGGCTCCGGCCCGCGGCCAGCACAGTCGTGAAATCTTGAGCGAATTCGGGTTCTCCTCCACGGAGATCGCCGCATTGGCGAACGCGGCTATCATCTGACGGCCGCCGACACCTCCGAAAGGCTACGCAATGGCCAAGACGCCTCAGACGACCGCATCGCCCACCGGCGCCGGCCCGATTGTGCAAGCGAGTTTGTTTCGCTCCATCGGCCGGTCGAAGACGCTCTCGGATGAGATCGCCTTCACCCTTCGCGAGAAGATTCGCTCAGGAGAACTTCCGCCCGGCGCCCAATTGCCGACCGAAATGGTCATGGCGGAGGCATTCGGCGTCAGTCGAAACGTCATTCGAGAAGCCATCGCCCGCCTGAAGCTGGCGGGTTTCATCGAAACGACCCAAGGCGTTGGCAGCTTCGTCGCACAGGATGTCTCGCAACTCGTCTTCACGATCGACGAGAGTGACCTTCTCGACCCCGTACAATTGCAACTCGTCTTCGCGCTCCGCATCGAGATCGAAACCGCGGCGGCCGGCCTCGCGGCGGCAAACCGCACGGAAGCCGACCTCGCGGTCCTGCGAACCGCGCTCGCTGAAGCCAATCGCCATGCGGCCGATCTGGATGCCGGCACCGTAGCGGCCATCGATTTCCACAGCGCCATCGGCAGCGCCACGAACAACCCCTATTTCGTCGACCTTATGCGCTATCTGCAGGGGCGATTGCACGGCTCCATCCGCACCACGCGCCGCTCGGTCATCACCTCGGCAGCACTGCTGCAGGCCATCGAGGACGAGCACTGCGCCATCTACGAGGCGATCCGCCGGAGCGATGTCGAGAGTGCGCGATCGGCCATGCGTGACCATCTCAACGGTGTCATGCGGCGTCAGGGCCTTGCCGCGCAAGGCGCTTCAACCTCAAAGCGGGAAAGAACATGAGCTTGATCGGGGAAGCCGGATCCGTGCGCCTGCTGGAAGGCGCCATTACCGACAAGATCATCGCCGAGAAGCGCGGCAATGTCGGCTGGCTCACCTTCAACCAGCCGGAGAAGCGCAATGCCGTCTCCGTTGATATGTGGGAGGCGGTCCCTGTCGTCCTCAACACCTTCGAGAGCGACCCCGATATCCGGGTGATCGTGCTCAAGGGCGCGGGAGACCAGGCCTTCGTCAGCGGCGCCGACATCTCGCAGTTCGATCAGCATCGCGCCGAGCGTGGCGCCGTGAACTACTACGAGGAGATCGCCGAAGGCGCGCAACTGCGCATCTACGCCTGTGACAAGCCGACCATCGCGATGGTCCGCGGCTATTGCCTCGGCGGCGGCGTCAACATCGCCTTGTGCTGCGATCTGCGCATCTCCGGCAGCAGCGGTCGCTTCGGCATCCCGGCCGCCCGCGTCGGGCTCGGCTATCGGCTGAGCGCGATGACGAATTTGGTCAACACCGTCGGCCATGCCAAGGCGCGCGAGATGTTCTTCACCGCGCGCCAGATGACCGCCACGGCCGCACTGGACGCCAATCTCGTCCATGCCGTCGTACCGGACCCTGATCTCGCCGCCGCAGTTGCCGACCATTGCGACACCATCGCTGCCAATGCGCCGCTCACGATCGCAGCCGGCAAGCGGATGATGCGCGAACTGCTGAAGCCCGGCGCAGAGGTCGATGTGGCGGCAAGCAAATCCTGGCTGCGCACCTGCTTCGACAGCGAGGACTACATCGAGGGCCGTCGCGCCTTCATGGAGAAACGCAAGCCGGTCTTCCAAGGCCGGTAAGCCCACAATAACATTGAGGAAAACGTCCATGATCACGAAACGCCATCTCCTGATCGGCGCGGCGTCGCTGACGCTTGTCGCCATCAGCCAGCCTTCTGCACAGGCCGACACTTATCCATCAAAGCCCATCAAGCTCATGGTCGGGTACGCGCCCGGCGGAACGACCGATATTCTCGCCCGCGCAGTCGCGCATAAACTGTCGGAGAAGCTGGGTCAGCCGGTCGTCGTCGACAATCGGCCGGGCGCCGCCGGCGGCATCGGTTCGGAGATCGCAGCGAGGTCGGCGCCGGACGGCTATACTCTGCTGATGGCGACAGCCAGCAGCCATGGCATCAATCCGGCAGTCTACAGCAAACTCACCTACGACCCGGTCGCGGATTTCCAGCCTGTCGCCTTCATTGCCTCCGTTCCGCTTGTTCTCGCAGTCAATCCATCCGTTGGAGCCTCCAATACCAGCAAGCTGATAGAGCTGATCAAGAGCAAGCCCGCGGCGATGGACTATGCGTCCAGCGGCAATGGCTCGCCTGGTCACCTTGCCGGCGAGATGTTCCGCCACATGGGCGGGCTGAAAGTTCAGCATATTCCCTATCGCGGCGGCGCCCCGTCACTGACCGGCGTCATCGCCGGGGAAACCCAGTATACATTCGGGACGCTGCCAGCGACGCTGCCGCATGTGAAATCCGGCAAGCTCGTTGCGCTGGCGGTGACCACAGGCAAGCGCTCCTCTGTGCTGCCGGATACGCCGACCATTGCCGAGACGCTTCCCGGCTATGAGGTCAACACCTGGAACGGCATCCTCGCCCCAAAGGGAACCCCGGCTGCGATCGTGACGCAGCTCAACGAAGCCGTCGCCGAGGTGATGAAATCCGCTGAGACGAAGGCCGCTTTCGCGCGTGAAGGCGCCGAGCCGCAGTCGATGACGCCCGCGCAGTTCGGAACCTATATCTCGAGCGGACTGGCAGGCTGGGCCCAACTGGTCAAGGAAACCGGAACGAAGATCGACTAGGCTCGGCGGACATGGTTGAACCGCCGCCTGCTTCATGCGGGCTGCGGTTCTGTCCTCACGTTCACGCTCGCGGCTTTCCAGGAGAACGCAATGTCCACGCCCCCCTTGAATGAGCTCGAGCAGATCGTCGGAGCCGGCAACGTCCTGACCGATGCCGACGCCGTCGCGCCGTTCTGCGAGGACTGGCGCGGCCGGCGGCACGGTCTCGCCCGCGCTGTGGTCCGGCCGGCCGACGTCCGGCAGGTCGCGGAAATCGCCGCCTGGAGCCAGCGCCACCGCGTGCCGCTGGTTCCACAGGGCGGGAATACCGGCCTCGTCTTCGGCGGCATTCCCGATGACAGCGGACAAGCGATCGTGGTCCAGCTCGGGCGCATGAATCGGATCCGCGAGATCGACACGGTCAACGCCGTTGCCATCGTGGAGTCCGGCGTGGTTCTGCAGACCTTGCAGCAGCGTGCGCTCGATGCAGGGCTGTTCTTTCCCGTCAGCCTCGCGGCCGAAGGCAGTTGCCAGATCGGCGGCACGATCGCCACCAATGCGGGCGGAACGGCGGTACTGCGCTATGGCAACATGCGCGACCAGGTGCTCGGACTGGAAGTCGTGCTCCCCGACGGCCGGGTGTGGAATGGCCTGCGCGCGCTGCGCAAGGACAACACAGGCTACGACCTGAAGCATCTCTTTATCGGCTCGGAAGGAACTCTCGGCATCGTCACCGCCGCCGTGCTGAAACTACACGCAGCGCCGCAGGCGCGCGCAACTGCGCTGGCCAGCGTCCGGGATTTCGCAGCGGCCTTGCGCCTGTTCCAGCTTGCCCGTTCGCGCGCCGCCGATGTCCTGTCCGGCTGCGAGTGCTTTACCGAAGATTGCCGCGCCCTCGTTGAAACCCATGCTCCGCATGTCGCCCAACCGGCGCTGCGCGGCGGCGTCTATGTGCTGCTCCAGCTCGACGCGGCGACGCCAGAGATTCCGCTCGAGGCGATCCTGGAGAGTATTCTCTCCGAAGGCTTCGAGCAGGAGATCGTCGAAGACGCCGTCATCGCCCGCTCCCTGGCACAGGCCGAGCAGCTCTGGGCACTCCGCGAGAACATCACGGAAGCACAGAAGCGCGCAGGCCCCAGCTTCAGCCACGATGTGTCCACCCCGATCAGCGCCATCCCGGCCTTCGTCGATCGGTGCCTGACGGCACTGGATGCGATCGACGCACGCCTGCGTCCGATCGTTTTCGGCCATATCGGCGACGGCAACCTGCATTTCAATCTATTGGCGCCCCCCGGCGCCGACGCCGCCGAGCGCCAAAGCCTGCATAAGCAGGTCGAGACGGCGCTCTATGATCTTGTCGAGGCCTTCGGCGGCAGCATCAGCGCCGAGCATGGTCTGGGCGAGCTCAAGCGCGACCTCATCGAAATCTACAAGCCGCCATTCGACCTGGAACTGATGCGAGGCGTCAAGCGCCAGTTCGACCCCTCGAACCTGATGAATCCGGGCAAGGCGGTGCGGCTGGTCTGACGCGGCCGCTCGGTTCGGGAGCGCCCGTCACGACATCACAGCCCAGTCGGAGCGATAGCGGCAGGTCGTGTGGCACATGCCAGGCGACCTGCTCTGATTGTCCTTCGTCAGGCGAATGCAACTAGCCAGACTTACTCGGCGAGCCGCGACAACACCTGATGGGCAGCTTTCACCCGCGCATCGTTGGGGTAGTTCTTGTTCGCAAGCATGACGATCCCGATCTTCTTCGCCGGGACATAGGCCACGTAGCCGCCAAAGCCGTTGGTCGACCCGGTCTTGTTGAGGATCACGTCGCTCCGCGGCGCCATCGGCGGCTCGATCGCAACCGCCGGGACGCCGTTCAGGATCATCTTGGCCGAGTTGCCGGCGACGATCTTGTCCAGCTCGACCGGATAGGGATATTGCTCCCAGATCAGATCCTGGATGAACTCGCCCGCGCGGAAATATCCGGTATGGGTCGCCCTCGCAGCGATGGCCGCCTTCCCCGGGACGGTGCCGATGCCCATGTTCACCTCCAGGAAGCGGATCATGTCGACGGCATTGGATTTGATCCCGTAGGCTTCGGTCGCGAGCAGGCCTGGCGAGACCCGGATCGGCTTATCCTCTCGATTATAGCCCCACGCGTACGACTTCATCTCGGCCGCAGGGACGGTGATATAGGTCCGTCGTAACCCGAGGTCCGGGAACAACCGCCGCTCCATCAGCGTCTCGAAGCTTGCTCCCATCGCCTTCGCGGTGACGACGCCGAGAAGCCCGATGCTCGGGTTCGCGTAATTGCGGTATGTGCCGGGAGTGAACCGCGGCTTCCAGGCGCGATAATAGGCCATGAGCTGCTTCTGATCCTTGACGTCGTCAGGAACCTGAAGCGGAAAGCCGCCAGCCGTATGCGTGCCGAGATCCAGCAATCGCACATCGTCCAGGGCACTGCCCTTCAACTCGGGCATGTGTTGGCTGACGCTGTCGTTCAGCGACAGCTTACCCTCGATTTCGGCAAAGGTCGCAAGCGTCGCCGTAAAGGTCTTGCTGATCGACCCCAGCTCGAAGAGCGTGTCACGCGTCACGGGAACCCTGGGTTCCCTTGAGGCCAGGCCGTACTCGAGGAAGTAGCGCTTTCCATCGATCGTCACCGCGACGGCCAGGCCGGGGATCCCGTGCTGCTCGATCACCGGCTTCATCGCTTCGTCGACAGCATGGCGCACCCGGGCATCCTGGTCGGGGCCGGCTGCATGGGCGCTGGACAGGCTGCCCAGCGTACCGGCGAGAACGCTGGCTGCCAGACCGGCATAGAGTCGTTTGGACAAGGGGATCTCCTTCCAATTCGGAATGAGCGCCGTTTATGACCCCTTCGAATTCCCCGCAAACGATGATAAATCGGATCAGCTATTAGATAAACTTGGGCACTGATGGTTCGACCTTTTCTGCCACTGAATGCGTTGCGGGCGTTTGAAGCATCGGCGAGGCATCTCAGCTTTACCCGAGCAGGCATCGAACTCGCCGTGACACAAGCCGCCGTCAGCCAGCAGGTTCGCTCGCTTGAACAGAGATTGGGTGTGCAACTGTTCCGAAGGCTCCCGCGCGGCCTCAGGATCACGGCAGAAGGTGAAGCCCTCCTCCCCGTCGTAAGTGATGCCTTCGACCGCCTGGCCACGTCACTTGATCGGGTAGGCTCGGGAAAGGTCCGCGAGTTGCTCGTGGTCGGAGCAGTGGGCACCTTCGCGGTCGGTTGGCTGCTGCCCCGGCTCGAGGATTTCAGGCGCGCTCATCCGTTCGTCGAGCTGAGGCTCTCCACGAACAACAATCGCGTCGATCTGGCAGCCGAAGGGTTGGATTTCTCCATTCGCTTCGGCAATGGCGCCTGGCATGGGCTCGACGCGACGGAGCTGTTCGAGGCGCCTCTGACACCGCTCTGCACGCCCGAATTGGCCGCTACGATCCACATGCCGGGGGATCTCGCCACGCGCACATTGCTGCGCAGCTATCGCGTCGACGAGTGGAGCCACTGGTTCGCCGCCGCTGGCGCAGACGTGCCGCCGAATATTGCCGGCGCCATCGTCTTCGACTCATCGCTGGCGATGATGGACGCCGCCGAACAAGGCGTCGGAGTTGCCCTGGCCCCGGCTCTCATGTTCTCGCGGCAGTTGAGCAACGGCTCGATCCGGCGACCGTTCCCAGCCTCGATTTCACTCGGAAGCTATTGGCTGACCAAACTCAAGTCGCGGAAGCCGACGGCTGCAATGCGGGCATTCGCTGACTGGATTGCCGCCCAGGAGCCGGGCTTTCGGAACGGGCCCGGCGATATGCGCCAGCAGCATTCTGCCAGCGGCGCGTAGAGCCGGTGCCCGTATCCTGACGGCGGCGGAAGTTCGCGCGACGAACATCGCTCAGCACCGGGCGGCGACCTTGCCGGCGCCTCTGACCCGATAGAGATGGAGGTTGGCAGCCGCGCTTTGACGCTGCTCTTTGAGCCCATGGCAGGACACATCCCAGCCAATCACCCCGAAGTGCCGGAACCAAGCTCGCCCCACCGTCAGCATACGAATTCTGCCGTATTGACGATAGGGAGATGCAGCGGCAAGCCCTGCTCTCACGGTCGTCAATTTGGACCGCCAGATTCCTGCCTTTGAGGCCTGCGTGACGTCCTTGCCTAGAATTGCCGCCGCGACGCTCCTGCTGACGACGGCCCTGACGAGCGCGGCTTCGGCGCAGTCGGGCGGCCTCCTCACCGACCCCAATACGTGGCGAACTCCCGAGTACAAGGCCCAGTGGGGGCTCGATTACATCAACGCCGCAAACGCCTATGCTCGCGGCGTCGACGGCAGGGGCATCCTGGTTGGCGTCGTGGATGGCGGATTGTTCACCGGACATTCCGAGTTCGCAGGCCGCTTTGGAGGTGGTTACGACTATATCGCGAACACACCGTTTGTGACCGACCCTCAAGGTCACGGCACTGAAGTTGCCTCCGTGATCGCAGCCAACCGCGACGGCATGGGCATGCATGGCGTGGCGCCGGGAGCCACGATCCTCGCCGCGCGTGTCTTTGATCAGGATGGACTTCCGGTAACGTCTTCAGGCTTCGTTGCGGCCTTCGACGGGCTCGTTGCGCGTGGGGCGCGCGTCATCAACAACAGCTGGGGCAGTTTCGACTCTGTCACGTCGGTGACTCGGAGTGAGCTCGCTCAATGGCAGGAGTTGCCGGCTTATCGTCGTGCAGTGGCGTCTGGCGCACTGTTGGTCTGGGGTACAGGCAATGACGAGCGGAACCAGCCGAGCATTGAAGCCGGCCTGCCCTATCATTTCCCCGAACTGGAACGCGGCTGGCTGGCCGTGGTGGCCTACGGACCTGGCTACGAGCCGCTGTACACGAACCGCTGTGGCGTGGCCAAAAACTGGTGCCTGACAGCTCCCGGCGGCGGGGATTGGTGGGGCGAATTCCCGGACGACCCCATCGTCGTCGCTGACAAGAACGGCGGCTACACCAAGGTCCATGGTACCTCCTTCGCCGCCCCCCATGTCTCCGGCGCGGCCGCGCTCGTCTGGCAGATGTTCCCATTCTTCACGGCCGACCAAGTGCGCCAGACCCTGCTCGGCACGGCCCGGGACATTGGCCCGCCCGGCGTCGACGATCGGTTCGGTTACGGCCTGCTCGATGTCGGCAAGGCGGTGCTCGGACCCGGCCGTTTCGATTGGGGCGATTTCGTCGTCGAGCAGCCCGGCGGCCTCGCCGTCTTCGGAAACGACATGGTCGGCACAGGCGGTCTCGTCAAACGCGGTGCGGGCGAACTCGTGCTTACGGGCCACAGCTCCTATGCCGGTGCAACACGCGTCGATGGCGGCTTTCTATCGATCACGGGCAGCATCGCCTCGCCAACCAGCGTCGGTGCGGCCGGCACGCTCACTGGTACCGGTCTGATCACGGGCTCCGTCACCAATGCCGGCACCCTCTGGGCCGGCGATAGCCGCGGCATCGGCAGGCTCACCATCAGCGGTAATTACGTGCAGCAGGCCGGTGGCGTTCTGGTTCAGCAGGTCAGCCCAATCGGTGGGCTGAACCACCTTGCCGTCACTGGCACCGCCAGCCTTTCCGGCCTGGTCGCCATGGGAGGCGGGGCGCAACTCCTGCCGCGCTTCCTGACCATGCCGGTGCTCAGTGCCGGACAGGGCCTCATCGGCCGCTTCGACGGTATCGAGGGGCCGGCGGGCAACGGTTCGGCGCCCTTCATCGAGGCGAGCCTGCGCTACCAGCCGAGCTCGGCGCATCTCGATATCCGCACCCTGCCCTTCGATACCCCAGGCGTCTGCGCTTCGGCCAACCAGTGCGCCGTCGGCGCAGCACTCGAACGCGGCCTTGCCAGCGCGCATCAGGACCTGCGCGACGCGGCCGGGCTGCTGCAGGCAGCCGGAACGCGGGACGGCGCCCGACAGGCCCTCGCCAGTCTCTCAGGCGAAGCCCATGCCGGGCTCGCCACTCTGGCACTCGGCGGCTTTGCTCCCTTTGGCAACATGATCTCGCAGCGGCTCAGCGACCTACGCTCCGGCCACGCCGAACCCACCGCAACCGGCGCCGCAATGGCTTATGCATCGAGCGCCGCGGCGAGTCCCGCCGCAGCGCTGCTGATGCGCCTGCCGGCCGGGCCCGCTTCAGCCCAGAACAATCTCTGGGCGCGCGGCTATGGCCTCATCGGCAGGCTCGGCGGCGATGCCAATGCCGGTGGAGCCGATTATCGCGGCGGCGGGCTGGTCAGCGGCTTCGACCGGCAGATCACGCCCGATTTTCTGGCCGGGCTGAGCCTTGGCTACTCCAGCACCGACGCCGAATTCCGCAACTTCTCCGGCAAGGGCAGCATCAAGGCCCATGAGGGCGCGGTCTATGGTGCTTACACGCGCGGTCCGCTGCGCCTAGACGGCACCCTTGGTTACGCCCGGCTCGATTTCGAGTCCGAGCGCAGCATCAGTTTTGGCGGGCTCTCGCGCCAGGCGAAGGCGGATTATGGTGGCGATCGCTTCACCGGCGCGCTCGAGTCCGGCTACACCATCGATCTCGGCTGGTCGAAGCTCGAGCCGCTGGCAGCGCTGCGCTACACCTATCTGCGGCAGGACGGCTTCAGTGAGACCGGCGCCGGGAGTATTGGCCTGACGGCCAGCAGGCAATCGGCGGAGAGCCTGCTCGGCAGCCTGGGTCTGCGCCTGGCAAACGAGTTCGATTTCGCGTCAAGTCGCGTCGCAGTAGAGATTCGCGGCCGCTGGCAGCACGAATTCCTCGACGATGCGATGGTGCTCGATACCGCCTTCATCGGCGCCCCAGCTGCGACTTTCCCGGTCCAGGGCGCGGGAATGGCGCGCGATAGTGCGCTTCTCGGCTTCGGCCTGTCGGCACGTGCCGGCCGCAACGTCACGCTGTTCGCTGACTATGACGTCAGGCTCAATGTCGACGCCACCGCACATGCCTTCACGGCTGGGCTGCGCGCCACATGGTAGCGACGAAAGATTGCCAGCACGCGTGCTCGTTGGCCTGACGGAATCCTGCTATCGCGCTTCTCGGCTCAGAGCAGGGATTCTTAGGCGATGCGGAACGGTACTCTCTCGATCGGGATCATTGGCGCGGGTATCATGGGCGAGCGGCTGCTGCGCGCCATTCTCGACCAGCCCCAGGAACTGGTGAAGGTCAGCGGCATCTGGGATCCGGCGCCTTCGGCAATGGAGCGGATGGCTGCAACCTTCCCGCAGGTTCCACGGCTGACTGACGCCGCAGCGGTCGTCGCCGCCAGTGACTGCGTCTATATCGCCTCGCCGCCAGCCTCCCACCTCGCGCACGCCCGTGCTGCCATCAGCGCGGGCAAGAGCGTTTTTTGCGAGAAACCACTAGCGGTCGATGTCGCCGATGCACGCGCCTTTGTTGCCGAAGCTGGCGATAGAGGCGCGGTCAATTTCCCCTTCGCCTCCTCGCTTGCCGTAGCGACATTGATGGAGTGGATCGCGCAGGGCGCGGTCGGCACAGTGTCCCGCGTCTCGATCGAAGTCGCCTTCGCGACCTGGCCGCGCCCCTGGCAGGCCGATGCCGCGGCCTGGCTGGACAGAACAGAACAGGGCGGTTTCACCCGCGAGGTCGTGTCGCATTTCCTCTTTCTGAGCCGCAGGCTGGTCGGCCCCCTGCATGGGCTCACGGCGAGCGCAGCGTTCCCGGAAGCGGGCAAATCCGAGCGCCGGATCGAGGCCAGGCTGCTGGCCGGTGACATCCCCGTCGCGCTCAAGGGCAGTGTCGGCACCACTGCCAAGGACGACCACAATATCTGGATGCTCGAAGGCGATAAGGGCGCGGTCCGGCTTTGCGACTGGTCGATCGCCGAACGTCGCCTGCCCGATGGCAGCTGGGAACGCGCTGCCGACGCGTTGTCTCAAGCGGATGCACGTCCCGTCGCGCTCACGCGCCAGCTCGAGGGTGTCGTCCGTCTCACGCAGGGCGAGCCGCATCATCTCGCGACGCTGCCTGAAGCCTTGAACGTTCAGGAGATCGTCGAGGCGATCCTGGCCAGCGAGCATAGCTAGGGGTGGCGCCACCGCGGGGGCCGCCCGGCTTCCCTCGCATTCTCATCACCGGCGCAAGGCTTCCGAAACCGTCCCCGCGCACACCGGCAGCGATTGCGACGCAGTGCCCCTCTCCCCAACGGAGTGTTAGGCACTCCGCTCGCAGGCTTGTGCGGTGAGTGCTTTGGAACAGGTCATAGACGCCGCGGAAAACGCGCCCCCGGCGCCTGCGCGCGACAGTTCCTATGCTGGGCAGCGCGCGCGCGGCTTTAAGCGCCTGCGCTTCGTCTTGGGGCTGGAGGACGAATACCGCCGCTATATGCGCGTCGAACAGCGCATGAGCACGCTGGTCTGCGCGCTGACCGCACTCGGTATCTGGTTGGTCTTCATCGCGCTCGACATCTCACGGCTCGACCCGCTGACGGAGTATCGGGCCCAGCGCTACGACGCCCTGGCCGCAACCGCTCTGCGCTGGATCACGCTCGCCGTCTTGCTTTTCCTGATCTCCGTCCTCGTCGGCAAGCGCCTGCCCAGAGCCTATAACCGGCTGAGCTTCCTGGTCCTCGTCCTGATCGGAACGACGAGCTCGGTCAGTGCCAATGTCTTCAAGCTGCGCGACCTCGCCCAGGCGGACCTGGCCGGCTTCGTCATCATCATGGCGGTGTTCCTGCCGGTCGGCCTGACCTTCCATCAAAGCGTCGCTGCGGCGATTCTGATCGCTGTCCTGAATGCGCTGCTCGGGTTCGTGATGCTCGATCCCGGCCATATCCATGAGCATATCCGGATCTCGATCCTGATGTTCTTTGCCGTCTTCGTCGGCGCGGTCGGCGCCTATCTGCGTGAATACACCCAGCGCGATCACTTCCTGCTGCGTCGGATGCTGCACAACCGTGCCATGTCCGACGCACTGACCGGCATCGGCAATCGGCGCTTCTTCGAGGAGCACGCCGCAACGGCATTGCGTCAGGCCAGACGCGAGCGCACCGGTCTCGTCTTCGCCATTCTCGATGTCGATCACTTCAAGAAGTACAACGACCGCTACGGACATCAGGCCGGCGATCTGGCACTGCGCAGCCTGGCCCGCGCGCTCGAAGCGAGATTGCGGCGGCCGATGGACATGGTAGGGCGTCTGGGAGGCGAGGAATTTGGCCTGATCCTCCATGGGGTCAGGCCTGATACGGCACGCACGATGCTTGAGAATCTCGTCCACGCGGTCTCCTCGCTCGACATTCCCCATGACGCTTCGGACACCGCCCCTCACCTGACTGTCAGCGCCGGCGCGGCCCTCTTCGACGGCCTTGAAACTCTGGAGCAAATCTACAGGCGCGCGGACGGCTTGCTTTACGAAAGCAAGGCGAAGGGCCGAAACCGGTTTACGCTTGGCTAGCGGCTGTGCAGGCGACGCGCTATGCTGGATCAGGCCCGGTTTGAACGCGCAGGACGCGCGGGGCGACCTTTCGGAGGTTACGCCATGATCAGCGCAGCCCTTCTCTCACTTTCACTATCAACCGGCCTCTTCTTTCCCGTTGCCGACGGGCCGCCGCGCTTCGATGTCGTCAACACCTGCCGCGATGTCGGCCGCTCCAGCATGGGGGTCGGGCGCACATCCCAGGCCTGCCAGGACGATGAAAACCAGGCGCGCGCGACGTTAGAAAAGCGCTGGTCGGCTTATCCGGCGCAGAGCCGCAACACCTGCGTCGAGAGTGCACAACTCGGCGGCCCGCCCAGCTATGTCCAGGTTCTGACCTGCCTCGAGATGGCCCCGCGCTAGCTGCGCAGGCCTGATGATCCTGGATTGAGCATTGGCAAAGAGCGCGCTAGGCTGCCCCCGCTCCGTCACGGGAGGCTGTCATGAAGCCCGCATTCCTGACCGATGCCCAGATCGATGCCCGCGCCCTGAGCCATCGCCGCGAACTCGGCTTCCGGGACGAGCAAGGCATTGATTTCATGATACTGATGGCGCGGCTGAAGGCTCGCTATCCCAATTTTGCCTATGAGCGTGTACCGGACGGCCAACTCGCCGACACCGAAGCGCAATGGGATTCCGAGACCAAGCGCCTTCGGATCCCGGAACTGGTGTTTCTCGCGGCCCTGCGCGGCGAAAGCCGGGCGCTGATGACCATTGCCCATGAGGTTGGACATGCCCTGCTCGGCCATGAAGGAATCTTGCATCGCGCCCCTGCCGGCTCGCAGGCCGAGCGCCTCTCGGCCAAGGTCCGGGCGATGGAATATCAGGCCCGGCGCTATGCCGCCGCCTTGCTGATCCCGAATATCGAGGCGATCCGCCACATGAGTGCGGGCGAGATGAGCGAACATTTCGGAGTCAGCATGAGCGCTGCCATGCTGCGCAAGAGCGAGTTGAAATAACCCCGCTTGCCCGGGTTTGCCCGGCGGCCCAATCTTGCATCGAACCGACTCGATTCAAGAAATGAGCCATGCCGCACAAGACATTGATGATCATGGCATTCCTGATTTTGACAGGAGTGCCTGTGCCGGCTCTCGCGCGGCAAACCTGCGATGAGCTCTGGTATGCCCGCAACGAGATCTACAAGGCGCAGGGCTACTGCTTCCGCACCCAGCGCGGTATCGCGGCCTTTGGCAATGCCGGGTGCCAACACGACAATGCCGAGGATCTGCCGCTGTCGAACACCCAGCGCCGTATGATCGCCGATATCCAGCGTGAAGAACGCGCGCGGCGCTGCCCGCGCTGATTTGACGGGGCCGATAGTTGTGGAAGGCCGGCCCATATCCGGCTATCGGCCAGCTCCAATGTGTTAGAAGCGCCGGTCCGGGGACAGGGCGGCAGGCGGAGCAGCAAGACCAGAGCATGACGACGGGCATCGACATGGGCTTGACCCAGGGTGGACAACCCGCGCTGCTTGACCTCGCCGAATTGCTGGCGACGCGCCTGCTGGTCCAAGGCAATTCCGGCTCCGGAAAGTCGCATCTGCTGCGCCGGCTGCTGGAACAGAGCGCACCGCTGGTCCAGCAGGCCGTGATTGATCCGGAGGGCGATTTCGTCTCGCTGGCCGGGCAGTTCGGCCATGTCGTGGTCGATGCCGCCTGCGGCGAGGCCGAGTTGCAGCGTATCGCCATCCGCGTCCGCCAGCATCGTGTCTCGATCGTGCTCAATCTCGAGAACCTCGATGCCGACGAACAGTTGCGCGCGACGGCCGCCTTCCTTGGCGGGCTGTTCGACGTCGATCGCAGCATGTGGTTCCCGATCCTGGTCGTCGTCGACGAGGCGCAACTCTTCGCGCCCGTCATGGCCGGCGAAGCGTCGGACGAAGCGCGTCGCCTTTCGCTCGGCGCCATGACCAATCTGATGTGCCGCGGCCGTAAGCGCGGCCTCGCCGGGGTGATCGCGACGCAACGTCTCGCCAAGCTTGCCAAGAACGTCGCGGCCGAGGCCTCGAACTTCCTCATGGGCCGCACCTTCCTCGATATCGACATGCAGCGCGCCTCCGATTTGCTCGGCATGGACCGGCGCCAGGCCGAAATGTTCCGCGACCTCGAGCGTGGCCAGTTCGTCGCATTGGGCCCGGCGCTGTCGAAACGCCCCTTGCCGCTCAGGATCGGCGCCGTGTCCTCGGTCGATCGCGGCAGTGCGCCCGGCCTGATGCCCTTGCCCGAACAGGCCCCGGAGGATGCGAGCAAGCTGATTTTCGAAGCCGGCGAGAACGAACCTCCAGTCACCTCCTGGGTCCCGCGCCCCACGCCGCGGCCGCGGCCGGCAGCCAATGAAGTGCTCCGCCAGATCGAGAGCTATCGCCCTGCCCCCGCTGTCGAGCCGGAGCCCGAGATTCCGATGGAGCCGGAAGAGCGCGAGGCGATCATGACCGAGATCCTGCGCGATCTGATGGAGGATCCGGAAACGCGAAGCCGCCAGGTCGCCGTGGTCTATCAGGACTTTACGGTGCGCTGCCGCATGCGCCGCGTCGGTCAATCATCGCTCAGCCTCGATGACTTCCGCCGGCGGCTCGCAGTAGCCCGCGCAGGGGCGAGTGAGGACATCACGGCGTCCCACGCCTGGCAGGTCTCGCTCGACGCCGCAGCTACCCTGCCGGACGACCTCCAGAGCCTGTTTCTCTACATTGCCCGCACCGCGATCGAGGGCGCTCCCGCTCCGACCGACGCCGAGCTCGCCGAGGTCTATGGCAGCCATTCGCCGGGCCGCGCGCGCCGTGTTCTGGGTTATATCGAGGAGCGTGGGCTCCTCGTCTGCCATGTCGATTTTCGCGGCCAACGCACGCTGGCGTTGCCGACGATCGGCGTCGAGACTGCGCCGGGCCTGGCACAGTCGCGCAGCACCAAGGGGATGCCGCGCGGCCTCAGGGCCTGACCCGTGGCTTAGTGGCCCTTACCGGCCGGCAGTGTGATCTTGTCGACCCAGGCGATGCCCATGGCCGAGAAGATGAAGACGACATGGATCACCGTCTGCAGGATGACTCCAGTCTCGGTGTAGTTCGTCACCCGGCCCGTATTGCCGATATTGCCGGCCTCGATGAAGGTCCTGAGCAGGTGGATCGACGAGATGCCGATGATCGCCATCGCGAGCTTGATCTTCAGGACGCTTGCGTTGACATGGCTCAGCCATTCCGGCTGATCGGGGTGGCCATGGAGCTTCAGGCGCGAAACGAATGTCTCGTAGCCGCCGACGATCACCATGATCAGCAGGTTGGAGATCATTACCACGTCGATCAGCCCGAGCACGACCAGCATGATCTGCTGCTCGCCGAACTCCGTCGCATGCGTGACGAGGTGGACCAGTTCCTTCAGGAACAGGAAGACATAGACGCACTGCGCGACGATAAGGCCGAGATAGAGCGGCACCTGCAGCCAGCGCGAGCCGAAAATGATCCTCGGCAACGGCTTCATCGCCTCGGCAGGGGGCGGCGTCGGATTCTGATGCAGCATAGAGTGGTTCCGGATGCGGGAAGGGATCGTGTTGCGAAGCAACATCACGCCGTCGCTAGATGGTGCGGAAGCGCCTGCGAGACAAGCGCTAATCCTGAGTCGAACTTCGCATCGAAATGCTGAAATGCGATGACGAAGCGCCGCAAGGATGAAATTTCACGGATCTTGACGGCCGGGGCTTTCACGCCGTTGCCTTGCACTATAAAATTGCCACGGATTGGAGGAACACTCGCGTTCCTCTCATGTTGGAGAGGAAAGGAGTTTCGTCATGATCAAGACCCTCGCCATCGCCGCCGCTGTGTTAGGAGGCGTCGTTTTGGCTGTCCCGGCGAGTGCCGCGCCGCTGAGCGCGACGACTGGCTCAGCCGGGGCCGTAGCTGAATCCGGCAAGGATCTGGTTCAGAACGTGCAGTATCGGAGATATTACGGTCCGGGCTACGGCTACCGCGGCGGCTATTATCGCGGCGGGCGCGGCGCGGCCGTCGGTGCCGGTATTGCAGCGGGCGCCATCGGCGCACTGGCAGCCGGCGCATTGCTGGCGCCTGGTCCGGTCTACGCCGCTCCGGCCCCGGTCTATGGCGGCCCGGTCTATGGTGGGCCGGTGTACGCCTCGCCTGATGCCGATGCGGTCGCCTATTGCGCGCGCCGGTTCCGCAGCTACGACCCCGAGACCGGTACCTATATCGGCGCGGGCGGCGTGGTACGCGCCTGCCCCTGAGCGCTGACGCCCATTCGGCGCCACGATATCGAGCCTCTCCATGGCGACATGGGGAGGCTTTTTGATGGGGAGATGTGCCGTCCAGGCGGGCATGCTGACGCCATTTGGCATGACTGGCACCACTGCAGGGTTGTCAGCGGACGATCTCTGACGCTTATTCAGCCCTCGACCTGACTCGGAGCCAACCCGTTGCGCATTGCCACCTGGAACGTCAATTCGGTCCGCCAGCGGCTTGGCCATCTGCTCGACTTCCTCAGGGAATCGGAGCCCGACGCCCTATGCCTGCAGGAGCTGAAATGCGTCGACGGGGATTTCCCGCGGCGCGAAATTGAGGAGGCCGGCTGGCAGGTCGAGACCCATGGCCAGAAGACCTTCAACGGCGTCGCGATTCTCAGCCGCGCCAAACTCGAGGATGTTCGCCGCGGCCTGCCCGGCGACGATGCCGACGAGCAGGCGCGCTATCTCGAAGGCGTGCTGCCCTATGCCGACGGCGTGGTCCGCATCGCCTCGATCTACCTGCCGAATGGCAACCCGCCCAATACCGAAAAATATCCCTATAAGCTCGGCTGGATGCGCCGCCTGACCGCCCATGCGCAAATGCTGCTCGCCCAGGAAGAACCGCTCGTGCTGGCCGGCGATTACAACGTCATCCCCGAGCCGCGTGATGCGCGCGACCCCGCGGCCTGGGTCGATGATGCGCTGTTCCTCCCGCAGACCCGGGGCGCCTTCCGCGGGCTCGTCAATCTCGGCTTCACCGAAGCGCTGCGCTCGACCACGGATTCCGGCGGGCTTTACACCTTCTGGGATTATCAGGCTGGCGCCTGGCAGCGGAACAACGGCATCCGGATCGACCATCTGCTGCTCTCCCCGCACGCTGCAGACAGGCTTGCCGCTGTCTCGATCGCCAAACATGTCCGCGGCTGGGACAAGCCGTCGGATCATGTGCCGGTCATCGTGGAGTTGATGGCAGCGTGATCACCGCGTCCTTGCGCGGCTATTGCCCAGACCACGCGTCGTCCGCGTCGCATGGAACGGCTTGTCAGTAACAGACCAAGACGCGGCGAGCGACAGCGTAACCCCACTGGTCGTAGTGCTGCTGCCACGCATAGTAGCAGCCGTCATTGTAATAGGTGTTGTAGTAATAGGGCGCGCCGACGGCGAATGCGAAGGCCGGGCCGACGAAGAACCGGTTATGGTTGAACCGCTGTTGGTGGAAGAAAACCGGTCGACCGGCAAAGGCTGGGTGGGCAAAACCGGGATGGGCGAAACCGCCGCCTCCGAAGCCACCCATTCGGGCGCCACCGCCGTGGAAGGCCATGCCGCCACTGTGGAAGCCTCCGCCACCGCCATGGAAGCCTCCACCACCCTGGAAGCCGCCGCCGCCGCCGAACCGCGCCTCGGCTGGCGCCGACCATGCGATGACACCGACTGCCATGACCGCGGCGAAGGCAGCGGCAGTCGTCTTGGTGATGCTGAGCATTGAGGTCATGACGAATCTCCCATCAAGTGAGCCTCGCCTTACAATGAATGTCCGCCTTACTGCATGAACATACGATGAACATTGACCCGTGTTCAGGCCTCGAACAAGCCGGCGCCATCACATCTCGGTGTGCGCCCGTTTCGCACCGGCGTGGCCCGCTTCCAGGGTTGTGCGGCCCCCGACGAGCAGACGGCGCGTGCCAGAAAATCGGCGCGATTCGCGGCAGTTCCGACCGGCAACATCAGGAGCCGAAACGCGAGCAATGATTTTTCCTCGCAATGACAAGGCGAGGATGCATGCAGGGCTGAAGGAGAGAACGATGCGGTGGGGACGACAGGGCGACCTTGCCTACACCGCCTCGTGGGGCGGTGGTCAGAGACGTCGGTGTGGCTTTCAGCGTTCGCTGGAGCGGCCTGCAACCTGCTGGCGCTCAACCAGCGATAGCGCCGCGTTGCGGTCACTCACGGAAGCCGCAGCGAAGGCCGCGTCATAGCGCTCGAAGATCCAGGCTTCACGCGCCGGATCGGCGGCATCGCGTGCCAGAGCCAGCCACATCAGCCCCTGTGAGACCTGACGCGGAACGCCGTCGCTGCCACGAACCAGCATGTCGCCAAAAACGGCACGCGCCGGCACATGCCCCTTCTCGGCTGCGAGCTTCATCCAGCGCGCCGCCTGCCGCTGGTCGCGGCCGGTGCCCTGCCCGTTCATGTAGAGCCGGGCAAGATTGTACTGCCCGTCGGGATCGCCGAAATAGGATGCGGCATAGTGGAACATATCGAAGGCCCGGTCGATATTGGCCTTCACATAGGAGCCCTTGATGCCGTCCATGAAATAGCTGCCGAGCGCCACGAAGGCGCTGCCGACGATACGCCCGTCGGCTGTGCCGGGAATCGCATCGGCATTCTCGTCCGCAATCTTCGAGAAATACTCGAAGGCCTTCAGATCATTGCTAGGAACGCCTTCGCCACCGGCATACATCCGGCCGAGCTTGTACTGGGCCGTGAGGTGGCCGTGAGCCGCGGCGTATTCGAGCGCGCGCACGGCGCCGGCCTGATCACCAGCCGTGGAATCGCGCATCCAGGCTTTCAGCGCATCGCGCGCGCTGGCGAAGGGTGCCAGCGGCAGCGCAGCATGCGCTGCCGGAGCATTCGGCGCAGGCGCCAGCACGCGGCCGTTGGGCAGAGCCTGCAGGCCCGCGGGAGGCGGCCCTTCGGGCTCCGGCAGCGGAGCGCCCGGAATCGAGCGCGGCGGGATCGGCGCCCGGCCCATGACATCCTGCGACCAGGCTACCGACTGGCAGCCCAGGATCAGGAATGTTCCAGCTATGATGGTCTCAGATATCCGCATAGCAATGGGTTTCTGCCGCCCCTCCTGGGTGGGTCACGGCCCCGCCCTTGGCGGAGCCGACCGTTTGCGCGTATTTCCACAGCGCGCCCGAATTGTAGTCGGTCTTGCGCGGTTTCCAGACCTTACGACGCTCCTCAAGTTCGGCATCAGAAAGGCGGCACGCGAGCTTTCCTGTGATGGCATCGAGCTCGATAATGTCACCATCGCGGATGAGGCCAATCGGCCCGCCCACAGCGGCTTCGGGCCCCACATGGCCAACGCAGAAACCGCGCGTCGCGCCGGAGAATCGCCCGTCCGTGATCAGCGCGACCTTGTCGCCCATGCCCTGGCCGTAGAGGGCCGCGGTCGTCGACAGCATCTCGCGCATGCCGGGGCCGCCTTTGGGGCCCTCGTAGCGGATGACCAGCACGTCGCCGACCTTGTACTCACGATTGGTGACGGCCCTGAAGGCGTCCTCCTCGCAGTCGAAGCAGCGGGCCGGCCCGGTGAAGACCAGGCTCTCGGCCGGCATGCCCGCGATCTTCACGATCGCGCCCTCAGGGGCGAGATTGCCCTGCAAACCGACCACGCCGCCATTGTCGGACAGCGGCTTGTTGGCGGGGCGGATCACGTCCTGCTCATCGTTCCATTTCACCGAAGCGAGGTTTTCCGCAATCGTGCGGCCCGTCACAGTCATGCAGTCGCCATGCAGGTAGCCATGGTCGAGCAGGGTCTTCATCAGCAGCGGAATACCGCCGACTTCGAACATGTCCTTGGCGACGTATTTCCCACCTGGCTTCAGGTCGGCGATGTAGGGGGTCTTCTTGAAGATCTCGGCGACGGCGAAGAGATCGAAATCGATGCCGCATTCATGTGCGATCGCCGGCAGGTGCAGCGCGCCATTGGTCGAGCCGCCCGAGGCCGCCACGACCATGGCCGCATTCTCCAACGCCTTGCGGGTGACGATGTCGCGCGGGCGGATGTTCCTGGCGATCAGCTCCATCACCATCTCACCGGCGGTGTAGCAGAAGGTGTCGCGCACATCGTAGGGCGCGGGCGCGCCACAGGAATAGGGCAGCGCAAGACCGATCGCCTCGGCAACCGTCGCCATGGTGTTGGCGGTGAACTGGGCGCCACAGGATCCCGAGGACGGGCAGGCCGCCTCCTCTAGTTCCTTCAGGTCCTCGTCCGACATGGCGCCGACGGAATGTTTGCCGACGGCCTCGAATACGTCCTGGACGGTGACCGGCTTGCCCTTGAAGGTGCCGGGCAGGATCGAACCGCCATAGATGAAGATCGACGGCACGTTCAGGCGAACCATCGCCATCATCATGCCCGGAAGCGACTTGTCGCAGCCGGCAAGGCCGACCAGCGCGTCATAGCAATGGCCGCGCATGGTGAGCTCGACCGAGTCGGCGATGCACTCGCGCGAGGCCAACGACGACTTCATGCCCTGGTGGCCCATGGCGATGCCGTCGGTCACCGTGATGGTGCAGAACTCGCGTGGTGTGCCAGCGGCCGAAGCAACGCCCTTCTTGACGGCCTGGGCCTGGCGCATCAGCGAAATGTTGCAGGGAGCCGCCTCGTTCCAGCAGGACGCAACACCGACGAAGGGCTGCGCGATCTGCTTCGAGGTCATCCCCATCGCGTAGTAGTAGGAGCGATGCGGAGCGCGCGCCGGCCCGACGCTGACATGCCGGCTGGGTAGCTTCGACTTATCGAAAACGCGCGCGTCCATTCTACCTGTCCTCGTTCCACCCTGCGCTTGGAGTGCGCGGCAGATGTGCCACGCAGCCCGCGCCAGGCGCAACGTTCAGTCTCTTTACAGGCCCGGGAAGGACATAATCTTCCAACCGGACAAACCCGACTTTAAATCATCTAAATCTCAGTGACTTAACGTCCCTCTTTGCTGGGGGCGCTTTGTGGCGGCATCGCGGCATCTGATCCAGCTCAGGGACAGCGCGCATGCGATGCCTCAGCGGTGTGGCCACGATGTCACAATTCGAGGAGCCGCAGCTCAGAGAACCATGGGCAGGACGAAGAACCCGCCAACGACCACCACGAGCAGAAGCGTCACGCTGAGCGGCAGGTGCTTCTCGATGAAGATACGGATGTTGTCGCCGTAGAAGCGTAGCGCGAGCGCAATCATGGCGAAGAAGGTGACCCGTGAAATCACCATGCCGATGGTGAACTTCCAGATGTCGAAATGCAGAAAACCCGACATGATCGTGACGATCTTGAACGGGATCGGCGTCAGCCCCTTGGTGACGAGCACCCAGAACCAGAAATCCTGCGAGCTCGAGATCAGATGGGCAGCCTTGTCCTGAAGCCCGTAGATGCTGATCAGCCAGACGCCGACGGATTCATACAGGAAGGCGCCGATCGCATAGCCGAGATAGCCCCCCGTCACCGCGCCGAGCGAGCAGATCCCGGCATAGAACCAGGCCCGATCCGGCCGCGCGATGCACATCGGCAGCAGCAGCGGAATCGGAGGCAACGGGCTGACCGAGCTTTCGACAAAAGTCAGGGCGAAGAGGAGCCACGGCGCGGCGGGGTGGGATGCGTAGGAAACGCACCAATCATAAGCTCGCTTGAGCATGCGTCGGTTCAGTGTCTCGTGCAGTGGATCGAACGGCGCATGGCAGACTTGCACCCCGCGCGCATCTAATCGTGTCCCCGGGAATATGCCAGAGGTCTCTTAGTTCAAGGTCAATTTGGCGACCGATTCATGTCCTGACGCGGGCGGAGCACGTCGCGGCTCATTTCGGCGACATCCCCGGTTTTCCGGCCTCGACGACGAAGCTGGCGCGGGTCGAGACCGGAGCTCCGGCGGTGGTCACCCGGTCCAGCACACGATAATCGGCCTGCCAGCCTCCTTGCGAAAGGGTATGGCGCATATAGCCACGCTGATTGTTGAAGAACCCGATATGCGGGTTCTTCTGCAGGACGACCTGCCCCGCCCTTGTCATGTCGGCTCCATCACCGCCCGAGGTGATCGAGGTCGCGACGAACTCGACACCAAGTGTCCTCGACTTGGGATCGTCGAAATTGGCCTTGAGTTCGCCGGCCCAGTTCTGGTGGATGTCTCCGGTCAGCACGATGGCGTTGCTCGTGCGGGCGCTCTCCAGCGTGTCGAACAGTCGCTGGCGTGCCGCGACGGCACCGTCCCATTTGTCCATGCTGTAGCTGGTCTTCTTGGGATCAGGATCGCGATCATGACGCATCACCATGACCTGCTGAGCCAGCACGTTCCATCGCGCGCTTGAACTGCGCAGGCCATCGGCGAGCCAGGCCTCCTGCTTCTCGCCAAGCATCGTGTTTTCGGGCTTCAGGGCGTCAGCGCAGGCCGCATGCGCACCATCCCCACAAGGCTGGTCGGAGCGAAACTGACGAGTGTCGAGCACATCGATCTGGGCCAGATCGCCATAGAGGAAGCGCCGATAGGCCTGGATAGACGGACCATTCGGGATCGACGTGCGACGCAGCGGCATATGCTCATACCAGGCCTGGAATCCGGCAGCGCGGCGCAGCGCGAAGATCTCCGGCGGAATATTCTGCTCGGAGACCAGGCCTGCAAAATTGTTGTCGACCTCATGATCGTCGAACGAGACCAGCCACGGTGCCGAGGCATGGGCCAGTTGCAGGTCGGGATCGGATTTGTAGATCGCATAACGATGCCGGTAATCGGCGAGCGAATAGATCTCGTCGGGATCTCCTGGCATGACGCGCGCGACGGGCAATGGCCGCTCGTTCGGCCGCACCATGCGATACTCGTAGATGTAATCGCCATAGTGGTAGATGAAATCGAAGTGCTCATCCGCCACATGGCGAAAAGCGGTGAAATAGCCGTCCTCGTAGCGTTGGCAGCCGAGCACACCGAAATGGGCCCGCTCGATCGACGCATTCGCCATGGGGAAGGTACGGGCGCGGCCGGTCATGGAGCGCTCGCCGCCGCAGGAGAAGCGGTAGAAATAGTCGCGGTGGGACTCCAGTCCGGAAACTTCGACATGGACGGCATGGCCGAGCTCGGGCCGGGCCAGGGCCGAGCCGCGCTGCACGACCTGGCGCATATTCGCCTCGGTACCGATTTCGTAGGTGACCTCGACTGCCTTCGTGGGCATGCCGCCATTGCGCGCAAGCGGCAGGGGCGCGAGCTTGGTCCAGATCACGAAGCCATCGGCGGACGGATCGCCCGAAGCGATACCGAGCCCGAAAGGATAGGCGGCGAAGACCGGATTGGCCCAGACCCGCTGGTCGAGCACGCCGCCGCCGGTCAGCAACAGGCCCGAGGCTGCAAGCCCCTGCAGGAAGCGCCGACGCGAGGGCGTGCCCGCTTCGGTCAGGAACCCATCGAGAATGAACCGACCGAAGACATCGCGGCGAAACATGGCAGGGCTCCTGCAAGCATGTTTGGAACCCTACCAGTCTTTGCATAACGCAGGAGTGACGCGCTACCGGGCTATTGTAGCCGCACCAGCGCTTCCCCGATCTTGACCTTCCGTGCCTCCGCTTGCGTCTTGCGCTCGCGATTTTCCTCGACGACCTCTTCCGGCGCACGAGCGACGAAATCCGGATTGCCGAGCTTGCGCTCGACCGCGAGAATATCCTGGTCGAGCTTGCCGAGCTCCTTGGTCAGGCGCGCCCGTTCGGCGTCCAGATCGATGATGCCGGCAAGCGGCAGCGCCGCCACTTCGCCGCGCACGATGATCTGGGCGGATTGCGGCGGGGCGACCTCGGCGAAGCTGATCGCGGAGACACGCGCGAGCCGCTCGATCATCGGCGCCCAGGCTTCGATTGTCGCCCTGGTTGCAGCACTCGCCTTGACCAGGACCAGAGGCGCTTGCGCGCCGGCCGGCACATTGGTCTCGGAGCGGACCGAACGGATATCGGAGATCAGATCGACGACGAAGCCGATCTCTGCCTCGGCCGCCTCATTCGCCAGGCCGGCAAGCTCGGGCCAGCGCGTCAGGCAGACCAGCGCGGCATCGCCCTTGGCAAGCTTGCGCGGAGCCCCCTCTCCCGCCTTCACGGCCCAGAGTTCCTCGGTGAGGAACGGCATGAAGGGGTGGAGAAGCTGGCAGATCAGGTCGATGACATGGGCAACGGTCGCCTGTGTCTCAGCCCGCTCCTCTGTGGTGGCGCCGTCTCCCTGCAGAACGGGTTTCGCTAGCTCGAGATACCAGTCGCAGAACTCGTTCCAGACGAAGCGATAGGCGGCGCCTGCCGCTTCGTTGAACTTGAAACTGGCAATGCCGGCCGCGATCTCGTCGGCAGCTCGTGCCGCCTCGCTGAGGATCCAGCGATTGAGCTGCTGCTCCACCTTGGCAGGATCAAATCCCTCGACGCGCCGGCAGCCATTCATCTCGGCAAAGCGCGAAGCATTCCAGATCTTGGTCGCGAAGTTGCGATAGCCCTCGACCCGGGAGGTCGCGAGCTTGATGTCGCGCCCCTGCGCCGCCATCGCCGCGAAGGTGAAGCGCAGCGCGTCCGCCCCGTATGTGTCGACCAGCACGAGCGGATCGATGACGTTGCCCTTCGACTTCGACATCTTCGCGCCCTTCTCGTCGCGAACCATCGCGTGGAGATAGACGTCGCGGAACGGCACCTCGTCCATGAAGTTGAGACCCATCATCATCATCCGGGCGACCCAGAAGAAGATGATGTCGAAGCCGGTGACCAGCGTCGCCGTCGGATAATAGCGCTTGAGCTCCGGGGTATCCTCCGGCCAGCCGAGCGTCGAAAACGGCCAGAGCGCCGACGAGAACCAGGTATCAAGCACGTCCTCGTCGCGCGTCAGCGCCACCGGGCCGCCGTAATGGCCGACCGCCAGAGCCTGCGCAGCCGTCTCGGATTCGGCGACGAAGCACTCGCCGTCCGGCCCGTACCAGGCGGGAATCTGGTGCCCCCACCAGAGCTGGCGCGAGACGCACCAGGGCTCGATGTTCTCGAGCCAATCATTATAGGTCTTGGTCCAGCTGTCGGGCGTGATCTTCGTGCGCCCGTCCTTGACGGCTTTCAGCGCGCGATCAGCCAGCGGCTTGACGTCGACATACCACTGGTCCGTCAGCCAAGGCTCGATCACCACATCCGAGCGGTCGCCATGCGGAACCGTATGAGCATGCGGCTCGACCTTCGCAAGCAGGCCGCGCTCGGCCATCATCGAGACGACGGCGCGGCGCGCGGCGAAGCGGTCGAGCCCGTGCAAGGCCAGTGTCTGGGGCTCGGGCTTGGCGCCGGCCAGGAAATCCTCATTGCCTTCGAGGAGCATGCGGGCTTCGCCGTCGAGAATATTGACGACGGCGAGTTTGCTGCGTTTGCCGACCTCGAAATCGTTGAAGTCATGCGCCGGCGTGATCTTGACCGCGCCCGTACCCTTCTCGGGGTCGGCATAATCGTCGCCGACGATCGGAATGACACGGCCGACCAACGGAAGGATCGCGTTCCTGCCGATCAGGCCCTTCAGCCGCTCGTTCTCGGGATGCACGGCGATGCCGGTATCGCCCAGCATCGTCTCGGGTCGCGTCGTGGCGACGGTGATGAAGGTCGAGGCATCGTCGGCATCATAGGCGACGCCTTCGAGCGGATAGTTGAAATAATAGAGGTGCCCGCTCGGATCGCGGTTCAGCACCTTGTCAAGCTTTGCAGCGTCGAACGCCTCCTCGCCGCCGCGCTGCCATTTGAACGAGCCGGTCTTCTCGAGCTGCAGGACCTCGATGTCGGAGATCGCCGTCTGGAATTTCGGATCCCAGTTCACCAATCGCTTGGCGCGGTAGATCAGTCCCTGCTTGTGCAGGGAGACGAAGACCTTGAGCACGGCTGCGCTCAGCCCCTCGTCCATGGTGAAGCGCTCGCGTGACCAGTCACAGGAGGCGCCGAGCCGCTTCAGCTGGTTGACGATCGTGCCGCCGGATTCCGCCTTCCAGCGCCAGACCTCCTTGAGGAAAGCCTCGCGGCCCATGGTCCTGCGGTTGGTCTTGTTCTCGGCGGCAAGCTTGCGCTCGACCACCATCTGGGTCGCGATGCCGGCATGGTCGGTGCCCGGCTGCCAGAGCACGTCCTTGCCGCGCATGCGCTCGAAGCGGCAGAGCACATCCTGCAGCGTGTTGTTGAGCGCATGGCCCATATGCAGTGAGCCGGTGACGTTCGGCGGGGGGATGACGATGCAATAGGGCTCAGCGCCCGGCTCGGCGCCACGCCCCGCCCGGAAGGCCTCGGCCTCTTCCCAGGCCTTGCTGATGCGCGCCTCGACGGTGGCGGGCTCGAATGTCTTGTCCATCATTGCTTCGCTCGAACGCAAAATGGCCGGGGAAAGCCCCGGCCGAAGGTCAGGCCAAAAGGTCGTTGGTCTTAAGAGCCCATGCGTGGGCGTCCCGTCAACGCTTTCGACAATGCGGAAGTCAGGCCGCTGCGCTCGACTCCAGGAACCAGAGTGCCTTGTCGAGCGCCCGGGAATAGCCGGTCAGGATATCGGCCGTGTCGGCATCACCAGCCTCAGCCGCGGTGTCGATCGCTGTGCGGACGGTCTTGGCGGTCTCGGCATAGCGCTCGATCAGCTCCGCCAGGTGATCCTTCACTGCGACGATCTCTGTCGGATAGGGCTTCAGCGTCGTGCCGGATGCGACAGTCTGCGTTGTGCCCAGCGCAATCCCGCCAAGCTGTGCCACGCGCTCTGCGACCGTATCGACATGGGTGTCGAGCTCGGCGCGGAAGCCATCGAGCATCTCGTGGATGGCGATGAAGCCCGGCCCCTTCAGGTTCCAATGGGCCTGCTTGGTGACCAGCGCAAGATCGATGCCGTCCGCCAGGCGGGCATTGAGAAGGCTGATCATTGCAGTCTTGGTGTTGGACTTCAGATCGATGCGTGACGTGGGCTTCTTCATGGTCAGTCCTCGCGTTGAGATCGCTGAAGGTGGCGTTGGGCTCGCGAAACAGTCTGCCCCCGGGGACGGCTTCGCACTCCTTCGGACACGAATCAGGCACGCCCCGGCGCAATCGTCAAACGACGGGGATAGGGAACCGCATCCTGTCTCGGTGGTTAGGCTTTCATCGATCAGATTGTCCCCGTCCCTCAAGCACAGCAGGATGACCGGATGAAGCTCCTCGTTCATAGTCTCGGAGCATGGCTCGCCGTCGAAGCGGCTTCGGGACGTTTTTCACGCCCTGTCGCAGTCGGCCTCGCGATGCTGGTCTCACGACTGGGCGGGCCAACCGCCGCGTTGACCCTCGCCGGCTTTGCCATCAAGCAGTTGCACGATGCCGGCGCGTTTGATGACATCAGAGTGCCACAACGGGCCCAGCGACGGCTGCGCGGGCGCTAGACCATCGGACCGATGTCGTCTCCGATCGGATGAACCGCTTCTGTGGCCGCAGCGAAACCGCAATCCACCTTTCGGGCCGATACCTCAGCCGGGCCGATTTCGTCCTGGCGAACCGGAAATGCCTCAGTGCCGGTTGCCGCGGGCGACGCGTTCGATCTCGGCGCGCACCAGACGTTCCACCATGGTCGGTAGATTGTCGTCGAGCCAGGTCTTGAGCATCGGCTTCAGCATATCCTTGACCAGATCCTCGAGCGTTCTCGCGTTGTTGGTCAGGACCGTGTGGGCGAGCGCACCGAAGGCGTTGTTCACGGCGGAGCCGGCCTGCTCGGAGATCAGAGCGGCCATATCGAGAGATGGCGGCGCGGACTGAGCCGGAACGAAGGCTGGCGGCACGAACATCTGCACCGGCGGCTCCGGCTGCGGCTCCGGCTTGATCTCGGGCTCGGCCGCTTCGATGAAATCGACATCCAGGCTGGGCTGCATCGCCACTGCCGAAGGCTCGCGCTCAGCCATCGCAGGTGATGCGACCAGGCTCGCCTCGGCTCCGAGATCGAGCACGTCGTCATCGATCCCCTCGACGAGCTGCAACTGGGGTGCCGCGGGAGGCGGTTCGGGCGCCGGCGCAGGTGCGCTCGCCTCGGCGGGCTTGACCTCGTCATCCGCGATGATCCGGCGGATGGAGGCGAGAATCTCCTCCATCGACGGTTCGTTGGGCTTGGGTTGCGCGCTCATGCTGGGTCCGACCACTCGACACCGGGCGCGCGAATCGAATCAAACGCAGCCCCAACAGTGAGTATTCCACGCAAAGAGCGCCAAGCAAGGCAGGTGCCGGCCCACCCACAGGAGAAATCAGGGCTGTTGCCGGAATGTCTCCCACCGATCAGAGGGCAGCAGGGCCGCGCAGTAGCGCGGGCAATCCAAACAGAAACGGGGGCCTCAGCCCCCGTCGTCAATCTTCAAAGCTGTCTCAGCGACCGTCGGGAACCTGGGTGCCCCAGAGCAGACCCTTGACCTGATCGTAATGCTTGCGGGAGTCGTAGACCGCAGTCTTGAGCTTCAGCGTCTCAGCTGAAAGCCGGCCGACGGCCGAGAGCACGGCATAGGATGCGACGACCCGGTCCCGCTGCGCCGTCACCAGCGTCGAGCGGGCAATCACCAGTTCCTGCTGCGCATTGAGCACGTCGAGCGTGGTACGCTGACCGACCTTGGCTTCCTCGCGGACGCCTGCAAGCGCGGTTTCAGCCGCCTGAACCTGTGCTTGAGCCGCAATGATCTGCGCCTTGGCCGCATCAAGGGCGCCCCAGGCTGAGACGACGGCAGCACGCACGGTGTCGCGCTGCGTGTCGACGTCGATCCGGCGCTGGCCGGCCGTCTCCTTGGCCTGCCGGGTCCGCGAATAGACCTGGCCGCCTTCGTAGATCGGGATCGTCAGCGTCGCCACAGCGCTCGCCGAGAAGCGATTGTCACCAAAAAGCTGGCTGTCATAGCGCTGCGCAACCAAGCCGCGCACACCCACAGTCGGATAGAGATCCGCTTCCGTGACCTTCACCTGCAACTCCGCCGCATCGACGCCGTGGAGAGCCGCGATGACCGCAGGATGCCCGACTAACGCGACATCAAGCGCGGCCGGCAGCGACTTCGGCAGCAGGTTCTCGATGGGCCGTCCGGGCGCGAGCTGCTTTGGTTCCACGCCGACATTCTGGCGAAAGCGCGCGATGCTGGTCTTGAGGTTCGATTCCGCCAGAATCTCCGCGGATTGCGCCTGCGACAGCCGGGCTTCCGCCTGCGCCACATCGGTCCGGGTTACTTCGCCGACCTGAAATCGGTCACGCGTCTGGCGCAGCTGCTCCTCGAGAACCTCGACGTTGTTGCGGTTCAGATTGAGAATCGCCGTGTCGCGCAGCACGTTCATGTAGGACGTCGCGGCATCGAGCAGCACGTTCTGCTCGGTATTGCGCAGGGTCGCCCGCGCACCCAGCACCTGCGATTCCGCCTGACTGACGGAGCTGCGGGTCTTGCCGCCGTCAAAGATGTTCTGGTCGATCTGGACGCCTGCGCCACGCGGCGCCAAGCGGGACGTGCTGTTGCCCTGTCCGGGTTGATTGGCGTCAAGCAGGCTCGCACCGATATCCGCCGAGGCGGTGATACGCGGCCGGTAGCCGGACAGTGCCTGGGGCACATTCTCGTTGGTCGCACGCACCGCAGCACGCTGCGAATTCAGCGTCGGGTTGCCATTATAAGCCCGCGCCAGCGATGCATCCATCGTCTGCGCAGAAGCCGTCGTGATCTGGCTGGCGGCCAAAACGGTGGCCAGAACCGCAGCGAGACCGTATCCGGCCGACTTCCGCCTAATTTCTTTTTCGTTCACGTGGACGCCTCTTGTGCGGACTCAAGTCTCGCCCAGGCATCGCCCCAGCCTCGGCATAGTTGCAGTGATTCATACCCGGAGCCGAGGTCCGCGCCAATCTCACCGAGGGGCGAACAATCGTTTCCATGGCGCAGTGCCGCATAAATGCGACACTCCCGAATCAAAATACAAAACTCGGAACACGGCGAAATTCTTCCAGAACAGGCGCGGCAGCATCAAAAACCGGCCTCGCCGACATGGTTTGCGCGCTCCTTTGATAAAGCTGCACCCGTGCGGCTCGCCCCTGCCCCTCGACCAGGATCAGCCGGCCGTTATCGTTGACGAGACCAAAAAGACTCTCCGGAATGATCTCACAGGCGCCGCTGACGAGAATCGCATCGAAATGAGATTCGGCAGGCCGCGTTGCGCTGAGCGTGACGCCAACAGCGCCAGCCAGCGCAAGCGCACCACGGGCCTGATCGAGGGCGCCAGCGTCAGGCTCCCAAAGCGTGGCGACCGCGCCCATATCGGCCATCAACGCAGCGCCGTATCCCGTGCCGCCGCCATATTCGAGCACGCGCTCGCCAGGTTGAACGCCTAGCGCCTGGATCATCCGCACGATCACCATCGGCGTCATCAGGGCCCGACTCGTGCCCGGCAGCGCAACAGATTGGTCGAGATAGGCAAGATGGGAGAGTTCGGCGGGAACAAAAGCTTCGCGCGGAACGCGGTCGGCAGCCGTGAGAACCGCACGGTCCGTCACGTCATAGGTCCGCAACTGGCAATCGACCATCATCCGGCGCAGCTCGGTGAAGCTGTCCATGTCCTCAATCTCCGTCTGCGCGGCGCGTGTTCGCCGTCCTCAGCTTTTGTTCGAGGCGGTCGCAAAAGGCAAGATGGCGGCAGCAGGGCGCCGGTTCAGTTGCAGCGCGTTCTCGCCTCTGAGGAGCAAATGCGCGGCAGATCGACAGACGGCCTCATGGCGTCGTCGCAATGCAATCCGGCCAAGATTCGACCGGCACGATTCCGCGGGCCCCATCTCGATCGATCTGCGATCGCTGCTTCTGAATCAGGTCGACCTGGACCATCCCCGCTCCTCCCGCCCTCTCCAGGCCGTTGCGCACCTGAGGAAGGTGGCGTGTCGACAACTTGGCGCACCAACCGATCTCGCGACGCAGGCGCCAGAACCTGCCGGGTCAAGGCCTCGCTGTCATCGCGCCCCTGATTGCAGCGGTATGATCGGCGATCGCGCGGGGACCTGCGGCGTTGACCGTCCCCGTGACCGCGCGCCTGATCCGGCGGCGTCGCAACCGAAGCTGGGCTCGGCGGATTGTGGTGAAGTGATCGCGCAATGGCGGACACACAGCCCCTCGCGGAACTCAGTTCAGCAAGTGCGCGTAAGATTCTGAAATCGCAAACCAACATCCGGCCGCCCCTCGTTGAGGGCGGAACGCAGGCATCAATTTCATGGATGTAAGAAGTGTTGGCTCCCGGAGCAGGATTCGAACCTGCGACCAATCGATTAACAGTCGATTGCTCTACCGCTGAGCTATCCGGGACCGATGGCCGGGGTAATAGCGACGCCTTTGTCCGGGCGCAAGCCCCTTGCGACACTTCGAGGGCAGGAATCCTGTTCATCCACAGATGACCATAGGTCATCACGGCGATTGCTGCTGTTCCCGGTTGCGGCCCGGCGCGCCATGTGGTTATAGGCGGCCCTAGGACATCACCGCAGCGTGACTGTCCCCGGATGGCCTCGTGGCGGAGTGGTTACGCAGAGGACTGCAAATCCTTGCACCCCGGTTCGATTCCGGGCGAGGCCTCCACCTCCTTCAATCGATACCCAGACTGCCCTGACCTTCGCGAATGCGAGGGCATCAGTGCTTTGCGCGACATGAACGGTTCCGGACAATCCCGTTCATCAGGGGTTCCAGCCCGATCGGCTTCCATGCCGTCGATCCGATTCACCTGGAGACGAATCATGCGAAACTTTTTCCTCGCCTCGGCTGTGATGCTGGGCCTGACGGGTGCCCTGCCCGCAGCCGCGCTCGCAGCGCCGCCGACCACAGCTGCCGACCTGCTGAGCGGGACGTCCGACATTCAGCAGGTTCAGTATCGCGACTGGCGCCATGGCCGCGGACACTATTCCCCCGGTTATCGCTACGGCCCTCCGCGTGGCTATTACGGCCGACGCCATTACGGCCCGCCCTACGGCTATGCGCGCGGTCATTGGCGCCATCGCCAGTATTACGGCCGGCCCTATTACCGCTGATCGCACCGCACTTCGACCCGACGGCCGATTCTCCCGCCCGGGAGCACTATCAGGATCGGCGCCTTGACGGCGCCGATTTCGCGCGAGCCGCTGGTGCAGGCTACCGGGAGGCACGCTATCACGAGGGATGAGCGCCTCCTCCCTGTTCTGGTTTCGCGACGATCTGCGCCTCGCCGACAATCCTGCCCTTTGCGCAGCTGCGGCGCATGGCCCCGTCCTTTGCCTCTACATCCTCGACGAATCGCCGGAACGGCGCGTCCTGGGCGGCGCAGCGCGCTGGTGGCTGTCACGCTCGCTTGCCGCGCTCGCTGAAGACCTGGGCGCGCGCGGCTGCAGGCTCATCCTGATGCGGGGGGACCCTGCCGCGCTGATTCCCATGGTCGTGGCCGCGACAGGCGTCGACCTCGTCACCTGGAATCGTCGCTATGAGGCCGCCGCCATTGCGCTTGATTCGGAACTGAAGCGTGAACTGACCCAGGCTAGCACCGCTGTCGCGAGCTACAATGCCAGCCTGCTCAACGAGCCCTGGCAGGTCTCAACGGGCTCCGGCACTCCCTTCAAGGTCTTCACGCCCTATTGGCGCGCAGTCCGGGCCCGCGGCGAACCGGCAGCTCCAGCGCTAGCCCCCACTCAGCTGAGACCGCTGCCTCTCCCCGAATCGCTGAAAGCGCTTGCCCTCGATCATGAGAGGCTGATGCTGGAACCGACCGCCCCCGATTGGGCTGGAGACATGCGCAAGGCATGGATACCGGGCGAGCCCGGTGCCAGGGACGCCCTCACCTCGTTCCTCGGCGAAGCGATCGCCGGGTATGGCGAGGGGCGCAACCGCCCCGACAAGATCTCGACCTCGCGTCTCTCTCCATATCTGCGCTTCGGTGAAATCGGGCCCCGCCAGATCTGGCACGCGACGCTGGCAGCCCGGCATGCAGGAGAAATCCCGGGCAGCCCCGACGATGTAGAAAAATTTCTCTCGGAGATCGGCTGGCGTGAATTCTCCTACCACCTGCTCTTCCATCACCCCGACCTGGCGACGCAGAACTTCAACTCCCGCTTCGACGCCTTTCCATGGCGACAGGACGACGCCGCGCTGCACGCCTGGCAACGCGGGCTGACAGGCTATCCGATCGTCGATGCCGGCATGCGCGAACTCTGGACGACCGGCTGGATGCATAACCGCGTGCGGATGATCGTCGCGTCCTTCCTGATCAAGCACCTGCTCATCGACTGGCGCGAGGGCGAGCGCTGGTTCTGGGACACTCTCGTTGACGCCGACCCCGCCAATAATCCCGCGAGTTGGCAATGGATTGCGGGATCGGGCGCCGATGCCGCTCCCTATTTCCGCATCTTCAACCCAGTGACGCAGGGCGAGAAATTCGACCCCCGCGGCGCCTATGTCCGACGCTGGATCCCGGAGCTCGGTCAGCTTCAGGACTCGGAGATCCATAGCCCCTGGACGGTTCCGACCGGTAAGCTCGCAGCCGCTGGCGTCCGGCTCGGAGAAACCTATCCGCACCCGATCGTCGATCTCGGTTTTGGTCGGCAACGGGCGCTCGCCGCCCTTGCGTCGTTGGGGCGCGAATAAACGTGCGGCATGAGCGCTGGCGTTGCGACCACCGCATTTCCGGGTGGCAGCTGGAGCTGATCGTCGCCTGTATGCGAGCCTTGCGCCCGCTGCGTCGATGCTCGCTTCCGCGTCCGCAGCGACCTCCGCACCGATTCTATGGAGATGTGTCAGATCGCGTTTGCGAAAACCACCGGACGGCGCCGGCGGAAGCAGCCGGCACGAGCCTGAGTGATGCGGGCCCTCACCCTTCGAGCGCGAGCACAGCAAAACTCGCGAGCCAGTGTTCGCCCATATAGTCGCCGGCGATATGGGGAAGCCCGGCCGTCAGGTGCCGTGCGGCGGCGTCCTCTACCAAGGCCCGGCGCGAATCGCCGGGCGGCAGCGCCGCGGAGAGCGAGCGCCAGCACCATGCCCGGCTGAGGTTCAGACCATCGAGATGGGCGATCTTGCCATCCGTGCGATCGCTGACAGTCGCCGGCCGGAACAGGGTTTCCGGTGCGCTGTCGGCAAGCCTGGGCAGAAAGCGGTCGAACCAGGGCAGGAACTCATCCCCCGACAGGAGGCGCCTCATGCATTCCGCCTCGATCAGCGCGGAGGACAGGAAGTCGTCGCCGCTCGGCTCGCCCCAGGCCGGGCAATCCGTATCCCCGCCGTACCAGCGTCTGCCGGTGTCGCGCAGCAGCGCCATCAAGGCGTCGTCCCGCGTCACCGCGGCATAGTCAGCCGCCATCCTGAGGCCGAAGGCCGTATTGAAATGCGTGCCCACGCGGACCGGATAGGTCGCAAGCGGGAGGAAGTCGCAGAAGCGCTGAGCGAAAGCGTCCGCCAGTGGCGTGAGCACCTGCGACCGGTGCTGGTCGTCATGCAGGTGCAGTTCTTCGGCCAGTTTCAGAAGCCATGCCCAGCCATAGGGCCGCTTGAAGCCGCGCGCCGTCGGTGAGGCAAGATAGGCGCACTCGACCGCGATCTTGTCGGCGACGAACTGCTCGTCGAACAGCGCGCGAATATCCGCGGCATGCGGAAGGCTCGGGAAACGCCGCAGCAAGCGCGCCAGCATCCAATAGCTGTGAACGCAGGAATGCCAGTCATAGCTGCCGTAGAAGACCGGATGGAGATCACGCGGCGTCCGGGCGTCCTCGGGACCGGCCAGGACATGGTCAGGCTTGTTGGGATATTCGCGCCGGACGTGCCCCAGCGCAATGGCGGCAATACGTGCAGCCAGTTCAGGCGTAAGATCAGATCGTCTCATCGGCATTCCCTTCGATTGTCACGGCGCGGCCGGAGACACCGGTGACCGGACGATCCTTGCGTGATCGTGCGAGCAGCGCCTCGAGCAGGCGCGGCATGATGTAGATCGGCAGCTGAACCGCCGCGAAGTAAAGCGCCATCCGCGGGGTTGCTGCCGCACCGAGCGCCGACCAGACCAGACCGACATTGCGGTTTCCGAGAATCAGGCCGACGGCCAGACGTTCGCGCAGGCCCCCCGGCAGCACCAGGGCCCCGCCGAGCTGCATGCCGAGATTGCAGGCGAAGGCAAGCGCCAGGCAGATGATGGCCGCCTGCGGATCACTCTCGATCTGGCTGCGCATGCCGGCCATGGTCGCCAGAGCGAAGACCAGCAACGCTGCGACAGTGATGCCGTCCACCACGGCGCCATGGACCGCCAGCGCGGCCGCGGCGTACCGCCTCAGGATGAGCGCGACGCCTTCAGCCCCTCCGATCAGCAGCGCAAGCCTCAGCACGAGGTCGAGAGGCGCGACGGAGAGTCCGCCGAACCAGCTTGCCAGCAGTGGTATGGTGATAGGCGCCAACGCCATGGACAGGAGAGTGACGACCAGCGGCACCGCCCCATCCAGCCCCAGCATTCTCGCGACCGCCGCGGTGCCGCTCGACGGTGGCGCGGATACGGCCAGAACCAGCGCCAATGCCAGTTCCGGGGCAAGGCCGGTCAGGTGCGCGGCGATGCCGGCGAGGATCGGGCATGCGATCATCACCACGCAGGGCAGGAAGACCGACAGCGAGGGACGTCGGATCACGGCGACCACTGCGATCATGTCGATCCGCAGCAGCGTCCCGAGCACGATCAGGAAGATCGCCGCCGGCATCAGCGGGCGCGCCAGCTCGGCCAGCGCGGGAAAGATCAGCCCGAGCATGACGCCCAGCACCAGCAATGTCGGCCCGCGCGGGATCAGGCGCGGAAGATTGGATGGCATGAGGCACGCCCGTTTGCTTTGGACGCAAACGATAAGCAAGCCCATACCCATCTTGGAAATCGATTATTGCCATGACCATAATCGCCACCATGAATTTAGCTTCGATCGATCTCAATCTCCTCGTCGCCTTCGAGGCTCTGATGGAGGAGCGCCATGTGACCCGTGCCGGGCAGCGCATCGGGTTGGCGCAGCCCTCGATGAGCAGCGCGTTAGCCCGCCTGCGGGCCCTGTTCGCCGATGACCTGCTCGTTCGGACGGCCGAAGGCATGCAGCCGACGGCCAGGGCGCTTGCCCTGGCCAGGCCGATCGGTGAGGCGCTGGAACAGATTCGCCGAACGCTGGATTCCGGGCCGGGCTTCGATCCACGCTCGGCGAGGCGGCATTTCACCATCGCGGTGACGGATTACGGCGACCTCGTCATCGTGCCGGCCCTTGTCGAAGCACTGCGGCGCGACGCGCCGGGGGTCGATCTCACCGTGCGTCCGATCACCGATGCAGTCGAAAGCCTGGCGCGGCTGGAACGCGGCGAGGTCGATGCCCTGATCGGCGGCCATCTGCCCGTCTCCTCCCGCACAACCCGGCAGTTCCTGCTGATGGAGCGCTTCACCTGCGTTCGCGATGCATCCCGCGTCGCTCCCGGCATCTCGCTCGACCGTGCTGATTTCGTGCGCCTGCCCCATGTCCTGTTCTCGTCGACGGGAGGCGATGGCTCACCGAGTGCCGTCGATGCCATTCTGTCGGAACATGGACACAAGCGCAGGGTCGCGGTCACGCTTCCGCATGTCGTGGCGGTGCCCTTTGTACTGGCAGGGACTGATCTCGTGGCGACCATGGCGGAGCGAATCGCCCGGCGCTTTGCCGACGTGGCAGGCGTGGCGATCCTTCCCCTTCCCTACGAGGTTCCGGCTTTCGCGATCGATCTCGTGCATGGACTGCGCGCGACTTCGAATCCGGCGATGCAATGGTTCGTCGATCTTATCGTCAAAACCTGCCGGACGATCTGAAACGCGCCACAATCCTCGGCCACGGCCATGACGTTGAGTCAGCGCCGGATCATTTCGCATGTCGGATACATTCCCCGCCCTCCTCACCCGCACAGCCCTGCGGGCGGACCTCGAGCGCCTCGGCCTGCAGCCCGGCGACAGCGTGATGGTCCATGCCGCGATGAGCCGCGTCGGGCAATTGCTGAACGGTCCCGATGCCTTGATCGGCGCCCTGCTCGACACAATCGGCGCTCAGGGGACGCTGCTGGCCTATACCGACTGGGACGGCGCCTATGACGACCTGCTCGACGATGAGGGCCGCGTTCCCGAAACCTGGCGCGCGCATCTCCCGCCCTTCGATCCGGCTTCGTCACGCGCCATTCGCGACAACGGCGTGCTGCCGGAATTCCTGCGCACCACCCCCGGTGCGAAGCGCAGTGGCAATCCCGGTGCTTCGGTTGCAGCACTCGGTGCCAGGGCGGACTGGATCACGCAGGATCACCCGCTCGACTACGGCTACGGCGAAGGTTCTCCGCTGGCGAAGCTCGTCTCCATCGGCGGCAAGGTTCTCATGGTCGGCGCGCCCCGCGATACGCTGACCTTGCTGCATCACGCCGAACACCTCGCGCAGATCCCGGGCAAACGCATCCTGCGCCGGGAAGTCCCGTTCGCGACCGCATCCGGCACGCTGTGGCGCATGATCGAGGAATTCGACACGGGCGATCCCATCGTCGCCGGACTCGATGAAGATTACTTTGCCGAGATCGTCAGTGCATTCCTCGCCTCCGGAGAAGGCCGGCAGGGACAGATCGGCGCCGCAGCAAGCATCCTCGTCGACGCTGCCGCAATCACAGGTTTCGGCGTCGCCTGGCTGGAAGACCGCTTCGGCGGGCAGCCTACGCCTGCTCTCGCTTCGCCCGGCCGGTAAACCACCCGATCGCCCGGAAATAGACCGGGTACGGCAACAGGTTGATCAGCTTCACCGCCCATGACAGCCGGCGCGGAAAACTGATCTCGAAGCCGCCGCGCGCGAAGCCGTCGACGATGCGCCTTGCTGCAACGGCCTCGGTCATCAGGAGCGGCATCGAGAAATCGTGCCGGCGCGTCAGCGGGGTATCGACGAAGCCCGGATTGACGACCTGAAGACGAATGCCGAGCCGGTCGCAGTCGAATTTCAGCGCCTCGCACAGGTAGATCGTCGCAGCCTTGGAAGCACCATAGGCGGCCGCTCTCGGCAGGCCGCCGAAACCGGCGATCGAGGCGTTGACCGCAATCTGGCCACGCCCCCGCGGCTTCATCCGTTCCAGCACAGCGGCCAGCCCCTTGGCTGCCCCAAGGGTGTTGACCGCCAGGGCAGCCTCGAGAGCGGCGATATCAAACACGCCGGGTCGGGTGGCAGGCGCGATGCCGGCATTCAGGAAGGCCAGCGCGATCGGCCCATGCACGCTTTCGATGGCATCGACCACCACGCGCATGGCAGCGGCATCCGTCACGTCGCCTGCATGGGCAACGATGCGGCCGGGCAATCCGGTGGCGCGTCGTGCGAGATCCTCGAGTTGTTCCAGCCGTCGCGCTGTGATCGCCACCGTCCAGCCGCGAGCGGCCAGTTCGAGTGCGACGGCCTCGCCGATGCCGGAACTCGCGCCGGTGACCCAGGCGACGCCGTCCTGCGGCTGCATGCGCGGCAATGACATGGTTTCTCCGGACGAGAGGCCCCCCGGACATACAGCCCCGCAAGTGATCGGCGCAACCTTGCCGCCCTGTCCGTCCCGCTTCTGCAGCGCCTCGATCGCTGCAATCCCCACACGGCGTCATGGCATGTGGCGCACGCCACGCAATCGGTGCAGTCTGCCGGCCGCAGCGCCAGCCGCCGATGAATCAGGACCACGACCGATGCCGACAGAATTGCTCTTCCGCCAGGACGCCTACCTGACCGAGACCCCGGCCAAGGTGGAAGCACTGAACGAGCGCGGCGGCATCGTTCTCGATCGCACGGTGTTTTACGCCACCGGCGGCGGCCAGCCGGGCGATGCCGGGCGGATCCGCCTCGCCGACGGCAGCGAGATCGCCATCGGCACCACGATCTACGACCCCGAGGACAAGAGCCGCGTCATCCATGTGCCGCTCGAAGGCCAGGCTGTTCCTCAGCCCGGCGACACCGTCACCCTGTTGCTCGACTGGGAGCGCCGCCTGAAGCGCATGCGCATCCACACGGCGCTGCACCTGCTCAGCGTCGTGCTGCCCTTCCCCGTCACCGGCGGCTCGATCGGCGATGGCGACGGCCGTCTCGATTTCGACATTCCGGAAGGCGGGCTCGACAAGGCGGAGATCGGCGAGAAGCTGAACGCGCTGATCGCCCGCAATGCCGCCGTCAGCGAGCGCTGGATTACCGACGAGGAGCTCGACGCCAATCCCGGCCTGGTCAAGACCATGTCGGTGAAGCCGCCGCGTGGATCCGGGCGTGTGCGGCTGGTCTCGATCGAGGGCATCGATCTCCAGCCCTGTGGCGGAACCCATGTCCGCAACACCTCCGAGATCGGTGTTGTCGCGATCACCGATATCGAGAAGAAGGGCAAGCAGAACAGGCGCGTGCGCATCGCGCTTGCCTGAACCCACCAGACTTCGCCTCATCAGCAGGAATTGCCAACCATGGCCAGCAACGATGTTTTCGTCTCCACCGAATGGCTCGCCGAGCGCCTGAACGCGCCCGATATCGTGGTGGTCGACGGCTCCTGGTATCTCCCCGTGCATGCCCGCGATCCCGCCGCCGAATATGCCGCACGGCGCATTCCAGGCGCGGTGCGCTTCGACATCGATACGGTGAAGGACGCCAAGTCCGATCTGCCGCATATGCTCCCGCGGCCGGATGCCTTCGCGGCCACCGTCGGCGCCATGGGCATCGGCGACGGCATGCGCATTGTCGTCTATGACGGGCTCGGCCTGTTCTCGGCCGCGCGCGTGCGTTGGACCTTCAAGACCTTCGGGGCGAAGGACGTCGTCATCCTCGAAGGCGGCTTCCCGAAATGGCAGGCCGAAGGCCGCCCGATCGAGGAAGGCCCGCCGCGTGCCCGCGCCGCCCGCACCTTCACTGCGCGGCTCGACCACTCCGCCGTGGCCGATGCCGGCGATGTCGAGCGTGCGTTGAATGGCGCTGCGATCCAGGTCGTCGACGCCCGTCCGGCCGACCGCTTCCGCGGCGAGGCGCCAGAGCCGCGCGCCGGCGTGCGCTCGGGCCATATGCCGGGTTCGCTCAACCTGCCTTTCCCGGCGATCATCGCCGAGGGCAGGCTCCGTTCGCCGGAGGCCATCGCCGCCGCCTTCACCGAGGCTGGCGTCGATCTCGACAAGCCGATGATCACCAGCTGCGGCTCCGGCGTCTCGGCCGCAATCCTCTCGACCGCGCTCGAGACCATCGGCAAGCCGGCGCGCGCCATCTATGACGGGTCCTGGGCTGAATGGGGCGCGAGCGACCGCCCGATCGCAACCGGGCCGGCCAGGAAGGGCTAACGCATCGGCCGGAAAACTGGATTGCGGTTTTCTGGGAAAGCCGGCGCAAACGCAGAAGGCTGGATCATCGGACCGGACACGAGATCTGATCCGATGATCTGAGAAAACGCTGAAGCTTGACTCAGTAAGTCGCTCTGCCGCCTGACAGATCGAAAATGCCACCGGTCGAGAAGGAGCATTCGTCGGAGGAGAGCCAGAGCACCATTCTGGCCACCTCCTCGATCTCGACGAAGCGGCCCATCGGGATACGGCCGAGGATGTCGGCGCGGCGCTCGGCCGAGATTTCCTTGGCCATCGCGGTCTCGGCAGCGGCCGGCGTGAGCGCAGTCACGATGATGCCGTCGCGTGCGGTTTCCTTGGCGACGCTCTTGGTCAGCGCGATCAACCCGGCTTTGGAGGCGCTGTAGGCGGCCGCCATCGCCATGCCTTCCTTGCCCTGGATCGAAGCAATGTTGACGACATGGCCACGCAGCGGATGCGGGTTCTGCGCGGTGTGGCGCGCTGCTTGTGCCCGCATCCGCCCGACGACCGCCCGGGTCACGAGATAGGCGCCGAACAGGTTCACCTGCAGCACGCGCTGAAAATTCTCCGGCGAGGTTTCCCAGACCGGTTTGACCTCGCCGAGCACACCGGCATTGTTGACGAGGATATCGACCCGGCCGCCGGAAAAGACGGTATCGGCGGCATGTTCGACCGCCGCCACATTCGTGATGTCGACCTCACGGACGCTGACAGTTGGGCCGAGTTCCGACCTTGCCTGCGCCAGCGCCGATGCGCTCATGTCCCAGAGTTCGACCTCGGCGCCGGCATCCATCAGCGCCTTGGCCATGCCACGCCCGAGCCCACCAGCCCCACCGGTGATGATCGCGCGGCGCCCGCCGAAGTCGTAGGTCGCAGTCATTAGCCCGCACTCCAGGCAGTCTTGGTTCGGGTGATCTGGTGACGATAGAGCCCTAGATCGAATGGCCCCTCGCCGCCAAGCGCCGTGAGTTTCTCAGCTGCCAGCTCAGCCTTGGCCAGGCTAACGAACTCCGCCTCGTCTCCCCAGCCTTCGAGCAGCAGCACCCAGCGTGGGACGGCATTGGCGACGCCGCGTGCCTTCTGCTCGGCGGTGGCGACGCCGCTCGCCTCGGCATCGGCGGTGAGCACATGCACGCCGGCGACGCCTGGTCGCGACAGCAGATCGGGAACGAACTGCCGAAGCAAGGCTGCCTTGTGCTCTGCCGCCTGGGCCTCCGGCACATCATAGCGCAGCGTCGCGATCAGCCCACCCTGCGCCGGCCCGGCGCTATGCGCCACCCGGCAGATCGAGCGGGCGACCGAGCGGAAATGCTTCACCGCGGCAAGGGTCCAGGGCGTCGGCGCATTCACGCGTGCCGTATAATCCTGTCCCTTCAGGACCTCGACGCTGAGCGCCTCGTAAAGATTGAAGAATTCGAGACCGGCCTCGATCGCGGCATAACGCCGGCCGCGCAGGAATCCCGGAATGCCGACGCGTTCCGGCATATGCTCCTGGCCATGCCAGGCATAGAAGACCTCGCGCCCTTCCGGGGCGATGTCGTGCCAGATCGCGACCGCCCCTTCTCCCGCCAAACTCATGATCGCTCCCTCGCCAGCCATCGCAGGGCCCGTTGACTCGGCCTGTCCCGGCTCATATACGAAATCAAATTCCGAAATGGAATGATATTCCAAAAAGAAGAAATCAAGGGTGGAACGGTGACGATCGCAGCGGTGGACCGCGCGCTGAAGATGCTGGAAATGCTGTCGGGAGAACCCGCCGGCATCGATCTCGGCGCGCTTGCCGAGCGGCTCGACCTGCCGGCGAGCGCAACCCACCGTCTGCTGACGACCTTCGCCGAGCGCGGCTTTGTCGCGCAGGATCCGGCAAGTGGCGCCTACGCGCTGACCCTGAAGCTCTCGCTCCTCGCCTTCCGCAATCTCGACCTTCGCCACCTGCCCGATGCCGGTCAGATCGTGCTCGACCGGCTCGCCCAGGCGACAGGTGAGTATTGCCGCCTGGCCGTGGTCGAAGGGGAGAATCTGGTCTGGATCGCCCGTTCGCAGGGCGCGACCGCCGGCCTGCGCTACGAGCCGCCAATGGGCTCGGAAATCGTCCTGCATGCCACGGCGACCGGTAAAGCCTGGCTCGCCTCCCTGCCCGAAGACGAGGCGCTTCGCATCGTTTGCGCGCGCGGCTTTCAGGCCGAGGGCCGCACCGGACCAAACGCCGTCACCGGCGTCGAAGCCTTGCGCAGCCATCTTACCGAGACGCGCCGGCGCGGCTTTGCGCTCGCCGTGGAGGAAGGCGAAATCGGCACGGTGGCGATGGCGACGACCTTCCGCTCCGCGCCAGGCGCAGAGGCGCCGATCGCCGGCACATTGAGCGTCGCCGGGCCCGCAGCCCGGATGCAGGCCGAGCGCCATGGTGCGATCGCCGATACCCTGCAAAGGGCCGCGGCCGAGATGTCGGAGATCTGGCCGCTGCGCCGGCGGCAGAGCTCGTCACTGCATAACCCTTCGCTGAATGGGCGGCCCAATCCCCTTCTCCAGACAGGAACCCTGGCATGAGCAACGATGGCGCCATCGCGCCTGCCGCGGCGCCCTCCGCGACATCTGTTCCGGCCACCGGACATGCGCGTGCCTGGGTCTCCGCCATCGCCTGGCCCCTCGCCAGCTTTGCCGTGCTGCTGCTCGCCTGGCAGTGGTTCGTGCCGATGGCCGGCATCCCGGAATACATCCTGCCGGTGCCGAGCGCCTTCTTCGAGCGGCTCTGGATCGACCGGGCCCTGATCGCCCAGCACACGCTGGTGACCGCCAACGAGATCGTGCTCGGCTTCCTGATGGCGGCGGTGATCTCGATCCCGCTCGGCTACATCATCGTCTCCGTGAAGATCCTGGAGAAGGCGATCTACCCGGTCATCGTCTTCTTCCAGCTTGTGCCGAAGATCGCGATCGCGCCGCTTTTCGTCGTCTGGTTCGGCTTCGGCCTGTTCCCGAAGGTGCTGCTGACCTTCCTGCTCTGCTTCTTCCCGACACTGGTCGCCAGCATGACCGGCTTCAGGGCGCTCGACGAGCGGGTGCTCTACCTGACCCGCTCGATGGGCGCCTCGGCCTGGCAGACCTTCCGCTATGTCCGGGTGCCGGCAGCGCTGACCTATATCTTCTCCGGCCTGAAGGTCTCTGCCGTCTTCGCCGCAACCGGCGCCATCGTCGGCGAGTTCGTCGGCGCCAATGCCGGCCTCGGCTATCTGCTGCTGCGCGGCACCAGCTTCCTCGACATGCCGCTGATCTTCGCCTGCCTCGTAGCGCTCAGCCTCGTCGGCATTGTCTTCAGCTATCTCGTCGACGGGCTCGAAGTGCTGCTGATGCCCTGGCAGCGAAAGGGCTGACCTATCCAAGACCAAGAAATGCCCGGCTCCAACCAGGGCACCGGACAATGATCATGGGAGGAACCAACATGAACCGCCGCAGTCTCATCGCCGCCGCAACACTGATCGCGCTCAGCACAACGACGGCCTTCGCCCAAAGCGCGGGAAAGCCGATGAAGATCACGCTCAATTTCCTTGCCGCAGCGCCCAATGCCGGCTTCATGATGGCCAAGCAGCTCGGTCTCTACGAGAAGGCCGGCATCAACCTGACCATCGAGGAAGGCAAGGGCTCGGGCACCACGGCGCAGATGGTTGCAACCGGCCAGACCGATATCGGCTTCGCCGACGCGCCGGCCGCGATGCAGCTGCGCACCAAGGGCGCACCGGTGAAGATCATCGCCCCGGTGCTGCAGACCAACGGCTTTGCCATCATCTCGCTCGACGAGAGCAATATCGCCTCGCCCAAGGATCTGATCGGCAAGAAGGTCGCGGTCCAGCCCGGCACCGCCCAGACGACGCTGCTCGATGCGATCCTCGCCAGCAACCAGATCGACAAGACCAAGCTCGACATCATCAACATCGATCCCGGCGCCTTTGTCGGGGCGCTGCTGGAAAAGAAGGTCGACGCCATCCTCGGCGGTGCCGATTTCCATTCGATCCAGATTCGCGAGCGCGGCTTCAAGGTGCGCGACATCTTCTATCGCGATGTCGGCGTGCCGACCGTCGGCCTCTCGATGATCGCGCGCGACGACCGGATCAAGGCCGATGCCGATCTGTTCAAGAAATTCGTCGAGGCGAGCCTTCAGGGCTGGGACGCCGCCCGCAAGAACCCCGACGCTGCGGCCGATGCCGTGGTGGCGCAATTCCCTTCAGTGAAGAAGGCGCAGGTGCTCGCGCAGTTCGACGTCGTCAACAAGCTGCTCTGCGCACCGGGAGCGACGTCGCTCGGCAAGGTGCCGGAGAAGAACTGGACCGTCAGCTTCGACCTGCTGACGCAATATCTCGGCCTGCCCAAGGACAAGCCGATCACCGACTATTACTCGACCGAGCTGCTGCCGGCCTCGGCACCGGCCTGTTCCTGAGGTCTCCATGAGCCTCGCGACCCAGTGCTCGGGTTCCGGCGCCGCCTCCATCCAGGGGCGCGGCGTCATCAAGACCTTCGGCGGCTTCACCGCCGTCGACGGTCTCACCCTCGATATCCGGAGCGGCGAATTCGTCAGCCTGATCGGCCCTTCCGGCTGCGGCAAGAGCACGTTCATGCTCATGGCGGCCGGCCTGATGCCGGTCAGCGCCGGCGAATTGCTGGTCGACGGTCGGACACTGACCGAGCCACTCACCGATATCGGCATCGTCTTCCAGGACCACCTGCTGCTGGAGTTCCGGACCGCTCTGGAGAACGTCATGCTCCAGGCCGAGATCCGCGGCCTGCCGCTGGCGCCGGCACGCGAGCGTGCACTCGATCTCTTCGCCAAGCTCGGCATCTCGCATGCGGTCGATCGCTATCCGAAACAGCTCTCCGGCGGCATGCGCCAACGCGTCTCGATCGCCCGGGCGCTGATCCACAATCCCTCGGTGCTGATGATGGATGAGCCCTTTGGCGCGCTGGACGCCATCACCCGCACGCAGATCCGGCACGACCTCGAAATGCTCTGGCTGGAAACCGGCAAGACGGTCGTGTTCATCACCCACAGCATCGACGAGGCGATCGGCCTTTCCGACCGCGTGCTGGTGATGTCGCCGACGCCCGGGCGCATCGTCGATGAGATCGCAATCGAGCTGCCGCGGCCACGCCCCGCCCATCTCGGCGACTACCCGAGCTTCAACGCCTATGCCGACCGCATCCACGACGCCTTCAGGCGTTTTGGCGTGATCAAGTATTGAGGCTTGCCAGCGACGCCCATCGGACTAGCCTCCCGGAGGGAAGGAGCCTTCCGATGGCCGAACACGATCACCCGCATTCGCACGAGCATGACGAGCCGCGCTGGAAACATGACGGCGTGCGCGTCATCACCGGCGACAAGCTCGACCCCAACACGGCGCAGACACCCGGCATGTTCCGGCAGGCTGCCATCAACCATGCCCGCGTCGGCGCGCAGAAGATCTGGGCCGGCACGGTCTCGATCCAGCCCAATGCCAAGACCGGCGTGCATCATCATGGCGCACTGGAAAGCGTGATCTATGTCGTGCGCGGCAAGGCCCGCATGCGCTGGGGCGAGCGGCTCGAATTCGTCGCGGAGGCCGGGCCGGGCGATTTCATCTATGTGCCGCCCTTCGTGCCGCACCAGGAGATCAACGCCAATCCGGACGAGCCGCTCGAATGCGTGCTGGTGCGTTCCGACAACGAGGCCGTGGTGGTCAACATCACCGATGTCGACCCGGTCGAGGCGCCGGAAGAGGTCTACTGGATCGACCCGATCCACAAGCACCCACCGGGCGGCGGCTCCCGAGACTAACCGCCGACCTCGAAATCGCCCGGCTGAGCGGGCGCGATCGGCGTGAACAGCTTGCGGTCTGGCTTCAGGTCGAGCAGCGGCGTCTCGTCGAGGCAATCGAGCCCACGGACCAGCAGTACCGCCCCCTCCCGGGCGGACAGCGTGACGATCGAGGTGCCGATCGGATTGGGCCTGACGGGCGAGCGTAGCGCGACGGTGCCGTGGGTCCCGTCACTTGCAGGGCTCTGGAGCACGAGGTCGCGCCGGGACTGATGCAGCCAGTAGAGCACCTCCAGGCGCTCGAAACGCTCGATACCGGCAAGCGCCGCGTCCCAGGGCTCGAACAGCTCGATCCGGCAGAGCGGCCCATCGGCCCGCCCCTGGCGCGGGCAGGTCAACCGGGACGTCCACGGCGTGCGGAGGCGGCCAATGAAGACCAGCCCGGCATCGCTCGCCACGGGCGGCGCGACCGCGACCTCGCGGTCGCGGATCTCGTTCTCGCGCACCATCGCGATCAGTCGATCGCGACCATCACGTCGGAGGCCTTCACCACGGCATAGGCCTGCTGCCCGACCGTGAGCTTGAGTTCGTCGACCGCTGCGTTGGTGATGGCCGAGGTCACGATCGCTCGGCCGATGTCGATGCGCACATGGGCGGTCGTCGCGCCCTTCGTGATCTCGACGATCTTTCCCTTGAGCTGATTGCGGGCACTGATCTTCACGAGCTTTCTCCTCAGCATGTCCGAAGGGCTATCCCCTCAGGATTGACACGGCTCTCGACGCCACGCAACGATCGCTATATTCCACGATGCACAGCGATTGCGATTTCGAGGGGACGCGACCATGACAACCCGCCGCCACGTACTCGGCCTTGCCGCAGCCTTCCTTTTCGGAATGGCCACTGTCTCCGGACCGGCCCAGGCACAGGGCAAGGAGCTCGTCATTTTCGCGGCCGCGAGCCTCAAGAATGCGCTCGACGAGGCCGCGGCGAACTGGGTCAAGGAAAGCGGCAAGCCCGCGCCAAAGATCTCCTATGCCGCGAGCAACGCGCTCGCCAAGCAGATCGAACAGGGGGCGCCGGCCGATATCTTCATGTCGGCGGATCTCGACTGGATGGATTACGCGGCCTCGAAGAACCTGATCAAGCCTGACACCCGCGTCAGCCTGCTGGCCAACCGGATCGCGCTCATCGCCGCCAAGGATTCGGCTACCAAGGTCGAGCTGAAGCCGGGCGTCGATCTGGCGACCGTGCTCGGCTCCGGCCGGCTCGCCATGGGCAATGTCGATTCCGTGCCTGCTGGCAAATACGGCAAGGCTGCGCTCGAGAAGCTCGGCGGCTGGGACAAGATCAAGGACAAGGTGGCACAGGCCGACAACGTTCGTGCCGCCCTGCTGCTGGTCTCACGCGGCGAGGCACCGCTCGGCATCGTCTACACCACCGACGCCGCCGCCGACCCGCAGGTCAAGGTTGTCGCCACCTTCCCCGAGGACTCGCACCCGCCGATCATCTATCCGGTCGCGGTGACGAAGGACTCGGTCAATGCTGACGCCCAATCCTTCCTGACCTATCTGCGCGGCTCCGCGGCAAAGGGCTCCTTCGAGAAGCAGGGCTTCACGGTGCTGAACAAGGCTGCCAGCTCTTCGTGAGCGACTGGCTGTCCCCCGAGGAGTGGACGGCGGTCAGGCTCAGCCTGCTTGTCGCAACGACGGCCACGATCGCGAGCCTGCCGATCGGCATCGCGATCGCGTTCCTGCTGGCGCGAGGCCGTTTCTGGGGTAAGTCGCTCCTGGACGCCCTCGTGCATCTGCCGCTGATCATGCCGCCCGTCGTGACCGGCTACCTGCTGCTGATCGGGTTCGGACGGCGCGGCCCGATCGGGCAGTTCCTCTATGACTGGTTCGGCATCGTCCTTTCCTTCCGCTGGACCGGTGCCGCGCTTGCCGCCGCCGTGATGGGCTTTCCGCTGATGGTGCGCGCGATCCGGCTCTCGATCGAGGCCGTCGATCGCAAGCTGGAGGATGCCGCCGGCACCCTTGGCGCCAGTCCGCTCTGGGTCTTCCTCGCCGTGACCTTGCCGCTGTGCCTGCCCGGCATCGTCGTCGGCATGATCCTGAGCTTCGCCAAGGCGATGGGAGAGTTCGGCGCAACCATCACCTTCGTCTCGAACATCCCCGGCGAGACCCAGACCCTGCCCTCGGCGATCTACACTTTCACGCAGGTGCCGGGAGGCGAGGCCGGAGCCATGCGGCTGACGCTGATCTCGATTGCCATATCCGTCATCGCACTGTTTGCCTCCGAGGCGATGGCGCGTTTTGTCGGGCGCCGGATCGCGATCGAATGACACCGGCTCTCGATATCGCGGTCGAGCATCGGCTCGGGAACTTCCTGCTCGACGCCCGCTTCACTGCGGATGGCGGACTGACGGCTCTCTTCGGGCGCTCCGGCTCGGGCAAGACCTCTCTGGTCAATGTCATCGGCGGCCTGATCCGCCCGACACGTGGCCGGGTCGTCGTCGCCGGCGAAACCCTGGTCAATACCGACCGCGGCATCTTCGTCCCCAAACATCGCCGCCGGATCGGCTATGTCTTCCAGGAAGCGCGGCTGTTCCCGCATCTCACCGTCCGCCAGAACCTGCTCTTCGGACGCTGGTTCGCCCGGCACCACGGCCATGACGGCACCGAGATTGCGAACGTGCTCGAACTGCTCGGTATCGGCCATTTGCTGGAGCGCCGCCCCGCGGGGCTCTCCGGCGGCGAGAAGCAGCGCGTGGCGATCGGCCGAGCCCTGCTGGCAAGGCCGCGTCTGCTCCTGATGGACGAGCCGCTCGCTTCGCTCGATGAAGCACGCAAGGCCGAGATTCTGCCCTATATCGAGCGGTTACGCGACGAGATGGGCCTGCCGATCGTCTATGTCTCGCATTCGGCAACCGAAGTCGCACGCCTTGCGACGAACCTGGTCATCCTCGATCAGGGCGCGGTCAAGGCGTCGGGCCCGACCGCAGAGGTGATGTCGCGGCTCGACGTCGCGATGTTGCCTGGAGCGCCGGAGGCGAGCGCCGTTCTCGACGCCGAGGTCACGGCTCTCGACCCTGTCCATCACCTGGCAACGCTGTCGACCCAGGCAGGCCGCCTCTTTGTCTCACGCCCCGGCCTGCGCGCGGGAGCGCGGCTGCGCGTCCGCATTCTCGCCAGCGACGTGCTGCTCAGCCTCAAGCCGCTGGAAGGCATCAGTGCGCTCAATGTGCTCCATGGTACCATTGTCGAGATTGGCATGGAGCGCGGAACGGACGGAGCTGCCATCGACCTGCGCATCGATTGCAATGGCGTCATGCTCGTTGCCCGGCTGACCACGAAATCGGTGGCTCAGCTTGGGCTGAAACCGGGCAGCCCGATCTATGCGGTCATCAAGAGCGTCTCGGTCGACGCGCCCTAACGGTGTCCTGCCGCACGCTGAGGAGACTGGCAGTGCCGTTGCGCTGTCGTTCGGCGTATGGCTGCGCGGCGGGAAACGACGATGCAGGCCTGACCGAAGCCGGCTAGACTGGCCGCGCAACAAGGATGCCTGAATGCCCGAAACGCCACCGCCTCCCGCCGTCGAACTCAGCCTCAGGCTCGACTTCTCGCCCGGCGGCCGTCTCGGCCCCGGCAAGGTCGAGTTGCTGGAAGCTGTCGAGCAGACGGGCTCGATTTCTGCAGCGGGGCGGGCGATGACCATGTCCTACCGGCGAGCCTGGCTTTTGGTCGACGAACTCAACAGGATGTTCCGGCAACCGCTTGTGGAAGCCCAGCCCGGCGGCAGCAAGGGCGGCGGAGCGCATTTGACGCCTCTTGGCCGCGAAGTCGTAGCGCATTACCGCGCTGTCGAGAGCAAGGCGCTGAAGGCGGGCAATCTTCATATCGAAGCCTTGCGCGGGCTCATCGACGAGCGGGGCGGCACGTCTTGAAGCGAGAACGGCGCACGGTCGAACTGACCGCGCGCCGTGGAAAGCAGGCCTCAGGGCTCAGCGTTCGATCATCTTGTTCCAGCGGCTGTTCCATTCCGGGCGCTTGGCATTGATCGCATCCCAGTCCAGCGTCACCGCGGTCTTCATGTTGGCGTGGAAGGCCTTGAGCTTCTCCTCGGCCTCCGGTGTCGTGGCCTTTGCCTTGGTGTTGGACGGCACGACGTTGCCGGCCGCCAGCGCCTTGCTCTGCGCATCGGCCGAAAGCAGATAGGCCGCCAGCTTCTGTGCCAGCTCCGGCTCGGAGTTGTTGGCGATGACGCATTGCGCCACCATCAGCACGACGGACCCTTCCTTCGGCTGGGCGTATTCCGCCGCAATGCCCTTTTCCTTGAGGGTCGCGACCGCCGTCGGCGTCAGCGGGAAGATCGCAGCTTCGCCGGTCTGGACCATTTCCGAGATCTTGGCCGAGCTCGGGATGAACTCGAGCACGTTCTTGCCGATCAGGTCGCGGAACTTGCTGAAGCCCGGCTCGACATTGGTCTCATTGCCACCCTGGATCCGGTTGAACATCAGGAAGGCGTGCAGACCGAAGGAGGACGCCGAGGCCGACTGGAACACGACCTTGCCCTTGAACTTCGGGTCGGCGAGATCCATCCACGAGGTCGGCGCAGCCCAGCCCTTCTCGTCGAACATCTTCTTGTTATAGGCGAGCCCGGTCATGCCGAGGTCGATGCCGACCGCCATGTCGTCCTTCATCCGGGTGCCCTGAGCAAGCTCGGCCAGCTCTGGACCGGGCTTCAGCTTTTCGCAGAGGCCGGCGCCGATCGCGCGCACCATGACGCCGTCATCGAGGAACATCACATGCATCTGCGGCTTGTCCTTGGCCGCAGTCGCCTTGGCCAGGATGTCCGAGGAGGTGCCGGGCACGACGACGATCTTGACGTCGTTCGCCTTCTCGAACTCGGGGAAGACGGCCTGCGTGAAGGTGCGTTCGAAATTGCCGCCATTCATGCCGACATAGAGCGTCTTGGACTGCGCCAAGGCGGCGCCGGAGGCGACGACGGCGAAGGCGGCGACAGTGCTCGCCAAAGCGGTGCGGCGGTTGATCATGAACGTGTCTCCCTTGGGTGTTGTGGCTCTGACGCTTCTCCCGCACCCGAGCCTCGGTCTGTGCGGGTCGAAATCGGAACGGGCGCGAAGCGTCCGATCGTGAAGGCGTCGATGGGCGTCGTGCTGCGCCCGTCGCGAACGAGTTCGGCGAGGACCTCGCCGACGCCGGGTGCGATCTGAAAGCCGGCCCCGGTGAAGCCGAAGGCGTGGATCAGGCCGGGTGTCGTCAGGCTCAGCCCGATCACCGGGTTGTGGTCAGGTATCGCTCCCTCGGTGCCGCTCCAGAAGCGGATGGCATGAGCGTGGCGCAGGCCCGGGAAAAGTTCGGCCGCCCGGTTCATGATGGCAAGCGCGCCCTCGCCGCGTGGGCGCGAGAAATCGGGATCGTCCAGGGGCAAGGCGCGTTCGCCGCCGACGACGCAATTGCCGCGCTCGACCTGCCGGGCATAGATGCCGCCGCCCTCCATGCCGATATTGGCGGTCATGATCGCCTCGAGCGGCTCGGTGACCACCATCGAGGGATAGATGCGCGCAAGCGGCACGCTCTCGCCAAAGGCCGCAGCGAAGCTGTCCGCCCAGGCGCCCGCGCTGTTGATGACGAAACGCGCGCTCAGCGAAAGATCATCGCCCGCTTCCAGCGCGAAACCCGCACCGTTGCGCGTGACGCCCTTCACCGGCGTGTTCTCCAGCACATGGACACCGGCACGGCGCGCTGCGCTGGCAAAGCCGGTCGAGACCAGTCGCGGATTGGCATGGCCGTCGCCGGCGCAGAAGGAGGCGCCGACCACGTCGCCGCCGACCCAGCCGAAGCGCTCGCGCAGGCCGTTATGGCCAATCAGCTCGAGGCCGAGCCCCTGTCCGGCAACCACCTCGGCATAGGCTTCAAGTGCAGCCATGTCGGCCTCGTCGCGCGCGAGCTTGAGGTGGCCGGAGCGCAGGAACTCGCCATCGATGCCGATCAACGCCTGCAGCCGCGGCCAGATGGCATGCGCGCGCTGAGACAGCGGCAATTGCTCGAGCGGCCGTCCCTGGCGACGCACGCCGCCATAGTTTACGCCGCTCGCCTGCGCGCCACAAAAGCCCTTGTCGAGCAGCGCCACCGACATGCCCATGCCGCGCAGCGCGAGAGCCGCCGAACTGCCGACCAGGCCACCGCCGATGATGGCGACATCGACATCAAGACGCCGGCTCATTCCGCGGCCTCCGCACCACCGGTTGCGGCCATCGTCAGCGCGAGGGGGATCGGCTTGACCGGCGCCTGGCTCCGCAGCCGGCCGACGGCGTCGATTCCCCGGCCGGTCTCTCCGGCTAGAATCTCGGCCGCCACGCTGCCGCAGATCCGTCCCTGGCAACGGCCCATGCCAATCCGGCTAACGGCCTTCAGCCGGTTGAGTTCGCTGATCTCGAAATTGCCGACGGCGCGGCGAACCTCGCCAGCGCTGATCTCTTCGCAGCGGCAGACGGGGGTCTCGTCGGCAATGTCCTTCGCCCAATGCGCCGGGAACGGGAACGCGGATTCGAGGACATTGCGGAAGCGGCCGATGCGGGACAGCGCGCGCTCGATCGCCACGGCGCGCTCAGGGGCATGCGCCAAGCCGCGATCCTCGAGCAGGGCTAGCCCGGCGCGCTCGCCCGCAAGCTCCGCAGCATCTGCCCCTGCAATGGCGGCTCCGTCACCCGCGAGATAGACCCCTGGCACGCTGCCACGACCGCCCGCATCGCTTTCGGGGAGCCAGGCACGGTCACGCTGGTCGAACCGGAAGCGGCAACCGGCGAGATCGGCGAGCTGGGTTTCCGAGCGCAGCGCCAGGCCGTAGCCGATGCCATCGCAGGAGAGCGTCCGCGAGCGCGAGCCCTGGCGCCACATGATCGCCTCGACGCGCCTGTCCCCTTCGACCCGGACATCCTCCACGCCATAATGCAGCGCGACGCCGCGCAGCCTGAGTTCGGCCGTCATCCGCATGCCGCGCAAGATGACCGCAGGTTCGAGCGTAAGGCCGCGCAGCAGGTTGAACTTCGCGTTGAAAGGAGCGGTATCCAGCACCGCGGCGACGTCGACGCCAGCCTTCAAATACTGCCAGGCGACGAGATAGAGCAGCGGCCCGGAGCCGAGGAAGACGACGCGCGAGCCAATCGCGCAGCCTTGCGCCTTCAGTGCGATCTGGGCACCACCGAGGGTGAAGACGCCCGGCAGGGTCCAGCCCGGCATCGGCAGGATGCGATCGGTCGCGCCGGTCGCCAGGATCAACCCGTCATAGGCGATCTTCCGGCTGGTTCCGGCGACCGCGACATCGGCCTTGCCGTCCCGCAGGTTCCAGAGCAGCGCCTGCGGCCAGTAATCGAGCCGCCCGGCAAGGGCGGCGAAATCGCGGTGGAGCGTCTCGGCCTTCGACGCTTCGGAGCCATAGAGCGCCGTGCTGCTGCGTTCGTCGGCAACCAGCCTCTGGCGATAGATCTGGCCGCCGCTGGCAGGCGCCTCGTCGACCACGAGCGGACGCAGGCCGGCCTTGACCAGTGTCTCGGCGGCCCGGACGCCGGCGGGCCCGGCGCCAACGATTAGCGGTTGCGCAGGCGCCGTCACGCCGCCCTCCCCTTGGCTGTCACGATCCGCATGCCGGCGGCGAGCGCCGTGGTGCAGGCGCGCAGGCGTTCTCCGCCTTCGAGACGGACCCAGCAATCCTGGCAGGCGCCCATCTGGCAGAAGCCGGCGCGCGGCGAGGCCGAGAACTCGCTCACCCGCAGCACCTCGCTGCGATTGAGGATGGCGGTCAGCACGGTGTCTCCGGCCCGCCCCTCGCAAGGCTCGCCGTCGAGAATGAAGGCGATGACCGGGTGGCTCTTGCGTGCGATGCGGTGAAGCAGTGGCATCGGTCCGCGCTCACTTCTGTCCGACGAGGATCTTGTCGAGCCCGAACGCGCGGTCGAGCACCAGCATCGCGCCGGCCGTCAGCGCGATCATCAGCGCCGAGACCGCCGCCATCATCGGGTCGATGGATTCGGTCGCGTACATGTACATCCGGACCGGCAAGGTCACGGTCGCCGGCGAGGTGACGAAGATCGACATGGTCAGCTCGTCGAAGCTGTTGATGAAGGCGAGCAGCCAGCCGCCGGTGATGCCCGGCAGGATCATCGGCGCGGTGACGCGGCGGAACACCGTCCAGTGCGAGGCGCCGAGCGTCATCGCCGCCTGCTCGGCGCTGCGATCCATGCCCGAGAGCGCCGCAAGGACTAGCCGCAGCACGTAGGGCGTGACGATGATGACATGGCTGACCACCAGCCAGGTGAAGCTTCCGGTCGCGCCGATCAGGGCGAAGAGCCGCAGGAACGCCACGCCCAGCACGAGATGCGGGATGATCAGCGGCGATAGGAAGAGCGCGTTCAGCCCATCGCGGCCGGGGAAGTCGTAGCGGTCGATGGCGAGCCCGGCCGGCACGGCCAGTGCGATCGCGATCGTCGCCGACAGTGTCGCCAGCCACAGGCTGTTGACGAAGGAGGCGACGAAATCCGGGTGCACGAAGATCTCGCGGAACCAACGCAGCGAGAAGCTGGTGGTCGGGATCGAGAGCGTGTTCTCGGGCGTGAAAGCGACGAGGCAGATGACCAGCAGCGGCGCCAGCACGAAGGCGACGACGAGCGTGTGGAAGGCAAGCGCGATCGGACCATTCTTCTGCATGGCGCTTATCCCAGGGTCCGGCGGGCGCGGGCTTCGACCATGCGGTTATAGGCCAGCATGATGACGAGGTTCGCGACGAGCACGATGATCGCGATCGTGGCTCCGAGCGGCCAGTTCAGCTCATGCATGAACTCGTCATAGACGAGCGTCGCCGCCATCTTGAGCCGGCGGCCGCCAAGCAGGCCAGGGATGGCGAAGGCGCTGGCCGAGAGCCCGAAGACGATCAGGCTGCCAGACAGCATGCCCATGCTGACCTGCGGCATCACCACACGGCGCAGTGCCGTGAAACGCGAGGCGCCAAGTGTCCAGGCGGCTGCCTCGACTGCGGGATCGAGCCTCTGCAGCGATGTCCAGACCGGGATGACCATGAAGGGCAGCATCACGTGGACAAGCGCGATCACGATCGCCGTCTCGGTGTAGAGCAGCTTCACCGTGCCAAACCCGAGCGCCTGGAGCGCCTGGTTCACCAGGCCGGTCGAGCCAAGCAGCATGCTCCAGCCAAAGGCGCGAACGACGACGGAGACGAGCAGCGGGCCGATGATCACGAGCAGGAAAACGGAGCGCCAAGGGTCGCGCATCCGCGCCAGGATATAGGCCTCCGGCACACCGATCAGCGCGCAGAGCAGTGTCGTCAGCGCAGCCACGCGCAACGTCCGCCAGAAGATACCGAGATAATAATCGTCGGTGACCACTGCGAGGTAGTGGGCAAGCGTGAACTCGTTCTTGATGCCCGTGCCGTGGTCATAGACGTGGAATGACAGGATCACCGTCAGCACCAGCGGGACGATGACCAGAGCCAGGAATAGCAGCGCGCCGGGCGAGACCAGCAGCCAGGGCGTCAGCGCCGAGCGGGCCCGGCTCATGCCGCGGCTCCGGCCGTGGCGGTAATGGCCTCGACCCTGAGGCTCGCTGGCGTCCAGTCCAGTGCAACCGCATCGCCCTCGCCCGCCGGCTCCTCGCCATGATTGGGAACCGAGACGGAGAGCGCTCCAACCGGCGTTTCGACGGTGAACAGCCAGTAGCTGCCAAGAAAGAAGCGATTGACGATGGTACCGTCGACCCGGCCCTGGCCATGCGCCCGCAGCAGGATCTTTTCAGGACGCAGCGAGAGCGCGACCGTCTGGCCGTCCGGAAAGCTCGCCTGCTCGCAAGGCAGGGACACGCCGTTGATCTGCGCTGTTCCGGAAGGGCCCTGCCCTCGCCAGACGCCGTCCAGCCGGTTCATCTTTCCGACGAAGGAGGAGATGAAAGCCGTGGCCGGGTGCTCATAGAGCCGGTAAGGCGCATCGATCTGGGTCATCCGACCCTGCTCCATCACGACCACCCGATCGCTGATCGACAAGGCTTCGGCCTGGTCATGCGTGACCATGATCGTCGTCGTGCCGACGCTCTGCTGGATCCGGCGCAGTTCGAACTGCATTTCCTCGCGCAGCTTGGCGTCGAGATTGGAAAGCGGCTCGTCGAGCAGCAGCACCGGCGGCACGATCACCAATGCACGCGCGATCGCGACGCGCTGGCGCTGACCGCCCGAAAGCTGGCGCGGATAGCGGTCCGCGAGCTGGGCCAGATGCACCAGCCCGAGCATCGTCTTGACGCGCTTGTCACGCTCGGCACGGGCGACCTTGCGCATTTCCAGGCCGAAGGCGACGTTCTGCGCCACAGTCATGTGCGGAAACAGCGCATAGCTCTGGAAGACGATGCCGAGCCCGCGCGTGTTCGGCTTCTCATGCGTGATGTCGCGCCCGTCGAGCGTGATCGTTCCACGCGTCGGTTCGACGAGGCCGGCGATCATCTGAAGCGTCGTGGTCTTGCCGCAGCCGGATGGACCGAGCAGCGAAACGAACTCGCCCTTGGCGACGCTGAGGTCGACATCGCGCACCGCGGCGTGATCGCCATAGACCTTGCTCAGCGACGCCAGCGTCAGGAAGCCCATCTCCACCTCGCCTGGTAGACACCCCGCGAGCATCGAACGGGGCGCCGATCTGCAACGGCGCAAGGAGGCGGCAGGGGCGGGAATTCGTCAATTCATAATTCCATAGAAGAGAATTTTATTTGACATAATTTCGACATATGGAATTTTCTAAAGGTCTATCGAAAACCAAATTCGGACAGCCGAATGAACGATTCAGCCGAAGCGACATCAAGCCTGCGCCGGGCGCTCGGCCTGCTGCGTATTCTGGCGGCAGCGGACCCTGGCGGCATCCGCCTGAAGGACCTCTCCGAGGCCGCGGGCTGCAGCCAGCCGACGGCGCACCGCGCCTTGCAGGACCTGATGGCCGAGGGATTTGCCGAGCAGGTCGCCGGAGGGAAACGTTACCGGCTGGCTCTCGACTTCTTCGTACTGGCTGCCCGCGCCGGCCAGGCCAGCGGATTGCGCGATCTTGCACGGCCGGTGCTGCTGCGCCTCTCCGCGACGCTGCACGACACGATCTTCCTGCTGGTCCGTAATGGCTATGATGCTGTCTGCCTCGATCGAGTCGAAGGCCCATTCCCGATCCGCTCTTTCACGGGCGATATCGGCGGCAAGGTGCCGCTCGGCATTGGACAGGGCAGTCTCGCCATCCTCGCGCATCTGCCCGAAGACGAGCGCGAGGCCGTGATCCGCTTCAATATCCCGCGCCTGCTCGATCGCGGTTTTCTTGACGAGGCCGGCCTGCGCATCGCGCTGGCCGAGGCACGCGAGCTGGGCTGGGTCAGCCTCAATACCGGGCTGATCCCGGGCATGGCCGGTCTCGGCGTGCCGGTCTTCGATGCAGAAGGCCGCGCCGTCGCGGCGCTCAGCATCGGAACCCTGGCCGAGCGCCTCAGCGACGAGCGGGGCCCCAATGTCGCGCGTATCCTGCAGCGGGAGGCCGCGACGCTCGGCGCGAGCCTCAATCCGTTCGATATCTCGCTGCGCTATCCCTCACGCAGCCTCAGCAGCACGGCGCGCCAGTCTCCCTGAGAAAGCGACGCGGACGCGGACGCGATCACTCCACCTTGGAGATCGCCTCGATCCTCTCGATGCCGCCAAGCTTCGGGGCGAATGAGATCCAGACCTTGCGGGCACCGGCCTCCCAGCCTGGACGATCCTCCGGCTGGACGAGCTTGCCCCCCTCGGATTGCGCCTTGGCCATCGATGCCTCCTCGTCGGTAAGGATGAGGTCGTCGAAATAGGATGTCCCTTCGGCTGCCGCCTCGGACAGCGCCTTGCGATCATCCGCCGTAAGCCCCTTCCAGAAAGGCGCGGAGACATAGACGACGCCGCTCGCCCAGATATGCCCGGTCTCGATCAGATAGGGCACGACCTCATGCAACTTGAAGCCGACATAGGCCGATTTGGTGAGGTCCATGGCATCGACGACGCCGGTCTTCAGCGCGTTATAGGTTTCGGGGATCGGAATGGGCGTCGGATAGGCGCCGAGTCCCGACCAGAGCTCGGTATGAAGCGGGCTCTGGATCACGCGGATGCGCTTGCCCTTGACCGATTCAGGCGTGGTCAACGGCTCCTTCGCCAACAGGTGGCGCGCGCCGTAATTGATGAAGCCGAGCACGACAAAACCCTGTGCCTCGTATTTCGCCTTGAGTTCGGTGCCAAGCGCACCATGGAGCACACGCTTGAGATGGCCACGATCGCGGAACAGGAAAGGCAGATCGAGGATCTGGCCGTCCGGCACCCAGGAGGAGAGCGCCGAGATCGTCGAGAGCGAGGCCTGGACCGAACCGAGCCTGATCCCTTCCGCGACCTCCTTCTCGCCGCCGAGTGCCGCGTTGCCGACGATGCGCAGATCGAAGCGGCCGGGCGCGGTCCTGTTCAGCGCCTCCGCGATCCTGCGCCAGATCTTCGTCTCGGGCTTGTCCTCGCCGAAGAGCGAGGCGACGGTCACCGGCCGGCCAGCGGCATGGACCGCACGAGCCGAGAGGAGCGCCGGCGCGGCAAGCAGGCCTGCGGCGACTTGGCGGCGGGTCAACGACATCAGAAGAACTCCTTGATGGAAAGCGGGAGCGACGGCCAGACGGCTGCACCGAGCGAGAGAACGGCGAGCGCAACCAGCAGCGAGCCGAGCAAAGGCAGCACGGCGCGGAAGACCGAGCCCGCGGGAATGCGCAAGATACCGCTGACGACATAGACGAGGATGCCGAGAGGCGGCGTCAGCCCATGGATCATCAGGTTGACGACGAGGATGACGCCGAACTGGATCGGGTCCAGTCCGGCCGCGACGGCAACCGGCAACAGCAGCGGACCAAGCAGCAGGATCGCAGCGCCGATATCGAGAAAGAGCCCCGCCACCAGCAGCACGAGATTGGCGAGCAGGATCACCGCATAGGGACCAGCGCCGAAAGCGGTCACCAGTGCCGCCATCTGGTCCGAGACCCGGTCGACCGCGAGCATGAAGGCAAACGGCGCGGAGGCTCCGATGAGCAGGCCGACGGCGGCTGCCTCCGTCGCCGATTTCCGCAAGGCGGCGACGACGGTGCGGCCGTTCAGGCTGCGCAGCACGAGGCAGGTCACCAGCGAATACGCCACAGCCAGCGCAGACGCTTCCGTCACGGTCACCACGCCGAAGCGGATGCCGACCACCACGACGATCCCGAGTCCGATCGCGGGCAACGCCCCGACAAAGCTCCGCACGCGCTCGACACCGGTCGCCTTCGGCCCAGCATCGACGACATTGCGCACGCTGAGATGAATGCCGATGGCGAGCGCCAGCGCCAACACCCCACCAGCGACAAATCCGCCGACCAGGAGCGAGCCGACCGAGAGATTTGTCGCAGTCGCCAGCAGCAGGAAGGCGATCGAGGGCGGGATGATGTTGTCCAGCATCGAGACGCCGGCGACGATCGCGCCCGCCTGCGCCGGCGGATAACCACGGGCGATCAGCGTCGGCGCCATCACCTTGGCCCCGAAGGCGGCATTCGCCACCGAGGAGCCGGACGCCCCCGAGAACAGCACGCTCGCGACGAGCGCCGTCTGGGCGAGGCCCGCCCGCAGATGTCCGACAAGCGCGCCGGCAAAGCGCACGAGCCGTTCGGCAAGCCCTCCCTCGGTCAGCAACTCGCCGGCCAACAGGAAGAATGGAACGGCCAGCAGCAGGAACTTGCTGATCCCGGAAACCGTGTTCTGCACGATCGCAGGCTCCGGAAGCAGTCCGCCAAAGGCGCCTGTCAGCGAGACGCCGGCGAGCAGCGCGAATGGCAGCGGCGCGCCAAGGATCAGGCCAAGTCCGGCAAATCCGGCAGCGATGAGACTCGGCGGCTCGACGAAGAGCCCGGTGACCTGCTGCGCCAGCAGATAGGAGCCGGTCCCGACGGCGAGCGAAAGCGCCGCCGAGAGCCAGGAGCGATCGAGTGCGGCGCGCGCCAGAACGACCAGCAGCGTCAGCCCGCCCCCGATTGCGAAGACGCCGAAGCGCAGCGACTCCGGCAAGCCCAGCACGGTCGAGACGCCGCCGACCTGCGC
>UBZM01000108.1 GCA_900470095.1 Hyphomicrobiales bacterium
GGGCATTCTCGTCGGGGCAGGGCGCCTGTTCGCAGGTTATGGCAAGAGGCGAAAATTGGCTAAAAGATCAATAATTTCAATATTATTGGCGGAAGGGGTGGGATTCGAACCCACGGTGGGCTTGCACCCACGGCGGTTTTCAAGACCGCTGCCTTAAACCACTCGGCCACCCTTCCGGTTGGCCTGTCATTGCCGGGTGCGAGGCGTTTTTGCAAGTGCGATGACATCAGCCGGAGGCGAGTTCCACTTTGCAGTGTCCGGATCAGCCCAACCACGTGCATGTGAGTCGGGCTTGAGGCCCGGCAGGCCGGGCATCGGTCTGCCTGAACCGGGCGATTCTGTGAGGGATCTGTCGGAATTCTGCTTTCGGGGCGCTTCACGGGGCTTCAGCTGTCGAAACGGGCATTTTCAGCCGAAAATCGCGGTCGCGAGCAACCAATTGACGGCGTTGCATTGTGGCAACGCCTGTCTGAAAAATGGCGACGGAATGGTCGTGGGTTGACACTTGCCGCATTTCGGACACCTTTGTGCCCGCTCAAGGGCATCCTAGATGCCGGATCGGGGCATTCGCGCTCGGCGAGTCGCCCGTTTAACGATCCCTTTACAGGATTGACCGAAAACTTCGGCTTCGCCGCAGGATGCGGCTTGGCCGGGCGATGGCTTTCGGCACAACGACGGACGACCATAATGATGCGAGGCGCAAGCTCTTCGGCTCCGGCATTGACCCATGTGGTAACCGACTCGGACAGAGCTTCCGCTTCCTCCCCCCTTACTCTTCGTGCCGCGCGACTTGGCTGCGTGGCGCTCGCCGGTCTCCTCCTTGCCAATTGCGCGAATGATCAGGTTGCGCGCCGCAAGTCGAAGGAGATTGGCGCATTCCCGTCATCAAAATACGGGCCGGCCAGTCCCCGGGTTATTGCCGACGGCCAACCCGTTCCGAAGGGTGGTGGCCGCGAACTCGTCGGCAAGTCCTACTCCGTCGCAGGCAAGCGCTATACGCCTTACGAGAAGCCGGTCGGCTACACCGCCGTCGGCACCGCGTCCTGGTATGGCGAGGCCTTCCATGGCCGACGTACCGCCAATGGCGAGATTTATGACCGCGAGGGCATCAGCGCCGCGCATCCCACCATGCCGCTGCCGGCCTATGCCCGCGTCACCAATCTTCTGAACAACCGCTCGATCATCGTGCGCGTCAATGATCGCGGTCCCTACCATGGTGGCCGGGTCATGGACGTGTCGCAGAAGACGGCCGATGCGCTGGCCTTCCGGCACCTCGGCACCGCTCGCATCAAGCTCGAATATCTCGGCCAGGCCTCGCTCGGCGGCTCGGACGACCGGCTCCTGCTCGCAACCCTGCGTACTGACGGCATCCCGGCGGCGATCCCCGGCACCAGCGCCCCGACGATGGTCGCAAGCAACGCTGCGGTTGCCACCAACCGGACGGCAAGCCCGGATCTAGAGGATCCGCGCGACGAGCAGGCGCGCCAGCCTGTTGCCGCAGCGCCGGTAGCTCCGCAACCGGTCGCCCAGGCCTATGCCCCGCAACCCGTCCGCACCATCGCGCCGGGCGCGCCTGTCGCCGCAACGCTGGTTTCGACATCGTCGAGTGCGGGCGTCCCGGTCCGCGGCGCGCCGCTGCCGCCGAACCGTCCATTCGACCTCGATACCATCGCCAATGCCGCGACCCCGGTCCTGCTCCGCCCGGCCGTCCTGCCGCCACGGCCGCCGGCGCTGCGCACCGCCAGCCTGTTCGCCGCTCCCGAGCGCGCCCCGGCCGAGCGTTTCGCGCGCAGCAACCCGTTGGCTCGGGATCTGGTTCCGCAGACATTGCGGCCGTTATCCCGCAATTGACGCGCATCGGGCTTGACCGGCTGAGCCCCGCTCTGCTTCAGATCGGGGCATGAACCCGCCCCGCCATCGCAATTCGATCGCTACGAGATTTGCGGCCGCCGCACGCGCGGCGCTGGCGGCTGTTTTTGTCCTGGCGGCTTCGGCCCCCGCGCTGGCCCAGAGCTTCCAGTCTCTTGCACCGCACGCGATTCTGCTCGATTCCGCCACCGGCGCGGTGCTTTACGAAAAAGCCGCGGACGAACTCATGGTCCCGGCGAGCCTCGCCAAGCTTGCGACGGTTCTGGTGGCATTCCAGGAGATCGCGCAGGGCCGGCTCACCCTCGACAGCGAGATAGGCATTTCCGAAAACGCCTGGCGCAAGGGAGGCGGCATTTCCGGCGGTTCGACCATGTTCGCGCTGGTCCATAGCCGCATCAAGCTCTCCGATATCCTGCAGGGCATCATCGTCCAGTCCGGCAATGATGCATCGATTGCGCTCGCCGAGGCGATCGCCGGGGATGAGGCGAATTTTGCGCGGTTGATGACCGAGCGGGTGCGCGCGCTCGGCCTGACCAAGTCGGTCTTCCGCAATGCGACCGGCATGGGTGACCCCGAGCAGAGGGTCACCGCCCGCGAGTTGGCGCGGCTGGCGGATCACATCATCAAAACCTACCCAGAGCTCTACAAGATCTTCGGCCAACGCGAATTTACCTGGAACAAGATCAGGCAGCAGAACCGCAATCCGCTGCTGACCATGGATATTGGCGCTGACGGCCTGAAGACCGGCAATATCGATGAAGCCGGATTCGGTCTGGTCGGTTCGGCGGTGCAGAAGGGGCAACGGCTGATCGTCGTCGTGAACGGGCTGAAGTCGGGCCGCGACCGCGCCCAGGAGGCGCGCAAGCTGCTCGAATGGGGTTTCCGCTCCTTCGAACCCCGCCAGCTCTTCGCCGATGGCGAGATCGTCGGCGAGGCCAGCGTCTATGGCGGAGCAAAGGGGCGGGTGGGGCT
>UBZM01000027.1 GCA_900470095.1 Hyphomicrobiales bacterium
GTCGTCGCCAGCATCATCGCCTGAGCGACAGCGCGCCATCGCGTTCGGAAGGGGCGGCGGAAACGCCGCCCTTTCTTTTTGCTCACAGCCTTGTCGCTGTCGGTTCGTTTTCGACTTGAAATGCGCGGCGGGTTGGGGCAAAGCACTGCGCGACTACAGGGGTGTAGCTCAGTTGGTAGAGTACCGGTCTCCAAAACCGGGTGTCGCAGGTTCGAGCCCTGCCGCCCCTGCCAGTCTCGCGATCGTACTGCGATGACGCAGAGCATCTACGACGACGAGACCTTCTTCCAAGACTACAGCCGGCTTCCATGCTCCATCTAAGGTCTTGACGGTGCGCCCGAGTGGGATTCGTTGCGCCGCCTCCTGCCAGAGCTGCGCAGCAAAAGCGTGCTCGATCTCGGCTGCGGCTTTGGCTGGCGCCTCGGATCAAAAGCGCTTGGCTAACGTGCGGGAGCGTTGTAAGAGGCGTGATGACGGCGCGCGGCTCCCTGAGCCCCGCGCCGCGAATCTTTCAGGACGTCCGAATCGGGCGCGGCCCGAAACCGAGGTGACCACTCAATGGCGAAGTCCAACCCCTTCCAGTTCCTGCAGGAGGTGCGCTCGGAGGCCGCGAAGGTTACCTGGCCGTCGCGGCGCGAGACGCTGATCACCACCGGCCTCGTCTTGGCCATGGTCGTGGCTGCGAGCCTGTTCTTCCTCTTTACCGATACGATCATTCGCTGGTCGCTCGGTTTCATCCTCGGCGCACGCTGAGCGGAGAGTTTTGACGTGAGCACCCGCTGGTACATCGTCCACGCCTATTCCAACTTCGAGAACAAGGTCGCGCAGTCGATCCGCGATCAGGCGGCGCAGCGCAATCTCGCCGATAAGTTCGACGAGGTGCTGGTCCCGACCGAGAAGGTCGTCGAGGTTCGTCGTGGCCGCAAGGTGGACGCCGAGCGCAAGTTCTTCCCGGGCTACGTCCTGGTGAAGTGCGAGATGACCGACGAGGTCTATCACCTGATCAAGAACACGCCGAAGGTCACCGGCTTCCTGGGGGCCGACAAGGCCAAGCCCATGCCGATCCCCGAGCATGAGGCGATGCGGATCAAGGGCCAGGTCGCCGAGGGCATCGAACGCCCGAAGCCGACGGTGGTCTTCGAGGTCGGCGAGCAGGTCAAGGTCGCCGACGGCCCCTTCGCCTCGTTCAACGGTGTCGTCGAGGACGTCGATCACGCACGCGCTCGCCTCAAGGTCGCAGTCTCGATCTTCGGCCGGGCCACGCCGGTCGAGCTCGAATACGGGCAAGTCGAGAAGATCTGATCGCGCTCTTGCGCCAGCGCCGCATTTTTTCTGCGGCGGCTTGTTGGTTAAGGCACTTTTAAGCCATGCTGACGCAAGGTCCGCGCCGAAAATCCGGCGCGGACCTTGCATGTTTCCGAAGAGCTTCAAGGCAACTGTCGGTCAGCGTCTTGCCGTCTGGGGCGCGCTGCTTGGTCTTGTTGCACTTCTCCTTGCCGCCGCCGATGTCGTCAGCTCGATCCGCCTGACGCAATTCTCGCGGGATCTGGTGGCGTATGCTGGTGCGGGGGATGCGCTCGCCCAGGCCGATTCCGCCTATCAGCGGCTGAACGCCTCGCTTCTGTCCGATAGCGGGCCCCCCGCGGAGAAAGCCGATATCGAAGTGGTGGAGCGGAGCGTCGCCGATATCGCCATGCGCCTTCACGGCTCCGTCCATGCGCGTGCGCAGGAGGCTGTCGATCTCCTCGGGGAGCTGTCGAGGCAGGTCGGATCGGACCACATTGGAGCGCGCGAATCGCTGAAGCGGCTCGCCGCGAAGCGCAACGAACTGCGCATCGCTTTGAACGAGGGCATGACCGAGGTCAGCGGTCGGCTGGCTCTGCATGTCGACAACGCCTGGCAGAACAAGCTGCTGCTGTCGCTGCTCGGCATGTTCCTGGTCATTCTCGTCATCACGCTGGAATATCGCTGGCTGGTGCGGCCGATCACCGGGATGGCGCGCGCCCTGGGCTCGGTCGAGCGGGACCGGGCCTGGATCGGCAAGCTGGCGATCCGGCGCGATGAGATCGGCATGCTGGCGCGGGCGCTGCTGGCCCATCTGCGCGGCGAGCAGGCCCAGCAGGAGGCGGCCAAGCAGCGTCTCGAGGTGCTGTCGCACGAGGTCGAACGGCGTGACCGTCTCCAGTTGCAGGGGCAGGCCTTCCAGCAGCGCATCGCCTCGATTGCAACGGTGCTGGAGCAACATGCGGCGCGCATGTCGGGCGCGTCGGGCGAACTCGCACGCTTTTCGGGCTCCGTCGACGAGCGAGCGGCCGCCGCGGCCGGCTCGACGCAACGGGCCTCGACCCATGTCGACGATGTCTCGCGCTCGCTGATCGATATCTCGCGCCTGTTGACGACGACGGCTGGCGAGGCGCAGGGGACGACCGAGGTTGCTACCGCCGCCAAGGTACTGGTCGAGGAGGCCACGGCCGATACGGTGGTGCTATGCGAGGCAGTCGGAGCAATTTCGGAGATCATCAAGATCATCGGTACGGTCGCGAACCAGACCAACCTGCTCGCACTCAACGCCACGATCGAGGCGGCCCGGGCCGGAGAGAGCGGCCGCGGCTTCGCCGTGGTTGCAGCCGAGGTCAAGCAACTGGCAAACCGCTCCGCCGAAGCGACCGACCAGGTCCGGAGCGGGCTCGATTCCATCAATGTCGCGGCTCAGCGCATCACCATGCGGGTCGGTGCGCTGGTCACATCGGTCAACCAGGTGGAGCGCGCCGCGGATTCGATCGCCGATCTGGCGCGTAAGCAGGATGCGAGCTCTCGCTCGATCAGCGAGAGCACAAGCAAGACCGCCGGCGATGTCCGCCTCGTGGCTGACCAGGTCGAACAGGTCGCCGGCATGGTCGAGGATTGGCGCCGGACCGCCGAGACGGTCACGCACGCGTCTGCCGATCTCGGGCGCCAGGCTGCCGAACTCCGTCAGGCCGTCGATGGCTTCATGTCCGAGACGCAACGGATGCGCGCATGACCATGCCGATATCGCCGTCCGGGGATGGGCTTGTGATGCGGAGCACCGCACATCGCGCCGGGCCACGCAGCTTCCCGTTCCTGGCAAAGCTGCTGCACTGGATGACCGCGGTGCTGGTCCTCGTGCTCTTCTGCTCCGGTGTTCTGATGAAGCAGATCGGCGATGGACCGATGGCGGACACGCTCTACGCCTTGCATAAGACGACCGGTGCGGGGCTGTTCGGGCTCGTGCTCTTCCGCATGGCCTACAGGGTGTTGGCACGCCTGACCGGACACTGGCGGGAAGGGGGCGGGGACAGGGCGGTCCACGGCGTGCTCTATGCCGCGCTGATCATTGTGCCGATGCTCGGCTGGGCCGGCGTTTCCGACTTTGGCGCGCGGGAACTGGCCCTTGGCCTGACGCTGCCGGCGATCTGGCCGGAAGGGGCCGGCTATTCCGAGCAACTGCTCAAGAGCCATGCCTGGCTTGTCTTCGCCCTGATGGGGCTGGTCGTCTTGCACATCGGCATCGCACTCGGCGACTATGTCCAGCGGGGTGCGGGACGGCATTCACGGGCGGCCGCGAAGATGCCGCAGCGCGAAAGCTCTTCCCCTTCGTTTCCGAATATGCCATAGGCCGCGCCTCACATGCGTGGAAGGCGTGCCGGTTTGCCGACCGGAGTTTCTCGCCGCACCACGCTCTGCAACCACCCCGGCCCGGGACGCGTTTTGTCCGGGAGGGGTCGTCGTCGTTCCGGTAGGCACCGGTTCGGACGGCAGGAGCAGCCATCATGGCAAAGAAGATCACGGGCTACGTGAAGCTTCAGGTTCCGGCGGGCGCGGCCAATCCGTCGCCCCCGATCGGTCCGGCGCTGGGTCAGCGCGGTCTCAACATCATGGAATTCTGCAAGGCCTTCAATGCGAAGACCGCGCAGATGGAAAAGGGCATGCCGATCCCGGTGATCATCACCGCGTATCAGGATCGCTCCTTCACCTTCGAGATGAAGCAGCCGCCGGTGTCGTACTTCCTCAAGAAGGCGGCCGGCCTGACCGCGGGTTCGAAGACCCCCGGGCGCGGCGGCAATGTCGGCAAGGTCACCTCGGCGCAGCTCAAGGAGATCGCCGAGAAGAAGATGGCCGATCTGAACTGCGATAACGTCGAATCGGCCGTGGCCATGATCCGGGGTTCTGCCCGGTCCATGGGCCTGGAAGTCGTGGGCTGAGGGGAACGGATCAATGGCACACGTCGGAAAACGCGTCGTCAAGGCCCGTGAGGGCATCGACCGCACCAAGCTCTACCCGCTCACCGAAGCCGTTGCCCTGATCAAGGGCCGCGCCACCGCCAAGTTCGACGAGACCGTCGAAGTTGCGATGAATCTCGGTGTCGATCCGCGTCACGCCGACCAGATGGTCCGTGGCGTCTGCAACCTGCCGAACGGCTCGGGCCGTGTCCTGCGCGTCGCCGTGTTCGCTCGTGGCGCCAAGGCCGAGGAGGCCAAGAAGGCCGGAGCCGACGTCGTTGGCGCCGAGGAGCTGGTCGACATCGTCTCGAAGGGCACGATCGACTTCGATCGCTGCATCGCGACCCCGGACATGATGCCGCTCGTCGGCCGTCTCGGTAAGGTGCTCGGCCCGCGCGGCCTGATGCCGAACCCGAAGGTCGGCACGGTCACCATGGACGTGACCAGCGCGGTTGCGGCCTCCAAGGGTGGCTCGGTCGAGTTCCGCGTCGAGAAGGCCGGCATCGTGCATGCCGCCGTCGGCAAGGTCTCGTTCACGGCTGAGAAGCTCGAAGAGAACATCCGCGCCTTCGCGGATTCGGTTGCCAAGGCGAAGCCCGCCGGCGCCAAGGGCACCTATGTCCAGCGCGTCGCGATCTCCTCGACCATGGGCCCGGGCGTCAAGATCGAGCCGAACACGGTTCTGGGCGGCTGATTAGGCTCCCATGCGGCCGGCTTCGCGCCGGCCGCGAGCTCGTCTTGATCTCGCGGGGTCAAGACACCACTTGGCAGAAGCGAGGGAAGTCGCTATGACGTCCCAATGTTTCCATAAGTGATCAGGGCTTCCGCGTGCTTTGCACGAGGAGGTCCGTTTCGCGTTTTTCGACGGTTTACCGTCGAAGAATGGGTTTTTCGGGCGCGCGGAGCGATCTTCGTGCCGGAATCACCCAGTCCTGTCTGAGACTGCAGGTGCGCTTCGGGTTCGCCCGAGGGCATAATTTCGCCAAGAGGCCTGCATAGACGGTGCAAGAGCTTACCCGAGGCCGAGAGGCCTCGAGACGGTTCGAACCATCTCGCCCGACCGTGGCTGATGCCGGGGAAGGGGACAGGGCACTGAGCGTTGCGCATGTGACCGGCCGGTGTCAATCGGCCAAGCCTGCGCGACAAGTGCAACTGGCGGCAAGATTTCGTCTTGCCGCCTACCGGAGAGAGCCCAGTGGAAAGAGCGGCAAAGAATGATGCCGTCGCGACACTGAACGGCGTGTTCGCAAACACGTCGGTCGTTGTCGTGGCCCACTATGCGGGTTTGACGGTGGCACAGTTCCAGAAGCTTCGTCGCGAGATGAAGGCCAATGGCGCCACTGTGAAGGTCGCAAAGAACCGGCTGGCCAAGATCGCTCTTGAAGGCACCGACGTCGCGTCCATCAGCCCCCTGCTGAAGGGCCCCACCCTGATCGCTTATTCCAGCGATCCGGTCGCGGCGCCGAAGGTCGCCGTCGCTTTCGCCAAGGACAATGACAAGCTTGTCATCCTCGGTGGTGCGATGGGCAAGACCTCCCTGAACCCGGATGGCGTCAAGGCCCTGGCCACGATGCCCTCGCTCGACGAACTGCGCGCCAAGTTGCTCGGCCTTCTCCAGGCCCCGGCAACCAAGATCGCACAGCTCTCGACCGCGCCTGCTGCAAAGCTCGCTCGCGTGTTTCAGGCATATGCCGACAAGGATGCGGCCTGAGGCCGTCTGCCAACCTGATCAACGTTCGAACCTCTTTATCGTAGGAACATACCATGGCTGATCTTGCTAAGCTCGTTGACGAGCTGTCCTCCCTGACGGTCCTCGAGGCCGCTGACCTCGCCAAGCTTCTCGAAGAGAAGTGGGGCGTTTCCGCCGCTGCTGCCGTCGCTGTTGCGGCTGGCCCGGCTGGTGGCGCTCCGGCTGCCGCTGTTGAAGAGCAGACCGAGTTCACCGTCGTTCTTGCCGCCGCCGGCGACAAGAAGATCGAAGTGATCAAGGAAGTCCGCGCCATCACCGGTCTCGGCCTGAAGGAAGCCAAGGATCTGGTGGAAGCCGCTCCGAAGCCGCTCAAGGAAGGCGTGACCAAGGACGAGGCCGAGAAGCTCAAGAAGCAGCTCGAGGCCGTCGGCGCCAAGGTCGAGCTCAAGTGAGCAGGGCCGGCTGATGCCGGTCCGACCCTAGTCGTACACGACAGTCCCGGGGCGGTCCTCCGCCTCCGGGGCTGTTGCGTCGTTTCCGGCAAGCGGATGCGGCGCAGGGAATGCAAGAGGCTTTCCGGGGCACGAGCCCCACCGGGAAGGCCAGTTCAGTTGATGTCGGCGCGCCGAGGCGCCGAACGGCTCCCCCGGCGGCCTGTGGCTGCCAAGACTGGTCCGCGAGCGGGCCGCCGGGTGAGCCGTCCGAGAGAGATCGCGAGGAACAACATGGTCAATTCGCTCCAGGGCCGCAGGCGCGTCCGCAAGTTCTTCGGAAAACTCAAGGAAGTCGCGCAGATGCCGAACCTCATCGAGGTTCAGAAGGCGTCTTACGACCAGTTCCTGATGGTGGACGAGCCCAAGGGCGGCCGCTCCGACGAGGGCCTGCAGTCCGTCTTCAAGTCGGTGTTCCCGATCGGCGATTTCGCGGGCGCTTCGCTGCTCGAATTCGTGAAATACACCTTCGAGCCGCCGAAATACGACGTCGACGAATGCCGCCAGCGCGGCATGACCTTCTCGGCCCCGCTCAAGGTGACGCTGCGCCTGATCGTGTTCGATATCGATCCCGACACCCAGGCGAAGTCGGTCAAGGACATCAAGGAGCAGGATGTCTACATGGGCGACATGCCGCTCATGACGGATAACGGCACCTTCATCGTCAATGGCACCGAGCGCGTCATCGTCTCGCAGATGCACCGGTCGCCCGGCGTGTTCTTCGATCACGACAAGGGCAAGACCCATTCGTCGGGCAAACTGCTCTTCGCCGCGCGCATCATCCCGTATCGCGGCTCCTGGCTCGACATCGAGTTCGACGCCAAGGACATCGTCTACGCGCGCATCGACCGGAAGCGTAAGATCCCGGTGACGTCGCTGCTGTTTGCTCTCGGCATGGACGGCGAGGAGATCCTCAGCCGCTTCTACAACCACATCACCTACGCCAAGGATAAGCAGGGCTGGCGCGTTCCCTACGACGCCGAGCGCATGAAGGGCTTCAAGGCGACGGTCGACATGATCGACGCCGATACCGGCGAGGTTGTGGTCGAGGCCGGCAAGAAACTGGTTGCCCGTACCGCCCGCCAGCTCGCCGAGAAGGGCCTGAAGTTCCTGCGCGCCACCGACGAGGATCTCTACGGCCAGTATATCGCCGAAGATCTGGTCAACCCGGCGACCGGCGAGGTCTTCGCCGAAGCCGGCGAGGAGATCAGCGAGAAGCTGCTCAAGCTCCTGACCGATGAAGGTTTCGACGAGATCCCGGTACTGGACATCGACCACATCACGGTCGGTCCCTATATCCGCAACACGCTCAACGTGGACAAGAACTCGCGCCGCGAGGAGGCGCTGTTCGACATCTACCGCGTGATGCGTCCGGGCGAGCCGCCGACGCTCGAGACCGCCGAGAACATGTTCCAGTCGCTGTTCTTCGACTCGGAGCGCTACGACCTCTCGGCCGTCGGCCGCGTGAAGATGAACATGCGTCTCGATCTCGACGCCGAGGATACCGTGCGCATTCTGCGCAAGGAGGACATCTTCGCGGTGGTCAAGGCGCTGGTCGACCTGCGCGACGGCAAGGGTGAGATCGACGACATCGACCATCTCGGCAACCGCCGTGTGCGGTCGGTCGGCGAGCTCATGGAGAACCAGTACCGTCTGGGCCTGCTGCGCATGGAGCGCGCCATCAAGGAGCGCATGTCGTCGGTCGATATCGACACGGTGATGCCGCAGGACCTGATCAACGCCAAGCCGGCGGCTGCCGCTGTGCGCGAGTTCTTCGGCTCGTCGCAGCTCTCGCAGTTCATGGACCAGACGAACCCGCTCTCGGAGGTCACTCACAAGCGCCGTCTTTCGGCGCTTGGCCCGGGTGGTCTGACCCGCGAGCGCGCCGGGTTCGAGGTGCGCGACGTGCACCCGACCCATTACGGCCGCATCTGCCCGATCGAGACGCCGGAAGGCCCGAATATCGGCCTGATCAACTCGCTTGCCACTTTCGCGCGGGTGAACAAGTACGGCTTCATCGAGAGCCCCTACCGCCGCATCCGCGACGGCCAGCTCACCGACGAGATCATCTATCTCTCGGCGATGGAGGAGGCGAAATACAACGTCGCCCAGGCGAACGCCGCGACCGATGAGAGCGGCCGTCTGACCGACGACCTGATCGTTTGCCGCCGCGCCGGTGAAGTCATCGTCACGCCGGTCGACAAGGTCGACTTCATGGACGTGTCGCCGAAGCAGCTTGTTTCGGTCGCTGCGGCGCTGATCCCGTTCCTTGAGAACGACGACGCCAACCGCGCGCTGATGGGCTCGAACATGCAGCGCCAGGCGGTGCCGCTGGTTCGCGCCGATGCGCCCTTCGTCGGCACCGGCATGGAAGCGGTCGTCGCCCGTGACTCGGGTGCGGCCATCGCTGCCCGCCGCGCCGGTATCGTCGACCAGGTCGATGCGACGCGTATCGTTATCCGCGCCTCCGACGAGATGGACCCGACCAAACCGGGCGTCGACATCTACCGTCTGCAGAAGTTCCAGCGCTCGAACCAGTCGACCTGCATCACGCAGCGTCCGCTGGTGCGCGTCGGCGACATGATCAAGAAGGGCGACATCGTCGCCGACGGCCCGTCGACGGAGCTCGGCGAACTGGCTCTCGGCCGCAACGTGCTCGTCGCGTTCATGCCGTGGAACGGCTACAACTTCGAGGACTCGATCCTGCTCTCGGAGAAGATCGTCTCGGAGGACATCTTCACCTCGATCCATATCGAGGAATTCGAGGTCATGGCCCGCGATACGAAGCTGGGCCCTGAGGAAATCACGCGCGACATTCCGAATGTTTCGGAAGAGGCGCTGAAGAACCTTGACGAAGCCGGCATCGTCTATATCGGCGCGGAAGTCGCTGCGGGCGACATCCTGGTCGGCAAGATCACGCCGAAGGGCGAAAGCCCGATGACGCCGGAAGAGAAGCTTCTGCGCGCCATTTTCGGCGAGAAGGCTTCGGATGTCCGCGACACCTCGCTGCGTGTCCCGCCGGGCGTCCAGGGCACCATCGTCGAAGTGCGCGTGTTCAACCGCCACGGCGTCGACAAGGACGAGCGCGCCCAGGCGATCGAGCGCGAGGAGATCGAGCGTCTTGCCAAGGACCGCGATGACGAGCAGGCGATCCTGGACCGCAACACCTTTGCGCGTCTGGCCGAGATCCTGACCGGCAAGACCGGCCTTGCTGGTCCGAAGGGCTTCAAGAAGGACACGGTCATCACCCGCGAGGGGATGAGCGAGTTCCCGCGTTCGCAGTGGTGGCTGTTCGCCGTCGGCGACGACGCCCTGATGACCGAAATCGAGGCGATGCGGAAGCAGTACGACGAGTCGAAGAAGCGCCTCGAGCAGCGCTTCCTAGACAAGGTCGAGAAGCTGCAGCGCGGCGACGAACTGCCTCCGGGCGTGATGAAGATGGTCAAGGTCTTCGTCGCGGTGAAGCGCAAGATCCAGCCGGGCGACAAGATGGCCGGCCGCCACGGAAACAAGGGCGTCGTCTCGCGCATCGTTCCCGCCGAGGACATGCCCTTCCTCGAGGACGGCACCCATGCCGACATCGTGCTGAACCCGCTCGGCGTGCCGAGCCGCATGAATGTCGGTCAGATCCTGGAGACCCATCTGGGCTGGGCCGCCGCCGGTCTCGGCAAGCAGATCGCCAAGGCCATCGACGTCTACAAGAAGGCGCATGACGGCAAGGCTCTGCGGGCAAGCTTCGAGGCCGTGTACGGCGACAACGAGATCGTTGCGTCGATGGACGATGCAGAGCTGGTCGAAATGGGCCAGAACCTGCGCCGCGGCGTTCCGATCGCGACCCCGGTCTTCAACGGCGCCAAGGAGTCGGACATCGAGCATCTGCTCGAGCAGGCTGGGCTCAACAAGTCCGGTCAGGTCACGCTCTATGACGGACGGACTGGCGAGCCCTTCGATCGCAAGGTCACGGTCGGCTACATCTACATGCTGAAGCTGCACCACCTGGTCGATGACAAGATCCACGCGCGGTCGATCGGCCCGTACTCGCTCGTGACCCAGCAGCCGCTGGGCGGCAAGGCGCAGTTCGGCGGTCAGCGCTTCGGCGAAATGGAGGTCTGGGCGCTCGAAGCCTACGGCGCCGCCTACACCCTGCAGGAAATGCTGACGGTGAAGTCGGACGACGTGGCGGGCCGCACCAAGGTCTACGAGTCGATCGTGCGCGGTGAGGACAATTTCGAGGCGGGCATCCCGGAGAGCTTCAACGTTCTCGTCAAGGAAATGCGCTCGCTCGGCCTCAATGTCGAATTGATCAGCAACAAGCAGAAGCCGGGCGAATTGCCGCCGGCCGAAGCTGCCGAATAAGGGGGCGGGCCCAAAAGGGCCGCCTCGAGACGAACACAGCATGCCGGCGACACTCACGCCGCCGGCTTATTCGCATGATGGCCGGGCAGGGCGGTTCACTCCCCCGCCGGCGGCAGGAGACAGGCGATGAAGCAAGAGGTCATGAACCTTTTCGGCCAGCAGCCGACACAGCAGGCGTTCGACGCGATCAAGATCTCGATCGCGAGCCCGGAAAAGATCCTGTCGTGGTCCTATGGCGAGATCAAGAAGCCCGAGACCATCAACTACCGCACCTTCAAGCCCGAGCGTGACGGCCTGTTCTGCGCGCGCATCTTCGGGCCGATCAAGGACTACGAGTGCTTGTGCGGCAAGTACAAGCGCATGAAGTTCAAGGGCGTGATCTGCGAGAAGTGCGGCGTCGAAGTGACGCTCGCGCGCGTCCGGCGCGAGCGCATGGGCCATATCGAGCTCGCCGCTCCGGTTGCCCATATCTGGTTCCTGAAGTCGCTGCCGTCGCGCATCGGCCTGCTGATGGACATGCCGCTCAAGGAACTCGAGCGGGTGCTCTATTTCGAGTCGTATGTCGTCATCGAGCCGGGCCTGACGCCCCTCAAGGACCGTCAGCTCCTCTCCGAGGAGGAATATGTCCGCTGCCAGGAAGAGTATGGCGCTGACACCTTCACGGCGATGATCGGCGCGGAAGCCATCCGCGAGATGCTGCGGGCGCTCGATCTCGACAAGATCAACATGGATCTGAAGCACGAGATCGCGACGACGACCTCGGAGCTGAAGCCCAAGAAGCTGATGAAGCGCCTCAAGATCATCGAGGCGTTCCAGGAATCCGGCAACAAGCCGGAATGGATGGTGATGACCATCGTTCCGGTGATCCCGCCCGATCTGCGTCCGCTGGTGCCGCTCGACGGCGGTCGCTTCGCGACCTCGGATCTGAACGATCTCTATCGCCGCGTCATCAACCGCAACAACCGCCTGAAGCGCCTGATCGAGCTGCGTGCGCCGGACATCATCATCCGCAACGAGAAGCGGATGCTGCAGGAATCGGTCGACGCATTGTTCGACAACGGCCGCCGCGGCCGCGTCATCACGGGTGCCAACAAGCGCCCGCTGAAGTCGCTCGCCGACATGCTGAAGGGCAAGCAGGGCCGCTTCCGGCAGAACCTGCTGGGCAAGCGCGTCGACTATTCCGGCCGTTCGGTCATCGTCGTCGGCCCGGAGATGAAGCTGCACCAGTGCGGCCTGCCGAAGAAGATGGCGCTCGAGCTGTTCAAGCCGTTCATCTATGCGCGCCTCGATGCGAAGGGCTACTCGACCACGGTCAAGCAGGCCAAGAAGCTGGTCGAGAAGGAGAAGCCGGAGGTCTGGGATATCCTGGACGAGGTCATCCGCGAGCATCCGGTGCTGCTGAACCGCGCTCCGACGCTGCACCGTCTCGGCATCCAGGCCTTCGAGCCGGTGCTGATCGAAGGCAAGGCGATCCAGCTTCACCCGCTGGTCTGCGCCGCGTTCAACGCTGACTTCGACGGCGACCAGATGGCCGTGCACGTCCCGCTGTCGCTCGAGGCGCAGCTGGAAGCGCGCGTGTTGATGATGTCGACCAACAACATCCTGCACCCGGCGAACGGCCAGCCGATCATCGTGCCGTCGCAGGACATCGTGCTCGGCCTGTACTACCTCTCGATCATCTCGGATGGCGAGCCGGGCCAGGGCAAGATCTTCGGCGATTTCGGCGAACTCGAATACGCGCTGCACGAGAAGGTCGTGACGCTGCATTCGAAGATCAAATATCGCTGGACCGGCGTCGGCCAGGACGGCAAGCCCTACACCAAGATCTACGACACCACGCCCGGCCGCGTGATCCTCTCGACCGCGTTGCCTGAGCATCCGGCCGTGACCTTCGACGTCGTCAACCGCCTGATGACGAAGAAGGAGATCTCCGGAATGATCGACGCCGTCTATCGCGGCTGCGGTCAGAAGGAATCGGTGATCTTCTGCGATCGCGTCATGGGCCTCGGCTTCAAGCACGCCTTCAAGGCCGGCATCTCCTTCGGCAAGGACGACATGGTCGTGCCGGAGAACAAGTGGGAGATCGTCGACACCACCCGTGCGCTCGCCAAGGACTACGAGCAGCAGTACCAGGACGGCCTGATCACCCAGGGCGAGAAGTACAACAAGGTCGTCGACGCCTGGGCGAAGTGCTCCGACAAGCTCGCCCAGGAGATGATGGCGCGCATCTCGACCGTGAAGAAGGACGAGAACGGCCGCGATAAGCCGATCAACTCGATCTACATGATGAGCCACTCGGGTGCCCGTGGTTCGCCGGCCCAGATGCGCCAGCTCGCCGCCATGCGCGGCCTGATGGCCAAGCCGTCAGGCGAGATCATCGAGAGCCCGATCATCTCGAACTTCAAGGAAGGCCTGGACGTGCTCGAGTACTTCAACTCGACGCACGGCGCCCGTAAGGGGCTGGCCGACACCGCGCTCAAGACCGCGAACTCGGGTTATCTCACCCGCCGTCTCGTCGACGTGGCGCAGGATGCCATCATCTCCGAGGTCGATTGCGGCTCGGATAATGGCATCAAGATGCGCGCCATCATCGATGCCGGTCAGGTCGTGGCTTCGCTCGGCATCCGCATCCTCGGCCGCTCCGCGGCGGAAGATGTCACGGATATCGACGGCAACGTCCTCGTGCCGAAGGGTACGATGATCGAGGAAAGCCATATCGAGAAGATCAACGCTGCCGGCGTTCAGGAGGTGAAGATCCGTTCGGTTCTCACCTGCGAGACCAAGAACGGCGTCTGCGCCACCTGCTACGGGCGCGATCTCGCCCGCGGCACGCCCGTCAACATGGGTGAAGCGGTCGGCGTCATCGCGGCGCAGTCGATCGGCGAGCCGGGTACGCAGCTTACCATGCGTACCTTCCACATCGGCGGCGCGGCGACGATCGCGGACCAGTCGTTCATCGAGTCCAATTTCGAGGGCACGGTGAAGATCCGGAACCGCAATGCGGCGCGCAACTCGGATGGCGACCTGATCGCCATGGCGCGCAACATCGCCATCGTGATCGTCGGTCCGGACGGCGCCGAGCGTGCGGTGCACCGCGTCCAGTTCGGCTCGAAGATGCGGGTCGACGAAGGCGACAAGGTCAAGCGCGGCCAGCGCCTGGCGGAGTGGGATCCCTATTCCCGCCCGATCCTGGCCGAGGTGGACGGCTCTGTCGGCTACGAGGATCTCGTGGACGGCATGTCGATCACCGAGACGACGGACGAGGCGACCGGCATCAGCAAGCGCGTCGTCATCGACTGGCGTGGTTCGGCCCGGACGTCGGATCTGCGTCCGGCGATCACGGTGCACGGCCCTGACGGCAAGGTTGCGAAGCTCGCCCGCGGCGGCGAAGCCCGCTACATCCTGCCCGTCGACGGCATCATCTCGATGGAGCCGGGCCAGATGACCAAGGCAGGCGACGTGCTCGCCCGTGTCTCGACCGACTCGGCCAAGACCCGCGACATCACCGGCGGTCTGCCGCGGGTGGCCGAGCTGTTCGAGGCGCGTCGTCCGAAGGATGCGGCGATCATCGCCGAGAAGGCGGGCGTGATCGGTTTCGGCAAGGACTACAAGAACAAGCGTCGGGTCACGCTGACGCCGCATGACGGCTCGGACGGGCTCGAGTACCTGATCCCGAAGGGCAAGCACATCCATCTCCAGGACGGTGACGTCGTCGAGATGGGCGACTACATCCTCGACGGCAATCCGGCACCGCACGACATCCTGGCGATCAAGGGCGTCGAGGAGCTCGCGGCCTATCTCGTCAACGAGATCCAGGAGGTCTATCGCCTCCAGGGCGTGGGCATCAACGACAAGCACATCGAGGTCATCGTCCGGCAGATGCTGCAGAAGATCGAGATCACCGAGTCCGGTGATACCGACATCATCACCGGCGACCAGATCGATCGGATCGAGCTGGAGGAGATCAACGCCAAGATGCGCGAAGAGGGCAAGAAGCCGGCCAGCGGCGTTCCGGTCCTGCTCGGCATCACCAAGGCAAGCTTGCAGACGCGCTCCTTCATCTCGGCAGCGTCGTTCCAGGAGACCACACGCGTCCTCACCGAGGCGGCGGTCAACGGCAAGTACGATACCCTCGAAGGCCTCAAGGAGAACGTCATCGTCGGCTCCCTCATCCCGGCCGGCACGGGCGCCCAGGTTGCCCGCATCAAGCAGGTGGCGTTGCGCCGCGACGATCTCATCGTTGGCCAGAAGGCGGATGCGGCGGCCAAGGCTGCAGCTGCTGCGGCCGTTCTTCCGGCCGCCGAGTAAGGCACTGCCGAACACAACTTGCGAAAGGGCCGCCTTCGGGCGGCCCTTTTGTTTTGCGCGCGCTCTCCAGTCTGGGGTCTTCAGCGACGAAAGGAGAATTTCGCCTCCGAACCCAGCTGTGATCTAACATGTTAATCGGTTGGGAGGTCGTCCATGGACGGTCAGCGCTTTGTCAGTGCAGTGGAGGCGGTCTACGCGGCGGCGGCCACGCCGTCCCTTTGGCCAACTGCTCTGCAGACCATTGCCGATTGCTTCGGCGATGTCGGCGCCGTGATGATCTATCAGCGGGACGATGGCAGCTACGGGATCATTGTCTCGCCGAGTCTCGCCGAGGGGCAGAAGGAATATGACCGGGACGAATGGTGGCGGCACGATGTGCGCTTCTCCCGCTCGCGCGAGAGGGGATACCTGACCCGGACCGATGCGATCACGGAACGTCACATTGCAACGTCCGAGGAACTCGAAACTCTGCCGTTCTACAGCCAGTTCCTCAAGCGCCAGGGGCTGAAATGGTTCGCAGGCGTCAGTATCTCGCCTGATCCCCGTGTCGCGGTTGCGCTCTCGGTCCAGCGCGCGGACAGCAAGCCGGCCTTCGCCGAGGAGGAGCTCGCCGCGCTCAGCCAGTTGGGGCGGCATGTCGAGAATGCGCTCAGGCTCGGCATCCGCCTGATCACGGCGGAGGCGACCCAGCACTCATTGGCCGACGTGCTGGCGCGGCTGAGCGTCGGGGTGTTCCTGCTCGATGCGGCCGGCCACGTGATCTTCGCAAACCCTGTTGCAGAGCAGCTATGCGGTGATGCGCTCCTGATCTCGCAAGGTCGACTGACGGCGCGCTCCGTCTTGCAGCAGGAGGCGTTGGCCGAAGCGATCGCACGAGCGAGCGCGGCGCGCCCCGACACCTTGACGGCTGTGCCGCGGCCATTGCTGATCCCAGGGCTGGACCGTGACGGGACGCTTGCGGTGCACGTCCTGCCGGTCTGTACTCCCACTCCCACTGCCACGGGCGTCGAGCGCATGCTTTCGGAAACCAGTGTGATTGCGGTCGTGACGAGCGCTCAGCCAGGCGAGCCCGCCGATCCGGCGCTCGTGCGCGACCTGTTCGGCCTCACATTGGCGGAGGCCCGGATCGCGGCGCTGGTTGGTGCAGGACTTGCCCCGCGCAATGCGTCCCAGGCGCTGGGAATCTCGGAAGAGACGGCCCGTACAACGCTCAAGCGCGTCTTTGCCAAGGTGGGCGTTTCCCGCCAAAGCGAGCTATCCGCCTTGCTGGCGAGACTGGTACTGCGCTAGCCCCGGTCGGCTGACGAGATCATGCCGAGGCAATCGAGGCAGAAGACCACCGCCCCCCAAATGGGAGTTGCCCGCACGGCAACCCATCAACGCATGATTGGCTGGCACGAGGGGAGGGGCAATGGTGGTGTTGCGCGGCGTTTCGCTCTACCTTGCGCTCCTGGCGTTGGTGATCTTCACCCTCAGCCGCCTGCCGATCTCAGGGAGCCCGTGACAGCCGGGCCGGCCTTTAGCAGGGGGGTGGTTAACGCTTTCGCTGCAAATGCGAATTCGGGGTTGACGCGAATCTCCACCTGAGTCATAAGCGCGCCACTGTCGACGGTTGTCGGACACGTTTGTCGCTTGCCTTTGTTGCGAGCGAATTTCGCGACCGAAACGCCGTCGTAAATTCCTGCGTCGATTGACGACATGGCAAGACGCATGAATGCGGACGAGTTCCGTGTTCCTCTGCATGGCGAACGCGCCTGAGGCCCCCGAGGGGAGCCGACGGCGCGGCTTCGTTTATGTCATGGCTTTGACCGGTTCGGGGAGCGACCGAAAAGAATTCCAACCGCTCAGTGGAGCGAGAGGCCAGAATGCCGACAATCAGCCAGCTGATCCGCAAGCCGCGCTCGCCAGTCAAGGCACGCAACACCGCTCCGGCGCTTGAGTCCTGCCCGCAGAAGCGCGGCGTTTGCACGCGCGTCTATACGACGACCCCGAAGAAGCCGAACTCGGCGCTTCGTAAGGTTGCCAAGGTGCGTTTGACCAACGGCTTCGAGGTCATTGGCTACATTCCGGGTGAAGGCCACAACCTTCAGGAGCACTCCGTGGTGATGATCCGCGGTGGTCGCGTCAAGGACTTGCCCGGCGTGCGTTACCACATCCTGCGTGGTGTGCTCGATACGCAGGGCGTCAAGAACCGTAAGCAACGCCGTTCGAAGTACGGCGCCAAGCGTCCGAAGTGATTTTCTGCCCGACCGCCGAGGCTTGATGCTGAGGCGGTTCGCAGCTTTTAAGATTTGACCGGAGACTAGACGATGTCCCGCCGCCATAGCGCCGAAAAACGCGAAGTTATCCCGGACCCGAAGTTCGGTGATATCGTGGTCACGAAGTTCATGAACTCCGTGATGTACGAAGGTAAGAAGTCGACCGCTGAGCGGATCGTCTACGGCGCTTTCGACATCATCGAAGGCAAGACCAAGAGCGACCCGCTATCGGTCTTCAAGAGCGCGCTCGAGAACGTCGCTCCGGCGATCGAGGTACGCTCGCGTCGCGTCGGTGGCGCGACCTATCAGGTTCCGGTCGAGGTTCGCACCGAGCGCCGTCAGGCGCTGGCGATCCGCTGGCTGATCTCGGCTGCTCGCGGCCGTAACGACAAGACCATGGTTGAGCGCCTCTCGGCTGAGCTGATGGACGCGGCGAACAATCGCGGCAACGCAGTGAAGAAGCGTGAAGACACGCACCGGATGGCGGAAGCCAACCGCGCCTTCTCGCATTACCGCTGGTAATCCGCGGCACCCGACGAAAGACAGAGCACTCTCATGCCCCGTTCCCATCCCATCGATCGGTACCGCAACTTCGGTATCATGGCGCATATCGACGCCGGCAAGACGACGACGACCGAGCGTATCCTGTTCTATACCGGCAAGTCGCATAAGATCGGCGAAGTCCATGATGGCGCGGCCACCATGGACTGGATGACGCAGGAGCAGGAGCGTGGCATCACGATCACCTCCGCCGCGACGACCTGCCTGTGGCGCGACCATCGCCTGAACATCATCGACACTCCTGGCCACGTCGACTTCACCATTGAGGTTGAGCGTTCGCTGCGCGTGCTCGACGGTGCCGTCTGCGTGCTCGACGGCAACCAGGGCGTCGAGCCCCAGACCGAGACCGTCTGGCGCCAGGCCGACAAGTACGACGTTCCGCGCGTCGTTTTCGTCAACAAGATGGACAAGATCGGCGCCGATTTCTATCGCTGCGTCCAGGACATCATTGACCGCGTCGCCGGCAAGCCGGTCTGCCTGCAGATCCCGATCGGTTCGGAGGCGGAATTCGCCGGCGTTATCGACCTGGTGAAGATGAAGGCGATCGTCTGGAACGGCGAAGCGCTGGGCGCCTCCTTCGAGGAGAAGGAGATCCCTGCCGATCTCGCCGACAAGGCTGCCGAGTACCGTGGAAAGCTGGTCGAAGCCGCCGTCGAGATGGACGATGCGGCGATGGAAGCCTATCTTGAGGGCACCGAGCCGTCTGCCGACACGCTGCGCAGGCTGATCCGCACTGCGGTTCAGCGTCGCGCGTTCCACCCCGTGCTGTGCGGCTCGTCCTTTAAGAACAAGGGCGTTCAACCCCTGCTCGACGCGGTCGTCGATTACCTGCCGTCGCCGGTCGATCGTGGCGACATCAAGGGCATCGATTTCAAGACCGAAGAAGAGACCGTTCGTCATCCGCGCGACGAAGATCCCTTCTCCATGCTCGCCTTCAAGATCATGGACGACCCCTTCGTCGGCACGATCACCTTCTGCCGCGTCTACTCGGGTAAGATCGAGACCGGCGCTGGCGTGATCAACTCGACGCGCGACAAGAAGGAACGTGTCGGTCGCATGCTGCTGATGCACGCGAACAACCGCGAAGACATCAAGGAGGCTTTTGCCGGCGACATCGTCGCCCTGGCCGGCCTCAAGGACGTCCGTACCGGCGACACGCTGTGCGATCCCATCCATCCGGTCATCCTGGAGCGGATGGAGTTCCCCGAGCCGGTCATCACGATCGCGATCGAGCCGAAGTCCAAGGCCGACCAGGAGAAGCTGGGCCTGGCCCTGTCGAAGCTCGCGAACGAGGATCCGTCCTTCCGCGTCTCGACCGACCAGGAGAGCGGCCAGACCATCCTGAAGGGCATGGGCGAACTGCATCTCGACATCAAGGTCGACATCCTGAAGCGCACCTACAAGGTCGACGCCAATATCGGCGCGCCGCAGGTTGCCTATCGCGAGACGCTGACCAAGAAGGCCGAGGTCGACTACACCCACAAGAAGCAGACCGGTGGTACGGGCCAGTTCGCCCGCGTCAAGCTGGTCATCGAGCCGAACGAGACCGGCAAGGGCTTCGAGTTCGAGTCGAAGGTCGTCGGCGGCTCGGTGCCGAAGGAGTACATCCCCGGCGTCGAAAAGGGCCTGAACTCGGTCATCGGTTCGGGCGTGCTCGCCGGCTTCCCGGTCGTGGACGTCAAGGTGACGTTGATCGACGGCGCCTTCCACGAAGTCGACTCGTCGGCCCTGGCCTTCGAAATCGCCTCGCGGGCTGCGCTTCGCGAAGGACTGCAGAAGGGCGGCTCCGTCCTGCTTGAGCCGATCATGAAGGTCGAGGTCGTGACCCCGGAAGACTATACCGGTTCGGTCATCGGCGATCTGAACTCGCGTCGTGGCCAGATCCAGGGCCAGGACATGCGCGGCAACGCCGTCGTCGTCAACGCGATGGTGCCGCTGGCGAACATGTTCGGCTATGTCAACCAGCTGCGCTCGTTCAGCCAGGGACGCGCCAACTACACGATGCAGTTCGACCACTACGAGCAGGTTCCTTCGGCGGTCGCCGCCGAGGTTCAGGCCAAGTACGCCTGATCCACCCATTCGACTGAACATTTGAACAAGATCTGACGGAGGCTACGATGGCCAAAGAGAAGTTTGC
>UBZM01000060.1 GCA_900470095.1 Hyphomicrobiales bacterium
AGCAACCGCGCCCCGCAGCTGGCCGGTGTCGTCAGCCTGCGCAGCATCGGGCGCTGCGAGACGCTGCTGATCACCACGATCGGCCTGCTCGCGGGGGCACGCGACCCCGATGGCGATGCGCTGGCGATCCGCAATCTCACCGCCTCCAGCGGCACCTTGACCGCGGTCGAGGGCGGCTGGGAGTTCACCCCGACGCCTGGCTATTTTGGCCCGGTGACGCTGAGCTACGAGGTCAGCGACGAGACCGTCGCGGTCGCCCAGACCGCGCTCTTCAGGGTCGTCGAGTTCACCGAGATCAACGGCACGTCAGGCGATGACAGCTTGACCGGGACCGAATGCGCCGACCTGATCGACGGCCGCGACGGCAACGACGTGATCGATGGCCGCGGCGGCTCGGACATCCTGCATGGCGGCGCCGGCAACGACTTCATCCGCGGCGGCGCCGGCCATGACCTGATCTATGCCGGCCGCGGCAACGACATCGTCTATGGCGGCACCGGCAACGACACGATCTATGGCGGCGACGGCGACGACCAGCTCTTCGGCGAGGATGGCGACGACGTCATCTACGGCGAGGCCGGCGATGACATCATCATCGGCGGCAAGGGCAACGACCGGCTCTATGGTGGCGACGGTAACGATTTCATCGATGGCGGCGACGGCGACGACTGGATCGATGCGGGTGAAGGCAACAACACCGTCTTCACCGGCGACGGCAACAACACCGTCTGCACCGGCAATGGCGACAATACCGTCATCGGGGGGGCTCACGTCGACCTCGTCCAATTTGGCTGCGGCCAGGACACGGCCCGCCTCGGTGGGGGCAACGACGTTGCAAATGGCGGCGGCGGCAACGACCGGCTCTTCGGCGAAACCGGCAACGACACGCTCTCCGGCGATGACGGCGACGACTGGGTCGATGGGGGCGAGGGCGATGACCATCTTTCCGGCGGCCGCGGCCAGGACCGGCTCTTTGGCGGTGGCGGCAACGACATCCTCGACGCCGGCGATGGCGATGACGAGGCAGATGGGGGCGATGGCGACGACATCATCTTCGGCGGTAACGGCGATGATAAGGTCAAGGGCGACGCTGGCCATGACCGGCTCTTCGGCGGTGCGGGCGACGACCGGATCGAGGGCAATGACGGCAATGACGTCATTGATGGCGGCACCGGCAATGACTGCCTGTTCGGTGGGACCGGCAATGACGTGATCCAGGGCGGCGGCGGCAACGACCAGATCGAAGGCGGTAGCGGCGCCGATACGCTCGATGGCGGTGGGGGCAGGGACCGGGTCGAGGCCGGGTCTGGCGACGACGTGATCATCGGTACGCTCGATGCCGCAGCCGATTGCTATGATGGCGGCAGCGGTTGCGACACGCTGGATTACTCCCGGGCCACGCAGAGCATCGACATCAACCTGGTCGAGGGCAAGGCGGTCAGCGTCGAGATCGGCGAAGACGGCTTCTCCAATATCGAGGCCGTGATCGGCGGCAGCGGCAACGACCACTTCACCATCGGAGCCGACGCGGTGACGCTGACCGGGGGCGCCGGCGACGACATCTTTTCGTTCGACGTGCCCTACGACGAGGACGATCGCGACTTGATCCACCAGATCCTCGATCTTGAGGCCGGCGACCGCCTTCGCATCAAGCAGTACCAGATCCGCAAGCACGACGACGATGATGATGACGATGACGGCGGAAGCGGTTCCGACGACGATGCCTTCGATCGCACCTATGGCGAGGATGGCGACGATTCCGGCCGGCCCTTCCGCTTCCGCATCGAGAAGATCGGTGACGACGACCGCACCTTCGTCGACGTCTATCTCGAGCAGAATGACGAGAAGGACTACTCGATCGAGATCCAGGGCAGTCACAGGCTTTATTACTACTGATCCCGGTGCGGGGCGGTCGCGCCTCGCATCCCGGGCCGGCTGACGGGAGAAACGACCATGACCACACGCAATGTCGCATCGCAGGCCGGCGGGGACGCCAGGGGGGAGCGCGAGCCGAACTTCGGCCTGGGCCGGCATATGCTTGCCGGCACGGCGCTCGCCCTGCTCTTGGTCGTCGGCTGCGGCGGCTGGGC
>UBZM01000061.1 GCA_900470095.1 Hyphomicrobiales bacterium
CGCGGACCTGAACCTCGACGTGGCGTTTCAGAACGCGCTCGTCGTGATGCCGGAAGCCTCGCGACTGACCGTCCGGATCAATGGCGAGCGCGTCATCGAGCAGCCCGTCGCCTCCTCGGACCGGGTGGCGCGGCTGTCGGCCGCGATCCGCAAGGGCCTGCTGAGAGCGGGTGAGAATACGATCCGCTTCGAGGCGGTGCATCGCCACCGCACCGATTGCACCCTGGCCTCCACCTACGAGCTCTGGACGCGCATCGACGGCGCAGGCACGCAGCTGAGCTTCCGCCGCCCCGATGCCGGGCAGTTCCGCCTGCGCGGCATCGACGACCTGCCGACGATCGGCGGGGACGAAGGTGGTCAGACGACGATCAACATCGTCGCGCCGAGCGCGTCGCGGGCGATCGCGGGCAATACCATCCTCGCCGTCGCGCAGGCCGTGGCGCTGCGCGGGCGCTTTGGGCAGGTCGTGGTGCGGGTCTCCGAACGGCCGCCGGAGCGGCTGCGGCCGGGCTCGCTGACGGTCGTCGTCGGAACCGCGAACGAACTGGGCGAGCTGCTGGGCACCATCCCTGAAGAGGCCGCCACCCGCAGCTTCCTGGGCTTCGTCGCCAGTCCGAAGCTGGGTCCGGCGACGCTCCTCGTCACCGGACAGGGTTGGCCGGATATCGAGGCGGTCGTCGCCAAGATCCTGACGGAGCCCGTGTCCAGGCCGACCAATATCAACCGCACGAGCATGGATACGGCGAGCTGGCACACACCGAACCCGCCCTATGTCGCGAACAAGCAGGTGCTGCGCTTCTCCGATCTCGGCGTTCCCACGCAGGAATCGACCGGCCGGCGCATGCGCGTACGCGCGCTCGTCGCCATGCCCGGCGATTTCTATGCGAACGCCTATGGCGAAGCGACGCTCCTTCTCGACGGCGCCTATTCCGCGGAGGTCCTGCCTGGCACCAGCCATATCGAGATCTTCGTCAACGGCAACGTCGCCGCGACCGTGCCGCTCAACACGACGAATGGCGGCCTGTTCCAGCAGTTCCCAATCACCGTGCCGATGCGGCATTTCCGGCCGGGGATCAATGAGCTCTGGCTCGAGGCCGTCACGATCGCGAAGACCGATCTCAGCTGCGGGCCGGGCGCAACGCTGCCCGGCAAGAGCCGCTTCGCGCTGTTCGACACGACCTCCCTTGCCGTTCCCGATTTCGCGAAGGTCGGCGTCAGGCCCAACCTCGCCGCGCTGTCGGGTACGGGTTTCCCCTATTCGGTGTCGCCGCGCGTGGCGCTGATCCTGGGCCGGCTCGATTCAGCCAATTACAGCGCGGCGGCGACACTGTTGGCGCGCCTCTCCCAGCGCGCGAGCCGGCCGATTGCGGTCGACCCGCTGGCGAACGCCGCCACCGTGGGCGATCGTCCGGCCTTGATCGTGGGCGCCGTCGGCCAGTTGCCGAGCGGCCTGCTGCCGCGCGTCGGCATCTCCGACACTGTCCGCAGCACCTGGCCGCGGCGTGCCGACACCGTCGTGGTCGCGCCCGATGCCGATGGCACGGCCGTGTTCGATGCCGTGCTCAACCGGTTCCAGGGCCGCCAGACGACGCCGGAGGATTCAGGCGGGCCGCCGCAAACCGCGATCGAGATCCGCGACCGCTGGCACAACTCGCTCGGCGGCCCGCTGGCCCGCTATTTCGATGCTTTCGACGGCTGGCTGGAACGGACTTTCGATCTGTCCTTCGCCCGGCTGCGCGCCCCGTCGCGCGCGGCCTCGCTCTACGAACCCGCCGAGGGAACCGACCTGATCGTGGCGCAGGCCGCCGATCCCGACACTCGCCAGGTCTGGACCGCCTTCGTCGCACGGCGCGAGGAAGCGCTCGAAAGCAGCGTCGCCCGCATCGTGACACCGGGCAACTGGGCTGCCATGGCCGGCAAGATCACGGCGTTCCGCGGCGCGCAGGACACGCATGTCGTGTCCGCCGACAGCGCCTCCTTCTTCATGACGCGCCCGTTCAGCCTCGCGAATATGCGGCTCGTCCTGGCCAACTGGATGTCGAGCAATATCGGCACCTATGCGCTGGCGCTCCTGCTGGCCTGCATCGGGCTGGGCATCGGCACCTCGCTGATGCTCGGACGGTTGGGGCGGCGCACATGAAAACGCTTCTCGCCACCGTCACGGCCACCATGATGGTTCTCGCATCCGCGGCGCAGGCCGCCCTGCCCGACGGAGCCTGGGAGCTCTATCGGCAGAAATTCGTCACCTCCGAAGGGCGCGTGATCGACGACGCCAATGGCGGGATCAGCCATAGCGAGAGCCAGGGCTACGGCCTGCTGCTGGCCTGTCTCGCCGGCGACCGCAGCAGTTTCGCGAGCATCTTCGCCTTCACGCGAACCGAACTTCTGATCCGCGACGACGGACTGGCGGCCTGGCGCTGGGACCCCAAGGCGAGCCCCCATGTCACCGACGTCAACAATGCCAGCGACGGCGACCTGCTGATCGCGGAGGCCCTCGCCTGCGCCGGGGCGCGCTGGACCATGCCGGCCTACACGACAGCGGCGCGCCAGATCGCCCGGTCATTGGCCAAGGTCGCGCTGCTGAAGCGCGGCGGCGAGACCTGGCTGATGCCCGGCGCGGTCGGCTTTTCCGAGAAGGACCGGCCGGACGGCCCCGTGGTCAATCCATCCTATTGGGTGTTCGAAGCGCTGCCGGCGCTCGCCCAGCTCACCGGCGATCAGAGCTGGATGCAGGTGCAGGCGAGCGGCCTGAAACTGCTCGACACCCTCGCCAAGGCGAAGATGCTGGCGCCGGACTGGGTCTCGATCAAGGACACGCCGAGGCCCGCCGACGGCTTCCCGCCGCAATTCGGCTACAACGCCATCCGCATCCCGCTCTACCTGATGCGGGCCGGGCTGGCCGACAAGGCACGCATGGAGCCCTTCCGAAAGGCCTGGGCCGGCGGCACCGCCGTGATCGACGTCAAGACCGGCAATCCCGTCGAGCCGCTGCCTGACGCCGGCTACCGGATTCTCTTCGCCGCCATGGCCTGCGCGCTCGACAAGACGCCGATCCCGGCCGAGCTGAAGAGCTTCCAGCCCACGGCCTATTACCCCTCGACCCTGCACCTCCTGTCCCTCTCGATGCTCCGCGAGAGGTATCCGCAATGCATGTGAAATACGCTGTCCTCGCGATCGCTGCCTCGAGCGCCGCATTCTATGCCTTCGGGCGCCATGGTCGCGACGCCGAGCTGTCGCTGGCGCCGCCGGCGGCGATCCGGCAGGCCGTCGCGGCCGGCCTGCCCTTTGCGGACAACCAGCAATCCGGTCCCGAGCTCGCCCAGGCGCAGCCGCCCGCCAATCCGGCCGCGCCGTCCGCAGTCCAGCCCGGCCAGCCGGCGCAGCGCCCACCCGTGGTCGACGAAAGCGCGCTGCGCTATTTCGCGGCTCAGGGCGACACGCGGCGGCTGGAGGCCGAGCTGGCCCGGCTGCGGGCCCTCTATCCGGAATGGAAGCCGCCCACCGACCTGACAGCCCCGGCCCCGACCGGCGATCGCGAGCTGGAGCGGCTCTGGAAGCTGTTCTCGGAGGGCAAGATCGGCGAGGTCCGCGCCGCGATCGCCCAGCGCAGCACGAGCGACCCGAACTGGCACGCCCCGGCCGACCTCGTCGCCAGGCTCGACGCCGCTGAAGCCGCGCAGCGGCTGGTCAATGCCTCCAACGCACGGCAATGGGAGCAGGTGATCCGGATCGGCACCGAGACGCCGGCCTTGCTGACCTGCGCGAATGTCGATGCGCTGTGGCGTGTGGCCGAGGCTTTCGTGCAGACCGGCAAGCCCGAGCGGGCGCGGGACGCCTATTCCTATGTGCTGGGTAACTGCAATACCCCGGCCGAACGGGTCGGGACGATGCAGAAGGCCCTGGCGACGCTGCCCGACGCGCTGACCGACGGGCTGCTGGCCCAGGAGAGGCAGACCGAGTTCTCGAGCATCCGCGACGAGATCGCGCGCCGGCGCATCGGGCGAGCCGCCGAGGACCCCAAGCTCACGGCGTCCGCCGACGACATTCGACGCGTCGAGGCGCTGGCCAATGCCGCGACGACGCCGGACGATGCTATCCTGCTCGGCTTCTACGCGCTGCACCACAATGACCCCGTCAGGGCGGAGGCCCTGTTCCAGGCCGCCTTGCAGCGCAAGGGCGGGGCGAAAGCCGCCGAAGGCGCCGTTCTCGCGCTGGGCGCCAACCGGAAATACCGGGAAGCCGAGGCACTGGGCTCGCAGTGGCTGGACGCAGGCGCCGCCAACCGCAAGGCCTATCTCGATGTCGCGACGACACTGATCACGCAGGAACCCGCTCCAAAACTGGATCGCGCCGTCGTCGAGCGGATCGCGAAGACCGTTGCGACGGACCGCTACGCGCCGGGCGCGGCCGGTCTCGGCTGGTATGCCTATAATTCCGGCCAGACCTCCCCGGCCGAGACCTGGTTCGAAACCGCCCTCTCCTGGGACCGAGGCTATGAGCCGGCCGCCTATGGGCTTGCCCTGGCACGACAGCGCCTGCGCGACCAGGCCGGCCTGCGCGCGATCGTAAGCGACTGGGGCGGTCGTTCCGAACGGATTGCCGCGCTGCTCGATCCGCGCCGCGCGCGCGCCGTGCCGGTGCAGGAACAGCGCCGGGACGATATCGCCGCGCCGGCAGCGCCGGTCACACGCGAGCGAGACATTGTCGAACCCGCACCGAGCCGGCCGGTGCGCTCCCGGGCTGCCCGTCAGACCGTCCAGACCGATATCGACACCGAGCCGGTCCGGCGCCGCCAGGCGGCAGCCCCCGCGGCCGGCAGCTGCGGCAACGGCCAGTCGGGCGCAGCGGCGTTGCAGCGCGGCTGGTGCCTGCTCAACCTGAAGCGGCCTGCCGCCGCAGCCGCAGCCTTCGATGCGGCCATGCGCAGCAGCTCGGGCCAGGTCGCGGCCGATGCTGCCATGGGCAAGACCTATGCGAAACTCCAGCAGGGGTTGACGGCAGAAGCCAATGTCGCGGCGGCGCAGACCAATCCGGCTCCCGCGCAGCGGCGCGAACTCTCGGCCCTGCTCCTCTCCGAGCGCTTCTACGCGCAATACGACACCAAGGATTACAACGGCGCCCTGGTGACCCTGTCGGAACGCGCGCGCCTTGCGCCTGAAACCACCGATCTGATGATGATGCGCGGCTGGTCCTATTTCCATCTCGGCCGCTACAGCGATGCCAGCAGGGTGTTCACGGCGCTGTACAAGAGCAATGGCTCACCGCAAGCACTGGCCGGATTGACTGCCATCGGCGATGTGACGCGCCAGAACAGGTACTGACGGCGCTCGCCCAGGGCGGTGCCGGAGACCGGGAGAGTTCCGCTCCATCCCCACTCTGGGGCCAACCGACGAAGGCGCGCGCCTTTGCCGCGGGAACCGATGGCCGGGCCGATCGTTTGACTCTCTCGCGTCAGTTTACGCCAGGACGGGAGGTCCGCCATGCCTCTGATCGATGAAGCGAAACCCGTAGCCGCGGGGGTGACCGCGGCAGCGCGTCCGGATGATCCGCGCATCCAGAGAATTGCCCGGGCGATGTGTCGCGCCGCGCGGATCGACCCCGAACAGCCGGCCGGGACAGTGGCGATCTTCACGATCATGCACTGCCACGCCGGACGGTCGGAGAATGATCCGGCCTGGATGCTGTTCGCGCGTCAGGCTGAACTCTTCATCGCCATGAATCCGGACGTGGTCGAACCGCTCTGATCCGTCACGGAGACGCCGACAGCCTCGGCGAAACCTACCCCTCGCGGTTTCGGCATCAGCAGGGCCCTGTGCAAGCGCCCGGAAGTTTGTCACCATGGGCTCAGGTCCCAGCGGGGTTCGATCGCACGGGATTTGGGTTCCTTGGGGGCTTGGGTCCCTGGGATCGGTCATTGCGGGGCATACGGATGGCATTCCGGTTGCTTGTCTCGATTGCGGTGATGGCGCTGGCGCTCGGCGCCTGCAACGACCGGCAAGCCGCGCAACCTCCGGCCGCTCCGCCTGCTCCCGCGGTCGGCATCCAGCCAGCCAGCAAGAAGGGCGTGACCTGGTCCTATTCCTTCGTCGGCCGCATCAAGTCGCCCGAAAGCGTAGCGCTGATCGCCCGCGTACAGGGCTTCCTCGACAAGATCCAGTTCACCGAGGGGCAGGAGATCAAGGCCGGCGACACGCTCTACCAGATCGAGAAGGTGCAATACCAGGCGCAGCTCGACCAGGCGACGGCCAACCTCGCCGCCGCCAAGGCCCAGGAGCTCAACGCACAGCTCACCTATGCGCGCTCGCAGGACCTGGTGAAGACGCAAGCCGTGTCGCAGGCGACGCTCGACAGCAACCGCGCCGCTCTCGACGTCGCCCATGCCTCGGTGCTGCAGAACCAGGCGGCGCTGACCCAGGCCAAGGAGAATCTCGGCTACACCGACATCATCGCCCCGATCGCCGGCCGCATCGGCCGCACAGCCTATACGCAGGGCAATCTCGTCGGCCCCGGCAGCAACCCGCTCGCGACCATCGTCAGCCAGGACCCGATGTACGTCCTGTTTCAGGTCAGCGTGCGCCAGCTTGAGGAGCTCCGCGAAGCGCGCCGGCAGGAAGACGGAGGCCAGAGCAAGATCGCGATCACCGTGCGCCTGTCCTCCGGCAAGGAATACCCCCATCCCGGCGTCTGGAACTATACCGACCCGCAGGTGGACCTACAGACCGACACCGTGACCATGCGGGCCTCGCTGCCGAACCCCGAGCGCCAGTTGATCGATGGCGAGTTCGTCTCGGTCGATGTCCGCGCGCGGCGCGAACAGCCGCGCCTCGTCGTGCCGCAGGCGGCCGTCCAGGTCGACCAGGCCGGCAGCTACGTCATGGTCGTCGACAAGGACAGCAAGGCCCAGCAGCGCCGCATCAAGCTGGGCCCGCAGCAGGACGCCGATGTCGTCGTCGAAACCGGGTTGACCGAGGGCGAGAACGTCATCGTCGACGGCCTGCTCAAGGTGCGCCCCGGCCTGACCGTGTCCGCCACGCCCGTTGCTCCGGCAAGCGGGAGCTAGACGTGATCTCGTCGATCTTCGTCGACCGGCCGCGCCTCGCCTTCGTCGTCTCGATCGTCATCACGCTGGCGGGCCTCATCGCCATCTTCACGATCCCGGTCGCGCAATTCCCCGATATCGTGCCGCCGCAGGTCACCCTGACCGCGAGCTATCCCGGCGCCGATGCCGAGGTGGTCGAGACCACGGTCGCCCAGCCGATCGAGCAGCAGATCAACGGCGTCGACAACGCGCTCTACTACCAGTCGACCAGCGGCGCCGACGGCAGCTACACGCTCAACGTCACCTTCGCGCTCGGCACCAACCCGGACATCAACACCGTCAATGTCCAGAACCGCTCGTCGCTGGCCCAGCCCCAGCTCCCGACCGAGGTCACGCGCCAGGGCCTGACTGTCCGCAAGAAATCCGCCGCGCTGCTGCAGGTGGTCGAGATCCACTCGCCGAAGCACAGCTTCGACTCGCTCTATCTCAGCAACTACGCGACGATCAACCTGGTCGACGCGCTCGCCCGCATCAACGGCGTCGGCCAGGTCAGCCTGTTCGGCCCGCTCGATTACTCGCTCAGGGTCTGGCTCGATCCGAACCGGCTGACGGCGCTCAGCCTGACGCCCAGCGACGTCATCTCCGCCGTCCAGGGCCAGAACGTGCAGGCAGCGCTGGGCCGCATCGGCGCCGCCCCGGTCAGCAGCGACCAGCAATACCAGCTCACGGTCAAGACGCAGGGCCGGCTCACCAAGCCGGAGGAATTCGCCAATATCGTGCTGCGCACCAACCCGGGCGGCTCGGTCGTGCGCATCAGGGATGTGGCGCGCGTCGAGATCGGGGCCCGCACGGCCGATCGCTACAGCCGTTTCAACGGCGCGCCCGGCGCCGCCATGGGCATCTACCAGTCGCCCGGCGCCAATGCGATCGACGTCGCCAAGAAGGTGCGGGCGACGATGGAGGAGCTCTCCAAGCGCTTCCCCGAGGATCTCACCTACGGCATCTTCTTCGACACCACGGTCTTCGTCAGCGCCACGATCGACGAGGTCATCCGCACCCTGCTCGAAGCCTTCGTGCTGGTCGGCCTCGTCGTCTTCCTCTTCCTCGGCAAGCTGCGCACCACCATCATCCCGCTGGTCGCGGTGCCGGTCTCGATCATCGGCACCTTCGCCGTCATGCTGGTGATCGGCTTCACCGCCAACACCGTCTCCCTGCTCGCGCTCGTCCTTGCCATCGGCATCGTCGTCGACGACGCGATCGTGGTGATCGAGAATGTCGAGCGCGTCGTCGAGGAGGAGCCGGAGCTTTCGATCGCGGACGCGACCAAGAAGGCGATGGCCCAGATCACCGGGCCGATCATCGCCATCACCTTCGTGCTGCTCGCGGTCTTCGTGCCGGTCGCCTTCATTCCCGGCATCAGCGGCCAGCTCTTCCGGCAATTCGCGGTCGCCGTCTCGACCGCCATGCTGATCTCGGCGATCAACGCCCTGACGCTGAGCCCGGCGCTCTGCTCGATCCTGATCAAGCGCGGCCATGGCGGCGGCGGGCCAATGCGCTATGTGATGAACGGCATCGACAAGGTCCGCGACGGCTATGCCGCGATCGTCAGGCGCCTGGTCAGGGTCGCCGTCGTCGTCCTGTTCGTGCTCGCCGGCATCCTGGCCGCGACGGGCGGGCTGTTCCTGATCACGCCGCAGAGCTTCCTGCCGGAAGAGGACCAGGGCGCCTTCTTCATCGCCATGCGTCTGCCTGAAGGCGCTTCGGTGAACCGGACCGCGGCCGTGGTCGAGCAGGTCGAGAGCATCGTCCGGCCGGTCGCCGGCGTCCAGGGCGTGCTCTCCGTCGTCGGCTTCAATTTCATCGATGGCCTCGCCTCCTCCAACCAGGCCTTCTTCGTCGTCCGCCTGAAGCCGTTCGAGGACCGCAAGGATCCGGCGCAAGGCGTCGGCGCGATCATCGGGGCGCTGCGGCCGCAGCTTGCCGCCGTGCAGCAGGCAACGGTCTTTCCGTTCAACCTGCCGCCGATCATCGGGCTCGGCAGCACCGGCGGCTTCCAATATGTGCTCGAAGCCCTGCAGGGCCAGTCGCCGACCGATATCGCAGCCACGATGCGCGGCCTGCTCATCGCCGCCAATCAGCAGCCCGAGCTCGCCGCGGTCTTCAGCACCTTTGCCGCTGACACCCCGCAGATCTATCTCGATATCGACCGCGACAAGGCGCAGGTGCTGGGCGTGCAGATCGCCGACATCTTCACCTCCCTGCAGGCCACGCTCGGCGGCTTCTACGTCAACGACTTCAACGTCTTCGGCCGAACCTGGCAGGTCAATGTCCAGGCCGAGACGCCCTTCCGCCGGGCCGTGACCGATATCGGCAAGATCTATGTCCGCAACAGAACTGGCGCGATGGTGCCGCTGAACGCGCTCTCGCAGGTGCGCCTCGTCACCGGGCCGCAGGCCCTGACGCGCTACAATGGCTACAGGGGCGCGATCATCAACGGCTCGCCAAAGCCCGGCGTCAGCTCGGGTCAGGCGATCCAGGCCATGGAGCGTATCTCGGCGACGACCCTGCCGGCAGGCTACGGTTTCGAATGGACCGGCACGGCCCTGCAGGAGAAGGCCGCAAGCGGCGGCACCACGATCGTGCTCGCGCTCGCCGTGCTCTTCGCCTATCTCTTCCTCGTCGCGCTCTACGAGAGCTGGAACGTGCCGATCGCGGTGCTGCTCTCGGTCACGGTCGCGGTGCTCGGCGCAGTCGCCTCGGTTGCGCTGACGGGCGTCAGCCTCGGCGTCTACGCCCAGATCGGCCTCGTCGTACTGATCGCGCTCGCGGCGAAGAACGGCATCCTGATCGTCGAATTCGCGCTGGATCAACGCGCCAAGGGCGAGTCGATCATCGATTCCGCCGTATCCGGCGCCAGGCTGCGCTTCCGCCCGGTGATGATGACGAGCTTTGCTTTCATCCTCGGCCTGCTGCCCTTGGTGATTGCCACGGGAGCCGGCGCGCTCAGCCGGCGGGCGGTCGGCACGCCGGTCTTCGGCGGCATGCTCTTCGCCTCGATCTTCGGCATCTTCCTGATTCCGATGCTCTATGTTGTGTTCCAGTGGATGCGCGAGCGCAGCAAGGGCAGCAAAGAAGCAGCCCCGGCCAGCGAGCCGGCCCCTGCCCCGGGCCCTGGACACTGAGCCCAGCTTCGGTGGCGGAACGGAGCGGGATCGTCCTTGCCGCCCTCGGCTCAGCCTGGATCAGCGATCCCGCGTGCGGCCGGGACGCGTGTCGATCGCCTCCTCTGCGCCACCGACGAGGCCGAGGGTCAGGCGGGCATCAACCGGCGTGGCCGCCGGCAGCTGGAAGCCGTCGTCGAAAGCCGGCCGCCGCGGCCTCCGGCGAACGGGCATCCCGGCAAGGGCGACAAGGACGGCCCCACCGAGAACGAAGGCAAGGCACGCGGGGTTAAGCGCCCGCGGCATCGTGAAAGCCGCGCACGCGGACGGGATCGAGCATGCCCGACAGTAGCAGGTCGACGTCGGCGCCCCGTCCTGCAGTGTCCTTCACGGCACGGCCTGCCGGTGCCGTGAAGGGCTCGCGGTCGCGGCGGTCAGGCGACCTTGGCGTACAATGTGCCGATGCCCTCGACATGGCCCTCCATCACGTCGCCGCGGACCACCGCACCGACGCCGGACGGCGTGCCCGACATGATCAGGTCTCCCGGCTGCAGCTCGAACAGGCCGGAGAGATAGGAGATCATCTCCGGCACCTTCCAGATCATGTGGTTGAGATCGCCCTGCTGGCGGATCTCGCCGTTCACCTTGAGCCAGATCGCTCCGTTCTCGGGATGGCCGATCGTGCTCGCAGGCACGATTTCACTGAGCGGCGCGGAATGCTCGAAAGCCTTGCCGATCTCCCAGGGCCTACCCGCCTTCTTGCACTCGTCCTGCAGATCGCGCCGCGTCATGTCGAGACCGACCGCATAGCCATAGACATGCTCGAGCGCGGTCTCGACCGGGATATCCTTGCCCCCCCGGGCAAGCGCGACCACCATCTCGATCTCGTGGTGAACATTGCTGCTGCGTGGCGGATAAGGAAAATCGGCGCCATCGAGGACGACGCTGTCGGGGTTCTTCTGGAAGAAGAACGGCGCCTCGCGGTTGGGGTCGCCGCCCATTTCGATGGTATGGGCGGCATAGTTGCGGCCGACGCAGTAGATGCGGTGAACGGGGAAGCGGCTTTGCGTCCCCCGCACCGGGACAGACACCTGCTCCGGGGCCTGGACGACATGGTTCTGAGGCGTAGCGATGTTCATCTTGCAGGATCCTTCGTTGGCAAGAGAGGTCTTCAGCGCGCGGCGGCGTAGTAGCCGAACCGGCGTTCGAGCCGCGCGAGCAGTTCGTTGAGGGTGAAGGCGAAGGCGAAGAGCACGAGCAGCAGCGCCCAGAAATGCTCCATCAGGAAATGCGACTGGTAGATCTCGAAGAGGGTGCCGAAGCCGACGACGGAGACGAGCAGCTGCCCGATGACCACGCCCTTGACGGCGCGGACCACGCCAAGCCGGATGCCGGCCAGGATTTCGGGCAGCGCCGCCCAGAGATAGATCCGGCTGAAGGCCTGCCAGCGATTGGAGCCGAAGCTGCGCGCCATCTCCACCAGCGACGGCGAAATGGCGCGGATCCCGGCGCGCGTGTTGAGGACGATGATCCACATCGAGAACAGCACGACGGTCAGCACGATCGTCGTCTCGCCCAGCCCGAACAGCACCATGATGACCGGCACCAGGGCGCTCAGCGGCGCCGAGAGGAAGAGGTTCACCCAGGGCAGGAGAAGCCGGTCGGCAATGACCGAGCGGCCCATCAGGATGCCGAGCGGGACGCCCACGGCGATCGCGATCGTGTTGCCGAGCAGGAAGGCGCGGCCGGTGATCAGCAGCGCGTCGAGGAAGGAGGCTGTCGGGACGATCTCGAAGACGCGCCAGATGATGCGCGACAGCGGCGGCAGGATGAAGCCGGCATCGGTATGGCCGGCGATCTCCCAGACCACGGCCCAGACGAGAAGCGCCGCCATCATCGGCAGGCGGATACCTGAAATGACCATGGCCGCCCCCTAGTCCAGATAATGCCGGAGCTGCTGCCAGATCGCCTCGACGACATCGAGATAGGCGCTGTCGCGCCTGATCTTCTCGGGGTCGCCGCCACGCTGGATCTGCGGCTCGATGATCGCCGAGACGCGGCTCGGCCGGCGCGAGAGCAGCGCGATCCGGTCCGAGACATAGACCGCCTCCTCGATGCTGTGCGTGACGAAGATGAAGGATTTTCCTTCATTGGCGACGAGTTCGAGCAGCTCCTCCTGGAACTTGCGGCGGGTCTGCTCGTCCACGGCCGAGAACGGCTCGTCCATCAGCACGACCTTGGCATCGACCGCCAGCGCGCGCGCCAGGCCGACGCGCTGGCGCATGCCGCCCGAGAGTTCGTGCGGGTATTTCCGCTCAAAACCCTTGAGACCGACGCGGGCGATATGGCGTTCCGCGATCGCCTCGCGCTCGCTATGGGCGACGCCGCGCAGCTCGAGCCCGAAGGCGACGTTGCGGATGACGCTGGCCCAGGGCATCAGCGCAAAATCCTGGAAGACGAAGGCGCGTTCGGGGCCGGGCCCGGTCACCTCGCGGCCGTCGACGAGAACCTGGCCGCCAGTGGCCGGGATCAGGCCCGCGATGATCTTGAGGAGCGTGGTCTTGCCGCAGCCCGAGGGGCCGAGCAGCGTCGTCAGGCGCCCTTCCGGAAACTCCAGCGAGATGCCGCTGAGCGCCTCGATGCCGCCCGCATAGGTCTTCGAGATGCTGCGTACTTCGACGATCGGCTGAGGCGCGCGTCCCGGGAGCGGCGGCAAATCGCGGTTCGGCTGCGAGGCCATGGCTGCGGACGGATTCATGGGCGCGCCTCCGGTCGAAACAGGGTGACTTCGATCCGCTCGAGCAGCTCGATGAACAGGACCGAAAACACGATGATGGAGAGGATGGCCGCGTACATCTTGGGATAGTCGGCGACCGATTGGTTGTAGGAGATCACGTCGCCGATGCCGGTTGGCGTGATCAGCAGTTCGGCGAGGATGACGCCGATGAAGGCGGCGGCGCAGCCGAGCCGGAGGCCCGCGAAGATCATCGGGCTGGCCGCCGGCAGGATGATCAGGCGGATGCTCTGGCTGCGCGTCGCGAGAAACGAACTGCCCATTTCCAGCAGCGATTTCGGTGTGTTGCGCACTGCGCCCAGCGTGTTCAGCACGATCACCGGCATCGCCATGATGCAGACGGTCATGACCTTTGCGGTCAGCCCGATGCCATAGGCGAAGGTCAGGATCGGGATGAGGGCCGCCAGCGGCGCCGCCTGGGCGATCACGAAGATCGGCGCGAACAGCCATTCCGAGGGTTCGTGCAGGCCCATCAGCACGCCAAGGGCGATGCCGCACAGGATCGAGGCGGTGAGGCCGATGACGAGCGGATGAAGTGTGATCAGGAAGGCCTTGAACAGGGTCCCATCAGCCATGATCGCGCCCAGACCGCCGAGCGTTTCCAAGAAGGTCGGAAAGGCAGGGCTGAGCGGAATCCGCCCGGCATATTCCCAGAGCGCGAGCACCGCCGCGAAGGAGAGCAGGCGCAGGACGAGCGGATGGATCAGGAGATCGCGCCAGCGCCGGGCCGGAGCCTCGCGAAGCGCCGGCAAGGCAGGAGCAAGTTCGGAAATCTGCAAGGGAGAGCACTCCGCCTGTGCGCATTTCGAAACGAGGGGTCGCCAGGCTGGGTGCTGCATTCCAGCCTGGGGACGGGTCTGGACGAGGCTAGCTGCCCAGGGCCTTGCGTGCCCGCTCGAGCGGCGCGAGATACCAGAAGTCCTCGACCTTCAGCTCACCCGCCGGTCCCTGCAGCTGGCCGGCCTCGGTGTAGAACTCGAAATCGGCCTTCGCGACCTCCGCACTGCCGCCGGCCGGCGCATAGACGCCCTCCTTGGTCGCCAGCGTGTAGAATTTGGTGATGCCCTCCAGCACCTCCTTCGGCTGGTCGGCCATCAGCTTGCGCTTGACCCTCTCCTGTTCGACGATCGCCGGATTGGCCGCCATTTCCTGCCAGAGCCGCAGGAATTCGGTGACGATGACATCGACCTGCTTCTCGTTCTTGCTGATCCAGTCGGTCCGCCCGAACAGGGTCTCGTCGGACGCCGGCTCGCTGACGCCGGGCAGGACATGGAAGCGATCGCCCGCCTTCTCCAGCAGGAGGTTCTTGTTGGCGAGATCGACGATGGTGGCCTTGATCTGGCCCTTCATCATGCCGATGATCCGGTTCTCCGAGCCCGGCACATAGCTGCGCTCGCCGAACTGGATGCCCTCACGTTTCGCGATGATGTTGCCGATCGCCTCGGTTCCGGTGGCGCGGGCGTGAAAGGCGATCGGTTGGCCGTTCATGTCCTTCCAGGTCTTGTAGGACTTGTCCGCGACCGGGAAGAAGACGAGGCGCGTGCCCTGGAAAAGCACGCGCAGCGGCGCCTTGCTCTTCTGCACGACCGCATAGGGCGTGCCGACGCCGAGATCCGCCTGGCCGTTGATCACGGCCTGGATGGCGAGGTCCTCCTTCGAGAAATGCGTCACCTGGTAGTCGACGCCCTTCTCCTTGGCGCGCTCCAGCGCAATGATCATCGAGAGCGTCTCGGTCGACAGCACGTCTCCCAACGCCACCCTGACCTTCGCTTGCGCCTGCGCGCCGGCGCTTCCGAGCATCAGCGCAGCGCTGACGGCGGCGGCGCCAAACAGGACGGACCTTCTCCTCAACAGCTTCATGATCTGACTCCTCCCAGAGTTCTGCTTGGCTTTTTTTGCGCGACCTTGGTCGCAACCAATTTTATTTTGGGCACTGTCATGTGCCGGATTGATCCTGTCAAGACCTGAATACTCGCCATTCTGAACCGGAATAGCTGCGTTTCCACGCAACAATACCAACCAATTCCAAAAATGGTTGCAACCACCGACGATCCGTGGAATGACAATCGCGTCTCCTGTTGCCGGTCTCGCCCATGATGGATCAGAAAGCCCCCACCCCGCCCGATGCCGATGTCTCGGGCGTCCTGACGCAGCTCTATGGCTACATCACCGCGGCGCAGCTGCCCGATGACGGGCGCCTGCCGCCGGAGCGGGAGCTGGCCGAACTGCTAGGGGTGAAGCGCACCGAACTGCGCAAGGGCCTCGCCGCACTCGAACGCGAGGGCCAGCTCTGGCGCCATGTCGGCAAGGGCACGTTCGTCGGCCCCAAGCCGCCGCAACTGGTCGATATCGCGGACCTGGTGCAGCGCAGCAATCCGGTGCAGGTGATGAAGGCGCGGATCGGCCTCGAGCCCGAGCTGTCACGCCTCGCCGCGATCAACGCCACGGTGGCCGAAATCGCGACGCTCGCCGAACTGAACGCCTCCTGCCGCGCCGCGACAAGCTGGCGCGAATACGAGGCCTATGATGCGCGTTTTCACCACCAGATCGCCGAGGCCGCGCATAATCCGATCCTGATCGCGCTTCTGGAAACGCTGAACGCTGTGCGCCGCGCCGTCACCTGGGGGCGGCCGCGACCCAGCCATTCAAGTCCGCCTGCCGATCATCACAGCTTCGAGGACCATGACCGGATCGTCGACGCGATCGCCCACCGCGAGCCCGGAGGCGCCGCAGACGCGATGCGCCGGCATCTTCAGAATGTCGAGGACCGGCTGATCGGGCGCGCCCCTTGAGGCATGGCACCTCCTCGATTGCCGGCTGATACCGCCATTGCGCGTGGACCCGGCAAGCATGCCTCATCCGCTTCCGTCAGGCCCAGACCGAAGCGGATCCCGCCGCGATGGCGTTCAACGCCGCGATCGCCTCACCGCTCAGGTCCAGCGCCCCGGCAGCGATGTTCTCGCGGAGATGGACGACCGAGCCGGTGCCCGGGATCAGCAGAATGTTGGGCGCGCGCTGCAGCAGCCAGGCAAGCGCGACCTGCATCGGCGTCGCGCCGAGTTCGGCCGCGACTGCGGTCAACCCCGCCGATTGCAGCGGCGAAAAGCCTCCGAGCGGGAAGAAGGGCACAAAGGCCGTGCCCGCGGCCGCCAGTTCGTCGATCAGCGCGTCATCCCCGCGCTGCACGAGATTGTAGTGGTTCTGGACGCAGACGATCTCGCAGATGCCGCGCCCCTCCCCGACCTGCATGGACGTGACGTTGCTGAGCCCGATATGGCGGACAAGGCCCTGCTGCTGGAGTTCGGCGAGCACCGTCAGTTCGGCAGCCAGGCTGCCCTCAGCCGGGCCATGGCCATCGCCCCAGAGCCGCAGATTAACGACATCGAGAGCCTCGAGCCCGAGATTGCGCAGATTGTCGTGCACCGCCTGCCGCAGCTCGCCCGGCGAAGTCGCGGGAAGCCAGGCCCCGTCAGCCCCGCGCCGGGCGCCGATCTTGGTGACGATGACGAGATCATCGGGATAGGGCGACAAAGCCTCGCGGATGAGCTGGTTGGTGACATGCGGGCCGTAGTAATCGCTCGTGTCGATATGGTTCACGCCCTGGGCGATCGCTTCGCGCAACACCGCGAGCGCCGCATCCCGGTCCTTCGGCGGGCCGAATACGCCGGGCCCGGCAAGCTGCATGGCGCCGTAGCCGAGCCTCTTCACCTGGCGGTTACCGAGGCGCCAGGTCAGGGATTGTTTGCTGCCAGCCATGGTCGCTCTCCTGTTCATGAGGGCACGAGATAGCGACTGGATGACTGCCGGATCAGCGCGCATGATCGGCGCAGCCTGCGCGGAAATCCAGACCATGCGGATCGATCTCGAAGACCTCCAGGCGCTCGTCACTGTTGCGCGTGCCAAGGGTTTTGGCGAGAGGCGGTCACCTGAGGAAGGTCCGGGCACGACTTGAGCCTCGATCCCAAGCCAGGCTTCAAGGTCATCGCGGCAATCTCCTGCGCGCCATCGCAACGATCAGGACAGCCGCGATCATGGCGGCAGCGAGGTTGTAAGCCATCCCGCTGACGAAGGCAGAGGCGTAACGCTGGGCTTGGCCCTCCGCATCGAGGCCGGCGGCAAGCGCCGCGCCGAAGAGGATGCCGACAATGGCCACTCCCAGTGCCGCACCGACTTGCTGCAGCGTTGCGACGACGCCCGAAGCCATGCCCGCCTGCCCTTCCCGCACGAACCCGAGGACGAGATTGAGCAGTGGCGTCATGATCAGGCCCTGGCCGGCGCCGACCAGGATCAAGGCCGGGATCAGATGCGCGACGACGAGCTCGGCTCCGGCGAGCCAGACCTGCGCAATCAGAATGCCGAGCGACACGGCATAGAGAAGCGCTCCCGTGGCGATTGCCGCTGTGCCAAGGCGCGCGACAAGGCGCGGCGCCGCCATGGAGGCAATGACGAACCCGATGCTGCAGGGGACGAAAGTTCGACCTGCCTCGAACGGGCTGAGACCAAACCCAGTCTGCGCCAGGAGAGCAAAGCATAGAAAGAATGAGGACGATGTCGAATAGATCAGGACGACCAACAGCCCGCCCTGGGCAAAGCGCAATTGACGCATGAGCATCATATCGACAAGGGGCTCGCGGCCCGCCCGGCGCCGGCTCTCCTGCTGGCTGTAGAACGCAGCAATCAGAACGGCGGCTCCTGCCAGCGATGCAAAGCTCCATAGCGGCCAGCCCTGCGCCGGTCCTTCGATCAAGGGCACGAGCAACAGCGTCAGCCCCAGGGTCACGAGCGCCACGCCGGACCAGTCAAGGCTCGAACGCTCCCGCGCATGCGTCTCGGGGATGAACGGCGCCATCAGGATGGCGAAAACCCCGATGGGAACATTGATGAGGAAGATCGTGCGCCAGCCGAGATCGAACAGGTTCGCCTCGACGAGAAAGCCGCCGACCACCTGGCCCGCGATGGCCGCAAGGCCCAATGTCATGCCGAGGAAACCAAAGGCACGACGACTGTCGTCAGCCGAGAAATTCACGCGGATCGAAGCATAGACTTGCGGAAGCAAGAGTGCCGCCGCCAATCCCTGGGCCACGCGCGCTGCGATGAGGATCTCGATCGTCGGCGCCAGTCCGCAGAGCGCCGAGGCGAGCGTGAAACCGGCAATCCCGACGACGAAGAGGCGCCGGCGGCCATGAATGTCGCCAAGCCGGCCACCGGTGATCAGCAGCACCCCGAAGGCCAGTTCATAGCCCGCGACAATGAAGCCGATCTGCGACAGGCTGGCGCCGAGATTGGCCTGCATGGCGGGGATCGCGACATTGACCACGAAAAGATCGAAGATCGTCAGGAAACCCGCCAGAAGCAGAACGGATAAACCGAGCCAGGGCGGGCGGGTCCCGTGGTTTTCGGCTGGGCTGCGCAGGGCCTCGGCCCTAGCGGTATCGGAACTCATGGTGCGTCCTCGGATTAACGACGCAACAGCCATGAGACGGCATTGACGCTGATACAATTTAACTCATTATGCTATTACTTTTTGTACTGATGGGATCATGGCGACCTTCGAACGGACCCGACCCGAGCTTTCAGAGTTCCTGCGCGCCCACCGCGAGCGGCTGACGCCGGAGGATGTCGGCTTACCCGCCGGCAAGCGGAGGCGTACGGCCGGCCTCAGGCGCGAGGAGGTTGCCGCGCTCGCCGGGGTGGGCCTGAGTTGGTACACATGGCTCGAGCAGGGGCGCAATATCGGCGTCTCCTCGGGTTTTCTCGACAATCTCGCCCGGGTCCTGAAGCTCGATGGCGCCGAGCGACGGCATCTCTTCCTGCTCGCGCAGGAACGCCCCCCGGCCGAGCCGGGAAAGACGTGGTGCACGGTTCCGTCCCTGGTGAACCGGCTGATGGACGATCTCGCCCCGCACGCCGCCTATATTCTCAACCTGCGCTGGGACGTGCTGGCCTATAACGACGCGGCCGAAGGCCTGTTCCGCTTCGGCAGCCAGCCTTCGGCCCGGCGCAACCTGATGTGGATGCTGTTCTGCGATCAGCACCTCGGCGATACGCTGCTGGATTGGGAAAACCAGGCACAAGCCATGTTGGCGAGCTTCCGCCGGGATTTTGCAGGTGCGCGCGGGGATGCCGACATGCGCGCCCTGGTCGCGGAACTGGAAGATGTTTCGCCGGAATTCAAGACATGGTGGCGAAGCCCGGACGTACACGCCCCCTGCACCGGCACGCGCACGCTTCGCGTCGAGGGCCGCTCCGTTACTTTCGAGCACACCTCGCTCACCGTCGACGGCGGGCGGCATCTGCGATTGGTGGTCTATGCCGCCCTTGCCACCCAAACCTCCCCCGAGGGCTCCAACGGGCACTCCAAGCAGTTGGCTGCATTGCAGGAGAACTGAGAGCTTCGCTTCATCTGCGAAGCGTCAGTCACGAACCATGCCGCAGGCACGAAGTCCCGTCAGGGGAATGGACGGTTCAATATCCGCTTCTGTTTGCGCTCCTGGGATCGTCGACCAGCTTCTTGCGATAGATCTCGCCCTCTCTTGCCTTGGTGCGCCAAGGCCGCGCCCTTTGAAGCGCGATTTCGTAGGCGGAGTCGTTCCGGTCCAGCGTCGCCACCGCCAGGCCGGGCTCTGGGGAAGATGAAGATCGCGCGGCCCATGTCCCGTCCGGTCCAATGATGCCGGCAGGGCCCGTGGCGGCGTCCTGCGCGGGTGTGGCAGCCGCGATCCAGATGCAGTTCAGGCCGGCATGAGCCCGGAGCGCGATCTGAAAATACGCGGGGAGGCCGTATGACGAGAACAGAACCCCATCGACGCCGCATTGCTCATAGCCGCTGAAGATTTCGGGGAACTGGGATTCGATGCAGATCGCACAGCCAAACCTGTAGCCATCGACGTCGACGATGACCGGTTCCGTTCCAGGCGTGTACCAGCCGTCGAGTTCGGTATTCGAGAGAAACCTCTTGTCGTATCGCGTGAGCAGCGCTCCCGTATCGGAGAAGACATAGAGAGAGTTGTGCGGCGGAAATCCCCGACCGAGCCGATGGGCCCCGCCGACGACCGCGACGATGCGGAGCTGCCCGCACAGGTCAGCGATCGCGCGAAGCTCGGCCTCCTGAATGGCCCAATCGAAGCCCTGCCAATCCCCCTGTTTCAGGATCTGGCTCTTCGCGTAGCCGGACAGCGCCCCTTCGCAGAGAGTGATCAGCCGGGCCCCCTCGTCCGCCGCACGCGCAATCATCGCGCGGATGGCGCTGCCATTGGCGGCAATATCAGGCGAAACAACGGTTTGTGCGGCCGCTATCCTCAACGCTCCCGTCCCCCTTCCGTCTCAACTCATAGTCTTCCCGGATTCGACGCGCTGTGAAACCGCTTACGGCGGGGACTGCTGGCTGGCCTTGCAGGCGGGTTGGCCCATATTTGCTGGATCGCGTGCGGACCAAGCAATGACGCCCCCCGCTGACGCTATCCTCCCACGGGCAGCATCAGCCGCAGCCACCATATGCCCCGGCTCGTTCCTGGACCCCTCGTTCCTGGGCCGGCTCGTTCCTGGGCCGGCTCGTTCCTGGGCCGACTAGTTCTTGGGCGTCAGCTTCTGCATCACGTCATCGAGGTTGAAGCTCGCCGGCTTCTGCCGGATCGGGAACTCCTTGAAGCTTTCCAGCCATTTCGCCACGACCGCCTGGGTCGGGACGACGACGAAAGCGCGGTCGAAGAACCATTTCTCATATTCGATCGAGGTGTCGCCGCGCTCGAAGGGGTCGGCACGCAGGTTGAACAGTTTTGGCGCCCGCAAATTGGTGAACTCCCTGCGCCAAACGTCGACGCCTTCGTGCTCCTGCGCCTTGAAGACGACCTTCCAGTCGGCGACGCGCACCGAGACCAGCTCGCCGTCGTCGTTCCAGTAGAGGAAATCCCGGCGCGGTGAATCCTTGGCGCTGCCGGTGAAGAACGGCATCAGATTGTAGCCGTCGAGATGCACCTTGAAGGTCTTGCCATTGGCCTGGTGTCCCTTCAGGCATTTGGCCACCACGTCCGGCTCCCCGCCCGCCGCGCAGAAGGTCGGGATCAGGTCGTAATGCGAGAAGGCCTCGTTATAGATGGTGCCGGGCTTGATCACGCCCGGCCAACGCATCAGCGCCGGCACGCGATAGCCGCCCTCCCAATTGGTCGCCTTCTCCCCTCGGAACGGGGTCGAACCACCATCCGGCCAGGTCATCACCTCGGCACCATTGTCGCTGGTGTAGACGACGATGGTGTTCTGCGTGATGCCGAGATCATCGAGCTTCTTCAGGAGCTGGCCGATATGCCCGTCATGCTCGACCATCCCGTCGGGATAGATGCCCTTGCCGGTCTTGCCGTCGGATTCCGGCTTGAGATGCGTGTTGACGTGCATCCGGGTCGCGTTGAAATAGCAGAACCACGGCTTCTGGGCCTTGTGCTGCCGGTCGATGAAATCGATCGCCGCCGCGGTCGTCTCGTCATCGATGGTTTCCATCCGCTTCTTGGTCAGCGGCCCGGTATCCTCGATCTTGCCGTCGGCCGAGGAGCGGATGACGCCGCGCGGGCCAAAGCGCTTCCTGAACTCCGGGTCCTTGGGATAGTCGGGGTTCTCCGGCTCCTCCTCGGCATTGAGGTGGTAGAGATTGCCGAAGAACTCGTCGAAGCCGTGATTGGTGGGCAGGAACTCATCCTTGTCGCCGAGATGGTTCTTGCCGAACTGGCCGCTGACATAGCCGAGCGGCTTCAGCAGTTCGGCCACCGTCGGATCTTGCGGCTGCAACCCAACATCGGCGCCGGGCAGGCCGACCTTGGTGAGGCCGGTGCGGATCGGCGACTGGCCGGTGATGAAGGCCGCACGTCCGGCGGTGCAGCTCTGCTCGCCGTACCAGTCGGTGAACATCGCGCCTTCAGTGCCGATGCGGTCGATATTCGGGGTGCGATAGCCCATCATGCCGCGGTGATAGATGCTCGGATTGAACCAGCCGATATCGTCTCCCATGATCATCAGGATATTGGGCTTTCGCCCCGCGGCGGGTGCAGGCGCGGGCTGCTGGGCCTGCGCCGTCTGGATCGTCGGAGCGGATGCGAGGCCGCTCGCCGCCAGCGCGGTGCCCCCGAGAAGAATGCGTCTGCGAACGAGGTCCGGTCCATCTGTAGCCATGGGTTCCTCCTGGGGTTCAGGCAGAGAACCCACGCTAGAACGGCATGGCCGCGGGGCCAATCCGGATTGCGCAAACCTGCGTGAGCCGGGGATGTGCGAGGCAGAGGCGAACGGACACGGGCGGGCCACCTGCCCTATCCGGAAAGCCGTCGATCACCAGCCCAGTTCGGGACCCGCGGCCTCATCCAGCATAGGCAAAATAGACCTTGCCCCTGACCGGATCGACGATCGTGACGCTTCCGCCCCTGCCGTAGGAATAGAACGAGCCGGCCTCCTGGATCGATCGGTCGGCTTCGGCATCGCTGCCCGCTTCCATCGGGATCATGAACCCGTATTTCTCCAGATATTCAGCAATCGTCGGCGGATGCTGCTCCGCCCGCTTGGCCGACATCATCTGTGGGTCGTGATCATAGGGATGCCAGTCTTTGTCCCCGGCGTGCCGCACGGGCGTCGGATGCCATTTCGTCACGCCGGCTGCGAGCATGTCGCCCAACCGGCTCCCCTGTTTTCGCGCCCAGTCGGCGCTTGAATCGGTGAGACGATAGACAACAAAGCCCGTCTCGTTGTCGCCGGGCATGAAACCGACGCCCCAGGCCTCCTCAAGCCGGTATTCTACGGATGCGACCTCTAACGGCGCCGGAACGCGAGACATCAGCATCTCCCGCTCCTGATATTTGACGGCGACATAGGGGACGCCGATCAGGAGGAGGCCTGCCGCAACAATTGCCGTTCGCCTGACGGTTCGCCCTGGTTGGGGCCGTCGCCAAAGCCGGTAGGCGAAACGCAGGAGGAGGATGACCAAACAAACCAGCAGCAGCGCCACTAGGGCGGCAATGGCCAGGATCGTGAGCAACGCCAGAGATTCCATTGTGAAGGAAGTCTCCCCGCATCAGGCGATGCGCCGGCCCTAGCGTCAACAGCGCGACGATCTCGAAGGCGCAGATTCCGGGACCAACCCGTCACCAGGCCGCACCGTTGCGGATCTCGGCATCCCCGAGCTATTCTGCGACGCGTTGCAGCAACCGGTATGACAAGCCAAGGGCATCGATGTCGGATTTCTGGCTCTGGCTCGACCTGTCGAAGGGATTGCTTGCTGCCGCGACCCTGGCTTGCTTTTTCGTTCAATTGTTCCGGGGTCGGATCAGCCTGAAATCGCTGCGAAGCGGGCGGTGGCAGGTCTAGTTTCGTTCCCAGGCTTGGTTGGTGGCGGCAAGGATTGCGACGCGTTCCCACGCACCCCCATAATCTCGACCTCGAGCCGCAATCGAGTTCCGCAAGACGAAGGGCCTCCGCGCCGGACTTTCAGCCTCAGCCGAGGTTCGCCGCCGGCAGGGGTTCCATCAACTCGATGCGGTTCCCGAAAGGGTCGTCCACATACATCCGGTCATACCCGTCCAATGGTTGGTCCTCTGCCACGCGGTAGCCGTGCGCCTTCAGAGTGGTGACCAGCGCTGCGAGATCGCTCACAATGAAGGCTGGGTGCGCTTTGCGGGCTGGCTTGAAATCAGCGTCCACTCCCAGGTGGACCTTCAATGCTCCCTGTTCGAACCAGCATCCGCCCCGGCTGGCGAGATGAGCGGGCTTGGCGACTTCGCTGATGCCGAGAACGCCCTCATAAAAGGCGCGTGCCTCGCTTTCGCCCCCGAGTGGCATGGCGAGCTGCACGTGGTCGAGGCGCGTAATGGTCATTGTCGCAGTTTAGTTTCGGCCGGGGCCGAAATCCACCGACTGTGAAGGCACGACAAACCGCCCGCGTCCTGGCCCAGGCCATTGGGCGGCCCCGAGCGGTCCTTATGCGCCCAACCCGTCCAAGGCGGCGGCGAGATCGCCATAGCGGCCGACAACGCGGTCCGCGCCGGCCATTGCCAGACGGTCGCCATGATTGCCGGCGCAGTGAGCCCCAGCGGTGAAGCCGATGACCTGCATGCCGGCGGCCTTGCCCGCCATGACGCCGTTGACGCTGTCCTCGACGACCACGCATTCCCAGGGCTGCGCGCCCATCGTAGTGGCGGCGTGGAGAAAGAGATCAGGCGCAGGCTTGCCATTCCGGACCATGTCCGAGGAGAAGATATGCGGATCGAACAGGCCGAGCAGGCCGGTCTGCTGCAGCTTCCAGCGCAGCCGCGTGGACGGAGTGCTCGAGGCGACGCATCGGCGAGCCTTGATCCGGCCGATGCTGCGCCGGGCGTCCGGGAGGGCGGCCAGATGCACCTCTATGCGCGCCGTCGTGTGCTCATCCAGCCGCGCGAAGAAATCGGATGGCAGGGGCGCGCTTCGCTGCTCCGCGATGATCGACTGGAGCTTGGCCTGCCACATCGGTGGGGACAGCCCCATGAATGTATCCGTGTAGACATCGCGTTCGAGGACGACGCCGGCCGTGGCCAGGAACTCAAGTTCGGCAGCGAGATAGATCTCCTCGCTGTTCACAAGCACGCCGTCACAATCGAAGATGATGAGCGTCATTCAGGGCCGTCCGGTTTCAGGCGCTCACCTCGCTAAAGCAACGGGCGGCAGCAATCCAGAACGAGCAGGTCCATCCGCCGGTTGACGTGGCTTCCCCTGCTGCCCCACAGCACGGGCATGAGCGCAGAACCCCGCCCCCTGCCTGAGCCGTTCGATGCAGGGCTTCTCGCCGTCGGCGACGGCACCGACCTCTACTGGGAGATCTCCGGCAATCCCGCCGGCAAGCCCGCGCTCTACCTGCATGGCGGCCCCGGCAGCTCGCTCCGCTCCGGCAGCTATCGCCGCCATTTCGACCCGCAACGCTACCGCATCATCGGGATCGACCAGCGCGGCTGCGGGCGCAGCCGCCCCCTCGCCTCGGACGCGCCCAGCGAATTGCACCGGAATACGACGCGGGCACTGATCGGGGATATCGAAGCCGTCAGGACGCATCTCGGCATCGCGTCCTGGCTCGTCTCCGGCGTCTCCTGGGGCTCGACGCTGGCGCTGGCCTATGCGCAGGCCCATCCCGGCAGGGTCTCCGAACTGGTGCTCGTCGCGGTCACCACGACCAGCCGCGAGGAGGTCGACTGGATCACCGAAGGCGTCGGGCGCCTGTTTCCCGAAGCCTGGCAACGCTTCGAGCAGGATTCCGGTCGAGGCCCCGGCGAGCGCGTCGTCGAAGCTTATGCGAGGCGGCTGGCCACGGGCGACCGCCAGGACCGCTTGCGCGCATCCCGCGCCTGGAACGCCTGGGAAGCGACGCATATCTCGCTCGATCCGGGCTGGGAACCGGCCAGCCAACCGCCCGACGAGGAACGGGCTCTCGCCTTCGCCACCCTCGTCACCCATTACTGGGCCCATGACGGATTTCTGCGGGATGGGCAGGAAATCTTGCCCCGCATTGCCGAAATCGCGGATATTCCGGCCGTTCTCATTCATGGCCGTCGCGATGTCGGCGGACCCGCGATCACCCCCTGGACCCTGCATCAGCGCTGGCCGGCCAGTCGCCTGGTCATCGTCGAAGCCGAAGGGCATGGCGGGCCGCAATGTTACGAGCAGATGCGCCTCGCGCTCGATGCATTCGCGCGGGAGAATTGACCGGCGCGTTGTCGCCCCCTTCGCAGAGGTCTCGCCGGAGCCGCCGAGCAGCTTTGTTCACAGTCCTGCGCTACGTCCCCAGCACTGCAATACAAGGAGATGGAATTGAGCTTTTCGAGGATGGCGAAAGCCGTTGGTTCGGTGAGTTTCCTTTTGGGTATCCTGATTGCTGCCGCAAGCGTGCGATTCCCGGACATGTTTCAAGACATGGGGCCCATTCAACAGATCGGTGCAGCAAGCTTCTTCTTTGCCGGCGCGTTTGTCGCGATGCAAACGCTGGTCAAGAGGATGGAGGGCGGGCATCCCGACGATACTTCGCTCGCGGTGAGTTTGAAGGAGCTATCAGGGTCATTGCTCTACTCGATTTTTGGCCTGACCGTTACGGCGATGTCGGTTTTGACGTGATTGGCGCGATAAGTGTACTGCAATCTCCGGTCAAATGACCGATTTCATGCATGCCCCGGTGACGTGGCGCTTCACGTCACGCGACCGTGTTCACCCGCATGCTGCCTTGCCCGCAAACCGCGATGATCAACACCCGATATGCCCTTGTCATCGCGTCTGTTGCGGATCTCTCGGGATGCATCGGGGAGACGATGTTCAGCGTCGAACTGCAGCGAGAGAGCGACAACGCCAAGGCCACCTGCATGAGCAGCGTCTACTCGCCGGGCTTGTTGTTTGCGGAGCGAAGCCAGATACGAAATGTTTCACGCTGCGTCACGGCTTGCCTGAACAAGGGTTTCACCGTCACCCAGCATCCTCAGGGCATCTCGCTTGACACTCTCGCACCTGACGCGGCCGCGGAGGATGATTGCGCCCATCATGCTCAAGCGATGGCGGCCGGTTCGGCCCCTTAGCGGAAGGGCGGCGATGCCGGCGCGCCCACCCGCCCTCGTCGTCTCAGTCAATGACCAGTGCGCTGCAGCACGAAATCCTTCGCGACTGCGAAGCTTGGTCGTTCCTTGCGGCCTCTACTGTCATGCCGACCCTCTCGTGCAACTTAGGGAAGGCATCTCCGGGCCGCTTGTCGCAAGCTCCGCTCACGGAAAACGCGTTTGGTTTCCCGCTCTCTCCGGTTCTATTTCATTCGACGAGAGGTTTTCTGGCAAAGACACGCAATGCCGAAGACTTGGCATCGACAAGTTAACATTTGTTAATGCCTTGTTCACAGAGATTTAATTCAAGATCGAATCCCACATTGAGGCGGCAATTTGCGTATTTGGTGAATTTCGCAGGAAATCGGATCACGGTTATTTGCATGAACATTTCGGCTGCGCGACGGTAATATGGATACGAAGTCGGATTTCGACCCGACCTCGTGCTTTGGAACGCAGGAGATCAGTCATGATCGCTTACAGGATTGCCTTCATCGGAGGTCTTCTCGCACTGTTCGGGATGGCCAACACGGCGCAAGCCTACGAGTTCGGCCCCGAAAGCATCATCCACGAGCAGTACGAGAATCCGTATGCCCTGCAGGAGCAGCAGCAGTATCGCGCCTATCATGAGCACATGAAGGAGCTGCGCGAGCATCCCTATGTCGCGCCGACGACGCGGCGTCATCACAGCTAAGAGGCAAGCACGCCTCGGAGACGGGCCGCCCCAGCGGCCCGTCATTTTTGGATAGTCGTCTTGTCTGCCCATCACCGGTTGATCGAGATGTCGGCCAACGCGCCGCAGCCGCTCACGCCGGCGCCCTTCCACCGGAGCCGCCTGAAGGCATGAATCGAGCGCCTTCCGGAAAGCGCCCCTCGCCTTATCCCCCGTGCGACCGGCCGCGCCCCAGGGTCCATGTCGCAGGCTCCGTTCCGAGCAAGCGCATTCAGCGAACGGTCCCTCCGGTTCATCTCGATCAAGGAAAAGGGAGATTGGCCATATGGGCAATATCGAAACGTCGAAATCGCAATATTAATAATTGGTAATGCAATATACATCTACGATTAATTCTAATAATTCCCCAGCATTAGGGCAACATTTCACGAAATTCCCAATTTTTTTTAAGATTTCGCATCACGTTTATTTGAATGAACATTGTGACGTCTTGCGGGTAGTATGGATACGAAGTCGGATTTCAGATCGACTTCGTGCATTGGCACACAGGAGATCAATCATGATCACTTACAGAGCCGCCCTAGTCGGAGGCCTCCTCGCACTCTTCGGGCTCGCTGGCACGGCGCAGGCCACCGAGTTCGGCGTCGAGAGCATCATTCATGAGCAGGCCGAGAACCCGCTGGCCCTGCACGAGCAGCAGCAGTATCGCGCCTATCACGAACATATGAAGGAGCTGCGCGCTCACCAGCTCGTCGTCCCGACCATGCCGCGGCATCGCAGCTGAGAGGCAAGCACGCCTCGGAGACGGGGGCCGCTCAAGCGGCCCCCTCTCTTTTTTGGATGCCCGGTTCCTCGCCGGCACCGAAGCGCGCGAGCCGATCGCAAACGCCGCCCCACTGCCCGCATTCAGCGCACGGTTCGGCCGGCTCCTCCCTCCCCGCCAAGCTCGACCCAGTAGCCGGGCTGATAGGGCAGCGACAGGAAGCGCTGATGGAGCTCCCGCAGCGTGGCTTCGGGGTCGAGATCCGCAAACAGCTCGGGATGGAGCCAGCGCGCGATCTGCTGGAGCGCCACGAACTGATAGGGATTGTTGTAGAACTGATGCCAGATCGCGTGGACGCGCCCGCTCTTCACCGCAGCCGTATGGGCGAAGGCCGGGCGTTTCGCGAGATTGGCGAGTTTTCGCTTCGCCTCCGCCAGATCCGCGCCCGGTCCGAGCCCGACCCAGGCGCCGCCCGGCGCCAGCGCGCCCCAGTTGCCGCCCGTCGCGATCACCACATCGGGGTTCAGGGCGATGATCGTCTCGGGGTTCACCGTGCCGAAGGTGCCCGACAGGACGAGGCTGCCGAGGTTCCGTCCGCCGGCGACCTCGACCATCCCTCCGAAATTCTCCGGCCCGAAGGTCATGCAGCAATCGTCGGAATAGCCAGGAATCCGATCGACCATGACGAGCGGCCGCTTGAGATCGGCCACCCCGGCCAGGCGATCGGTGACGCGCGCGATCTCGCGAGAGCGAAAGGCGATGAGCTCCTCGGCAACCGCGGACCGGCCAAGCAGCCGCCCCATCAGCCTGAGCGACGGCTCCGTGTTCACGAAGGGCGCATGGCGAAAATCGACATAGACGACGGGAATGCCGACGGAAGCGAGCTTTTCGACGAGCTTCGTCTCGGCGCTCGCGATCTGGGCCTCGACATTGAGGAACAGCACATCGGCCTTCAGGGCGATCACCGTCTCGATATCGAGATTGCCCTCGCTCATGGCACCGAGCGCCGGCAGCGCCGCAATGGCGGGATAGCGCTCGAGATAGGCGCGGTAGCTGTCGGGATCAGCCTTCTGCAGATCATCGCGCCAGGCGACGATGCGGCGGAACGGCGCGTCCCGGTCGAGTGCGGCGACGGCGTGGATCTGCCGCCCCTCGCCAAGGATCACGCGCTGGACCGGAACCGTCACCGTGACGACGCGCCCGAGCACATCGGTCACGGAGACCTGCTCGGCCGATGCCGGAGCGGCTCCGGTGATCAGCACGAGCGCGAGCGCAAGGCAGCGCAGGAGCGCCGCGAGCGCCTGCCCGCAGGCGTCAATGCCGGGGCGCCGGCAGGTTCCGCCGCGTGCGCTCATCACAGGTCGACCGACATCGAGAGCCGGAAGGTCCGCGGCGCGCCGGCATAGAAGGTGCCGAACGAGGCGACGCTCGACCAGTACCGGCTATCGGCGACGTTCTGGACGGTGGCGCGGAAGGTCGTCTTGCGCCCGGCGATCTCGGTCGCATAGCGCGCGCCGAGATCGACCCGCGTCCAGTCGGGCGGCGACTGGCTGTTGGCGGTGTTGATGAACTGCTTGCCGGTGTGGATCAGCGCGCCCGTCAGGGTCAGCCCCTTCACCCAGGGCAGATCCCATTCGGCGCCGAGATTGAGCTGCATCGCGGGAACGCCGATCGGCCGGTTGCCGAGATTGGCCGCGACCGCCGTCTTCGTCAGTTCCCCGTCGAGCAGGGTCGCGCCGCCAAGCAGCCGAAGTTCGGGGGTGACCTCACCGTAGACATTCAGCTCGAGGCCGCGCACGCGCTGCTCGCCGCTTACGGAAAAGACGCCGCTGCCGCTCAGTTCGGCACTTGGCTTGGTGATCTGGAAGGCGCTGAGGCCGGCGCCGAACGTGCCGAACTGCGCCTTTACGCCCGCCTCGTACTGCCTTGCCCTATAGGGCGCGAAGGCCTCGCCGGCATTGGTCGCATTGGTCGGCGCGATATCGCCGCGGCTCAGCCCTTCGACATAATTCGCATAGAGCGAGACATTGCTCAGCGGGCGCAGCACGAGGCCGGCCACTGGCGTCGTGGCCTGCTCGTCATAGGACGAGGTCACGGCGCCGGTCGTGGTCGAGTAATTGTTCGTCTCCACCGATTGGCGGCGCACCCCCAGCGTCAGCAGGACGCGCTCGTCCAGGATGGAGAGCGTATCGGCCAGCGCGAAGCTGGTGAGATCGCTGTCCGAGGTCCTGGCGCGCGGGACGCGGGTCGCAAATTGCGGCTGGGTCAGAACGGGGGCGTAGATGTTCGAGCTCACGGCCCGGCCGGCGGTGAGCGCCCGCTCGATCTCGTCGTGATAATAGGACGCCTGGAAGGTCAGCTCATGCTTGACGAAGCCCGTCTCAAAGCGGGCCCGGATGCCGCCATCATAGGTCTGCCGGCCGATCGCCAGATCGAGAAATTGCGGGGTGTAGGTGACATCGCCCCTGCCGTTCAGGATCGTCGGCAGAGGGCCGTTGCCGAAGAACCGGTCGACATGGGACTGCGAGCCCCCGGCATTGGCGAAGACCGTCACGTTATCAGTGAGATCGTATTCATTCTTCAACAGCACCGAGCCGTCGTCGATCCGTGAATGCTCCCAGGGCTGGATCACGTTGCGACGCCCGCTGGGGGCAGCCGGCACCGCGACGCCGGGGCTGGCCAGGAAGGGCCGCGTCGGCGCGTCCCAATAGTCGCGTTGCGCCAGGACATAGAGCCAGCTGCGGAAGCGCTCGCCCTGATAGTCGAGCGCGAGCGAGCCGATGCCCGTGCCGTTATACTGCCGGTCGACCGCGGTATCGCCGCCGCGCAGGCTGCCATTGACCCGGACCCCGAACTCGCGGCCCGCGCCATAGCGCCGGGCGACGTCGAACGTGGCGCCGCCATAGGCTTTTGACGCGAATTCCGCGCCGATCCGGGTGAGATCGCCCTCCGCCCGCTTCGGCACGATGTTGATGATGCCGCCGATGCCGCCATTCGGAGCGAAGCCGCCCAGCGCCGCGGCGGGCCCCCTCAGGACCTCGATCCGCTCGGCATAGTCGGTGAAGACGCGATAGTTCGGCGCGACGCCGAAGACGCCGTCGAAGGCGATCTCGCCATTATTGCCTTCCGAGATCGGAAAGCCGCGAATGTTGAATGAATCCACGATTCCGCCCGATGGGTGCGAACTGCGCACCGAGGGATCGAGGATCAGCGCATCGGCGACCGTCGCCGCCTGCAGGTTCCGGATCAGGGCTGCCGTGTAGCTCGTCATGTTGAACGGGGACTTCAGGGTCTCGGTATTGCCAAGCAGGCCGAGGCGAGCCCCTTGCGCCACCTGGCCACCGGCAAAGGCGGGCGGGACCTCGCCCTTCGTCCCCTGCCCCTCGACGACGATCTCGTCGAGCTGCACGCGCGTCGGCGCGGCGCCCTGAGCCAAGGCGCCCGTTGCGCCCAGGCCGAACATCCCCATGCCCAGCAGCGCCGGGACCACGCGGTTCACCATTGGATCGCTTCGAAGCTTCATCACGCCCTCATGAAAATTCAAAAACATGCCGCATCTAACAATAGCGGCACGCTTCATGGGGCTTCGTATCGATCAATCCTTATTCACCGTCAACAACACGGGAGCGATATACAAACATACATTTCAATCATCATTTGAAATGTCGACTATTACTTTCGAATAATTCAAATATAACTTCGAAGCGTAGAAATAAATCCAACAAAACAACCACTTAACGTGAGCCCATCTCAGTCCAAAACGGATCATGCAGCCCGGCGCAGGCGCCAGCTCGCGCCGGCCGGGCACTCGCGCCGGATTCCCGGGGCCAGTCGATTTCAATTTTTGCAGGCCGCCCGGACAAAATCAGAGGCAGCCCGCCGCCCGGCGGGAGGGCGGCAGCGTCAGGCCGCGTAGAGGCGGACGAGATCGCGCGCCGACGAGATTTCGTCGCAGATCCATTCGTCGACCAGCTTGACCTCGCGCCGGCGCCGCATGTCGGGCGGGCGGACCAGGTAATAGGAGGCGCCGGTCGGTACCGCCTTGCGCAGCGGCACGACGAGCCTACCGGCCTGGATCGCCTCATGGGCCAGCACGACATCGGTCATGGCGACGCCGAGTCCGGCTTCCGCAGCGCTGAGCGCCATGTCGAGCGCGTCGAAATCGAGGCCGCTGCGCGGATCGAGATTCGCACCCGATTTCTCCGTCCAGGTCGCCCAGTCCTGCCGGTCCGGCAAGGGGTGGAGCAGCGTCGCCTGGGCGAGGTCAGTCTCGCTGGCCTGGCGTCCGGCAAGATAACCCGGCGCGCAGACCGGGAGGATCCATTCCGCATAGAGCTCGGTCGTGTAGTCGCGCGGCCAGTTGCCGACGCCGTAGCGAATGCCGAGATCGGCGTCGGTATCGTTCAGCGTCATGTCGTTCAGGCGCGTCTGGACATTCACCTTGATCAGCGGGTGCCGCTCCTGGAACGAGCGCAGCCGCGGCAGCAGCCAGCGCAGCGCGAAAGTCGGCAGCACCTTGATGGTCACGGCTTCGCGGTCGTTCTGGAACGGGTTCACCGCATTGGCGATGTGGTCGAACGCCTCCTTGACGCTGACCGCGAGCCGCTGGCCTGCATCGGTGATCTCCAGGCCATTGTGATTGCGCAGGAAAAGCTGAGCGCCGAGCTGCTCCTCCAGGATACGGACCTGGCGGCTGACCGCACTCTCGCTGACATGCAGGGCGAGCGCGGCCTTCTTGATGCTGAGCTCGGCCGCCACGATCTCGAAGCAGCGCAGCGCATTCAACGAGGGGAGCCTGCGGGTCAAAGCGACCTCCTGCTATATGTTCGGGTCGCGGAGCCGGCCGCTGCCGGCCACGCCACAGGGCGTCACCACGCCCGGGCGACCTCTTCAGCTGATCTCCATGCGCGGGTCGAGGGCATCCCTCAGGCCATCACCAACGAAATTGAAGCTCGTCACCGCCAGTGTAATGGCCAGACCGGGCATGATGGCAAGCCAGGGCGCGCTCGACAGGTAGATCTGCGCGTTGTTCAGCATATTGCCCCAGCTCGCGTTGGGCGGCTGGATGCCGTAGCCGAGAAAGCTGACATAGGATTCGAGCAGGATCGCCTTGGCGACATTCAGCGTGGCGGCGACCACGATCGACGCGACCGCATTGGGCAGGAGGTTTCGCCACATGATCCGGAAGCTCGACGCCCCCATCGCCCTCGCCGCAACCGCGTAATCCTGGTCGCGCAGCGCCCTGATCTGCGCCTCGACGATGCGCGCGACATTCATCCAAGAGGTCGCCGCGATCAGCAGGGTCATCGAGAGCAGGCCGGGCTTGACCAGTGCGGCCAGCGCCAGGAGCAGGAAGATCGTGGGAAAGCACAGGATCGCATCGACGAAGCGCATCAAGAGCGAGCCGATGATGCCGCCATAATAGCCCGCGATCATCCCGACCCCGGTTCCGGCAGCGATCGCGATCGCCATGGCGGTGAAGCCGATCGCAAGCGAGATCCGCCCGCCCATCATCAGCCGGGCGAGGATGTCGCGGCCGAGTTCGTCGGTGCCCAGCACATGGGCGCCGGACAGCGGCGGCGCGAAGCGATGCATCACATCGATATGGGTGTCGTCGAACGGCAGGAGATAGGGCCCGAGGAAGGACCCGAGCACCAGGATCGCGATGGTGGCCGCCCCCGCCATCGCCAGCTTGTGGCGCCGGAAGCGGCTCCAGGCGCTCTTGTGCTCGCTGCCTGCGCGGGTGTCGGCCAGGTCGATCAGGCCCGTTGCGTCGGTCATGGCTCAGCCCATCCGGATGCGCGGATCAGCCACCGCGTAGAGCATGTCGGCCAGCAGCGACCCGAGCAGGACCATCACGGCCGAGAACATCAGGATGCCCATGACCACGGGGTAGTCGCGGTACTCCACGGAATCGAGGAAGAGCCGCCCCATTCCCGGCCAGGTGAAGACCGTCTCGGTCACCAGCGCGCCGCCGAGCAGCGTCGGGAACTGCAGGCCCGCCAGCGTGATCAGCGGAAGCAGCGCATTGCGCATCGCATGGCCGCGCAGCACCGCCTGCTCCGGCAAGCCCTTGGCGCGCGCCGTCCGGATGTAGTCCTGGCCGATCACGTCGAGCATGGCCGAGCGCATGAAGCGGGCCCAGATCGCGGTCTCGACCAGCGCCAGCACGAGCGCCGGCGCGATGAGATGATGCGCGACATCGAGAAAGGAGCCATCGCCGATGGTCTGGCGATTGCCGGCCGGCAGCCAGCCGAGCTGGACCGAGAACAGGTAGATCGCGATCAGCCCGAACCAGAAGGTCGGGATCGAAAGCGCCACCATCGCGCCGACGGTCGCCACCATGTCGAAGATGGAATAGCGCCGGATCGCGCCCAGAATGCCGATCCAGCAGCCGAGCGCGATGGCGATCAGCGTCGAGACCGCCATCAGCTCGAAGGTGGCGCGCAGATGCGAGCCGATGACGCTCCAGACCGGGCTGTTGTCGCGGAAAGAGCGGCCCCAGTCGCCGCTCAACATGCGCAGCAGCCAGTCCCAGTACTGCACCGGCAAGGTCCGATCGAGGCCGAGCTGGCGGGCGATGCGGTCGAGATCCTCCTGCGACATCTGGGCGGACTGGGCGAATTGCGACATCGGCCCGCCCGGCGCGAGATAGAGGATCGCAAAGCCGATCATCGAGACGATGGCGAGCAGGATGAGGGACTGCCAGAGCCGCCTCAGGAGAAAGGGGATCATCGTGGCCGGCTCACGAGGCCCAGAACCAGCTGCGCATGTTCCAGCAATTCGAGGAGCAGTTGATATTGGCGGCAAAGCCCTGCAGCCCGTCCTTGATGCCTTCGGCCATCACGGTCTGGTAGATCGGCAGCAGCACGAGATCGTCGCGGATGATCTTCTGGATCTTGCCATAGGTCGCCTTGCGCTCAGCCTGGTCGAACTGGCTCGCGCCCTCCGCCAGCAGCCGGTCGATCTCGGGGTTCTGGTACTGGTACGTGTTCAGGCCGCTGCCGGCCTTGGCCGGGATCGCCTTGCTGCTGAAGCGCGGCGTCACGTCCGGGTCGTTGCCGAGCATGAAGTTCGACCCGACCATCACGGATTCGAATTTCGACTTCTGCCAGAACTCGCCCCAGATCACGGCGCCCGGCATGTTGTTGATGCGCATGGCGACGCCGAGCGCCCGCCAATCCTGCATCAGGAGCTGCTGCGACTGCTCGCGGCCGGGGTTACCGACCGTGGTCGAGTTGGCGAATTCGAGGCGCACGCCGTTCTTCTGCCGGATGCCGTCGGAGCCGCTGGCCCACCCGGCAGCATCGAGCAGCGCATTGGCCTTGGCGGGATCATGGCGTTGCGCCGGCAGGCTTGAATCATAGGCCCAGGATTGCTGCGGCAGGAAGGACTCGGTCGGCACCGGAAGGCCGTAATACAGGGCCTCGATCCGCGCCTGCTTGTTCATGCCGAGATAGAGCGCTTCCCGCACCGCCTTGTCCGCGAAGGGGACGAATTCGAGGTTCAGCGCGATATGCTCGATGAAGGCGGTCGGCGAGAGCGAGAGCTTGCGGCCGCGCAGGCCTTGCGCCTCCTTGACGAAATGGGCGGAGATGCCGCTGAGCCCGAGATAGTCGATCTGCCCGGTCCGGAACTGCGTGTAGAGCATCGTCAGATCGGGGATGTACTTGAAGACGACCCGCTCGAGATAAGGGCCCTCGCCGTGATGGGTCGGGTTGGCCTGGAGCAGCAGATGGTCGCCCGCGACGCGCTCGCCCCAGCGGAAGGCGCCGGTGCCGATGGGTGCGCTGTTGAACGGCGCGGTGTTGGGATCCTGTGCCTTTTCCAGGATGTGCCTGGGCACGATGAAGGTCAGCGCCAGGATCGAGAGATAGGGCGAATAGGCGCTCTCCATGCGCCAGTGGATCTCGTCGGGGGCAACGACGGTGATCTCCTTGACAAGACTGTGGCCGACGCGGTTGCGGACCCTGAAACCGGGCGTATTGATCAGGTCGAGCGTGTATTTGACGTCCTCGGCCGTGAACGGGGTGCCGTCATGCCATTTCACGTCCTTACGCAGCTTGATCTTCCAGACCAACCCGTCGGCGGACAGCCCGCCATTTCCAACGCTTGGAACCTCGGTCGCGAGATCGGCGACGAGCCTGCCCTGGGGATCGATCGACCAGAGCGGGTTGAAAAGCTGCCACCAGACGCCCTGGTCGACCTCGCTGCCCGGCATCAGCGGATTGAAGACGGTCGGTTCCTGCGAAATCCCCGCGATCACCTGGCCACGCGGCTTTTGCGGGGGCACAGCTGAGCGCGTCTGCGCATGAGCGCTCCCGAGACCGCCGAGCAGCGAGGCTGCTCCGACACCGAGGCCGAGAATTTCACGGCGGCTCGTGCCGCTGCCTGCCTTGCTATCGATCATCGCTTTATCCCCTTTTATGGTCACGGGCTGTGTTCAGCCTCGAATGATCGCCGGCCGCTGCCGGCAAAGGCTCTCGATCGCCAAGCGTCCGTTCGGACGCAGGAGCGGCGATCCAGCTTCTTGTTCGAGCATCGAATTCTTCCGGAAACCAGATTCGCTCCGATGCTCTAGGGCGCTCGCCGCAACCCGTCCCGCATCGGTGAAAGATCAGCAGCGGTGACGCCGAGTTCGCCGAATTTCGACGGCAGGTCGCGGCCGGCCATGATCGCGGCGATCGCCTGCCCCATGGCCGGAGAGGTCAGGATGCCGCAACCGCCCTGCCCCGCCAGCCAGTAGAAGCCCGGCGCGTCCGGCCGCGTGCCGGCCACCGGGTTCTTGTCGGCGACGAAGCTGCGGAGCCCCGCCCATTGGCTGAGCGGCCGGCCGACCCGCAAAAGCGTATCCTGCTCGATATTCTCGATCGCCTGGGCGACATCCATGTCGTCGGGATAGACATCGCCCGGCTCGGTCGGCACCGCGTCAGCCAAACTGCCCATCAGGCAGCCGGTTTCCGGCTTCACATACCAGCCGTAGCCGACATTGCTGACATGCGGCCAGTCGCGCGTGTCGAAACCCGACTGCAGCGCGAAGGTAAAGGCGGTGCGCCGGTGCGGCACCACGCCCAGCGCGCCAAGGCCGGCGAGCCGCGTGACCTCGTCGACCCAGGCTCCGGCCGCATTAAGCAGAAGCGGGGCGCGCAGCTCCCGATCGCCCAGGCGCACCGACCAGAACTCGCCCTCGCGGCGGATCGACTGGATATCGGCCTTGGTCAGGAGCGTGGCGCCATTGGCTTTCGCACCGCGCAAATAGCCCTGCAGCAAGGCGTTGACGTCGATATCCATCGCGTCGGGCTCGTAGACGCCGGCATCGACCTTGTCGGCGACCAGAGCCGGGAAATGCGCGAGCGCGGCAGCACCGTCGAGATACTCGGCGCGCGCGCCGACGGACTGGAGAGTGTCGCGCAGGCGGATGAGCGCCGCCTCCTGACCCGCCTTCGCCACCGTCAGGCAGCCGCGCGAGGTCATGATCGGGTGATCGGTGAAGCCCTCGGGCGGCGTCTCCAGGAAGGCGCGGCTCGCCTGCGCCATCTTGCGCATCGTCGCGGCGCTGATCCCGACGGTGAACTGCGCCGCGGTGCGGCCGGAGCTATGATAGCTGAAATGCTCCTCGCGCTCGATCACGGCGACCGAGCCATGGGCCGAGAGGAAATAGGCGGCTGACGCGCCCGCTATCCCGCCGCCGATGATGATGACGTCAAGCTGCATCGGCCGAACGCTTCCCTGCACTGCTGCCTGGCAACCGACGACCGGTTGCGCTGATCTGAAGGAGGGCACCGGGACGCTGGCTTGTCGATTTCAATAATTCGAGGTCGAGGGCTGAAAAACTGGAACCACCCTCGCCCGCTTTCCCGCCCCCAATTCCCGGACCGAATTTCTGGCCCTCCGCCTCCAATAATTGAAATCGACAAGGCGCCCGTCGCTGCGCTCCCTCATGGCGCAAGCCAACGTCATGCGAAAGCGATCATGAGCGACACCAGACCATCAGCGGGCGGCCGGCGCCTGATCTCATCGGGCAGCGAGTTCGAGCAGACCTATAGCTACAGCCGGGCCGTGGTCGTAGGGCCCCATGTCATGCTGTCGGGCACCACGGGCTACGATTATGCCTCGAGCACGCTGGCCAAGGGCGCGCGGGAACAGACCCTGCAGCTCTTCCGCAATGCCTCGGCAGCCTTCGCCCAGGCTGGCGCGACGCTCGCCGATGTCGTGCGGGTGCGGATGTATCTGTCGCAGGCCGCGCACTACGAAGAGATCATGGCCGTCTTCGCCGAGACGTTTCGGGGCGTGAACCCGGCCTGCACAACGGTCGAGGCCGGGCTGTTCGATCCGGAAATCTTCGTCGAGATGGACATGGATGCCATCCTCGATGTCCGCGCTTAGCCTGTTCCCCCACGCGCCCGACGATGTCGTCGCGCAGCTCGGGGCCGAGCCGGTCGCCCTGCCGCGCCAGGCCGATGTCGTCGTCATCGGCGGCGGCATCATGGGGGCGGCATCGGCCTATTATCTCGCCGGTGCCGGGCTCAGCACCATCTTGATCGAGCGGGACAAGGTCTCGTCCCAACAATCGGGCCGCAACTGGGGTTTCGTGCGGACGCAATATCGCGATCCGCTCGAATTGCCGCTGGCGATCGAGGCGCTCTCGATCTGGCCGGAGCTGGAACAGGAACTCGGCCAGCCGATCGGCTGGCGCCGGACCGGCTGCATCTTCGTGGCGGAGACCGACGCGGAGCTGCAGAGCTTCGCGCATTGGCATGATGCCACGCGCGATATCGCCGTCGATGCCCGGATGCTGTCTCGCCCACAGCTCGCTGGCCTGATGCCGTCGCTGCGCGGCGAGGCGCCCGGCGCGCTGCACACCCCCTCGGACGGACAGGCCGAGCCCGCACTCGCGACCACGGCCTTCGCCCGGGCGGCGATGCGGCGCGGCGTCCGCGTGCTCGACGATTGCGGGGCGCTCGCGATCGAGACTTCCGCAGGCCGGGTCAGCGGCGTCGTCACCGAGCATGGCCTGATCCGCTGCGGCACCGTGGTCTGCGCAGCTGGACTGCAAAGCCATCGCCTGCTCGCCCCGCTCGGCCTCGTCCTGCCGCAACAGGGCGTGCGCAGCACGGTCTCCCTCACGGCCCCGCTGCCGCCGCTTAGCGACGCCTGCTTCTGCGGCTTCGGCATCGGCTTGCGGCAGCGCGCCGACGGTTCCTGCATCATCGCAGCCGATTCAAGCTCCGATATCGATCTCTCCCTCGATTCCTTCCGGGCTTCGCGCTTCTTCCTGCCGGAGCTGCTCCGTTATCGCAGCGGCTTCGCCTTCAGGCTGGGACGGCCGCTCCTCGACGACCTGCATGAGCGGCTCTCCGTGCCGAAGCGCGAGCGGCCGGTGGCGCGCCGGCGCCCGCGTATTCCCGCGAATGAGGCCCGGGCGGCCAAGACCGGCGAGAGCGTCAGGCAACTCTTCGAGGGGGCGGACGGCATCGCAATCGTGAAATCCTGGGCCGGCCAGATCGACGTGATGCCCGATGCGCTGCCGGTCCTCGACAGTCCCTCGGAAATCGCCGGGCTGATCGTCGCGACCGGCTTCTCCGGGCACGGCTTCGGCCTCGGCCCTGCCGTTGGGCGCCATGTCGCGAGCCTCGCGAGCGGTGCCGCTCCTGCCGCGATCCTGAAACCGTTGCGCTTCGACCGCTTCGCACGCGGCACCTATTCGCGCCCGCACGCCCCCCTCTGAGCCTGATCCGGGATGTCGTCATGATCCATGAAAACGCGGCCCATTACAGGGCCATCGCCGGCAGGCTGGCGCTGCCCGTCGGGGCCTTCATCGATGGCAGGCCCGCTGCCCCGGCCGATGGCCAGCTCCTGGAAACCGTCAACCCGGCAACGGGCGAGATCCTCACCACGATCGCGCATTGCCAGCCCGCCGATGTCGACCGGGCCGTGGCAGCCGCCCGGCGCAGCTTTCGCGATGGCGGCTGGTCGCGCGCCGCGCCCGAGCTGCGCAAGGCGGTGCTGCTGCGGCTGTCCGAACTGATCCGCAGCAACGCGACCGAACTCGCCGTGCTGGAAAGCCTCGACAGCGGCAAGCCGATCAGGGATTGCCTGAAGGAGATCGCGATCGAGGTTCCCGCGACCTTCCAATGGTATGCCGAGCTGATCGACAAGAGCTTTGGCAGGGTCGCGCCCACGGGCGAGGATGCTTGCGCCCTGATCACGCGCGAACCGATCGGGGTGGTCGGCGCCGTCCTCCCCTGGAATTTTCCGCTGCTGATGGCGGCCTGGAAGCTGGCGCCGGCGCTCGCCAGCGGCTGCTCCGTCGTCGTGAAGCCGGCCGAGCAGACCGCGCTGTCACTGCTGCGGCTTGCGGAACTCGCAGCTAAGGCCGGTCTTCCGGCCGGCGTGCTCAACGTCCTGCCCGGTCTCGGCGAGACCACCGGCCGGGCGATCGGCCTGCATGATGATATCGACGCCGTCTCCTTTACCGGTTCGACGGAGGTCGGCCGGCTGTTCCTGCGCTATGCCGCAGAGAGCAACCTGAAATCGATCGGCCTAGAGATGGGCGGCAAGAGCCCCTTCATCGTGCTCGACGATGCCGAACTGTCGCCGGAGCTGATCGAGAATGCCGTGACCGCGGCCTTCTGGAATGGCGGGCAGAATTGCTCCGCCAATATGCGCCAGATCATCGACCGGAAGCGCCAGGAGGAATATCTCCATCTGATCACGGAACGCGCCCGGGCGCTGGTCGTCGGAGATCCGCTCGATCCGGCGACGGAACTCGGCCCGATGGTCTCGGCCGAGCATCGCCGGACGGTGCTGGGCTTTGTCGAGGCCGGGCATCGCGAGGGCGCGCGCCGCGTCCTCTCCTCCTCGCCAGCACTGCAGGAACGGCCCGGAAATTTCCTCGGCCCGACTGTTTTCGGCGACCTCGGCCCGCAGATGACGATCGCGCGCGAGGAGATCTTTGGCCCCGTGCTCGGCGTTGTCCCGGTCGACGGCCTGGACGAGGCGCTGGCGGTCGCGAATGACAGCGATTACGGACTGCACGCGACGCTCTACACCAGGGATCTCGACCGGGCGCTGTTTATGTCCCGGCGGCTGGCTTGCGGCACGGTTGCGATCAACGGCTTCACCGAAGGCGATCTCAAGACGCCGTTCGGCGGCTATAAGCGCTCGGGCTCGCTGGCGCGCGACAAGGGCCTGGAAGCGATGGGGCAATATCTGCAGACGAAGACGACCTGGATCAGCATCAACGCGCCGACACGGCAGGGATGATGCGGCGGGACAGGCAGGCCGGGATCAGGCCAGGAACGGGCATTGGATAAGGCGATGAGCATGGACAGCTCCACCCGCGCTCAGATCGAGCGCTTCTATGACGGCACCTTGCTGCCCGACGAGATGGTCGCGACCATGTCGACCGATGGCGGCTGGTTTCCCTCCCGGACCATCCCGCGCGCAGCAAAGCCGTCCGCGCTGAAGCGATCCGGCCAGGGTTTGCCGAAGCTCGCGATCCAGGATCACGGTTCGACCTTCGATCTCTACGACTATCTCTCGGTCAACCGTGTCGCCGGGCTGACGGTGCTGCGCGATGGCGAGGTGATCGAGGAGAGCTATTCGCTGGGCATCGGCCCCCAGACGATGTGGAATTCCTGCTCGCTCGCCAAATCGGTGGCCGCGACGCTGGTCGGCATCGCGCTGCGCGAGGGCGCCATCGCGAGCCTCGACGACCCGGTGACGCGCTATGCGCCGCTCGGCGGCGTCTATGCGCAGGTCTCGATCCGGCAGCTCCTACGCATGGCGTCTGGCATCCGCTGGCGCGAGGCCTATACCGACCCGACCTCCGACCGCCGGCAGTTGCTGGAGATCCAGATGCAGTGGCAGAAAGGCGGCATCGCCCGGCACATGGCCGCCCTGCCCGCCGAGACGGCGCCGGGGCAGTCCTGGACCTATAATACCGGTGAATCCTACCTCGTCAGCGCGGTCATGGAAGGCGCGACCGGCACGAACCTCGCCAATTACCTCTCGACCCGGCTGTGGTCGCGCATGGGCGCGGAAGCCGACGCGACCTGGTGGTCGGAGAGCCCGGACGGAATGACCGTGTCGGGCAGCGGCATGCACGCGACCATGCGCGATTATGCGCGCTTCGGGCAGTTCGTCCTCGATGGCGGCCGGATCGGCGCCGAGACGCTGCTGCCCGAGGGCTGGACCGGCGAAGCGGGCCAGCCCTTCCCGATCGGCGAGACGCTCATCCCCTATGGTTACATGTGGTGGATCCCCGTCCTCGACGACCCGGCGCTCAAGGGCACCTTCCAGGCCGAGGGCATCTATGGCCAGTACATCCACATCAACCCGCAGAAGCGCCTGGTCGTCGTGGTGCTGAGCGCGCGCTCGAAGCCGAGCTTTCGCCAACGCCTCGAGATCAATGACGATGCCTTCTTCGCGGCGCTTGCCCGCGCCCTGTGAGGAGAAGGCCGGAGTGCCGGTCCCGCGTCGCGCTGCGGGAGCGCAGCACCTGACAGCACCATGGGTGACGTCGCCGTATTGTGCGCTAAGCTTGCCCTGCCGGGCTCGTGGGCTCCCCGCTGCTGAAGCGGTCCAGAGCCGATAGCGTGGCTGGCAGGCGCTGAGCCGACGTCTTCGACGCGAGGCGCAGTTCGGGACATGTGCCATGAACATCTCGATCTCGCGTCTCCTGCTGATCGCCGCGGCGGCCTTCGCGCTGCTGACCGCGGCTGTCGTCGGCTATCTCACCTGGTCGCAGCCCCTGCATTTGCGCGTCGCGGCCGGGCCCAAGGACGGGATCGATGCCAAGCTGCTGATCGCCTTCAATCGCCTGCTCGACGTCAACCGGGCCGGGGCGCGCCTGGATCTGGTCACGACGGCCGATATGCACGAAAGCAGCCGGCTGCTGGAGAAACGGGAGGTCGACCTCGCCGTCCTGCGGCTCGACGATCCCTTGCCGACCGGGGCTGCACTGGTCGCTTTGCTGCGCACCAATCTCGTGATCGCCGCGGCACCGGCGCGACTGAAGCTGGAGACGCTCGCCGATGTGAAGGGCAAGCGCCTCGGTCTCGTCTCCCGCTCGCCGCTTGACGAGCCGTCCTTCGCCCGGCTCCTCGACTTGGTGGGCCTCACACCGGCCGATGTTCGCCTGACGATCGTCAAGCCCGGGGATGTCGCCCGGCTCGTCGCTGGCGGACAGCTCGATTGTGTCGTCGTGCTCGGCGTCCCGGCCGATCCCGTGGTCAGGGACGTGGTCGCCGCGGTCGGTGACAAGCGGAAAAATCCCCCGACCATCCTCAGTATCGAGCTTGGCGAGTCCTTGAAGCAGAATACCCCGGCCGCCAGCTCCGAGACGATCGAGAAGAACGCTTTTCCACGTCTGTCCATTCCCGACGACGATGTCGACACGGTCGGGGTTCCAACCGCGCTGGCTGCCAATCGCGCTTCGACCGGTCCCCTGCGCGCGCGGCTCTACAACAACGCGATCATGGAGGTGACGCGCGGCTTGCTCGAACGGCGCAGCGAGTTGGCGCGCGAGGTTCCGCTGGCCAGCCTGATCACACCACCGGACAGCGAGAAGGATGCACGTTTTCCGCTTCACCCCGGCACCGCCGCCTATCTGGACGATACGGACACGAGCTGGTCGACCCTGTTCAGCGAACAGATCTGGAATGTCGTGCTGGTCGGAGGCGTCGTCAGCTCAATGCTCGCCGCCGCCGGCGGCTTCCTCAACCAGGGCGGCGCCGATCCGATGGGTGGGATCCTGTCCCGCCTGAAGGGCATCACGGAACGCGCCGGCGCCTCGACCGATCCAGCCGATGCGCAAGGGCTGTCGCAGGAACTCGGCGTCCTCGCGATCGATATGGCAGCCCTCGGCTACGAGCGCCGATGCAGCTACGAGGAGTTTGCCCCTCTGCAACTCGCCTATGAGAACGCGCGGGACGCTGTCGCCGCACTGCGCGCCGGCCCGCCGCCCGGGGCTCGCGGCAAAATGGGCGCCGTGGGCGGCGCGCACGAAGCGCCACCGATCAAGGAAGGCACACCAGCCCCCTATGCGCCGACGGACGTAACGCCAGCCGACAGGGATGTTGGTGTGAAGGACAATCCGGCGAGCTCGAACTGAGGCCTTGGTCCGATCCGGCAGCGTCTCACACGTCCGTGATGGGCAAGGTCCGGATCGACGTCCGGCGGCGGGTCTTCTCGTTGGTGGCGGACTGCGCCTTGCCGTCAGCCGGCTCTCATCGCCTTCAACGTCCGGGAGACCTCGCGGAGTTTCAGGCCGCGCTCGGCATGCGCGAGACGAAGCTCGCCCGGGTGATCGCAATCTTCATGCCGCCAGCCCCGCTCGGCGCCTCCATGACGGCGTCGAGCTGCTTGACGAGCGCTTGCACGATGGCCGTGCCCAGTCCGGTGCCGGCCCCGCCCGCGTCGCCGGCCGTCTTTCCGATGCCATTGTCGGAGACGACCAGCTTCCAGTCCGCGCCCTTGATCTCGTAGGTAATGAGGATCACGGCATCGGCCCTGGCGACGGGGAATGCGTATTTGATGGCGTTGATGACGAGTTCGGTGACGATGAGGCCAAGGCTCACGGCCTGATCGGACCTGATCATCCCTGCGTCGGCGATCACCTCGACCGCGATCGGCTGACCTTCCCCGACCATCGACGAGGCGAGGCTCGCGCAAAGCTTGGTCAGGTAGGAGCTGACCTCGATCTGGTCGATCCCTTCGGCGGTGTGGAGATGCCGCTGCACCTCGGCGACCGACATGACGCGCTGATGCGCATCCTTCAGGTGCCGGCGCGTTTCCTCCGATGAGACGGCCCGCGCCTTCAACAGCAGGATGCTGGCAATGATCTGGAGGCTGTTGGCGACGCGGTGCTGGATCTCCTGAAGCAGGACATCCTTCTGGCGCAGCAGCTCCTCGGTTTGCTTGAGAAGCTCCTCCTTCTCCCGCTCGACCGCCCGACGCGCCGTGATGTCGGTGCAGGTGAGCAGGATCTTCTTCGCCGCGCCGTCCTCGTCGACCAGCTGCCGGGCATTCAGGAGAATGATCCGACGGCCAAAATGCGGACACTCATGCTCGATCTCGAACCCTTCAAGGACGGCATGCCCGGGAATGATCCCGTCCAGAAGAACGCGAAGGGCCGCGATGTCCCATTGGCCATCGCCAAGCGAGGCCAATGGACGGCCCGCCATCTCGTCACGATCGACATGGAAGGCCGTGCAGAAGGCGTTGTTGGCCTTCACGACGCGAAGCTGATCGTCGAGCACGACAAAGGGCTCTGCGATCGTGTCGACGATCGCCTGCGCCAATATGCCCGCGTCTTCCATGTTGTGAGAAATCCATCATCGACGCGGCAGATACCCGGCGGGAACTGCAAGCGCATCCTTGAGCCGGCGACCGGCCCGTCCCCGACACTACACCGAACCGCGAGCAATGTCGCAGCCTGAAGGGGCCCCCGGGCATCCAGGAGGGCGCGTCCCGAACGGTCCCTGGCTTCATCGTGAACGACAGGGCCGATGGCCGCATTCGATCCGTGCCGGCGACACGGCAACAAGGCCTGCTGATGGCGCCGACATTGGCCAGACCAGCGCGAGATCCGCGATCACGCCATTACGGCCAGTGCAGGAGGAACGCCAGGAAGCCGGCGCCGTGCGCATTGGGGGCCGGAGCAAGCAGGTTGGCGAAGGCCAGAACCAGCACAATCACCGCAAGCCAGATCAAACTGTCGAAGCTGGGAAATCTCGGCCGTCTCATAGGCTGCCTGTCAGGGAACGGAAGCCTTTGCGGTGCGGCTTGCGCTTGTGCAACAAGCTGAGGCCCGTTTGGTTCCGGTAGCGCGAGCCCGGGCCGCACGTCACTCAGATCTCCAGGCCGGATGCGATCCCGTTGGGCCTTCTCAACCTGCTCGGGCACGCGGGTGATGATCGTCCCCGTCCTGTCGATCTCGAATCTGTGGTCGTCGACATAGTTCACCAGCGCGCCCGTAGCGAGCGTATAGCTGGTGCTGCGGCGATGCGGATACGGGCGCCAGGCGATCACCGTATAGTGATTGCCGTCGTCATCCCGGCATATCTGGCGGGTCAGTTCGACAGGCACACCTGCCGCGGCTCGGGGTCGAGCAGAGGCTCTTCGCTCGGTCGATGGCTGGCGGCGCCGGGTCTTATGACGGTAGGCACGCGGTAAAGAGCCCATTGTGGCACCACGCAATGCGACAGACGGCATTCAACCCGCGACGTGCCCGTTTGTTCCGCCTGGGGAGAGCCGTCAGGCACCGCGCGAAGGGCGAGAAGGTCGACTTCGGTAAACGGCGCGGCCGCTGAACCGGAGATTGGCATGCCAGGCATTCGCCCCCGCGAGCGCCCATTGGACGCGCTGACTGGGGGAGAGATCGTCGCTGCCTGGTGCCATTCACGCCTTCAGCGCGTTCGATCGCGATGCGATGGCGATGTCTGGTTCGCCTTGTGCGAAGAGCGCCCCCCTCGCATTCTTCGCCGGCATCTGGATGGCGGCTCAATGGACCACGACCGCTGCAATCAACGCAAAGGCCGCGGTCAGCATGAGAAGAGCGATCCAGGCGTGGTAACGCGGAGCCATCCACACCCCAAGGGCGCGGCAACTGTCCAAACTGAGCCAGAAACTTGTCATGGGGACTCCATCGCATTTTGCCCGGGGTCAGACCAATCCAGGGAGAGGCTGGGGCTGCCCTCGGAAGCCATTCCGGAGGCCCAAGTCAGGTTGCCGCAGCAACCGTCTGCTTTCGAAGCTGGTCGAGGGCTTACCCGCATCCGCAGGCTGAGACGGCCGTCGGCGACCTCATCTCGATGTCATCGGACATGGCGCGCTGTCGCGCCAAACGCCCTTGCCTTGCTCGACTGGAATTGCGGTGGCCGAGCACGGTCGGCATTGAGGCCCGTCTCAGTTCGGTCAAAACAGAGACTGCCCAGGCATTGGGCGCTCAAATCGCGGATTAAGCAAGCAGACGGCCCGCGTCATCTTAGCCACGCCCAGGATCAGACACGGCCAGGTCTGGGCACGAAAAGGTCTGGGCACGGCCAAGTCTGGGACGGCCAGATCTCGATCTGCTGGGCGCGCCGTGCGGAGGGCGAAGATTCAGAGCGGATCGAAGCTCGTCCTTTGCTGCAGGTCGCCGGTCTCGTAGCGCATATAGGCCTGGATCGCGGTCATCACGGCGCCAAGCGAGGCGTAGGGGCCAAATCGGATCATGGGCAGCGCCCGCGCGCCCCGGTTCTCAGGGCCGATCCAGAAATCGTCATCCTGCCCGGCAACAATCGTTCCGAAATGGCGACCGAGCCGGTCCTTCATTTCCCAAACGCTGTGCTCGAGCTGCGTGACGACGATGTCCATGAACGCCTCCGGCCGGCCGGTTGAGCGCTTGCGCCGGTCGCCAGGATATGGGGACGCCGGGTCATGCCGATAAGGTCGCCAGCCGGGAATACAGCCGCTGCGACGAGGCCAGGGCGCTCACGCACCCCTGGCGCTGCCGGCCGCCATCGCCGTCAGAACTTCTTCCTGGTGATGAGGGTCAGCCGCCCATTGGCACCGGTCTCGGCGACGAGCACCTGCAGCGATGACAGCCCCTGCGCCCGAAGCGCAAGGGCGAGAAGCGGTGCTGCATCGATCGCCGTCCGGAGCTTCTGCAGTTCGTCATCGCCGCGTGCTGCAACGATCCGGGTGACGCGTAACCGTTCCGGCTTGGGCAGCGCGCGGATATCGACGACGATCACCGACCGGTTCCTCAAGGGTCCCGATGCAGCCACGGGACTGAGCCCGACCTCGCGGTCGGCAGCAGCTTCTTCAGGCGGAGTCTGGGCATGGGCGGCACCGGTGAGTGCGAGGGCGGAAACCGCGGCCACGATCGGGATCATGTGCATCGGCAGTCCTTCCATCCGGTCACGGGTCGGCTCGGAGTTCAGGCACGCCCGGGCGGTAACGCCCGTGCTGCGATCACCGCCTCGACGCGTTGCGAGCCCCCATCCTGCCCATCCGGTTTCGTGCAGGCCTCGTGATCGTCGTCTCGCCGAGCAAGACTGCGCTGGCGATCTCGCGATTCCGCGCGGCGCTTCAGCAGAGCTGCGATGCCCTCTACCAGAAGTGGACGATCACCAAGAACTGCAACTTAAATACTCATTACAGCCGCATCTTTCCGATCACAATTTAATTTCAGACAGATTTTATGATCAAAAAATCACCAGAGGAATGAATACCTTGTAAAAGCCTGACATCCTCTGAGAAAACGGGGCAGTGAAACGTCACATACGCAAATTTGTACAGGGATTTCTCTACCCGATTACGCTTTTGTTACCCGCCCGGAGCCCACAAGGAGCAGGGATGCCACAGTCGATGCGATCACGGCATGGCGCGCGGGCCAATCGCCGCTGCGCCCTGCGCCCATGGAGCAGCCGGGTCAGAACGGGAGCCTCGCCTGGAGCAGCGGCGCCATCGACGGCGCCGATGAGGGGCGTTCTCCGGCGTCGCAACCCCGCTCGCCGGCCGGCATAACATTCCGGCATGAAGTCATGCCTGCCGGCGGATTGCCCGCCGGGGCCTGGTTCCTATGCTCGGCCCAAGGACACACTCACTTCGGATCAGCTCTTCATGGCACATGCGACCACCGCGCACCCTCGCCCGGGAGATCACGGCGCGACGGCCGATCGCCCTGTCGGGCTGAAGCAGACCTCCCTGAAC